>JAGWMG010000021.1 GCA_028871795.1 Alphaproteobacteria bacterium | reverse complement strand
GCTCAATCGGTGCCGCAGGCTGGCCAAGGACTTCGAGGCTACCATCGAAAGCGCCGTCGCCTGGGTCTTCATCGCCCACATCCGAAATCTTACACGCCGTCTCGCAAGGGCTTGATCCGATGCACAGCTTTTTGAGTCAGACTCTTAGAGCCTGACCGAAAAAGAGTTGAGTGATCTCAGGGGCTTGTGATCCCGTCAATCTGCGACGCTTCGATGGAGATTACGATGGCCTGGGCCAAGATCTCTCGCTTGCAGTACGTGTGAGACGGGCTGCGCTACGCAAGCGATACCGCTACAGCATCGTACGTGTATCCTGTCCTCTGCCGCCGCCGCAGATACCGTCAAAAATACCGTCACGCGTGTCGCGTAGAGCGGGATACCGTGGGCGAGGGCCGAGTAGGATATTGGGAGATTTCAGCGACTTGCCAAGCCCGCCGAGGGCGCTGGCGTAGTCTCGGCGGCGAATTGGCTGGGGGACTAGGATTCGAACCTAGACTGGCGGAGTCAGAGTCCGCTGTCCTACCGTTAGACGATCCCCCAAGGTTCCAATTAATTACAATGGCCTATCTGTCTGATGTCGAACTCTTGCAGAGCCGATCGCTCCATCATAGTTCAGACTTGCCTGCCAAATCTTTCCTTGCACCGCTTGGAGTTAACTCAGGGCTGTTTAGCGGACTCTGTCGCAAGGAGCAATTCAAAAACGCGTTTAGAAGAGGGCAAGCGCCAAAACATAGCCCGAAAACTGCGCCCGCTTGCAATTTGGGCCTTGCCCAGGCGGTTCTGCGACCCTGCAAGGAGCAGAACAATAGGATGCGGCATGGCGACGGCGAGATGTTCAAGAACCTGCGCTTTGTGAAAAACATCGGCAAGCGCAGTCTCAAAGCGCTGCAGAGCGGCTATGATCGCGCCATGGATGTATCCCTTTTCGACTTCGATCTGCCCGAAGACTTGATCGCGCTTAGGCCCGCCAGCCCGCGCGACAGCGCGCGCATGCTGGTGGTGCACGAAGACGGCCGTCTTAAACACGAGCGCGTAAGCGAACTGGCGAGCTTTCTTCGTGCTGGCGACGTGCTTGTCCTCAACGACACCAAGGTGATCCGGGCACGGCTGCGGGGACATCGCGACGCGCGTGCGCAGGGCTCGGACGCCAAAGTCGAGGTCTTGCTGCACAAACGTCTGGGACCGGACCGCTTCGCCGCCTTCGCGCGTCCGGCGCGCAAGCTTGCCGCTGGAGACCGGTTGAGCCTTGGCCGAACGATTTCGGCCAGTGTCGCCGCACGCGGTGAAGCAGGCGAGGTGGCGCTTCGATTCGCGCTGGCTGGCACGGCCTTGGATGCCGCCATCGCGGCCGAGGGCGAAATGCCGCTACCGCCCTATATAGCCGGGAAGCGCCAAACCGACGCGCGCGACGCGTCCGATTACCAGACGATCTACGCCCGCGAAGACGGATCCGTGGCAGCGCCGACGGCCGGGCTGCATTTCACGCCGTCCCTGTTCGAAGCTCTGGAGGGACGCGGCGTGGGCAGGGAGAGCGTGACGCTGCATGTGGGGCCGGGAACGTTTCTGCCAGTGAGCACGGCGGATACGGCGCAGCACCGGATGCACGCGGAATGGGCCTGCTTGTCGGACGAATCCGCCGCGCATCTGAATGCGGTGCGCCGGGCTGGCGGACGCATCGTGGCGGTGGGGACCACGTCTCTACGGACGTTGGAAACGGCTGCCGCGCCGGATGGGACGCTGAAGGCCTTCGCCGGAGAAACCGGCATTTTCATCACGCCGGGCTACCGCTTCCGCACCGCCGAGGTGCTGCTGACAAATTTCCACCTGCCGCGTTCGACCCTGTTCATGCTGGTCAGCGCCTTCTGCGGCCTGGAGACGATGAAGGCCGCCTACGCCGGAGCTATCAAAGAACGCTATCGCTTCTATTCCTATGGCGATGCCTGCCTGCTATTCCGTCCACCGCAATGAGTGAATTCCGTTTCGAGCTTCTGGCGCAGGACGGCGCCGCGCGCACAGGCGTAATCCATACGCCGCGCGGCGAAATCCGCACGCCCGCCTTCATGCCGGTGGGAACGGCCGGGAGCGTCAAGGCAATGCTGCCGGAAAGCGTGCGCGAAACGGGCGCCGACATCATCCTCGGCAACACCTATCACCTGATGCTGCGGCCGGGGGCCGAGCGGGTCGCGCGGCTGGGCGGACTGCACAAATTCATGGGTTGGGACAGGCCGATCTTGACCGACTCCGGCGGCTTTCAGGTGATGTCGCTGTCCAAGCTGCGCAAGATCATGGAAGAAGGTGTGCGGTTCCAATCGCATATCGATGGTGCCGAGGAGTTTCTTTCGCCCGAACGCGCGATGGAGATTCAAAGACAGCTCGGCTCAGACATACAAATGGTGCTCGACGAGTGCCCAGCGTTCGGTGCGCCGGAAGCTGAAATCGAAAAATCGCTGGCACTGTCGATGCGCTGGGCCAGGCGCTCGAAAGCGGCATTCGGCGGGCAGGCGGGCAGGGCGTGCTTCGGCATCGCGCAGGGCGGCGTGTTCGAGCGCCTGCGCGCACATTCGACAGATGAACTGAAGGAGATTGGGTTCGACGGCTATGCGGTGGGAGGGCTGGCTGTGGGCGAGGGGCAATCGGCCATGTTCGAAACGCTAGAGGCGACCGTGCCGCACCTGCCGGTCGACAAACCCCACTATCTGATGGGGGTGGGCAAGCCGGACGACATCATGGGTGCGGTGTTGCGCGGAATCGACATGTTCGATTGCGTGCTGCCGACGCGTTCCGGCCGCAATGGTCAAGCCTTTACCTGGAACGGCACACTCAATCTGCGCAATGCCTGCCATGCCGACGATTCGGGACCGCTCGACGAAAAATGCCGCTGTCCGGCGTGCCGGCAGTTCAGCCGCGCCTATCTGCACCACGCGGTCAAAGCAAACGAGATCATCGCCTCGATGTTGCTTACTTGGCACAATCTCACCTTTTATCAGGATTTGATGGCTGGCTTGCGCGCGGCAATCGCGCAAGGCTCGCTTCCGACCTTCGCAAGGTCGTTTCTGGGGCGGTATTTGGCTGGCGGCGAAGACGAAAATCCAGCCTGAATGCAAGGTCTTGCGGCAAAGTCCGATTGACCCGCCCGACCCCTGCCCATATGGTCCGCCTCCCCACGCTTGCGGGGACAGGCCCCTTGGAACGAGCCCGTAGCTCAGGGGTAGAGCATTTGACTTTTAATCAAAGGGTCGACGGTTCGATCCCGTCCGGGCTCACCAACTGTGACCAGATCCTCCCAAGAGGTGACGGTTCACAAATGACTAAGGGCCGTGGAACAGGTCCTTCTTGGTAATTTTAGAATGGCTCAAAACTGTAAAAGCGCGTCGGTCGGCGGCGCGACCCCGATCTGCGTTATGGGCGGCAGGCCCCTCAAAAAAAGCGGCTGGGCCGTTTTGACGACACCTCGAATGATTGTATTTTGAAACAGGTACGATGGAATGTCATTTGCCAGTTAAGGCAAATGTGATCTAATTAAGATAGCAAAGGCCGGCAAGCAAAGGCTGGGTGGGGAAAGTCCGCAATATGCTGCCCATAGGCATCCACGCGTTGCTGACTCGTATCCGCCGGGTAGCGACAGATGTCGTGCTTTCGACCGCTGCGTTCTTCACGGTGACGATTCTGCCATTGCTTGAGACTGCCAAAGCCGAAACCTATAATCATCTGGGCGGTCTTCTGTTTCTTTTGGGTGTCTACGCCGCGTTTGCCGGAATCGCGCTGTGCGTGACCAGAACCTATCGGATGATCTGGCGCTATGTGAGTTTCCGAGATTTTCTTACACTCATCGCAGCGACCACACTTACCTTAGTGGGGTTCATCGGGGTTGAATTCCTGTTCCTGAACCCGCATTTGGCCGTTCCCGGAACGCTGCTGGCCTGGACCACCGTCCTGATATGGATCGCGAACATCGCGTTCCTGTCCACTCCCCGCTTCATCGCGCGGGTTATCGGCGAAACGTCCATCTTTAATGGCCAAAATCGCAACCACCAAAACGGCAACGTGATCCAGGTCTTGTTGACGGGCGACGCGGCGAGAATGGACGCATTCATTCGCGAGTGCGACCGGGATCCGGCGTCGCGCTACCGCGCCGTTGGCGTGCTGACCGACGATGCGCGGTTTCACGGCAGCTATCTGCACGGCGTGCAGGTGCTTGGCAGTGTGGACCATCTCATCCCCATTCTGGCGCGGCTGGGCGAACACGGACTATGCCCGCATACGCTTGTGTTGGCGAAGGACGACGCCAGTCATACGGATTTCGCGCGGCTTCTCGAATTGACGGCCGCTGCGAACATCAAGGTCGGCCGCTTGCCGCCCCATGGGTTGTTCGGCGACGGAGCGCCGGTGCAACCGATCGAACTCAGCGATCTACTCGGCCGCCCCGAAATCCGGATAGACATGAACGCAGTCGCCGCGATGATCCAGGGAAAATGCGTGATCGTGACAGGCGGCGGAGGCAGCATCGGAAGCGAACTCTCGCGCCAGATCGCAAGGCTGAAACCCGCAAAACTCGTCGTTCTCGATGCGAGCGAATTCAATCTCTATTCCATCAACGAGGAGCTTAAGGAGAAGTACCCTACGATCGTTCGCGAAACGGCCCTGGTCGATGTTCGTGACGCGACATTGGTGTCCCGGTGGATCGCCGATGTGCGCCCCGACATCGTATTCCACGCGGCCGCCCTCAAACATGTGCCGCTGCTCGAGAGCCACCCTATCGAGGGAATTAAGACCAACGTATTCGGTACGATCAACATTGCCGAAGCCTGCCGCGCCCACGGCGTCCCGGCGATGGTGACGATCTCGACGGACAAAGCCGTCAATCCCACCAATGTTATGGGGGCGACGAAGCGCTTGGCCGAAGCCTTTTGCCAGGGTCTCGATCAGACGCCGGATGACGACGCTACGACACGCTTCATTACGGTCCGTTTCGGCAACGTGCTCGGTTCGGCGGGGTCGGTCGTTCCGCTGTTCCAGCATCAAATTGAAATCGGCGGTCCAGTGACCGTTACGCATCCGGACATCAATCGCTTCTTTATGACGATTCCAGAGGCCGTCACATTGGTGTTGCAGGCCGGTGCGCAGGGATTGGATGTCGAAGAGGAGCGCGGCAACATTTATCTCCTCGACATGGGTGAGCCGGTGAAGATCATCGATCTTGCCCGGCAGATGATCAGGCTATTTGGTCGCCGGCCGGACGTCGACATCAAGATCAAGATCATCGGTCTCCGCCCAGGCGAGAAACTCCACGAAGAAGTCATTCACAACGATGAATCGATCCTGCCGACGCGCAGCAAGTCCATCCTGAAGCTTGCGCCGCGCGCCAGTGATCTCCGGATTATTCGGCAACAGGTCCAGGAATTGCGTCATGCCTGCGTAATCGGCGATCGAGAACGTGCATTGCGCGTATTGAAGATTTCGGTCCCCGATTTCGTCTCGACCGCGGAACGGCGATCCATTAAGGCATCTAGTTGACGCTCTCCAATACCGCCGTGATGATTGTGTCTTGCACCGGTGCTTCAAGATAGGGGTGCATGGGCAGGCTGACGACCATCTTGCTCAACCCCGCGCTCTTGGGCGTCGGCACGCTTGGATAGTGTCTGTAGGCGCTCTGTTCGTTGAGCGGGATCGGGTAGTATACAGCCGTGGGAATACCCTTAGCCTTAAGATCGGCCTGCAGCTTGTCGCGGTTCTGCACCTGGATCGTGTATTGCGCCCAGGTCGATTGTGCGCCGTCGATTACGCGAGGAACCACGATCCGGTTCGACTTGGAGAAGGCGTGCGAATAGCGTTGCGCCACTTTCTCACGCATCTTGATCTCTTCCGGGAATATTTTGAACTTCTCCAGCAAGATCGCCGCCTGGATCGTATCGAGCCGCGAATTCACACCGACGCGGACGTTTTCGTATTTGTCCGAGCCCTGGCCATGGACGCGGATGGAGCGCAGCGTCGCGGCGAGTTTGTCGTCGTTCGTGAACGTCGCGCCGCCATCGCCATAGCAGCCCAGCGGCTTGGCGGGGAAAAAGCTGGTAGCAGCTGCATCGCCGATACCGCCGGCAACCCGACCGTTTAACACGCCGCCGAAGCCTTGGGCAGTGTCGTCAAACAGCTTCAGGCCTTCGCGCTTGCAGATCGGCTCGATGGCCGCGTAATCGGCAGGCTGTCCGAACAGGTCGACCGGGATGACCACACGCGGCTTGAGTTTGTTGTCGCGCTTCACAAGTGTTATCGCGGCTTCGAGGCTGGCGGGGGCCAGATTGTATGTGTCCTCGTACACGTCGACAAAGACGGGGCTAGCGCCGACCAGTGCCACGACTTCCGCGGTTGCTGCGAAGGTGAAGGCCGGAACGAACACGGCATCGCCAGGGCCGATGTTCCAGGCACGCAGGACAATCATCAAGGCATCAGTGCCGTTGGCGCATGCCACGCAGTGCTTGATACCGGCAAAGGCGGCGAGTTTCTTCTCGAGTTCGGCAACCTGCGGACCAAGAATAAACTGGCCCGCTGCGACAGCGGCCAAGACAGCCTGGTTCAAGGGTTCGCCCAACCGGTGGCGCTGGGCCTGCAAATCGATGAATGGAATATTGGCCGCCAAGATTAGGTCTCCAGTATGAAAATCCACGAATGTTCTAAGCAGGACGAGAGCGGAGGGCAACGTGCGGATGCGCACATAATGTTGCCGATTGCGTCAGTGACCTTTTCGGGTCCGGCGGGCGAGTTCCGTAACGGAGCACCTGCGACATATCGTGTCACATTCGTCTCGGGGTTGCTCGACTTGGTCCTATTGCGCTTCGAGCAGTTTGCTCAAGATGACAAGATATTCTTGCTTTTCGTCGTCCCACGTCAGAGGTGCCATACGGACATCTGCGAGTGTCTGATCGATTGCCTTTCGATCGAGTGATGCGACCAACGCGCGCAGGCTCTTTGCGTCAGGGTTCACCTTCCAACCGCAGTGCGTTTTGTCAATATAGCGGGCCATCTCAGGAAGATTGCTCACAATCACCGGCAATCCTGCGAGCCGGTATTCATGGAGTTTATTCGGCAGACAATAATGATAGCTCAGGCAAGTATCTTCGATGAACGAGATTCCAACATCGCAACCTGCCGCATAACGGATCACGTCCTGGATGGCCACAGGCTTTCGCAAATGTATGTTAGGCGCTTGTGCAGCAGCTGCCTCTACCTCTGCAGCTGCGCGGCCTCCTCCCATGAATACGACGTGATGCTCAGGCAAATCGCGAAACGCCTCGATGATCTGCTGAAATCCGCGACCTTGGTCGATAACTCCCAGATAGAGAAACAGCAACGTCTCATCAGCAATTCTAAACTCGTCCCGAAGAATCCGATTTCGCTGAACAGCCACGTCGGGCCGTTTTGGAACATTCCGCAGCACGCTGAGATTGGATAGTCCGTATGTCTTCCGATACCATTCGCAGATCAGGTCACCTACGAGGAATATGTGATCGGCGCTAGGAATGACAGCCCGCTCGATCAGACGCGCAAACGCCTTATGAACGGTTCCCCAACCATGACGTTCGGTTTCCAGTTCATGTGCATCATATATCAGCCGCAGTTTCCGGCTGCCAAACCGTTTCAAAATCACGCCAGGCAGCATCGCGGCGAGGCTGTGACACTGCAAAACATCGATTGACTCGCCCACAAGTCGTCGAACCACTGAAACGTTCCAAAACAACCATTGAAGCAAACGCGTAGCTACGCGCGGCATGCGCCCGAATTCAATTGTGGGAATGCGCCAAATCTCGCAATTTGTGGACAGAATTTCGCGTTCGGCAACGTTACCGTCCTGATATCCGACACAGATCACATTGACACCAAGGTCGCTCTGGGCCGCCGCATCTGCGGCCCGCATTAAGCGGCTCGCATTCATGATGGAACTGAATGAAATGTGGCAAACCGTTTTTGTGGCGGGGGTCATGCTCAACAAACATTCAGAAAACGTGGGTGAATATGTGATAAGGCACGGGGGCCGGTGGTTGTGAGCGCGTTGGCCGCATATGTACTAGACGGAGCAGGATTCACAGACACCAGCGTGAATATTCTAGTCGCCCAGATAGTGGAAGCAAAGGAGAAAAAGTGTGGACAACGCGCGAATGACCGCAAGAATAGCGCGCTCACCGGCTTCCGAGTTTGGCATTGAACCATTACTGAATTCATCCTATGCAGGAGTACATGGAGCCGAATTGATTGATGCCCCCGCAACGAGGGTGGGATTGCCATTCGAGGGGGATTTTATGCGCATTTGGCTCGTGACGGTTGGTGAGCCGTGGCCGACCGATGGTGATCTTCCTCGTCTTCATCGAACGGGCATCAACGCGGGGTTTCTCGCCGGACAAGGCCACGAAATCGTTTCCTGGAGCGGCACGTTCGATCATGCCTCGAAGACCGAGCGTACGGGCCATGATGTCGAATTCGTCCCACCACAAGGTTACCGGCAGATCGGCATTCATGCCGGAACCTACGAGCGCAATGTTTCCCTGAAGCGCATCGCCTACCACCGGGCCGTGACGCGTAAGTTTCAGCAGATAGCGGAGAAGGAACAGACTCCGGACATCATCGTGGTTTCCCTGACGCCGCTGGAATTGGCGCGCGCCGCGGTGGCCTATGGCCGCGAGGCCAATGTTCCCGTCGTCGTCGATGTCCGAGATATGTGGCCCGATATTTGGGCAGAAAAATTACCTGCTGCGCTTCAACCGATGAGGGGACTGATATTCGCTCCGTTCTACAACGATCTGAAGCACGCAGTACGGGGCGCAACATCTCTTATCGGAATTACCGAATCCGCAATCGATTGGGCACTGAGTAACGCCAAGCGGCCCCGTGGACCGCTCGACCGCGCATTTCCGCTGGTCTACCAAACGGAACGTCCAGCCGTGGACAAGATTACCGCCGCCGAAAAATACTGGCGCTCGCTCGGCATCGGCAACAATCCCGACACACTCGTCGGCTGCTTCTTCGGCACCTTCACGCCGCGGGTTGATTTCGAAACACCGCTCAAGGCCGTGAGCGAAATGCCGGAGGCTTTGCGATCCCGAGTCAAGCTAGTGCTCTGTGGCCGCGGCGAGGACGAGGCACTGATCCGTCGGTACGCGGAAAAGACTTCGCAGATCGTCTGCCACGAATGGGTGCACGCACCTGAGATCATGGCGCTCATGCAATTAAGTGATTTCGGGCTATTGCCGTACCGGCCGACATTGGACTTTGTGCGCTCGTTGCCCAACAAGGTTTTCGAATATTTGAATGGCGGCTTGCCGATCCTGACCTCACTGCGTGGCGAGGTGGAGTCGCTGTTTGACGAATACGCATGTGGTGCATTATACGAGACCCAGAATCCGCAGTCATTTGCGGCACTGGTCGGCAAATTCGTATCCGAACGCGGCCAACTGGCGCAACTCGCCGAGGGCGCGCGCGCGGCAGGCAGAGCTTATGATCCCACATCGGCGTGCCAAGCCTTCGAAGCTTATCTGGGACGCCTAACGGACGGAGCGAACGGCTCTGGGATCATGTGACATGCCCCGGGATACGTCAGAATGGCGGCGGCGAGTGATTTTTTGCTGCGGTTGAGCGACGCTCGGATTCTGTGGTAAATCGGTAATAGAATTTGATACTTACGGGGCTTGAACGGGCGGGGGCATTCGACTAGTCCCACAGCCGACCTCGGGAAGCATAACGAACACTGGATTCATTTAAATTATGGCTGATAACAAGTTTCCGTTTGTTGCCCTCGTCGGGTGCGGGCAGTGGGGCAAGAACATTGCACGAAACCTCGCCCAGCTGGGCGCTTTGCGGGTCATTTGTGACGCCGATGCCGTGCGCGGCGGTGCAATGGCTAAGGACCTTGGCGCTGAATTCTCGACTGACATAGGCAGCGTGCTGTTGCGCGGTGATATCACCGCCGTGGCAGTTGCGACGCCCGCCGTCACGCATGCGCAGATCGTGGGTAAAGCGCTGGACGCCGGCAAGCATGTTTTCGTCGAGAAGCCGATCGCGTTATCGGTCTTCGACGCGAACGCGGTTGCCACCAAGGCGAGGGCGAAAAAGCTCACATTGATGACTGGTCATCTCCTGCAGTATCATCCCGTGTTCATGCACCTTCTCGCGCTCGTCCGCGAAGGAAAGCTAGGCAAGGTTCAGTACGTCTACTCCAACCGTCTCAACCAGGGTCGCGTGCGCACCGAAGAGAACGCGTTATGGAGCCTGGCGCCGCACGACATCTCCATGATCCTGGCGCTTGCCGGGGGGAAACCGAAGCGCGTGACGGCGATGGGGCAAGCGTCGGTGCAACCGGGCATTCCCGACATTGCGACCGCGAACTTCGAATTCGTCAGCGGGATCAAGGCCCATTTGTTCTGCTCCTGGCTCAATCCGTATAAGGAGCATCGCCTAGCCGTCGTCGGCGATAAGGCCATGGCCGTGTTCGAAGACAGCGCCGCGAAGTGGGAAGACGAGCTGGTCCTCTACCCACATCGCGTCGAATGGAACGGCACAATTCCGGAATTCGTGAAGGCCGCTGGAGAAGTGGTCACCGTCGCAAAGGGGGAACCACTACGGGACGAAATGGAACACTTCCTTTCCTGTGTGGACGGCAAGGCCGTCTGCCGCACCGGCCCGGAAGAAGCCGTTCCGGTGCTCGAGGTGCTCGCGGCCGCACAGCGCGCGATGGACACGTCGACGCCAATTGAACTTTAAGAATAGCAGGAGCAATTCAATGCTAGGCACGCGCGTTTCTAAAATCCATGAAACTGCTTTTGTCCATGAAACAGCTGTTGTCGACGCAAACGTTACGATCGGCGAGAAGACGAAAATCTGGCACTTCAGCCATGTTCTGGGGAATTCGCATATCGGCGCGCGCTGCTCCATCGGCCAGAATGTCAGCATTGGGCCGAATGTGACGATCGGCAATGGTTGCAAGATCCAAAACAACGTCTCGGTCTATACGGACGTGACGCTGGAGGACGACGTTTTTTGCGGACCCAGCATGGTCTTCACAAACGTGTTGACACCACGCGCCTTCGTGGAGCGCAAGAATGAGTTCGCCAAGACACTAGTGAAGAAAGGTGCCACGATCGGCGCCAATGCGACGATCATCTGCGGACATGACATCGGCGAATACGCGATGGTGGGTGCCGGCGCCGTGGTGACGAAAGAGGTGCTACCTTATGCGTTGGTTGTAGGCAATCCGGCACGGCGGATCGGTTGGGTGAGTAGGACCGGAGAACGCCTGGGCGCCGATCTGGTTTGTCCGCGCACCAAAGAACGCTATGAGGAAGTCGGCGGACGCCTGAAGCTCGTCGGCTGAGTGTCGAGATTTGTGTTTAGGAGGGTGTTATGGCCGTTGAGACCACTGAAACGCTGGCCAGGAATCTAAAGGAGCGTCTGTCCGGCCGAACGGCCACGCTTGGCATCGTCGGCATGGGATATGTCGGCTTACCGCTGGCGATTGCGGCGCAGCGCGCGGGCTTCACCGTCGTCGGCTTCGACATCGATGCCGAGAAGGTCACGGTGCTCAATCGCGGCCAGTCGCCGATCCATAATATTGACGGCAAGAAAGTCGCGGCCATGGTCGAAAGCGGGAAATTCCACGCCTCGGCAGACTTCGACGAGATGAAGAATGTCAACGCGCTGATGATCTGCGTGCCGACGCCCTTATCGCATCACCGCGAACCGGACGTCTCGTTCATCGAAAGGACGGGCGAGGCGATCGCACCGCGTCTGCAGCGCGGCCAAATGGTGGTATTGGAATCGAGCACTTATCCCGGTACTACACAAGATGTGCTGCGCCCTATCCTCGAAACCAGCGGGTTGAAGGCGGGAAAAGACTTCTTCATCGCTTTTTCACCGGAACGCGAAGATCCCGGCAATCTAGATTTTGAAACGGCGACAATCCCGCGCGTGGTGGGCGGCGACGATCCTGTCACGGCGGATTTAGCTGTGACGCTCTACAAGCAGATCATCAACAAGGTCGTACCAGTGACGAGTTGCGCCACGGCGGAGGCGGTGAAACTCACCGAAAACATCTTCCGTGCGGTCAATATCGCGCTGGTCAACGAACTCAAAGTGATTTTTTCCCGCATGGACATCAACGTGTGGGAAGTCATCGATGCGGCGAAGACCAAGCCGTTCGGCTTCATGCCGTTCTATCCGGGCCCGGGCATCGGCGGCCACTGCATTCCGATCGATCCGTTCTATCTCACCTGGAAGGCACGCGAGTACAACGTGCCGACGCGGTTCATCGAACTGGCAGGCGAAGTGAACGCATCCGCGCCTGTTTATGTAATCGACACGCTGATCGAGGCGCTGAGTCGCAAGAGGAAGAAGAGCCTCAATGGTTCACGCGTGCTGCTGCTTGGCATGGCCTACAAGAAAAACGTAGACGACATGCGCGAAAGTCCCTCACTTCGGCTTCTGGAGATTCTGGAGTCGCGCGGCGCGAAGGTGAACTATTATGACACCTTCATCCCCGTCATTCCGAAGACACGCGAGCACGTAGCGTTGGCAGGCCGGCGCTCCGTGGAGTGGAGCAAGGAAAGCATCGTTTCCTACGACGTCGCGCTAATCTGCACCGACCACGACGATGTCGACTACGCAAAGTTGGTGGAATGGTCGCCACTAGTGGTCGATACGCGCAACGCGACGCGAACGGTCACACAAGGTCGGGACAAGATCGTCCTGGCGTAAATGTGGTTTGTCGGTAAGCGCTGTTGTGATTCCACCTGTTCGACCGTTGCTGATGGTTGAAGGTGCCGAGCTTCGAGAGGGAGCTTTGGCATCTGTCGGAGACGGGTGATTTGCATATGTCCAGCCCAGTGACGGTGCAGGTTTGGCGGATCGAGGTGTTCA
>JAGWMG010000001.1 GCA_028871795.1 Alphaproteobacteria bacterium | reverse complement strand
AGCTTTACAACCCTAAGGCCTTCATCACTCACGCGGCATGGCTGGATCAGGGTTTCCCCCATTGTCCAAGATTCCCAACTGCTGCCTCCCGTAGGAGTCTGGGCCGTGTCTCAGTCCCAGTGTGGCTGATCTTCCTCTCAGAACAGCTAAGGATCGTCGCCTTGGTAGGCCGTTACCCTACCAACTAGCTAATCCTGCGCGGGCTGATCTATTGGCGATGAATCTTTCCCCTTTCGGGCACATCCGGTATTAGCGCAAGTTTCCCTGCGTTGTTCCGAACCAATAGGTACATTCCCACGTGTTACGCACCCGTCCGCCGCTGACGTATTGCTACGCCCGCTAGACTTGCATGTTTGAGGCCTGCCGCCAGCGTTCGTTCTGAGCCAGGATCAAACTCTCAAGTTATGATCCTGAGCAACGACGCTGAATGCTCAATGTTGCGTTAGTTCGCTTACACGTTTGACGAGGTTTGACTGTTCCGGTCCCGTCACGGGCCCGAAACAATCGAACATCTTTGTGTATGCAAAGGAACGCGAGCATTCATTACGTAGCTGCTCGATTTGTTACCGCCAGGCATTTCGCCCGACGTGTGGCAAGCCGAGCCGCCGCCCACGTTCCCCTTCCTCGAATCACAATGTCAAAGAGCGCCGCCTGAGGCGAATTCACGTTTCGGTTCAGACAGAACACCGCCCGCAAGACCTGCGCCCAGCGAGCGGCGTGGGCGGGGTGTATAGGCGCGCCCAAATAGCCTGTCAAACGCTTAATTGACGAATTTTTTGCTTTTCTTTCGCGCTGCGGCACGGGCCTGTGGATGGTTGTTTTGCCCCGGATTCGGCCGATTCCGCCGACCAGCAAATTGCTCAAGCCGTTGTGGGCAACCCGGGATTCGACTCAATATCTATTTGCCTACTCCCGGCCGGCGCGAAGCGAAGAAATGTCGCGCACTGGCGTGCCCTGCCGGAAAGGGCCGTGGACGATCTCGTCGCCGGGAACAAACCCTACGTCTCAGCCCGCCGCCGCAATGTATTGGCGCAGACTAGCTGCTTCGCGCGTCGTTTCCTCGATGTGTGTCTTGACCACATCGCCAATCGAAACCAGACCGCAGAGTTGGTCGTTCCCGTCCAGGACGGGAACATGGCGGAAACGGCCTTGCGTCATCATTTCCATGAGCTCTTCGACGGTGTCGAGTTCGGTGCAGGTGGCCACGTCGCGCGTCATGTAGGCGCTCACGGGCCGTGCCAAAGCGGACACACTTTCCGCCGCCAGCGCCCGCACGACGTCGCGTTCGGACAGAATGCCGGCGAGCGCGCCGTTGCGGTCCTTCACCATAAGGGCGCCGATGCGCTTGCGTGCCAAGAGACGCGTCGCCTCCGATAAGGTGGCGTCGCTCATCAGCGTTACGACCTCGCGGCCTTTTACACGAAGAATCTGTATGACCTGCATGCGTGTCGCTCCTACGGCCCTAAGGGCATTTGGACACCGACACACCACCTTTCTGCTGCGGACTTTAATACCCGTCAACTTTGCGGCGGAGCCGTCGAGGTCCTTTCGGTTACCCCCGCGTGCCGAAGGCTGCTCCCGTTGCGACAATCTTGCAAGAGTGCGCTGTGCTGCCGGGTTACCCCCTGTTAAACCTCAACTTTCGGCACCCCAGGCGGACGCGGGCTTGAGGCCGACGACGATCTCGGGCAAAGAGTGCCTCGCGCGCGGCTTAGCCGCACATGCGGAGCTGTGGCCGAGAGGCTGAAGGCGGCGGTTTGCTAAACCGTTATACGGCTGAAAAACCGTATCGAGGGTTCGAATCCCTCCGGCTCCGCCAGTGCCTTTCTCCTTTAATATCAATAGCTTAGAATAAATCATTGTGCGCTGCAGCCGACGGAAATGTCGCGCGAATTCGCACTGGCTGAATCACGTTCGGACGCCAGAGACCGTCTCTGGAGGGCCAAATGGACGATGCACACGCCTTCGTCTTTGTCGGGCCATTTCGGCGATACGACATTTCGATGGTCAATTAGCGTAAGTGGACGGGAATTTCGGTCTGCACAGGAATTCTGGCCACGTTGCTTCGCAACACAGGCAACACGGTCGCGCTGGAATGCGCAAAGGGTTCCGGCGCTCCATTCTCTAATTCTTTGTGGGCAATTTTCTCGGCACGACTGTTCAATGCTTGATCTGCGCAAATTTCGCGGCGAGCCTGAGGCATGGCTCATTCCCTCTCCGGCCTGATGAAGTGGTGCCAGCGCGAAGAATGGCGCGACGCGTTCAACGAAACGACGGCACTTCATTTGGGAGCGCCCTGTGCGAAAGCGGGTGTCGCCATCGAGAATCTGCCCGATCTCATCGGTGATGATCGTACCGGGGTTCTGTGGGGCTGCGTATTCGAGGATTTCCTGACACGCGAACTCGAAGACGGCAGCAACGTCGTCGACGATTATCTGAAACGGCGCGGCTGGAACGAGAGCGTTCCCAACAAGAGATACATGATGGCGCTTCGTTCGTCGGTGATAAGCCTTTACGAGGTGAGCGACATCGTGCGGGACGAGTCTTTTCTTGCCCGCGATCTGGTGCGGGACGGCGAACCGGTACGCGTGAACGAGAAGTCCGGAACGTATTCGCTCAAGCAATGGGACCGGATCGCCGCGCGCATCGTGCAGATCGGCTCAAGGATCGAAATGTCGGGTGGAGCCCTACCTTTCGATTACGACCTGAGCGAGACGGTTCTTGATGCCATTCGCCACGCGGGCAAGAAGGCACGGGTAGCACTGGATACGGAAACGCTGCGTACGACGGCTTTCATGTTCATCGGTCTCTGGCTCGACGACGTTTTGGACCGAACGCTCCATCCGAAATTGCCGGATCTGTGCAACAGCGACGGCGACGAGATCGTGTGGACGACGGCAAGCTACCCGCTGAAACGAGGGACCGACGCGAAGGCCGTTAGACTTGCGCTCGCGGCGATTCCGTCGCTTCGCCCGGAAAGCGAGACGTTCTGGAACTGGATCGGCGTCGAACGACGCATAGGCAAGAAGCGTCCTGCGGAAAAGCAGACGATCATCACCACCCTCGACGATGGCTCGGTGGTGCTCGGGACGCTGGAGATGAACGACCGCGCGCTTATTCTCGAAGCGAATTCCCGAGAGCGCGCGGAAAGAGGGCGGACCCTGATCGAACCCGTTCTTGCAGGTCTTGTCGGCCAGCCCACGATTGAGTCCAAGACGGTCGCCGAGATGATGGCATCTCGTCCCGTGGGCAAATCGGAGGAATTGTCGTCCGGGCTCTCGCCGGACGAAGAGCGCGCCATCATCCATGCGAATATGGACCGGCACTACGTGAATCTATTGGATGAACCGGTGCCGATGCTCGGAAACATCACGCCGCGCCGCGCCGCGAAGACGGCAAAAGGGCGCCAGAAGCTCGTTGACTGGCTCAAGGCTCTGGAGAACGGTGCGGCCCGGGAGGGAAGCGGATCTGCGATGGCCGGTTATGATTTGCGTTGGATGTGGGACGAACTCGGCATCGGCAAATTGCGCCGCTAACGTCACCGATCCTTTGATACGGTCTTGACCGCTGCTGCAATCACGTCGAGCGGCAAAATGAGCTTGAGCGGATCGTCCAGCAAGGGCACTGCACCAAAACGCTCGTACCACTTGGCCGCCCGATCGTCTTTCGCATCGATGGCAAGAGCCACGCCACCAACTTCTGCGGCAACGACCAGGGCCCGCTCTCCTGCCGCAAACAGTAGATCGGCGCCAAGTCCTTTTCCTTGCATCGACAGGCAAACCGCCAATCGGCCGAGCCGGAAGATCGGCACGTCGTAACGCCCGAGTTTCTTCGTGAGCTTTGCTGGCGCGCGTGCGAACTCGATCGATCCAGGGCTGATAGAATAGTACCCAAGAACACGAGCAGGCGCATTGGGTGGCACAGCGACGAATGTTTTCGCACCGCCGGTCTCATGGTTCTGGCGAGCGTAGCGATCCAGATACTCGTTGAGTGCCGGCACGCCGCAATCGAAATTCTTGCGGTCGTGATGCTTGGCGATCGCTTCTTCGTACCAGGCGATGCTTGCCGTCACTTGCGCGTACGGCGGCGGCGCGCGGCCTCAAGCAACGCAGGCGCGGGCCTGGGCGGATTTTCGAGCAGGTCCAAGACCCGCTCGGTATCTTGTTTCGACAGAACAATCCGCTCTGCCTGATCCACCAACTCGCGCGCGGCCGGCAACACGCGGCGCATGATAAAGCTTGTGACGTCCAGCCGTTCCTGAGCCGCCGCAGCCACCAGAAGGCGCTTCTCCTCCTTGGTGGCTCTCAACTCTATCCGGTCATCGCGGGCGACAGCAGACGCCATCTCAACCTCCAATTTGACGCCACTTTAGCGTACGTACGGTGTCCGTGCAAGTTTAGAGATAGATACTATGAAACGTGCCTCGTGGCCGGGGCATTTTGGGTTGGGGCGGTCTCGAACAGGCGGAATTCTTCCGATATTTCCGTGGGTTAGCGGAAATGATTGAATCCCATATCGATGGTTTGAATCATTGCAACTCCGCCAACGTCTTTTCCGTTTAACGCCCGTTGATTTGCACGGTTTATGGCGCGCCGTAACTGGCTAGAATTTCCGGTGAATTCGCAGCCGTTGAATCAACGGCGCCCCACAGAGACGGTCTCTGGCGCGCAAAATGGGTGATGCACGCGCTTCAGTCTCTGTCGGGCCATTTCGGCGATACGACATTTCGATGGTCAAAGTGCGCGAAGGAACGGGCAATTTCGGCAAATGCAGGAGTTCAACCTTCAGGAAGTCTAAGTCGCTGAAATCACACGCTCACGCCGCCAACCGGATGCCGCCTGGGTTGAACGCCGACCAGGGATTGCCGCCCACCACGAATCGCCCCTCGAGGTCGCGGAGATGACACGAGATCATCTCGTACCGCGCGCCCCCTAGCGTCAGCCTCATCAGCTCTGCGATGACCAGCGCCGCCGCCGCCGACCCTACAAACGGTGCCCCAACGGTCCGACCGGCAAGCCGAACAATCCCACACTGATCCTTGGATTGTTCCAGCATCGCCTTATATGCCGGTTGTCCGAGATCGATGTCGGATACAGCAGTGTCGCGCCAGACTTCACGGGCTGGCTTCGATGCCGGAAAAGTATGCAGATCGATACCGAGAAAATCCTGCAGTCCGCCGCCAAGGCCCGCCTCAATCACCCGCTCGAAACCGACGTCCTCGACCGATTGCCGTGCCAAGGCATTGTCGACGCCGATCAGCGCGACGGGAGGTTCGCGCGGACCGATATGAAAGTCGGCACCGAAACCGCGCTCGATGATCGCGGTCTTGAAGCCCCGCACCTCCGCCCAATCGGCCATCGCGCGTGTCTTGCGCCGTCCGAGGCGCTCCGGCGTCGTCAAAAGCGACGTACTGAGGTTCGACGGTGCCAGCACATCTATATCCTGTAGCACAAGTTCGGCGCCCTCTCCCCCGTAGGGTAGCAATCCAAGCGTCCAGAGATAGGCTTGGCCGAGATTGCCCAGACCGACAAGCCAAGCCGCCGACGGCAAACAATCCAGCGCAGGCGCGAACTCACCGCGCAACCAATCGCGTTCCGGCCGCCAGAGATTGAGGCCGACACCACGTCGACAGGCCATCGGCATTCCGCCACGCAACCTCTGAAAAATCTCTGACACGCCCAACGCACCCGCGAGGACACCGGCCGGCGTGAACGCACCAGTCTCCGCGAGCCGCTCGTGATTGGCGACCGGAACGACGCCGCCGCACCACTCATTAAAAGTTGCCCGGATCGCCAAGGGTTCCAGACCCTTCTCATCGACCTCTCCAATCACCAAAGTCGACGTCTCGGGGTTGGTTTCCCTGATCAATCGGCCACCCAATCCCACAATCGCTTCTTCGAGGTCGCCGAAAGGCGGCAGCAGAACCCGCAACGCACCGGTGGCGCCAACCACGGTGACACCACCCAGCAAAGTGCGCACCGCACAATTCACCGCCGTCAACAACGCAGCCTGCAACACCGGCTCCTGCGCCACATCAGCCCCAACGATGATCTGCAGGCGGTATCCTGCGAAAATTCGCTGGGCTTCCTCAAGGCTCGACGCCTCACCGGTGTCGAGTGCCAGCTTGACCATTCGGTTCAGGCGATCGGCGACCTCTTCCAAATGCGTCATGGTTTATCCTCGATCTTCAAAACGCGGGCGACATTGCACCCCCCGTGTGCGCGCCACCTGTGATCGCCTAGATATTCGTAGAGTCCGACCGCCCATCGGCGGACAGGCACCCGCGCCATGAGAGGAAGAATCAACGCCAGATGGCCCGGCCGCGCGATCATCGGGTTTTCGCGGTCTGCGCGGCTCTGTGCGGCACCACAGCCGTGAACATGCACGTCAGCCACGACCGCCAAGCCAAGCTCGGCGCACCGCTCCCACAGCCGTCCGAACGCATCCGCGTGCAAGATGCAGACCCCAGAGTCATAGGCCCGCGGATCAAGCTCGTCGTAATAGACAAGCGACAGCGCTCGCCGACCATCTTCATCTTTCCGCCCAAGAAGGAAGGCGCCGGACTCATGGCACCCCTCGGTCCGGCGACCGAGCTCACCGGTCAGTTCCGTCCACATGTGCCGTGTCAGACGAAGACGGGGATCAGGCTGCACGGCGGCCTCCGTAGTCACCGGAGTTTAGGAGGTCGGCGACGACGCGAAGGTAGTGAACAATTCCAGCTGCGGGATCCCAGATCAGGCTGGGATGAAGCTGATACCAGTTCGCGTGGCCCTCGATAGATTGACGATCACACGGAAGGTAGAGGCAGGTGCCGTTCTTCCAGCCCGGATTGAAGGCCAGCGGCACACGCTCCCGGCCGCTCGGCCACAGATTGTGACTGAGCGGAGTGTTCTGATCGAGATCCCAGGGCTGCGCCGTTGGCGGCGTACGCGGATAGTCACTGCATTCAAACCGCAGCCCGTATTCGATGCCATCTGCGGCGCGCACCCCGAACACAGCGTGCGGCCACGTCACCGACACCGAGCGCCAGCGTCCGGTAGCCGCTCCGTTGCGAAAACGACCACCGGACAGATGGTTGCGGAAGACAGCCTCCGCGGGCGAAATCGCGTCCCCCATGCTCAGCCCTCCACCCGCTTGCGGGGAACGAGGTCAAAGGCCACGGCGCAAATCTTGCGATCCGTCAACGACCCGAGATGCACATCCCGATCGGGACGCTTGGTCGAGCCCTGAAGCTGCAAGACATGCTCGGCGGCGTCGCGCGGCGCCAGATGAAACGCGCGCCGGGCCGCCCAGTGATGAACGCGTGCGATGGTCGTGCTCGGCGGGAACCGTCGCTTTGCGTCCTCGCCGTTGAAGCGCACCGAAACGTCGATATGATGGCAGTGACTGACATGGAGGCGCAACGGAACAAGGATCGCGTCGTCAGCGGTGGCAAGTGGCAACAGTTCCTCGACGATCGTTTCAGGATCGAGCGGCACCGGCACGTCTTCGATAAAGACGAGGAAACCTTCTTCCTTCAGGATCGGATGTTCGAGGGCGGCGAGTACTTCGGCGAGGCTGTGGTGCGGCGCCGTGCTGGCGACCATGATGTCGGCGAGACCCTCGCCTTGGATAAAAACGTCAATCGGACGCATTGTGCGAACCCTTCTTATTGGTCCATCCCACCATTGGAGTGGACGCTCTAAAGGGTTAGTCGCAGCGCCCCTGGAAAACCGGAAAGTCGCCTGTGTTGCGCTCAGTGTGGAACGGCTGGACAGATGAAGTAGTGCGGACAGCGCGGACAATTCTCGCGGTTGTCTGGGTCGGCTGCGAAGAGACCGCAAGCCAAGCCGGCCAGCGCCTCACGAGTCTTTTCGAGCCGATCTGTCATGACCCCGGCGAGTGAAACGCCGACCGCCTCGTTGGTGGTGAGATATTGCAGCTCGAAGCGCCCTCCGCCGCCATGCGCCTGTCGGCCGGCTTCCGCCATGAGCGCATGAAGCACGCGTTGATCGGGCTTTTTTGGCGGACGCCCTGTCCGCAAACGCCGGATCGTGAACCCGTTGGCGGAACGCTCTACCTCATCGATCGGAATCGAGATGTTGTGGCCATCAATGACAACATGCAGCACGTCACCGAAGGATATCCCGACCCGAGATCGTCCGGTCGCTTGGTCTAGAATGCGCCGAGCCGCCTTTCGATACAGATCCTTAAGTGGATGATCGAATGGACCGATATCCGACCAGGCGCGCTCGAACTCGGCCATCAGAGCGCCTGTCTCGATGACATCGCCCTGGCCGCCCATCCATCGCAATACCCGATAGACCGCACGATGGAAACGTACATATCCGTTATCCTCGCGCGACCCGCTAAGCCCCAGCACGACTTGATAGAGATAACGTCGCGGACAGCCGAGATAGAGTTCAATGTCGCCTCCATCATGCTCGCGGACGGTAACCTTTAAGTCCGCGCGCTCGCCGGTATCAATGACGTCGGGAAGGCGACCTGTCCAAGTGGGAGGGCCGTCGCACGCGCGCGGCAGCCGAGACGCGATCGACTTCAGGGCATCCGACGGGTTTGAGGCCTGCTTGTCCGAATAGCGTTGGGCCCGCGACAATGAAAGATGATCACGGGCACGCGAGAGCGCGACAAAGAAGAGGCACTCCTCCTCTTCCTTATGGTCATCCGCGACAATGGTCGGCAACATGCCAAGCGGCGCCGGACACCGTTCGCCTTGCCAGCGCAGCGGAAAGATTCCGGCGCCCAAGGTCGGCAAGTGCACCACCTTGAATTCCAATCCCTTGCTGGCATGGACCGTCATCAACCGTACGGCGTCGATTTCCTCTACCGCCACAGGCGGGTCGCGAAGCGCACGCTCGTCACCGAACACTTCGAGGCGGCGCACCCAATTGAGCAAGCTGCGCTTGGGATCGCCTTCGCCGGGCGTATCGTTCTCAATCGCGAATTGCAGAAATTGATGGACAGCCAGACGACGGTGCTGATCGGCCGCCGTGTTGCCTTCAAGATGCGCGCGTAGCAACGCACCGCGGTTAAACAGCATGTCGCACAAGAATGCGCCGGGACCTGTTTTGAAGCCAACAGACGCGACATCGGCGCTGAGACATACCAGCGCCCTGCGCCCGTCTGCTGAGAGACCTGGGAGTGCACCCGCATCGGCGAGCGCCGCTAATGGTGTCTTTTCGGTGGCCGCCGCATGGTCGAGCAGGACGCGCACGTCGTGCAAGGGCGTGCGATACGGAGCCAAGGTCGCGACGCGGTGGAGCCCGCCTCTGTGCGGCTCGGAGACAAAGGAGAGTAGCGCAAGCAGGTCCCGGATCTCGGGCCGCTCGAACAGATCGCCGAGATATAGAACCGGGAATCCGGCTGCTTCCAGACCCAACGCGATCTTCTCCAGATTGCCATGCGTGCGGCAGAGCACTGCCTGGTCGCGATAGGCCACGCCGTCCGCTTTAAGCGCGGCAATCGTCGCCGCGATCCCTGCGATTTCCGCATTGCGGTCTGTCGCGATATGGCAGTCGACGGGATTGACCCCTTCGCCGCGCTTGGCTTCAAGCTCGCAACTTCGTCCTCTGCCCACCCGCATACCCTTCGCATAGGCGCCGAAGGTATCAACAATCTGCTTGCGAGAGCGGTAGTTCACAGCCAGCGGTTTGCGCTTACCGTTCGGGTAATCCTTCTCGAAATCTCGTGTGTTAATGGGAGCAGCCCCGCGAAATCGGTAGATCGACTGGCGCGCATCGCCGACCACCCAAAGACGTTCGCCGTCACCGGTGAGTTCCTTGAGCAAGAGCGCGCTGGCACGGTTGACGTCCTGGTATTCGTCGACGAGCAAATGCCGATATTGTGTTCGCAGTTCGTCACATATGTCTGGGTGTTTGCGCAGGATCTCGATCGGCCGATTGATCAAATCGGCGAAGTCGACAATGCCATCGGCCCGGATCCGCCTCTCATAGTGGTTATAGACGCGCGCGACTTCCCCAGCCTTGTCCGCCTTGAGCCTATCCTCGTCGTTCCGCGCCGCATTCTGCATGCGGACGGCGGCAGCCGCGTAGTCGGCAGGCGAAAACACCTCATCCTTCGCACGCGAAATCGCTCCCAGAATGTACCGAAGTTCCAGCAATGGCTCATGCAGCCGCAGATAGTGATCCAGGCCCAGCGCCGGAAGTTCACGCTCGAGAAAGGCAAGCTGGTCCGCCTGATCGAGCAACTGGACGGGCTCGCGAATCCCATCCAGATGACCGAACTTGCGCACGAGTTCGAGACCGAAGGCATGGAAGGTACCCGCCCACAACTCGGTCGCGGCGGCCGGAACGCTTGCGGCAACGCGTTCCCTGATCTCTCGAGCCGCTTTGTTCGAGAACGTGAGCACCAAGATCGATGGCGTCGGAACGTGATTGGCTAAGAGATGCTCGACCCTGGCAATGAGTGTGCGCGTTTTGCCGGTCCCGGGACCTGCTTCAACCAGGAGCGGCGATCCTTCGTGCTCGGCCGCTTTTTTTTGCGACGCGTCGAGCCCCGGCCTTTCGCTCGGCGCCGCCTTGGCGTTGGCTGACGCTGGCTCCGGCAACAGCAGTGCAACGGCGAGTTGCTGATGGACAAGCCCGGTGGGGAGGCCAAGGCTGCTCGCAATGCTGACGGCCGATTGACCACCGTCAATGAACAGACGCCGCGCCTCATCGCGTGGGAGCAGAAACTCGCGCGCAAACACATTGGCGCACCGCTCGCGATGTTCCTGAGCACTATAGACCTCGACACGCCGCAGCCCCAGCGGGGTCGGCTCCTCCGGTGTACCGGGATCGGATCCACGCGGGACGATCACCGGATCATTCGGCGTCTCAATCCACAGATGCCCAAACTCATGCGCTTCGACATAGGCGGCCAATTCGGGATCAATGGCTGCTGAGATATAGATCGATCGCGCCGAGCCTGCGCGGTGGAGAGCGCCATCACCGCCCGCCAGAAGCGGGTGATCCGGAGCTACGCTCTGGGCGGTGACGGCTTCAGTCTCGCGCGCGGCGGTCAACAGAGCGGCTGCCGAGGATTTGCCGCCGGCCTTCGCCCGCATAAGCGCGTGCTTCATATTCGCAAGCGCGCGCACGGCGCCGAAGCTGTCCATATCTTACGCTCGCAAGGCCGGATCTGGCGCTTCCGCGAGCCAACGCGCTTTGTCCGCCTCGGATAGTTGCGAGTGCTGGACAACGAGCGCGAAGTCGGCCTGTTTGATGTCTGGTCGCGTCCGAGACTTGTAAGCTGCGACCGGTTGCGGTGGCAAGCGCAGGTAATCACGTATGCGATCGCTTGAGCGGTTCACCGTGTCGGCCAAAATCGACACAAGTTTGGCTGGCACCGTCGCCGGCTTAACAAGCCGAGCGATCAGGCAATCCAAGATCGATCGGTCAATGTTGACCGTGAGTTGGAACGAGTCAAAATCATAACCAGCCGCGTGGATGTCTGCCGCAAGATCGGTCAACATATCTGACCGCTCTGCGGCATCCAGCAGCGCCTGAACGCGGCTCATGGTTCTGTTCACAACCACGTCGACATCTTCGGCTACGACCGGGATCTCGGCGCGCGCAACCTCCATCTCGACCCAATCGGTCGCAAATTCGACGATCTCATCAGCAAACTCGGGATACTTCGCCATCCAGGCGCGCAGGACCTGTGCGTCCGGCGGTGCCGGTGCGGCGGCGATCAAAGCCAGCACGTCCTCAAGTGCGGGCTTGTGGTTCTGATTAGCGGTCATTTTCGTCTCCAGTAAGTCCGACCGCGGCGCTGGCCTTCTTCAACCAAGAACGGACCGTGCGCACGTCGACTCTGTGATGAGCGGCAATTTCCTCCTGTGTCATATCGAAGTTGTGATACTGGATGAACGCTGCCCGATGTTTCGGTGGTAACTTGTCGAGCGCCAATGTGAGCAATGCTCGCGCTTCGGCGCTTGGAACACGATCCGGAATGCTGTCAAGAGGATCGATTGTTTCAGTTGGCTCGATTCTGCGATTGACGCCTTCAAAGCGTGCTCGCCGTGCCCGATAGAGTGAAATGGTTCTTCGCAAGGAGAAAGCAGGAAATAGACTTTCCGCCAGATCTGCCTTGCCGTTCTGGATCGCCGCGAACGTCTCCAGAAGTACCTGCTGGGCCTGGTCGCGCCGGTCTTCCCTCGACATCCCCCAGGCCTGCGACAAGAGGAGAGGCGTTACGACTTTGCTGAGAGCCTCGAATGCCAGGTTTAGCATTCGCCGGTCGCCGGCTTCATGTGCCCGGCGGCACATATGAACCAGCGCTTCAGCACTGACAGCGCGGCCACCCTCAATAACTTCGCGGAGCGCAAGACGCTGTTGCACTTCTTCCAAGGCCAACCACGATCCTAACTCCACCTCGACCTCTGGGCGTCTGTCGCAGCTGGCAAGAGGGCGACGAACGACCCCATCCCATTTCTTTTCGGCGCCGCCAGCTTTGGGTGCAGCCTGCGGCGCATCGTCACCAGGGTCTTCAAGCTCCGTGGACACGACCATGATCATTCTCCAAGCAGGCGCCTAACCCTCCAATCGTCTGTCCGCGGGAAAACCGGAAATGCCGATAGAGAAATATTTCGCAGCTGCCCTTGCGGCCTTATTCTACACCAAGCGTCGTTTTTTGAAGCATAACTCCTTGAAAAAACTGGCAATCGGGCAAGCGCAGCTGCGGTGCGTGCCTTTGCGGGCTCGGTTCACGGGCGCGCGACGCCCCAAAGCCATGCGCGGCAGGTCTTGGCCCTGACGCGTGACGATCCTTCACCTGGGTAGAGGCTGTGGGCAGCGCTCCCTTTTGTGCGGCGTACCTCAGCCTTTGCGAGCCAGATGCCGGGAGTATCCCTGGCTTTCCTTCGCTTCGCTCCGTACAGGCCGAACCCCCTACTCCGGAATCTGGTCCTTCGCTGCGCTTCGATCACGTCGGCTGTCACTCATAGCCCTCCTCGGTTTACAGCCAGACGCGGTTGAAAATTCTTGCCGCGTTAACGTGCGGTGGTCAGAGCGTTTCCGTCGGGTCCTGCCAACCGCACGGAGAGTGTTCGCTTTGAAAAGCGGACCTAAACAGGATCAAATCCCAACTGCCGCCTCTGATCTACCCAGATCGTCGGGATGTCCTCCCGCAAGGTTAGCTGGTCTGCAGTGATCTCGACCGGGTGTCGCCCGTCGAGGATCGTGTCGACGACCGAAGGCGCAAGGAAGCCAAGCCGCAGGACGCGCGTGACGTATGATTCAGTGATGCCTTCGGCTTTCGCGAGGGCTCGTACCGAATGGACGTGTCCAGCACTTAACCGCTCGATCCATCCGTGTGCGCGGGCGATCATCTTACACAGCGTTAAGTCGGGCTCAGTCATTGTGCGCTCTGCACCGTTTCCAATGATGAGCTTTATGACACCGCTCCGTGTTCGCATACGCGCGGCGATCACATGTTCACAGATCTGCTGCCTATACTCTTCTTCAGTGTCGTCCGAAGATTGAGCTAAGTTGTGGTCGCTCTGCGGCGACAGAATTGTGCGGAGCCCATCGCGCACGATTCGTAACCGGATCGCCCTTTCTTCAATGACAATCTGTTGTAGCGCCGGTCGGATGAGCGGCATCCAAGATGACGGTGTGGCCGCGCGTAGTTCCGCTTCCAGCGCACGCGCCTGCTTGAGCGCGCGCTCGGTCGCGACACCATTCAAACCGTCGCCCAACGCATCCAGCAGATTCTTCGTGTTCGCCAAGAAATCGGCGAACCCCTTGCGCACGATATGCTCGATCTCCATCGCCGGAATACGCGGTATATCCGCCGTCGCAGGTGTAATGCCTTTGGTCAGGGCCTGGTCGACATAATAGCGGTAACGCTTACCGCCCTTCGAAGTGTGAGTTGGCGTGAAGCGGGTCCCTTTGGAATCAAAGATGAGGCCTACGAGCGGGCTCGGATCTTTGGCGTTGGGATACGAACGCCGGTCCACGCGATTCCCAGCTAGTCTTGCCTGTACCGCATCCCAGGTCTCAGAATCGATGATGGCGGCATGGTTGCCAGGGAAGGTCTCACCCTTGTGGTGAATCCGCCCGACATAGATAGGGCATTTGAGGACGCTATATATATGTCCCGGGAAGAACCTGTTCCCGCCAATGATCCGCCCATCCGACTTGGGTCTCACTTTGGTCTTGAGACCAAGCCGACCGGCCTCCACCCAGACCTTCCGCACATTGCCTTGCTCCAGATAGAGCCGGAATATCGTCCTTACCGTCTCGGCCTCGTCATCGTTGATGATGAGAGCCCGGTCCTTGAACTCGTAGCCGATGGGCACGTTGCCGCCCATCCAGATACCCTTCTTTTTGGAGGCGGCGATCTTGTCACGGATGCGCTCCCCGGTGATCTCACGTTCGAACTGGGCGAAGGAAAGCAAGACATTCAGCATCAACCGGCCCATGGAGGTCGTGGTGCTAAACTGCTGCGTTACCGAGACGAACGAGACACCTTCGCTTTCGAAGAGTTCGGCCAGCTTCGCAAAGTCCATGAGCGAACGGGTTAGCCGGTCGATCTTGTAGATAACGATGACGTCGACGCGCTTCTCGCGGATCTTCTGAAGCAGCCGCTGGAGTGCGGGGCGTTCGAGCGTCCCTCCCGAAAACCCACCATCGTCGAACCGCTCGGAAACGAGGCGCCACCCTTCGTGCGCCTGACTCCTTATATATGCCTCGCAGGCCTCCCGCTGCGCTTCGAGGGAGTTGAACTCCTGCTCCAGCCCCTCCTCCGAAGATTTGCGGGTATATATGACGCAGCGCAGTGTCTTTTTCTGGCGCTCGGTCATTTGAGGGCCGCCGCCAGATCCCTCAGATCGGTGGCTTCCTTGCGGTGCTTATCGAGCAGCCCAAAGAACTTTGGTCCGGACCATTGGACCCCGGTGATGGCGCGGGCGATTGCCGACAACGACTGATATTGAGCGCCGCGCCAGGCAAAGCCGTCCGGTAGCACCTCGACGATCTGGGTTTCGCCATTCCATTCCCGTAATAGCCGCACGCCCGGCCGCAGCAACGCGGTCGGCGCCGGCGCGATCGAGCCGCCATCCCGAAGTTCAGCGGCCAGGCGCTTCAGCTGCTTGAGTGTGGCCCGCTTGAGCCCGCCATACATCTGCTCCTGCAGCCGATAGGCCATACCCCGCAAGAGGATGTCGCGGCTCACGTGCCGCGGAGAGGGGCGGCCAAACAAAGCAGCCCACTCGGCGCGCAGATCAAGCGCGCCGAGTTTCGAGGGTTCCTCCAAGCGTTCCTTCAGCTGAGCCAATGTTCGAGCCACGATCACCCCCTGCCTGACGTATCGGTTGAAGATCCACCGATAGGGGGTTGCGTGGTTACCGGATCATTGGGCTCATTCTCCTTCGATACCATCTGCGCGTCCTTCGATTGCGGAGGTCGCTTCTGAATGAACTCCTGAAGGCTGCGCAGCGGACGCCGCAAGAACGGGCTGATGTTCCTCGTATCCATTGATTTTACTCCCATGCCCGTGGGGAGATCAGGCCTGCGCCGGGATGCGATAGACGCGGCCGCGGCCTTCGACCGAGGTCGAGGTCACTTCGAGTCCCCGCTTCTTTTTCAGCGCGCCGCTGATCGCGCCGCGCACGGAATGGTGCTGCCAGCCTGTCGCCTTTGCGGCTTCCTCGATGGTGGCTCCGCCTTTGCGTTTCATGAGGTCGATCAGGAGGGACAACTTTGTCCCCTTGCGTTTTGGCGCCCTCAAAGGGTTCTTCGCCACGGCCGCGGTCGTCTTTACATCGGCCTTTCGCTGAACGGATTCAGGCTTCGTTTGAGTAGCCTTCGACTCAGGCGCGGCCTCGACGCCCAAGGCCTTGAGACCGGCGTTCGTGATCGCGAGCGTGCAGCGCCGTCCGTCCCTCTGTTCACGCCAGGCTTCATCGCCGGGTGCTGCATCTCGTTCAGTGACGAGCTTGTGCTTGAGAAGGCTCTTGAGCACGAGCGTAACTGCGCCCTTGTTGAGCTTTACGGACTTTAGAAGCGGCAGGATGGCGCCGTCATCGCGCTTGGCGGCAGCGGAGAGGATTACGAGTTGGGAATCGGTGAGCTTCATCGGGATCTCCTTTGGTTACGATCGGCGCTCGCGCCGTCACTGCCAAAGCCCCGCAGGTCGGACAGCGACCGGCGAGGTGAATCCCGAAGCGGTGCACAGGCCGCTAAGGACCTGGACAGCAACGCTCTTGTCACCATGGAAGTCCAGTCGAATGCGAGCAATCTTCTGGCGAAGATCGCGCACATCCAGCCATCGAGGGCTCGTGGGCTAGACCATTCAGCACGGTCTCGCGCCTGCGGGTTCGAATTGGATCAACGGGGATTTTGGCGCCGGCTCCGTACTGGGCTGGTTTTGGTTTTGTCGCGCCTACCGGCCGATCGGGCCACGGTCTCTGCCGTCACTGCAAGCGCGCCAAGCGCGTCGGCCACGCCCCGAAGGTGGCGCGCCACATCGAGGCAGAGAGGAATAGTCAGCTTCGGAGACTGGCCCGCTACGGCCGCCTCGTGGACATCTTCCACGAGTTCGGTCGCAACGACGAACAACCTCCGAGCCAGGTCCCGGTGATGATTTTCCATGGCGACCTCCGGTCGCCAGGAACGCTCTCTTCGCGCCGGAAGTCCACTCGTGTCTGGAAGGCTCGTTTAACCGTCGCCCTAATACCTACGGCGCGGACGAGAGTTGCGCGAGGATCGCACGGGCTGCGGTTGCCAGACCGTCATGCCGAAACACGCGATATTGATCATTTGCGGTGGGCTTGGCACTTGCCACCATTACAAACTTCTCGGCTTTCTGTTGGGCACGAGTTTTGAACTCTTGGACCGGGACGAGCCACACGGTTCGAACCGAGGCGCCATCCAGCAAGGCAGTGAGAACAAATCCGCCGGGTGGACACTTGCCGCGCCGCACGTCGAACTGCACCGTTTCGGCGCTATCGTCGTCGACCTTTGTGCGGCATTTGACCTGGAGCGGAACGGCCTGCTTGGTCACCTTGTCGAAGAGGAGCAAGTCGATCCCGTCGTCATCGGCAAATGGCTTGAATGGAGCGAGCCGGCCATCTGACGCCAGCATCAGACCGGCGGCAATGACGGCCTCGCCGATTGCGCCAATCTGGGTGCTTGTCAGCCTTGATTCCAGGGCCGGATCGCCGGTTTTCATGGGGCCAGCAACGCTTGCCGGGCGGCCTCAAGTCAAGCGGAATGTGACTCATCGGCTGTAGATCGATCGGCTACATCGCCGTCCCCTTCGGCCATGGATATCCGCAGGCAGCTTGACCTCAACATCCAGCGGTTTAGGCGCGAAAAGGGCTGGTCCCAGGAGGACTTGTCCTTCGAAAGCGGCATCCATCGCACCTATGTCAGCGGGATCGAGCGTGGCGTCCGCAACCCCACACTCACGATCGTCGGCAAATTGGCCAAAACGCTAGATGTATCGCCGGGCACACTGCTCGATCCGGCACCTAAGAAGGCGCGGTAGTAGCGCTCAGGCGCCGGACAGCAAGCCGTGTGATGCATGGGGGGAAGCCGCCGCACCCGGCCACCGCAACCCCGAGCCCTGACTCAATCCTCATGACACAAGTTTCGCTGACCGACTCACCGAGTGCGCAATCGCCGCGCGGCACTGACCGCGCGACGATTTCCAGCGATTCTAATGATCCCCGTCGTCGTCCCTGTCACAGCGGATGACCTTTCCATCGTCCGGAATGATCTCCACAATGACAGTCTGGCCCCTACCGTGCTTCTTTCCGCGGCTGTCCAGCAGCATCAGAAGGTCGACGGCTTCCCCGTCACCCTTGGCCGCGGCATCAGCGAGCTGCGTGGTAATGGCTTCCAGAATCGTCACGCGCTTGCGACGGTCACCCTCGCTTATCCAGATCCGCCGCTCGAGTGCACCATCGATCAGACTTGCAAAGGTCTGACTTCTCGCCTTGCGCTTGCGCCTTGGGTTCCCGCATTCACCCTTCTGGAACTGCGTATGCTTGGGCGGCCGGCGATAACCGACCTCATAGTTTGCTATATCACTCATGGCAGGCCTCCTTCACCACATGCTAAGAGGAGGCAATTAAATGCGCCGTCCTTGCCTCCCAGTCAGGCAGCGCAACCGCTCGTGCCAGGTCCTTCGACATCCGAATGACTACCGGCTCCATCTCACCGGCGGCCTCGACATAGTCTCGCAACTTGAGAAGCCTCTTAAGCGCCCTCCTGTCACTCTTCAGAGTCTTCGCGACCAGCTGCTCGATCATCAACTCCTTGCGTGTAACCGTCTTTGACTTGCCGTTCACGCGTATCCTGACCCGCTCGGCGAACGCAGCTTGCATGATGGATGCCATAGCTGGGCTCTTCTTCTTGCGCGTTCCATTCGGATTGCCGGATTGGCCAGGCTTAAACTGCCTGTCCTTTGGCGGCTTGCCGTATCCGACGTCATACTTCATTTCTGATGGCGGGACATGTGTCATTGCTCCAACTCCAACGTAGCGACACCGGTCTCTTCGACCGGGTCTGTGATTCCGCTTTCTAGTCAGGACAATCAGGCCAAAGGCCTGTAGCTTGCGCCGCAGGATGTGCCGCGCGATGCTCTCGGATTAGTTCTCAGCACAACATGCAGACAATGCATGTGTGGCGCCGCCGGCGCGCAGGCACCGCACCTACCCAGTTTAGACGGCAGCGACGCGGTGCCGGACCGAAGCAGGCGTGATCGAGACTCACCATGCACTTTTCCCCAAAATCAGTTCATTGCGTGTGCAAACCTGGCATCGAGGCCGCGCCTCTTTTCCACTCCCTCGAAGCTCAGTCTGCGCCCTGCGAGTTCCGCTTCGAGGCCAAATACATCCGACAGACGCTTGATGATTGTGTCGACATAGTACGGGTCGAGTTCGATGCCATAGCCGCGCCGGCCAGTCTTTTCCGCAGCGAGCTTCATCGCCCCCCCCGGACTTCAAGAGAGCGCTGCGAGTGGTCGTGCACCGCCAGCGCCCGACGTTGCAAATGATAGATTGAAATCAGAGGCTTTGCAACGAGGGGTAAATGCGGCTCAATACCGCTGGAACCGCTCCAAGACCCAACAGCCCCTCAATAATCGCGTGATTCATGGCGCGTCTGTTATGCAATAGCAACCGAGGAAAGCCCGCTCTTTCCCGCATCGGCATAGGTCCGAACAATCTCGATTCCGCGACGCGCCGCATATTCGCGGATCGCGTCAGCTTGGTTCTCGGTCGAGTACTTCTAATGCTCCGTCGACATGCGAACGTATTCGGCAGCGCGTAGGGCACGACTGTCGTCATCCGCGCGAGTTTTGTCGCTTCCAGCACCTCTGTCGCGCAAACTCGCCAAACCACTGACCCTTACGATCTTGGTTCACGTCACCTGAACCCTTTTTTCGGATATCGAAGATCCACCGTTATCCCGGATGGCTTTCGCTGACTTTTTTACTCTAGGCGCGGGAGAGCGGGCATATGCGATCTAAAAAGGGCACATCTGTTCCTAAGATGGGCACAATTGTTCCGAACACGATTGCTGCAGGACGGGATCGTGTACAATACGCTGGCATGGTTGCGACGGCTTTGCGCAAAGACCTTGGGAATACGAGCAGTGCTATCAAGGCAGTTATGAAATGGACGGGGGTGAGCGAACGGACAGTTAAGTATTGGTTCGCCGGCATAAGAGGGCCTAGCGGTGAACATTTGTCGATTCTGGCGCGGCATTCGGATGCGGTTGTCAGCGGCTTCTTGCTTCTTGCCGGACGCGAGCGCGGCTTTGCCGCAGGAAAGCTCGCGGTAGCGCGTGGAAAATTGAACGAATTATGCGGATTACTTGATGACCTAGCCGGCACCGACGGATACGGGCACTGACAAAACGCTCTCTCGAGCGGCGCGTTCAGGGCAAGATAGCTATTCTGCAACCGGAATAGTTTGACCCATAGGATGGACGAAAAGTTCTTCCTGCACAGGCTTTCGACGCTGCGCGGCCTGTGGGACAGGCGTTCCATAAAGCGTACCCAGATTTGCGGTCACAAGCGTCATGTGATGGTTCATATTAACGGATCGCCAGATCATTGGATTGCCAACGCCGGCCAGTCCGCGCGCGCGGCTTGCGATAAATTCGTCTCCCGCAGAAAACAGCTCACCGCTATAAGAACCAGATTTCACAATAAGATCAGCCACCGATCTGATCGTTTCACGCTTGGCCTCACCCCTCACCACCAGCCAGCCGGTCTCGGTCGCATAACGAAGATGTGTTATGGCGCGACCACCAGGCGCAAAATCCATATGCGCATTGTCGGCTCCGAAATCACCAAACATAACGAAATCGCTGATTTTCGTATCAAGTTGAATAATGCATTGCCATATCAACCACTCCGCGCGTGAAACCCTCGTCTGACCTTTGGCCGGCGCTGGATTGGTCCGCGGGTAATTTGTGGCTTGCAGAATTATCCGGGGCCACATTCCAAACTCACGAAGTTTGAAAAGCCAATCACTGGCGAATTCTGCAAACTCCTCGGGTTCCGAAAGATCCGCATCGGAGAGATCGAGAACAATCAAACATTCGTTCGATGACACGCCGAGATTTGTCAGCTGAGTGTCGATGAGCTGCTTCAGTTCTAGATTGTTTAGGTCGCCTAGCGTCACGCGGAGCGCGGCGCCACTTTTGGCGATCCTGATATGGGCACTCACTGCCGAAACTCGGTAAAAGTCCGTGGTTAGATCTATGACGGGAATGACGCGGCATCTAGAAAGGCGCGTTCGCGCCAGCAATTGGCTTATGCGACTGGCGTCGACTCCGCCGTCAGGGTCAAATCTGAGGAATCTCGGGTCCAACAGGCACGGGCGCGATCCCCAATGAGCGGAGATTTTGCCAACTTGAACTTCGATTACGCCATCAATCGATAACGCGTTGTTTTCCTGAGCCGCCAGAGGCGGCAGAATGAAATCGGGGAGGAGGCGCTCTTTGCTGGGATTGTTGAGATCCAAACAGGCAACGAATTCTCCCGCTTTCGCTCGTAGCGCCGTGGAATAAAATTTCTCGTCTAAAGGGTACATAGTCTGCGTCCTTCACGCCGTTTGATGGAGAAACAAGCGACGAACTTGCCCGCGCCCCACCATCTCATCGAACATCCGATAATTATTCCTGTCTCTTCTGATTCTACCCGCGACGATGGCAGGGTGAATATTACGCGATTCGGCGAAGCTCTTTAGTAATTCGGCCGATTTCGAGAATCGCGCTGGCGACGAACTCCATACCTCATCTGGAAGTAAGTGGGACTGGGCGAAGCTATCCGCTTCCGATTCCGCTTTTACGCTACTGCCATCGTCCAAATCATCGAGAAAACCGGCATCGAGGCCGTGATTGAAATGCAGGAAGATGTGTCCTAACTCGTGCAACAATGTGAACCAAAAATTGTCCAGCCGGTCGTGTCTAAGCGTGAGACCAATGACGGGAACCGACTCCAATAGCAGAAGGGCTGCGCCATCGAGAAGCGTGTGCGGCAGCTGTGGCTCGATGACGAGTATTATGCCCTTTTCCCGCAGTAGTTCGGCGGCACGAATCGGACCGTCCGGATAGACGCTCAACGTCACGATTTTCTTAAGCCAAGTCGTATCGGCGATATTGAATTTCGTTTTCACTCTTGCGCGCTGTTCGGCGCCGGTGCGCAAAACGCGCGCGCGCCACGCCTTCAGTGCGCTTTCAGCCGATTCCGAGTTTGCCGCTGTTGACTTTCGGTGGAACGGCGTTCCTTTCGACAATTGAGAGGCGTGCTCGACGTATCTACCGATGATGTGTGCAACGTCATCGCTCCCGACGCCGTTTGGAAGTTCAACCCATTTGCGCTTGCGGATTTCGCGGAGAATATCTGGCGCAATTTGAAATTGGGGTTCGTTCGGTGGGCCATCCGGCTCGTCTGCGTTCCATGATGGAATCAACCGGGGCTGTAGTTCTATTCCGAGCGCATCCAGTGTCTTTTGGTATCGCGCAAGGCTAATGCCGGCGTATCTCTCGCTTTCGTACCGTTGAACTTGCTGTTCCTTGATATCGAGCCGTTCGGCAAGTTCGCGTTGCGACAGCCGGCGTGTGATTCGCCCAATGATCGGGAGGAGTCCAAGATCGTCGACATCAATCTCAGCTTCGCCGTTGTTCTCTTGACCTCTTAGTTTTTCGTAGGCGGCAATGTCGGCCTGCAGACGTTGAAGCTCGGTTTTGAGGGTTTGCTGTCTTGCGGCGGCGACATCAGCCGGCAGGCATGAAGCAATGTCTTCAATGACGCCGTCCGGGCCTAAGGCTCGTGAGATTTGCGCCATTAGGGTCTTGGCAGATCGATAATCTCGGTGATTCAGGATGGGCATGACGGAATATGAACACAACATATTCGTTGTGGTCAATATTCTTAGAACGATGTCCACAAAAATTGCGCGCCTACGGCCACACGGTGGGCCGCGTAGGCGCCATTGGCGTCTTTTTGCTGGATAATTGGGCGCCATTGGCGTATATAGGGCTTCATGGCTGGTCGGCCAATTATTACCGTCGCCGAAACCCCGCTCTTTGTGCGGCAGGCGAACGATATTTGGGACACAGCCGAACACGACGATTTCGTGGATTTCATCGCGCGCAACCCCGAGGCCGGGGACATCATTCCGGAGACTGGCGGTGTCCGAAAGCTCCGTTGGCTGAGAGCCGGGAGCGGCAAGAGAGGTGGGGTTCGGGTCGTTTACTTCTACTACGACCCCGAAAGCCCGCTCTATCTGCTGATGGTTTATGCCAAGGCAGCGCGCGAAGACATGACGCCGGACGAAAAGAAGGCCGTGCGGAAATTAACTGTGGTTCTGAAAACTGCGGCCCGAAACAGGCGCCCGCAAGGAGGCCGTAGATGAGCAAGTTCGGCGAAGACTTGGTTACCAGCCTGGGCCAGGCTGTGGAGCTTACCAAGGGCAAGAAGGTGCCTGGCATGCGGGTGACTGTGGTGGATGTTCCCGACGTTCGGGCCATCCGCCGGTCGCTCCACATGTCCCAGCAGCGGTTTTCGGTGTCCTTTCGGATTCCGCTCGCAACGCTCAAGAACTGGGAGCAGGGCCGGCGGTACCCTGATGCGCCGGCCGCTGCCTATCTCCTCGCCATCCAACATCGCCCCAAGGAGGTGATGGAAGCTGTCGCCGAACGGGCTGCCTGAATGTCTCAGCATTCGGACCCGACCGATAATCTGGGCCGCGCTAGCCTTGTGAGTTCCTCTATGTTTAAGGCTTCGCTGGCGTCAATCACACGTTCAGCGGCGCCCGACGGTTGCGGGATTGAATATCGGAGCCTTGGGGTCGTCGCCGCGGAACAATTCCCGTCGCGGGGGCAGATCCATATTTTCTTTCCCTGCTCAGCAAGAACAGGTTCCCTGTTCCTGAATTAGGGAATTCGTGCGTAAGTGCCCGGAATGTCCGGCTAAAATTACGCCGTCAGATGACTTTTTTCGCCGAATTTGGCAAAATACCCTGGTAAATTCCCGCACAGCAGGGAATGAGGGGTAAGACGCGTTCGCGGCAGACTGCCTCCGCCGCCAGTTTCAAGCTAACGCCTTGAAGTAATTAGAGGCGTGCAGCAGCAAAACCGGACAAAATCTCGTCCTGGTCCATTTCGCTGGTCCAGCGAAGGACTATGGCGCGACGCAGACTGTCGCACCTCTTAACCAGAGGCGGCATCCCGCGTTTTTACACCGGTGGTCGTCTAACAGTTCGGCGCAGCGCGGCGCAGTTTTGCCATCGCACGATAGCGATACAATATGGGTTCCGTATATCCGTTCGGCTGATCCCGGCCTTCGAAAATCAGCGCCCTGGCCGCCTGGAAAGCAATGCTGTGCGCCAAGTCGGGCGCCATCGGCCGATAGGCCGGATCGCCGGCATTCTGGCGGTCGACCACCGCGGCCATGCGTTCGAGCGTCGCGAGCACCTGGTCCGCCGTGCAAACGCCGTGATGCAGCCAATTGGCGATATGCTGGCTGGAAATACGCAAGGTGGCACGGTCTTCCATCAGCCCGACATTGTCGATGTCCGGAACTTTCGAACAGCCGATTCCCTGATCGATCCAGCGCACGACATAGCCGAGAATGCCCTGAACGTTGTTGTCGAGCTCCTGCTGGATGTCGGCCGCCGGCCATTGCGGCCGTGAGGCCAAAGGAATGGCCAGAAGATCGCCGACCGGTACGCATGGGCGATTCTTCAGTGTCTCCTGCCGCGCCGCGACATCGACCTTGTGGTAATGCAGGGCGTGCAGAGTCGCAGCGGTGGGCGACGGCACCCACGCCGTGTTCGCACCGGCGAGAGGATGGGCGATCTTGGCCGACAGCATGTCGGCCATGCGATCGGGCATCGCCCACATTCCCTTGCCGATCTGCGCCCGCCCTTTCAGGCCGCACGCCAAGCCGACATCGACATTGCGGTCTTCGTAGGCCCTGATCCAGGCGGACGATTTCATGTCGTTCTTGCGGATCATCGCGCCGGCCGCCATCGAGGTGTGGATTTCGTCGCCCGTGCGGTCCAGGAAACCGGTGTTGATGAAGGCGATGCGATGGCGCACCGCACGGATGCATTCCTTGAGGTTGGCCGAGGTGCGCCGCTCCTCGTCCATGATGCCGACCTTGATCGTGTGCCGCGGCAGGCGCAGGGCGTCCTCCACGCGGGCGAACAAACGGTCGGTGAACGCCACCTCGTCCGAACCGTGCATCTTCGGTTTGACGATGTAGATCGATCCGGCGGGCGAATTGCGCCGCAAGTTCCCGCCATTTTCCCTTGGGCGGAAATCGTGCAGCGCGATGGCGCAGGTGATCATCGCATCCAAGATGCCTTCCGGCGCCGCTTCGCCGTTTTCGAGCAGCACTGCCTCACTCATCGTCAGATGGCCGACATTGCGGACCAGCATCAGCGACCGCCCCGTGAGCGAAAATGGCCTGCCGTCCGGCGCAGTGTAAGTACGATCCGCGTTGAGGCGGCGAGCGACCAGGCCGCCGCCCTTTTCGAAGCTGGCGGTCAGCGTGCCCTTGGTCAGACCCAGCCAGTTGCGGTATGCGGCTGTCTTATCCTCGGCGTCGACCGTCGCGACCGAGTCCTCGCAGTCCATGATCGTGGTGACCGCCGCTTCGAGAATGACGTCGAACACTCCCGCGGCGTCGGTTCGCCCGATGGGATGCCCGCGGTCGATGCCGATTTCGACATGCAGGCCGTTATTGGCCAGCAAGATCGCGGACGGCGATGCGGCGCCGCCGCGATAGCCGACGAATTTTTGCGGGTCGGCGAGGCCGCACAAGCGGTTGTTTGTCAGCGTGACCGCGAGCCGACCATCTTCCGCGCGATAGGTGCCGACTTCCTTATGGGAGCCGTCGGCCAGCGGCGCAACTTGATCGAGGAAGTCGCGAGCAAAGGCGATGACCCTGGCGCCGCGTTCGGCGTCGTAGCCGACGCGCGGAAGCGGGCCGGAAAGCGCGTCGGTGCCGTAGAGCGCGTCGTAGAGGCTGCCCCAGCGTGCGTTGGCGGCGTTCAGCGCAAAGCGGGCATTCGTCACCGGGACCACCAATTGCGGACCCGCTATGGTGGAGATTTCCGGATCGAGCCGTTCGGTGGCGATGGAGAAGTCCTCGCCTTCCGCTTCCAGATAACCGATCTCGCGGAGAAAGACCTTATAAGCGACGGCATCGAAGGAACGATGCGCGCGATGCCAATCGTCGATGCGATGCTGCAGATCGTCCCGGCGGGCGAGCAGGGCGCGATTCTGCGGCGCCAGATCGTGCAGCATGGCGTCAAAGGCGGACCAAAAGCCCTCTTCCGGCAGGTCCGTGCCCGGCAGCACTTCGTCATTGATGAAGTCGTGCAAGACCTTCGCCACGCGAAGCGGGCCCCGTCGGACGCGCTCGTCGCCCATCTTCCGTCCTTTCACGCGACGCCGGCCCGCGGCGCCATGACTTTATTCGGCCGCTTTGATGAACTGGGCGGCTTCCGTCGAGTCGGCCATTGCCATCGTACTCGAGTTGCCGCCGGAGATCGCCAACGTCACGGCGTCGAAATAGCCCGTGCCCACTTCGCGCTGGTGGCGCGTTGCGGTGTATCCCCGGCTTTCGGCGGCGAATTCCGCCTGCTGCAGTTCGGAATACGCCGCCATACCGCGGCTGCGATAGTTGCTGGCCAGCTGGAACGTAGCGTAGTTGAGGCTGTGGAAGCCGGCAAGCGTGACGAACTGGAACTTGTAACCCATCTCGCCCAATTGGTCCTGGAAGGTCGCGATGGTTCTCTCGTCCAGCTTCGCCCGCCAATTGAAAGAGGGCGAGCAGTTGTACGCCAGCAGCTTGCCGGGGAACTGGCGGTGTATCTCCGCCGCGAATTCGCGCGCCTCGCCCAGGTCCGGCTTCGACGTTTCCCACCACAGCAGATCGGCATAAGGCGCATAGGCGAGGCCGCGGGCAATGGCATGCCTCACACCGGCATCGGCGCGCAGGCGGTAGAATCCTTCCGGCGTGCGCTCTCCGGTGAGAAACGCATGGTCGCGCGGATCGATGTCGGCGGTGATCAGCTGCGCGGAATGGGCATCGGTGCGGGCGATCAGCAGCGTCTCCACGCCGAGGACGTCTGCCGCAAGCCGCGCCGCATTGAGGGTGCGGATGAAGGCCTGGGTCGGGACCAGGACCTTGCCGCCAAGATGGCCGCACTTCTTTTCGGAGGCGAGTTGATCTTCGTAGTGCACCGCCGCCGCTCCGGCTTCGATCATCGCTTTCATCAGTTCGAATGCGTTGAGCGGCCCGCCAAAACCGGCTTCGGCATCGGCAACAATCGGCACGAACCAGTCGGTTCCCTCGCGTCCCTCCAAGTGGTCGATCTGGTCGGCGCGCTGGAGCGTGCGGTTGATGCGGCGCACCACTTCCGGCACGCTCGAACTCGGGTAGAGGCTCTGGTCGGGATACATCTCGCCGGCGTTGTTGGCGTCGGCGGCAACCTGCCAGCCCGAGAGATAGATGGCGTCGAGGCCGGCCTTGACCATCTGCAGCGCCTGGTTGCCGGTGAAGGCTCCGAGCGCCCGGACGAACGGCTTTCCGTGCAGGGCAGCCCACAGCCGGGCCGCGCCCTTTTCAGCGAGTGTGTGAGAGATCCGCGCCGAACCCCGCAGCTTTGCGACGTCCTGGGAGGTGAAATCGCGCTGGATACCGGCAAATCTTGCAGAATGTCCCTGTGTAAGCATTTTTACTCCCGAATGCGATGATCTTCCGTTCTCAATAATTAGCGACAACTGAACAAATGCAATAACTATATGATATTAATACATAAATCTGATATTTACAGGACTTGCCGACAATGCAATTGTGTAAATCTGTAAATTTCATACTGAGCGGCCATGGTGGACACACGTCTAGGCGGCAAACTCCGCCGCCTGCGCCACGAGCGCAAACTCACACAGGCCCAAATGGCCCAGCAGCTCGAGATCAGCGCGAGCTATCTCAACCTGCTGGAACATAACCAGCGGCCGATCACGGTACCGGTCCTCCTCAAGCTGGTGCAGCGCTTCTCGGTCGACATCGATCTGTTCAACGCCGACGACGAGCCGCAATTGCTGTCAGACCTGATGGAGGCTTTTTCCGATCCGCTGTTCGACGTCCACGCCATCAAGTCCGCCGACCTGAAAGAACTGGTGAACGTCTCGCCGGCGCTGGGCAGGGCGCTGTTGACGCTCTACCAGGCCAGCCGCGGCGCGCGGACACCGTCCCGCGCCCCGGACAGCGAGCCATACGGCGACGACAACAACGCGGGCGGTGAAATCATCGCATTGCCGGCCGGCATGCCCTCGGAGGAAGTCTCGGACTTCATCCACCAGCACGGCAATTATTTCCACAATCTCGAGCTCGCCGCCGAAACGCTGTGGACCGAGCATGGCCTGTCGCTGGACAATCTCTATCCGGGGCTGGTCACGCTGTTGGCGATGCGCTTTGCCGTAGACGTCGCCGTGCTGCCGGCCGAAACCATGGGCAGCACGCTACGGGAGTACAGACCGCTGCAGCGCCAGCTCCGTCTCTCGGAAATGCTGCCGCCGCAGAGCCGCAACTTCCAGCTCGCCCATCAGATCGCCTTGCTCGGCTGGCATGACGAGATCAACCGGCTCACCGGCCGCGGCAAGTTCACGACGCAGGAAGCGGGCATGCTGGCGCGCTCCGCCTTGGCAAATTATTTCTCCGCCGCGGTGATGATGCCTTATGCGCGCTTTCGCGAAGCGGCGCGCGCCACGCGCCACGACCTGGACATCCTGCAGCACCGTTTCGGCGCCAGCTTCGAACAGGTTTGCCACCGCCTGACCACATTGCGGCGGGCCGGTGCGGAAGGCGTGCCCTTTCATCTCATCCGGGTCGACATTGCCGGCAATATCTCCAAGCGCTTCAGCGGTTCCGGCATTCGCATCGCCCGCTTCGGCGCGGCCTGCCCGCGCTGGAACGTCTATGACGCCTTCGCCACGCCGGGGATGTTGCGCGTCCAGGTCAGCCAGATGCCCGACGGCGCCGCTTATTTCTGCGTCGCGCGGACCATCACGCCGATCGGCCGGCAAAGCCGCAACCGCCCTTTCGGTTCCAGGGTCACCCAGCTGGCGATCGGCCTGGGCTGCCCTTTGTCCCATGCGCGCGAGGTCGCTTACGCAGACGGTCTGGCGCTCGAAGACCCGCTGATCGTCACGCCGATCGGCGTGAGCTGCCGGATCTGCGAACGAACGGATTGCGCCGACCGCGCGGTGCCGTCGCTGCAGTACAAGCTCGCAGTCGACGAAAACCGCAGGGGCCTATCGGTCTATTCAAGTACGACTTGATGGAAAATTTCCAAAATCAGCGGTGCAATGCCGACAAGGCGTGTCAGCGCGGCGCCGCGCGTTCGATGATGGCCTGGAAATCGATGCCGCGCGGCAACGCCCCGTATAGGTGATGGCCACGTCCGTCGAGCCGGGAACGGCAAAAGGCGTCGGCCACTCCGGCTGGCGCGTGTTTGACCAAGAGGTTCCCCTGAAAGTTCAAAGCCAGACGATCGACGAGGTCGCGCGCGCGATATTCAAAATCGGATGTTTCGCGCATGTCCTCTTTCAACGAGTCGATATGGCGGTCGAGCGCGGCGTGACCGCCACGCGCCGTATCAACCTCGGCGAAATAGGCGTCAAGCGTTTCGGGCGTACGGCATAAAGCCCGCAGAACGTCAAGGCACTGGATATTGCCGCTGCCTTCCCAAATGGCATTGACCGCCGCCTCGCGATAAAGCCGAGGCATGGGCGAATCTTCCATAACGCCCGATCCGCCGATACATTCCATGGCTTCATGCGCGTGCGCCGGCGTGCGCTTGCAAATCCAATATTTGCCCAGCGCCGTGCCCAGCCGGATCAGCCGGGCTTCATGGGCATCACTGCGATTGTCGAGTGCGCGCGCGATACGCATCGTCAATGCGGCGGCGGCTTCCGCCTCAACCGCAAGTTCGGCGAGCACGTTCTGCATCACGGGTTGATCGATCAGCAATTTGCCGAAGGCTTTTCGCTGGCGGCAATGATCGATCGCCTGGCTGGTCGCCATGCGCATCCCCGCCGACGATCCGACCATGCAGTCGAATCTGGTCATCGCGACCATTTGGAGGATGGTTGCCACGCCTCGCCCTTCCTTGCCGACCATCCAGCCAAGGGCGCCGCGCAATTCGGTTTCGCACGATGCATTCGAGACGTTGCCCATCTTCTTCTTGAGCCGCAAAATCTGCAGCGGATTTTTTGTCCCATCGGGCCGCCACCTCGGCACCAGGAAGCAGGACAACCCGTTGGGCGCCCACGCCAGAAGCAGAAAAGCGTCGCACATTGGCGCCGAGACGAAGAATTTATGGCCGACAAGCTCATAAGCCTGGCCCGGACCTTCCACGCCGATCGGAATGGCGCGCGTGGTGTTGGCGCGCACGTCCGAGCCGCCCTGCTTCTCGGTCATCGCCATACCGATGGTCGCGCCCTGCTTTTGCTCGACAGGCACGTTGCGCGGATCGTAGACGCGCGACATGATTTTCGGCAGCCATTTCTCAGCGAGGTCGGGCTGCAGGAGGAGACACGGCGTCGCCGCGAAGGTCATGGTGATCGGACAACCATGACCGGCCTCGACTTGCGAATGCATGTAAGAACGCGCCGCGCGCGCGACATGGGCGCCGGGACGCGGATCGCTCCAGGGCGATGCGTGCAGCCCTGCTTCGATCGCGGTGCGCATCAGCGTATGATAGGAAGGATGAAAGCGCACGAGGTCGATGCGCCGCCCGTAGCGATCGTGCGTATCGAATTCGGGTTGATGCTTGTTGGCGAGGGCACCGAGTTCGAGATATTCCGCCGAGCCAAAGCGGGCGCCAAATTGCGTAAGTTCCGCCTCGGCCCAGCCTGCTCCCTCGCGCGCCACCGCCTCCTTGAGCGCAACGTCCGAGGCGAACAAATTGAAATCCACGAGTTCGAACGGCTGGTTCAGCACTTCGTGAGTCGCCGCGCCGTAGCGGTCCTGACCCGCCAATTTGGTCTCGTTCGCAGCTGCGGCTTGTCTGGCGACGTTTGGCATGTTCTGTCTCTCCCGTGACATGAAAAATCATTGTTCCCGGAGCCTAACTGGCGTCAGTCTAGTCCAAACTCACCGCTCAGGTGTTCGGGTTTTCAAGCCGATGACGAAGCAGGGGCAGATCGCGCGAAAGCCGCGCCGCAAACCGGTACAGTCGCGCTCGCAGCAGACATCGATCGCGATTCAAGACGCTTTTGTTCGGCTTTTGGGCGAGGCGCCCTCCGCCGTCATTGGCGCATGGCCATTTTCAAATCAGGGACTCCGGCTCCGCCAGTAAATTTCTCTTTTAATATCAATGTATTGATGTATTTTACGCTACGGCGCACCCGACGGGAATATCGGACGAATTCGCGCCGACTGGTTCAACGTCGTGTGCCAGAGACCGTCTCTGAGGTGCCAAATGCGTCATGCACGCGCTTCAGTCTCTGTTGGGCCATTTTGGCGATACGCCGCGCCACTGTTATGGATGGGCGCGAAAGATGACCCAAACATTCCGCATCGGCGACGTCACCATCGCCGGCCGCGTCTTGACCGCGCCGATGTCGGGCGTGTCCGACCTGCCGTTCCGCCGCGCCGCGTCGAGACTCGGCGCGCCTTACGTCGTCACCGAGATGGTGGCGTGCGAGGCGCTGGCCGCCGGACGGCCCGACGTCGTGCGGCGCGCGGCGGTGGGCGAAGGCCTGCCGCTGATGGTCGTCCAGATCGCCGGGCGCGAGGCGCATTGGATGGCAAAGGGCGCTGCGATCGCGGAGGCGGCGGGTGCGGACATCATCGACCTCAACATGGGTTGCCCGGCCAAGGAAGTCACCGGCGGGCTCTCCGGCTCGGCGCTGATGCGCAACCTCGATCATGCCGAAAGCCTGATCCGAGCCGCGATCGGAGCAACCGGCCGGCCCGTCACCTTGAAGATGCGGCTCGGCTGGGACGATGCGAGCAGAAACGCCGCAGAACTGGCGCTCCGCGCCGAGCGTTGCGGCGCGAAGGCGATCACGGTCCACGGCCGCACCCGCCAACAATTCTACAAAGGCTTGCCCGATTGGCGCGCGGTGGCGAAGGTGAAGGCGGCGACACGCCTGCCCGTCATCGTCAACGGCAACATCGTCGACGAGGTGTCCGCCCGCGAAGCGCTGCGCCAGTCGGGCGCCGACGCCGTGATGATCGGCCGTGCCGGCTGCGGGCGGCCCTGGATTGCCGGCGCCGTCGCTCAGGCTTTGCACACCGGCGGGGCGATGGCCGAGCCCAATCTCCGGAGGCGGACGGACATCGTGCTGGATCATTTTTACGACAGCCTGCGCTTCTACGGCGACGCCCTCGGACTGAAGATCTTTCGCAAACATCTGGGCTGGTACGTCGAAGGCGCCCCTTGGCCGATTTGTGCGCAAGCGCGCCGTGTTGCAAAATCGCGGCTGTGCCGACTCGACGATCCGCGCGAAGTGGAAAGGGCGTTGATCGCCCTGTGGCTGGACGAGGGACCCCACGATGACCAAGGACGAATTGACCGCATGGGCATTGGCGAACGGCTGGCAGATGATCGGGGGGCATCCCAGCCTGACCAAACCGTCCCAGCCTGATGTCGCGATCGTCCGCCTGGTGTTGAAGGCGACGGTTGCGAGCCTGGAGATCAAGAAACCCATCGGAAAATGGGAGAAGGTTGCGGGCGAGAGTTATTCGAGAATCACCGCCGATCCCGAAACGGGAATGCCGGGAGGGCTTGGCCTCGCCACGATTTCCGGTCTCAGCGCACTGATGCAGGACAACAAGTACCGCCAAGTCTTCGCCAAGATGGAAGGGCGGTAGGAGCATTTCCTTGTCCGCGCTTCGAGGCGGCTCGATTATTTTGTTTGGGCGGCCGTCGCAAGAAAGCTCCGCTCTTCGCCATCCAAGACCACGGCGGTCAAGCAATTGGTCGCATACGCGCCGGTGTCGATGCCGATGCGGTTGGGGCGCACGGCCGGACGCTCGTTCGGGCTGTGGCCGTGCACCACCACCTTGTCGAGGCGCAGATCGGACTGCAGGAATTCGTCGCGAATCCACATCATGTCTTGCGGCGATTGACTGTTCAGCGCGATGCCGGGACGCACGCCCGCATGGACGAACATGTAGTCCCCGGCCATGTGGAAGAAGCGCAGACCGTGAAGAAATTCGAGATGCGGCGGTGGACATTTGCGCAAGAAATCGTCGCGCGCTTCGGCGAAGACCGCCTGGTCGTCGAAGCGCGGGGGCATGACCCCGTAGCTGAGCAGAGTCTCGGCGCCGCCCAGTTCCTTCCAGGTGCGATAGATGTTGGGGTCGTCCACGAAATCGAGGACGGCCTGATCGTGATTGCCGCGCAGGCAGACGATTTCCCAGTCGGGAAATCCGGGATTCAGCAGGCGATCGATCACGCCTTTCGACTGAAGCCCGCGATCGACGTAGTCCCCCAGGAATACGAGCGTGTTCTTTCGTCCCCGCCCGGCGGCATGGTCTTCGATCTGCCGCAACAGCTGTTCCAGCAGGTCCAGGCGTCCATGGACGTCGCCCACGGCATAGAGACGCGTTCCTTCCGGAATCCTGGGCAGGGTTTCCTGCTTCCGGAGGCGACCCAACCAGCCGCGGCTTGCCGTCATCACCATGCCTTCGACGATCCGCTGCGACTGATAGCCCGGCGCCAGGCTCATGCCAAACGAAAATCGGGCGAATCCTGCCGCCTTCCGTTCGCCATCAAAAAGGCCGGCCGGGATTTCTCCCGGCCGGCCCAATTAAAACATCAAGCAGCAGCGCGCTTAGTAGCGGGCTGTCAGCGTCACCTGGAACGTGCGCGGCGCCCCGAGATAGGCATAGGGGTAAGTGGTGCAGCCGCTGGTGGTGGGCGCGATGGGCGTCCAGCAGGTCTGCGTGCCAAGGCTGGTGAAGTAGTGCTTGTCGAAGATATTGTCGACATTGAAGCGCAGCGAGGAACCCGTCATCCCGAGCTTATCGAGGTCGTAGCCGAGGTCCGCATTGATCGTAAAGAAGTCCGGAACGAAGGCGTTGTTGTCTTCCGTCTGGTTCCGGCGGCTGACGTACTTGGCGCTGACGCCAAACTTCAAGTCCGGAAGAATGTCGTACTGCACGCGGCCCGTGAGCGTCCACTTCGGCGTCTCGGAAAGCTGTTTGTTCAAAGTCTGCGCAAACCCGCCGCCGACCGGAATGTTCGAGATGATGCGCGCGTGGTCGTAGCCGACATTGGCATAGAGGCTAAGCGCGTCCGTCACGAAGTAATTCGATTCGAAGTCGACGCCGGAAAAATTTATCCCCGGGACGTTGTGGTCGAAGTAGGTATTCGTCGCCTGGTCAAAAGAACTGACGATGCGGTTCTTGACCTGCGAGTTCCACAGAATGAGCGCGGCTTGGAAGTCTTCGCCCAGATAGCGATAGCCGAGTTGATAGGTCGTCGATGTTTCCGCTTTGGTGCGGGCGAAGGTCATCCAGGGCGAAGCGCTGTTGCTGGGGTCCGACAAGGCGCTGGTGTAGAGATTGTCGGTGCGCGGCGCCGCGATTTCCTGGGTATAGGAGCCGAAGAACTGGTGCTCCTTGCCAAAGGGCAGATAGGTGAGGCCCAGATGCGGCAGGAAGCGTGTATACCGCTTAACCGTCTTCCCGCCAGGGATATAATGGGTCGAGCTGCCGGCAAAGGTGACCGTGTTGTTCGCGAAGGTCGCATTCGGTATCTGCGTGGTGCAGTAGGCGTTGCTGCTGCCGAGATATTCATAGCAGTATTGGTTGAGGTCGCGCTCGAAGAACGGCAGGCGGAAGCCGAGCGACATCAGAAGGCTCTGGTCGAAGAATTTGCCTTCATAGTCGAAAGAGGCCTGATTCATGATCGCTTTGGACTTGCGGTCGCGGTAGCGCAGCGGCACGCCGGTGGCGTCGAAGACTTCGTGCGCGTGATCCTTCAGACCGGCGTAGGGATCGTAGGGGCCGGTCACCGGATTGATGAACGAGGTCGTGCCGGTCTGGCGATGCAGGCCGAAATCCAGCGTATAGGCCGCCTGGACGGTGTTGTTGTCGTCGAACTGATAGATCAGCGAAGAGCTGAAGCCCCAGCGGCGGGTGTTGGTGGTGCTGGGTTGATAGAGCGCGACGGTGTCTTTCACATCGCCATCGCCGCTGAGGTCGCAGCCCGAGCCCGCAATGCAGGTTTCAATGGGCGACACATGTACGGTGGCGCCGCCCGTCGAGCTGCCGATCAGCTGCCCGGCGTTTTCCTTGAAGGTGTAAATGCCGCCGCCATTCGCCAGCACATATTGCAGGTTGGCGTCGACTGTCAGCGTCAGCGCATCCGTCAGATGCCACAGGGACTGTTCGCGGATATTGCCGGTGTCGGACGGATTGATCTTGCCCTTGTACCAGTTGCCGCAGGTGGTCATCACGTTGTCGGCTACGCCGTTCGTCGGCGCGGTGTAGGCGCAGGCCGGCATATAGTCGCGGTTCCAGCCGGTGCCGCCGAAGTTGCCGCCAGTGGTGTTGAGCGGATTGGCGATGTAGCCGCCGCCGCTCGGATTCTTGATGAGGTCGGCAGTCCCGATCAAGTATGCCGATGCAAACCCGGTCGTGTTGGGCACGTAGTCTTCCGCGTAATAGGAATTGTTGCGGTTGGAGTTCCAGTGGCCGGCCAGCGTCATCCAGCCCGCCGAACCGAAATCCTGAAGGAACTTGACGTTACCCTGGATCTTCCTCTCGTGGCCGGGGCCCTTGTACTTGTCGTAGTCCTGATAGGACGCTTCGGCGAAAGCCTGCGTGCCCCAGGGGCCGAACTTGCCGGTATCGACGCGGCCCAAAAAGCGCTCGTCGCTGAAGGAACCGCCGGTGATCACCGCCTCGGCGCCGAATTCGTCATGCGGCCGATCGGTGACGATGGCGACGACGCCGCCCGTGGCTGCCGCGGTCGGGCTGTCCACGTCGGTCGAGCCCTGGTTGGCGCTGATGCGATCCACCACTTCGGCATCGACCATCTGGTTGGTGTAGATGGCATAGTTGCCGGTGTCGTTCAGCGGCATGCCGTCCAAGGTCAACGAAATATGGTTGCCGTCCTGGCCATGCATGCGAAGGTTGCCGCCACTGGAGCCATAGGGATCGTTGTTGGTGAAGTTCACACCGGGCATGAAGTTCAGCGACTGGAAGACCGTCTGGCCGGCGATCTGCGTGTTAAGGAATTCGCTGGTGACCGTCGAACGTTCCTTCGAGATCGGCGCCGCGTTCATCAGGCCGTTGAGGTTGACCCGCGTGCCCGTCACCACAACCGTTTCGACCTCCTGCGTGCCCGTTGATTGCGCGAGCGCCGGTGCGACGGTCAGGACAAACGGAACCGCAAGGATCGCGACCGCGTTAACGCCCGCGAACAAGTTTTTCTTCAGTTGCATTTTGGTATTCCCCCTTTTCCTGCTGATTAGACGCACCAAACCACGCGCCCGGCCTCTGCGGACCGTGTCGGAGACGTGCCGTCCTTCACGAATTGCTCGTGAAAGCCCCTGTCATTGACCCCGCTCCGGCCGGCAGCATTTCGCTTGGGCTACTCAGCCTTATGCCGTTAACTTACACCTTTCCTCATGTTAATACGACAGTTTCGTGACTACAACATTTTGTATTCCGCAAGTCACTGTATTTGCAGGAGTTGTGTCAATTCCGCCGCAGCGGCGGGCAGGAGAAACACAGATGGCAGAAGCTTATATCGTCGCAGCGGCACGCACGGCCGGCGCACGCAAAGGCGGCAAGCTCAAGGATTGGCATCCGGCCGATCTGGGCGGAGCGCTGATCGACGCCTTGGTGACGCGCGCCAACGCCGATCCCGCGGTGATCGAGGACGTGATCTTGGGCTGCGTCATGCAGATCGGCGAACAGGCCGTCAACGTCGCGCGCAATGCGGTGCTCGCCTCCAAACTACCCGACAGCGTGCCCGCGACGAGCGTGGACCGCCAGTGCGGCTCTTCCCAGCAAGCCCTGCACTTCGCGGCGCAGGCCGTGATGTGCGGCGCGATGGATGTGGTGATCGCGGGCGGCGTCGAGAGCATGACGCGCGTGCCGATGGGACTTTCCGTGATGCTGCCGGCGCAAAACAACTTCGGCACCTATATGAGCCCGAGGATCGCCGCGCGCTATCCCGGCGTGCAATTCAGCCAGTTCGTCGGCGCCGAGATGATGGCGGAAAAATACCGCCTCACGAGGGATGCGCTCGATCAATTCGCCTACGACAGCCACAGGAAAGCCGCCGCCGCGACCACGGCGGGAGCATTCGCCCGCGAGATCGTGCCGCTCTCCATAACGCTGGAAGACGGCAGCAAGGGGGAACATGCGGTGGACGAAGGTGTGCGCTTCGACGCCAGCCTGGAGGCCATCAAAGCCGTCAAGCTGATCCGCGAAGGCGGCGCCATCACCGCGGCGACCTCGAGCCAGATTTGCGACGGCGCCTCCGGCGTGCTCGTCGCCAACGAAGCCGGATTGAAACGGCTGGGGGCCAAGCCGCTGGCGCGCATCCACGCCATGACGGTCGTGGGCGGCGATCCCGTCATCATGCTGGATGCGCCGATCGCGGCGACCAAGCGCGCACTGGCCAAGAGCGGGATGAAGATCGCCGACATCGATCTCTACGAGGTGAACGAAGCTTTCGCGCCGGTGCCTTTGGCCTGGCTCAAGGAAACTGGCGCCGATCCTTCGCGGCTGAACCTGCGCGGCGGGGCCATCGCGCTTGGCCATCCGCTGGGCGCCTCCGGCACCAAGCTGATGACGACGCTGGTGCACGCGCTGCGCGACACCAACAAACGCTACGGCCTGCAGACCATGTGCGAAGGCGGCGGCATGGCCAACGTGACGATCGTCGAGCGGCTATAGCTTGTACGCCTTCTTCGGCAGATTGTAGGCGAGGTCGACCGCGATCTCCGCCGCTTCGCTTTCGGCCAGGCGATGCGTCACCACCAGTTCCGCCAGATAGGCGCAGTCGATGCGCCGCGCCAGATCGTGGCGCGCCGGGATCGAGAGAAAGGCGCGCGTATCGTCGTTGAAGCCGACCGTGTTGTAGAAGCCCGCCGTCTCGGTCGTCTGGCGGCGGAAACGCATCATGCCTTCGGGCGAATCGTGGAACCACCAGGCCGGCCCGAGCTTGAGGCAGGGATAGTGGCCGGCGAGCGGGGCCAGCTCGCGCGCGTAATTGCTCTCGTCGAGCGTGAACAAGATGATGGTGAGGTCCGTGCGGCTGCCGATGCGGTCGAGCAGCGGCTTCAGCGTGTCCACGTAGCTGGTGCGCATCGGAATGTCGGCGCCGCGATCGCGCCCGTAAGCGGCGAACAGCGCCGGATTGTGGTTGCGCCACGAACCCGGATGGATCTGCATCGCCATGCCGTCCTCGCACGACATCAGCGCCATTTCGGTCAGCATCTGGGCGCGGAACAGCTCGGCTTCGCCCGCCGCCAGCGTGCCCTTGAGCGCGCGGTCGAGCAGGCCCTGGCATTCGTTCGCGGCCAGATCGGCGGTCCGAGGCGTGGGATGGCCGTGATCGGTGGCGGTGGCGCCGTGAGCACGGAAGAAGGCGCGCCGGTTGGCGAGCGCCTGCAGATAGCCTTTCCAGGCGGCGGTATTCTCCTTGGTCAGCTCACCGAGAAGCGCGACGTTCGCCGTGAAGCCTTCGGCATCGGGATCGACCACGCCGTCGGGGCGGAAGGTGGTGACGACGCGCCCGCCCCACTCGGACTTGATCCTGGCGTGATGCACGAGCGCGTCGGTGGCACTTTCGGTGGTGGCCAGGACTTCGATGTCGAAGCGCTTGAACAGCGCGCGCGGACGGAAATCGGGCCTCGCCAGCGCCTCGCCGATGGTGTCGTAGTAAAGATCGGCCGTGGTTCTTTCGAGGCGCACCTCCAGCCCAAAGACCGTCGCGAAGGCGTGATCAAGCCAGGTCCGCGAGGGCGTACCGCGGAACAGGTGATAGTTTTCGGCGAACAGTCTCCAGACCGCGCGGCGGTCGGCCGTGGCCGGTTTGCCGTCGACGGGGGCAATCCCGAGGCGGTCAAATCCGATGCCCTGGCTGTAAAGCATGCGCAGGACGTAATGGTCGGGCCACAGGAACAGGCTCGTGGCGTCCTCGAACGGCGCATCGGCCGCGAACCAGGCGGGGTCGGTGTGCCCGTGCGGGCTGATGATCGGCAGCTTCTCGACCTGGGCGAACAGGTGGCGCGCCACGCTGCGGACCGACTCGTCCGGTGGAAAGAAGCGGTCTGGATGAAGACGGAGCACGGACGTCATGGCGCAAACCTTGAAAAGAAGTATGCAAACCGTAACGTTATCAAGGCGTGGTGCGAATATCCATCAAAGACAAGTATAGCCGCCCGAACGCGTGGCAGATGCCGGCGAGGCTTGCTATCGTCCGTGGCGACTGATCGCGGAGCCGGGGCTATGGAAATCGGGCCTGCAAAGATCCTGCGTCGGGCCTTGGGCCTTCGTCCGGCGGGCCCGCATTATTTCTTCCGGCGCCACACCGTTTTTGTCCGCATCTCCCATTGGGTCAACGCGGGCTGCCTGCTGTTCCTCCTGATGAGCGGCCTGCAGATTTTCAACGCCCATCCGGCGCTGTATTGGGGCAAGAGCTCGGATTTCGACCATCCCGTGCTGTCGCTGACCGCACAGGACACGGACCAGGGCATGATCGGCGTAACCCAGATCGGACCTTGGCGTTTCGACACGACGGGCGTCCTCGGCGCTTCGGATGTTGACGGCATTCGCACGGCGCGCGGCTTTCCGGACTGGGCGACACTGCCCGGACCGCAATGGCTGGCGATGGGCCGGCTCTGGCATTTTGCCTTCGCCTGGCTGTTCGCAATCAACGGCTTGCTGTTCTGGGCTTATGCCGCCGCGCTGGGCCATGCGCGCCGCGATCTTCTGCCGACGAAAGGCGATCTCGCGCAACTGCCGCGCCAGATCGCCAATCACATCAAGCTTAAATTCCCCAGGGGCGAGGGCGCCAAACGCTACAACACGCTGCAAAAGCTCGCCTACCTCTTCGTCATCTTCGGGCTGGGACCGCTCATCGTGCTGACGGGGCTCACCATGTCGCCAACCATGGACAGCGCCTTCCCTCAACTATTGTGGATCTTCGGCGGACGGCAGAGCGCGCGGACGATCCATTTCATCTGCGCGTTCTCGTTTCTCGGATTTCTCGTCGTGCACATCGTGATGGTGATCCTCTCGGGCGGCTGGAACAATCTTCGCGCGATGATTACCGGTTCCTACGCAATCGAGGACAACAAAGATGGCTGAGAACCGCCGCCGTTTCCTGAGCCGTGCGGGCGCCGGCGCCGCCGCCGTGTTGTTATCGGGATGCACCAGCCTCTCCCAACGGAAATGGGTCACGGACCTGTTGTCGGATGTGGAAATCCTGACACGCCACGCGCAACGGCTGTTTGCGGGCTCGCAAACCCTGGCGCCCGAATTCTCGAAAAAGGACATCGCCCCGGTCTTCCGCGCCAACGGGACGCTCGATCCCGCGACCCCCGACTACAACGCACATGCCGCCAACGGATTCCGCGATTGGCGTATCGAGGTCGGCGGGCTGGTGGAGCGGCCCCTTTCGCTTTCCGTTGCGGAACTGCGCGGTTTTCCATCGCGCACGCAGATCACGCGCCACGACTGCGTCGAAGGATGGAGCTGCATCGGCGAGTGGACCGGAATGCCGTTGCGATTGGTTCTCGCCGCCGCCAAGGTAAAACCGGATGCGCGCTACGTCGTCTTCCATTGCGCCGACAACATGGCTGTCGCAGGCGATACACCGCAGTTCTATTACGAGAGCCTCGACCTGCTGGAGGCGACCCACCCCCAGACTCTGCTTGCCTACGAATTAAACGGCCAAGCGTTGCCAATAGAACACGGTGCCCCCGTGCGGCTGCGCGCGGAACGTCAACTTGGCTACAAAATGGCCAAATATGTAAGACGGATAGAGCTGGTAGAGGGCTTTGCCCATATCAACGGCGGACGTGGCGGATACTGGGAAGATCAAGGCTACAACTGGTATGCCGGCATTTGACGAAACCACAAAGAAACCTCGATTACCCCTTGTCCAGACCCGATTCAGACCCGATATTCAACGATGTTGAAACATTAATGGTTGATTCTTGGACGCGGGTTTCCGACGGGGTTCATATGCGGCAGAGTTCGTTATTCCTGGCGGTTGCTTTGGTGGCCGTTCTGACGGCAGGTTGCGCGACGAGCACGCCTGAAGCCATCGCCCAGAACGATCCTTACGAGTCGACCAACCGGGCGGTATTCAATGCCAATATGTCGCTCGACAGGAATTTTGCGAAGCCCGTCGCCAAATTCTACAATCACGCCGTCCCCGTGCCGGTGCGCGACAGCATCCACAATATCCTGACTAATCTCGACAAACCGGTTGTCTTCGGCAACGACCTCCTCCAGGGCGAGGCCACTCGCGCCAGCCAGACATTGGAACGATTCACGCTGAACAGCACGATAGGCGTTGCCGGCATGTTCGACGTCGCAACCATCATGGGCGTCCCCGATCACTCCGAAGATTTCGGGCAGACGCTGGGTGTCTGGGGCGCCGGCGAAGGGCCTTATCTCGTCCTGCCGTTCGTCGGGCCCGACCCGCCGCGCGACCTGACCGGCGACGTCGTCGACATCTTCATGGACCCGCTCACCTACATCAAGTTCCACGGTTCCGATACCTGGTACGCCGTGCGCACCGGCGCGAGCGTGCTGGATCTGCGGGCGCGAAACGTCGACACGGTGGAGCAGATCGAACGCACGTCGATCGACTTCTACGCCACGACGCGCAGCCTCTATCGCCAATATCGCAACTCCGAAATCCGCAACGGCGCCCCCGACATCCAGGATACGCCGGACCTTTAGCCGGCGGTTACTCGGCCGCCTCGGGTGCAGGATCGCCCAGCAGTCGCGAGTACCAGCGGTTCCAGCCGCGTTTGGCGCGCAGCCGCCAGCGGTCCATGTAGAGATAGACGACCGGTGTCGTGTACAGCGTCAGCAACTGGCTGACCACCAGTCCGCCGACGATCGAAATGCCCAGGGGCTGACGGAAGCCCCCGCCGCTGCCGAATCCGATCGCCAGCGGCAGCGCGCCCAGGATGGCGGCAAAGGTGGTCATCATAATCGGGCGGAACCGCAACAGGCACGCCTCGAAGATGGCGTCGCGCGGTTTCAGGCCGTGGTCGCGTTCGGCCACCAGTGCGAAATCGATCATCATAATCGCGTTCTTCTTCACAATGCCGATCAGCAAGATGACGCCGATCACCGCCAGCAGACTGAAATCGGTTCCCGTGATGAGCAGGGCGATCACGGCGCCCACGCCCGCCGACGGCAGCGTCGAAAGAATCGTCAAGGGATGCACGAGACTTTCATAGAGAATGCCAAGCACGATATAGATCGTGAGGATCGCGGCGACGAGCAGCAGCGGCACGTTGGCGATCGATTGGCTGAACAATTTGGCGTTACCCGCGAATTCGCCGTGCAATGTGATCGGAACGTTCAGTTTGGCCATGGTGCGCTGGATGGCGCTCGTGGCCGTGCCCAGGGATTCGCCGGGCGGCAGGTTGAAGGAGAACGTCGTGGCCACGAACGGACCCTGGTGGTTGACCGAAAGCGGCGTGGTGCTGGGTCCGTAATGGGTGAACGCCGCCAGCGGCACCATCTTCTCGAGGCGCGTGCTGACGGCCGTGCCGGTTGAAACGCCGCCGCGCGCGCTGGTGGTCAGGGCGTTGAGCTGCTGGTTGCGCAGGACGTCGGCGGCGACATCCGCGGCAGTTAGCGCCGCCGTGCTGGAAACCACCGTTGTCCCCGCTACGGCGCCCGTGGCCTGCGTACCCGACACGGCGCCGCCGGAGGTGCTGACATAGATGTCCTGCAAAGTATCGGGGTTTTGCCAGAACGCCGGCGCCACGCCCATGACGACGTGATACTGGTTCTGGTCGTTGTAGATCGTGGACACCTGCCGCTGGCCGAAGGCGTCATAGAGAGCGCTGTCGATCTGCGACGCGCTCACGCCAAGCCTGGTCGCCGTGGCGCGGTCGATCGACAGCGCCACCTCGAGGCCGCGGTCTTCGCGGTCGGAATTGACGTCTTGCAGCTCGGGGACGTTCTCCAGCGCCGCGGTGATTTTCGGCGTCCATTTGTCCACGTCGGAGAGCGTGTCGCCCAGCAGGGTGTATTGATAGGTCGCCAGACTCGAACGCCCGCCCGAGCGGAAATTCCCCGTGCTGCGCAGGAACATGCGCGCACCTGCCACGCCGCCGAGTTCGCCGTTCAAGCGCTGGATAACCTCCTCGGTCGTCATGCCGCTTCGTTGCGAAAGCGGCTTGAGCTGGACGAAGACATTGCCCGAATTCGTGCCGACGCGGCCCGGTCCGCCGCCGCCGCCGCCGGTAAACCCGACGACGCTGCCGACGGCGGCATCCTTGGCGACGATTTGCACGAATTGGGTGAACTTCTTCTCCATCAGCTGGAACGAAATGCTCTGGTCGGCGCGGATGCCGCCCATGATTTCGCCGGTGTCTTCGCTGGGAAGAAACCCCTTGGGAACTTCATAGTACAGAAAGAAATTAAGGCCCACCGCCACGAACAAGGTGAACATGATCGTGCGCGGATTGTAGAGCGCCCAGGCAAGGGACTTGCCGTAAACGCGCTTACCCCATTCGAAAACCCGTTCGGATTGGCGCAGAAGCCAGCCCTGCTGGCGGTCTTGCCGGTGGAGATCGAGATGGGCGCAGAGCATCGGCGTCGTCGTCAGGGAAACGACAAGCGAAACAACGATCGCGGTCATAAGAGTCACCGCGAATTCCTGGAAGAACTTCCCGATGATCCCGCCCATCAGCAGAATGGGCAGAAATACCGCGATCAGAGACAGGCTCATCGCCAGGACCGTGAAGCCGACCTCGCGCGCGCCGATCAACGTCGCCTCGAAGCGCGACATGCCCTGCTCGATGTAACGAGTCACATTCTCCAGCACGACGATCGCGTCGTCGACGACGAATCCCGTCGCCACCGTCAGTGCCATCAGCGACATGTTGTCGAGCGAAAAGCCGAGCAAGTACATCACGACAAACGTGCCGAGCAGCGACAATGGAACTGCGATGCAGGGGATCAGGGCGGCGCGGGCATTGCGCAGGAACAGATAGACGACGAACATCACCAGCGTGATGGCGATCGCCATCGTGATTTGCATATCGTGCAACGAAGCGCGGATGGACGTGGTGGTGTCGTTGGCGACGATCAAGTGAATCGCCCGCGGCAGGGAGGCTTGAAGCTGAGGCAGCGCGGCCTTCACATTGTCGACCGTCTGGATGATGTTGGCGCCCGGCTGGCGGAAGAGAATTACGAGGATCGCCGGTTTTCCGTTGGCCATGCCGAGATTGCGCACATCCTCGACCCCGTCATAGACTGCCGCGACGTCGGACAATCTGACCGCCGCACCGTTGCGATAGGCGACGACCAGCGAGCGGAAATCGGTCGCCGTGCGCGATTGGTCGTTGACGTAAATCTGGAAGCGCTGCGACCCCGCCTCCACCGCGCCCTTGGGCGCGTTGGCGTTGGCCGCGGAAAGCGCCGCGCGCACGTCTTCGAAGCCGATGCCGTATTTGAACAAGGCGCGCGGATTGAGGTCCACACGCACGGCGGGCAGCGAACTGCCGCCGAGCTGCACCTGGCCGATGCCTGTCACCTGGCTCAGCTTCTGTTGCACGATCGTGGAGGCGGAATCGTAGATCTGGCCCGGCGTCAGCGTGTCGGAGGTCATCGCCAGGATGAGCACCGGCTGATCCGCCGGGTTGATCTTGCGGTAGACGGGATTCGAGCGCAAAGCGGCGGGAAGATCGGCCCGTGCGGCGTTGATTGCCGCTTGAACGTCGCGCGCGGCGCCGTCGATGTTGCGATCGGAGCCGAAGACCAGCACCACACTTGTAGAACCGACGGAACTGGACGACGACATCTCGTCGACATCGGCGATGGCACCGAGATGGCGCTCCAGCGGCGTGGCGACACTGCTGGACATAGTCTCCGGACTAGCGCCCGGCATTTGCGCCATGACGAAAATCACCGGCAGATCGAAGCTGGGCAACGGCGCCACCGGCAGGAGAAAGAACGCGGCGAGGCCGGACAGAGCCAGCCCCATCGTCAGCAAGGCGGTGGCGACCGGACGTTCGATGAAGAGGCGCACGAAATTCATGGCAAGACGGTCCGGCCGTGCACCAACCTGTCAAAATAAATGTAGATGACGGGCGTCGTGAACAGGGTCAGAAGCTGGCTGACGACCAGTCCACCGACGATGGAAATGCCCAGCGGATGGCGAAGCTCCGATCCCATGCCGCTGCCCACCATCAGCGGCAACGCGCCGAACATCGCGGCCACCGTCGTCATCATAATCGGGCGGAAGCGCAGCATCGCCGCCTGATAAATCGCGTCACGCGCACTCTTGCCGTCGCGGCGTTCGGCCACCAGCGCGAAGTCGATCATCATAATCGCGTTCTTCTTGACGATGCCGACCAAGAGGATGATGCCGATGATCGAGACGACATCGAGGTCGTGGCCGCTCAAGATCAGTGCCAGCAGCGCTCCGATGCCCGCGGAAGGAAGCGTGGACAGGATCGTCACCGGATGGATGAAACTCTCGTAGAGGACGCCCAGCACGATGTAGACCGTGACGATTGCCGCCAGGATCAGCAGCAGTTCGTTGCCCAGGGTGGACTGGAAGGCCAACGCCGATCCCTGAAAGCTGGTGTTGATGCTGGCGGGAAGGCCGGCATCCTTTTCCGCCTTCTGCACCGCATCGACCGCCGCCCCCAGCGAATAGCCGGGCGCCGCGTCGAACGACACCATGGCCGCCGGGAACTGGGCGAGATGGTCGTTCTCGATCGGCGTGGGTTTCACCTCGACGCGTGCCAAGGCCGCCAGCGGCACTTGTCCGCCGCCCGCGGTCGGAAGGTAGATGTTCGAAAGCGAGGCGACGGAACCCTGCATCCCGCCGCCTGCCTCCAGGATCACCCGGTACTGGTTTGATTCGGTGAAAATCGTCGAGATGATACGCTGCCCGAAAGCATCGTACAGCGCGTTGTCGATGGTCGCGGCGGTGACCCCGAAGCGGGCGGCGGTGTCGCGGTCGACCGTCACATAGGCCGACAGGCCGCGATCCAGAAAATTCGTCGAGACGCTTTCAAGCGCCGGATCCTGGGACAGCCGCTCCACGAATTTCGGAACCCATTGGTTGAGGACCGCAAGGCTGGCGTCTTCGAGCACGAATTGATATTCGGCACGGCTCACGGTCGAATCGATCGTCAAGTCCTGCACCGGCTGCAAGTAGAGCGAGATGCCGGCAACCCCGTGCGACTGGCTGAGAAGCTGGCGCATGGTCGCGGCGATGTCGCCGCTGCGCCGGCTTTTGTCCTTGAGGTTGATCAACATGCGGCCGCTGTTCAGCGTCGTGTTGGTACCGTCCACACCGATGAAAGAAGAAAGGCTTGCGACGTCGGGATCACGCAGTACTTCGCCGGCAAGGGCCTGCTGGCGCCTCGACATCTCGGCAAAGGAGACCGTCGGACCCGCCTGGGTGTAGCCTTGGATGAAGCCGGTGTCCTGCACCGGAAAGAAGCCCTTGGGAATCAGTACATAAAGCAGGACCGTCAAGACCAGCGTCCCCGCGGCAACCGCGAGCGTCAGCGGCTGATGGTCGAGGACCCATCTGAGAAGACGGTCGTATTCGTGAACCAGACGGTTGTAGTATTCCTCGGCCTTGCGCGCGACGGCGCCCATCTCGGCGGTGTCGGCGCGGCGGCGCAGCAATTTCGCGCACAACATCGGTACGAGAGTCAGCGAGACGACGGCGGAGATCAGGATGGTGACCGCCAGCGTCACCGCGAACTCGCGGAACAGCCGCCCCACCACCTCCTGCATGAACAGCAGCGGGATCAGAACCGCGATCAGCGACACCGTCAACGACACGATGGTGAAGGCGATTTCGCCGGAGCCCTTCATGGCGGCGTCGAACGGAGAGTAGCCCGCCTCGAGATAACGCGTGATGTTCTCGATCATCACGATGGCGTCGTCCACCACAAAACCCGCCGCGATGGTCAGCGCCATGAGCGAAAGATTGTTGAGCGAATAGCCGAGCAGATACATGGCGGCGAACGTGCCGACGATCGAAAGCGGAACCGACAGGCTGGGGATGAAGGTCGCCGACATGTTGCGCAGGAAGAGGAAAATCACCAGCACCACCAGCACCACCGCCAGTTCGAGCTCGAACTGCACGTCGGCCACCGAGGCGCGGATCGTATTGGTGCGGTCGGTCAGTACGTCGATCGCGATCGAGGCGGGCAGCGACGCCTTGATCTCCGGCAGCAGCGCCTTGACGGAGTCGGCGACGTTGATGACGTTGGCGCCCGGCTGACGCTGCACGTTGAGCAGGATGGCCGGAGTCGTATTCATCCAGCTCGACAGCTGCACGTTCTCCGCGCTCTCGTCCACGCTGGCGACGTCGGAGAGGCGAACCGGCGCCCCGTTCTTGTAGGCGACGATGATGTCCTTGTATTGCTCGGCGGTCTTGATCTGGTCGTTGGCGTTGATCGTGTAGGAGCGCGAAGGACCGTCGAAGCTGCCTTTCGGCGCGTTGGAATTGGCGTTGGCGATCGTCGTTCTGAGATCGTCGATGTTGAGGCCGTAAGCCGCCAGCGCCTTGACGTTGGCACGGACGCGCACGGCGGGCCGCTGACCGCCACTGATGCTGACGAGGCCGACGCCGGAAAGTTGCGAAATCTTCTGCGCGACGCGCGTGTCGGCGAGGTCTTCCACCTGGGTAAGCGGCAACGACGTGGAACGGATGGCCAGCGTCAGGATCGGCGCATCGGCGGGGTTGACCTTGGCGTAGATCGGCGGCGCCGGAAGACTCTGCGGCAGAAGGTTGTTCGCGGCGTTGATCGCCGCCTGCACTTCCTGTTCGGCGACGTCGAGGCTGAGGCTCAGGTCGAATTGCAGGGTGACGACCGAGGCCCCGCCGGAGCTGACGGACGACATCTGCTTCAAGCCGGGCATCTGCCCGAGCTGACGTTCCAACGGCGCCGTGACCGAGCTCGTCATCACGTCCGGGCTGGCGCCGGGCAGGAACGTCTGCACCTGGATCGTCGGATAATCGACCTCGGGCAGGGCCGCCAGCGGCAGGTAGGTGTAGCCCCAAAATCCCAAAAGCATGATCGCGATCATCAACAGGGATGTCGCGACCGGTCGCTGGATAAAGGGCGCGCAAGGATTCATATCTATTTGCTCTCAGGACGCCGCACGGCCGACGGCATCAATTGCCGGCACTGCCGCGCGTCCCGATTCCACCACCGCCGCCGAATTTGCAGCCGCCGCCGGGCTGGTCCGGACGCTGCATCACCTCTTCACGATGGTCCTTTATCCACGCGCTACGATCTTCCCGGCTCATGGCGTGGATCTTCGTGCATTCGTCCGCCGACAACTTGCGCATCACAGTGAAATTGCGGTTGCGGCGCGACGATTGCGTGCTCTCCGGGGGCGCGGACGCGTCTTTCGGCGGCGCCACAGCCGCGACCTTCTGGCCGCCCGGAATCGTCACCTCGTCGCCGTCGCGCAAGCGATCGCCGCCGTCGGTCACCACGGTTTCGCGAGGATTGAGCCCTTTGACGACGGAAACGCGGTCGCCCTGTTGCGGGCCGAGTGTCACGGCGCGCATCGCGACCGTATGGTCCGCCTTGACCACGAAAACGTAGGCGCCCTGCGAACCGCGTTGGATCGCGGACGCCGGCACCACGATTTGGCCGTGCAGGGTGTCGACCAGCAGGCGTACGTTGACGAACTGGTTGGGGAACAGCACGCCGTTCTTGTTGTCGAAGAGCGCACGCATCTTGACGGTGCCCGTCGTGGTGTCGACCTGCGAATCCACGGCAAGCAGCTTGCCCGTGGCAAGTATTGTGGTCTGGCTGCGGTCATATGCGGTGACGGCAAGCTGGGCGCCGGACCTCAGGCGCGAAACGATGGTGTCGATATTGTCCTCGGGTACGGTGAAGAGCACGGAAATCGGTTCGAATTGCGTAACAACGACGATGCCCGTCGCCTGCCCGGCAGCGACGAAGTTGCCGACGTCGACCTGGCGCAGGCCTGCGAGCCCCGCCACTGGGGATACGATGCGCGTATAGCCGAGATTGACCGCAGCGGATTCGACGCTGGCCCGATCGGCGCTGACGACGCCCTCGTCCTGCTTGACCTGGGCCTCCTGCGTGTCGAGCGCCTGCTGCGACGTCGCGCTTGCCGCGAACAGCGCCTGCTGCCGTTTCTGATCGAGACGCGCATTGACGAGCGCGGCTTGATCGCGCGCCAATTGGCCCTTGGCCTGATCGAGTGCCGCTCGAAAGGTGCGCGGATCAATTTCGGCAAGAAGATCGCCGGCCTTCACGACATGACCTTCCAGAAAATCGACGCGCACAAGCTGGCCGCTCACCTGCGGCCTGACGGTGACGGTCGCGATCGGCGTGACGGTACCAAGCGCGTCGAGCGTGATTTCGATGTCGCCCTTGGCGGCAACGGCGACGCCGACAGGCTGCGGGCCGCCCGTGCCGAAGCCTCCCTGATTGCCACCGCCATTGCCCGGGAGTATCGCCCATACGAAGACCACGAGCAGGATAAGCCCAAGCGCAACCCACATCGTGCGTTCCCCGCCCGGCAGATGGTTCGAACACCAACCCCTGACTCCGCTCAGAACTCCTTCGGCCTTCCTCAGATAAGGCTCGATGCGAGCTCCAGTCTCCTCGAAACGATGCCGCGCCTCTTCAAAATTGCGGCGGGCGTCTTCGGCCGCGGCTTGAAAGCGGTTCGTCTCGTCGCCTTGGCTTCTCATGCGATATTCCGATGCTGGCTCGCGACCGTGCGCGACGGCTGCGCAGTTCCCCTACGAATCTTCCGACACGGCAGGGAATTCTAGACATATATGGAGATAGCAGAGCGGTTTTCGGGAAATTTGTCCGAATTGTCGCGAAACCGAGTCGCGTGCGTCCGATGCGCCGTGGGTGTCGGCCGACTGCTCATTCCAAAACTACGGAACAGATACGGAACGCCAAGCTCCCGGCGAGCCGTCTGGCGTGGTGAAGTCCGCCGGGAAGCTTACTGACCCGGTGGTGCGGAAGGCGCCGCCGGGGGCGGCGCTTTGCGCGTCATGTCCATCAGCGCGCTATGGGCCGCGGTGAATCCGTTCAACGAAAAGCCGATGTCGAACTTCTTGCCGTCCGCGGACACGATATTCATTTGCGCCTTGGTCGCACGTCCAAGCGCCTTGATCGCGCCATCGTCCAATGCCGTGAGAGCATAGCAACCCTGCATGTCGCAAAGGCGATAGTGCAGGACGCCGGACGTGTAGGTGTCGGCGTTCAGCACGGCGCCGTTCTGCAGCATCACGCCCAGCGGCATCGCGACCTGCATCACGTTTTGATTGTTCGACGGATTATAGACAATCAGCACGCCAAGGACGCGCCTGCCGGATTTCTTGTTCACCAGCAGTTCGATCATCTCGCAAGGCGTTCCCGTAGAAGCCGGATAGCAGCGTACGGTCCAATCGCCGAAGTCCTTGGATTCGGTCGGCTGGGCGGGCTTGCCGGCATCGGCGGACACCGGCGGGGCGGTCTTCGCCGGAGCGGCGGCCTTCGCCGACGCCGCGCCCGTGAGAAGCGAAAGCGCCGCAACGCCGGCACAGAGACCGGCAAATCGAATACGAACCGACTTCATGACCATAATCTCCGCCACCAGGACTTGCGTTTGGATTCGTTGCTCAAGAACGCTTTGTAGGACTCGACATAGCCCTTCATCGAGAACGGCAGTTCCACGGCTTTTCCATTAGGCTGGGCGACGTCGACGCCGCCACTCTGCGACTTCGAAAGAGCCGCCTCGAGTTGATCGTTCACCGGGATGATCGAAAGGCAGCCGGCTTCCGTGCAAGTCTTGTACTGATACACGCGCACCTGATCGTCGCCGATCTTAAGCCCCATGCCCGGTTCCAGGAGAACCTGCAACGGCACGGTGATGGCCAACACCATGCTCTTGTCCTTGTCCCTGGCCATGACCAGCCGCGCCACGCGCATGCCGGCCTGCTGATTGATCACATCCTGGCTCATCTCACAGGACGAGTCCTTGTCCTTGCTCGCGGGGCAAAACAGCCGCCAATCCTGAAAGACGTTCATGGTCGGCACGTCGGCGGGCCCGGCCAGAACACCGCGGCCGATCCAGCCGCCGACCCCGCCGATGACGAAGACGGCGAGGAAGACCGCGATGCGTGTCAACGCGGGAGGCAGACCGCCGATGGCAGTCGCCATACGCGCCGGCGCGGAATGTGTTGGGCTCACGGAAGGCGTTTCGCTCATGTGGGGTTCGCTTTGCTACCGCTGGTGAAAATTGGCTGCGTCCGAGGAAGGCACGATCCTGTGTTCCGCATATCTCATTTATCGCGGAAAACTCAATCCGAATTTCTGCAAGATGGTTACCCTGAACGCGCGGCGTATGAACCGCCCCCGGGGCAAAATGTCAAGCGGGCCCAGCGTTCTATCGGGTGATAACGAGTCCAGGTTGAGCCACCCCGAAGGCATGAAGCGCATGCAGGGCATGCTCCAGAACCGCTTGAGACGCACGCGCCTGTGCGACGAGGACAACCTGGTCGCAGAGCCGCCCCAGGAAGGGCATATCGGCCATTGCGGGCGCGCCGTCCACAATCACAAGATCGCAATTCCGGCGAAAATAGCTCAGCAGTTCCGCCATCTTGGGCGACGTCCACAGCTGTTGCGCCACAGCCGCCGGACGTGCCGCCGACAACAGGAATGCGCCCGATCTTGGGTCCCTTGAGAGGACGCGCGACAACGGCAGCGATCCGCCCAGCAGTTCCGCGATACCGTCGGGAGCGGTGCCAAAACCTGCGGCGCGGGCAATCACGGGCTGGTTAAAATTGCCGTCCAGCAGGACCGTACGCAGGCCTCGGCTTGCGGCCACGCGCGCCAGGGAAAGCGCGATCACCGACTTTCCCGCATCCGAGCCGGGCGCGGTCAAACTGACGATCCAACCCGGCCGCCGAGCGATGCGGTCCAAAAGAAACGACAAGGCCTGGCTGTAGCGAGCCCCAGGGTTGTCGACGACAAAATCGGCGGCGCGGAAGTCCGAAGTAGCCGGAAGTTCGCCCAAAAGCGCGGGAAACGGCCTTGCCTGGGCGGGCGCCAGCCGTTCGAAGAAACGTCCCTGCCGCGGCAGAGGCGCCTGAAACCGCTCCGCCAGCAGCGCCGCCAAGAGCCCCAACATCAGACCAGCCGGCAGTGATGCAGCGAAGAACAAGAGACGCTTCGGCGAGGACGGCGCGGTCGGTATGGGAGCCCTGGAAATGATCCGCGCTTCCGGATTCTGCAGATCGTCCTGGTCCTGCGTGGCGCGAAGGCGCGTGACAAACGATTCGTACATGGCGCGCGTGGAGGCCAGATTGGCTTCGAGCGCGTTCAGCTTGACGCGCGCAATATCGTCGCTCGCGGCGTGCTTTTCCACGCGGGCAAGGCTCGCCGCGATCGAATCGACGTGCGCATGAGCGACCGCCAGATCGTTGGCGATCGAGCCGGCGATACGCGCCGCCTCCTGCGTGACCTTGCTTTCCAGGTCCCGCTTTTGTGTCTGGATCGCGAGCATCTTGGGATGGTTGCGGCCGTAACGCGTCGAAAGATCGGCTTCCTGACGAATAAGGTCGGCTTCCTGCGTTCGTAACTGCACGATCAGGGCCGAGGAAACGACCTGGGAAATATCCGCAGCGTTTCCCGAGCGCAGCAGCGCCTGGACGTGGTCGTATGTCGCCTTTTTTTCCGCCAGGTCCGATTGCGCCTCGATCAGCTGGGCATTAATCGCGACAAGCTGCTGGTCGACCAGCGAATTGCCTTGTGCCGACTCCACGAGATCGTGCGCCGCCTTGTATTGCGCAACCGCGCTTTCCCCGGCCTGGACTTGTTGCGCCAGCTGACCCATGCGGTCGGTCAACCATTGCGTCGCCTTGCGCGCGGCTGCGACTTTGATGTCGATCTGGTCCTCGGTGTAGGCGTCCGCAAGCGTATTGGCGATCAAGGCGGCCTTCTCGGGATCGCGCGAAGCAAATGTCACGGTGATCGACGTCGACAGGCCCAGCGCGCTCACGTCGAGACGGTTGAGGAACGTGTCGACGATTTCGTCGCGTTCGAGATCGGCGCTTGCGCTCCGGGGTGGCGGGCTTGCCGGATTCAACCAGCGGACAAAATCGCGGATGCCCGGCGCGCCGTTCCTGTTCAAAGCCGGATTGAATTCCGGGTCGTCGTAAAGCTTGAGTTTGCCAATGACGCGTTGCGCCAGATCGCGCGATGACAAGACCTGAATTTGATTCTGCACCGATGACGGATCGGTCGGCAGGGCGGACAGCACCGAAGACAAGTCGGCCACGTTGTTCTTGCGCTGGTCGAGCATGATGACGGCAGACGACGAATACAGCGTCGGCAGGTACAGCAGCACTGCCAAGGTCAGGGCAGCGACCCCCAGCGTGATGTTGCGGATCAAACTGCGGCGCTCGTCCAGCACGCGCAGGAAATCGCCGACGCCAAAGGATGCTGTGGCAGGCGCCGGAGGAGCAAAAGCTGAGGCGGATATGTCGATGGCCATGGACCGTGTTGTCTCGAGCTTCCAGTCGGCTGCAAGCCTCCCTTCGGCGCCTTTAACCTGAGTCTCTCCCGATTGGGCTGACGAATGGTTAACGCTCTGGGCGCTCCCGATCGTCCTAAAGCCGCAGCCCGCTTGGCCTTGTGCGGTTCGGCGCAAGTCCGCCAGTTAAGAATTGGAGCGCCCGGGCAGGCTCGTCTGGCGTCGCCGCGGCAAGGGCGGCGAGAACTGCGGGATCATTCCAAGGCACATCCAGATAAGCGGCTCGAGCGTCCGGCGCGAGGCGTCCCTGTAACCACGCCTGCGGGAAGAGTGCAATCAGAGGCTTGTCGACGGTAATCGGCCGCGGCGGCAGGCCGAGAAGCGCCGACGGAAGATCGTGGCCTGCCCCCAAGGCCAGATGGCAGATCTGAGTGGCGCGGGGATTGATTTCGATGAGATGCGGGACGCCGCGTTGGTCGCGGACGAAATCCAGCCCATGCAGGCCGTTGAGCGCGAACCGGCGAGCAATCCGGCGGACCGCCTCGTCCATCCGGCTGCAATCCGTCTGCCGGATCAGAGAAGCGGGTCCCGTCGGCCCCCGTGACTCCACGACGTCCATGTGAATTGACGCGAGCACTTTCCCGTCGCGGCAGACAAAGGCGCTGGTCGCGGGCCCGCCCGCGATGAACTGCTGCACCTCGACCGCCGCCGCCTTTGGAGCGAGCGCTTCATGCAGAAAATGCAGGTCCTGGCGCAGGACCGCGCGCGCAAGGCTTCGAGGCCTGGACGGGGGACCCGCAAGTCTGTGAAAAATCCGGCCCGCTTCTTCCTGCGTCCGTGCGACGGCGACGCCGTCGCCGCCCCAACTGCCATCCGCCTTCAACACCGCCGGCAACCCCACGAACTCCAAAGCGCGCGCGAGTTCGCTTTCGTCCGCCGCCGTCGCGGTCAGCGGCGTGGAAATCCCTTCGGCTTGCGCAATGGCGCTGGCGCGGCCGCGCGCCATCATCAGCGGATAGGACTCGATCTTGCCCAACGATTCGGCCAGCAGCGCCGAAAGCTCCGGCGCCGCTGCCTGAATCGACAAGAGGCGCAATACGGCGCGGTCGTCGCAAGGAATGACCAGATCCGGGCTCGAGGCGGTAATGGCCGCCACAAACGAGGAATGCGGCCGTAACGGATGATAGATATGTGCGCGGCCGAGATGCCGGCTCACGCCCAGCACATGACCACGCGGGAATACCGCTTCGACAAAGCAGCCAAACGCGGCGAAGGCGCCGGCAAGGTAAGCGGCCGACGGCCATTTGACGGTTGTCGCCAGAAGAATTTTCTGCGTCATGTTGCGGCAGCATAAGGGACGAGGGTCAACCTTCCATAAATGCGCCGGTCGTCCCGTCGGCGCCGGGACTTGTTTCAAAACGGAACGCTAAGAACCCGGTCCTCGTCGCAAGCCCGCGCCCAGACGCGCAATCGCGGCATCGGCCATTTTCCGATACATCCGATCGGAAAGAAAAATCTGCAGGAAGACGATCCCGGCCAGCGGCGGGCGATAGCAGCCGCGTATCAGCGCCGCCATGAAGAGCTTCAGCGCGGCGAAGCGGTCGCTCGTCGCCACATGTTTCGCGTAGGCCCAGCCGAGGCAACCGTAATAGGCTTTCTGCGGAATGCGCGGCCGAAGTTCCTCGATCCATTGGCGCATCGTCGCGCCCTTGCGGCCCGCCGATAAGCGGCTGGGGTCGCTGACGTCGTTACAATGCGCGCCGGGCTCCTCGGCCATCACGAAACGGATGCCGGCAAGCGCCAGGCGAATGGCAAAATCCGTATCCTCGGCGGCGGGCAGATTCTCGTGATAACGGATCGCCTCGGCTGCGTTCCGTTCCACCACGACGGTGCTGGTGGGGATGAATCCGCGGTCGCACAGAAGATATGTCGCCATGTCCTCGCCCTCGCCGATCGCGCGCGGCGGCTTGAGGAACAGGCGGCCCTCGCCGCGGTCGACGACGATCCGCGCATAGCCTGCCGTCCGGGTGGTGTGTTCCAAGAGCCTGCGCATGGTTACGAGATGGTAGGGCAAAAAACGGTCGTCGGAGTCCAGGAACGCGATATAACGTCCGCGCGCCTTGCCGATGCCGGTGTTGCGCGCCGCACCGCCGCCGCGATTTTCCTGGCGGATGAAAACGATGCGCGGATCGGAAACCTCTTCGACCACGCGCCGTGGATCGTCGTTGGAACCGTCGTCGACGACAACGATCTCGAAGTCCTGCTCCGTCTGCGCCAAGACCGACCGCAGGGCCTGGCGCAGCGGCACCGTGCGGTTGTAAACGGGGATCACCACCGAAAAGAACGGCGTCATCAGGCAAGTCCGCGGCGACCGAGATTGCCGAGCATGGCGAGCATCAGCAGATAGCCGACCCAGGTCACGCCGTCGCCCTCGAGAAAGTCGGTTTCCATGAGATTGTGCAACAGCAGAAATGCAAACAAGGCGACCAGCAGCGACTTCATCTCGATGTCGCCGCCGCGCCTCCACAACGCCAGTGCAGGCGCCGCGACGAGCCCGGCAAGAGCAAGAAGAAATCCTATCGCGCCGATGGTCACGAGCAGTTGAAGATACCCGTTGTGACCGTGGCTCGCCTCGCCGACCCACGAGCTGCCGACGTAATTGTGCAGCGGCGACAAGCCGCCGGTGTCGGAGAAGGTGCCGAAGCCGGCGCCCAGCAGGGCGTGATCGCGGATGTAGGCGATCTCGGCGGCCCATATCTCGGTGCGACCCGTGAACTCCTGCGGATCCTCGAAAAAACGCGCGATTATCGATTGATCGGCAAGCACGAAGACCAAGACGATGGTCGCCAGCAGAGCGCCGCCCACGACGACGATCGTGCGGTCCAAGTTCCTTTTCCAGGCGATGCGATAGACGGCGCCGGCAAGAAGCGCGACCGCCAACAGACCAAGCGAGGACTTCGAACGAGTCATCACCGTGAAGCCGACCGCCGCGGCGGTGATCGCCGCGTCCAGCAAGGTGCGAAACACGCCGGGAGAAGGGCGCGGCGAGAACAGGAACACGATGGCCGTCATCGCGCCAACGGAGCCAGCGATATTCTTGTGGCCGTAAAGCCCCCGCCAATCGCCCAGCAGGTTCGGGTCGGCGTCGCCCGGAAGGTGCACGGCCTGAGGAATGAAATGTATGGAGGCGATATTTACGATCAGGACGCCCGCGAGAACCCAGCGCCACAAGACGAGCGCGCGCCCGGCGCCCACGGTTTCCACGCTCAGCATCGCGGAGATCACCAGGACGACCGCAAGTCCCGCGCGGCGCAGCGTCACGCCCGGTTCGCCGGACCATGCCGCGCTCAACAAACACCAAGTCAGCAGCAGCGCCAGCAGAAGCGGCACCAGCGAAAGCGCCTCCATCCTGAGAGTTCTGAGCGCGCCGATGACAATGGCGACAAATACGGCGAGGTAGCACAATTGCCGTGCCATATCCCCCGCTCCGGTGGTGCCGACCTCTCCGAACGCGGTGACCGCCGGCGCGTGAACGGCGAAGGGCGAGAGACCAACGAACGCCAGAAGCAGGAAGGCCAAGAGGACAGCTTCGTCGATCCACGACGCCTGCTGCACGCGGTTCACATCAACGGCCAGACCTTCATTCGCCATGCGTTACGGCATACTCGTTATAATGCCGGCCCAGCAGCGCCGCGACCTTTCCCAGGTTCCGGGAAAACCGGCGCAGCGCATCGGCGGCACGATTCGGAACCGCCGCAAGGATGACCAACAAGACCGGCGACAACAAGAGCGCCAGGACGATCTTTGCGTATTCCTTTGCGCGGGCGAAGCGTCCCGGACGGTGCTTGAGAAAAATGCGCATGTCGCAATTGCCGATCCGATAGGCGCGCGCCAGCGTCCATTTGAGGCTGGTTCGCGCGGCCGGCACCACCGTGTAGGCGGTCGCCTCGTCGGCCCAGGCGAAGCGCTTTCCCGCCTTGGCCAGCCGTTCGAAGAAATCGCGATCCTCGCCGCCCGTCAGCCCGAATGCCGGATCGAACCAGGGCGCCTCCAGGCTCTCCAGGCAGGCGCGCGTCAAAAGCAGATTGCCCGCGCCCTCAAGCATGGCCACCGGCGCGGTGGGCCGGCGGATCGAACTCACGCCATCAAAGCCGGCAGCCCACGACCGGGCGCCCGACGCGACGTCGAACAGGATGGAGCCCTGCAGCGCATCGCCACCCGTTTGGCGCTGTACGCGCAGAAATTCGTCGAGCCACTGCGGCGAAGGCCATTCGTCGTCGTCGAGCATCGCCACGAAGTCCGCGTTACGATGGGACAGGGCGCGCGCGACCAGCACGTTGCGCGCTTGTGCGATGCCGCGTTCGGGCGCGATCACAGGATCGAGCGGCCAGCGATAACCTTGTGTGCGCCGTTCCAGACAAAGATCATGGCCTTCGTGGCACTCGGCGTCGTTGTCGGCGACCACCACGACGATATGCGCCTCCGTCTCGATCCGCTCGATCGCCTCAAGGAGGCGCGCCAAGCTGCGCGGACGGCGAAACGTCGGAATGGCGACGACGACCTCAAGCATGGCGACGCCTCCAAGCGCGTGTCAGCGGGAACAGCGCCAGTACGATCGCGATCTCGCCCGCCAGCACGCCTCCGAGGGACGCCACCGGACCCGCCATGCACAACAATCCAAAGGTCACGACAAGCGACGTCGCGCTGGACCACGCAGCGACGCGCGCCAATGCCGAATAGTCGCCGACCGCCTGCAGGAACACCGCTTCCGGCGTGCGCACAACCCTGACCGCCGTGATGGCGATCCACAAGGCGAGCACGATTAGGACATCGGTCTCGCCATAACCCTTGCTCAGGAAGAGATGCGGATACCAGGTCACGAGAGCGGCCGACAGCAGGATGGTGACGGCCAAGACTGCGCCTCCTGCCGTTCTGAATTCCTTAACCACCCGCAATGCGCCGCCCAGATCGCCCTGCGCGATACGGCGCGTGATCAGCGGCTGGTCGATGTCCGGCAGCGCCGACAGCACAAGCGAGGCGGGCCGCATGAAGAGAGCGCCAAGCGCCAGCAACCCGAATGCCTTGGGACCGGAAATGAACGTGACGAAATAGGCGTGGGCGTTCGCCGTCAACTCGGTCAGGACGACGCCCAGCAGCGACCAGCGCGTCACATCCCGCCACATCGGCAGATAACGGCCGAACGGCTGCATTCCCGTGGAACGGATCAGGTCGCGCCAATGCCGCCACCCGAACGGCAGACAGCCCGCCGCCGTCGCGACGACGAGGACGACGGCGGCATTCAACATGGTCAAGCGGCCAAAGGCGACGAGACCCGACAGGCTCGCGACCACCAGCACCGCATAAACAAGGTCCGAACCCGCAACCCGCAAGAGGCGCGCGTGGACATTGGAAAGGCTGCGGGCAAAGGCGCGCAGGGTCGCGCCCACACCGTAAAGGCCGAACAGCAGCGCTTCCGCCGTGTCGGCGTGGGTGGAATACATCAGCGCGGTCACGACGATTCCGGCAGCGCCCGCAACCGCCAGACTCGATTTCTGCAAAGTGGAAATCTCCGCGCGCGCCGTGACCTCATCCTTGCCGCGGGTCAACGCAGCGGGCGCGCCCAGCAGGGCGCCCGCCGCACCCAGGCAAAAGGGCACGACGATCAACAGGAACGAAAATTGCCCGAACTCGTAGGGCTGCAGCAGCCGCAGGAAGATCAGCGACGCGATGAAATGCGCGGCGGAGACAGCCACCGGCCCCGTGACCGACAAGCCATACCGGGTGACAGCGGAGGGCAGCGCCAGTGTGCGAATCCAATCGCCGCCCCGGAAGAAAGAAGGCAGTACGCGCTGCCCGCCGACGAGCATGGCTACCTCCACGCAGGTCTGGCGCTGGTGGTATTCAGCAGCAGCATCGCCACGGCGACGGGATTCGTCACCAAGTAGCGCCACAACAGCCGTTTGGGATCGCACCACAGCCGATGCAGCCATTCGAGCCCTATCTTCTGCATCCATCGCGGTGCACGAACGTAATCGCCGGCCGCAAAATTGAAACAACCGCCGCAGGTCACGATCCAGCCGACCTTGAGCCTGCTCTTGTTGCGGAGGCAAAATTCGTATTCCAGCGGGACTCCCAGTCCGACCCAGAGAATGTCAGCGCCCGAACGATTGACCTCCTCGCAGATGCGCCCTTCCTCGTCAGCGGAGAAATAACCGTTTCGCCGGCCGGCGATCTCGACGCGCGGGTGGGACTTGCGCAGGTTCTCGGCACAGCGCGCATTCACCTCCTCGGTCGAACCGAGGAGAAAGAATTTCAACGCATGTTGTCCGGCTACGCCGGCGGCGTCGAAAATGAAATCCGTCGTCGCGCTGCGCTCGGGCACCGGTGTCCTGGTCAGCAGTCTGGAGGCGAAGACAATGGGCGCTCCGTCCGCATGGATCAGGTCGGCCTGGTCCAGCTGACGGCGGAAACCGGAATCCAGCGCCGCCAGCGCGACACTGTGGCCGTTCGACGCGAAGACCAGCTTTGGCGCCCGTCTTCCGTTGCGCGCGGCCAGACAATCGCCGACCATCAACGTGCCCAGCTGACGGCGCGACACGCAAGCCGTGCGCAGGCCGCCGACTACGACGCGATCATAGAGACGCGGTCCGGAGCGGCGCTCGATCGCCGGCGCGAAACTTATCGTGTGTGCTTGCGCAGGCATCAGCAGGCGTTCCTGCGGCGAAGAACCTCCAACGGCGTGCGTAGGAGGATTTGCGCGTCGAGGCGGAGGCTGGCGTGGTTTGCGTACCAGACGTCGAAGTCGACGCGGCGCGCCATGAGGTCGACCGTCGGCGTGGCCCCGCGCAGGCCATGGATCTGCGCCCAACCGGTCATACCCGGTTTGATCTCCTGGCGAAGCTGGTAACCGGGAATCAGGCGCGCATAAAACAGATCGTGTGCCGTGGCATGCGGGCGCGGGCCTACGAGTGACATGTCCCCGATCACGACATTGATGAGCTGCGGCAACTCGTCCACGCTGAAGGCCCTGAGCCAGCGTCCGACCCGCGTTGTACGCCTGTCGTCCGGCCGCGCTTGTGTGATGGTCTCGCCGTCTTCCTGGACGACCATCGTGCGAAACTTGAAGATTTTGAACGGATGCCCGCAATAGCCCAGCCGCTTCTGGCGAAAGAGCACCGGGCCGGGAGTATCCAAGCGAATCAGCAGAGCGACAACCGCCAATAGCGGCGCCAGGAAAACGACCGCGGGAACGGCGATGGCGAGGTCGAGCAGACGCTTGGATGGTTTATGGGCCCAGCCTTCATTGCTGTTTGCCGCAACGAAACGGGCCTTGCCGAACGTCCACGGTCCTGACGGCAAGAGTCGGACTGTCCGCTCGCCGGCCGTCATTTCTTGGAGATCTTGGTGAATGCTCACGCGCAGTCTCGGGCAGGACTTCCCAGACCGGGTCTGCATCAGACAAGCCAGCCGAACGGCAATGAAACGTGCCAGATCGCAACAGCAAAACGCCCGTACGCGCGTGTTCGAGAGCGGATGATGCGCGACGGAGTCCCAGCCCGGCACAGGGCATCGTTAACCGCCGGTCAGTTGCCGCTGTGCCTTCAGTGTAATGTGTACTGACGAACGGCGTTCGGGGAATGCCGAGTCGGCCGAGGACAAACATCGATTAACCAGGCTGACGAAAGCAGCTGGAATACGGCGCGTGTCCGTGCATTGACTTTCAACTTGTAGATGAGTTTCGCGGTCAATTGCCAATGGACAAGAATGCCGGGGGATGCTCTGATTCATGAAACACAAAGGACAAGGCATGAGCGCTTTCACGGAGGATAATTCTCCGCATCCACTCGACGTCGCGCTGGGCTCTCGAATTCGGCTGCGGCGGCGGGAGCTTGGCCTTTCACAAGAACAGCTTGCCCGCCAGATCGGCATCACCTTCCAGCAGGTGCAGAAGTACGAGCACGGAACGAACCGCGTGAGCTTTTCGCGGCTCGTCGAAATCGCCCAGGCGCTACACTGCGGTGTGATGGACATCGTGGGTGATCTCGACAAGTCGAAGGCGTCCTCGCCTTTCTCGCGCCACGTCGCCCGTTTGAACGAACCGGGCGCCGCGGAACTGCTGGAGGCCTATGCGGCCATCCAATCCCCCAAGCACAGGCGCGCCATACTCAACCTCGCCAAACAACTCGCCGAAGGAAAAACGGCGCATTTGTTCGACGTCGAGGACGCACCAGCGCGCTGAAAATCGACTGCTTCCCGGAAGAGTTGCGCCCTTCCCCTCGCGCGGGGAGAGTTCCCTAGGCATTTTCAGCCGGCAAGTTGCGCACGACGCTTAACCGCTGTTGCGCAGGCCGGCGGACACGCCGTTGATCGACATGTGAATGGCGCGGCGCGTCTCCTCGCTGTCGTCTCCAGCCCGGCGGCGGCGAAGCAGATCGACCTGCAAGTGGTTCAGCGCATCGATATAGGGAAGCCTGAGGTGGATGGAGTTCATCAGCCTGGGGTGGCGTTCAAGCAGCGCCGATTGACCCGTGATCGCCAGAACCGCCTCTACAGTGGCATGCCATTCGCTTTCGATGCGTGTAAACACCTTTTCCGCGAGCGTCTTGTTCTCGACAAGTTCGGAATAGCGCCGCGCGATGGAAAGACTCGATTTTGCGAGAACCATTTCCATATTAGACACCGTGGTGCGAAAAAAAGGAGAACTCCGCCAGAGCGGACGCAGAGGCGTTGTCCCCACCTCGCGCACGGCCGAACCGAAGCCGAACCAACCCGGCAGCATGACGCGCGCTTGCGACCAGGAAAATACCCATGGAATGGCGCGCAAGTCCTCGATGCGCCCCGACTTGTTGCGCGACGCCGGACGGCTGCCGATCTTCAAATTCGAGATTTCCGGCAACGGCGTCGACTCGTGGAAATAGCGGTCGAAACCCTCGGTCTCATAAACGAGACCGCGATACGCGCGATAGGCGGAAGCGCTCAACCGGGCCAGATGTTCGCCGGCTTCGCCGTCGGCGGCGTCCTTCTCGTGGTTGAGCTGGGACAGCAAGGCCGCGACGATGATGGTTTCCAGGCTGGAACGGCCGATTTCCGGATCGCCGTATTTGCTGGCCACGACCTCGCCCTGCTCCGTGATGCGGATGCCGATGGCCGAAGCGTCCGCCGGAAGCGCGCGAATGGCATCGGAACTCGAGCCGCCGCCGCGCCCCACCGCGCCGCCGCGGCCGTGGAAAAAGCGCATCTTGATCCCACGCTCGCGGCCGAGCACCGTCAGCTGTGCGATGGCGGAACGGATTTCCCAATTGGAGGTGAGATAGCCGCCGTCCTTGTTGCTGTCGGAATAGCCGATCATCACCTCCTGGACGCCGCCCCGGGCATCAAGCATGGCGCGTACCGCCGGCAGGTCGAAATAAGCGCCCATCACCTCGGCGCAGGTGCACAGATCGTCGATGGTTTCGAACAGCGGAACGATGCGCAGGGAAGCGCTGGGTTTCTTGCCCGGCACAAGAAGCCCCGCCTCTTTCATCAGCAAGGCGGTTTCCAGCAGATCGGAGACGCTTTGAGTCTTCGAGATCACGTAGTTCGTAATGCAACAGTCCCCGAAGCGCCGCTTGAGGGAATGCGCCTTGTCGGCGATTTCGAGCTCGCGCTGGGTCTCCTCAGAATAGCGCCGATAAGGCGAGCGCAGCAGCCGCGGCGTGGCCAATTCCTTGAGCAGCAGCGAAATGCGCTTTGGTTCCTTGAGGCCGCAGTACGACGCAACGACGCCGGCGTCGCGGAACAGCTCGTCGAGTGCGCGTTCGTGAGCGTCCGAATTCTGGCGCAGATCCATGACCGCGAGGTGAAAGCCGAAGGCGCCCACCGCCTCGTGCAGATCGATCAACCGTCCGTCGGCCAGGTCGCCGTCGCCGTTCGCGCGCAGCGAATCCGCGATGACTGCAAGGTCGGCGGCGAACGCCTCGGCGGCGGCATAGGGCTCGGCTTCCCAGCGCGCCGGGTGCTGGGTCGCCCGGCCGATCAGCGTCTTGCGCGTGGCGGCCAGCCGCGCATAGCAGGTGGTGAGCGCGCGTCGATAGGGTTCGTCCATCTGCTGAAGGGAGGTGTGTTCCGGGCTTGCGGCGAGCGCCTTCAATTCCGCGCTGGTCGACACGTAGTCGTCGCAAATCGAAAGTTCGGTGCCCAGCGAATTCACTTGTTCGAGGTAATAATCGAGGACAGTTTCCGACTGGCGGCGGATGGCATATTCCAGCGTCTGCGCGGAGACGTAGGGATTGCCGTCGCGGTCGCCACCCACCCACGAGCCCGGTTTCAGAAACGGCAGGACCTCGCCGTTGAAACCGAACAGACGCACCAGCCGGCGCTTGACCGTCGGCAGCTCGGAAAGGAAGGTGCGCGCGAAGACGGAAACGGCGTTCTCGATCTCGTCGGTGACGTGGATTCGGACCGGGCGCAGCATGCGCGTTTGCCACAAGATCTTGACCTCGCGCTTGAGCTGAGCCTCGATTTCGGGAAGCTCGCCAGTCTGCGGGTTCGCCCGCTCGCGCAACATCAGAAGCGCACCGATGTCGGTTTCGCGATCCAGGATGCTCTTGCGGCGAACCTCGGTCGGATGTGCGGTGATGACGGGCGAAAGCAGCGCGTTCGACAGATAGGCGCGCACCCTCCGGGCGTTGACGTGGGCATGCGATTCCAACTGTTGCAACGGACCAGGCCCCGCCTGGATATGGACGAGATGGTCGTCGGCGATGTTGGCGAGCTGGGAAAAGACGGAAAAGGCACGAATGAGGAGTGCCACCTGCGGCGGCTTGAGCTGGCTCAGCCGGCGGTCGAGCGGCAATTCCGCCTTGCCGTGGCGATGTTCGCCGATGGATTGCAGGCGTATCTCTTCGACCAAGTCGAGGTCCGCCTGGCCGCGCTTCAGGCTCGGCGCGTCCTGCCCGTATTGCTCGCGGATGACATTGCCAAGCAGGCGCCCGAGGAGACGAATGATCTCCCGGCTGGCCTGATCGTCCTTCACATTCGCTTTCACGCTCTGCCCGGTTTTTCGGCCTGATCGAAGTAGGGGCAGAACCCATGTTGCGCAAGAAGAATGCGAGGGGCGGGTCAGTTCGCTCCGCCCATTTGAACCTCAAAATTCGAGGGAGGCCCCTCTCACAACATTTTTTGAATTCAAATCCCGGATTCCTGCACTAAAGCTATGATAATAAACAAAAAACACCTTGCTAACTTTTTGCACCAACGCGCACCAGGGCAGCAAGATCGTTCTCAACAAAACGGGAGCCTCGATGCGCAAGGCTTCGCCCGTGTGCACACGTAGGAACGAAGCCAGACCAATCAAGGGGTGCGGCGAAAGATGTGCTCAGACTGGAAACTACCCTGCGACCTTGGGGAGGCCTGCGGCAGAACTGGACATTACCCGAAGGTGGGACGGACACAGTGACGGGTAGTCCCGCGGGGAGTAAAACATTGCGGGATTAGTGACGTGGGACGGCGCGTATGCTCATGGATCGCAAGGATCAACTCCGTCGAGCAAAGCGCGCATATCGCGTCCCCTTCTTGGTAGTTGCCGAAATCCTCATTCCAGTTGTCCTGTTTCTGATCTTTCGGGAGCGGCTGATTGTGTGGCCGTATGCCGGTCCGGCTGTAGCAGGTTGGGCGGTCGTCATTCTGATCACCGTCTTCACCGGCATGCGCTGGCGCGAAGAGATTTGAGCCGCGAGCATTCGCGTTTTCGGCATCGCAGAACGGCAATTTCTGGCGCATCCTCGCCATTTCGATGCCGAGCAGGACGTCCGCTTTCTGTTCACCGCTGCGATCGAGGCAGGGTTTGAATTGACGCAAAAGAATTCCACCCTCCCCTTGAGGGAGGGTCGAAATTTGCGAGCGTCTTTCGCGAACAAATTTCGGGGAGGGGTATACCGCGACCACTACGACGCACCCCTCCCCCGTAAAGGACGAGGGAATCGATGCGCGGATATCCCCGCTCAGTGCATCATAAAGACGGGAATCTTCGGGTGCGAGACGATGTGCTCGGTGACGCCGCCGAAGATCGATTCCATCAGCCGGCTGTGCCCGTAGCCGCCCGCCACCAGCAAATCGCAGCCGTCGTCCGCCGCGGTTTCGAGCAGGACCTCCGCCACGCTGCGCTCGCCGCGCGCCAGCAGGCGTTGTGAGCAGGACAGCCCATGCAGCGCCAGATACGCCGCGACGCTCTCCGCGCCGCGACCGTTATGCGGTGTCTCCTCGACGGTGAGGATTTCTATGGCTTCCGCTTTTTCCAGATAAGGCAGCGCCGACATCAGGGCGTGCGCGCAGGCCACGCTACCGTCCCAGCCCACCGCCACTTTCCGGCCGATCCGCTCGGGCGGCTTCTCGGCCGACAGCAGCACCGGGCGCTCCAATTTGGTCAGTGCACGGACGAAACCATCCTGGATCTCAGGATCGTCGGTCTCGCGGATAGGCGGAAACACCACAAGATCGCAGAGCAGCGCCTCGCGATCGAGCGCCCTGGAAAGGTGGCCGTTCACTTCCTCATAGGACACCGTCACCGCATCCGTCTTTTGCGGAGCCCCGACGATGCGGATGCCCGCTTCGGCCGCCAGCGTCGCCAGCGTGCTGCGCGCGGCTTTCGAGGCGGCTTTTTCCAGATCGGCGGCGGTGTCGATCAGATCCTGGACAATGTCCGGCGACAAGGGAAGCTCGCCGTAAGGCACCACCTCGCGCGGATCGGCGTGAACGAACAGCGCCACGACATGGGCCCCGAACGGCTTTGCAGCGGCAACGGCGGTGGCCAACGCAAAGCGATCGCGTCCCGCTCCGGCGACAGGCACGAGAATCTTGACGAATGACATGGCTCCTCCGGCAGCGGCTCTTGTTCTGTGCGCATAGGAAAAACGAGTGTGCGGACGGGCGCATTGAGACTTGTCAATATTGAGAGTTGTCAATTAACGGGGAGAATTCAGGCGCCGCCTTCGGCAATCGCCTGCAGCCCCGCAAGGTCGCGGATCACGATCCGCCGGCGGCTGGGCGCCTCGATGATCCGCTGGCGCTTCAGTTCGCTGAGCGCGCGGCAGGTGGTTTCGATCGTCAAACCCAGATAGTCGGCAATATCCTGGCGGCTCAGCGGCAGATCGAGCGTACGCTCGATTTCGGTGCGCCGCTGCATCTCCAGGGCCAGAAAAAACGACGCGACGCGCTCCTTGGCGCTCTGATGGCCGAGCATGGCGACATGCTGTTCCGCCGCAGCAAGACTCTTGCTCAGCATGGCCAGCCGCTTTTGGCCTATGTCGGGATGGCCCTCCGTCAACTGTGCGATGCAGAGCCGCGGACAGCGCAATGCGAGTACGTCGCCCACCGCTTCCGCGGTGGAGGTGTATTCCTCGGAGAGTTCGATACCGAACGTTTCGTCTGGAAGAAAAAAATTGACGATCTGGCGGCGGCCGTCCGCGAAGATGCGCGACAACCGCACGGCACCTTCGATCACCTTGTAGGAATAACGCGCCTCGTCGCCCTTGGAATAGATCGTCTCGTTGCGGCCGAACTTCACGGACACGCCAACCTTGTCCATCTCGGATTTGCGGACGCAGGCTTCCTCCATGAAGAAACGGCAGCCCTGTTCGCAAGCGGCAGGACGCACCGCTTCGCCGGGCGACGAAACGGACTCTTGGTTCCCGTCTGAATCCGCACCTTTCCGTTGCATAAGGCCATTTCTTCCGGTCGGCAGGCCGCCGAACGGCGCCTGTCGCCATGATGATAGCCTTGCAGCGGGACGATGTACAAAAACCGCCATCGCCTGCGCGGGGCGGTCGCCGCAAGGCCTTGTCCGGTTGTCCTGATTCAAAGCGTCAAACTTGTCCTAACGATACCCGCGGAGCCTGCCAAAGGCGCCATGGCAAAACCGAGCTCGCGGCACAGCGAGATCATCATCGCGTTCTCTTCCAGCACGTCGCCGAAGATCTCGCCGACCCCGACGCGTTTGCCATAAGCGATGATGCGCTGCATGAGCATCCGCCCGATGCCTTGCCCCTTCAGATCGCTGCGCACCAGCACGGCATATTCCGCACGTTGCTTGTCGGGATCCGACGAAAAGTGCGCAACGCCCATGAGTTCGTCTTCCGCATCGAAGAGAACGAACGCCATGTCGCGGTCATAGTCGATCTGGGTCAGACGGGCGAGCAGGTTCGCAGGCAGGCTCCGCAACGGGGAGAAGAAGCGCAGACGGACGTCGTCGGGCGACAGCCGCGCGAAGAAGCGCGTAAAGCCCGCCGCGTCCTGCGGACGGACCGGGCGCAGGAAAAATTCTCCCAGCCCCGGAACTGTCTCGCGATGTTCGAGCTCCTTCGGATATGGGCGAATTGCCAGACGGCCGTCGCGCGCGCCGGCTGCCGCCTTCTTAAGCTTGATGCGCGCATCGACCGCGATCACGCCGTTGGCGTCGGCCAGGAGCGGATTGATGTCGAGGTCGATGATTTCCGGAAAATCGGAGATGAGCTGCGATACCCGTACCAGAACGGTGGCGATATCGTCGATCGCCGCCGGGGCGCGGTCGCGATAGCCCTTGAGCTGCCGGTAAATCCGCGTGCGCGAAATCATATCGTGGGCCAGCGCCATGTTGAGCGGCGCCAGAGCCAGCCCCTTGTCAGCGATCACCTCGACCGCCACGCCGCCGTGGCCGAACAGCAGGAACGGCCCGAAGGTGTTGTCCACCGCCATGCCGACGATCAACTCATAGGCGCGCGGCCGGCGGACCATTTCCTGGATGAGGAAGCCGTCTATCCTCGCCTTGGGTGCGGCCTTGGCGACGCGCGCCAGCATCGCTTCGGCGGAGGCCTTGGCGGCTTCCGGCCCCTCGATGTCCAGATCGACGCCGCCGACGTCGGATTTGTGCGTGATGTCGGGCGACAGAATCTTGACCACTACGGGCTTGCCGAATTCGGCCGCGGCCTTGGCCACGTCTGCGGGAGTCACCGCCTTGGCGAGACGGACCCTCGGGATGCCATAGCAGTCGAAGAGCTCTGCGACGCAAATCGCGTCGAGCCAGACCTGTCCTTCCGCCAGCGCTTTCTCGACGAGGGCGCGCGCGCCCTTCTCATCCGGGCAAAAGTCTTCCGCGGCGGACGGCGGCACTTCCATCAGCACGTTCTGTCCGCGCGCGTATCGCGCCAGATGCATGAAGCCGCGGACCGCCTTTTCCGGCGTTTCATAGGTCGGGATGCGTGCAGCCTGAAACAGCCGGCGTGCCGCCACCGCCTCGCCGGACCCGAGCCAACTGGTCAGGACGGCGCGTTCGCTCACCTTCACCGCATCGATGGTCGCCTGTGCGGCCTCCAACTCCGACGCGACCGCCACCGGGCAATTGAGGACGAGAACTCCGTCCATGTCCGGAGCCTCGGCAATCGCATTCAAGGCCGCCGCGTAGCGTTCGCCGCCGGCATCGCCGATGATGTCGATCGGATTGGCGTGCGACCAGGTCGGCGGCAGGACCGCGTTCAGGTCGGCAATGGTCTTCGGCGTCAGTTCGGCAAGGGTGCCTTTGTAGTCCGACAGCGCATCGACCGCGAGAACGCCGACGCCGCCGCCGTTGGTGACGATCGCCAAACGGTCGCCCGTCACACGCGGCCGCATCGACAGGGTTTCCACCGCATCAAAGACTTCGTCAAGATCGTAGGCCCGCAGAATACCCGCACGCTGGAACGCCGCGTCATAAACGGCATCGACACCGGCAAGGGCGCCGGTGTGCGAAGCGGCCGCACGGGCCGCGGTGTCGCTGCGGCCCGCCTTGATGGCGATCACCGGCTTGACGCGCGCCGCCGAACGCGCCGCAGACATGAATTTGCGCGCGTTGGTGATCGCTTCGATATAAAGAAGGATTGAATCGGTATCGGGATCGTTGGCCAGATAATCGAGCATGTCACCGAAATCGACGTCCGCCATGTCGCCCAACGACACCAAATGCGAGAAGCCGAGTTGGCGCGAGGCAGCCCAATCCATCACCGTCGCCACTATCGCGCCCGACTGCGCCACAAAGGCGATCTTGCCCTTGCGCGGCCCTCCTAGCGCGAAGGACGCGTTCACGCCGGAGGGCGTCGACAGGATACCGAGGCAGTTGGGACCGACAATGCGCAGCAGCGAGGGGCGCGCCGCCGCCAGCATGTCGCGCTCGAGCTTGTGCCCGGTTTCGCTGCCGGATTCGCCGAAGCCCGCCGTTACCACAATCGCGGCTTTGGTGCCGCGCTCCGCCAGTTCGGCGATCAACCCCGGAACCGTCTGCGGCGGCGTGCAAAGAATCGCCAGATCGGGCACCACCGGCAGGCTCTTCACATCCGGATAGGTGAGGACGCCGTTGACGGAGCGATGGTTCGGATTGACGGGCATGATGGGGCCGTTGAACCCGGCCGACAGCAGATTCGATGCAATCACCGAGCCGACGGAATGCGCCTGCTTGCGGGCTCCGATCAACGCGATGCTCGTGGGGTGGAAGAATGCGTCGAGATTGCGAATTGACATGCGTCACATCTCAGCAAGAAGCAGCCCGTACTAGCCCACGAACCCGCGCATTGCCACCTCGTCAATGTGGGTTGAATTGTCTCGCCACCACATCCCGCACCGCCTGCTGATGGCGGCCGACGACATCGCCGCGAATTCCGGGCACAATTCCGCCGAAGTGCACATGCTCGACGAGCTGCAGCCCGCATACTGCGGCAACATGCTCGTCGAACAGGGCTCGCACGGCTTCCCACGCGCCGGTTCTCATCACCCATTCCTTCGGCGCGCCGGACGTCGTGAAGCTGATCAATCTCCGGCCGCGCAGCAGGGGCTCGTTGCCGTTGCTGCCCTTTGCATAACCGAAGCCCATCCCGAACACGCGGTCGAGATAGCCCTTCATCATGGCGGGCGGCGCATTCAGCCAGAACGGATAGAACAGCGCGAAGACATCGACGTCACGCAGGATTGCCCGCTCGCCGACAACATCGGCGCGTGGCGCGAAGCCGGCGGAGGTCGGTATCTCGTCAGCCTTCAGGCAAGGATCGAACGACATGCCATAGAGATCGCGCATGATTGTCCTGTGACCGAGACTCTCTGCCGCCTCGACATAAGCGATGGCCAAAGACGCCACGAAACTTCTCGGATTGGGGTGGGCGACAATCACGGCATGCTGCATGGAAGTGTTCCTTCTCTTGCCTGCTGTGGGTTCTGAAAATCATTCTGAAAAAAACGCGCGAATCCTGCATTGCGCATTGTCAAATAATATCCAAACGGTCATGGGGTCACGGATAAAATCGCCGGCAAATGCGTGTTTTCACCTATGCATTGCGCCGTTCTCCTCACACCCGCGCCGCAGTGGTCCGCCTGCGGCGTTCCGCTGCTTGCAGCCGGCGATCACCGACGGGTTTGACTTGACTATTGTCCGCCGCCGGACAACGTATAAGAAAATTAACCTTCCTCAGACAGGATCCGTGCCATGCCAAACGATGACGTCAAAAAGCTGGGCGACGACATGACCGAATTGCGGGCCGATTTCGCGCGTATCGCCGAGACGTTGGCGGATCTCGTGCGCCAGCGCGGACAAGAAGCCGCCGCCAAATTCCAGGGAACCGCCGAGGACACTTGGGCCGACGCCAAACAGCATTTCGATGGCGTGAAGAAGAAGATCCATGACGAACCCGTGACGGCCACCGTCGCGGCCTTCGGCATTGGCCTGCTGATCGGGATTCTGCTGTTCGGCGGACGGCGCTAGACCATCCTTTCGGCGAACCGGGAAAGGCCGGGGATGAGAGATCTGCCCATGCGCATCGCGATCATGGCTGCGGCGCTGCTGGTGGCCGCGGTCGGCATCGGCGCGACGGCCGTGTTCCTGTGTCTGGCGCTTTATTCCGCGCTTTTGACCTTGCTGTCGGCGCCCCTGGCCGCCTTGGCGGCCGCGGGACTCGTGTTCGCCCTGTCGCTGCTGGTGATTTTCCTGGGCGGCGTCCTTGGCAACGTTCTCGCCCGCCGGGCACGGCGCGCGCGCGCAAAGCGCGGCGGTGCCGCCTTTGCCTTCAGTGCCGAACTGGGGCGGATATTGGGCGAAGATGCACAGAAATTCGTCGCGGACAAACCGCTCCTGGCGCTGGTTGTGGCGCTGGCCGGCGGCTTTGCCGTCGGCGCCAGTCCGCGATTGCGCTCCTTGTTGCAAACGCTCCTGAAGTATTGAACGAGACAGAATCCGATTTTTACCGCGGCGACGGTCCCAGTGTGACGCGCACCAGATCGTCGGGGCGCATCCATTTGGCAAACGCCGCCTGGATGTCGGCAGGGCCAAGCGCGATGTAGCGCGCCGCGGCCAAGGTCGGCTCGTTCAGAGGCAGGTCCAGTTCCTGTCTGTCCAGAAAGCCGTTGGCGATCGCATCCATGCTCGACTCGCCCAGAGGTATCTGGCGCAGCAGCAGCGCCTTGACGCGCAAGAGTTCGTCGGCCCCCACCGGCGCGGTCTGCATGGTCTTGATTTCCTGTGCGACAATGCGGGCCGCTTTGGTGACGTTCTCGGGATCGCAGGCATAATTCACGAAATACACGCCGCGAACCCTGCCAACCTCAAGATTGGCGCCGACCGAATAAACCAGGCCTGCATTCTTTCTGAGATCGTTGCTCAATCTGGTGGCGTAGAAGCTGCCGCCAAGCACCGCATTTCCGAGCGCCAGGGTGTAATAGTCGGGATCGGAGCGCTCGAGGTCGAGGTTGTAAGCCAGGGTGACGTCGTCCTGGACGCGGCTGGCGTCGGGTACGGCTAAGGCCGCCGCCTTGTTCGGCGGTGTCGAAGGCAGATCGGTATTGGGCTTCGGTCCGACAGCCGTCCAAGTCCCAAAATATTTTTCGACCACGGTGCGCGCTTTTTCGGGCGTGATGTTGCCGATGACCACGATGCTGGTGAGGTCGGGACGAAACACCTCGCGATAGTAGGAGCGCAAATCGTCCAGCGTCAGCGCGGCGACACTTTCCTCCGTCGCATCGCGCAGGCTCGGATCGCCGGCGGGAAACAGCGCCTGGCGCAGGGCATGCTGGGCCAAGTAACCGGGGCTTCCGTTTCTCGCCGCGACCGAGCGGGCGATCTGCGGTTTGATCAGGGCCAATGCCTGCTCGGGCAAAGCGGGGCGCAGCTCGTTATCGGCGAGGAGCTCGACGCCGCGATCGAAGTCCTGCGACAGCATTTCGATCGAAAAATCCGTTCCCGCGCGTTCGTTGGCGCCGATGTCGTCCAGCGCCTTCTGGAAGGCAAGACGATCGAGGTGCTCTGTCCCGAAGTTAAGCAGAGGATTGAGCAGCAGGTCCACGCCGTCCTTGCCCGGCGGCGTTTCGGTCTGCGGCCGGTTACGGATATGACCGTACACCGCGACGGTGTCGCTCACGTCCTCCGGCTGCACGATCAGGGTGATGCCGTTTGCGAGCGTCGTAACCGTCGGATGCAGCGTCGATGCCGGCACGGCAAGACGGCTGAGAGCGGCGGCTGCCCAATCCGGCAGTTGCGCGGATTTTGCCTCGCCGAGCGCGATGGTTTCCTGCCCACCGAAGCCGCTGGAAGCGACCGGCTTGCCCGATCCTCGCGGAACGAGCAGGGCGGATGTGGCGCGATCGAGCCGCAGGTATTTCCGCGCCACACGGTTGACGTCGGCCACGGTTACCTTTTCGATCCGCCGGAGATCATCGTCGGGAGAGCGCAGGCCATAGAGCACCACCGCGTCGGACCAGACCGAGGCCAGTTCGTCGATGGAATCCTTCTGCTGCGCAGCGCTGAGCCGCTCCTGCAGCTTGGCAGCTTCCACAAGTTCGGCGGGCACGCCGCCCTTGGCGACCTTCGCCAGAATCGCGCGCATTTCCCGTTCGATCGCCTGGGCATCGCCGCCTGCCGGAAACGAGACCTCGGCATAGCCGAGGCCGGCCCTGGGCAACGGATCCAGCGAGAAGTCCGCCGCCAACGCCTTGCCGTCCGCGACCATCCCGTAGAGATCGAAGCGGCGGCTCCCCAGCACGTCCGACAACACCTCGAGCGCGGGAAAATCCCGGCTGTCGAGCCCAGGCAAGCGCACTGCGACGACCTGCGTTTCGTGGGGACTGTCGGTATCGATACGGAAAGACTCCGCCCGCACGCGTCCGAATGCGAACGTGGGCCTGGCGGGAATCTTCTTCGCCTTGAGCAGGCCAAACAGTTCCTCGACCTTCGCCAAAACCGCTTTCGGGTCGAGGTCGCCGACGACGATCAGGATCGCATTGTTCGGCGCGTACCATTTGTCGTGGAATTCCTTGAGCATCGCGGCGGTTGTCTTGTCGAAGGACGGCCGCGTGCCCAGCGCATCGTGTTCGTAAGTCGTGCCCACGAACATCTTGGCGCGCAGCTTTTCGTAGAGCTTATAACCGGGATTCGAGAGGTCCTGCGCGACTTCCTGCTCGATGGCACCGCGTTCCTTGTCCCATGCTTCCTGCGTATCGGACACGCCCGCCATCCGCACCGCTTCGATATGGAGGGCGATGTCGAGATCCTCGGCTGGAACCGTGTACAGATACTGGGTGAGGCTCTCGCGCGTATTGGCGTTGAACTGTCCGCCCATCACGCTTCCGACATTCGCCAGCTGATCGGCCGTCAGACCGGGGCTGCCGCGAAACATCATGTGTTCCTGCGCGTGGGCCATGCCCGGAAACCCCGCCGGCGCTTCGTCCGAACCGACAAGGTAGTTGACCGAGGTCGAAACAACTGGCGCCAGGGTGTTGCGGACGATGACGACACGCAGTCCATTGGGGAGCGTAGCGCGGAGAACGCCTTTCTCCGGAGCCGCCCCCGCGGCAGCGACGAGCGAAGAGACGAAAACGATCAAGAAGGCTATGAACGGAATTCGGCATTTCGCCATGCGATCCATGAAGGTTCCTTTTCGGTGCTTGCCGCGTCCAGCCTGTTCAAATTGGAGTATTCTTCGAGAGCGCGGCCCCGAACAAGACCAAACGGGTCCCCGCCAGCACGAAAAAGAGTGCACAACGGCGTGAAGCGGGCAGCCTGCCCAGCGGCCGGGCCGCCACCGACACCGTTTGAAATGGCAACGCGTGCTTAACCAATGTGCGCCATCCCCTGTGTAAATACGTAACACTGCGCATAGCTGCGCCGGATTTATTGGTATTTCATCGAAACGGCGCTGTTTCGACCGGTGCCGGTCCATCGTGGGGCAGCGGCGCTGTCCGCCGGGCGCGACACCATGTGCCACAGAATTCGGGATTCGCGATCGTCTATAGTGCAGGCTCGGTCGTGCAGGCCACTTCGGACCGGTTATGCCGTCGCCGTCGCGATGGTGGATTCGCCCCCGCAGCCGCAGCTCTTGTGGCTCGCGCCTTCACAGACGGATGGAGGCCTTCCGGAATGCCTGCGCGCGCGTCAAGACGCCCTATCTCCATCTCCAGAACACAGCGTATTTCCGTTTGGCATCTTCCCGCCGGAGGGACTTAAAACAGGCTGAAAAATGACTTCGATCAATGCGACATCCCCGGGGATGTCGGATACAGCGGCAGAAATGGATGTGCGGGCCCCGCAGCCCGTAGGCACACAGGAACAAGATCGGCCGTCGACGACACCGATAAAGCGCGCAGAACAGATGAAACGGGCGGAACAAATGAACGCAAAATACCCTGGGATTCCTGGCGTTATCCATGGCAACGGTGCCATCGCCGAGGTGATGGGCCATGTGTGCGGCGGAGTTATCGGTTATCCGATCACGCCGTCCACGGAAATCTCAGAAATCTTCGAAGCGTTCCGGTCGGCCGGCGGCTGCAACGTCTGGGGCAAGCACCCGTTCTTTTTCGAACCGGAAGGCGAACATTCCGCGCAGAGCGGCGCGCTCGGCGCGGCGCTGACCGGCGGCAAATACGTTTCCAATGCCTCATCCAGCCAAGGCATCCTGTACGGGCTGGAATCGCATTACGTCACCGTCGGCAAGAAGGTCGGCGGTTTTGTGTTGCAGGTCGCGGCGCGGGTCGTCTCCAAGCATTCGCTCAACGTCATGGCGGGCCATGACGACGTCTACGCCCTGCTTCAATCCGGTTACACGATCCTGTTCGGCAGCAATTCGCAAGAAGCCGCCGATCTCGCCGCGATCGCCTACAAACTCAGCGCCTTGTCGCTGATCCCGGTCGCCAACGCCATGGACGGCTTCACCACCAGCCACATGTTGAGCGAGGCCTTGATGCCCGAACCGGAACTGCTGCGGGAATTCCTCGGCGATCCGGCCGGCCGGATCAAGTGCCCCACGGTGGCGCAGGAGATTTTGTTCGGCGCCAAGGGCCGTGCGTTCCAGTTGCGGCAATACCTTGCGCGGCATCAGAATGACCTCGCGCCGGGCGACCTGAAGAAGGTGAGAGCCTTCCTCGATGAATCCGCGGACGCCATCGAGCGCGACAATGAAGGCGCGCTGGTCGAACGTACGCTCGCGTGGATTCCCGAGGAACTGCGCGGCCAGTGGCGCCGGCAATGGATCAACGCCTACGAAAAGGGAACACGCCAACGCGTTCCTGCGCTGGTCGACGTGCACAATCCGGGCCTGACCGGCCCGGTGCAGAACCAGCCCGACTTTCAGGCCGGCTCGGCCGACCACCGCACGCATTTCGTCAGCGAGGTGCCGCGTTTCGCCCGCCAGGTGATGCAGGAATACGCCGTGCTGACCGGGCGCCAATACGGCCCGATCAAAACCTTCAAATGCGAGGGCGCCGAAACCGTGATGATTGGCCTCGGCTCGGTCACCGACGACGCCGAAGCGGTCGCGGCCTATCTGCGCGGACAGGGCAAGAAAGTCGGCGTCATCTCCGTCAAGCTGCTGCAGCCGTTCCCGGAAGGCGAAGTGGTGGCCGCGCTTCGCGGCAAGAAGGCGGTCACCGTGCTGGAGCGCTCGGATGTCACCGAACTCACCAGCCTGGTGACACGGGCGCTGTTCAAGGCGCGCGACAACGCCGACGGCATTCGTCATCCCGGCATTCCACCGATAGAGAAACTGCCCAAGATCACCACCGCGATCTTCGGGCTGGGCGCGCATGACCTGCAGCCGCGGCACCTTGTCGCCGCGTTCAAGAACATGGAGACCCGCAACGCTCCGTTCGTCTATCTCGGCTCCCAGTTCTTCGCCAAGAATCCCTCCCCGCGCGTCGCCGTGTTGCAGGAGAAACTGAAGGCCGCCTATCCCGAAACCGAACTGATGGCTCTGGAGACCGAGCCCAACCCGAATCTACTGCCCAAATCGGCGTTCCGTGTCCGCTTCCATTCGGTGGGCGGCTACGGAACCATCGCCACCGGCAAGCTGTTGACCGACATCCTCGCCGGTGTGCTTGATCTGCACTCCAAATCGTCCCCGAAATACGGTTCGGAAAAGAGCGGCGCGCCGACCAATTATTACATCACCCTCAGCCCCGAGCCGGTGCTGCTCACCAACGCGGAGCTGGAAGACGTCGAAATCGTCGTCTCGCCCGACCACAAGGTGTTCATCCACACCAATCCCCTGCGCGGGCTGGTGGAAGGCGGCACCTTCATCCTCCAGTCGCAACTTTCCCCTGTCGAGGTCTGGAAGGAACTGCCGGCGCAGGCGCGCAAGACTATCCGCGACAAGAAAATCCATGTCTACGTCGTCGACGGCTTCGCAGTTGCCAAGCGGCACGCGCCGACGCCGGAACTCGAAATCCGGATGATGGGCATCGCCTTTATCGGGGCGATCTGCGGGCATGTCGACCGCATCGTCGCCGGCGCCCCGCAAGAGGCGATGCTGAAGAAGATCCGCCAGCAGATCTCCAAGAAGTTCGGCGCCAAGGGCGGCGCCGTCGTCGAAGGCAACATGGCGGTGATCCGCGAGGGGCTCGAGGCGACGCAGAAGGTCGACTACAGCGATCCGGACTTCGAGCGTGCGGAGAAGACCCCGGCGCGAGCGAACAGCCGCAGCGTGGCGGTTTCCGCCGCGATGTGCCGGGCGGCCGGACAGGCGTCGAGCGCCAGCTTCTTCGATAACGAATACTACGATGACATGGTGGGCGCCCCGTTCCGGGACGGCACGATCGCCGAGGCGCCGGTGCTGCCGGGCACCGGCTTGTTCATGCCGTCGGGAAGCGCCGCGTTCAAGGACAAGGGCATGTTCCGGCGCGACGTGCCCGAGTTCATCGCCGACCTGTGCACCGGCTGCATGGAATGCGCGCTGGCCTGTCCCGATGCGGCCATTCCGAATACGGTACACGATATCCACGACCTTCTGCTCGCCACCATACGCCAGCTCGATATTGCGGAGACCCAACGCGAGGCATTGCGCGGCCAGGCCCATTCGCTCAGCGACGCGGTGCGCGAAATCTATCGGCACGAGAAGGAGCCCAAACCATTCCACCAGATCGTGGCTGCGGCGGCGGACGGACTCGCCATCGACGACGCCATAATGCGCCGCAACCTCGGCAAGTTGGCCAATGCGTTGGCAGTGTATCCGGTCGCCAAGACGCGGCCGTTCTTCGACGCCATGGAGAAGGCGGTCCCGGGCAGCGGCGGGCTCTATTCGGCCGTGATCGACCCTTGGAAGTGTAGCGGCTGTCTCGAATGTATCGACATCTGCGGACCCCATGCGCTGGTTGAGCGCCAGCAGGACGAGACATTGCTCGAAATGCTGCAAGCACGGTTCGAATTCCTCAGCCGCACGCCCAACACGCCGGCCCGCTTCATCGATGGGGCGACCAAGCCCGACGGCGAGACCAAGCGGTTGATGCTCGATCGCAACAACTATTATGCGACCACCGGCGGACACGGTGCCTGCCGCGGCTGCGGCGAGGTCACCGCGATCCGGCTCGTCACCGGGGCCAGCCACGCGATCCACGACAAGCGGCGCAAGGAGCACATCCGCGAGGTGGAGAGCCTGATCGGGCGACTGAATGCGAAGCTGCCGTCGGTGCAGAACAGCGAGGGCGATCCGAAACGGCGCGAGCGCATTGCTGAGACCATCGAGACGCTGGAAAAGCGGCTTTATCTGCTCGAAAGCGGTCCGACCGGAAACGGTCCGGCCAGCACGGTGATCGCCAATGCGACCGGCTGCAGCAGCGTGTATGCCTCGACCTTCCCGTTCAACCCCTACAACGATCCGTGGGTCAACAGCCTGTTCCAGGACACTCCCGCGGTCGCCAAGGGCATCTTCGAGGGCCTGAGCGCGGAGGCGAGCGACGACATTCGTGCGTTGCGCATCGCCAAGCTGGAGCTCGACGACGACTACGATCCGCAGATCCACGACCGGTTCTTCAGGCTGTTTGGATGGGCTCAGTTCACTCCCGAGGAGCTTGGGCTGCTGCCCACCGTGATCAGCATGGGCGGCGACGGCGCGACCTATGATATTGGGTTCGGCGCATTGTCGCGGCTCTTGAGCACGACGACGCCGATCAAGATCGTGGTTCTCAATACCGGCGCGTACTCGAACACCGGCGGGCAGGCTTCCACAGCGAGTCTGACCGGCCAGGATTCCGATCTCAGCCGGTTCGGCGCCGCGCACAGCGGCAAGCAGGAAGAGCGCAAGGAACTGGGGCTTATCGCCGCCTTTCACCCGAACGTTTTCGTGGTCCAGAGCTGTACCGCGCTGCAGGGGCACTTCATGCGGAACGTCATGGAGTACCTGAACCACAATGATTCACCGGCTGTGCTCGACGTCTACACGCCTTGTCAGGCGGAGCACGGCATCGCCGATGCCGCCGCCAGTCGCCACGCCCGGATGGCAGTGGAGAGCCGCATGAGTCCGGTGTTCGTGCACGACCCGCGCCGCGCCGGCGACCTGCACGGACGGTTCTCGCTCGATGGCAACCCCGACATCGCCAAGGACTGGACGACCAACGCCATCGAATACCTCGAGGATGGCGCCACCAAGCTTTTGGAAGTGCCGTTGACGCCGGCCGACTTCGCGCTGACCGAAAGCCGGTTCAAGAAGCAGTTCCGCCGCCTCGCCGCCGATGCCGTCGGCGTGTTGGTGCACGAATATATCGAGCTGAACGCAACCGATCGGGAGGGCAAGACGCCGTTCGTCTGGTCGACAGACGCCGACAAGAAACTGATCAAGCTGGAAGTGTCGCAGACGCTCATCCACCTCGTCCAAGAGCGCCGCAAGTACTGGCGGACCCTGCAATATCTGAGCGGGCTCGATGTTGCGAAGCTGGATGCCGACCATCGCACCGAGTTGGAAGCCCTGCAGCACCAGTACAAGGAATCGCTGGAGGCGCGCGAATCCTCGATCGACTCCATCGCCCGCGCCATGTCCGAGCTGGCGGCGGCGTCCAATGCGCCGCCCTCGGGCGGCTTCGCGGCAGTGTTGGTGCCAGGTGCGGCGGCCGGGGCACCGGCACGCGGAACGGCTGCGGCGACCAACGGGGCGGCGCTGGTTACGCTCGCCGATGAGGACATGGCGAAGTGCAACAACTGCAAGACCTGCTATCAGGACATGAGCGAGCTGTTCGAAAAGACCAGAATCGTCGTCAACGGCGAAACCAGGGAGGTGGGCCACCTCATCCCGGGAGCGCTCGATCGCGTCAAGATCACACCTGAACTGAAGAGTAAGGTAGCCCGTGTCGCCGCCAACTGCGATGCAGAGATCATCCATGAGCACTGAAACATCACCCCCCCCGCGCGTCACGGCGGGTGCCAGCCCCAAAGATCTCGAGCGTTATCGCCAGATGAGCGGCGCGCTCGAGACCACGCAGAGCGAGATCGAGCGGCTTGAGCACAGCGAGGCGTTCGAGGTCTTCCAGAAACAGCTCGGGCTGCTGCGCAAACGGCTGCTGAACAGCCCGCAATCGCTCAGGCAGGTGTTCATCGACGACGGCACCCAGGCGATCGTCTGGGAATTCAAACAAGACCAGCTCGGCGCCAACTTCACCAAGACGCTGTGGAACCTGCTGCTGCGCGACGACGACATGAGTTCGATCCTGCAGCGCTTCGTCTGGAACCTGCCGCTGAAGTTCAAGCGGAAGTTCATCGCCGCCATCGACGCCCATCTGTCGGACCGCTATCCCATGTTCAAGGGTCTGTCGCAGGGCTGGCCCGCCCAGAACAGCATTCCGCCCTACATCCGTCCGCCGGACGTGCGGGCCAAGGACTTCGACCTCGTCAACCAGGGCTATCTCGGCTACGCCAGCCTCGGCTACAGCGCCCGCGAGGTAGACCTCCTGGTCTGGCTCGAGGTGCTGCGCGACAAGCAGTGCGATGACCGGCCGTGCGAAATCGGCGTACCGAAACCAGGCGCCGAGGCCAAGGGCGGCTGCCCGGTCAAGATTCATATCCCCGAAATGCTCGAGTTGATGGGTGCTGGCAAGTACAAACAAGCCCTCGAGCTGATCGAAGGCTGTAATCCGCTGCCGAACGTCACCGGCCGCGTCTGCCCGCAGGAACTGCAGTGCCAGGGCGTGTGCACGCTGACCGGTAAGCCAATCGAAATCGGCCAGCTTGAATGGTTCCTGCCCGAGCGCGAGAGGCTGGCGAAGCCAAATGGATCGGCCGAGCGCTGGAAGGGCTACGTCAGTCCGTGGGCGACGGCCGAAAAGCCGCCGATCGCGGTGGTCGGCTCCGGTCCGGCCGGGCTGATCAACGCCTATCTGCTGGCGGCGGAGGGATACCCCGTCACGATCTTCGAGGCCTTCCATGAACTGGGCGGGGTGCTGCGCTATGGCATTCCCGAGTTCCGGCTGCCGAATTCGCTGATCGACGACGTGGTCGGCAAGATCACGCTGCTGGGCGGCAAATTCGTCACCAATTTCGTGGTGGGCAAGACCGCGACGATCGAAGATCTCAAGAACGCCGGATTCTGGAAGATATTTGTCGGCACCGGCGCCGGCCTGCCGCGCTTTATGAACATCCCGGGCGAGCATCTGCTGGGCGTGATGTCGGCCAACGAGTTCCTCACCCGCGTCAACCTGATGCAGGCGCGGATCGAAGATTACGAGACGCCGCTGCCGGAAATCGCCGGCAAGCGGGTCATCGTCATCGGCGGCGGCAACACCGCCATGGACGCGGCGCGCACCGCCAGACGGCTGGGCGGCATCGTCACCATCGTCTATCGCCGCACCAAAGCGGAGATGCCGGCGCGGGTCGAGGAACTGCACCATGCGCTGGAGGAAGGCATCGAGTTGCAGGTGCTGCGGTCGCCCCGGGAGTTCGTGAGCGAAAAATCCCATTCGATCTGCCACACCATCCTCGACGTCATGGAACTCGGGCCGCCCGACGCGTCGCGCCGGCGCGCGCCGGTCGTCACCGGCAAAACTGAAACGATGCAGGTCGATCTGGTGGTCATGGCGCTCGGCAATGCGTCGAACCCGATCATCAAGGACTCCGAGCCCAACCTCCAGACCACCAAATGGGGGACGATCAGCGTCAACAGCGGCTCGCAGAAGACCTCGCTCGACGGCGTCTATTCCGGCGGCGACGCCACCCGCGGCGGCTCGACCGCCATCAACGCCGCCGGTGACGGACAGGCGGCGGCTCGTGAAATCGTCGGGGAAATCCCGTTCACTTCGGCGCAGATCAAGCAACTCGTCGACCGTGCCGCACGCTACACGGCTCAGGGGCAGGAGCCTCAGACCATCGTCAAGAAAATCGATCTCGCCGGCGGTATCGTCGAGTTCACCGTGAACTCGCCGCTGGTCGCCAAGGCAGCGCAGGCCGGACAGTTCGTGCGCGTGCTGCCGACGCCGAAGGGCGAGCTCATTCCGTTGACGCTCGCCGATTGGAACACCGAGACAGGAACCATTGACTTGGTCATCCAGGCGATGGGTGCCAGCACCATCGGCATGAACAAGATGGGGGTCGGCGAAGCCTTCGCCGGGATCGCCGGCCCGCTTGGCCAGCCGAGCAAACTGCACCGCTACGAAGACAACCAAACGGTGGTATTCACCGCCGGCGGCGTCGGCCTGCCGCCGGTCTTCCCGATCATGCGGGCGCACCTGCGGATGGGCAACCACGTCACCCTGATCGCCGGCTTCCGCTCGGCGAGCCTGTTGTTCTGGACCGGCAAGGGCGAGCGCGTCGACCTGCTGCAGAAGGAGTTTCCGAAGCTGCTGGACGTGATCTACGCCAGCAACGACGGCACATTCGGCGTGAAGGGTTTCGTCACCGGCCCATTGGAAGAGCTGCTGAAGCAGAACGCAGCCGGCAAAGGCCGCAAGATCGCCGAGGTGGTCGCAATCGGTCCGCCGCTAATGATGCGCGCGGTCAGCGAACTCACCAAGCCCTACGGGGTGCCGACCATCGCCAGCCTGAACTCGATCATGGTCGATGCCACGGGCATGTGCGGTTCCTGCATGGTGCCGGTGACGCTGGACGGCAAACTGGTCCGAAAACACGCCTGTATCGACGGCCCGGAGATCGACGCGCATATCATCGACTGGGACAAGTTCCTGCCGCGGTTCGACCTGTTCAAGTCGCAGGAAAAACTCAGCCGGGTGAAGCACGGTTTCGCTTGAAGTCACACAGCAAGGAGAGAAGCGGCCGTCGGTCTGGATAGAGGATGGGCCGCTTCTTTTTTGCGCAAACGCAAATTCGAAGCGTTCGAGATTGCTACGGAACCTTTTCTTGCATGGTAGGCGTTGCCGTGCGAAATCTGCCGCATGCAGAGTTCGCTTCGCGTGCGTTTTTCGCAAGAAGAGCGAAACGGGAATGAACCCATGATCGCCAAACACTCAAATCCGACAGTGGAATCGCTTCGTCACCAGATCGAGGTGCGCGCCTACTTGCTGTGGGAGCGCTCCGGCCGTCCGATGGGCTGCGGCCAAGACTATTGGCTGCTCGCGGAAAAAGAGATTCTCGGCGAGTTGAAGAACAAGGCGCCGACGCGCAAGAAGTCCATGGCCGCGCCCGCGCCCAAAGCTGCGTCCGCGCCAAAACGGAACGTCAAGGCCAAGAAGAAATAGGCAGGACATCAGGTCACGACCGAAGGGCTTTGGCGCCCGGTTCTTTGGGCGATCTGCGCAATCTGTCCGGCGATGGCTGCAAGGTCGCGGAGATAATCCCGGACGTCGCGGTCGTGGCACGACGCATCGTACCGTTCCAGATAGACGCGCAAAGTTGCGCCCGTCGTTCCGGTGCCGGACAGGCGAAAGACAATCCTGGCATCGCCCGCGAACGCGATGCGGACGCCCTGTTGCTCTGACACGCTGCCGTCCACCGGATCGACGTAGGCGAAATCGTCGCATTGATCGACCTCGAACGAGCCGAACGTGCGGCCCTTGAGCTGCGGAAGCTGCTTGCGAAGATCGTCGATCAATGCGCTCGCGACGCCGGTATCGAGCCCTTCATAATCGTGGCGCGCATAATAGTTGCGTCCGTAGGTGCGCCAATGGGCCGCAACAACGCCCTCCACCGAATCCCGCCGGACGGCAAGGAGATTGAGCCAAAACAGCACGGCCCAGACACCGTCCTTCTCCCGCACGTGATTCGAGCCGGTGCCGAAACTTTCTTCGCCGCATAAGGTGATCCGTCCTGCATCGAGGAGATTGCCAAAATATTTCCAGCCCGTGGGCGTCTCGTAGCACGGAATCTTCAATCCCGCGGCGACGCGGTCGACGGCAAGACTTGTCGGCATGGAGCGCGCCACGCCGACGAGGCCTCCGGCATAGCCGGGCGCGAGACGGGCGTTGGCCGCCAGGACCGCCAGACTATCGCTCGGCGACACGAAGAACCGTCGCCCTAGGATCATGTTGCGGTCGCCGTCGCCGTCCGAAGCGGCGCCGAAATCCGGGGCATCGGAAGCGTTCATAATCTCGACCAGATCGTGCCCGTAGACCAGATTCGGATCGGGATGGCCGCCGCCGAAATCAGGCAATGGCACCGCGTTCATCACCGTGCCGACGGGCGCGCCGAGGCGCTTTTCCAGAATTTCGCGGGCGTAAGGACCGGTGATCGCGTGCATGGCGTCGAAGCGCATGCGGAAGCGGCCGGAGGACAACAGCTCCGAGATGCGGTCGAACTCGAACAGCGTTGCCATCAGCGCGGCGTAATCCGCGACCGGATCGATGACTTCGACGGGCATTCCGGCAAAAACAGTGGGACCCATGCGGTCGATGTCGAGATCACGTTCGCCATCGACGATGATATAGCGACCGATCTTGCGGCTTTGCGTGTAGATCGCTTCGGTTACGGGTTCCGGCGCCGGCCCGCCATTCGCGATGTTGTACTTGACGCCGAAATCGCCATTGGGTCCACCCGGATTGTGACTAGCCGAAAGAATGATGCCGCCTTGCGCGCCGTATTTTCGGATGACGCAAGACATCGCCGGCGTCGAGAGCAGCCCGCCGCGGCCAAGCAGAATGCGGCCCACGCCGTTGGCGGCCGCCATGCGCAGGATGATCTGAACGGCCTGGCGATTGTAAAAACGGCCGTCGCCGCCGAGGACAAGCGTCTTTCCCCGGCAATCATCGACACTGTCGAAGATCGCCTGCAGGAAATTCTCCAGATAATGAGGCTGCTGGAACACAGCGACCTTCTTGCGCAGGCCGGAGGTTCCGGGGCGCTGGCCTTCGAAGGGAGTCGTTGCAATCGTCGTGATCGTCATCGCATTCCTGAGAGCTGTCCGGTTCAGGACATTCGCGGCAATTGCCCTTCGGTGCACGCCGCCCAAACCGCCTGACCGAGTGCTATGCCGCCATCATTGGGCGGCACGCGCCGGTGCCAGATCGGTTCGTGCCCGGCCGCCCGCAAAGCAGCAACGGCCGCTTCGGTGAGACGCACATTCTGGAAGCAGCCGCCCGTCAGAACCACGCGCCGCTCGCCGATCCGCCGTGCGACCGACACGATGGCCGCCGCCAGACCATCGTGGAACGCTGCCGAAACCGCACCGGCCGCGACTCCGCAACGCCGGTCGCCGAGCAGCGTATCAAGCGCCGGCTTCCAATCCAATACAAACGGCGCATCCTTTCTCGCACCGGGACACAACGCGAATTCGTACGGCGTTTGCGCTTCGGTGGCGGCCCATTCGAACTCCGCCGCCGCCTGGCCCTCGTAGCTCGCATGCTGGCGCAGGTCGCAAAGCGCCGCAAAGCCGTCGAACAGGCGGCCCATGCTCGAGGTGACGGGCGCGTTCACGCCCTGCGCCAGCATGGTCTGCAGAACTGCCCGTTCGGCGTGGGAGAATGCGGCGAGCAGCGGAACTTCGTCCATCGCGAAGGCATCATCGCCGAACGCTTCGTAAAGTAACCCGACCGCGGAGCGGCGCGGTTCGCGAACGGCCTGCTCGCCGCCCGGCAATCGAAATGTCCGCAAATGCGCCACGCGGCGCCAGCCGCCGTCGGTAATCAGCAGGAATTCGCCGCCCCAGATCGTACCGTCGATCCCGTAGCCAGTTCCGTCCCAAGCGACGCCCAACGCAGGTAGCGCAATTCCGTGTTCGGCCATACAGGCTACGACATGGGCCAAATGATGCTGCACGCCGGCGAGCGGAAGCCCCATCCCAGCGGCCATGACGCTGGTGGCGTAATCCGGATGCAGATCGCGCACTCCCAGACGCGGGGCCTGACCCCGCATCCGTACCATGTCTGCGACCGTGCGTCCGTGCGTGGCGCGCGCCGCGACGGTTTCCAGATCGCCGATATGCTGGCTCATCAAAACAGCATTTTCCAGCGTGAGCGCGATTGTCGCCTTCATATGCCCGCCAAGCGCCAGGGTGCCGGAACGCATGCCGTCCACCGCAATCGGCGCCGGAGCAAAGCCTCGGGCGCGGCGCAACACAAGCTCGCGTCCGCAAACGACGCGTACGACCGAATCGTCGATCGCCCTGATGATGGGGCGGTTGTGGACCAGGAACCTGTCGGCGATGCCCGCCAAGCGGACCAGCGCCTCCGTTTCGTCGGTGGCAATCGGTTCGTCGGAAAGGTTGCCGCTGGTCGCGATCACCGGAAAACCCAGCTCGTGCATCAGGATATGGTGCAGCGGCGCATAGGGCAGAAAGGCGCCCAGCCAGGGATTGCCCGGTGCAACCGCGGGCGCTATCGATCCTTCTTTGCGCCGCACAAGAACGATTGGGCGCGCCGTGCTGGAGAGCAATGAGCCTTCCACAGGCCAGACGTCGCATTCGCGCGCGATATCCTTCAGCGTTGGAAACATCACGGCCAAGGGCTTGTCGGGCCGCTGCTTGCGCGCCCGCAAGCGGATCACCGCAGCTTCGTCGCGCGCGTCGACCAGAAGGTGGAATCCGCCGACGCCCTTGACGGCGACGATTTGACCCACTCGGATCGCGTCTGCGACGGCCAGAAGCGCATCGTGGTCTTGCGCCAGGGTTGCACCTTTGCCGTTCCATAAGGCGATTCGCGGCCCGCAACCGGGGCAGGCGTTGGGTTCGGCGTGGAAACGGCGATTCAGCGGGTCTTCGTATTCCGCGCGGCACGCCGGACACATCGGAAAATGCCGCATCGAAGTTCGCGCGCGATCATAGGGAACATCCTCAACGATGCTGTAACGCGGGCCGCAATGCGTGCAGTTGATGAACGGATAGAGATAGCGACGGTCATTCGGATCGAACAATTCGCGCAGACAATCCTCGCAGGTCGCCAGATCGGGCAGGATTTGCGCGCTGCGCGCACCGTCGGCGGCGCTGGGCCGGATGACGAAGCCGTCGTCTCCGCGCCAATTCAATTCCTCAACATCGATGGAAACGATGGAGGCATTGGGCGGGGGGATTTCCCGGATCATGCGCAGCAGCGTGGCGATGGCGTCGGGGATGCCTTCCGCTTCCAGGCGCACGCCGAAGGCGGTATTTTCCACCCAGCCCGAAACGCCGAGCTTTTGCGCCTGCCGATAAACGAACGGCCGGAACCCGACACCCTGCACGGCGCCTCGAACGTCGACGCGCACTCGCCGGCTCACGTGTCCACCGTGACGCTCCGCACGAGGATTTCCTGGGCGTTGTCGTCGTCGGCATCGTCGGAGACGATGATGTCGAGCGTGGCGCCCTCTGCAATCGTGCCGGCGGACGATTCCTCGAAATGTTCGGTGAAATGCGTTGGCGACATATGGCTCAAGGCGCCGAGCCAGACGGACACGCCGGTGATGCGCTTCGCCTTTTCCGCCGCTGCGATCTCGCCCAGGCGGCGCATCAAATTCTTCATCAGCGATGCCTCGTGCATGCCATCGGCCTCGTTCTTACGCGGTTTCTTCGATCTCCGAACGTATCCTATCGGCGACGATCACGGTAGCGGGGACGACGGATTCCGACAGCGGTGCGCCCGCATCGAAGGATTCCGCTTCGATGGCGTACACGACGGTGCGCGGCGGCAATTGGCGGAGCGTGCGTCCGAGCTCGATCGCCGCCGCCAGGCCGAATCCGTGCGTTGACAGATCGGATGACGCCTGGGGCAACGGGGCGGAATTGGCGTCGATGCGGTGTACGGTCCCGGGCGGCGCGTTCGAGACACAGGCGTCGATGAGATAGGCCGCGCTGGCGCCTTCAAGCGTGGTCAGAAGCGACGTCGCCTCGCCGTCCTGTTCGACAATACGCACGCTGTCGGGAAGCATGTGACGCAACAGTCTGGCGACCGCGCGCCCCGCCCCATCGTCGCCACGCTCGATATTGCCGATGCCGACTACGATTGTTCGGGGCGGTGCCATCTAACCCCGGTCCATGTCCAGATGCAGGAAATGGGTGGAGCAGGAAATGCACGGGTCGTAATTGCGGATGGCCTGCTCGCAGCGATGCTGCAGCTCGGTATCCGGGAGGTCGAGCCAGCCGGCGACGAAGCTGGTGAGGTCGTTTTCAATGGTCGACTGATTCTGCGCTGTCGGCGGGACGATCCGCGCGCTCTTGATGCTGCCGTCAGCTGTCAACTCGTAATGATGATAGATGAGCCCGCGAGGCGCTTCCGTCGCCGCACAGCCGATCCCGGCGCGCGGTTCGGCGGCGATGTACGGCTTATCGGGCTCCGCATAGTCGGCAATGACACGCAAGGCTTCGTCACAGGCATAGACCACTTCCACGGCGCGCACCGTGATGCTGCGGAAGGGATTGTTGCAGGTCTTGCCGAGTCCCGCCTCGCGCGCCGCCTGTTGTGCCAAGGGCGACAGTTTGTCGAAGTTCAGGCTGTAGCGGGCAAGCGGACCCACGAAATAGGAACCACGCCCGACGATCTGCGAGTGCAACGCGGTCGAGTGCTCGACGTGGATTTCCTTGAAGTGCTGATCGTAGTCCTCCACCGCAATGTCGAGGCCCTTGCTGGAGACGACGCGTCCCTCGTTGAAGGGATACGCGTTCGGGTGGCGCAGCGAGACGAATTCATAGTCCCGCTCGTTGTCCGGGAAGTCGAACTTGGCCACCAGGCGAACCGTTTCCAGCGCCGCGTCGCGCGCCCATTTCAGTTTCTCGGCCAGGGGCGCCAACTCGCGCTTGGCCGGCGTGCGATAAAACCCGCCAACGCGGACGTTGATGGGGTGAATCTCGCGTCCGCCCAGAAGGTTCAGGATGTCGTTGCCGATCTTCTTGAGCGCCAGGCCTTTCTTGACGAGATCGCCGTGATCCTTCGCCATGTGGATCGCGCTGTCGTAGCCGAGAAAATCGGGCGCGTGCAGCATGAAAATGTGGAGCACGTGGCTTTCGATCCATTCCCCGCAATAGAGCAGTCGGCGCAATTCGCGCAGCGGCTCGCTGAGGCGGATGCCGAGGATCTTCTCCATCGAATGCACGGCGCTCATCTGGTAGGCGACCGGACAGATGCCGCAGATGCGCGCCGTGATGTCGGAGGCTTCCATATAGGAACGGCCGCGCAGAAACGCCTCGTAGAAACGGGGCGGCTCGAAAATCCGCAGTTCCGCGCTCTTCACGGCACCGTCGCGCACCACCACCTTGAACGCGCCTTCGCCTTCCACGCGATTGAGATAATCCACCTTGATGGTCTTACGAGCCATGACGCTTCATCTCTTCGCGGAACGCTTCCGCGTTCACATTGAACGTGCCGTACACGCGCTTGAGCGCTTTGGCATCCATGCCGTGTCGAGCGAGCTCGCCGCTTAATGCCTTCGTATTCGGCGTCTCCATGGGACCGAAGCAGCCGTAGCAGCCGCGATTGTACGACGGGCATAACGCGCCGCAGCCCGCATGGGTGACCGGCCCCAGGCAGGGCGTGCCCTGCGCCACCATCACGCAGACATTCCCCTTGAGCTTGCATTCGATGCAGACGCTGTGGGGCGGCACGACGGGGCGGCGGCGGGCAATGAACGCCGATACGAGTTCGACGAGCTGTTTCTTGTTGATGGGGCAGCCGCGCAACTCGAAGTCGACCTTGACGTGGTCGGAGATAGGCGTCGAGGTTGCCAGCGTGTCGATGTAATCGGGATGCGCATAGACGGCGCAGATGTAATCCTTCACGTCCGCGAAGTTGCGCAGCGCCTGGATGCCCCCGGCCGTCGCGCAGGCCCCGATGGTTATCAGCACGCGGGAACGCGCACGCACGTCCTTGATGCGCTTCGCATCGTGGGCGGTGGTGACCGACCCTTCGACCAGGGAGACGTCGTAGCGGCCGCTGATCTCGCCGCGCGTCGCTTCCGGGAAATATGCGATGTCGATGGCGCCAGAGACAGCGAGCAATTCGTCCTCGCAATCGAGCAGGCTGAGCTGGCATCCGTCGCAGGAAGCGAACTTCCAAACCGCCAGTCTTGGTTTCTTCCCAGCCATCGGGTCCTCAAATTTCCTTCGCGCTCAGAAGCGAACCCAACCGATCATGGCGGAAGACGGGACCATCGCGGCAGACGAAGGCGGGGCCAAGCTGGCAATGACCGCAAAGTCCGATGGCGCATTTCATGCTGCGTTCCATCGACAGGTAGATGGCGCTGCCGCTCACGCCCGCATCGCGAAGGGCTCCGACCCCGAAACGCATCATAATCTCAGGCCCGCAGACCATCGCGAGCGTGTTGTCGGGATCGAAATCGGCCTTGGGCAATAGCGCGGTCACGACGCCGACGGAGCCGTGCCAATCGCCTTCCGCGTGATCGACCGTGACATGCAGCTCGATGTCGAGAAGGCGGCGCCATTGCTCGAGTTCCGAGCGGAAAAGGATTTCGCCGGGACCGCGCGCGCCATAGAGCAGCGCGACCTTGCCGTATCGGCGCCGGTTGGCGAGCAGCGAATAGATCACGGGCCGCAGCGGCGCCAGCCCCAGCCCGCCCGCCAGAATCACGACGTCGCACCCTTGCGCCTCGGCGACCGGCCAGCCCACGCCGAATGGGCCGCGGACGCCGACGGCCTCGCCGGGTGCAAGCCGTGCAAGCGCGCCCGAGACGAAGCCGACGTCGCGAATGGTATGGACGAGACCGCCGCCCGCTTTCGCAGGATCGCCGCTGATGCTGATGGGCACCTCGCCCACGCCGAACGCCGTCAGCATGTTGAACTGGCCCGCCGCGAATTCGAGGTCGCTGCCATCCTCCATCTCGAGGACCAGCGTCCAGACGTCATTCAGATCGCGCCGACGGCGGCGCAAGCGTGCCACCCGAGGCACCATCGGGTCCGCGGCCGCGGCAATTCTTTCAGTTGTGAACGCCATAGACATCGAGAATCTGCAGCCTGGTTGCTTGCAAACGTTGGATCATTACGGGCATGAAGCGTTTCATCATTTCGTAGCCGAGATCGTGGTCGCCTTCGCATTTGCCGCGCAGACATACCGCATCCATGGCGATGGCACGCGTCAGTTCGAGCGCTTTCGCGTCGAACCCCCAGCGATAGGGAGGTACCAGCCAGGAAGCGCCGACGATTTCGTCCTCGCCGACCGTCTGGACCGTAAAGGTGCGCTCGGGCTGGCTCATCTGAAGCGCCACATGGCCGCTGCGCAGCAGATAGAATTGATCGGCGGTCTGGCCCTCATGGAACAAGTATTGGCCTGCCTCGAACCGGACGTTCTTGGCACATCCGGAAATGAGTTCGCAAAACTCTTCCTTAAGGCCCGCGAAGAACGGGTGCTCCCGCACAATTCGTTCTAGACCTTCCATGGCGATCTCCTAGCGCGGCCCACCGCTGCGAAGTGCGGCCACTTCTTCCGTGATGTCGATGCCGACTGGGCACCAGGTGATGCAGCGCCCGCAGCCGACGCAGCCCGATGTCCCGAATTGATCGATCCAGGTCGCAAGCTTGTGCGTCATCCATTGCCGATAGCGCGACTTCGCGCTCGCGCGCACGCTTCCGCCGTGGACATAGGAATGATCCATGGTGAAGCAGGAATCCCAGCGCCGGGACCGCGAACTTTCCGTGCCCACAAGATCGCTGGAGTCTTCCACCGTCATGCAGAAACAGGTCGGGCAGACCATCGTGCAATTGGCGCAGGTCATGCAGCGTTCCGCGACAGCGTCCCAGCGCGGATGATCGAGATTGGCGAGAAGCAGGTCATGCAGGTCGTCGGAACGCATGGCCCGGCCCATCGACGCCGCCGTCTTGGCGACGATCGCGTCTGCGGCCTTCAGTTCTTCGGGTTTGGCGGCATGCTGCGGTACCGCAGCCAAGACGTCCCGACCCTTGTCGGACCCCGCTTCGACGACGAAAAGGTGCGATCCGTCGCCGACGAGTTCCGTCAGAACGAGGTCGAAACCGCTCTCGGCCTTCGGTCCCGTATTCATTGACACGCAGAAACAGGTGCCGCCGGCCTTGCCGCAGTTGACGGCGACGAGAAAGGCATTCTCGCGGCATGCTCGATAATGCGGATCCGACAGGGCACCGTTCATAAAAACGCGATCCTGGATCGCGATGGCACACAGCTCGCAGGCACGGACGCCGAAGAAGGCAAACCGTTCGGTCGAAGCAAGCTCCGGTGCCATCTTCACGGCACCGGCTTCGCGCGTCGCACGCCACAATTGCCGAATCGGCGGGAAAAGGAACTTCTTCCAGGAATGCGGGCCCGCCGCATAGCCGAACAAAGCGTCGTCGGAACGGCGGACCAGCTTGTAGCGCCCACCATCCTGTTCGTCCGTCCAGCCGGCGGGAAAATCCTCCACCGCCTTGATGTCGTCATACACGATTGTCTGCTCGCGCAGTGTCGGGCCGACGACGCGATAGCCGCGTTTCGCGAGCGCATCGAGAAGAGCCTGCAGCCCTTCCTTGTCTATCGAGGTGGTCGCCTTGGCGCGATCTGCTTCCATTCTTCCGGCCGCTTCTCTGCTGGCTCCCCTAGCGGGGCTTTGACCGTCGGGCGATATATGACCGGTACTCTAGGGATAAGCAATGCGGCATCCTCGAACGGCACCGACAATCACGAGACAGAAAAATAGTATGCGGGATGCGTCATCTTGCGCGCTCGCCGGCGATCGCGGTCACGGCTCGTTGCACGGCTGCGTCGGAAAACAGATCGTCAATCGTCCGTATCTGACGCCGGCGCCAGTTCGGATATTGAATCGTGCTGCCGGGGAGATTTGCCTGATAGGCTTCGCCGGCCAGATCGTCTAACTGGGCAAGAAACAACACGCTCGGCGAACGGGCCAGATAGGCGTGTACCGCCGAAGCGAGTTCGGGCGTCCAGTCGAGGCGATCCACGTCCGCAGGCGAGACATTTTCCGGCAGCAGCGATTCGTCCGCTAGGGCCTCCAACAGCAACCGTTTATCGTCGGCACGCTGGACGCGCGCCCGTGCTTCTTCGTCGGGGGATTTGAACAGGCCGAGATTCGCCTTTGCCGCAATGTCTTCGCTGCCCCAAAAGCCGCCCAGGGTCGCAAGATCGTGCGTCGCGGCCGACACCGATGCGAGCTGCGGGTATTCGGCTGGCCGGCGAAAGCGGCCATGCTCGCGCTCGAAGGCCAGGACGCGGCAGGACAGGACATTGGCCGCCGCCATGCGTTCGCGAAAGCCTGCCGGGACGGTCCCTAAATCCTCGCCGATGACGGCACAGCGATGGCGCCGACTTTCCAGCGCTGCAATCGCCAAAAGATCGTCGAGCGGGTAGCGGACATAGGCGCCGGCCGCAGGCTTGGCGCCGAGCGGGATCAGGAACAAGCGCCGCCAACCCATGACATGATCGATTCGCAATGCGCCAGTGTGACGCATATTCGCGCGCAACAGCGCGATGAACGGCTCATATCCCAACGCCGGCAGGCGGAAGGGATTCAACGGCACCACACCCCATTCCTGTCCCGCTTCGTTGAATGGATCTGGCGGCGCGCCGACGCGCGCGTCGCCGACGAACAGGTCCTGCCGCGACCAATGGTCGGCGCTTGCGGCATCGACGCTGACAGCCAAATCGTTGTAGAGCCCGATGGCCATTCCACGCCGGCTCGCCAGATTGGCCGCCGCGGACAATTGCTCTTCGCAAAGCCATTGCAGGTATTTGTAGAAAGAAACGCGGCCGGCGTGACGGCCGCGCAGCTCCGAGACAAATCCGGATGCGGGATCGCGGCAGGCGGCAGGCCAGCGCATCCAGTCATGCGTCGCGAAATGCTCGCTCAACATCTGGAACGTTGCGAAACGATCGAGGGTTTGTCCGGCGCGCTCCACGAACGCGCGAAAGGCCGCGCCGCGACCGTTCGATGTTGCGTCGAAGCTGTTGAACAAACAGTCCAACACCGCGAGCTTGACGGCGGTCACCGACTTATAATCGATGAATTCGGCGTCGCGCGCCCGGTGGAGAAGTCGTGTGACTTGCGACGACGCAGCAAGGACGCGGGCTTCTTCCGATTCCGCAAACTCGGGTACCGCCGTCACATCGAGATAAAGAGGGTTGCAAAACAGGCGGCTGCTTGGCGAATACGGGCTGGCGTTTTCCGGCGCATCGGGGAAAAGCGCATGCAATGGATTGAGGCCCACCACATCGGCACCCGCATCGGCCAAGCGGCCGATCAGCGTTTGCAGATGGCCGAAATCCCCGATGCCCCAATCGCCGGAGGACTTCAGGGCGTAGAGTTGAGCCGCCAGCCCCCAGCATTTCCGGCTGGAGAATTCGGGCGGCAGATAACAGCGCCGAGGTGCCACGATCAGCCGCGATGTCGCTTCCTCCGCCGCGGCGAGGTGAAAATCGTGATAACCTATGGGAAGCGGCCCCAACCTGAGTTTGCGCAGCGCAATTCGCCCACCCTGCCCGACCTCTTCGACGTGCAACGCGCCGAGATCGCATTCCCCCGTCTGCATCTCGCCCGTTTCGAGACGAACGGACCATCGGATCGTACCGCCATCGGCCGGCAGGCGGAGCGGCACTTCGACATCGCCGTTTTCCCGCGCCACGATGACGGACGGCAACGCCCTGCGCCACGGTTCCTCCGCCAAGGAGATCAAACGCGCTTCAACATCCGATTCCGTGTTCGCCGGAATTCCCATGGCGCGAAGCAGGACGCGCATCGTATCGGGCGCCGTCTCGTGCAATCGGCCGTGAATGTCCCAGTACCACGCCTCGATACCTGCCGCCTCCGCCAACTTCTTGAGGGCTGCTTCCATGGCAGGCGGAATCCTCAGAGCTCGCTGATAAACAACGCCAGCGCGTGGGCTGCGAGACGGAATTTCGCTCGCGGATCGAATAGCCGCTTCGGCGCGTCGTCGTACGCCGTATCGATCACGCTGCCCCATTTCCGGTCGGCTCCGGTATCGGGAAGCACGAACTCCACACTCTGCGGGCCGGCGTTCATCAGCAGCAGGAAGGCGTGAGGATCGAGGCGTCTTGTGTAGGTTTCCGTGTCCATTTCGGAGGTTGCCGCATAACGGACGCCGAGGCAGCGGTTGTGCGGCCCGTACCAGTCCGCCTGCGTCATCTCCTCTCCGTCAGGCGACAGCCAAACGATGTCCTTGACGTCGCTCTCCTCGGCAAGATCACCCAGGAAGAACGATGACCGGCGGAAAACGGGATGGTCCGCGCGAAGTTTTATCAAGCGTCGAACGAACTTGAAGAAGTCCTGGTTGCGTTCCAATTCCGTCCAGTCGACCCAGCCGGTCTCGTTGTCCTGGCAATAGGCGTTGTTGTTTCCGCCCTGCGTGCGGCCGAATTCGTCGCCCGCGACGATCATCGGGATGCCGAGCGACAACAGCAGCGTCGCCATGAAATTGCGCTTCTGACGCTCGCGCAGCCGGTTGATCTCCGGATCGCCGCTCGGCCCTTCCACCCCGCAGTTCCAGCTGAAATTGTCCGTCGAGCCGTCGAGGTCGTTCTCCCTGTTGGTCTCGTTGTGCTTGGCGTTGTAGTTCACGAGATCGGCGAGCGTGAAACCGTCGTGCGCCGTCACGAAATTCACGCCGGCAGTGGGCTTGCGTTTGCTCAGGTCGAAGACATCACTGGAGCCCGAAAGGCGGAAAGCGACATCGCCGACGTGGCCGGCGTCGCCGCGCCAGAACCTGCGCATGTCGTTGCGGAATCTGTCGTTCCACTCGCTCCAGCGCGGCGGAAAACCCCCGAGCCGGTATCCCGCGGGGCCCAAATCCCACGGTTCGGCGATGAGCTTCGTCCGGGCGAGTATGGGTTCTTGAAGGATGCAAGCGAAAAACGGCGCCGTCGGCGAGAATTCGCCCTCCGGCCGCGCCAGGCTGACGGCGAGATCAAAGCGAAAACCGTCCACGTGCATGTCCTTCGCCCAATAGCGCAGCGAATCCACGACCATCTGCTGGACGCGCGGATGGCCGACGTTCAACGTGTTGCCGCAGCCGGTGGTGTCGCGGTAGCGGCGTTTGTTTTCGGCGAGGCAGTAGTAGGAGGCGTTGTCGATGCCGCGGAACGACAAGGTCGGGCCAAGTTCGTCGGTCTCGCCGCTGTGGTTGAAGACGACGTCCAAGATGACCTCGATACCGGCCTCGTGGAGCGCCTGGACGGTTCTGCGGAAATCGTCAATGTCGCCTCCCGCCAGATAGCGCGGCTCGAGGGCGAAGAAGTTGATCGAATTGTAGCCCCAGAATTCCCGCAACCCTTTTGCCGCCAGGGTCCGGGTCGTGGCGAAGGGATGAATCGGCAGAAGCTCGACTGCGGTGATTCCAAGCTCGCGCAGGTGGCGGATGATTTCCGGATGCCTGAGCCCCGCCATGGTCCCCCGAACGTCGTCGCCGACGGCGGGATGGCGTATCGTGTAGCCGCGGACGTGCAATTCGTAGATCACGCTATGCGAGCGCGGCGTGTGGATGTCTTTGCCATTCCAGGCAAGAGCCGGCCCCACGACGCGGCACTTCGGCATCAGCGCCGCGTTGTCGCGCGTGTCGAAGGAGAGATCGCCGCGTGGGTCGCCGACGATGTAGCCGCAATGAAGTTCGTTCCATTCCAACGAGCCGCTGATCGCGCGCGCGTAAGGATCGATCAGGAGCTTGTTCGGATTGAAGCGGTGACCCTCCTGTGGATCGTATGGCCCGTGGACGCGATAGCCGTAAAGCAGTCCGGGTTGCGCATCCGGTAAATAGCCGTGCCAGACATCGTCAGTGAATTCGGGCAGGGCCAGACGCGCGCGCTCGCGCGGACCCTCGAAGAGGCAGAGCTCCACCTTTTTCGCATGCGCCGAGAACAGCGCAAAATTGACGCCGCGCCCGTCGAACGTCGCTCCCAGCGGGTATGGCCGCCCTTCCTTGAGTCGAAATTCCGAACCCACCGCTACATCTCCTCGGGCGCCAATACCAGGACGCCAAGCGGAGGCAGCGTCAGCGACAGAGATGCGGCCATGCCGTGGGAAGGACGGTCCTCAGTCCACACATCGCCCAAATTGCCGACGTCGCTACCGCCGTAGAATGTCGAATCCGTGTTCAGGATTTCCCGGTATTTGCCGGCGCGCGGCACGCCGATGCGATAGGCGCGGCGTACGATGGGCGTGAAATTGCAGATTGCGACGACAAAATCGTTCGGATCGGCCGCCTTGCGCAGGTAGGAGATCACGCTGGAGTCGGCGTCGTTGCAATCGATCCAGGAAAAGCCTTCGCTCTCGCAATCGCGTTCGTGAAGCGCCCGCCGGCCGCGATAGAGCCAATTCAGATCGCGTACCAGCCTTTGGATACCCGCGTGCATCCCGTCGCCGGTCAAATGCCAATCGAGACTCTCGTCGTGGTTCCATTCGCGCTCTTGGGCGAACTCCCCGCCCATGAACAACAGTTTCTTGCCGGGCTGGGTGTACATGAAAGCGTAATAGGCGCGCAGATTGGCGAATTTCTGCCAGCGGTCACCGGGCATCTTGCCGAACAGGGAACCTTTGCCGTGAACGACCTCGTCATGGGACAGAGGCAGGATGAAATTCTCGGTGAACGCGTACAAAAGGCCGAAGGTCAGGTCGTTGTGATGGAATTTGCGGTGGACCGGTTCTTTGGACACGTAGTTCAACGTGTCGTGCATCCAGCCCATGTTCCACTTGTAGCCGAAGCCCAATCCACCGAGATAGGTTGGTCGCGAGACCATCGGCCACGCCGTCGATTCTTCCGCCACGGTGACGGCTTTCGGACAGTTCGCATAGACCAGCTCGTTCATGCGGCGAAGGAAGTCTATGGCTTCCAGGTTCTCGACGCCGCCATGGATGTTCGGAATCCACTCGCCTTCCTTGCGGCTGTAGTTGCGATGAAGCATCGAAGCGACGGCATCGACACGCAGCCCATCGACGCCATATTCCGACAACCAGAACAGCGCGTTGGACAAAAGCAGGCCGCGCACTTCGTTGCGGCCAAAATTGTAGATGTAGCTTTTCCAGTCGGGATGGTAGCCCTCCTTCGGGTCCGCATGTTCGTAAAGATGGGTGCCGTCGAACATCGCCAGACCGTGAGGGTCGTCCGGAAAATGGCCCGCGGCCCAATCCAGGATCACGCCCACGCCTTCCGCGTGACAGCGTTTCACGAATTCGCGGAAATCGTCCGGCGCCCCGTAGCGGCTGGTGGGCGCAAATAGCGAGGTCGGCTGGTAGCCCCAGGACCCGGTAAAGGGATGCTCGTTGACTGGCATCAGTTCCACATGGGTAAATCCCATGTCCTTGGCGTAAGGAACGAGCTTGTCGGCGAGTTCGCGATAGTTCAGCGAGCGATGCCCTTCTTCGGGCACACGCTGCCACGAGCCGAGATGCACTTCGTAAATCGAAACCGGGCCCTGGCGATCGGCAGAAGGTCGGGATTCCTCTGCGGGCGCGCCCCGCGAAGGTCCCGCCGATACGATTGACGCCGTGCGAGGCGGACATTCGGCTTCGAAAGCATACGGATCAGCCTTGAGAAGCAATGCTCCGCTTCGGGTCTTGATTTCGTATTTGTAGCGTTCGCCGACGCCGACGCCGGGAAGGAATATCTCCCAGATGCCGGCGCCCGGGTGAAGTCGCATGGAGTTGCGCCGTCCGTCCCAGGCGTTGAAATCTCCCACCACGCTGACACGGCGTGCGTTCGGAGCCCAAACGGCGAAGCTCGTTCCCGACACGCCGTCCATGACGATTGGGTGCGCGCCCATTTTCTCGAACGCGCGCAGAAAACTCCCTTCGGCATGGAGATAGAGGTCCAACTCGCCAAGGACAGGGCCGAACGAATAAGGGTCGTCAATTACAAGTTCGGTTGTGCCTGTCGAAAGACGCAACCTGTAGGAAATTGGGTCACTAACGCCGAGGATGGCGCCGATAAAAAACCCTGCGACATGTGTACGCACGAGCTCGGCGAGCTCATCTCCCGTGTCACGACGGAGCACCGCGACACGCAATGCATCGGGCTGGAAAACGCGCACCACAAGCGTGTCAGAATCTTTGTGCATGCCGAGAAACGAGAACGGGTCGTGGTCGTCCCCCGCCAGCACCGCCGAAATTCGATGCACATGACAATCAAGTGACGCCGCCATGTGCATCCGATCCATCGGACCCATGCGATTTTTTGTTTCCGACAAGGGTGAGGGCACCGGGACTCCCATAAGCGTTAGCACCTGAAAAAAAATATATGTCGACTTCGAGGAACGCAGGCTCGCTCATTACTGTTAGCAGTAACAATAGTTTTACCCAAATAAGATGTTATGCTTGGTGAAGAGTTGACGGAATTCCGTTCCCCCCACGAAGCGATGCCTGGGCGCAAGCACCGCGTAGGGTCGGGCGAGGTGTCTTGAATGCGGGTGCTTTTTGTAACGGCAGAAGCCTACCCCCTCGCCAAGACCGGGGGCCTCGCCGACGTTTCCAGGGCTCTGCCGATCGCGCTCGCACGTCGAGGTGTGGACGTCCGGCTGTTGCTGCCCGGCTATCCGCGAGCCTATACGCGCCTCGAACAGCCGCGCATCGTCGCAAAACTCGATCCCATGCTCGGAATTGCGGATGCTACGCTGGTCTCGGGCAAGTTTCCCGGCACCGAACTGCCGGTCTGGCTGGTCGATTCCCCGACGCTCTTCCGGCGTGGCGGCGGCCTCTACCAGGACGAAAACGGCCGCGACTGGCCCGACAACGCCTTGCGGTTTGCTTTCCTCGCCCACGTCGGCGCGAAACTGGCGATGGGGGAAATCCGGATCGGCTGGAAGCCCGACATCGTGCACGCCAACGACTGGCACGCGGGCCTTTTGCCGCTGCTTTTGGCTCAAGAAAAGGGTCCCAAGCCGAGTTCGGTATTCACGACGCACAACATGGCATTCCAGGGTAATTTCCCGTCCAGCATACTGTCGTCCATCGGTATCCCGGAAAGCTATTTTGCGAGCGGCGGCATCGAGTTTTATCGACAGGTCTCCTTCCTGAAAGCGGGCCTCAGCTACGCCGACCGGGTGACCACCGTCAGTCCGACATACGCCCGCGAGATCCTTACGCCCGAGTTCGGCTGCGGGATGGAGGGCGTCCTGCGTTCCCGAGCTGACGATTTCTCGGGAATTCTCAACGGCATAGACGATGTCTTGTGGGACCCCGCTACGGACTCCCACCTGCCCCAAACCTATCGGGCAAGCGACATTTCCGGCAAAAGGGTCTGCAAGACCGCGCTCCAGCGCGAGCATGGTCTGATGGCGAACCCCGACGCACCGCTCATCGGTTACGTCAGCCGGCTCACACATCAAAAGATGGCTGACACGATCCTGACGGCCTTGCCGTGGATCGTCGAGCAGCAAGCACAACTCGTATTGGTGGGCGAAGGCGATCCGGTGCTGGAGGAAGCATTCACGGAGGCGCGAGCCCGCTACGGCGGCAGCGTGGCGGTCCATGTCGGCTACGACGAACCGCTGGCCCACCGGCTCCAGGCCGGATGCGATATTCTGTTGGCGCCGGCACGGTTCGAGCCCTGCGGCCTGACCCAGCTTTATGCCCTGCGGTACGGGACCTTGCCCATCGTTCGGCGAACCGGCGGACTGGCCGATACCGTCGTCGACTCGACCGCGGAATCGATCGCCAACCGGGCCGCAACGGGGTTCGTATTCGAGGACGTCGGGACCGAGGGCCTGATCGCCGCGACCGCCCGGGCGTTGGCGTTCTATCGCGAACCCCTCACATGGCGGCGGTTGCAGCTGCACGCCATGGCGCAAGATTTCAGCTGGGACGCTAGCGCGGCGAAGTACGCCTTCCTATATAGCAAGGTGAGCGGCGTGCCTCATGTGGAAGAGGCGCCCGTTGAGACGGCGTCGCAAGAAGCGGTGATACAAGCCGCGAGCTGAGGCGTTATCATCTCGATTCGCGTCTCAGTCGCCTTAATGAATTATTGGGATAAACACGAGTTAAGGAGTCATTTTCCCAATGTAGATGACGTATGACCGTCGATCCAGCTGAAGGGCGGGAGAATGCCATGCCCCACGACAATCAAACCAATCCGTCAGAAGACGAAATCCGGGTGCGCAGCTACTTGATCTGGGAACGCGAAGGGTGTCCGGACGGCAAATCGGAAGAACACTGGCTGCGGGCGAAAACGGAACTGGAGGCAGAATTCGAAGCCGATTGGCGTGCCGCCTCTCTCGAGGGCGACACGACAACCTTCGTTCTGCCGTTGCTGCCGATCTCGTCGCCGCCGAGCCGAAGCGTGTCCGCCAAGATCGGCGCCGAAAGTGAACCGATCGCGGCTAGCGCTGCCAGGCGATAAGCGGCAGCTCAGCGGGCAGAAACGCATTCGGATGATAAGGCACAACCCGCACGGTAAAATCCTCTAGCGGGCGAGCCGAGGTCACCGCACCGGCATAGATGTAACCGTTCGCCGAACCGGCAATCGCGTGCTCCTGATGGAGCATGATCACTTCGGGCGCATATTCCGGCGAGGCGTCGGCGAACAGCTCGACGCGTACCCAATCCGGCGAAACCTCTCCCATATACACCGGCACTACCAAGTGCCACGTCGAATCGGTCCGGGTCACCATCACATTTCCGATATGCAGGCTTGGCCACCGGCTGTGCAGCGTCCTGGACCACTGGTTCATGGATTTGGCGAGAGCACAGCCGTCCTTCATGCGCGCGCGCACCGCCTTGGCGAGAGGCATGTAGCCCTGCACGTAATCGCGCATCATGCGGGCGCTGCCGAAAATCGGGGTCAGCTTGCCCATACTGTCGCGAATTCGATTGAGCCAGGCCCGCGGCAGACCTTCCGCATCGCGATCATAGAATTCCGGAATAATCTTGTTTTCAAGAACGTCGTAAAGACTTGCTGCGTCGCGGGCATCGACATCTTCCGCCGCGCCGCCGCTGCCGTCGCCGATCGACCAACCGACGCTCGGCTCGTAAGCCTCGTCCCACCAACCGTCGAGCGTCGAACAATTGAGTCCGCCGTTGGCCAGCACCTTCATGCCGCTGGTGCCGCAAGCCTCCCATGGCCGGCGCGGCGTGTTGATCCAAACGTCCACGCCTTGCACCAGTTCCTGCGCCAGAGAAATGTCGTAGTCTTCCAGAAAGACAACATGGCGCCGGTACCGCGGCTGGCGCGTCAGGTTGATCCATTCCTGGATCATTTCCTTTCCGACGGTGTCCGCGGGATGCGCCTTGCCGGCAACGACAATCTGTACCGGCCGCATGTCGTTGTGAAGCAGGTCGTCGAGGCGGTTGCGGTCTTTCAAGAGGAGGTTGGGCCGTTTGTACTCCGTGAACCGGCGCGCGAATCCGAGCGTCAGCACATTGGGGTCGAGCACGGTGTCGGCGCTCTGAATCGCCTCCAGATCGACACCGCGTTCCCGCATCTGTCTGGCCAGATGAATCCGCGCGTTGTGGACGATGCGTTGGCGTCCTTCGCCGCGCATGGCCCACAGTTCCTCGTCCGAGGCTTCGCCGATCCGTTCGGCGTGCTCGATGGAACCGGAACGCCACCGCTCCTTGCCGAAGGACTGGGTCCAGATCCTGTCGGAGCCGGCCGAATCCCAGGTCGGGATGTGCACGCCGTTGGTCACATGCGTGATCGGCACCTCGCAGGAAGGCCAGCGGGGAAAAAGCGGCTGGAAGATTCGCCGGCTGACCTCGCCGTGCAACCGGCTGACGGCGATGCTCATCGCCGAACCGCGTTGTGCGAGAAACGCCATGTTGAACGGCTCGTTGGGATCGTCCTGGTTGGAACGGCCGAGCGCCAGGACATGCTCCAGCTTGACCCCGCGGCCGGCGAGCGCACCTTCCACATACGGCAGGTATTTACGCAGCAGATCGGCGGGAAACCGGTCGAACCCGGCGGCGACCGGCGTGTGGGTCGTGAATACATTCCCCGCCCTGGTGGCCCATAAGGCCGCCCAGAAATCCAGATTGGCTTTCAACGCCAGGTGACGCGCACGCTCGATGATGGCAAAAGCCGCATGGCCCTCGTTGACGTGGCAGATCTCAACCTCGGGATGGAGGGCTTCCACCACGCGCCAGCCGCCCACGCCCAGGACGATTTCCTGCATCAGGCGCATTTCCGAGCCACCGCCATAGAGCTTCGCGGTGATGCCGCGGTCCAGCGGGCTGTTGAGCGCATCGTTGCTGTCCAGCAAATACAGCTTCACGCGGCCCACCGTGGCCTGCCAGACGCGCAATTGAACGGTGCGGCCGGGCAATTCGAGCCCGATTCGCAGCCAGCCGTCTTCCGGAAGAATGACCGGCTCAACGGGCATCGCCGCCGGTTCGTTGTAAGGGTAGAATTCCTGCTGCATACCGCTCGCGTCGACGAGTTGCCGGAAATAGCCTTCCTGATAGAGAAGACCAATGCCGACGATCGGCACGTCGAGATCGCTAGCCGTCTTGAGAAAATCCCCGGCGAGGACGCCCAACCCGCCGGCATAAAGCGGCAAGGCCGCGCCCAGACCGAATTCCATGCTGAAATAGGCGACGCCGCCCAGTTGCGATGCGTTCTCCGTTCCGCGGAACCAACCGGGCGTCTGAAGGTAGCGTTGCCGCTCTGTGACGAAAGCCGCGAGCTTCTCCCGGAATTTCTGGTCGGCAGCCAGCAATTTGAGACGCTCCGCGGGAGCGCCTTGCAGAACCGTCCAGGGATTGTGCGTCCGCTCCCAAAGCTGCTCGTCGACGCAGGTCCATAAAGTGTCGCCCGTATGGCTCCAGGTCCAGCGCAGATCGAGCGCCAACGACTGCAGCCCGGAGATCTCACTTGGCAATTGCGGCATAGGAAGACTTACCATGATCTCTGTCCGTTGGTGCTGTCGAAGGTACGGCTCCCGCCGCGTGTATTTTTCGATCAGGGAATCAGCGCGTAAGTCGGCATATTAATTGATCTTTATTAAAAAGTTCCTCCCCCAAGGGAAGCGCGGAAGTTGCATTGTTCTCTTGGTGAAAAATTGCCAAAAGTGCGGCGTTCCGCCGCCAGCGAACATGCAGTAAAGCCTCCACATTCAAATCTGGCAACTGCGGCCGCAAAGGCGCGGCGCATATCCGATCCGGCGATTGTGCATTTCGTTTCCGCGATATTACCAACCGCGCAATCCTTTCCAGGACGCATCCACCAAGGGGGCAAGCCCAGCGACACGATGCGCGCGAGCATCCGCCTGATCAAACGGTTTGTCCGCCGCCTGAAACGAAAAGGCGAGGACGGTCGGTCCGGTCGCTCAAAACCGGCAAGCACCGGCGATGATGCTTTCGAACAACTCCTGCTTGCCCGAACGCGGCTTGGGGTCAATGCCCGACTTCACGGCGTGATCGGCGAGCGTGGAGAGCGTATATTCGTTCGCCATGATCTTTTTGCCGAGCGCTGCGTTCCAGCCGGCATAGCGCTCCTCGCGCAGTTTTGCGAAGCGTTTTTCCACGATGACGGCTTCGGCCGCCAGCAAAGCGCGCGCCAGCGTGTCGATCCCGGCGATATGGGCGAGATAGAGATCGTTCGGATCCAGGGATTGGCGGCGCAGCTTGGCATCGAAGTTGAAGCCGCCGGTGTCGAGGCCGCCCGCTTGCACAATCTGCAGCATCGCCGGCGTCAAGTCCTGGGCGTTGTTGGGGAATTGGTCAGTGTCCCAGCCGTTGCGCGGGTCGCCGCGGTTGACGTCGATGGAACCGAAGATGCCATAGGCGATGGCAGCCGCAATCTCGTGTTCGAAATCGAGACCCGCGAGTGTGGCGTGATTGACCTCGATGTTCACCCGCACTTCCTTCGTAAGCCCATAATGCTGCAGGAACGCGAATACGGCAGCGACGTCGCGGTCGTACTGATGCTTGGTCGGCTCGAAGGGCTTGGGCTCGATCAGAATCGTACCTTTGAAGCCGATCTTGTGCTTGTGATCGACCACCATGGAAAGAAACCGGCCGAAGCGGTCGAGTTCGCCTTTCAGTTCGGTGTTGAGGAGCGTGTCGTAACCTTCGCGGCCACCCCACAGAACATAATTCTCGCCGCCGAGGCGGTGGGTGGCCTCGAGGATGAAACACACCTGCGCCGCGGCATAGGCGAACACCTCGGGATCGGGATTGGTCGCCGCGCCCGCCGCATACCGCGGATGGCTGAACAGATTGGCGGTGCCCCAAAGCAGCTTGATCTTTGTCTTAGCCATCTTTTCCGCGATCAAAACCGCGATGCGCTTCAAATTGGCACCGTGCTCCTCCAGCGTGTCGGCTTCCGCCATGACGTCGGTATCGTGGAAGGTGAAATAGGGGACTCCCAGGCGCGCCAGGAAATCGAAGGCGGCATCCAACTTCTGTTCCGCCATCGCTTGCGTCACGCGGGCACCGAGCCACGGCCGCGGCAAGGTTCCCCCGCCGAAGACATCCGCGCCAGGCCAGTTGAAGGAGTGCCAGTAGCAGACCGTGAGGCGCAGCCAGTCGGCCATACGCTTGCCGAGCACCAGACGATCCTTGTCGTACACCTTGAAGGCAAAATCGTTCTTGCTGTCCGGCCCTTCGAAGCGGATCGGAGCGACGTCGGAAAAGAGACTCATCTGGCAAACTCCCTGAAAGTTTTTTGGAGGTTTTTGTACAAACTGACGAAGAGCGGCCGGCGGCGGGCCATCTGCTCTTTGAACCCCGCTTCCGGCTCGACGACGCGCGTAGCCGGCGGGGCGACACACACCGTGTCGGGGCTCTCGCCCGTCGACGCCAAGCGCCCAAGCCGAGCGGCGCCGAACGCCGCCCCCACTTCTGCACCTTCGCGGTACGTCAGCGGATGGCCGATCGCAGAAGCCAGGATACGTCCCCAATACGGCAGACGCGAGCCGCCACCCGTGACGCTGATGTCGCCGATTTTCCCACCGCTCTCCAGCAGCGCATCCATGCCGTCGGCGAAGGCGAGTGCGACGCCTTCGAGCACGGCATGCACCAGGTCGGCCCCCGTCGTTTCCGACGTCAGGCCGAAGAACACGCCGCGGGCATAGGGGTCGTTGTGGGGAGTCCGCTCGCCGGAAAGATAAGGCAGATAAATCGGCGATTGCGGGCGTATGCCGCGCGCTTCGGCCGCGGCCGCCGCTGCGACGACATTCTCGAAGCCTGCAAGCTGTGTCACCCAATCCAGCGCGGCGGCGGCGGTCAAGATGACCGACATCTGGTGCCAGCGCCCCGGCAGGCAATGACAAAAAGCGTGTGCCGCCTTGGCCGGATTGGGCCGGAAGCGATCGGTGGCGACGAACAGAACGCCCGACGTCCCGAGCGACAAGAACGCCTGGCCGGGTGCGACGACACCCAAGCCCGCGGCGCTCGCGGCGTTGTCGCCGCCGCCGCCTGCCACGACGACGCTGGGAATTCCTAATTCGCCGGACACTTCGGCGCGAAGCTTTCCGGCCGGCGCATTGCCTTCGAAAAGGCGCGGCATATTCGAACGCTTCAGATCCGTCGCCTTCAGCATCGCATCCGACCAGTCGCGCTTGCCGACGTCGAGCCATAGCGTACCGGCGGCATCGGACATGTCGCTCGCTTTCTCGCCCGTGAGTTTGAGACGCACATAATCCTTGGGAAGAAGGACCGTCTGCGTGCGGCGAAATACGTCCGGCTCATGGCGGCGGACCCAAAGCAGCTTGGGTGCGGTGAACCCCGGCATCGCCAAATTGCCCGTAATCTCGCGCGAATGCGGCTCCAACCGCTCCAGTTCGAGGCATTCTTCTTCCGAACGCCCGTCGTTCCACAAAATGGCAGGGCGCAGCGGCTTATCCGCCTTGTCGAGCAGAGTGGCGCCGTGCATTTGCCCGCTCAGCCCGATGCCTTTGACGGCGTGACGCTGTTTTTCCGGCAAGCCGCGCACGGCTTCAACCGTTGCCCGCCACCACGCGTCCGCGTCCTGCTCCGACCACAGGGGCTGCGGCCGCTCCACTGTGAGGGGCGCAGAGGCTTGCGCCACCGTCTGGTCATTGTCGTCGGTCAGGACGGCTTTTACGCTGGAAGTGCCAACATCGATCCCGAGAAACATGGCGTTCGCATTCCCCAAAGCTGAAACAGCTCGCCACAGGGCGGAATCCCAGTCTCGAAGGCCCGCCGGTCACGTTATTGTTAGCGCTATCATATTCGCAGCCAACGCTGCGGTAAACCGACTTTTCGACCCCGCAGAAGGGCAGAAAGGCTGATTTTCCATCAACCCCTTAAGCGACAAAGGCGCGCCCGGTGCTAGGACGCTGATGCGGCGTGTGGGCGGGCGATGAGCACGTAGATCGCGGGCACTACAAACAGCGTGAAGCATGTCCCGATAGCGATGCCGCTCGCGATGACGATGCCGAGATTGAAGCGCGCGGCCGCTCCCGCCCCCAACGCCAGGATCAGCGGCAGAACGCCCAGCACCATGGCGGCTGTGGTCATCAAAATCGGCCGCAAGCGAATCGCCGCCGCCTCCTCGACCGCCTCGCGTTTGCCGTATCCCTGTAATTGAAGATCGTTTGCGAAGCGAACGATCAGAATGCCGTGCTTGCTGATCAAGCCTATCAGCGTCACGAGACCGACCTCGGTGTAGATGTTGAGACTGGCGCCGCCGACCCCCATGGCAATGAAAATCAGGGCGCCGCAAACCGACATCGGCACGCTGACCAGAATCGTGAAGGGATCTCGGAAACTCTCGAAGAGTGCCGCCAGCGTCAGGAAAATGATGATCAGCGCGAAGAAGAAGGTAACGAGCAGGGCGCTCGATTCCTGCACGAACTGCCGGCTGGTTCCGGCATAATCGATGCGATAACCCTGCGGCATCAGACCGGCGCTGATCTGCTGAAGTTTCGCGAGCGCCTCGCCCGTCGTGAGGCCAGGTCTGGGAATTGCGGTGATCGTCGCCGCATTAAGCTGCTGGAAGTGATTGAGCGATTCGGGGGTAACCGTGCTCTGCAAACGGGCGATGGTCGACAGCGGAACGCTCGAACCCGACGACGTGCGGATATAATAGCTCTTGAGCTGATCGGCATTGAGCCGGAAAGCCTGCTGGACCTGCGGAATGACCTGGTAGGCCCGGCCCGACAAGTCGAAGTAATTGACATAGCCGCCGCCCAGCATTGTCGTCAGCGCATTGCCGACGTCGCTCATGGTCAGGCCCATGCCTGCCACCTTATCACGGTCGATGACGATTTGGGTTTGCGGTTTGTCGTATTTGAGATCGGAATCGAGATAAAAGAAATCGCCCGATTTCAACGCCGCATCCACGACGTTTTGTGCCACGGTGTTGAGTTGCTGAAACGGCTGGGTTGTCTCGATCACGAACTGCACACCGAGGCCTCTGGGGCCGGGCAATGGCGGGATTTGGAACGCGGCGGCGCGCACGCCGGCAATCGTGCCCAATCGCTTTTGGAGCAGCGGCTGCAGGTCATCAGCCGAACGGCTGCGCTCATCCCACGGCTTGAGCACGATGCCCGCGAGGTTGAATCCCGGCGCCGTAATCTGGAAGGTGTGGTCCGTTTCGGGAAACGATTTCGCCACCTTGAAGACCTGATGCTGCCAGATCAGCGATTGTTCCAGCGTGGCCGTAGGCGGCGGCGTTAACATCGAAATGATAATTCCCTGGTCTTCCGACGGTGCAAGCTCGGATTTTGACAACGTGAATAGTAAATAAATAGCGCCAAAGATGATGGCGGCGAAAACTACGACCACCGGCAACTCGTCGAGCGCGCTGTGCAGCGCCCTTTGGTAACGGCGGTGCAGGGCATCGAATTTCTCGTCGATGAAGGTCACGATACGGCGTTCGAGGTCCGAGCGCGTCTGTTTGTGCGAATGCAGAAACCGGCTCGACAGCATCGGTGAAAGCGTCAGCGCCACGATCGCGGAAATGATGACCGCACCGACCAACGTGAAAGCGAATTCGACAAACAGCGCGCCGGTCAACCCTCCGATGAAACCGATGGGCACATAAACCGCGACCAGCACCAACGCCATGGCGATGATCGGGTTGGCGAGTTCGCGCGCGCCGAGGATGGCGGCGTCGAGCGGCGTTCGGCCCTCCTCCAGATGGCGGGCCACGTTCTCCACCACGATGATTGCGTCATCGACCACCAGGCCGATCGCCAGCACAAGTGCGAGCAACGTGAGAAGATTGATGGTAAATCCGAACACCAGCATGAAAATGCCGGCGCCGATCAACGACAAGGGTATGGTCGCGATGGGGATCACGACCGCTCGCGGCGATCCGAGAAAAGCAAAAATGACGAAGATGACGATTAAGATCGCTTCACCCAGCGTCCACTCGACCTCGTTGATTGCGCTCTGGATGAACTTCGTCGAATCGTAGGCGATGAAGGAGCTGAGGCCCTGGGGAAGCTGCGCGTTGATACCGGGCAAAACCGCGCGCACGCCTTTGATGACGTCGAGGACGTTGGCCGTCGGCGTGACGCTGATCGCGATCACCACGCCAGGATTGCCGTCGAAATTGGCTTGCGAGTCGTAGTCCGACGAACCGAGCGTGACGTTGGCGACGTCGGACAGCCGCACATAGGCGCCATTCTGAGACTTGACAACGAGGTTGCGGAACTCGTCCACCGATTTGAGATTTGTCGACGCCGTCAAATTCACCTGGACCATCTGCCCGCGCGTGGTGCCGACCGCCGACAGATAGTCGTTCGTGCCAAGCACGGAATAGACGTCCGCTGCGGTAAGACCGTAGGCCGCCAGCTTTTGCGGATCCAGCCAGACGCGAATCGCAAAGAGCTTGCCGCCGAGAATTTGCGCCTGCTGCACCCCTTCGACCGCCTGCAACTGCGGCTGCACGACACGAACCAGGTAATCCGTGATCTTGTTGGGCGGCAGAATCGTGCTGTTGAAAGTCAGGTACATCGCATTGATCGACGTGCCTACGGCGATGCTGATGACCGACTGCTGCGCCTGCGGCGGCATCTGGTTCCTGACCGAATTGACCTGCGTGATGATTTGCGACAGCGCTTTGTTGGCGTCGTAGTTGAGGCGCAGGTTCACCGTGATGCTGGAGACGCCCTGAGTGCTGCTGGACGTCATGTAATCGATGCCGTCTGCCTGGGCCACCGCGTTTTCGAGCGGTGTCGTTATGAAACCGGCGATAGTTTCCGGACTTGCGCCGAAATACGCGGTTGAGATCGTGACGACGGCGTTCTGGGTGACGGGGTACTGCCGCACGGCCATTTCCGTGAGCGCGCGGACCCCGATCACCAGGATCGCCAGGCTGATCACGATCGAAAGAACCGGCCGCCGGATAAAGATGTCAGTGAAGTTCATCGCGGCCGGCCTATTGCTGGACCGGAGTGGGCGCGGGATTATTGGGCAGCTGAACGCTGTTGTTGACGGTCACGAGCGTCCCGTTCTTCAGCTTGATTTGGCCGGCACTCACGACAATGTCCTTGGTGGAAACCCCGCCCAGGATCGCGATCTGGTCGCCGCGCGTTTCTCCCGTCGTCACGAAGCGCTGCTGCGCGACAAGCTGTTCGCTTCCGTCGGCCGCCTTGGCTTTCACCACGACAAAAACCGTGTCGCCGTACGGATTGAACACAACGGCTGTCTGCGGCAACGTGATGTAAGACTTCATGGACCCAATGTCGGTGACCACCGTCGCAAACATGCCGGGCAACAGCAGCTTCTGGCGATTTTCGATCGAAGCCCGCACATGGACGTTGCGCGTGGCGGGATCCACCTTCGGGTCGAAGGCGGCGATCATGCCATTGAAACTCCTGCCAGCGACGGCGTCCGTCGCCAGCGTGACCTTGTCTCCCACTCTAAGAAGGCTCAATTGCTGCTGGGGAACCTGAAAATCGACATCGATCGGATCAAGTTGTTGAAGGGTGACGACGACCTGTCCGGCATTCACATATTGACCGATATCGACTTGGCGGATGCCGACCCGGCCGTCATAGGGCGCGCGGATAGCCTTCTTTTCGACGGTCGCCGCCTGGGCGTTCGCCTGCGCGCGCGCGCTCTTCATGTTGGCGAAAGCCGTGTCGTACTCCGTCTTGCTGATGGCATTGACTTTGATCAACGCCGCGTCGCGCGCGTAGGTCGCAGCCGCCAGTTCGGCGCCTGCGCGCAATGCCGCCAGTTGAGCGCGGTCGCTGTCGTCGCGAAGCTGGACGAGCAGCATCCCTTTGCGCACGTCCTCCCCCGCGCGAAAACCGATCCGGGTGACAAGACCTGAAATCTCCGACGCCAAGTCCGCGCCCTCGACGGCGTGCAGCGTTCCAACCGAACGCAGTTGCGATTGCCACAGTGTCTGGCGGGCATGAACGGCGGACACCGTCTGTATCTGAACAAAAGAGTTCTTCGGCATCATCAGAAACATCGCAATCGGACGTCCGATGATGTAGCCGAAGACAAGCAGCAGCACGCCGCCGACAATGACGAGCATCTTGATCATGCGCGGCGTGATATAACGGGTCACCCCGGACAGCGGGCTGCCCTCAACCGCCGCGCCGATGCGCCCCCGCCAAGTATCCGGACGTCCTGTCGGCATCGCTCGTACTCGCAAAAAAATCGCTCCGCAGAAACGCGGGGCGTTTTGGTAATGTTCCAGCGCGGCGCGCGCGAAGCCCGCCAATTACGGATTAGGATATTGGTCCGGCATCTCAAAATGACAAGTGCGCGAGGCCAGAAAGTGACACTTATCTCACACGCCAAAACGCCCCGGAACGATTCCAGGGTTACCCGGATTATTTTCCGTGCAGGCGCCGGAGTCGAGAGCGGCCGGAGCTCTACGATTCCAGCCCCAGCGGCGTCCCCACCATCGCTACGGGCGCGCCACGATTCGCGCCAGGCAGTGATTGTATGGAAAGCCAGCCGCAATTTTCGGACATTTCCGTAGCGGACAATTTCGGCATGGAAGATTATCCTCGTTTCGGGGCGTACAATCCGTAACGTCCGTGGCAAACCCGTGAACGGCAATGTGGGACATCTTACTTCTGGAATGCCGGGCGGCCACCATGGTTTCGCCCGGCCCCGCGTCTTACGGCGCCGTCGGCGACGCGGCGATTGGCATTGCTGGCGGACAACTCGTGTATGTCGGGCCGCGCCGGTCGTTGCCGGACAAGCCCGAGAAATGCGCGCGCGCGGTGAGGCGACTCGGCGGGGCGTGGGTGACGCCCGGCCTGATCGACTGCCACACCCACCTGGTCTTCGCCGGGAACCGCGCGGCGGAATGGGAGATGCGCGCACGGGGCGCCAGCTATGAAGACATCGCACGCGGCGGCGGCGGTATCCTTTCGACCGTCCGCGCAACACGCGCCGCATCCGAAGACGTCCTCGTGGAATCTGCCACGCAGCGGGCGCGGGCAATGGCGCGCCGAGGTGTGACGACGATCGAGATTAAATCCGGTTATGGCCTGGAGAGCGAAAGCGAGAAAAAAATGCTGCGGGCCGCAGCGCGCGCGGGTGAACGCGCCCACGTTCGCGTCGTGCGTACGTTTCTCGGCGCGCACACGCTGCCACCGGAGTTCAAGGACAATCGCGAGAGCTATGTCGAATCGGTCTGTGAGCAGATGATTCCCGCCATCGCTCGCGAGAGGCTGGCCGATGCCGTGGATGGGTTTTGCGACAAGATCGCGTTCACCCCGGCCGAGACCGAACGCGTACTGGCGGCCGCCAAGACGCATGGCTTGCGCGTGAAACTCCATGCCGAGCAGTTGTCCGATTCCGGCGGGGCGGCGCTGGCCGCGAAATTCGGAGCGCTTTCGGCCGATCATCTGGAGTATCTGAGCGATGTCGGCGTTGCCGCGATGGCGAAGGCTGGAACCGTCGCTGTCCTGTTGCCCGCGGCATACTATTTCCTGCGCGAGACCAAGATGCCGCCGGTGGAGGCGCTGCGCCGCGCGGGCGTGCCGATTGCCGTCGCCACCGACTGCAACCCGGGCACCTCGCCGCTCGCTTCGCCGCTGATCGCGCTCAACATGGCGTGCACGCTTTTCGGTTTGACGCCCGCGGAAGCGCTTGCCGGAATGACCCTCAACGCCGCCAGGGCCCTGGGCCTTGAGCGCGAAATCGGCACCCTCGAGAGCGGCAAGTGCGCTGATCTTGCCGTGTGGAATATTTCGGACCCCGCCGAACTTTCCTATTGGCTCGGCCTCGATCTTCTCCGCGACCGCTGTGCCGGCGGCCGCTTTGACAAGGACGGAAGAACGTCATGAACGACATCAGAAACGCGCGCGTCGTGCGCGCGCCGCGAGGTCCCGAACGAAGCTGCAAAACCTGGGGCGCGGAGGCGGCGATGCGCATGCTGATGAACAATCTCGATCCCGACGTGGCGGAGCGGCCTCAGGAGCTTGTCGTTTACGGCGGCATCGGCAAGGCGGCGCGCAACTGGCAGGCGTTCGACCGCATCGTCGAAACGCTGACGAAACTCGAAGCCGACGAGACGCTGCTGATTCAATCCGGCAAGCCCGTCGGCGTGTTCAAAACGCACGCGTGGAGCCCTCGCGTCCTGATCGCGAATTCCAATCTCGTGCCCAAATGGGCCGACTGGGCACATTTCCACGAGCTCGACCGCAAGGGATTGATGATGTACGGCCAGATGACGGCGGGATCGTGGATCTATATCGGCAGCCAGGGCATCGTTCAGGGCACCTACGAGACCTTCGTCGAGATGGGGCGCCAGAGCTATGGCGGCGATCTTTCAGGCAAATGGATTCTGACCGCGGGCCTCGGCGGCATGGGCGGAGCCCAGCCGCTGGCGGCCACGATGGCGGGCGCCTCGATGCTTGCCGTCGAATGCCAGCGCTCGCATATCGAGAAGAGACTGGAGACGCGCTATCTCGACACCGCCACGGACAAGCTGGACGAGGCGCTCGCCCTGATCGCAAAATCGGTGAGGGACGGCAAGCCGCTGTCGGTCGGACTGGTCGGCAATGCGGCGGAAATCCTGCCGGAACTGGTGCGCCGCGGCGTGAGGCCCGATGCCGTCACCGATCAGACGAGCGCCCACGACATCGTCAACGGCTACCTGCCCGAGGGTTGGACCGTCGCCGAATGGGAAACCAAGCGCGCCTCGAATCCCGACGCCGTCGCCGCCGCCGCGCGAAAGTCGATCGCCAAGCATGTCCGCGCCATGCTTGTCTTCGCCAAACAGGGTATTCCCACCTTCGATTACGGCAACAACATCCGCCAGGTCGCCAAGGACGAAGGCGTGGAAAACGCCTTCGATTTTCCCGGTTTCGTGCCCGCCTATATCCGTCCGCTGTTCTGCCGCGGCGTCGGACCGTTCCGCTGGGCGGCGCTGTCCGGCGATCCGGAGGACATCTACAAAACCGACGATGCGGTGAAGAAGCTGTTTCCTGAAAACAAGCACCTGCACCGCTGGCTCGACATGGCGAAATCGCGCATCGCGTTCCAGGGACTGCCGGCGCGCATATGCTGGATCGGGCTGGGCGAGCGCCACCGCGCGGGCGTCAAATTCAACGAGATGGTCGCCAGCGGCGAATTGAAGGCGCCCATCGTCATCGGCCGCGATCATCTCGATTCCGGCTCGGTCGCCAGTCCGAACCGCGAAACCGAAGCGATGCGCGACGGATCGGACGCGGTGTCCGACTGGCCGTTGCTCAATGCGCTGCTCAACACGGCATCGGGCGCTAGCTGGGTGTCGCTGCATCACGGCGGCGGCGTCGGCATGGGCTATTCGCAACACGCCGGCGTGGTGATCGTCGCCGACGGCACGAGCGAGGCGCGCGCCAAACTCGAACGCGTGTTGTGGAACGATCCCGCCACCGGGGTCATGCGCCACGCCGATGCCGGTTACGACACGGCACTGCAAACCGCGCGCAACAAACACCTCAATCTACCCTCAATCGGGGACGGACGATGAATTTCGACAAGCCGCTCACCCTTGCCGATCTGCGCAGCGTGTACGAAGCGCCCTTGCGGGCGGACCTTTCGCCGTCGGCATTGACCCGCATCGATGCGGGCGCGCGGGCCATCTCGGCCATTGTGGACAGCGGCGCCACGGTTTATGGCGTCAATACGGGATTCGGCCTGCTCGCCAACACGACCATCGCGCGAAGCGACCTGGAGGCGTTGCAGCGCAATCTGGTGCTGAGTCATGCCTGCGGCGTCGGCCCGCTGATCCCCGACGCCATCGTGCGGCTAATCCTGGTTCTGAAGATCGCGTCTCTGTCGCGCGGCGCTTCGGGCGTGCGGCGCGGAACGGTGCAGATGCTCGCGCGTCTGGTCGAGGTGGGAATCTATCCGTGCATTCCGTCGAAAGGCTCCGTGGGTGCGTCCGGCGATCTCGCACCGCTGGCGCACCTCGCCGCCGTGTTGCTCGGCATCGGCGAGGCGCGCGTCAACGGTGCGGCCGTTCCGGCGTCGGCGGCGTTGGAGCGCGCCGGCCTCAAGCCGCTGGTGTTGGGTCCGAAGGAAGGCTTGGCACTGCTCAACGGCACCCAGGCATCCACGGCGCTGGCGCTCGCCGGCTTGTTCGAAACCGAAAAGGCTTTCGCCGCGGGAATCGCCGCGGGGGCCATGTCCACCGATGCGTTGAAGGGCTCCGACACGCCGTTCGATGCGCGCATCCAGGCGCTGCGCGGACAACCCGGCCAGATCGCAGTCGCCGCCGCCCTTCGTGTGTTGATGGCGGGCAGCGAGATCCGCGAATCCCACCGCGCGCCCGGCGCCGACGACAAAGTGCAGGATCCCTACTCCCTGCGCTGCCAGCCCCAAGTGATGGGCGCGGTGCTCGACGTTATGCGCGCGGCGGCCCGCACGCTGGAGATCGAAGCGTCGGGCGTCACGGACAACCCGCTGGTGCTCGATAATGGCGAGGTCGTCTCGGGTGGGAATTTCCACGCCGAGCCCGTCGCCTTCGCAGCCGACACTTTGGCGCTGGCGCTTTGCGAGATCGGCAATATCTCGGAGCGGCGCACTGCTATTCTCGTGGATCCCAAGATGAGCGGACTGCCCGCGTTCCTGGTGAAGGAATCAGGGCTCAATTCCGGATTCATGATCGCCCAGGTGACGGCCGCCGCATTGGTGGCGGAGAACCGCATGCTGGCGCATCCCGCATCGATCGATACCGTGCCGACGAGCGCCAATCAGGAAGATCACGTCTCCATGGCCACGCACGGTGCGCGAAGACTTCTCGACATGGCCGAGAATGCCGCGACCGTCGTTGCCATCGAATTGCTCGCTGCGACTCAGGGTCTGGATTTCCGCCGCCCGCTGAAGAGCTCCAAACTGCTCGAACAAGCCGCGCACGACATCCGCTCGCTGGTGGGTCCGTACGAACGGGACCGCTATTTCGCGCCGGACATCGCCGCGATCACGCAGTACGTCCGCGGCGGCGCGCTTCAAAAGCTGGTATATGCTCTGTTGTAATCAGGCGGTCCGCAATCGCCCGAAGGGGACGACTTTGTTGTCGACGTCGTGGCCGATGTCGGCGCGGCCGAGGTACGAGATCCCCGACACGGCGCACCAATGCCTGACAATTTGCTCGTCGGTCTGACCGAAATCCGGGTCGTTCGGCGGAACGTCGCTGCAGCGGCCCAGCTTGATGCCCGCGACCTTTCTGATCGTGGGGTTGGCCGTGAGGTGAAACATCGTGCGGTCGATCCGGTACATGTGTTCCGACACTTCCTCGAGCATCAGAATGTGGCCCGTCAGGTCGGGCTCGAGCGGCGTTCCGAGCAGGTGACTGAGCACGGTCATGTTGAACGCGGCCGTCTTTGTCGAGGGCGTGACCGTCGGCTCCAACGAGCCTGGAGCACGGTCGATCAGATAAGCAAGCGCTCTGGCCACCGCCTTGTCGCCGCCGTCGCGGCTGATGTCGGCCGGCATTGGGCCGTGCGCTACCCCGTCGAAGCCGTGCTTGTACAGAGCACCCAGCAGAGCGCCATCGTCGCTATAGCCAAGGTAGAGCTTCCTGCCAGCGGCGTCCCTCAGCCCTGCGATCACGCGATCGGCGATGCGGCACGTACCGTAGCCGCCGCGCCCGACCCAAAGCGCCTCGAAGCTCGCGTCATTCGCCACTTCGAGAAAGGCTTGCGCGCGCGTCTCATCGTCGCCAGCGAAGTGACCCCACGACAAAAAACACTGTGGATGGAAGATGATCTCCGCGCGATCCGCATAAAGCGTCCGTGCCAAGTCCCGGACTCTGTCCGCAAAGACAGGTTCCAGGCGCGAAGCCGTCGCCACAACGCCAATCTTTATCCTGTCGCCGCGCATTAGAATTCGTAGATTTTCCAATACCTTGTCACAACCCTGCCCGCCTTATAACCTGCCCCCATGAATCTGAATAGGCATTATTTTTTCTGCGGTCTTGGCGGCAGCGGCATGCTGCCGCTCGCCCTCATTCTGCTGGCGAAAGGCTGTGCTGTTGCGGGCTCGGACCGCGCGCTGGACCAGGGCCGCACGGCGCAGAAATTCGACTTCCTGCGGGCGCGCGGCATTGCGCTCTTTCCGCAGGACGGCAGCGGCGTCACCAGCCCGGACACGGTCGTGGTGATCTCGGCCGCGGTCGAGAATACGGTGCCGGACGTCGAAGCCGCGCGGCGGATCGGCGCACGGCTGATGACCCGCGCGGAACTGTTGGCGCAGTTATTCAACGCCGCCCCGGTAAGCATCGGCGTTGCCGGCACCAGCGGCAAATCGACCACGACGGGAATGACCGGTTGGATCCTCTCCGCGACGGGCCACGATCCGACTGTGATGAATGGCGCCGTGATGAGGAATTTCGCCACGGCCGAAGCCCTGTTCACGAGCGCCATCGTGGGCAAGAGCGACATCTTCGTCAGCGAAGTGGACGAAAGCGACGGCTCCATCGCGCGGTTCATTCCCCGCATCGCAGTTCTCAACAACGTCGCGCTCGACCATAAATCGATGGACGAATTGCGCGTCCTGTTCGCGGATTTTCTGAGCAAGGCAAAAACGGCGGTGGTCAATCTGGACAACGCGGAAGCGGCGGCACTGGCCGCGCGCCTCACACCAGACAAAGCCGTCACTTACAGCCTATCGAACCCCGAAGCGAACATCTTGGCCAGTGCGATCGCGCCTGCGCCGGACGGCATTGCGTTCACGGTGCGGAACAGGGCGAGCGGCGACGAGCTGAAGCTGTCGCTGAAAGTTCCGGGCAGGCACAATGTGGCGAATGCGCTGGCGGCTTTGTGTGCCGCGCGCGCGTGCGGCGTGCATCTCGCCGATGCGGCGCGTGCCCTTGAGGGCTTCACAGGCGTGAAGCGCAGACTTGAAATCGTCGGATCGGCGAACGGCATCACCGTGATCGACGATTTCGCCCACAATCCCGACAAGATCGCGGCCACCTTAGCGACGCTGCACGATTTTCCGGGCCGCTTGCTTGTCATGTTCCAGCCGCATGGCTACGGCCCGTTGCGTTTGATGAAGGATTCGCTCATCGAGAGCTTTGTGGAGAATCTGTGCCCGGACGACGTCTTGGTCATGCCGGAACCGGTTTACTTCGGCGGCACAGTCGAGCGCAGCGTCGCCAGCGTCGATATTGTGCGTGGCGTCGAATCGCGAGGACGTTCGGCCTTTGCATTCTCCGAACGCGCGGTCTGCGGCGCCAAACTTCTCGAGCTTGCGAGACCTCGGGACCGTATCGTTATCATGGGCGCGCGCGACGATACGTTGTCGCAATTCGCCGCCGATCTGCTGATCAGTCTCGGGAAGTAATCGCGCGCCGCGAGCGGTGCCGGGCCAACGTCAGAGGAGTGCGCGACTTCGGGACTTTAGTGATGAAATTGTAGCGGGCGACGTGGTAGCTCGGATCGAAACCATAGAAGTTGAGCCGCATGCGGGAAAGTTCTTCGGCACGATAAGCTTCCAGCGGCTTTGCGGCCTCGTCCGTTTGGCGCCGGCGACGTTTCGCGGCGAGGCGCGCCTCAATATCCCCGCCGTCCGCGAATGCACGGGCGATCGCCGTCAATTCGCCGTGTCGCGGCAGAATCCGGTCGACCAGACCAAGGCGATGGGCTTCGGCCGCGCCCATGGGCAGGCGTGCCTGCGTCACGCGGCGCGCGTTCTCCGCACCTGCGCGGCGCGGCAACAGATAGGTCCAGTATTCCGAACCGTAGAGATTACCCATGTCCTTGTAGTGCGGATTGAACAGCACGTTGTCTTGCGCCCAGACTTCGTCGGCCGCCAGCGCCAGGAAAACGCCGCCCGCACCCGCACTGCCGCACAGAGCGGAAATAACAAGCCTGTCCGTCGTCGTAATGATGTCGCGGGCGAAGTCGTCGATCGCATTGATATTGCGCCAGGATTCGTCCGCCGGACTGTCGGCCGCCTCGATCAGACCAAGATGAATGCCGTTCGACCAAGTATCGGGACCGCCCATCAGCATCAGCACCCGCGTCGGCCGCTGCAACGCCTGAGCGTAGGCGGTCCGCAACGCCGCGCATTGCGCCGTACTCATCGCCCCGTTGTAGAAGGCGAAACGGAGGAAACCGACGGGGCCTTCTTCCTCGTAGCGGATCGGTGCGTAGCCGCCGACCTTTTGCAGGCACTCGCTTTCCGCTGCGAAGACGTATGAAGCCGGCAGCTTCAAGGCCTTGTCCTGCTCTTCCCGCACGTGGCCGATCCACACCGCACCGTCGCGAGTTGCACGCGCAAGCGCGCCGTTGCAGCGAGCAATGACCGTCCCGGGCCGGCCCGAAAGCGCTTGTGCGCGGTGGGCGTCGAAAAGCCGTACGGGACGCTCGAACAGCACGTCGCGTACGCCTGGTGCGCCGTCGGCGCTGCGAATCTTGCGGAGCACCGTGTCGGTCGAGTCGCCTTGCCAATCGATGGCGCGGTTGCTTTGGCGGCAAATCGGCCGCGCGCGGCCGCGGACTTGGGGATCGGAAAGGCTCGGGCGTCGAGGAACGAATACGCCCGCTTCCACGCGGGCCAGCGCCGTCATCACGGCGTCCACCGCCGCGTCCGTAACCTCGCGGCGATAGAGGCTTGATTTCGTCGCCGTGCGCATCGGAAACGCCGTCGACGCCCACACCGGACCGGCGTCCATCTCCCCTTCCGCCTCGAACACCGTGACACCCCACTCGGTTTCGGCGTTGAGGACCGCCCAGTCCAAGGCCGAGGGGCCGCGGTCTCCCACGATGCCGGGATGCACGATCAGGCAGCGGTGCGCACTCCATATATCCTCGGCAATCGCGCGCTTAAGAAACGGTGCGAGGATCACGTCCGGATCGAACAATTCGACGGCCTCGCGGGTCACCGCGTCGTTGATGTCGAACTCGACCGAAACGTCGTGGCCGCGCTCGCGCAGCTCGACATGGAGCCGCTGCGACAAGCTGTTGAAACTGTGGACGAGCAGCAGCACTCGCATGTCAGCAGATCCGCGGCAATTGCTCACCCGACAGCCAGTCCACGATTCGGCCGCCGCCGAAGCTCGTCGCCATCTGTACGAAATTGTGGTCGTCGGCGATCACCTTGCCGATGATCGCCGCGTCGCGTCCCAGCGGATGGGCGCGCATCGCCGCAAGCACCTTCTTCGCGGCTTCGGGCGCGACGATGGCGACCAGCTTGCCTTCGTTCGCCACATAAAGCGGATCGAGCCCGAGCAGATCGCACGCCGCCGCCACTTCGGGCTTCACGGGAACGGCCTCCTCGGCGATACGGAAGCCAACATTCGATTGTTGTGCCAGCTCGTTGAGGGTCGCAGCCAGGCCGCCGCGCGTCGGGTCGCGCATGACGCGCAATGCCTGACCGCCACTTTCTACCATCACCGCGACGAGACCGTGCAACGGCGCCGAGTCGGACAAGATATGCGTCTCGAAGGCAAGGTTCTGCCGCTTCGACATCACGGCAACGCCGTGATCGCCGATGGTGCCCGACAGGATCACGCTGTCTTCCGGCCGCGCCTTCTCGGCCGAAAGATCGAGGCCGTCCGGAACCACGCCGACACCCGTCGTGGTAATGAACACGCCGTCGGCCTTGCCGCGTTCGACCACCTTGGTGTCACCGGTGATGACAGGAACGCCGGCAGCGCGCGAAGCGTCCCCCATGCTGTCGGCGATGCGCTTCAGATCGGCGAGCGCGAAGCCTTCCTCGAGGATGAATCCCGCCGAGAGGAACAGCGGCCGCGCGCCGGCCATGGCGACATCGTTGATGGTGCCGTGGACGGCCAGCGATCCTATGTTGCCGCCCGGAAAGAAAAGCGGCGAGACGACATAGCCGTCGGTCGTCATCACCAGGCGCCCGCCCGACACCTCGAAAGCGGATTGGTCGTTGCCGCGCCTGAGCCATTTGTTGTCGAGGGCCTCGTAGAACAGGCCGGAAATAAGCTGGGACATAGCCCGTCCGCCGGAGCCGTGCGAAAGGTCGACGCAGCCGTCCTTGATGTCGAGCCGGCGCTTGTAAGCCTTGATGGTCATAACGCCTCGCGATCGCGGAAGCGGCCGTACGACCAGTGCGCAGCACAGGCGCCTTCGGCCGAGACCATGCAGGAGCCCATCGGCGTCTCGGGCGTACATGCGGTTCCGAACAGCTTGCAACCGGTGGGCTTCTTGATCCCACGCAGGATGGCGCCGCATTCGCAGGCGGGATTGTCGTGCGCCTCAATTGCCGCGATGGGAAACCGCCGTTCGGCGTCAAAGGCGGCATAGGCCTCCTTGAGGCGCAATCCGCTGTAGGGGACGTGGCCCAAACCGCGCCATTCGAAGCTCTTGCGGAGCTCGAAAATTTCCGCGACCTCGGCCTTGGCTTTCTCGTTGCCTTGGGGCTTGACCGCACGCGCGTACTGGTTCTCGACTTGGCATCGCCCGTCGTTCACTTGGCGGACCAGCATCAGGATCGCCTGCATGACGTCGAGCGGCTCGAAGCCAGCGATCACCACGGGCTTCTCGAACTCTTCGGCGAAGAAGGCGTAAGGCTGGCTGCCGATCACGGTGCTGACATGGGCCGGGCCGATGAAGCCATCGATTCGCACCCGTCCAAGCTCGCGCACGTCGGGGCTTTCAAGGATGTTCCGGATGGCCGGCGGAGTCAGAACATGGTTGCAGTAGATCGTGAAGTTCGCAAGCTTCTTCGCGGCCGCCAGCTTGACGGCGAGTGCGGTGGGCGGTGCCGTGGTCTCGAAGCCGATGGCGAAGAACACGACCTGGCGATCCGCTTCCGCCTCGGCGATGCGCAGCGCATCGAGCGTCGAATAGACCATGCGGATGTCGGCTCCCGCCGCCTTCGCCTTGAGCAGCGACGTCCCGTGCGAACCGGGCACCCGCATAAGATCGCCATAGGTGCACAGCGTGACTTCGGGGCGCTCGGCAAGATGAATCGCCGCGTCGATGCGCCCGACCGGCAGCACGCAGACGGGACAGCCCGGACCATGGATCATCCGCACGTTGCCCGGCAGAAGATCGGCGATTCCATACCGCGAAATGGCGTGGGTATGGCCGCCGCAGAATTCCATGAAGTGGTATTCGGCGGCGGGGTCCGCCTCCCGGGTGATGCGCACAGCGACCGCGCGCGCCAGCCGTCCGTCACGGTACTCGTCGGTGTGCTTCACGGCGCGGTGTCCGACTGCACGGCATCGATCTCGGCGATTTCCTTCAGGTATTCGAACACCCGGCCGGCTTCCGCCTGGTCGATCACCGCCAGAGCGAAACCGACATGCACAAGCACATAGTCGCCGACGCGCGCCTCGGGCACATAGGCGAGATTGATTTCCTTGACGATACCGCCGAAATTGATGCGGCCGACGCGCATGATTGGATCATCGCCCGAGACGCTCGCCACCCGGCCTGGAATTGCCAAACACACGAAACCTACTCCTTGGACGACGCGCCGACCGCCACGATAACCGTTCCATCGAGTTTGTGTACACGCGATGGACGGGGCCGGGCAAAAACGCCGCGCGGCGCGTTTTGGCGCGCCTTAAAGATGCCTCCTGCGTGTAGGCCCAGAATCCGGAAATTCAAAAGCGGCGGAAATTCCTTCGGCGGAACAGGGAATTATCTGTTGAGAACAGAATATTCGCTCGAACAAATAGGTATTTGGGTAGTCTCATCGATTCTGAGTAACATTACGGAACTGACGGCCATTGGCACGAACCTCGGCACAACGCCGAACTCGGTGGCGGCGAGCCTCGAGCGAACAGTAGTATAATCCGGAGGACAATGCCCTTCGACCGCGCAACATCCGAAATAGTTCGCAAGGCCGTTGCCGAAGGACGATACGAATTGCTGTACGCTATGGTTCCCGCGGACGACGGCGGTCAAGGTTACGAGATGAAATGCCAAATTTGCGGTGAGTTCGGCAACATACTGGCCGGCAGGTTTTGCCACGCCACAGATTGCCCCGTCGACACCGAGGAAAAGAAATTATTCGTGCGGGGTCGGGAACCTTGCCGTGGATAACCCGCCAAAACCTCGTTTTGCACTCGTCGTCGGGGTCACCGGCCATAGGCCCAACCGGCTGCCGGAAGAGGCGCGCGCCGGCGTGGAGCAGTCCGTCGTCGACACGCTCGAAGCAATCAAGCGCGAGGCAATCGGTGTGCATGCGCGGTACGCAGAGTTCTTCGCGCCAGACCAGCCGATTCTAACGCTGACGACGGCCCTCGCCGACGGAACGGACATCATGGCGGCCGAGGCCGCGACTTCGTCGGAATACCAGCTGGATGCCGTTCTGCCCTTCTTGATCAAGGAGTACGAAAAGGACTTTCCGGCGCCGGCGCTTAAATCCTTCACCAATTTTCGGCAGAAAGCGCGCGCGGTTCTTGAACTGAACGGAAGCCGCGCCGACGAAGGAAAGGCGTATGAGGCCGCGGGCCTCGCCCTGCTTGACGCTTCCGACATATTGGTCGCCGTATGGGACGGCAAGCCTGGAGCCGGCCGCGGCGGAACGGTCGAGCTTATCTATGAAGCGGCACGCCGCGGGATGCCCATCGTCCGCATCGATGCCGAGGGAAAGATTCCGGCACGCATCTACTGGCGTGGCTTGGACGATCGCCGGGCGGCATCGGTGCATATGGACGATCATCCCTTCGCGGAGCTGTCCGACAAGCTTTCGGCGGTGGTGGATTCGTTGCTGCGCCCGCCGCGCTCCGCAGCCGAACAAAGGGATTTTCGTCGCTATCTCGACGAGAAGATCAGGCGAACTTCGTTGCGCCTCGAATTCCCCCTTCTCATGGCGCTCTTGGCCGTACGTGTGCCGCGCTGGAGCGACTTCTCGCTGCCGCGGCCTCGCCAACTGGCCGACGGGCTGCACCCCGACGCATCCGGTTCGCGAGTGCTCGCCGAATCCTTCGGGTGGGCCGATGCCGTTGCTGTGTACTTCGCACAGGCTTTCCGCAGCGCCTTCGTCTCGAATTTTGTGATCTCGGCGTTCGCGATCATCTCAGCCGTCATATCGCCCAAACCGCCTTGGAGCGTATTTGATGTCGCGTTTGTCCTCACCCTGGTCGTCAACACGGCGGTCGGACAGCGTAGCCATTGGCATCATCGCTGGATCGAAGCTCGCGAGGTCGCGGAACGCCTGCGCGTGGCTGTGCCGATGCTCGCGGTCGGCACGCGTTCCTTCGGTCCGTTCGGCGACCCGCCGACCTGGACGTCCTGGTACGTCCGGGCGAAATTGCGCGAAGCCGGAGTTCGGAGCGCAACATTGGACGACGCCGGCTTGTCGACGGCGCGAAAACCGCTGCTGGCTTTCGTCACCGGACAGCGCGCCTATCACCAGGCGACGGCGCGGCGGTTCCAGCGAGTGCATGACCGCCTCGAAGCCGTCGGGAAATACCTCTTCATCTCCGCACTCGTCGTGGTTTCGGCGCATTTCCTGGTCGAATTATTCCACCCCGATTTGATGGGGCCGGAGTTGAAGCGCTGGGTTGTCGTCGCGTCCGCCAGCCTGCCAGCGCTTGCGGCCGCAAGCTACGGCATTCGCGTGATCGGAGAATTCGACGGCGCGGCGCGGCGTTCGGCCCGCATGCAAGCGCAGCTCGAAGGCCTCCAGAGTATCCTCGAAGAAGGTCCGCACAGCTACGACTCCCTGCGGGACATCGCCCATCAGGCGGCCGAGATCATGCTAGGCGACGTGGCGAGCTGGCGGCTGGTCGTCGAAAGCCGCAACCTCGCGATGCCGAGTTAGGCAGGCTCTCCGCCCTTGACCGCGGAAAACGACCGTATTTGCGCCCTTAATTCGCGTATCCAGACAATCCGGCCCGCGCAAACAGGCGGCCGCGCCCGCCAAATCGTCAACGCCGGACGTTCTCGCGCGGTGTGTTTATTGCGTGTGATTCAAGGCGTTATCTCGCCACGTTAAGGTTGGGCCCGATCACGTCTTTCGTTGTATCGCTTGCGCAACGCGGCCTCTGCCGCAAATACTGGGTTATCCCAGGGGATAAGCGATGGCATCGGATGAACACCAAGAACACGCCGCGAAGAACGTTGCGGCGGGCGAGTTGTTCCGAAGTTCGCAGACCCTGTTCTATGTGGCGATCTTTCTCATCCTCTGTGTCGTCCCGCTGGTCTGGAGCGCGATAGAACAACAGGGAAAAGAGTCGTTTTCCTGGGCGGCTTTCTTCCAGACCGCCATGAAGTCCTGGGTGCTGGTCGTTCCGGTTGCGGCCGTGCTTCGCGCCGTGCAGCTCGCGCTTCGCGATCTCCGCTACGACATCCGCGGAATACGGGCAAAAGGCTGGAAGAACCACACCGTCGTTTGCGGCCTTGGCGACTGCGGCATGCACGTCGTCCAGAATGCCATCAAACGCGGCCACAGAGTCGTGGCCATCGAGCGCGCGGCTGACGGTCCCCATGCCGTGTCGAGCCGGCGCGAAGGAATCGCAGTCGTGACGGGTGATGCCAAAGGTCTGCCGGTTCTCAGCTTCGCGGGCGTTGCCGGCGCTTCTACGGTCGTCATCTGCACCGGCGACGATGCGGAGAACCTGGACATCGCGTTCCGTCTGGAAACGCTGCTGTCCGGACGGAAACTGCGCCGCGAATCGCGCCTGAACATCCTCGTTGAGCTGCGCAACGACTGGCTCTATTCCCATCTGGTCGACGAGGTTGCGCCTCTGGGCTGGCCGGTCGCCGATCTTCGCGTTTTCAACACTTATGAAACCGCATCGCGCCTGCTAATGCGCGAAATCGCCAACCCGCTCCGCATGGGTGGCGAAAGACGCGCGCTCGTTCTGGTCGGCTGCGGATCCATGGGGCGGCAATTGCTGATGGACGCCATTCGGCTCGATATGACGCAGCCGGGCGAAAAGGCGCGCATCATCATATTCGACCGAGAGGCGGAGCAGCGCCAGCAGGCGATCCTGGCGCAATTCCCGGTGATCCCACAGTTCGCGGACATCGAGTTCGTTGCGGCCGACCTCGGCACCGAGACGCCGGAAGCCTGGACCGCAGTCGAAAAGCGGCTTGGGGCGGAGAAAATGCTTGCCGGCGTGGTTTGCCTGCCCGACGACAATCAGAGTCTCTACGCCGCTCTGGGACTGTCGCGACGGCTCGAGCGCCTCGGACACGCCGAAGTGCCGGTCTATATGCGGCTTCAGCGTCACAACCAGCTTGGAAGATTTGTCGTGGGCCTGAAGCATCGCCGCGGCGCGGCGAGCCATCTTCATACCTTTGGCTCGCTGGAGGAGCTGTTCGATCCGAACAATATCATGGAGGCGGAGCTCGACAAGTTTGCGCGCGCGATCCACGATTATTACCGGGAGCATTCCTCTGCGACCGCCGGGCGCCAAACGCACGCTGCCTGGGACGAGTTGCCCGAGGCATACAGGCAATCCAGCCGTCGCCATGCGGACCAACTGCCTGTCAAGCTCGCCCATGCCGGGTTGAGGATGGCCAAGGCGTATCCGCCTGGGCAATTCACGCTGACCTCCGACGAAATCGAGACGCTCGCCCGGCTCGAGCATCATCGCTGGTATATCGAAAGAAGTCTGGCGGGATGGCGTTACAGGCCAAGCCGGAATGAAGTCGATCGCGCCAATCCGCTGCTGGTGGACTGGACTGCCCTGCCTTTCGACGCGAAAGAAGCCTGCCGCAAGCAAGCAAAAGCCTTGCCTGAGTTGCTGGCCGGCATGGGATTCGAACTCCAGCGTACGCTTACCGGCGCGGCCTGAAGATTCTCTTGTAACGCACACGCGAGAAACGCGCCCGTTTCGTGCCCCAAAAAACGGGCGCCCACTTGCGGAAATTCACCACTGGGAGATACTTGAATCGCGTATCGGCCTGGGGGTGGCCATGACATTGCGAGTGACGATTCGCACGCTTTCCATTCTCGCTGCCGCATTTGGATTGTCGGCGTGCCAGTATTCACCGGGCATGGCCGACAGATCCATGGCCTTCAACGATGCCGTCGCGAATTCAAACAATCAATTGTTGTTCCGCAACATCGTGCGCGCAAGCGAGCGCATGCCGACCTATTATTCGCGGCTTCAAGGCGATACCGCCTCGGCCGGCATGTCGCCGACACTCGGCGCGGCCATTCCCTTCACGAAGGGCTTCACCTTCGAAGGCGACAAGGGGGCAACCGGCGTTCTCACGGGAACCAAGTCGATCAGCAGCCTCGGCGCGCTCAGCGGCACCATCGGACTGTCCACACCGGAGACGAACACGCTGTCTCTACAGACGATGGACGATCAGAAATATCAAGCGGGGATGATGAAAGCGCTCGATTTCACCCAGTTGAAGGGGTATTTCGACGAAGGCTACTCCCGCGATCTCCTCATGCTCATGTTCATTGCGCGGGTACGGCTCGATACCGACCTCGTGAACAAGATCGACGCGGCGGTCGCCAGCACCTGCAGCGATACGTCCACGGACTCCACCTGCGAGTACATTCGCAGTGACCCCTACGGAGCTAATTTTGCCGGCGGCGACTGGCGCGAGCATTGGTCGTTGGTCAAGTGCGCGGCGAACGGAGGCGCATATACGAACACGGCAGGCACCAGCGTCGAATTTGCCAACGATCCCGCTCAGGAGATATTGCCGCCCGGAAGCAGCGCCGACCGCACGAAAATTCCTCACCACCAAATGTGTTTCGAAATGCTGCTGCAGGATTTGTTCGTCCTGGGCCTGGACATCGCACCCGGCGGAAATCTTTCGTCCGAAGTCGTTGACGCGCACGTTCCCGCGAAAGTCGCCAACGACCCCAATTTCCGCCTCGAAATGGTCAAGCAGGGTACGAAAATCGTGAATCTGCCGGACGGCAAATCGGCGGTCCTTTGCCGGTCGAAGCCGGACAAGGTCGCCTTCACGCTGGCGTTTGATCGCAAGCAGAATACCGCGCTGGCTGGCCTGGCTTCCAAGTTGACTGACGATCTGGAGGCGACGCGGCAGTCGGGCGCGGACGACGACAATTCCGGCGCCTGCGCCAGGAACGACAAACCGCGACCCGAAGCCAGGAAGGCACACGCTGCAAAAGCGGATCGGGCGCCGGGGGCGCAGTCGGACGACACGAAGCCGATCCGCCTCGTGTCCAAGGACATCGCTTTTACCGAACGTTCCTTCGAGGGAATGATCTATTACCTCGGCGAAATCGTCCGAGCGGACGAGAGCGGCGTCGATCCGGCGTCCATTGTCAGGGTTCACGGCCGGAATTCCACGGTCACGGGAGTGGGTTACACCGAATCCATGTTCTACGCCTCGAGCGCGCTGGATTTGGCAGATGCGGCGCTGTCCATCAAAGCGGACAGCGGCAAAGAGATGAGATTGCCGAAGCTATGCCCCCTCTCGATCCGCCTCGCGCCGCTTAAGGCCGACGGCGGAGGATGCTCGGTCGAGTACCCCGACAACGAGAGCATCGCCGTGCTCTCGCTGTTGAACCAAGTGTGGGGACTTCAGAAAGAGTACACGGGCCCGCCTGCCCAGCCTGTCATCCTGGCCAACCCGCAATAATCGCGGCAACGGTGCCGGTGACGCCGGAGTTGGCGGCTGTTGTTCTCAGCGATAAAGTTCGAAGAACTTCGTCTCTCCCACTTTCGTCAGATGGTGTCTGACGAAGGCGGCAGCGGCGTAATATTCGCTATCGCCAAGCGGAAGAAATCCGCGCGCCAGGGAAGCGGCGCGAACTTTCTGCACGATAACCGTGAGGCGGCCGCGGTCGGCGACGACGGTTTGCGTGACGCGCGCCAGGAGTTCGGGGGTGGCAAGCTCGAACCATTGCGCCCAATCCGTCGGCAGCGGATTGGCTTGCGGCGCCGCCGCCCAGTAACCCGCCAGATCCGGCAGGATCGCGTAGCGGCCGCCCGCTTCATGGACGGCGTCATCGAGATCGACAAGAAAGGCGTACGTATTCTTGTCGGTCAGAATGCCGTCCGCGCCAGGAAAAACGCCGTCCAGGGAATACGTAAGTTTTGAAGCCGGCTGTTCGAGATAGACGTATTGCTCGCGCGCGACATAGAACTCGAAGAGAGTGATTCCGGAAACAAGCGCGAGTCCGGGAATTGCCAACCGGATGAGCGGACGCGGCCAAACCACGGGTGCCTTGCTCACCATGAGAAGCAGATAGACGGCTGCAAAACCGCATGCCAGAGCGGGCGTGTTGTAACCGATGGACAGCGATGCGCACCACATCGCCAGCGCACTCAAGGCGCCGAAGCGCCCGCCTGCATCCCGCCGACTTTTTTCGAACGGAAAATACAGCATCGCGCCGGCCGTCATTCCGAACAGTCCGAATGCGGTCGCGTTCAGGACCTGCCCTTGTGCCAACGCAAAACTCGACGCCAGAAGAACCGCCGCGATGCCGCCCACTGCGGCATATTTTTCGTTATTGCCGATGTCGCCCGCACCGTTCAGCAGCCGCATTGCCAGATAGCCGAACAGCATTCCCCAGCCGGTAGCATACTCCCAGTAGTATTTGAGAAATCCCGTTTCGCCGAGACCTGTCTGCGCCGTCAGTTGCAGCACCGCATCGCGAAACCCTCCGCCCGCCGTGACAACTGCGGCATAGACGAAGCCGGGAACCGCGACGGCTATCCAGGCGCGCCGCTCGCGGCCATGACCCAGCAGCAGCACGGCGGCGGGCGCCATGAAGATATAGCTCTGCTTGCACAGGACAGCGACGCCGATAAGGAAATACCCGGCCAGCCGGGCCGCGATCCGCGGTTGCAGGCACAAAAGGATTCCGCAGGCGGCGAAGAACAGCCCGTCGATCGTGTGCCACGCCATGACCGGGAAGTAATGCGCGGAAAACGCGAACGCGATGAGCGCAATGCAGATTTCCGCGGCCGCGTTGCGGCGCAAGGACAGCATGGTGCGGCCGATCAAAGTCCAGGCGAGTGCCGTCCAGGCCAACTCGATCCAAACGAAAAGGCGCGAGATTAGATAGGTTCGATTGCCGCCAAACGCCACGAACGGCATGTGCACCAGTCCCGATCCGGCCAGATGAATGGCGATGAAATCGCGGTGCGGAATCTGGCCGTCCAGCATGCGCCGCGCATAAGCGAGCACGAAGCCGTCATCGGTCGGGTTAAACCCCAGCCTGGAAAACATCCAATGCGCCGCAAGCGGCACGACCAGCATGAACGCGATATAGGGCGCCGCCGCGATCAGCGCGGCCCGGTATGCCGTATGCGGCGCGTCCGTCCCGTCGGACAAGATCAACCTCCTTCGCCAAACGTCAACAGAAGATCGCGCGTCACGCGATTGCCGCCGGGCACTCCCAGCCATTTGCGGTAGGCCAGGATCGCATTGCGCGTGCGCGAACCGGCAATCCCGTCAATCGGCCCGGGATCGAAACCCAGGCTTTTCAGATGCAGTTGGACCTCAAGGTCAACATTCTGGGTGTCGATGGCGCCCGAAAGCGCGGGATCGTTTTCAATCGCGCCTTCCCGGTCGGGCAGCGCCGTTTGAAATTGGACGATGAGGGTCGCCGCCAATGCGGTGAAAGCGAGCGCGCGCCATGTTCCGTCGCTCAAGATGACTACTCCCCCGCAGCATGTTCGATCGGTTGTGCGTCCGTTCCCACCAGTTCCAAACCCGTTATTGCACCAATTTTTCGCAAAAGCGCTTCTGCAAGGTCGGTCCGGTAAGGCGGAGAATCGAGGAACTCCTGCAAAAGCGCGCCGCTCACGCTTCTCGTCTTCGGCGCTGGCCAGAAGTCGCTCGTCCGCCAGAAGCGGATGGTGCCGTCGGACCCACCCGAGGCGAGCCGTTTTCCGTCGGGGCTGAAGGCGAGCGCAAGGGCATAATCGCGATGTCCGGGGAGCCTCGCGACCAGGCGCCTCCGGCGGACGTCCCACAGCCGAACCGTCTGCCGGTCGTCGCTTTGCGAGCCCGACGCCAGCAGGCGGCCGTCGGGACTGAAGGCGAGGGCCCAAACCATGTAGGAATGATGTCCCTCAAGCGTTGCAAGGGGATTCTTTCTGAGGGCCAGATCCCGCCGCGGCGGCGAGACGTCCCAAAGCTTGATGTGATGATCGCCGCTCCCGGATGCGAGCAGCCCGCTGTCGGGATCGAAAACCACCGGGCGCACCACTTCGGTGTGTCCCGTCAGCGGTGCGATCGGTTTGAACGTGCGGGCGTCCCACAGCCAGATCTTCGTGTCGTTGCCGGCCGAGGCAAGCAGGCGTCCATCGGGCGAAAAGGCCACGCCGCCGACGGGCGCTGTATGTTCCGCAAGCGGCGGCGCCAGAGGGCGAAGCTGCGGCACGGACCAAACCTTGACTTTGTCGTCCCAGCCGGCCGTCGCGACCGCCTTTCCGTCCGGTGAAACTGCCAGCCCGAAGATCCAGGCGCTGTGCCCTATCACGGTCTTGACTTTGCGTTTCGTGGCCCAGTCCCATACCACGATGCGGTGATCGCGGCCCGCGGACAACAGATACCTGCCGCCGGGGGTGAAGGCGACGGCGTAAACGGCGTCGTCATGCAGATGCGGAAATTCATAGAGCTGCCGGTGCGTGCCCACGTCCCACACGCGGATCATGCCGTCCTCGCCGGCGGATACCAAGGCTTGCCCGCCGGGAGCAAATGCCAACGATCGCACGGCGCCTTCATGGGCCTCGAACGAGGAAACATACAGCTGCGGAACGATGTGCCACAGACTGATGGTTTCATCCTCGCTGCCGGCCACAAGCGTCGCACCGTTGTCGGCGAAGGCGACGGCTTTGATCGGCCGCGAATGCTCCGAAAGTGTCGTAATCTTTTGCCGCGCGCTGACGTCCCACAGGGCGACCGTCCAATCGTCGCTTCCGGAAGCGAGAATCTGGCCGTCAGGACTGAAAGCCAGCGTATCGACCATTCGGAAATGGCCTTGCAGGACACCCGTTTCGCGCCAACGGGCGGTATCCCATAGTCTGATCGTTCCGTCGAACAGGCTTGCCGCCAGCTCGCCCGTCGAACCGAACGCGACCGCCCGGGGCACGATGCGATAGCGGAACCGCTTTTCCATGCGTCCGCTCGCAAGCTTCCATAGCGCGATTTGGCGATCCTGCGCGGCCGATGCGAGATGGATGCCGTCGGGCGAGAAGGCTATGGAATTGATTTGATCGCTGTGGCCCGTCAACGCGCGCAATTCCTGTCGGCGCGCGATGCTCCATAAATGGATCTTCCAGTCGGCCCCCGCGGCGGCAAGCAGCGCGCCGTCGCCGCTGACGGCAAGCGATCGTACCGCGGGGCCCTTCGCGGCTAACAGATAGACGCTTTTGCCGGCGACACTCCAAAGCCGGACGGTCCCGTCGCTGCCCGCCGTCGCCAGCCAGGCGCCGTCCGGCGTGAAGACGGCCGCGGAGACGGGCCCCTTGTGACCCGCAAAAATGCGGAGCGGCCGTTTTGCGGCAATATCCCACAAGACCAGTGTCCCGTCCTTGCGGCCCCAGACCATGCGTTTGCCACCCGGCGAGACTGCAAGTCCGCCGCTGAATTTCGCATCGTTGACCCGCCCCCGGGTGAACGCGCTCAACGTCAGCGATTGCAGCAGATCGCTTTCCAGCGGCCGGACGCCGGCCAGCAGGCTGTATTCGATGGCGTTGGCGCCATAGAACATGGCGCTCGCATCGTCGCCGTGGGCAAGCGCCTCTTTTGTTTTTTGAATCATCAGCTGCGCCAGACGCAAATCTTGCGCTCTCTGAATCTGGCGCGCTTCGAGATGGCCGCGATACCAGACGGCGCCGATGAGCGCCGCAACGGCGCCTGCGCCGACCCCGATCATAATGCGCCGCCAAATCCGGCGCCGCCTTTCGCGCTGACGCAGAGCATCGAAATTGACGCCGAGGATTCCGGCCAGCAGCTTCAGGCGGGCGTTGGATTTGCCGTCCTTGCCGGCGCGCACGTCGGCGGCGATGGGCTCGGTGCGGCTATCCAGAATCTCGCCCGTCGGCGAAACGTCGTGGCGCACGGCCGCAGGGAAGCATTCGAGCAGGCCGCTGTGCGGATCGTCGGACGCGTTTGGTTCCCCGTCCACGATCAGACAAAGGATGCGGTCGGAACGTCCGAGCGCCTTAAAAGCCTTCACTTCTTCGTTGACCCAGCGCGACACCGCCGCACGGGCCGAACAGATCACGATGAGATAGCGCGATCTTGCCAAGGCGTCGCCGATGTTGTCCGACAGACTGGCGGATGTGGGCAATTCCTCGCGGTCGCGGAACAGGGGAAAAATGCGGCGAGGCACGGCGCCGTTGCGCGAAGGCCGTCCGACCAGCGCCAGAGGAACGCGATAGGTCTCCAGCGTGCGATGAAGCCACTTGGCCCAGACTTCGTCAGCATGGCTGTAGCTGATAAAGGCCCAGTATTTGAAATTGTCGGGATGATCTAGCCGAGCGGGATCGGTCACGGTCGTTGCAGAAGCCTCATTGTGTGCTGCTCACCTGATTCGCCAGGGTTCCGTATGACCCGTCCTCGCAAGTATGCTACTGCGAATATCTTATTACCTAATCGCGACATTTGGTAAGGCTAATGCGCGCCGATGCACAGCGTGGCGTGGCGGTGAAAGTGGCCGTTGCGGCTCGGTGGCTTCGCGCCTACGATTCGTCCGTCTTGAAGGGGGGCGTTGCCATGTTGGAATTTCACGATCGCACGCCAGGTGCGCCCGGCCATATCAGCCGCGAGAATGCCCACCGCCGCTCCGTTCGCACGCTCGCGCTTGCTCTCGCGGCGTGCACGCTGGTTCCAGATGTCGCGGCCGCCGACTCTTTCTGCGACGCGCTCACGGCCATCTCCGCTCAGGCTCCCGACTTCAAGTCGCTCGAGGGCGAGCCGTTCAACGCCGCCGATTTCGTCGGCACCGTCGCGATACCTGGCACATCGCAATGCATCGTCCGCCACGACGACGAGTTCGACGCTAACTTCCAGCCCACGGGAAAAGACGACATTCATTACGAGTGCCTGTGGGACAACGGCTCGCCCGCGCGTCTTGATTGGCTCAAGCACGAGGTCACGGCCTGCTTTCCGGACGCCACCTACGTCGATGGCGTTGAGTACGGAACTGGCGGCACCTATGCGAGCGGATCGGTCACGGTCAAAGTCGATCTCGCGACCCTGACCCAACAGTTGTGGGCCACTGTGCGGGGAAGATAGAGGAGCTCTCTGTGCCATGCAAAGCAGCGCCGGCCCAAAGATCGCGACCTCCATCGCTCGCGCGCGATCGCCACAGATGCCATAACATCAGTATGCGCCAGGCGTTGAAACCTCATCCGGACTCGTGTTGCAGTGCTGCGACCCGCATCGAAGCGTATGTCTCGCGCGGCCGCACGGGCAATTTGCTGCTGCACTATTATCTGACCGGCATCGGCGATGTTCTCGTCCCGCGCGGCTGGTCTCGCACGCGCGCTGACGAGCTTTGGCGGCACACCTGCTTCGAGGCCTTCGTCGGTGCGCCACCGACCGAGGATTACTATGAATTCAACTTTGCCCCCTCGACGCAATGGGCGGCTTATCGCTTCAGCAACTATCGCCGTGGAATGGCCGTTGCGAGCGAGATCGGCACGCCATCGATTGAGTTGAAGTCCAGCGTCGAGTCGTTCGAATTGCGGGCCCATCTGAAGTTGGACGGCTTGCCGAGTGGTGAAGCTTGGCGTCTCGGCCTCTCGGCGGTGATCGAAGAAACAAACGGCCGCATCTCATATTGGGCACTGGCGCATCCGCCGGGCAAGGTGGATTTCCATCATGCCGATTGCTTTGCGCTCGAACTTCCAGCACCGTCGCGGCCATGAAATTCGGCATCGACTGCCTTCTCGCCGAGCCCCAATTGCGCACGCCGCTGAAAGGCAGGCGTGTGGCATTGCTCGCGCATCCCGCATCGGTCACCGAGGACCTGACGCACTCGCTCGATGCGCTCTCTGCATGCAGCGACATAATACTCGCCACCGCTTTTGGTCCACAGCATGGTTTGCGCGGCGACAAGCAGGATAACATGGTCGAGTCGCCCGATTTCAACGATCCCGTCCATGGCGTCCAGGTCTTCAGTTTGTATGGAGACGTACGAAAGCCTACGGATGCGATGATGGATACCTTTGATGTCGTCCTCGTCGATCTGCAGGATTTGGGCTGCCGTATTTATACCTTCGTCACGACGCTGCTTTACGTCCTGGAAGCGGCGGCGAAACATCGCAAAACCGTGTGGGTGCTGGACCGCCCCAATCCGGCCGGCCGGCCGGTGGAAGGCCTGAGGTTGCAAACCGGCTGGGAGAGTTTTGTCGGCGCCGGACCGCTGCCGATGCGTCACGGGCTTACGCTCGGCGAGTTGGGTCTGTGGTTCATCGAAACGCTCAAACTCGATGTCGAGTATCGCATCATCGAGATGCGGGGTTGGCGGCCCGATGCCGCGCCGGGATTCGGCTGGCCGCTTGGCGAGCGCATATGGATCAATCCCAGTCCCAACGCACCGAATTTGTGGATGGCACGCGCCTATGCCGGCACGGTGATGCTCGAAGGCACGACGCTCTCGGAGGGCCGCGGCACTACACGGCCGCTCGAATTGTTTGGCGCTCCCGACATCGATGCCCGGTGTGTTATGGGGGAAATGCACGCCCTGGCGCCGCAATGGCTGCGCGGTTGCCGCCTGCGCGATTGCTGGTTCGAACCCGCATTTCACAAGCACGCGGGCAGGCTCTGCAACGGCGTGCAGATTCACGCGGAAGCTCCCGGCTACGATCACCAGGCGTTCAAGCCTTGGCGCCTCCAAGCGCTCGCCTTCAAAGCGATTCGGCGCCTGTATCCGGACTATCCGCTGTGGCGCGATTTCCCCTACGAATACGAACAGGGCAAGCTCGCCATCGACGTCATCAACGGCGGTCCGACCCTGCGAGAATGGGTGGACGATGCGGCTGCGACGCCGCAAGACTTGGAGGCGCTGGCCGTAGCGGACGAGCAGGCCTGGCTGAACGAACGCCAAGCGCACCTGCGCTACTGAAGGTCGCGCAAACGAGATTCCACAACGATGGCGCAGGGGACGGTCTGCACCTCACTCTGCTCCGGTCATCCTTAGTGGGGTCGGAGCACGCCGAATATGCCCGCAGCAGCAGTCGGTGCTGACGGTTATGGCAGCTATGTCATCGTCGGCGGGGTGCAGTACCTCTCTGTCGACAACGCGTTGATTTTTTGCACTAATTTAGGCAATTGGCGAACTTCCTGTCTGCCAGACAATTTTCCTTCACCGGAAATATTAGCCTGTCATGCCGAATGCGCTCCCGGCAAAGATGATGCCCCGCCCGTCATACAGAATATTAAATTTGACGTCTCTCAAAGCTGAGAAGAAAGCTATAGTATGCGGAGAACATCTTTCACCCAACGACGCTAATTTTCCCAGCTTCAACTCGAAGGCAGCGATCGACTATTGGTACATAGAGGTGATCGGAGGCCTCGCGGCGTCACCACTGAGGCAGAACGATCTTGCTTTAGATCAAAGACGGGCCCTGGCGGCAATGTTAACGATGAATGCGCGTCGAGGGTTGCGGTCATGCCTGTCTCAGGGTCCGTTTTGCTCAGGCTTTTCCGGAAATTCGCGTTCTTGCTTCTCGCGCCGATTTGCGCGGCGGCGTGGAGCGGCGAGGCGAGGGCTCGGCCGCAGCCCTCGCCACATTACAGCGGCAATGATCTCAGCCGCATTCCGGCGGATGCACGGCGTTTTGTCGTAACCGAAGGTCTGACGATCAATGGTATTTCATTCCGAAGCGACAGCGACAGCGCCGAACTCACTTATCATCTGACTTCAAAGGTCTACAAAGGATATCGGGGGCAGAGAGGTGAAGACGCGATCCACGTCTCCATCTACTGGCATAGCGACCAGAAGAATGCCGATAGCGGCTTCAAGGATCGCGTAACCAATTTAGGCTGCGCCGGGAGCAAGTTCGCGAACCATCATTGCGAGCGGGTCAGTCTTGCGGCGAACGTTGTCGGCACGGTGGATATTTGGAAGCCGGAAGGCTATCCCCAGTACGAGGTGAAACAGACGGACCAATATATCGTCGAGCCTCCCGGTTCTGAGAATGCCGTCATCGATGTGGAGGGGGTAATCTATAGCAATTGGTCAACGGATGAAACGTTGGTCAAATCCATCGCTTCCCAGTTCGCCGGATTAGGGCCGACGCGCATCCTGGACCAGACGCAGGGGACGGGCCAGGCTGCAACCGCGCCGACACCGCAAGTCGTGGCCGCGCCGATGCCGCCGCAGACCGTCGCCATGAGCAAGCTCAGCGCGGCGGTGAACGCGGCCTGGAGTGCACTACCGACGCGCGAGGATGCGGAGAAGAGCATCATCGGCAAGCCTGCATTCATTGTCGAGCGCGATGATCTCAGCGATGTCCTGATGTGCTCGGACAATGACGGCGTCAAGCAAAGATTCCCAGATCACGGCAAGAAAGTGCCGGCGCGCCTGCTCGAGAACAGAACGCTCCTCGCCGAAGCGCTGCGCAGCCTCAACATTTCGGAAAGCGAGGTCGCGGCGTTGCTCGATGGCGTCACTATATCTGGGTCCGCGATTGCCGCCGCGATCCGCGAACGATCCTACCTGCTCGGGGAGCCGAACTATATCCGGGATTTCCTCTATAACGCGCAGTTCAATATCGACTTCCGGCCCGCGGGCGGCCTGCAAAAGACCGATTGGCGGGTGGGCGCGCCGCTCCTGCACCAAATTCTCTTCGCCGGGGGCAGCAGCTGCATGATGCTGGGCTCTTCGGAGCACAGCTCCATCTACGGCACCATCAACGGCGGCGGTGATTTCATCGACTATGTTGCGCCGCAATCGGACGAACCGAGGCTCATTCCGATTGCCACCTCGCCAGCCCCGCAGATCATGATGATTGCGCTTCCCGGCGCCGCGGTGACCATCCGCGCCGGTACGATGGCGGCGATCGATCTCGCGCCCAACGGCATCGCGGCGGTGGCCGTGCTTTCAGGCTCCGCCGAGGTGAGCGAGCAATCGACTGGCGCGCACCGCACGGTCGCGCCGGGTCAGCTCGCGGTGAGCGCGCCCGGCATCGGCGTGAGCCAACCGATCGCGATCACGCAGAGCGCACGGCAGAACCTCGAAGAAGGCCAGCGCGGGCCGGCGGGTGCGCAAGCCACTCCCCAGACCAAGGCGCAACCTATTCCGCAGACCGCTGCGCCACACGCGACGGCACAGCTCAGCGATATCCAGACAGCGCGTCGCGTCGCCTTCGGCCGGCCGGTCGGCGCCACCGACACGTTCGAGCCCGGCACTGAGCCGATCTATGTGTGGTTCCACTATGCGGGCATCCCGACCGGAAGCCGCATCACCGCGGTCTGGTACTTCCTCGAAACCACCAAGCCACTCGAGATCGGGCGTGGCGACGTCACTGTCACGCCGCCATCCGACTGGGGCCAGTTCTCCTACGCTCTCGGCGAAGGAAAGGCTTGGCCGGAAGGGCGTTATCGCATTGATCTTCTCGTCAATGACCAGATGGCGGCAAGTACAAACTTCCGGGTCGCAGGCCATGCGACGCCGACGGGATCCAACGCGCCGCCGTCCGCGTCCGGCCCGCAGACTTATGCCGATGCCACTCTCGGCTACCGGCTCAAAATGCCCGCCGAGTGGGTGCGCGACGAGACCACGACGGACCGGCTTCTGCTCGTCAACGCCGCCGAGGGGATCAAGCTCGACATTATCCTCGCGTCGGACGCGGCGCCGCAGTCGGACAGCACGGTCTTCCACACCCAGGAAAATCTCAACCGCAACAATCCCGATATCGAAATGCTTGCCGGCTATTCGCGCTTTTTCCCCGCGGTGAGCCGTGTTGGCTATTGCATGGAGATGCATATGCGGCCGAAGGATCTTATCGAGTTTCTCGTCATCCTACCGCGCGGAAGAAGCGGCACCAACACCGACTATTACGCCATGAAAGTCTATGGGCCACCCGCGCGCAAAGACGCGATCGAGCATGCCGTAGACCAATTCATTGCGGGATTTGAGATCGATAATCAGTGAGGTATCTAAAGAGATCGCAGACTATTGTTCGCTTTGGGGACAATGCGTGCCGAGATATGGCTCATTTTAGAGGTCGACTTCGCGGATGGAAGTTGCCGCAATCTGTGACCCAGGCTCAACAGGCGGACGCGACGCCTCCGGCATTTCGTTCAGGCTTGGCGGAAGCCGCCGCCACATGAGGTCAGTGCGCGTTCGGGCACTCAGCCCGGAAGAGACTCGCTGCCAACGTTTTCCCTATTGTTTTTGCGCGGGAGCAGAATTCGAGTGCACGCGACCGGTCGCGTACAAACTCGCCATCCCCATTTTGATTCCAAACCAGGAGTCGCATCTCCGGAAAACGGAGACGTGCGGGCTGAAGACGCCGAACTTTCCCTCTTCGGCGTCTCTGCACGCCAGTTCGCAATCGAACCATGCGCGAATTAGTCGCAAGTGCAGAAGTGAGCCAGTGGGGTCTCGGGACTTGATGACTCAGAGACATGAAACACGTCGACAGCCGAACGATGGCGAGGCTGCTTATCAAATTGCATGGCGATAAAAGAGCTAATGAAGGCCCGGTCCCGCGCCAGCGAACCTATGAATTAGCCCGCGGCCATGTATTACGGTCAAAGTTCCGTTAGTCTCCCAGCATGGAAGACATCGACATCTGACGCAGCGCTAACCAGATCATCAAACCCTACGGCGAGAAGGCGATAATCCAACCCCGCCATAGGTTCAGCACAAATCCACAATCCAAAGAGGCCCGTCGTGTCCAACCCTAGTTTCTCCAAGGTCCTGGTCGCCCAAGGCGGTGGGCCTACCGCAGTCATCAACCAGTCGATGGTTGGCGTGGTCCTCGAAGCCCGCAAGTTCCACTGTGTCGAGAAGGTCTATGGTGCGTTCCATGGGGTTCGCGGGATCGTCAACGAAGACTTTGTCGACTTAACCCAGGAAACCACTCACAATCTGGAGATGGTGGCCGAAACCCCCTCGTCGGCGCTCGGCTCGACCCGCGACAAACCGGACCTCAAGTACTGCCTGGATATTTTCCGTGCCGTGCGGGCGCACGGAATCAGTTGCTTCTTCTACATCGGCGGCAACGACAGTGCGGATACCGTGCGGATCGTCTCCGAGCAGGCGCGCGCCGCCAACTACCCGATGCGCTGCATCCACATCCCCAAGACCATCGACAACGACCTGACGGTCAACGACCATACACCGGGCTTTCCGACGGCGGCTCGTTTCGTCGCTCAGACGTTCATGGGCGCCAACCTCGACAACTGGGCTCTGCCGGGCGTGTATATTGGCGTGGTGATGGGTCGTCACGCCGGGTTCCTGACCGCCGCCGCGGCGCTCGGCAAGACATTCCCGGATGACGGCCCGCATCTGATCTACATGCCTGAGCGACCGTTCGACTTCGATAGCTTCCTCACCGACGTCAAGGCCAATATGGAGCGATACGGTCGTTGCGTGGTAGCGGTGTCCGAAGGCATTTCAGACATTCACCAGAGGCCTATCGCCAACAGTCTTGTCGCGCAGGTCAAGAAGGACGCTCACGGTAACGTCGAATTGGGCGGGGGCGCACTTGCCGACTTACTGAGCAAGATCGTCAAAGACAAGCTCCGTTACAATCGGGTGCGCGGAGATACCTTTGGCTACGCCCAGCGCAGTTTCATCGGCTGCGTTTCCGACGTCGACCAACGCGAGGCGCGTGAGGTCGGCGAAAAGGCGGTGCAGTACGCTATGTGGGGCGAGCGCGACGGTTCGGTCACCATCCACCGTACCGGCTTCTATTCGGTGAGTTACGAACTCTCGGCTCTTGAGGAAGTGGCCGGCAAGACCCGGACGATGCCAGATGAGTTCATCACTGCCTCGGGCACCGACGTGACCGACGCCTTCCGCCTGTACCTACGGCCGCTGCTCGGCAAAGGGATGCCCGACGCCCACCGTCTGCGGCGCAACGCCGTTCCGAAGATCCTGACCGCAAGTTGAGGATTACCCGCTCTATGCCCGCTAGCCCATACTGAAATCCCTAGCTCACCGGGTACTCTTCGCATGGAGTACATGCGCCACGTCCAACAGAAACGGCGCAGTGCGCAGTCGATCAGTCACCTTGCTCCGGATCTCTTCAAAGGCCATGGCAATATGATGCGGGTTGATGTGCAGATGACGCACTCGGATGGGTCAACACGATGGTGAAGCAAACCATGCCAATCTCTGACAAAAAGCCGATTCCGCCGGCCGCTGATCCGGTGAACAGACGTGAGCCGTTGCCCTCCCAGCATCCCAAGCCTCCCGCCGAAGACCCTGATGCTCCCGCGCGTATCAAGGCAATCCTTGAAAGCCCCGGCTATTGCAGGGCCGACATGGATCTCAAATTCCTGGCGGAGGCTCCCATTCGAGGCGTCCGTCTGCAGATCGACTATCTGAAACCTGAGCTCCTGCTGGAAAAGCACGGCATCCGTCACACGATCGTGGTCTTTGGAAGCACGCGAATCTCCGAGCCGGCTGCGGCACAGCGAAAGGTAGACACATTAAAGGCATCGTTGGCGGGTGACGCCAATAACAAGGATCTGGTGCGCCGCTTGGCGGTCGCCGAGCGCGTTCTCGCGAAAAGCCGGTATTACGATGTGGCTCGCGAGTTCGGCCGTCTCGTGAGCACGGCGAACAGGACCGCCGTGGGGCCGCACTGCACCATCGTGACGGGCGGCGGGCCGGGGGTCATGGAGGCCGCCAATCGCGGCGCCTTCGACGCCAAAGACAATTCCATCGGCTTCAATATCAGCTTGCCGCATGAGCAGTACCCCAATCCCTACATCACGCCCGAGCTTTGCTTCAACTTTCACTACTTCGCGATACGCAAGCTTCATTTCCTCCTAAGAGCCAGAGCGCTGGTCGCTTTTCCCGGAGGGTACGGCACCTTCGATGAGCTGTTTGAAGCGCTCACGCTCGTCCAGACACGCAAGATGAAACCGATCCCTATTGTCCTAGTGGGTGAAGACTACTGGCGTCGCGCCGTGGATCTGGACTTCCTGGTCGACGAAGGTGTGATTGACCCGGAAGACCGCGAATTGTTGTGGTTCGCCGAAACAGCCCAGGAGGCATGGGACAGCATCTTGCGTTGGTTTGACGCGAGCGGCGAATCTTTGGCCGGCGCATAACCAATCGCCACGCAGCAGGAGGCTTGCCTTGAAATTGTCCTTTTACGGCGCCGACCGCGACGTCACCGGCTCGTGCCACATGGTCGAGTGTGCCGGGAAGCGTCTTCTGATCGATTGCGGGCTGCACCAGGGCAGCCGCGAACTGGACGAAGAGAACTCACACCCGTTCGGATTCGATGCGGCGGGTGTCGACTATGTCCTTCTGACCCATGCCCATCTGGATCATTGCGGCCGGCTGCCGCTGCTCGCCAAGAGGGGATTCCGCGGCGAGATCATCACGACCGCGGCCACGGCGGAGCTGGCCAAGCTGGTCATGCTCGATGCCGCGAACCTGCAGGAAGAAGATGCGCGCTACCGGTCGCGCGCAGGCGCACATCACCTTGCGAGCGCGCATCCCGTGGCACCGCTCTACACGGTACCCGATGCCTTGCACTGCCTTGACAGCTTCGGAAGAAAGGTCACCTACAACCAGCCGGTCGATCTCGCCGGCGGCGTGCGTGCGACCTTCATCAACGCCGGTCACATCCTGGGTTCGGCCAGCGTCTTTCTGGAACTCTCGGAAAAGTCGCGGCAATCGACCGTGCTGTTCTCGGGCGATCTCGGCAAGCCTGCCGGTCTATTGCTGGCCGGTCCTGCAAAGCCGCCGCACGCGGACAATGTGGTGATGGAGACCACCTACGGCGACCGGCAGCACAAACCCCTGGGGCCTTCGATCGAGGAATTCTACGAGGCCGTCACGGATACGTTCATGCGCGGCGGCAACGTCGTCGTGCCGACCTTCGCGCTGGAGCGGGCGCAGGAACTGCTTTATGTCATCAGCCAGGGTATCGACAGCAATCGGCTGCTGCCGTCGACCAAGGTCTTTGTGGACTCGCCGATGGCGATCTCCGCCACCGAGGTCATGGAGCGCAATCTCGACGATTTGCAGCCGGACATCGCAGATCGCATCCGGAACGGGCATGATCCGTTTCATTTTCCGGGATTGCAGTTTACGCGCGAGCACGCCGAGTCCATGACGCTGAACAACATCCGGTCCGGCGCGATCATCATGGCCGGTTCCGGCATGTGCACCGGCGGCCGCGTGCGGCACCATTTGAAGCACAACCTTTGGCGTCCGGAATCGAGCGTCGTGTTCGTCGGATACGCCGCCAACGGCACTCTCGCGCGCCGCATCATCGACGGCGCCAAGGAGGTGGACATCTTTGGCGAAAAGGTCCCGGTACGGGCCCGCATATGGACGATCAACGGGTTCTCCGCCCACGCGGACCAGGTCCAATTGCTGAATTGGCATAAGGAAACCGGCGCAGACCGCACCTTTCTGGTTCATGGCGAAGAAAAGACAATGCGTAGCTTCGCAGCCTGCTTGAGCGACTGCCGTGTCGACATGCCTGAATTGAACCAAGCGTTCGAACTGTAACCGGGATGCGCGACAGGTTCGGTGTTGGCGCGGAAATGTGTGCATCGTGTTTCCAGACGGAAAGCGCCTCGCCGCCGCACCGTTTTCGGAGTGAGCCCGCGGCCACGCCCGCCGTTTGTCCCGTCAGGTTCGCTGTGCCGGCAACGTCTTGGAATACCGTGCGGGCGTGCTGTATGCTTCCAGCGGGGGTGGCGCTGCATGCGGGGGATGGATCGCAGAGGGTGTGTGCGTGGCCTGCTGGCGGCAGGCTTTTCGCTGGGCTTGGCCGGTCCGGCCGCAGCGCGCCGGCGGCGCCTTCTGACGGACCCCGATCTCGACGCGGCGCTTGTCGTCGAGGCGGCCTCCGGCAAGGTGATTTACGCCCGCAACGACGCCGCGCCGCGTCATCCGGCATCGCTGACCAAGCTTATGACGCTTTATCTGCTGTTCGAGACCCTGCGCGCGCACAAGCTCACGCTGCAGACGGAGCTTTTGGTGTCGGCCTATGCCGCGTCGCAGCCGCGGGCGCATTTGCGCCTGCGGGCGGGTTCGACCATCACCGTCGAGACAGCGATCAAGGCGATGATCGTCCAGTCGGCCAACGACGTGACCGTTGCCGTGGCCGAGGCCGTCGGCGGTAGCGAGCCCGGTTTCGTCGCCCTGATGAACGCAAAGGCGCGGGCGTTCGGCATGAACCACACCTTCTATCACAATGCGACGGGCCTTCCGGACGACCAGCAGATCACGACGGCGGACGACCTTGTCATCCTGGCGCGCCGTGTGATCCGTGACTTCCCGCAATACTTCCCCTATTTCAGCACACGGTCGATGACTTGGCGCGGCAACGAATACAGCACGCACGATGCCCTAATCGGCGACTACCCCGGCGTGGACGGGATGAAGACGGGCTATGTCGACGCTTCCGGCTACAACATCGTGACCACTGCGCTGCGCGGCAAGACGCGGCTCATCGCTGTGATCATGGGCGGCCTGACGCGCGAGCGGCGCGACGAGGCGATGACCCGGCTGCTCGACGACGCCTATGCGCAGACGGCGGCCGCGCAACCATGAAAGCAAGGCGGCCGCACTCGTGGGAGGCCCCGAGTTGACGATCAGTCTGCTTCGATCGGGCGGACTTTGTTTCTGCGCTCGCGGCGATGCTGACGCTTCTTGGAATCGCCCTATTCTTGCATCTCGCGCCCGCCGCGGCCTTGAATCTTTGAGGAGTAAGGCAGCTTGGCGCAGCGTTGCCGAATGGATTAGCGTGCGCGCCTTCAACAGGGGAGTCGGATGTGGGTGTGGTCAGAGCAGTGATTTCCGGCAGTGCGGCGTTCTTCCTTCTGGCGGCGCCGCTTGCGGATGCGCGACCAACTCCGGGCGCCGCGCTTTATGCCGGCCTGCACTGGCGCCAGATCGGACCATTCCGCGGAGGATGGGCGACCACGGTGGCGGGCGTGCCCCGCAAGCCGGACACGTTCTACTTTGGCGGTGCCGGAGGTGGCGTGTGGAAGACCGAAGACGCGGGTCGTACCTGGCATCCCTTGTTCGAGCATGGCCCGGCCGCTGCAGTCGGTGCGCTGGCTGTCGCGCCGTCCAACCCAAACGTGATCTATGTCGGCACCGGACAAGCAGCGCCGCGTTATGACGTCGGCACCGGGTTGGGCGTGTTCAAATCGACCGACGGCGGCGCCAATTGGGTGCCGCTTGGTCTCGGCAACACGCGCCATATCGGACGAATCTGGGTCGATCCGAAAAATCCGAATGTCGTGCTGGTCGGTGCGCAGGGCCATTTCTTCGGACCGAGTCCCGACCGCGGCCTCTACCGCTCCACCGACGGCGGCAAGACATGGTCGCACGTGCTGAAGATCAACGACTGGACCGGTGTCGTCGACATCGCGAGCGATCCGAAGAATCCGAAGATCGTCTTCGCCGCCGCGTGGGAGGCCCATCAGTATCCTTGGCTCAGCTATTTCTCGCCGATCGTCGGTCCCGGCAGCGCGATCTACAAGTCGACCGACGGCGGTGTGCGCTGGCGCAGGCTGTCCGGCGGCGGATGGCCCAAAGCCGCGCTGGGGCGGATTGGGCTTGCGGTCATCCACACGGCCAAAGGCACGCGGGTCTACGCGTCAGCGGATTCCAGGCAAGCCGGCGGACTGTACCGTTCGGACGACGGCGGCGCGCATTGGCTGCATGTGAACGACGCCAAGGCCGTCGCCAACTGGTACTTCAGCCGCCTTGCCGTGGCGCCGAACGACCCCGGCGTTGTCTATACCGTCGGCCAGTCGATCCGCCGCTGCACGCAGGGCGGCAAGACGTGCGAAATCATCAAAGGCGCGCCGGGCGGCGACGACTACCATCAAGTCTGGATCAATCCGCTTCACCCCGATCACATGATCACCGGTTCGGACCAAGGCGCGGTGGTGAGCGTGAACGGCGGTGCGACCTGGTCGAGTTGGTACAACCAGCCGACGGGACAGTTCTATCACCTCGCGGCGGACGACCGGTTTCCATATTGGATCTATTCGGGACAACAGGACAGCGGCACGGTCGCCATCGCCAGCCGCAGCGACTACGGCGAACTCACTCTCCGCGACTGGCATCCGGTGGGAGGCGACGAACGCGACTACGATATTCCAGACCCGGCGGATCCCATGATCGTCTACGGCTCGGGGCTCGGCGGGCGCGTGAGCAAATGGGACGGGCGCACCGGACAAGTCGAGGATGTGTCGCCCTGGCCGCAGGAGAACTACGGCAAGCGCCCCACGCTGACCAAGTATCATTTCATGTGGATGACGCCTCTGGAAGGATCGCGCACCGGCCCGGCAGCGATTTATCTCGGCGCACAGGTGCTGTTCCGCTCGCAGGATCGTGGCAAGAGCTGGCAGGCCGTCAGCGGCGACCTCACGGGCAAGACGGCGGATGCCAAGAATTGCGACGGCGACGTCACGCCGATCGAGGCCAAGACCTGCGGCTACGGAGTCATTTCCGCCATCGCACTCTCGCCGCGCCACGCCGACGAAATCTGGATTGGCACGGACGACGGACTGATCCAGTTGACGCGCGACGGCGGCACGCACTGGAGCGATGTCACGCCGCCCGCCATCCCACTGTGGGCGAAGGTTTACGCGATCGACGTTTCGACGCTCGAGGACGGCGTGGCCTATGCCGCGGTCGACGCGCACCGCATCGACGGCTTCGAGCCGCACGTGCTGCGCACGCACGATTACGGCCAGACCTGGCAGGAGGTGGACACCGGCCTGCCGCGCGATCATTTCGTCAGCGTCGTGCGCGCCGATCTGGTCAAGCCGGGGCTGCTCTACGCCGGAACCGACGCAGGCGTCTTCGTCTCGTTCGACGACGGCGGCCGCTGGCAGCCGCTGCAACAGGATTTGCCCACGGCCTGGGTTACGGACCTTCTGGTTCACGGCGATGATTTGATTGCGGCGACGGAGGGTCGCGCCATCTGGGTGCTGGACGACGTGGAGCCGCTGCGCGAGATCGCGGGAGGGATGGGCGAAGAACCCGCTCATCTCTTCAAGCCTGAGAGCGCCTGGCGCGTGCATCCCGACAACAACAAGGACACTCCCCTGCCGCCGGAAACTCCGGCGGGCGAAAATCCGCCCGCGGGCGCGGTGATCGACTACTGGCTCGGCACGGTAGGCCCTGTGACGCTCGAGATTCGCGATGCGGCAGGGGGTGCCGTGCGGCATTTCTCCAGCGCACAGCAACCAAGCGTGCCCAGAGCCGAACATTATTTCGCCGAGGCCTGGACGCACCCGCCCGAAGCGCTCGCTGCCACGCCGGGCATGCATCGCTTCGTTTGGAATCTGCGCTATGAGCGGCCCGACGCCGTCCGCTACGGCTACAGCATCGCCGCGGTCTGGGGTCGCGACACACCGGTCAATCCCGATGGCCCGTTTGCGCTGCCGGGAGACTATACGGTGACGCTGCGGGCGGGCGGCAAGAGCTACACAGCGCCGCTCCACATCGGCGAGGACCCGCGCATCACGGCGAGCCTTGCCGATCTTGCGGCATCGCTGGCGCTGTCGCAGAAGATCGGCGCGGCGCTCACGCAGGCCGCAAGCGGGTATCGCGAGCAAACGGCCATCCGCAAACAGCTGGATGCACGATTCCCGAAGGGTGGAAGCAAATCCGCCGCCGGGGTGCGGGCGCTGGCCGACCGCCTTCGCGAAAAACCCGCGGCAGGCAGCCCGACTTTCGAAAGCGCAGCCGGCATGCTGACCGATATCGAGAATGCGCTGGAATCCGCCGATGCGCCGCCGACGGAAGCGCAACAGCAGACGGTCACGGATGCCGTGGCGAAGCTCGGTGCCGCGCGGCACGACTGGGACGCGACCAAAGCGGGACCACTGGCTGACCTGAACGCCGCGCTGGCGCGTGCCGGAGAAGCGACGGTTGCCGCGACCGCAGCCGACATGCGCCGCGTGGAGGCGCCCGAGCCCCGGGACCTTCCGTGACCCACGTTCTGCATCGCACGCGATAACCCGGCTTTCCGGGGTTTATCGGCACGTCGGGGTGAGGACTATCGTTCTGGCAGGACTGTGCATGGTCTCAGCAGCGATGGCCAACGCCAAGGAAGTCGGCATCTCGTGCAAGCCGATAAGGCGGATTTGAGAATCGGCTAAGCTCTTGGAAACAGTGGCGCACCGGGCAGGATTCGAACCCGCGGCCCCCAGATTCGTAGTCTGGTGCTCTATCCAACTGAGCTACCGGTGCTTTGGGGCGGCAGAACCTATGCATCGCGCGCGGCAAAGGCAAGCGATCCGCAGCCGCGGCCGGATTTCCCGCTCCTGAGCCCGATTCGCCCGCCCGGTCGACACTGCCGGGCATAAATTGGCGTCCCCGGCGGGCGCGCCCAATCGCCGCCACGCATGAAATTTGTCCACCGATGTCCCAACCCGCACGGCGGACCCGAAAAGGTCGAAGCTTGACCGGGAAATCAGCAACCAAGCCCATGCAGCCAACGGAAAACTCCCCTGGAAGCGGCGCACGTCACCCTTGTCCCCGCGCGATTGCGTGGCTAAGACTTCACCGGGCGCTCGCGACCCAAGCACGCGAGAGGGCTGGATTCTCGCCGGGCACCGTTTTGGCAGCTTCGGCGGTGGCGGAGAGCGGTAACATGACAGCAGACATGGCCAATCGGCCGGAGTTTTCAGGCGCTTCGTCGCGCATTTTCAGCGCTTTGGTGCTCGTTGCGGGCCTGGGGCTGGCGGGCTGCTCGGATATCGACTCGATGCTGTTCGGCGACTCGGGCACAGACAACGGCGAAAGCCAGACAGCCACGGCACAGGAACCGGCTCAACCCGTCGCTGCAAGTCTGCCCGCGGCAACCAGCAGCACCATCGCCCCCGTGGCGACGATCACGCCAATTTCCATCGATCCCGGAAGCGATACGGGCACGGCCGTCAGCAAATCCGTCGCCACCCTGCGCGCCCAGGTTTCCGGACTGCAGGGTTCCTTGGCGCAGAATGCCCAGCGGCTCGCGGATCTGCGCAATTCGGGCGCCGAGGAAGTCGGAGCCTACCACGAAGCCAAGGCCCGCATCACCACCAAGCTTCAGATCGGCACCACGCGCGGCAACCCGGAACTCGTCAGTCAATGGAATACGGCGCAAACGGCCCTCGATCATCTCGCGGGCAACATCAACGGGCTGAACGCGCTGGGCGCGGCGGTGGCGGGCGATGCTTCCACGGCCCACTATGCGCTGGACCAGATCGCCGCGACGTTCAACGTGTCCGGTGCGGTCGACGAAGATCACCGCCAGTTGTCGGTGCTGGAAGACGAGACTAATCAGACAATCGTCCTGATCGACCGGCTCCTGACCGATGTCTCCGACGACCTGCAGCGCCAGACGGCCTACGTCGCCAACGAGCGCGCCAATCTGACGACGCTGGCCGGCGCCATCAAGAATGGCGAGCTTTACGGCGCCGATCTCGGCGCCCCCCTGCTGGCGGCGTCCGCGACGGCCTCTGCCGGCAACATGTTCGCCTATTCCGGCATGCCCTTGGTCGTTATCCGCTTCGACCACCGCGACGTGGACTATCAGCAAATTCTTTATTCCGCCCTGACCCAGGCGTTGCAGACCCGCCCCGGCGCGGCCTTCGCGGTCGTCGCCGTGTCGCCGACGCGCGGAACCGCGGCAGCCGTCCAACTGGCGCAGACCGCCGCCCATCATCACGCCCAGGAGGTCATGCGCTCCATGACCGACATGGGCGTGCCGGCTGCGCGTTTGGCGGTCGCCTCCGCAACCGACCCGGCGGCGACATCCAGCGAAGTGCGGGTGTTCGTGCGTTAAGCCCCGGTTGCGATCACACGCCGTTGGCCGCGAACCAGGCCAGCGCACGCGGCCAGGCAACCTTGGCGTCCGGCCCGTTGTAGGACGGGCGGTAATCGGCGAAGAAGCCGTGCTGTGCGTCGTCAAAGACGTCGATTCGCGACTTCGTGTTTCCCGCGGCATCGAGCGCCGTGCGCATCGCCTCGATGTCTGCTGCCGTGATGCCGGTATCGAGCCCGCCGTAAAGACCCAGAACCGGTGCGCGGATTTGCGGCGCGACATCGACGGCGGTATGCGGCCGCAACGCGTTTGGCTCGCCGCGCAACGGGCCATACCACGCCACACCCGCCTTGATCGACGGATTGTGCGTCGCGTAGAGCCAGACGATTCGCCCGCCCCAGCAAAACCCGGTAATGCCGAGCCGTTCCGTATTCGCGCCTTCGTTTCTTGCGAAAGCGACCGCCGAATCCAGATCGCCCATGACTTCGTCGTCCGGGACCTTGCTTACGATGTCGGAAATGAGCTGCTTGATATGGTCCATGTCGTATTTGCCGGGATCGCCATAGCGCGCGTAAAGGGAAGGCGCCACGGCATAGTAACCGAGCTTGGCGAAGCGCCGACAAATGTCCTTGATGTATTCGTGGATGCCGAAGATTTCCTGCACCACGAGGATGATCGGGGCATGCCGCCCGTTTTTCGGACGGGCGCGGTATGCGGGAATATGTCCGTCCGAAACGGGGACCGAGACTTCGCCGGCATCGAGGCCGCTCGAGTCCGTCACGATGGCCGCGGCGTTGATCGGTCCGGTGGCGAGCGTGAAGCCTGTCACCAAAGTGGTGATGAACGTCCGCCGCGATGCCGTTTCAGCCATGATGCTTCTCCTCGTTCATGGAAAGATGTCCCGATAGCTCTTGACGTCGCCGAGCGTCTGCGCCGCGTAAACGCCGCGCGCGATGGCCCGCGTCAGACAATCCGCAGCCATATTGCCCAGCCGCATCACCTCGCGGGGCCGCAGTCCGGAAAATCCGCGCCGGGCCGTCGAAACGGCGAAAACCAGGTCGCCGTCGAAGGGCGTATGAACCGGACGCAGCGCCCGGGCGAAACCGTCCGCTGCCATGACGGCAAGCCGTTGCAGCTCGACGCGCGTCAGCTCGGCATCGGTCGCTACGATGGCGATGGTCGTATTGCCGCCCGGCCGCACCGCGCCTTTCATGTCGCCGGGGAGATCGAGATCGATGGGGCCCAGCGCTCCTTTCGCCGCGCGTCCGCCGAACTCTTTGTCCTGTTCGAACGGGAACGCCCAGAACATGTTGGTTCCGGGAATAATGGGCGAACCCACCGAATTCACCACGGCCAAGGCGCCGACCGTGAAGCCGTCGTCGCCGACCGACGAAGCGCTGCCGGTCCCGCCCTTGTAGTGTCCGGCAACCGCGCCGAACCCTGCGCCGGCATTGCCCAGCGCGAATTCCTCGGCCGCGCGCTCCACGGCCGCCATGCCGAGCGCGCGATAGGGCGGCTCATCACCCCACTCCTTATCACCGCCGTTGGCCAGATCGAAGAGAATCGCGCCGGAGACGATCGGCACCCGCGGCGCGCCCGGCGCGATCTGAAAGCCGCGCCCCCGCGCGCGCAACCAAGCCTGCACGCCCGACGGCGCGTCCAGCCCGAATGCCGAGCCGCCCGACAGCGCGATGGCGTCGACGCTGTCCACCAGCGAGGCGGGATCGAGCACCACGTCGCGCATTCCCGGAGCCCCGCCGCGCACATCGGCCGCTGCAACCGAGGGCTCGTCGCATAGCAGCACGGTGACGCCGGTGCGTGCGGCGACGTCTTCCGCCTGCCCAACGCGAAGGCCGGCAACATCGGTAATGAGGTTACGGGCGCCCTTGCGTATCATGCCCATAACGCTAGCCTTAAGCGTCCCTTCCGAAAAGAGAGCTGCGATGACGTTCCTGCGATTGCCGGCCCTGCTTCTTCTCCTGCTGGCGCCCTTGTGCCAGCCGTCCCAGGCGGAAATCCTCGCCAAGCATCACATGGCGGCAGCCGCAAATCCCTACGCGGCCAAAGCCGCTCTCGACATGCTGCGCCAGGGCGGATCGGCGGTGGACGCCGCCATTGCCGCGCAGATGGTGCTGACGCTGGTAGAGCCGGAATCCTCGGGGCTGGGCGGCGGCGCTTTCATGCTGCTCTGGGACCCTGCGAAGAAGAAGATCACCAGCTTTGATGGCCGCGAGACGGCGCCCGCCTCGGCCACGCCCGGCATGTTCCTGGATGCGGGCGGCAAGCCGCGCGCCCATCTCGACGCGATTCCGGGCGGACTTTCGGTGGGCGTGCCGGGCGTCGTCGCCATGCTCGAGCTGGCGCACCGGAAATACGGAAAGCTGCCGTGGCAAAAACTTTTCGCGCCGGCTATCGCGCTGGCGACCAACGGCGTCCCCGTCGGGCACAAGCTGGCGGCGACCTTGCGCGAGTTTCCAAAGGTCTCGGCGATGCCGGACATCAAACGCGCCTTCGCAAAACCGGACGGCACGCTCCTGAACGAAGGCGACATCCTGAAGAACCCGGCGCTCGCCGCCACGCTGCAGGCGATCGCCACGGGCGGCGCCAAAGCGTTCTATTCGGGACCTATCGCGCGCGCCATCGTCGACAAGGTGCAGCACGCGCCCGTCAATCCCGGCGGCATGAGGCTCGCCGATCTGGCCCGTTACCGCGCCAGGGAACGCGCGCCGGTCTGCGGCGAATATCGCGGCGACCGCGTCTGTTCGATGGGCCCGCCAAGCTCGGGCGGCATCGCGGTCCTGCAGATTTTGCACATGCTGGAACGCTTTCCATCGCGGGACCTGGCCCCCAATTCGCTGAGCGAAGTTCATCTGTTCTCGCAGGCGAGCCGGCTCGCCTTCGCCGATCGCGCCAGCTATCTGGGCGACCCCGACTTCGTTCGCCTGCCGGTGAAAAGCCTGCTCGGCACCGCGTATCTGCGCGCGCGGTCGCGTCTGATCGATCCGGCGCGCGACATGGGGCAAGCCGCGCCGGGCAATTTGGCCGACTTCGCGCCGCAGAAATCGCCGGAACTTCACGGCACCAGCCATATGTCGATCGTCGACGATGCCGGGGAAGTCGTGTCGATGACGACAACCGTCGAATACGTATTCGGTTCGGAGATGACGGCCGACGGCTTCATTCTCAACAACGAATTGACGGATTTCTCGTTCGTCCCCACCGTCGACGGCAAACCCGTGGCCAATGCGCCGGCGCCCGGAAAACGGCCGATGAGCGCGATGTCGCCCACCATCGTGTTCGACAAGCGCGGGCGCTTCGCCATGGCGCTCGGTTCGCCCGGCGGGCCGGCCATCATCCCCTATGTGGCGGAAACGCTTGTCGCCATGATCGACGGCGGTCTGCGGCCCCAGGAGGCGGCGGCGCTTCCCCATCATGTCAACACGAACGGACCGCTCTTCCTCGAAAAGGACACCTCGCTCGACGGATTGGCGCCCGCCCTCGCCAAAATGGGGTACGATGTGCGCCCGGGCACACAGGAGAAAAGCGGGCTGCACATCATCGAGCGGGTAAGGACCGGCTATATCGGAGGCGCGGACCCCAGGCGCGACGGCGTCGCGATCGGGGATTAATCGCGGCTTGGAACGATGATGCGGAAAACGGTGCCGTCGGAGCCGGTCGAGACCAGGCGCAGATCGCCGCCATGGCCGCGCGCCAGATCGCGGGCGATCGCCAGACCAAGCCCGGTCCCGCCTCCGCCCGCTGCCGAGGCAAAAGGCTCGAACAGTTTTCCGAGAACGGCTTTGGGAACTCCCGGTCCGTTATCGGCGACGTCGATTTGGACGCTTCGGTTCGTATAAACGGCCGACACCGTGATCGCCGCGCCGGATTGGCACGACGCGAGCGCCTGGGCAGCATTGCGGACAAGGTTCAGGATCATGCGGAACAATTGCTCGCGGTCGGCATCGGCGAGCAGGCCGGCGTCGATGCGATTGTCCAAGACGATTTGCGGCGACGGTCCCAGAACCGATTGTGCAGCTTCATCGGCCAAGGCGCGCAGCGCCACAGGCGCCTTTCGCGGAATGCGCTCTTCGGCGCCGCCGAATTTGAGCGTATTCGTCGCCAGGGCGACGGCGCGGCCGATGGACGCCACCAGGCCAGGGGTCAGCCGCTTGACGGCGGGATCGTTGCTTGCCGCCAGGCGATCGGAGGCGAGCTGCGCACTGGCCAGAATGTTGCGCAGTTCGTGCTGGAGGCGCGCGACCGCGGCGCCCAGAGCGGCCAGCCGCGCCTTTTGCCGCAGGAATCCATAAAGGTCGCGCTGCATCGCGGCCAATTCGCGTTCGGCCAACCCGATCTCGCCGGCATGTTGCGAGGCCGCGATGATCCGATCCGCGTCTTCGGGATTCTCGCGGAATGCCACCATCGCACGCGTGATGCGCCGCATCGGCCGCACCAGGAAGGCGTAGAGACTGGCAAACACCAGCGCAGCGGTCACCCAGGAGATGAACAGCGCCGCGACCACGGCGCGCCCCGCATAGACGAGCAAAGCGCTCCTGAGCGGCCGCTCGTCCAACATGACGCCGATCGACTGCACGCCCCGGATGTACGTCGGCGCAATGATGTGGAGTTCGCGCCCGCCGCCATAGAGCAGGCAGTCCATGCCGTTGTTCATGTCGGCCAGAAGCGTATCCGACGTCAGATCGATGGTGCGGTCGATCCGGGTGGGCACATGGCCGATCGGAAAAAATTCCCGCCGGTAATTGCGCCTGAGGACGACCGCGTCGGCGTCGGCGTGCTTGAGCAGCTCGTCGCGCAGACTTCCCGGCAGATCCTGACCACCCGGTTCGGTGAAGGGCTGGATCGCCAACTGCGCCGAGAGGACGTGGTCGGTCAGCAACTCCCGGTGATAGAGCCCGATGGCCGGCACGAAGATCAGCACTTCGCTCGCCAGCGCGTAAAGGACCGTCAGAAGAAGCAGACGGCCGGAAAGGCTGTGAGCGACCAACCCCCAGCCTCGGTCCAAAAGCGCGCGTAATGGCACCCGCATGCGCGCCCATAAGGCCCTATCCGGGCGGCAGAAAACAAGGCGCATGGGGCTATTTCGGCGTTGCATTGACAGCCCAGGGCCTAATGCTTAGAACCGCGCCTCTTTTGCAGGAATCCGCCCGGAGATCCGCCATGAAGCGCCCCTATCAGCCGAGCAAGATCGTGCGCAAGCGCCGTCACGGCTTTAGGACCCGCATGGCCACCAAAGGCGGACGCAGGATCCTGACGCGCCGACGCGCCCACGGCCGCAAAAAATTGTCGGCCTGACAATTGCCCACCGCCACGCCCGAACCGGCGCAACGGCTAAATGCCGACCGCTTGGGACATAGAGCCGACTTCCTGCGCGCCCAACGCGGCGTGCGCAAGATCACCTCCGGCCTGACGCTCGAGGCCTGCCGAACCCCGGACGGCGCGGCCCTGGAGGGCCATTTCCGTGTCGGATTCACCGCCAGCCGCAAGATCGGCGGCGCGGTCGAGCGCAACCGGGCCAAGCGGCGGCTGCGCGCCGCCGCTGCGGCCGTGCTGCCCCTTTCGGGGCGGGAACGTACCGACTATGTTCTAGTCGCCAGAGCAGCCACGCTGAATCGGCCTTTCGACGGTCTTCTCGAAGACCTTGCCGCCGCGCTTGCTGCGGCCCATCTGAAGCTGAGCGAGACCAAGACGGGAGGCCGTTCGTGATCGACCCTGGGAAGCGTTTACGGCAAGTCGCCGCCGCCGTGCTAATTGCACCGATCCGCTTTTATCGCTTTTTCGTGTCACCGATGCTGCCGCCGTCCTGCCGTTTCACGCCGACCTGTTCGCAATATGCCATCGAGGCGATCGAGAAACACGGAGCGTTGAAAGGCATGGCCTTGGCAATCCGCCGGCTGGCGCGCTGCCATCCCATCACTTGGCTCGGCGGTTCGCACGGTTACGATCCCGTCCCACCGCGATAGGAATTTGATGAACGACAATCGCAATATCATCGTTGCCGTCGGCCTTTCCGCACTCATCCTGATCGGCTGGCAGTATTTCGTCGCCGCGCCGCAATGGAAGGCGGAGCAGGCGCGCCAGGCCGTGCTGGCGCAGCAGCAGAAGAAGCCGCAGGAATCGGCAACCGCCACCGCCGCCGAACCCGCCGCCAACGCGGCGGTGCCATTGCCGCGCGCCGAGGCGTTGAAGCGCAGCGGCGCGCGCGTCGCCATCCGCACCCCGACGGTGGACGGGTCGTTCCTGCTCGAAGGCGCGCGTTTCGACGACCTGCGTCTCAAGAAATACCACGAGACCGTCGATCCCAAGAGCCCCGAGATCGATCTGCTGGCGCCGACGGGCTCGGCCTATCCGTTTTTCGCCGAGTTCGGCTGGAGTTCTTCCGGCACTAAGACGGCGCTGCCCAACGACCAGACGCCGTGGCGGATCGAGAGCGGAACCGTGCTCTCTCCCGGCAAGCCCGTGACGCTCGTCTGGGACAACGGCCAGGGACTTGTCTTCACGCGAACCATTGCGGTCGACGACAAGTACATGTTCAGCGTCACCGACAGCGTCGAAAACAAGTCTGGCGCAAAGGCCGTGCTTTATCCCTATGCGCTGGTGGTGCGCGACGGCGTGCCCAAGCATGCGATCTCGTCGTACCTGCATGAAGGCTTCGTCGGCGTCGCCAACGACAAATTGAAGGATCCCACCTACGACGATTTCAAGAAGGACGGCACGCCGCCGGACACCTTCGACTCCACCGGCGGCTGGGCCGGCATCACCGACAAGTATTGGATGGCCGCCGTCGTTCCTCCCCAGGACGAGAAGTTCAACGGCGCCTTCCGCGCCACGCCCTACGGCGACACCAAGTCCTATCAGGCCAATTACAGTCTTGCGGGGCGCACCCTGGCGCCCGGCCAAACCGTCACCGTCACCCAGCGGCTGTTCGCCGGCGCCAAAGTCGTCGATACGCTGCGCGCTTACGAGCACAATCTCGGAATCCAGCGCTTCGACCTCGCCGTCGATTGGGGCTGGTTCATCTTCTTCACTCAGCCGCTGTTCTGGATTCTCGACCGCTGCAACCATTATCTGGGGAATTTCGGCCTGGCCATCATCCTGGCGACGGTGGTGATCCGCCTGCTGCTCTTCCCGCTGGCGAACGCCTCCTTCAAATCCATGAGCAGGATGAAGAAGGTGCAGCCGGAGCTGGAGCGCCTCAAGAAGGCCCATGCCGACGATCAGGCTCGGCTGCAACAGGAGACGATGGCGCTTTTCAAGCGCGAGAAAGCCAACCCGATGACGGGCTGCCTGCCGATGGTGGTGCAGATTCCCATCCTGTTCTCGCTCTACAAGGTGATGTACGTCACCATCGAGATGTATCACGCGCCCTTCTACGGCTGGATCAAGGATCTTTCGGCGCCCGATCCGACCTCGTTCCTGAATTTGTTCGGGCTGCTGCCCTTCACGATCCCTCAGTCGCTGCCGGGCATTCTGGGCTCCGTCGCATTTCTGCTTCACGTCGGCGTCTGGCCGATCGTGATGGGCATGACCCAATGGGTCCAGATGAAAATGAATCCCGCCGCCACCGATCCGGTGCAGGCGCGCATGTTCGCGTTGATGCCACTGATCTTCACCTTCATGTTCGCCGCCTTCCCGTCGGGGCTGGTGATCTACTATACCTGGAACAATCTGCTCTCCATGGCGCAGCAAGGCTACATGATGAAGCGCGAAGGCGTTCCCATTCACCTGTTCGAGAATCTGAAGCCGCCCGCCTTCGTCCGCCGGGCGTTCGACCGGCTGAAGCTCCAGGCGGGCAAGTGACCGCGGACGACGAGGACGAGACGCTCGCCGCGGCGCGAAAGCTTTTCGCCGGGGAGTGCGACTTCGTCTGGGGCGCCGGCGCGATCGACAGCCTGCCGCCGCAGACCTTGCCGGAGGTTGCCTTCGTCGGCCGCTCGAACGCCGGCAAATCGAGCCTCATCAACGCGCTGACCGGCCGCAACGCGCTGGCGCGCGTCTCCGTCACGCCGGGACGCACCCGCGAGATCAATTTCTTCAATCTCGCCGAGCGGCTGATGCTGGTGGATTTGCCGGGCTACGGCTACGCCAAGGCCTCGAAGAGCCTCGCCGCGGAGTGGCAGCGGCTGATCTTCGCCTACCTGCGCGGGCGCGCCAACCTGAGACGCGTGGTGCTGTTGATCGACGCCCGCCGCGGGGCGATGGAGATCGACCGCGCCGTCATGGAACTGCTGGATGCGGCCGCGGTGTCCTACTGTCTTGCGCTGACCAAGATCGACAAGCTGGCGCCGCCCGAGCGCGCCGGCATAATGACGGACGCGGCGGCCCAGGCTCGCCGGCACACCGCGGCTTATCCCGAGATCTATGCGACCTCCGCCCTCAAGAAGGATGGTCTCGACGCGCTCAAAGTGCATCTCGCGGCGTTGGCGCAACCGCGGCCATAGGTTATAAGGCCCCGATCTTCCAAAGGCGCGCCAATGGCCCTTCAGGACGACCCCGGCCAGGACAAGAACCTGCGCGTCATGGCGCGCTGGCGGTCGACGGCACGCATTCTCGTCGAGGCGCTGCCTTACATCCTGCAGTACGACGACAAGATCGTCGTCGTGAAATTCGGCGGCAACGCCATGTCCGGCACCGTCTCCGAGGACTTCGCGCAGGACATCGTGCTGATGAAGCAGACGGGCATGGAGCCCGTCATCGTGCACGGCGGCGGGCCTCAGATCGGCGCCATGCTCAAGAAGCTCGCCATTCCCTCCACCTTCATCGACGGGCTCAGGGTCACCGACCAGGCCGCCATGGACGTCGTGGAAATGGTGTTGAGCGGGACCATCAACAAGCAGATCGTCACCGGCATCAACGCGGCGGGCGGGCACGCCGTGGGACTTTCCGGCAAGGACGGCAACCTTATCGTCGCCAAGAAGCTCGAACGCATGAAGGTCGATCCCCTGACGCGGCAAAGCGTTCCCCTCGATCTGGGTTTCGTCGGCGAGCCGGTGAAGGTGAACCCCGAGGTCCTGCGCACCTTCATCAAGTCGAACCTGATCCCCGTCATTGCGCCGGTCGGCGTGGGACGGCAGGGGGAAACGTTCAACATCAACGCCGATACCGTGGCCGGCGCCGTCGCCGGTGCGATGCAGGCCGAACGGCTGGTGCTGCTCACCGACGTGGAAGGCGTGCTCGACCAGGAGGGCAAGCTGATCCCGCGCCTGTCGCTGAGCGAGGCGCGCACGCTGATCGCCAACGGCACGATTTCCGGCGGCATGATCCCCAAGATCGAAACCGCGATCGGCGCAGTGGAGAACGGCGTGCGCGCCGCCGTCATCCTCGACGGGCGCATACCGCACGTGCTGCTGCTCGAACTCTTCACCCAGCACGGCGCGGGTACGCTGATCACAGCCGAATGAACCGCCTCTTCGCGTCTTGTGCCGCGGTTCTCGCCTTCGCTCTCGCGGCGGCGCCGGCGCCTGCCGCTCTGCGACTGTGCAACCGCACCAGTTACGTGCTCTATGCCGCAACGGCGTCGGCGACCCTAAGCGACGCACTGCTGCAGGGTTGGCTGCGCATCGTTCCGGGTTCCTGCCGTATTGCCGTCAAGGGCGACCTGGCGGCTTCCGCCTACTACATCTATGCGCGCACTTCGTCGGCCTATTCCGGAACGCCGCGCGCCTGGGCCGGGAACACAGCCTTCTGCGTGAAGGACACGGACTTTTCGCTGCGTCTGCCGCTGCTCGCCACCAGCTGTCCGGCGCCCGACATGTTCGAGGTCCCCTTCGCCGGGATCGCGACCCATCACATGCGCTCCTGGACGACGACCTTGCGCGAAACGCCCGATTTCGATTCCATGACGAGCGCGCAACGCAGCGGCCTGAAACGGCTGCTCGCCGACAACGGCGCCAAGCTCGGCGGTTCCGACCCGGATAAGTCGGTTGACGCCGCGCTCGCACTCTTCCGCAAGCGCCTGCGTCTGTCGGACAAGGCCGGCGCGGACGATCTGTTCGCCGCGCTGGAGACCGAGGCGATGAAAACCGCGGCGCCCGTCGGCTATACCGTCTGCAACGATACCGACAAGCCGATTTGGGTCGCCGTCGGACAGCGGACGGATGCCGTCACCGTGTCGCGCGGCTGGTGGACGGTGGCAGCCGGCGGCTGCGCCAGGACCATCACCGATTCCGTGGCAAACGCGACAATCTATCTGCGCGTGGAGCAGGGCAAAGGCGCGGCGCTGGTATCGGGTCCGGAAAAATTCTGCGTGACGAATATCGCGTTCGAGATTCGCGGACGCCAGCGCTGTGCGGCGCGCGGCTTGACCGAGGCGGGCTTCGCCCGGACCGATACCAGGAACACACCGGGCTTTGTCGCGCACGTCGCGGCGAACGGGCTGGCGGCGACGCTCTACGGCATGGGTACGTCGAAGTAGGTCAACTGCCAGCGCATTTCGTCTTCGGAAAGCGGAAAATCCTTGCCGTTGCGCGCCGCCAGGCACTCGTGCGGAGGCAGCCGGATGACGAAGGCCTGTATCTTGAACGCGACGCGCATGCTCAGACGCGCCTGCCAGACCAACGAGATGACGGCCTTCGCCGAACGCGAGTCGATGATGCGGCGCACGATCCGCGGCTGCACCCGCGCCAACGTCCCCAAGGCGACCACCACGGCGTCCTTGTTGCCGCCCTCGGCCAGACGCTCGACAAACTCGGCGTCCAAATAACCTCCATTCACGGCGCCGGAGATCAATTGGACCGCGTCCGCGAAAGAGGAATCCGGGCCGTCGTCCGTTTTCAGGCGGCTGCGCAAGCGGCGGTTGAGGAAAACTCTCGTGTCCTCGTCGAGACCGCCGCGGGCGGTGAGGCTTTCGAGCAGCGCGGTGCCCACAAAGGAGGCGAGCCGGCGAATGGTGCGCAGCGACAGCTCGGGCCTGAGTGTCAGCGGCGTATGCAGTTCCTCGATGGTTGCCGCCGTTTCCACCAGCTTTTCGAGCGTCTGCTCGCGGATCGCGGCGCGCGGATTTGCCAGCAGCGAAGCGACGGCGGGAATGTCGAGCGAGCCCACGATGACGTCGCTGACCTCGCTGCTCAACGGCTGGCGCCTGGCGATGGCGGCAAGCGCGCGCTCGGCCTGGGCGCCGGCAATGATCTCGAGAAGATCGGCGTCCGACAGCAGGGGCGAATATTCCAGGACCGGCGCGGCCACGATCTCCTCGACATCGCGCGCCAACTTGTCGACCACCGACTTCGGCACACAATGGAGATGCTTGATCTCCTCGGCCAGGATGGCGCGCACGCGCGGGGCCTGGTCGCGCGCCAGCTTTTCCAGCATCTCGACCGCGATGTCGCGCACATGCACCGCTTCTTCGCGGGACAGATCCGGCATCAGGCGTGCGATCTTGCAGGCCAGCTCGGCGCGCACATCGTCGTCTTCGTCGTCGCTCAGCAGCCGGTTGGCGGGTTCCGGCGCCGCGACGTTCGCCGCCACTGCGCGCCGCGTGGCGGTTCCGCCATGCGCCGCGAGGTAGCACAACACGTCGCCGCCGGCATCCGTCTGGCAGGCGAGTTCGTGTTGCGCCGCCTGGGTGCGCTCCTCGAGGATTCCAAGGATCTCGTCGCGGGATAGATGGGCCTCGGCCGCCGCGGCCAGTCTCTGCTTCAGTTCGCGCATCGGCGCGCATTCCCGGCTATACACGCGCTGATTGTACGGCGGCGACCCTTAATGTGCGGTCAAGAGATTTGGTCAACAATGGGGTTTTTCGGCGCTTGCGCCTGCCGAAGGCCTATCTCATGGTTTGTCTCATGCAAGGTGAAAAAGAGCGAAATGCGGCCGGAAGCGGCCCGGATTTCCGGCATATCGACACCTGGATCTTCGATCTCGATAACACGCTTTATCCTGCCGGGAGCAACCTGTTCGCCCAGATCGACGAGCGGATGACGCGCTATATCTCCCAGCAGATGAATCTACCGATCGCGGACGCACGGCGCCTGCAGCGGCTCTACTATAACGATTACGGCGCCACCTTGAGCGGACTGATGAGGCTCAACAACGTCGAACCCGAAGCCTTCCTCGCCTATGTCCACGACATAGACCTTTCGGTCATCGTCCCCGATGCGGCGCTCAACCAAGCGTTCGCGCGGCTGCGCGGGCGGCGTTTCGTCTTCACCAACGGCTGCGGCCGTCACGCCCAGCGGGTGCTGGACCGCCTCGGGCTTGCCGAGGCCATCGACGACATCTGGGACATCCGCGCGCTCGACTACACCCCGAAACCTCACGCGGCCGCCTACCGCCGCATCGTCAACGCCGGCGCCTTCGTTCCCGGGAGCGCGGCGATGTTCGAGGACATGGCGCGGAACCTGGTGCCGGCCCATGCGCTGGGAATGACCACGGTATGGATCAACAACGGCTCTTCGTGGTCGCATCAAGGCCCAGAGTTTCCGGCCGCGGCGCGCGGGCATATCCACCACGAGATTGACGACCTCGCCGAATTCCTCCATGCCATCAGGGTCTGACAGCCATCAGCATCCGACATGACGAGCGAACTGGCCCGCATCATCGATTCCGCCTGGGAGGCGCGCGACACGCCGGACGGCGCGGCGAAAGGCGAGGTCCGCAAGGCGGTGGAGGCGGCGCTCGAAGGTCTCGACGCCGGGCGCTGGCGCGTCGCCGAGAAGGAAGCGGGCGTCTGGCGCGTCAACCAATGGCTGAAGAAGGCCGTGCTGCTGTCCTTCCGGCTGACCGACATGAAGCCCATCTCCGGCGCGCCGGGCGGCGGCTTCTGGTGGGACAAGATCGACTCCAAATTCGCCGGCTGGAACGAGGCGCGGTTCCGCGCCGCGGGATTCCGCGCCGTGCCGGGCGCCGTGGTGCGCCGCACGGCCTTCATCGCCAAAGGCGTGGTGTTGATGCCCTGTTTCGTCAACCTCGGCGCCTATGTCGGCGAGGGCACGATGGTCGACACCTGGGCGACGATCGGGTCCTGCGCGCAGATCGGGACGAACTGCCATATCTCGGGCGGCGCCGGCATCGGCGGCGTGCTGGAGCCCATCCAGGCCGGGCCCGTCATCATCGAGGACAATTGCTTCATCGGCGCGCGCGCCGAAGTGGCCGAGGGCGTGATCGTCGGCGAAGGCTCGGTGCTGGCGATGGGCGTCTATCTCGGCCAATCGACCAAGATCGTCGAGCGGGCGACGGGCGAGATTCTCTACGGCCGCGTGCCGCCCTATTGCGTCGTCGTCCCTGGCACGCTGCCGTCCGGCGAAGGCAGGCCGGCGCTTTATTGCGCCGTGATCGTCAAGCGCGTGGACGCGAAGACCCGGGCCAAGACCTCGATCAACGAATTGCTAAGGGACTGAAGCGGCGGACCTTCCGCGCGCCCCTTCAACCCGGCGAAAATCCGGGCGATACTGCTGGCGAATCCACGGCGGGGGCCAGCGATGAGTTTCACCAATTACCTTTTCAGTTTTCAGGGCCGTATCAACCGCGCCAAGCTTTGGCTGTTCATTCTCATCGGCATTGCCTGGGAGATCGTGATCGTGACGGTTATGATGGCCAGCTTCGGCGCCGCCAGCGTGTCCGATCTTGCGCTGGGACACGCGACGCCGTCCGCGCTGACGCTGGGCATGACGGGGATGATCGCGGCGGCCGCGGTCGTCCTGCTGTTCCTGGCCTACCTCTATGCGGCCGTCGCCGTGACGGTGAAACGTCTGCACGACCGCAACAAGGGCGCCGCATGGCTGCTGGTGTTCTGGGTTCTGCCGATCGGCTTGGAGATCGCCGGAATCGCCGTCGCCGGAGTCGGCGTGGCCACGGCGGCGCACGACCAGGCTCCGCAGATGAGCCTGATCGTCCTGCCGTTCGTCGCTGCCGCGGTGGGCGTCGCAATCTGGGCGTTCGTCGAACTGTACTGTCTGCGCGGCACCGCCGGCGACAACCGTTTTGGCGCCGATCCCTTGGCCGGAAAAGCCTAAGCCGCTTCCTTGTAGAAGTAGGCGCCGGCCACGGTTGCCACCACGATCTCGACGAGGCCGACGCCGATCAGCGTCAGGGCCAGCGTCCGCGGGAAGATGCCGCTGATCAGCGGCGAGAGGTCCATCAGGACATAGGCCGTCACCCAGGTCAGCAGCGCCGCGTAGACCGCCGTCTTCGGGCCGGCGCCGAAGCGCGGACGGATCGCCGCATAGGTCCACACCGCGATCAGCCCGATGGCCAGGCCCACGACGTTGAAGGCGACGATCTCGTTCGTGCCGAACATCGGCAGCTTCTGCGCCGCCATGAGGGCGCTCCATTGCTCCGCCAGCAGCTTGGCGTTCAGAAAATACTCGAAGACGTCGACGATCGCGCCGGCGACGATGCCGCCTAAGATCACGCGGCCCAGATTGATCTTGCCCATCGATTCCTCTCCCGGGAGCGACTCGATATTGCCACGAACGCGCGATTCGGGCCACACCGCCGCGCGCCGGCGCCCGCTCCTCGATTGACCGCTGTGCGGCGGCGGCCTAAATCCGGGCCATGACGATGCCCGATCCCGTGGCGCTGGCCCAGGCGCTCATCCGCTGCCCTTCGGTGACGCCCACGGACGCAGGCGCGCTCGGCGTGCTGGAAGGTGCGCTGAAGCCGTTGGGATTTGTCTGCCATCGGCTTTCCTTCGGCGAACCCGGCAGCGACAGGATCGAGAATCTTTACGCGCGGATGGGAACGCAAGCGCCGCTGTTCTGCTTCGCCGGCCACACCGACGTGGTGCCGCCGGGCGGGCGCTGGAAGAACGATCCGTTCGGCGCCGAGATCCGCGACGGCGTGCTCTACGGGCGCGGCGCCGCCGACATGAAAGCGGCCATCGCCGCCTTCGCCGCCGCCGCAGCGCGCGTCATGGCGAAGGACGTGCCGGGCTCCATCGCGCTCTTGATTACCGGCGACGAGGAAGGCGAGGCGGTCAACGGCACGCGCAAGGTCCTCGCCTGGATGAAAGAGAACGGCGAACGCCTCGATCATTGCATCGTCGGCGAACCGTCGTCGGCCGCCGCCGTTGGCGACCGCATCAAGATCGGACGGCGCGGATCGTTGAACGTGCGCGTGACGGTCAAGGGCGTGCAGGGCCATGTCGGCTATCCCGCCAAGGCCCGCAATCCGATTCCCGCGCTGGCCATGCTGGCGACGCGGCTGTCGGAGCGCAAGCTCGACGACGGCAGCGACCATTTCGAGCCTTCGACGCTTTCCTTCACCAGCATCGACGTCGGCAATCCGGCGAACAACGTCATTCCCGCCGAGGCGCGCGCCCAATTCAACATCCGCTTCAACGACCGGCACACGCCCGAGACTTTGACGGCGCTGATCGACGGCGAAGCCAAGAGCGTCGCCAAGCGGACGGGCTGCGAGATCGCGCTGGAGCACAGCCTCAGCGGCACGGCCTTTCTGACCAAGCCCGGCAAGTTCACCGAGCTTGTGGCCAAGGCGGTGGCAAGCGTCACCGGGCGGCTGCCGGAATTCTCCACGACCGGCGGCACCTCCGACGCGCGCTTCATCCAGGACTTCTGCCCGGTGGCGGAGCTGGGCCTTCCCGGCGCCACCATGCACAAGACCGACGAGTGCGTCGCCGTCGCCGACATCGCGCGGCTCGCCGACGTCTATGTGGCGGTGCTCGACGCTTATTTTAAGCACCCGCCGCGATGAATGATTCTGCCATCGGCATCTTCGATTCCGGCATGGGCGGGTTGACCGTCATGCGCGCGCTGGCCGAACGGCTGCCCGGCGAGCGCTTCCTTTATCTCGGCGACACCGCGCGGCTGCCGTACGGCAGCAAGAGCGCCGACACGGTGAAGCGCTACGCCCTGCAAGCGGCTCAGGCGCTGGTGGCGCGCCAAGTGAAGCTGCTGGTCGTCGCCTGCAACACGGCGTCGGTGTCGCTGCCGGCGCTGCAAGAGGCGCTCGGGCCGTTGCCGGCGATCGGCGTCATCGAACCCGGCGCCCGCGCGGCGCTCGCCGTCTCGCCGGGCGGACCCATCGCCGTGATCGCCACCGAAGGCACGGTCAAAGGCGGCGCCTATGTGCGCGCCATCGAGGCGCACGGACAGGCGCCCGTCGTGCAACAGGCCTGCCCGCTGTTCGTGGCGATGGCGGAAGAAGGCCTGGTCGACGGGCCGATCGTGGAGGCCGTGGCGCACCGCTATCTCGATCCCCTGATGGCGACGCTGCCGAGGCCGCGCGCCTTGGTCCTGGGCTGCACGCATTTTCCGGTGCTGAGAAGCGTGATCGGACGCGTCGCCGGCGAAGACGTGGCCCTGGTGGACAGCGCCGCGACGACGGCACAAGCCGTGGCGCGACTGCTCGCCGAGCGCGGCTTGGCGCGCGGCGCCGGCCCGCACGAACCGCACCGCTTCCTCGCCACCGACGCGCCGGACCGCTTCGCGCGGGTGGGCGAGATTTTTCTCGGGCGCGCGATCGATCCGGGCAGCGTCGAGCCGATCGATCTTCAATAATCCACCCGCACCAGATAAAGCCCGCCGGGCGGCGCCACCGGGCCGCAGCGGCTGCGGTCCTTGGCGGCGAGCGCGTCGCCCACTTGGCGCGGATGCCATTTGCCCTCGCCCACCAGCTTCAGCGTACCCACCATCGAGCGCACCTGGTTGTGCAGGAAGGAGCGCGCCGAGGCCGCGATCTCGATTTCGCCCGCGGCGCGGCGCACCGCGAGTTTGTCGAGCGTCTTGAGCGGCGATTTCGCCTGGCATTCCGACGAACGGAAGGTGGTGAAGTCGTGTTGGCCGACGAGGGACTGCGCGGCGACATGCATCGCTTCGGCGTCGAGTTCGTGGGCCACATGCCACACACGGCCCTTGTCGAGGGCGGGCGGGGAGCGGCGGATGAGGATGCGATAGAGATAATGGCGCGCGATAGCCGAAAAGCGGGCGTGGAAATCGGGCGCGGCAATCGCCGCCGCCAGAACGGCGATGGGCAAGGGGCGCACGAAGTGGTTGAGCGCATCGCGGATCTTGTCGGGCGTGAATTCTTTTTCCAGATCGAAATGCGCCGCCTGGCCGAAGGCATGCACGCCGGCATCGGTGCGCCCCGCGCCGGTGACCGTGACCCTTTCGCCGCACAGCTTGAAGATCGCATCTTCCAAGGCGCCTTGCACCGAGGGGCCGTTGTCCTGGCGCTGCCAGCCGACGAACGGGGAGCCGTCGTATTCGATGGTGAGGCGGTAGCGCACCATCAAACCAGCCGCAAACCGCGCGGCAGCGAAAATCCGCGCAGCAATTCGCAGGCCGCCATGACGCCGCGTCCGGCGCGCTGCAGGCGAACCAGGCGAAGCGCACCGCAGCCGCAAGCAACGGTGAGGTTGTCGTCGAGCAACTCGCCAGGCGCGCCCGAGCCCGCCACCGGCTCTGCATAGAGAATCTTCAGCCGTTCGCCGTTGGCTTGCGTCCAGGCGCCGGGCGCGGGCGACAGGGCGCGGATCAGGCCGTCGATGTCGCGCGCGCCTTTCGCCCAATCGATGCGGGTTTCCTGCTTGAGAATCTTCTTCGCATAGCTCACGCCGTCTTCGGATTGCGGATGTTCGGCGATGTTGCCGCGTTCGAGCGCCGCCAGCGCGCGGACCATCAGCGAGGCGCCGAACCGCGCCAGCTCGTTCGTGAGTTCGCCGCCGGTGCGCCGGCCGACGGGCAGGCGCTCCTCCATCAGCACCGCGCCGGTGTCCAAGCCGGTGTCCATATGCATGACTGTGACGCCGGTTTCCGCATCGCCCGCCATGACGGCGCGCTGGATCGGCGCCGCTCCGCGCCAGCGCGGCAGCAGCGACGCGTGCAGATTGAAGCAGCCGAGCCTGGGCGCCTCGAGGATCGGTTTGGGCAGCATCAGTCCGTAAGCCGCCACCACCGCCGCATCGACGCCGAGCGCCGCGAACGCCGCTTGGCCGGCTTCGGTCTTCAGCGTCGCCGGCGTGCGCAGAAGCAGCTCGTGGGCGATGGCGAATTTGGCCACCGGCGACGGCTCTTCGGCGTAGCCGCGCCCCTGGGGCCGCGCCGGCTGGCTGTAGACGGCGGCGATGTCGTGGCCGGCGGTCAGTTCGGCCAGCAAAGGCACGGCGAATTCCGGCGTGCCCATGAAGGCGAGCCGCAGCGTCACACCGTCTCCTTCTTCTTCGCCTTGGCCAGTTTGCGCAGCGCCATGGAGCGCTTGAGGCGGGACAAATGGTCGATGAAGAGCACGCCGTTCAGATGGTCCATCTCATGCTGCAGACAGTCGGCAAGAAGCCCGTCGGCCTCCAGCGTCTGCTTGAGACCGTCGCGGTCGAGATATTCGGCGCGGATGCGGGCGGGGCGTTCGACGTCTTCCCAGATTTCGGGCACCGACAGGCAGCCCTCCTCGAAGCTCGCCAGTTCCTCCGACGCCCACAACAGCTTCGGATTGACGAAGACGCGCGCATTGCGCTTGCCCTCCTTCTGGTCGATATCCATGACGATGACGCGCTTGGCGACGCCGATCTGCACCGCCGCCAGCCCGATGCCGTCGGCCTCGTACATGGTCTCGAGCATGTCCGCGATCAGGGTGCGGATTTCGCCGTCCACCTTGGCGACGTCGCGCGCCACCGCCTTCAGGCGGGGGTCGGGCGCGATCAGGATGGGGCGAAGGCTCATGGCCGTGAGATAGGCTGGGGACGGTTTGCGGTCAAGATTTTGCGCGTAGGATGGCCGCCGAAGCGCAGAGATTCGCCCATGGACGCCGCCTTCATCAGCTTGGCCGCCGCTTTGCTCGCCGCCGCGGCGATCGTGGCCTTCGCGTTGCTGCGCCAGCCGCGGGAGGCACGCGACGGCGAAGCGGCCGGGCGGCTGCTGCAGGCGGTCGAAACATTGAACGCCCGCGTCGAGGCGCTGAACAAGCAGGTCGGCGACAGCCTGACCAATTCCGCCACCAAAACGGCGGAGACGCTCGGCGGAATCCAGGAGCGGCTCAGCGTCATCGACCAGGCGCAGAAGAACATCACCGCGCTGTCCGATCGCGTCGTCTCGCTGCAGGACATCCTCTCCGACAAGCAGGCGCGCGGAGCCTGGGGCCAGGAGCGCATGGAAGACATCGTGCGCGACCAGCTGCCGCCCGATCTCTACGACTTCCAGGCGATGCTCTCCAACGGCACCAGACCCGATTGCACGATCCGCATTCCCGGCATGGCCGCCGCCATCGTCATCGACGCCAAGTTCCCGCTGGAAGCCTTCGAGGCGCTGAAGGCGGGAGCCAGCGAGGCGGAGCGCAAGCCGGCGGCGGCGCAATTGCGCGGCGATGTACAAAAGCACATCGCCGACATCGCCAAGAAATACCTGGTTCCCGGCGAGGTGCAGACCCCCGCCCTGATGTTCGTGCCCTCGGAATCGATCTATGCCGAGCTGCACGCCGCCTTTCCCGACGTCATGGTGCGCGCCCGCCGCGCCCAGGTGGCGATCGTGTCGCCGCATATCCTGTGGCTGGCGGTGAACACCATCCGCACCCTGATGCGCGACGCCAAGATGCGCGAGCAGGCGCACGAAATCCAGAAGGAGGTGGGCCTGCTCCTGAAGGACGTGAAGCTGCTGGCCGAGCGCGTCGGCGATCTGCGCACGCATTTCGAGCGCACGGCGAAGGACATCGGCGAGATCGAAAAGCCGATGGGGCGCGTCGCGGCGCGGGCGGGCCGCATCGAAGCGGTGGAGCTGTCCGCGGAAGAGGCGGAGAAGCCGATTCTTCCCTCGCCTTCGTGACCTCGCACGCCGTCCACGCCAACGCCTGGGCGATGGCGAAGCGGGCCGAGGATACGCGCGCGCGCACCTCCCGGCGCCGCGCCGCATAAGCCCTGGAATACAGCCCGTGCTTCAGCCGGTTGCCGTTGCCGTTTGGCGCGCCGCGCCGTCTGCCGGTCCGCTTGCCCAATTGAACCTCAACTTTCCCGGGGGGTATCCCCCTTCGCTTTCGGTTTGGCCGCTTGGCGCGCCAGCCCCATCTCGCCGTGCAGGACGTTGATGTTGTGATTGAATTCGCCCTTGATCTTGGCGATGGTGATGCCCAGCTCGGTGCTGACCTTGAGCAGCGAGACCGCGTTGCTGATTTCGCGCTGGCGGCGGTGGCCGTACTCGTCGCGCTCGAAATTGATCTTGTGCGTGACGTCGAAACAGTCGTTGACCGCTTGCAGAATGACGGCAAGCTCCGCCTCCAGCGTGACCAGAGCGGCGGGCTGTGGCGCGGAATTTTCAGGTGTCATGGCTCATACCTCCGTCGATACAAGCCCGATAAGATAAACGCGATTCCGCCACCCGGGATAAGGTTCCGTCTTTTCCGCGAAGCCCTTGTGCGCGCATGGCAATCCGCACGGCGCCGCCGGGGATAAGCGAAACCCGATTTGGCAAAGGCCGCTTCTGGCCGAACGGCGGCCATGATAAATTGAAGACCTGGGGCTCGCGTCGTCTGAGCCAGCGCGTGAACAACAGGGAGGACTTCCGTGAAAACTCAACTGACGGCCGCCGGCGCGGCCTTGGCGCTGACGCTCGGCTGCATCCCAGCGGCTGCGGACCTCGCGCCGCCGAGGCCGCCGGTGCGCGTGCAGAACGTGCCTTGCCCGACGCACGTCTCCGTCGTCCTGCGTCCCGCCGCGATGGCGCCGGGCTGGACCACCAACAACGCGCCGGTGGCGCTGTCGCTCGACGCCAAGAATCCGCCGCGCGCCGAGTCCAACACGCTGATCTGCTATTACGCGATGCCGGACGGCTACAACGCCTTCGTGTACTTCCAGTCGGAGGCGGGCCGCACCTGCTTCGTGCGCCCGGACAAGACCGGATTCGAATGCCACTGACGTAATGGTGCGCCCGACAAGGCGTGTCCGGCCTACGGCGCCCGGCGCGCCTTGAAGGCGGCCGACAGCGTGCCTTCGTCGAGGTAGTCGAGTTCGCCCCCCACCGGCACGCCATGCGCCAGCCGCGTCACCTTCACCCCGCAGGCGGCCAGCGCATCCATCAGGTAATGGGCGGTGGTCTGCCCTTCTACCGTCGCGTTCACCGCCAGGATGACCTCGTCGACGTCCCTGGCGCGCGCCAGCAGCGCCGCGACGTTGAGCCGTTCCGGCGTGATGCCGTCGAGCGCCGACAGCGCCCCGCCGAGCACATGATAGCGCCCGCGGAAGACGGCGGCGCGTTCCAGCGCCCACAGATCCGCCACGTCTTCCACGACGCACAGCAGCCGCGCGTCGCGGCGCGGATCGCGGCACAGCGCGCAAGGCGAGGCGGTGTCGAGGTTGCCGCAAACCGCGCAGGTCTTGATCGCGGCGGCCGCTTCGCCGAGCGCCGACGCCAACGGCTCCAGCAGCGCCTCGCGCTTCTTGAGCAAGGCCAGCGCGGCGCGGCGCGCCGAGCGCGGGCCCAGGCCCGGCAGCTTCGCCAGCAACTGGATCAGGCGTTCGATCTCGGGACCGATGGAGGACACGCGCTACTCTTCGTCTTTTTCCGGCATGGGTGCTGCGACATCTTCGGGCGCCACATCGCGCACCGCGACGATCTCCGCGCCGGGGAAGCGGTCGAGCACGGCGCGCACCAGAGGTTCCTGCAGCACGCGTTCGTGGCGCGCCGCCTTGGCGGCTTTCTTCTGCTCCGCCAGGGTGGGTTCGCCGCCCTCGCGCGCCAGCGTCACCAGCCAGCGCGCGCCGGTCCAATCCTTGAGCCGCTGCGCCAGGTCGGCGGCGAGCGTTTTCGGCGCGCGAGCGCTCGGGCGGAATTCCAGCCGGCCCGCTTCGAGGCTCACCAGATGCACGTCGTTTTCGAGATGCACCTTGAGCACCGGCGCGCCCCTGGCCTGGGCCAGAGCGGCGATGTCCGCGAGGGAGCGCAGGGTGGGGGCTGTCGCTGCTTGGCTCGCCGCCACGGCCAAATTTCCACCCTCCCCTTGAGGGAGGGTCAAAATTTTGTCGAGCGAAGCGAGAGAAGATTTTGGGGAGGGGTTCGAAGCCCCACCCCTCCCCGAATTCGCGCTACTACGCGAACTCGACCCTCCCTCAAGGGGAGGGTTGGAGGAGTTTTCCAGCACATCGCGCACCAGTTTGTCCGTAGGCGGAAGATCGGCGGCGTAGCCGAGCCGGATCAGCGCCATCTCGCAGGCCGCCACCGGGCGCGCCGCGTCGCGCACCTCGAACAACCCCTTCAGCAGCAGCGACCAGGCGCGCGTCAGCGATCCCACCGCGAGCTTGCCCGCCATCTCGGCGGCGCGCCTGGCCTCCCCCGAGGAGCCGTCGAAGAAGCCTTCGGCGCCGGGCGCCACTTTCACGCGGGTGAGAAAATGGACGATTTCGAGCAGGTCCTGCATCACGGCCAGCGGATCGGCGCCGCGGTCGTAAAGCTCGTTCAATTGGGCCAGCGCTTCGGCGACGGCTCCGCCCATCACCTTCTCGAAGAGGTCGAGCACGCGCCCGCGGTCGGCCAACCCCAGCATGGCGCGGACGGTGTCGGCGGTGATGGTGGCTTCGTCGCCGTGGGCGATGGCCTGATCGAGCAGCGAAAGTCCGTCGCGCACCGAGCCTTCGGCGGCGCGCGCCACCAGCGCCAGCGCCCCCGCCTCGATCTGCACGTTCTCCTGCCGCGCGATGCTTTCCAGATGGGCGATCAGCGCGCCGGTTTCGATGCGGCGCAAATCGAAGCGCTGGCAGCGCGACAGGATGGTGACCGGCACCTTGCGGATCTCGGTGGTGGCGAAGACGAACTTCACATGCGCCGGCGGCTCCTCCAGCGTCTTCAGCAGCGCGTTGAAGGCGGGCTTCGACAGCATGTGCACTTCGTCGATGATATAGACCTTGGTGCGCGCGCTGGCCGGGGCGTAACGCACGCTGTCGATGATCTGGCGAACCTCCTCCACGCCGTTGTTGGAGGCGCCGTCCATCTCCTGCACGTCGACGTAACGAGATTCGGCGATGGCCCTACAGGGCTCGCAGACGCCGCAGGGATGGATGGTGGGCTCGGTCCGCCTGCCGTCGGGGCCGATGCAGTTCAGCGCCCGGGCGATGATGCGCGCGGTGGTGGTCTTGCCGACGCCGCGCACCCCCGTCAGCATGAAGGCGTGGGCGATGCGCCCGGTGGCGAACGCGTTGGACAAGGTGCGCACCAGCGCCTCCTGGCCGATCAGCCCGGTGAAATCGGAGGGGCGGTACTTGCGCGCCAGCACCTTGTAGTCGCCGCCGGGAGACGGCGCCGGGGTGAGGCTCAAGGATGGTTCTTCGCTGTCCGCCATCGGCTTCCAATATTCGCTGAGGTGGGAGCCCGGCAACAACCCGAACCGGATTCGTTACGGCTGCTTCCTTCCGGACCTGACCGGGTTGGCGAGCGGTTCGTCCGCCGCCGGACTCCCGCGCCCAGTATAGCAAGGCGGGGGGCGGAAGTGGCAAGAAGGGCGAAGATGTCCGTTGCGAGGCTCCCATGATCGCGTTTTCCGCCAATCCGCTGAACCGCTTGAGCGAAAAGCGCGCCGATGCGGCGTGGATCGCGGAGAGGCGGCGCGACGGCGCCATCCTGCCCGTGTGGCGGCTGCAGCCGTTTTTGACCGGCGGCAAGGAGGCGCCCGCGGCGGGCTTCCTGGGTGCGGAGCTGGTCGAGCCCCTGGCGGCGCCCGCAGCGCCTTGCGTGTTCCTGGGAATGGACGGCGAGCGGGCCTGTTTCGCGCTCGACATTTCCGCCGCCGAAGACCCGGCCGCTCCGCTGGCCGGACTCGGCCAGTTCCGCGATCTGCGCGCCGCCGCAGCGCTGTTGCCCGCGAAGGATCTGGCGATCCTCGGCCAGGCCCGGGCCATGATCGACTGGCACCGGCGCCACGGCTTCTGCGCCAAATGCGGCGCGCCGACCGTTTCGGCCGAGGCGGGATACAAACGCGTCTGCCCTTCGTGCCAGAGCGAGCATTTCCCCCGCGTCGATCCCGCCGTCATCATGCTGGCGACGCACGGCGATGCTTGCCTGCTGGGCCGCAACAGGAAATGGGTGGATTTCTTTTCCGCGCTCGCCGGCTTCGTGGAGCCGGGCGAAAGCATCGAGGAAACGGTGCGCCGCGAACTGTTCGAGGAAGCGAACGTGAGGGCGGGCGCGGTGACGTATTATGCCTCGCAGCCCTGGCCGTTTCCCTCGCAACTGATGATCGGCTGTTTCGCGCAATGCGAAAGCCGCGAACTGAAGCTCGATCCGAACGAATTGGCGGACGCGGAATGGTTCACGCGCGAAAAGGCGCGCGCGCTTCTGGCGGGCGGGATCGAAGGCCGGCGCGGACCGATGTCCTTCGCCATCGCGCATCATTTGATAAGGGAGTGGGCGGAGTCACAAACGTAGTTACGGCATCTCGGCGCGGAAGGGATGCGCCGGATAAATCCCCAGCATCACCACCTTGCTGGAGAAGAACTGCAGTTCCTCCAGCGCCAGGCGCACGTTCCTGGCATCGGGATGGCCTTCGATGTCGGCGTAGAATTCGGTGGCGTTGAACGAGCCGCCGAGCTGGTAGCTCTCCAGCTTGGTCATGTTGACGCCGTTGGTGGCGAAACCGCCCAGCGCCTTGTAGAGCGCGGCGGGCACGTTGCGCACGGCGAACAGGAAGGTGGTGACGACGGGCGCGCCGTCGTTGGGCGGATCGTCGGGCTCGCCGCCCACGACGAGAAAGCGCGTCATGTTGTGGGGCTCGTCCTCGACGTCGGCGCGCAGCACCTCGAGGCCGTAGGTTTCCCCCGCCAGCGTCGAGGCGATGGCGCAGGCGCTCGGGTCGTTCAGCTCGGCGACGTGGCGCGCCGCGCCGGCGGTGTCCGACCATTGCTTGTCGGCAAGGCCCAGCTCCCGGATGATCTTGCGGCATTGGCCGAGCGCGGGGCCCTGGCTGTAGACCGTCTTCACGCCCGACAGCCTGGCGCCTTTCAGTCCCAGCAACTGATGGCGCACGCGGTGGAAATGCTCGCCCAGGATGAACAGATTGCGCGGCCCTTCGGCGACGTGGCCTTTGATCGCCCGGCCGAAATAGCGCACCAGGAAATGTACGTCGGCGATGCGCCCGTAGACCGAATTCTCCACCGGGATGATGGCGAGATCGCTCTCGCCCTTGCGCACCGCTTCCAATGCTCCTTCGAACGTGGGCGTGGCCACCGCTTGCGCGTGCGGTAAGGCTTCGCGCGCCGCCAGATGGGCATAGGCTCCCGGCTCGCCCTGGAAGGCGACGCGCTTGGAACGGGCGATGTATGTCGGCGACATCAAACCTTCTCGTGCGCCAACAGGGCGCGCGCCTGCTTCAGATCGTCTTGCGTATCGACGCTCAAGGGCACGCCGTCCACCTGGGCGACGGCAATGCTCATGCCGGCTTCCAGCGCCCGCAACTGCTCCAGCTTCTCGCGCTTCTCCAGCGGCGACGGCAAGAGGCCCACGAAGCGGCCCAGCGCGGCGCGGGTATAGGCGTAGATTCCGACGTGGAAGTACAACGGTCCCTCGCCCCACGGACAGCGCGCCCGCGTGAAATAATGCGCCTTGCCGCGCGCCTGGGTGACGTCCCAGCTCACGATCGCCTTGGCGACGTTGACGTTGTCGGCGTCGGCATCGTCGTCGATCTCGGCGGCCAGCGTGGCGATGTCGGCGCCGGTGGTTGCCAAGGCGTCGATGCAGGCGCGGATGTAAGACGGCTCGACGGCCGGCAGGTCGCCTTGCAAGTTGACGACGACGTCATGTTCGAAGCCGCGGTCCACCGCATTCAAGGCGGCCCACACCCGGTCCGAACCCGACGGCAGATCCGGCGCCGTCAGCACCGCGCGCCCGCCGGCATTCTCGACGGCCTGGGCGATCTCGCGCTCGGCGGCAGCGACGACGACGGGACCGACGTTTGCCGCCGCCGCCTGCCGCCAGACCCGCACGATCATGGGAACGCCGGCGATGTCGGCGAGCGGCTTGCCGGGCAGCCGCGTGGATGCCATCCGCGCCGGGATGATGACGATGGGTTTCATAAGCGCTTTATTCCCCTTCGATTCGCGCCGGCCCGTCCTCTACGATCAAGCCGGACCTTCACAACCTGTACCTGCCTTTACGTAAGGACCAAGACAATACTCACAGTTTCTGCGACGCTTCGCCGCAATGACGCTATAAGTCGCGTCTGTAATGTCGCATTCGGTCGCGGACGCAATCCCGTCCTTTCGCGGCGCCAATCCGCAGCACACGGAGCCTGACTATATGGATTCCTGGGAATGGAACAAAATCATCGGCGCGGTCCTCGGCACGCTGATCGTCGTCCTGGTGGTCAAGTTCTCGGCCGACGCCATTTTCGAGAATCAAGCGCCGGCCAAGCCGGGCTACATCGTGCAAGGCGTGCCGGAAGAAAAGACGGCGAGCGCCCCCCAAGCCGCTCCCGCCGAGGAACCGCTCCCCGATTTCGGCACCGTGCTGCCCGCGGCCGACGTCGCCGCCGGCAAGGACATCTCGACGCGCTGCGAGCAGTGCCACGATCTCTCCAAGGGCGGCCCCAACAAGATCGGGCCGAATCTGTGGGGCGTCGTCGGCCGCGCGCGGGCGACCCATCCCGGCTTCGACTATTCGAGCGCCATGGCGGCGAGCCACGATCCGTGGACCTACGACACGCTGTTCCGCTTCCTGAAGTCGCCGCAAGGCATGGTGACGGGCACCAAGATGTCCTTCGCCGGCCTGAGCAGCGAACAGGACCGCCTCAACCTGCTCGCCTATCTGCGCACGCAAAGCGACAGCCCGCTGCCGATTCCGCCGCCGAAGAAATAGCGCGCGGCGGCGGAAGAGTCGCAACACCGACGGCATGATACAGTTCAGAAACGGAAGGCCAACGCCGTCTACATCCAGGCATGAGCCATCCCGAACCGGGGCGCTCTTGAATTGAGCCGCCAAAGCGGCGAGCGTCCGGCCATGGCAAAACCCAACCTCTTGATGGTCGTGCCGGCGAAGTGGTCCGCCCTGTGGGCCTCCTCGCTCGACGCGGTCAATGTCCTCGTCCACGGCCGCGACAGCTACGCGCCCGAGAACGTCGATTATGTCTTGAGCTTCCGCCCGCCGCCGGGACTGCTGAAATCCTTTCCCAACCTGAAAGCCGCCTTCTCGCTGGGCGCCGGCGTGGACGGCTTCCTGTGCGACCCGGAATATCCCAGACGCGTGCCGCTGGTCCGCTTCGCGGACAAAAGCCTGGCGGTGGAAATGGCGCAGTTCGTGCTCATGCACGTGCTGATCCGTCACCGCTGTCAGCGGTTGTTCGACGAGGCCCAACGCAAACGGCAGTGGCGCCAGATGGCGCTGCCGCGCCGCACCGAAGACACGCGCATCGGCCTGCTCGGCCTGGGCGAGATCGGCAGCTTCACGGCGCGGCGCCTCATGGAGCTGGGCTTTGCCCTCTCGGCCTGGAGCCGCAGCCGCAAGAGCCTTCCCGGCGTCAGAAGTTTTGCCGGCGAGGCGGAATTCGACGCCTTCCTCGGCCAGGCCGACATTCTGGTCTGCCTGCTGTCGCTCACCCGCAAGACGGCGGGCATCCTCAACGCCAGGACGTTCGCGGCGCTGCCGCAAGGCGCTTTCGTCATCAACGCGGCGCGCGGCGGGCATCTGATCGAAGCCGACCTGATCGCGGCGCTCGCTTCGGGGCGGCTTTCGGGCGCCGTGCTCGACGTCTTCGAAAACGAGCCGCTGGCGAAAGCGAGCCCGCTGTGGAACCATCCCAAGATCACGGTGACGCCACATATCGCGGCCGTCTCCCAGCCGGCCATCGCCGTGCAATACGTGCTCGACGGCATCGCGCTGTTCGAACGCGGCCAGCGGCCGGAAAATATCGTCGACGTCGAAACGGCGTATTGAGGTCTTGAGTCTGCCGCCCGGAACTCTAGAAACGGCAGGTCCTGACCGCCACCGGAGAAACGCCATGGCCGCGCGCTACACCTTGATCCTCGGCACCAAGAACTGGTCGAGCTGGAGCCTGCGGCCCTATGTGGCGATGCGCGCCACCGGGGCGCCTTTCGAGGAAGTCGTGATCGCCCTGCGCCGCACGCAAGCGTCCGCCACGCGCCAAGAGATCTCGAAGCATTCCCCCACCGGGCGCGTTCCGGTGCTCAAGATCGACGAAAACGGGGGCCCCGCGACGGTGTGGGACAGTCTTGCCATCTGCGAAACGCTGGCCGAACGCCACCCCGAGGCGAAGCTGTGGCCCGACGAGGCGGGCGCGCGCGCCCAAGCGCGCGCCTATGCCGCCGAAATGCATTCGGGATTCCCCGATCTGCGCGATCAGTTGACGATGGAATTCGCGCGCACGCTGCCGGCGCCGGCGTTGCGCGACGCCACCAAGGAACAGATCGCGCGCATCATCGAGGCCTGGACGCAGGCGCTGAGCGCTCACGGCGGCGGCTTCCTGTTCGGACGCTTCTGCGTCGCCGACTGCATGTATGCGCCCGTCGTGTCGCGCTTTCTCACTTACGGGGTGGCGCTGCCGCCGAGCGCCAAGGCGTATTGCGAACGGATGATGGCATTGCCGGCGATGCAGGATTGGGGCCGCGCCGCCAAGGCGGAAGTGGACGCGGGCCTGCCGCGGTATTTGTCCGCCTAGCGGATAAGATCGCACGCCGCGGCGAAGTCGGCCTGCTCCGCCTTGCGCCGATTGTTGCCGTCCGCACGACGCCGAACGATCCAAAGGCTATGATCTTTTTCGCACAATCAAACGGCCGTTAACGGACCGGTTGCGAACCTCGCTGCGAGCGTCGCGTATGCCCATGTCCACCAAAAAAACATGCGGAACCTGTCCGCCAGGGGTTAGGCCGTATCGAGCGCGCTGATGGTGACGTAGTAACCGTCAAGATCTCGGAGCGAAAACTCCATGGTTCCAGTGCTGGGATTCACATGTGGCTCTTCTTCCAGCCGGCTGACGAGCGTGCGCGCCCTTTGCAAAGCTGCGTCAAAGTTGTCGATCCGGAAGAACAAGAGGAGGCCGTTGCCAGGCTTGGCGTAGTGGGGACTTGTCAACGAGGGATGCTCGTGGGCACCCCACTCGTGGAGACAGAGCAAGACCGTTCCATCCGAGTCGACGATTTGCCCGAAGTCGTCGTGGGCAGGAGCCGTCCGCGGAAGGTCAAACAGCGACTGGTACCACTTGAAGCTCCGGGGCACGTCGGCTACGCCAATTATCGTCCATGTGCGCTTCATAGGTTTCTCCCGGGCGGAATGACTATCGAATTACGGATCGCTCCAGCTTCTTCCATGAGTGCCCACTACGCCGCGGCCGGCTTGCCGCGCGGGAGGAACGAGGCGCCGAGTGCCACCAGCGGAGCCAGCGTGAGGAGGAACGTCAGGTGGTACCAAATGGGAAACCTGTTCCACAGAGAGACGTGGCTCGGCAGGAACAACGCGACCATCACCAGGCCGACGATCCACGGCGCCCAGCGGCTTGCGGGCGCAACGGCGCGCACGATCGCCCCGGCGGCAAGCGAGGCGGCCGCCGCGATCGAAAGCCGAGCCAGTTTCATGGGAAGCGTGAACAGCATCGTATGCTCCACTGCGCCATAGCCCGGCAGCCACAGTCGCAAGCCCCAGTTCAGGATCGTCACCGCCGCCGCCCACGCTGCGAGTCCCAAGAGCACTGCCGCGATCGTCCGCCACATGCGCCGTCTTCTCCTGCCCCTTGTTTAGTTGGATCATAATAGTCTAATTAAACTATGAAAGCAAGAATGTTGATTCTCGGCGTGCTGCACCGGGGGGACTTCCACCCCTACGAGATCAAGCGGCGCCTCAAGAATGCGATGGTCGAATGCTACATCGACGTCGACGTGGGGACGCTCTACTACGCCATCCGGCAACTCGAAAAAGAGGATCTGATCTCAGCGGTTTCCCGCCAGCGCGTGGCGCGCGGCGGCATGCGCACCGTCTACAGGATCACCGCCAAGGGAAAGGCCGAGTTCCGCGAATTGCTGCATCGGCAATTCGCGGAGGAAGGTCCGGTCTCGCAGACGCTTTACGGCGCGTTGTTGTTCCTGCACCTCTGCGATCTTGCGCACGTCGAGGAGCTTGTCCGCCGCCGGATCGCGCACCTCGACGAACGCATCGCCAAGCTCGGCCCCATCCGCAAGGCGCTGCGCCCGGTGATCTCGACGGGCGGCGAACACCTTTTGCGGCACCTGGAGAAGCAGCGGCTGCTCGACCGCGAATGGCTGAAGGGCCTGCTCGCCGACATCAAGGCGCGTCGCGTTCACGATGTCGCGGACCCGCGCCGCCTCCGCGCGGGCTCAAGTTACGGTCGCTGAAACAAAGCGGGCCTCCCGCCGCGCCGTCCACCGTCGGGTTCCCGCCCCTAATCCCGCCGCTCCGCTTTGAGATCGGCGAGCTTGCCCATTTCGCGGAAGTAACGCGCGGCGCCGGGATGCAGCGGCGCGGTCAAGCCTTCGGCGGCCTGGTCGAGACGGATGTAACGCGCCGAACGTTCGCCCGAATCCAGCAAAGCGCGGTTGGCCGGATGGAACAGCGCGCGAAGCATGCCGTAGACGACGCCGGGCGGGGCGCTGTCCTTCACGATCCACAGCGTGCGGCAGGACACGGTCTCGATGGCGCCCGACCCCGGATAGGTGTCCGCCGGAATCGTATAAGCGGAGAAACTGGGATCGCGCTTGAACAGACGGCCGCGCGCCTTGCCGCCGATGGCGATCAGCCGGGCGGAGCGGCTCGCAACCAGATCGTTCACCACCTCCGACGGTGCCGCGCCCATATAGAAGAACGCGTCGATCTTGCCCTGCAGCAACAGGCTGGCGTCGACATCGTAGGAGTCGCGGCGGATGTCCAGCCGCCACTCCGCGATGTGGTAGGCGGCGAGGATTTCGCGCGCGGCCACGCCCGCGCCGGCGCCCTCGGCGCCGATCGAAACGCGCTTGCCGCGCAGATCGGCGAGCTTGGCGATGGGCGCCTTGGCGGCGACCACCAGCTGCACCGTTTCCGGGAACAGATTGGCGATCGTGCGAATGTGCGTCTGGCGCCCCGCCTGGTGGAACGCGCCGGTGCCGGCCAGCGCGTCGGCGACCACATTGGCCTGCGCCAGGCCGGAATCAACCGCGCCGGCATTCACCGCCAGCACATTGGCGACCGCGCCCGCACTGGTGCGCGCCGACACGATCAGGCCGAGCGGACCGCACACCCCGCCCGCGTCGCAGCGCGGCAGCCCCGGCGGATGGCTGACGATGCCCGCGATCAACTCGCCCATTGGAAAATAGGTGCCCGCCGTCGAACCGGTCGCCACCTGGAAAGACAGGCGCGGCGGCGCGCCCTGGGCCCGACCGGCGGTCGGAAGCGCCAAAGCAACGACGGCCGCAACAGCGGTACGCATCGCCCGATGCCGTGTCATGGGACACCAATCCCATATCATTGCGTCAGGAATTGGACGCCGTCTTTAATAATATGCCGGATTTAAGAATTTGTTGACCGCGTCCGCGCATGCTCGGCGGCGGAGCAGATTGCCACTCGAAGGGCTTTGCCATGCACCGTCTATTCGCCAGTCTGGGAGCGCTCGCCCTGTCGGCCGCCGCCCTTGGAGCCTGCGCGTCGGATCCCGCCAAATCCGCGGCGGCGCAAAGCAGCGACGGCGCCACAGCCGGCAGCGCGTCCGACAGCACCGCCCCGATCAGCTTGGACGATGAAATCCGCGCCGCCCAGCTCTTGCGCGCCAAAGGCGATTACGCCGGCGCGTTGCACACGCTCGGCCAATTGATGCTGGTGAATCCCGACGATGCGCGCGTCGTCGGCGAATACGGCAAAGTGCTGACCCAGCAAGGACGGGCGCCGGAAGCCGTGCAATTCCTCACGCGCGCGGTGGAACTGCAGCCCGGCGACTGGACGCTCTATTCCGCCCTCGGCGTGGCCTACGACCAGATGCGCGATTCCGCCAAGGCGCGCCAAGCTTATCAGCGCGCCCTGGTGCTGAAGCCGGGCGAGCCCGTGGTGCTCAACAATTTCGCCTTGTCGCGCATGCTGGCGGGCGATCCCGTCCAGGCGAAGGCGCTGATGGGCGAAGCCTCCGCAGCCGGTAATCCCCAGATCGCGCGCAATCTGGCGCTGATCGACGGGCTGGCGGAGCCGAAAGCCTCCGCCGCCGCAACCGTCTCCCCCGCTCCCGCGGCGACGCCGCCGGCCGCCTCGCGCCCGCCCAAGCCGCTGGTCGCGTTCAAGACCGACGGCGCGGCAATCCGCGCGCCGAGGAACATCGTCATGCAGGCCGTGCCCTTCGATCCTGAGGCCGGGCCGGTGGCGAAGAAACCGGCCAAGGCCGCTGCGCGCAAACTCGCCGCTAAGCCGGCGGCGAAACCGCCGCTCAAGAGCGCGATTCCGGCGCTGAGGCTGGCGAACGACCGCCCGTAATCAAAACATCTTCATAACCTTCATAATCGCCGGGCCCATGATGACCACGAACAGGCAGGGCAGGAAGAACAGGATCATCGGCACCGTCAGCTTGGCGGGCAGCGCGGCGGCCTTCTGTTCGGCTGCGGCCATGCGCATCTCGCGATTCTCCTGGGCGCAGACGCGTAGCGCCTGACCGAGCGGGGTGCCGTAGCGCTCCGCCTGATTGAGGGCCGTCGCCACCTGCTTGACGCCGGGATGGCCGCAACGCTTGGCGAGATTCTCGAACGCCTGCTTGCGGTCCGGCAGATAGGAAAGCTCCGCCGTGGTCAGCGCGAATTCCTCCGCCAGTTCGGTGGACGCCGCGCCGACCTCGGAGGCGACCTTCGAAAACGCCGCTTCCACCGACATGCCCGATTCGACGCAGATCAGCAGCAGGTCGAGGGCGTCGGGAAACGCATTCATAATCGACTGCTGGCGGCGTGCGATGGTGTTCGAGATGAAGACGTCGGGCAGATAGAAGCCCAACAGCGCGGCGCCCACCGCGGCGGCGGTCTTCATGGTGCCCGACCACGCGAAATGCGTGACCACGAACAGATAGAACAGCGCCAGCGCGAACAGGATGAACGGCATCACCACCCGGAAGAACATGAAGACGATGTAGTGCGTCGGGCTGCGCAGGCCCGCGCTCACCAGCTTGTCGCGCGCCCCTTCCGATTCCACCAGCCTGGTCAGGTTGAAACGCTCCACGATCTGCTTGATGAGCTTGGTGGTGCCCACCGGCTCGCTGCGCAGCGAGCCGCGCTTGGCATTGAGGGCGGCATGATGGCGGGCGCGCAATTCCTCCCGCCGCTCGGCGACCTCTTTCAGCCGCCGGCTGAGGTTGTCGCGGTCGAGCAGCGGCAGGCCCAGGGTGAGGATGGTCGCGAAGGCGAGAATGCCCACCCCCGCCGTCGCCAGGAAGCGCGGATCGAACAGCAGATCGAGAAAGTCGAACCCGAAAGACATCCGCGCGGCCTCAATGCTTGAAGTTGATCATCTTGCGCATGACGAAGATGCCCACGCCCATCCACACGACGCAGCCCGCCAGCAACAGGTTTCCCACCTTCTCGGTGAAGAGCACGCTCATGTAGGCGGGCGTCGTGAGATAGACGATGGCCATGACGCCCGGCGGCAGCGAACCGATGATCCCCGCCGAGGCCTTGGCCTCCGACGACATGGCCCTGATCTTGCCCTGCAGGCGCTTGCGGTCGCGCAGCACGGCGGCGAGATTGCCCAGGGCCTCGGACAGGTTGCCGCCCGATTTCTGCTGAATGGTCATCACGATGGCGAAGAAACCGACCTCCGTCGTCGGCATGCTTTCGTGCATGCGCTTGAGGCCCTGCTCCAGGGTGACGCCCAGCTTCATGGCTTCGCACAGCCGCTTGAACTCGCCGCCCACCGGATCGCGGAATTCGCCGGCCACGATCCTGAGCGCGTCGTTGGTGGGCAGTCCCGACTTCACGCTGCGCACGATCACGTCGATGGCGGCGGCGAACTCGTTGGTGAATTTCTTTTCGCGGCGCGCCTTAAGAAAGCCCAGCACCCAGCGCGGCAGGCCGAAGCCCGCGCCGAACGCCGCCAGCGCGATCACCATCACGGTCTGGCCGCTCAGATAGCATATGGCGGCGCTGACCGCGGCCAGCGCGCCCGAAGCAATCCAGAATTTGCGCACGGACGTCTCGCCGAGACCCGCCTGATCGAGGCGGCGGCGCAGCGTCATGGCCGGCTTGTTCTCGGCCTGCTTCTTCTCGATGTCCTTGAGCAGCGCCTGGACGTTCTTGCGGCGCACGGCGTTGGTCTCCGCCCCCCCCCGCGACGCGCGCCCCGCCGACGGCTTGGCGACGGCGGCGATGCGCTTCTGCGCGGCTTCGTCGGCGCCGCCCGCATAGGCATACGCCGCGCCCCCCAGAGCCAACACCAGTAAGCCGAGGGCGAACATGATCATGTGGCTCAGGCCTGCAGCTTGTCGAGGGAGTCCGCCAGTTCGCGTTCCAGACCGTAATAGCGGGCGCGCTCCCAGAAGGTCGGACGCACGATGCCGGTGCCGGCGTGGCGGCCCTTGATGCGCCCGCTTTCGTCCTCGCCCGACATCTCGTAGGTGAGCAGATCCTGGGTGATGACGACCTCGCCTTCCGTGCCCACCACTTCCGTGATCTTGATGATGCGCCGCGTCCCGTCGCGCAGCCGTTCTGCCTGGACGATGACGTCGATCGAACCCACGATCATCTCGCGGATGGTCTTGGTGGGAAGCTGGAAGCCGCCCATGGTAATCATGGATTCCAGCCGGCTCATGGCCTCGCGCGGGGAGTTGGCGTGCAGCGTGCCCATCGAGCCGTCGTGGCCGGTGTTCATCGCCTGCAAGAGATCGAAGGCCTCCGGTCCGCGCACTTCGCCCACGATGATGCGTTCGGGGCGCATGCGCAGGCAGTTGCGCACCAGGTCACGCATGGTGATCTGGCCCTGGCCCTCCAGGTTGGGCGGGCGCGTCTCCAGGCGCACGACATGGGGCTGCTGCAGCTGCAGTTCGGCGGCGTCCTCGCAGGTGATGATGCGTTCTTCGGCGTCGATGAAGGCGGTCATGCAGTTGAGCAGCGTGGTCTTGCCCGAACCGGTGCCGCCGGAAATCAGCACGTTGCAGCGGCAGCGTCCGATGATGCCGAGCAGCCTGGCGCCGGCCTCGTTGATCGAGCCGAAGCGCACGAGGTCCTCCATCCGCAACTTGTCCTTCTTGAACTTGCGGATGGTGAGCGTGGGTCCGTCGAGCGACAGGGGCGGCGCGATGACGTTGACGCGCGAGCCGTCGAGCAGGCGCGCGTCGCAGATCGGCGAGGATTCGTCCACCCTGCGGCCGACCTGGCTGACGATGCGCTGGCAGATGTTCATCAGCTGGGCGTTGTCGCGGAAGCGGATGGAGGTGAGCTGCACCTTGCCGGCGACTTCGATGAAGACGCGTCCGGCGCCGTTGACCATGATGTCGGCGATGTCGTCGCGCGCCAAGAGCGGCTCCAGCGGGCCGTAGCCGAGCACGTCGTTGCAGATGTCCTGCAACAGGTGCTCCTGCTCGGCGATCGACATCACCACCGCCTTGATGGAGATGATCTCGTTGACGATGTCGCGGATTTCCTCGCGCGCCGAATCGGCATCGAGCTGCGCCAGCTGCGCCAGGTCTATGGTGTCGATCAGGGCGCTGAAGATCGTGGTCTTGATCTGGTAATAGTCGTCGGAGCGCTCGTCGGCGGCGGCGAAGGGGCGGGGCGGCGCCAAGGCCGCGGCGAGCGGCGGCGAGGCGGAGTCGCGCGACGAGCCTCCGTCCGTCCGCGGCGCCGCGCGCAAGGCCGGCGCCTCGGCGCGCGGCGGGGTGGGCTTGCTGTCGACGGCGGCGCGCTTTCCGAACATCACCTAGGCTCTTTTCTTTCCCTTCAACAAGGAGAAGAGCGACGACGCCGGTTTCTCGGCGGCCTGTTTGCGCCCCGTGATCAGCCCGGCGAGATGGCGCACGGCCTCCACGGTGGGCGACTTCTCCCCCAGTTCGGCGAGCATCTGTCCGTTGTTGGCGGCCATGCCGAACAGCGCCGGATCGAAAGGCAGCACGACGGCGGGCTCCACGCCGAAGGTTTCGGCGAAGTCCTTGGCCGGAATCTCGGGCCGCCTGGGCTGGCCGACCTGATTCAGCACCAGCTTGGGCGCCGTGTCGTTGGGACGGTTGTGGCGCAGGATCTCCACCAGGTTCTTGGCGTTGCGCAGCGAGGCCAGATCGGGCGTCGCCACCACCACGATGTCGTCGGCGCCGATCAGCGTCGCCTTGACCCAGGGCTCCCACGAATGGGGCAGATCGACGATCACGCACGGCGTGGTCTGGCGCACCGCGTCGAGCACGGCTTCGTAGGCCTCGAAGCCGGCGTCGTAGTCGCGCTCCAAGACCGCGGGCGCGGTGAACAGCGAAAGATAATCGCCGCGGCGGATCAGCAGGCGGTCGAGCAGGACTTCGTCGAGCCGCTCGGGCGCGGTCAGCGCATCGGCGATGCTCTGCCCCGCCTCGTCGTTGAAATCGAGGCCCAGCGTGCCGAAAGCCAGATCGAAATCGAGAATGGTGGTGTTGATGTGCTGCTCTTCGGCGATGCACCAACCGGTGTTGTGGCAGAGCGTCGAGGCTCCCGCGCCGCCGCGGGCGCCGACGAAGGCGACGACGCGGCCGATCGGGTGCCCTTCGGGGTCGCTGTAGAGGCCGGCGATGACTTCGATCAGATGCAGCGGATCGAGCGGAGCCACCAGATATTCGGAGGCGCCCCGGCGCATCAGTTCGCGATAAAGCTCGACGTCGTTGTGACGCCCCACCACGACCACCTTGGTCGCCGGGTCCACCACGTCGGCCAGGCTGTCGAGTTCGTCGAGCGCCTGTTGTCCGGCAAACCTGGTTTCGACCACCAGCAGATTGGGCGTCACCTGCCCGTGGTAATGCTCGATCGCGGCGGCGATGCCGCCGAGCTGGACGCTGAGGTTGGTCTTGGCCAGGCGGCGGTCGGCGCCCGCCCGCTGCAGCGCCGCCCCGGTGTCCGGGAATTCGCAAAACGCATGGATGGAAATGCGCGGCACCGGACGTTCGTGGGCAGCCGCTCCGTATGCCTGCTGGTTTTCCTCGCGCCGCGTCTTGGCCATCTTGGGCGCCCCTACTGGTTGCCGCCGACGTCGGACACCTTGACCGACTGGTCGGTGGTCTTCTCGGCGGACGTCACTTTGCCTTTTTCGTAATTGCCCAGCACGGTGGCGCGGCGCGCCGCATCGCCGTCCGCCAGCGGGCGCGGCTGCACCAGATCGCGCGGGTCCGAAACCATGGCGGCGATGTTGTGCTGCACGGCGCAGCCGAAATTGGGAGCGGTCTGGTTGGAGCCCGTCGCGGCGAGATCCTTCGACCAGTCGCCGCAGGGGTCGGCGTGGGCGACATATCCCAGATAGCCGATCTCCACGCCCGTATCGCCGCCCGCCGGATCGTGCGTGCCCACCAGGATGCGCGAACGCGGCACGCCGAGGGAGGCCAGCCGCTCGGCGAAATAGCCGATCGCGGCGGAGGATTCGGGGCCCGTGGGCGCCGAGACCGAAATCGAACCGTTGCCGTGTTCGAGATAGTCGGCCACGAATTCGTCGAAGCGCGCCGCGTCGTCCGGCAGGAGGCCGGCGTCCGGCGCCGAGAACGGCAGCTTGATGGCGTTGTAGTGCGGCTCCACCGAGATCGGATGGTTGACGGCGCCGTCGCTGGAGGGCGCGTCCTCGTTGGAGAATCCGGCGCAGCTTCCCGCCAGCAGCACGGCGGCGACCGCGGCGCAACGCATGGTATCCATCAACTTCGACATGTGCGTCTTCCTATTGCACGATGAACCCGACACTGCCCTGGGCCTCGGCGGCCCCATGCTTGGCGTGCGGATAGGTGTCGTTCAGCCGGCCGAGCAGAATGGTCTCCGGATCGGTGGGCACCACGAAGCCGTCGGTGGGCGCGGCCAGCTTGGCCTCCGTCGTCGGGCTGACGAGATAGGCCGTCACCGTCACCACCAGCTCGGTCTCGTTGTTCTGGAAATCGCGGCTGCGGAACAGCGCCCCCAGGACCGGCATGTCCTTGAGGCCGGGAAAGCCGTCGATCTGCTGCTTGGTGGTGTGCGACATCAGCCCGGCGATGGCGAAGCTGCCGCCGGAGGGCAGTTCGACCGTGGTCTCCGCCCGGCGCACCGAAAGCGCGGGAATGGTCGCCGCCGCCGTCGTCGCCGTGCCTTGGAGGGTGAAGGCGCCGGTGTTGGTGAGCTCGCTCACCTCCGTCGACATCTGCAGCGAAATGCGCCCCGAACTGAGGACCACCGGCGTGAAGGACAGCCCGACGCCGAACTGCTTGAAGATGATCGAGATGTTACCCTGCTGATCGCGGCCGGCCGGCACCGGGAATTCGCCCCCCGCCAGGAACTTCGCGGTTTCGCCGGAGACCGCCGTCAGGTTGGGTTCGGCCAGCGTGTGCACCAGGCCCACCGTCTCCAGCGCCTTCATCGTGCCTTGAAGGTTGTTGGGGCTGACACAGGGTACGTTCTTGGTGACCGTGCGCACGACGCTCGGCACGCCGTTGGTGGTGGTCGTCACGGTCTGGTCGGTCCCCGTGGGAAAGAAGGCGCCGGCGCAGGACGAGCCGATCTGGGTGCCGGAAAGATCGCTCAGCGCCTGGCCCATCAGGCCGTAGGGATTGGAGGTCGAGGCGGCCAGCGGCACGCCGCCGACGATGGCGGCGCCGGCGAGGTCGATGCCGAGCTGCTTGGCGACTTGGCGCTGCACTTCCGCGATGCGCACCTTCAGCATCACCTGCTCGCCGCCGGCGATCTGCAGCATGTTGACGACCTTGGCCGGATCGCCGGCGAAGCGCGCCGCCAGATCCTGGGCGCGCGTGGATTCCTGGGCGCTCGACACTTTGCCTGAGAGCACGATGTTGTCGTTCATCGACGAGACCCTCACGGACGAGCCGGGAAGCTCGCTGCGCATGAGATGGGCAAGATCGGTGACGTCCTTCTCGACGCGGATGTCGAGCGAGAGAAGCTGACGGCCGGCGGCGTCGAAGAAGAAGGCGTTGGTCTGTCCGCCCTTCATCGCCAAGAGGAAAATCCGCCGCGGCGAGCGCACCACGGCATCGACGATCTCGGGATTGGAGACCAGCACGTCGCGCGCGTCGGCGTCGATCTGCACGATCGCGGCCTTGTCGAGGGGCAGGGTGAGACGCTCGTGCACCGGTCCGCCCGCATGGGTGGCGACGGAGATCACGCGCGGGGCGCCGTCGTCGTCGGCGCGCGGGGCGGCGGCGGCGGTCGCCGCGAAGGCGAGCGCGGCGGCGGCAAGCGGGAGCAGGAGCTTGCGCATCTAATTGCCTCCCCCGCCGCTGCGCGCGACGCCGTAGCGGATGATCGAAACGTCGCCGGTGTCGGAATCGCCGGGGGAGCGTCCCGCCACCTGCGCCGGATTCGACGCGGCGCCGTAATCGCCCAGCGCGCGAAGCGCCAGCGACAACGGCCCGGTCGCTTCCGCCCGCGTCAGCGTGCGCACTTGGTCGGGCGTCAGCTCCAGGGTCGCGGTCTTGATGTCGGAAACCGATTTCTCGCCCTTGTCGTTGGCGCTCTGGTCGATCGCCAGCACGCGCACGTCGGCGAGCACGATGCGGGCGTTCACCCGCTTGGGCGTGTCGTTGCTGATTGCGGTGAGAATGACGTCGACGCGGTTGTTGGGCAGAATGAATCCGCCGGCGACCGAGGCGATCGACACCGGAATGGAAACCGCGCGCATGCCGGGCTGCAGCGTCGCCGCCATGAAGCCGCCCGCGTCGCTCTTGACGATCTTGGCGTAGGTGATGGGTTCGCCCGCCGCGATCGGCGACCGCGCGTAAGTGCCGGCGACCGCCGCCTCGGCCGTCAGCGCCGCCGACTGCTGAATGAATCCGGGATCGACGCTGCTCGTCGGCCATTTCTGCCAGCGCACCTGCGCCCCCGTCAGCGGCTGTCCCGGCTGCAGGCTGCTCGCCGCAACCAGAACGCTGCTGATGGCGATGGGCGCCGGTGTGGGCCGCGCATCGGCTTTGGTGGTGCCGCCGCCGAGCAATCCGCGCGCCAGCAGGACTGCGCCCCCCGCGGCCACGGCGGCCGCCAAAAAGACAACGAGACGCCGCATGTTCATGGGTGCCGGCTCCTTTGATGCAATCCGAGCACGGAACCCTTTAGAAAATGCTTAACAAGATGCTGAAAAGCCTTGCTTCCCGTAAACCGGGCGCGCTCAGCCGGCCGCCGCGAGACGGAAAATCTCCGTCTGCGGCAGAATGAAGAAGGCTCCCGCCGCCAGCGCCACGCCGTAAGGGATCCCCGCCCGTTCGTCGTGCAGCCTGAGCAGCCAGGCGTGGCCGCTCAGCAGCGCCGGCAGCGGCAGGCGCCGCAGCGCCAGCAGAACCAGCGTCAGCGCGCCGCCGAAAAGCGAAGCGATCAGCGTGTAGGTCATCAAGTCGCGGTCGAAGCCGAGCCACAGCGCCACCGCGGCGAACAGCTTGGCGTCGCCGCCGCCGATGTAGCCGAGCGCGAACAGCGTGAAGCCGACGGCCAGGCCGAAAAGCCCCGCCAGCACATGCCCGCCCAGCACTGCCGGCGTCATCCCGGCCGCGACCACGAAGACGGCGAAGACGCCGACCAGCGCCAATTGCAAGCGGTTCGGAATCGTGTAACTCGCCAGATCCCAGCCGGCGGCCAGCGCCAGCAGCAGCGGCAAGACCACGATCACCAGAAGTTCCGCCGCCATCCTTGCCGTCCCTCAGGCGCGAACGGCCGCCAGCGGCGGCCGTTCGTCATGTTCCAAATCGCAGGCGGGCCCTTAATGCAGGCTGGTCGCGACGGAATTCAACTTCGTGCTCAGGTTCGTGCCGATAGCCTGCAGCGTGCCGATGATGACGACCGCGATGAGCGCCGCGATCAGGCCATACTCGATGGCCGTCGCGCCCGTCTCGTCGCGGACGAACCGCGTAAAAAGGTTGTTCATAAAGACCTCCACTTGTGGACACCCTAGGACGTCCGGCGCGCGCCGTTTGCCACGACCTTTGCCAAGACCGCCACAGCCTAAATCGCGCCGCTTAATTCGGTGTTAAGTTCACCTTCGCCGCCGACCCCGCACTGTGCCGCAGCGAGACGGAATGACCGCGGACGCAGGGCGCAACACGCTTAATTTTTGCGATGCGTTCACCATCCCGCGAGATCGCGCCGCCGCGCCGTGGCGAGGATGCCCGCGGGACTTAAATCTTCCTTTACGAGGCGCCGTCTAATTTGTGCCCGACGAATCCGACGAAAGCCGCACCCATGCGCCGCATCACCGCTTTGCTCGCGAGCGTCATCCTAGCCGCCGGCGCCGCGCAGGCGCGCAGCGCCCATGCCGCTCCCCGCCGCGCCCAGGCCGCGGCCGCGGGCGTCGCGGTGCCGCTCGACGAAGTGCGCCTGGTCGCCTTCGTCAAGCCGATCTCGACACTTTATATTGGCAACCCGGTCATCGCCGACGTCACCATGATCGACAAGCGCCACGCCTTCGTCCTGGGAAAATCCTTCGGCGCCACCAACATGATCGCGCTCGACGCCTCCGGCACCCAGATCAGCAATCAGCAGGTGATCGTCTTCGGTTCCGCCAGCGGCGCCGTCACCCTGCAGAGAGGCGCGGCGCGGGTGACCTATTCCTGCGCCGCCGCGCGCTGCGAACCCTCGCCGCAGCCTGGCGACGGCAAGGATCCCTTCGATTCGAGCATGGATCAGATCGCCAAGCATCAGGCGCTGGTGTCCAAGCTGGCTTCCGGCCAGGCGCAGTAGTTCGCCGTCCAGTCAGCGCATCAGCGGATAAAGCACCTGCAGCCCCAGGCTCTCGGGGAAGTCCTGCTCCGCGATTCCGTAACGCTGCGGCAGCTTGCCCGCGGGCAAATAAAAGGTGCCGAACAGCAGATCGAAGAACGCGAAATTGGTGGCGAAGTTGCGGTTGCCGCCCTCGCCGGGCAGCGTGTGATGCCAGCGGTGGAACACCGGGCCGACCAACACGTATTTGAGCGGGCCCAGCGTCCAATCGAGATTGGCGTGCACGAACACCGAACTGAGCGTGGTGAACGGCATCAGGAAGAAGAACACGTCCGGCTTGATGCCCGCCACCAGCGCCAGCACGTCGACCAGCGTGGTGCCGAAGATGATGTTGATGGGATGGAAGCGCGCCGCCGAAATCCATTCCAGGTCTTGCGAGGAATGATGCACCGCGTGGAACTTCCACAGCGCCGCGCCGTGGAAGGCGCGGTGAATCCAATAGAGCAGGAAATCACTGACCAGGAGATAGAGCGCGATCTGCGCCCATAACGGCAATGCCGCCAGCGGGCCGTGGCCGTGCGCGTAGAAGCCGGCGATCGCCTCGCTGCTGCTCAAGCCCAGCAGCGTCACCGTGAACAGCACCGTGAAGCCGATGCGGGCGTAACGCGCCAGGACCGGAATCAACAGCCAATAGGCGAGATCGGTGGCGAGGCCGCGCTTGCGCCACCACCCCCGGCCCGCGTTGCAGGGAGAAATCCGCGACAGCACGGCGAAGACGACGGCGGCGCCCGCAAGATAGGGGAAGGTGAAGCCGAGCGTATAGACGACGCTGCCCAGCAGCCCGCTCAATGCCTGCCAAGCCATCGCCGCCGGTCCCGCTACTGCGCCACGCGCAGATTGGTGATCTGCTGGCCGATCTGGTTGAAGGTCGAAACGATCGCGCCCGCCGTGGTCAGGTCGAAATACTTGCTGGCGTCCGTGGCGCAGTTCTGCAGCGCCGCCGAGTTTCCCTGCGTGCCGTTGAGATCGACGAAGACGGTGTAGATGATGACGCCGGCGGCCTTGGCATTGCTGCAGGCCAGCTGCTCGCGCGCATCGATGCTGGATTGATTCGACGTCCAGCGGTTCTGCGTGTTGAGGCCGTCGCTGAGAAGAATGATGACCTGCTGGGTGTTGGCGGGCAGCGCGGGCGGACTGAGCGGCGCGCCCTGCGTCAGCGCCTGCCAGCCCCAGACCAGGCCGATCGTCTGGTTGGTGAAGCCGCCGGCGTACATGGCGTCGATTTCGTTGCTGAGGGCCGTCCAATCGTAGCCGAGAGGGAGCATGGCTTGGGGGCACCAGGCGGACTGGTCGGCCGGAAAATAGCTCGCGGTGTCGCTGCTGGTGGGCGTGGTGTTGAGCACGTCGTAGTTCTGGGGGGAGGGGCCGGTGGCGGTGCCGCGATCCATCACGCAACCGTTCCACGCCGAGTGATTGCTGCCGCCGCACGTCATGCCGCCGCCCCAGCCGCCCCAGCCCCAGCCGCCGCCCCAAGCCCAGCCGTTGCCGTTGCCATTGCTTTGGCTGCAGGTCATGCCGTTTTCGACGCTGCCGCTGGAAGACCAATTGCTCCAATCGATCCACGTCGCGTTGACGAACGAGGTGCCGATGTTCACGTCGGTGGTGAAGGGAACGACCGCCACCTGCACGTCGCCGGCATTGGCCGAGGCGTTCTGCAACAAGGTGAGCAACTGATGTGACGCGTTCTTGAGCGCGGTGATCTTGCTGGTGCCGGTGCTGTCGGTCTCGGTCATCGAACCGGTGTTGTCGAGCACCAGCGACACCCACAGCTTGGTCTGTCCCCACACGACTTTCGTGGAGGCCGAGATGACAAGCGAGTTGACGCCGACGGCGGAGAGCAGCGTGGTCGGCATCTGATCGCTGGCCGCGATCGTGACCGATTGGCCCGAGGGCGTGACGGTGATCGCCGACGGCGTGCCGTAGGAGGAATCCGTCTTGTAATTCGCCGTGAAGTACTGCTGCGCGAGGGTCTGCTGCTGGGCCGTCGTCAGACCCGACGAGCTGCCCACGGCCAAGGCCGCCGCGTCGATGGCTTCAGACATGTTGGCGCGCACCACCACGGCGCGCGCATAATCGAGACCGGCCCCGGTCGCCAGGCAAAGCGGGATCAGCGTCAGCGCGAAGATCATGGCGACGTTGCCGCGGCGCGCGGCCGCGAAGGCGCGCGCCCGCTTCAGCGCGCGCAGCGCGAGGTCGCCCAACTTCGTTCCGGCCGGCATGGCTCCATCTCTCCCACTCTTGCGGCATTATCAACCGCAATCCGCGGAAACGCCGCCGCGATCTCGCAGCGTGGTTAGGCAACGGTTAGCGGCGGAGCTGCGCGTGCGGGAATCGTTTACGACGTCGCTTAACGACTTGTTCAGCAGCTTGCCGTTTTCTTGCCGGCGGTCCCCGCCTGGCAATTGAATGGCAAGGGGCGCGCGCTAAAACGTCGGCGAAGGGCGAAGAGCCGTGAACGCTCCTGCAAAGAGATGGCGCGCCTTGACGCGCGGACGATGGCGCCGCGCCGCGAGGCGCATGCGAAGCGCCGCGCGCGCCGGTTCCGCAGCGCTCGAGTTCGCGCTGATCGCGCCGGTGTTCTTCGTTCTTCTGATGGGCTCGATCGAGGCGGGCGTCATATTCTTCGGTCAATTCGTGCTGCAGAACGCCACCAACGACGCGGCCAGGCTCATCCGCACCGGACAGGCCGCGAACGCGAGCATGACCCAGGCGCAGTTCCGCACCGCCATCTGCAACGAGATCGCCCCGCTGCTGGCCTGCAACGGCAATCTGCAGATCGACGTGGAATCGTTCTCGAACTTCTCCTCGGCGAGCTATGCCAATCCGATGACCAACGGCAACACGCTCAATCCCGCCCTCGACAATTATTCGCCGGGCGGCGTGTGCAGCGTGGTGCTGCTGCGCACCTTCTATACCTGGCCGGTGGTGACGCCGCTGTTGACCCCGTTCCTGACCAACATGGCGAACAACGAGCATCTGATGAGCTCGACGGCCGCGTTCCGCAACGAACCCTACACCTCCGGAGTGTCGGGATGCTGAAGACGTGGCTCAGGATGGCGAAGGCGCGCGACGGATTGGCGGCGGTCGAATTCGCCTTCCTGGCGCCGGTGATGATCGTCATGTTCTTCGGCGTGGTCGAGCTTTCGTTGGCGGTCGATTGCCACACCCGCGTGGTCGCCGTCGCCTCCACCGCCGCCGATCTCGTCTCACAGGAAACGACGGTCAGCAATTCCGACATGAGCAACGTGTTCTCGGCGCTCAACGCCATCCTCTATCCCTTCTCCTCGACGCCGGCCAAGATCGTGATCTCCAGCATCGTCGACAACGGCCACGGCGTCGACCAGGTCGCCTGGAGCAACGCGCAGAACGCCACGGCGCGCACCGTCGGCTCGACGGTTGCCGTCCCCGCCGGGCTGATCGTCTCCGGTTCGGGCGGCAGCGTCATCCTGGCGGAGATCAGCTACGCCTACACCTCGCCAACCATGCAAGTCCTCACCGGCGCCGTGACCATGACGGGCAGCTTCTATGCCAAGCCGCGCCGCAGCCTGACGGTCGCCCACACTTGAGAAGCTAATCCTGCTTCGTGCCGTCGCGGCGCGGGCGCATCAGGCCCTCCTGGGTGACGCAGGCGGCGAGTCTGCCGTCGCGCGTGTACAAAAGCCCGCGGTTGAAACTGCGCGCGCCCGAGGTACTCGGGCTGTCCTGCACGTACAGGAGCCATTCGTCCATGCGGAAGGGACGATGGAACCACATGGCGTGATCCAAGCTCGCCATCTGCACCTTGTTGTCGAACCAGCCGATGCCGTGCGGCAGCAGACCCGTTTCGAGCAGCGACATGTCCGAGGCGTAGGCCAACAGACATTGATGCAGCGCCGGATCGTCGGGCAGCGGCGCGACGGCGCGGATCCACAGCATCTCGCGCGGCGCACGCTTCTCGGGCGCGAAATATCCGCGCGGATCGACCGGGCGCAGTTCGATCGGACGGGGCCGCGAGAACCAGGCGCGCAGCTCTTCCGGCAGGCGGTGCATCACCTTGGCGCGCAGTTCCTCTTCGCTGGCCAGCGTTTCGGGCGCCGGAGCCTGCGGCATCTCGAACTGATGGTCGTAACCCGGCTCGTCGCGCTGGAACGACGCTTCCAGCGTGAAGATGGGCCGGCCATGCTGGATCGCCGCCACCCGGCGCGAGGTGAAACTGGTGCCGTCGCGCGAGCGGTCGACCTCGTAAAGGATCGGGACTTTGGGATCGCCGGCCCGCAGGAAATAGGCGTGCAGGGAATGGCATAGGCGCGCTTCGACGGTGCGCGCCGCCGCCACCAGCGCCTGGCCCAGCACCTGACCGCCAAACACCCGCTGAACCCGGTCCTTGGGACTGGCGCCGCGAAAGATGTTCTCTTCGATCTGTTCCAGGTCGAGCAGGTCGAGCACTTGCCGCAAGGGCGTCTTTTCGTTCATGTTTCTCCCATAATCGGCCTAAAATCCCGGCGCAAGCGGGGATTGCGAGCGAATCCCTTTGCTCCGCCGTGCCATTCCATCCTAGATAGGCACACTTCCGACAGAACAGGACCTGCGCAAGAACAAGATGACCAATCGGCTTCTCGAACGCGCCGCGCACCAGCGGCCGGCCACGACCAAACGCGGCGTCCTGGAGCGTCTGTTCACCCTGATGTTCCAGGGGTTCGTCTACAACCAGATCTGGGAAGACCCCGACGTCGACCTGCAGGCCCTCGATCTCAAACCCCACCACCGCTTGATCACCATCGCTTCGGGCGGCTGCAACGTTCTCAACTACCTGGCCGCCGATCCGGCGAAGATCATCGCCGTCGATCTCAACGCCAACCACGTCGCCCTGACGCGGCTGAAGCTGGCGGCGCTCGCCAACCTGCCCTCCTACGAGGAGTTCTTCCGCTTTTTCGGTCAGGCCAACGACAAGGCCAACCGCGCCGCCTACGACTATTTTCTTTCCGAACGGCTCGACCACGTCACGCGGCGCCATTGGGAAAAACACATCCCGCTGCACGGCCGGCGCATCAACATGTTCGCGCGCAACCTCTATCATTACGGCCTGCTCGGACGCTTCATCGGCATCCTGCACGCGGTGGCGAAGCTGCACGGCAAGAAGCTCGATCGCATCCTGCTGGCGCGCAATCCGGCCGAACAGCGCGCCGCCTTCGAACGGCTGATCGCGCCGCTGTTCGACAACAAGTCGGTCCGCCTCTTGTCGAAGAGTCCGGTTTCGCTTTACGCGCTCGGCATTCCGCCGGCGCAATACGACGAACTCGTGGCCGGCACCGGCGGCAATGCCATCGCGGTGCTGCGCCAGCGCGTCGAACGGCTGGCCTGCGATTTCCCCATCCACGACAATTATTTCGCCTGGCAGGCCTTCGGGCGCGGCTACGACCTCGCCAACCGCGAAGCGGTCCCGGCCTATCTGCGCCGCGAGGTCTACGATGTAATCCGTACACGGACCGATAGGGTGGAGGTGCATCATGCCTCCCTCACCGATTTCCTCTCCCGCCGCGACGCGCACTCGCTGCACCGCTACGTGCTGCTCGACGCACAGGATTGGATGAACCCCGTCCAGCTCGCCTCGCTGTGGGCGGAGATCGACCGCACCGCCGACACCGCGGACGCCCGCGTCATCTTCCGCACCGCCGGCGCCGATTCCCCCCTGCCGCGCAAGCTGCCCGCCGAACTGCTGGCGCCGTGGCGCTACCAGGAAACGGAAAGCCGCGCCTTCCATGCGCAGGACCGCTCTTCCATCTATGGCGGCTTCCACGTTTATGTCCGCGCGCCGCTGTCCTGAGAGCGCTTTGAGCAATACGCCGCCAAAGAACCACGCGAGATTGATGGACGAGGTCTATCACTATCAACGTTATATCTATGATTTTACGAGAAAATATTTCCTCTTCGGGCGCGACAGGCTGATCCGAGAGCTGGATCTGCGCCGCGGCGGACGGGTGGTCGAAATCGGCTGCGGCACGGCGCGCAATCTGGTCCGCATCGCCCGGCGCTATCCCGAAGCGCGGCTGTTCGGGCTGGACGCCTCCCAGGAAATGCTGAAAACCGCCACCGAGGCGGTGCACAGGGCGGGCCTGGAATCGCGCATCCGCCTGGCGCACGGCTATGCCGAGGAGCTGTCGCCCGCCATGTTCGGAGAAACCGAAGCCTTCGATGTCTGTTTCTTTTCCTATAGCTTGTCTATGATTCCTAATTGGAAACAAGCACTTAGGTCTGCGTCCACGGCGCTGTCGGCGAGCGGGCGCATCCACGTCGTGGACTTCGGCGATCTGACCGGGCTGGGCCGCGCCGGACGCGCGCTCCTGCTGGCCTGGCTGGGCCTGTTCCATGTGACGCCCAGGGCGGAACTCTTGCATACCTTGGAAGGTACCGCTGGGGCGTCCTTGCACTTCCTGCCGGGCCGCTATGCATTCCTGTTAACGAGCGGCAAAACACTGTTTTTATAAATCCTTAAAGCTGTTGCCGGGCGGACACAGAAGGACGTCAAATCCTGCTCTCGGGAGGTTAAGGATAAGGCCGAGGGTAGACAAAGGGGGCTGAAGTTCGCCATTATAGGCTGTATAGGGTTTTCATGTTGACGTCGCGGTGGGGGGGTTCCCGCCATCGGTATTTTCAAAGCGAGGGTGGAAGACAATGAAACTTCGTTCGATCGCCTTGGCAGGCGCCGCAGTGCTGGCACTCTCCGTTTCCGCATCTGCAAGCGACGCCACGGGCTGGTATTTCGGCTTGGGCGTTGGCTGGGACCAACAGAACAAGATCACGGTGGAGTATACGCCGGGTCCGTTCGACTACCGCGCGAACAGTAGCGACTCGGCCTTGTATATGGCCACCTTCGGCTACCGCTTCGACAACCGCATCCGCATTGAGGACGAAGTCGGGTTCGAAGAACACGACATCTCGAACTCCGGCTTTATCGCCAGCGGCCATACGCAGCACGCCTCGGACATCGTCAATATCCTCTATGATTTCCAGCTCGCCCCGAGGTGGGATATCACCGCGGGCGGCGGCGCCGGCTGGGGCACTTTCCGCACGCACATGATGAGCAGCGGCGGCCTTACCGCTTTGACCGGCAAAGACGACGGTTTCGTATGGCAAGGCATCGTCGGGGTGAATTATTCGCTGACCGACCACACCGACCTCAGCGTGGATTATCGCTATCGTTCGTTCGGCACCGAAAACAGCTACACCTCGAGCTACCTGCTCTATAATGTGAAGCCGAAAGACGTGATCGACCAAGCGGTGATGTTCAGCGTACGCTTCTATCTCGAAGAGGAAGCACCGCCTCCGCCGCCTCCGCCGCCGCCTCCGCCGCCTCCTCCTCCGCCGCCCCCGCCGGTGACGACCTTCATCGTCTTCTTCGACTTCAATAAGTCGAACCTGACGGAAGCTGCACAGGCCGTGGTGAGCGAGGCCGTCAAGACGGCGAAGACCAACGGCTTCGTGAGGGTGCAAGTCGTCGGCCACACCGACACGGTCGGCTCCGACAAGTACAACCAGAAACTGTCAGTACGCCGCGCCGAGGCCGTGAAGGACGAGATGGTCCGTCAAGGCATGGACGGCTCGACGATCGCCATCGAAGGCAAGAGCTTCCACGATCCGCTGGTCCCGACGGGCCCGGGCGTGCGCGAGCCTCAAAACCGCCGCGCGGTCATCGATCTGGAGAAGTAAAACGTCCAGACGTGAATGAGGAAAGGGCGGGCCGTTCGGTCCGCCCTTTTCGTTTGTCACCCGTTTCGTTTGTCGCCCGTTCTCGGTTTGCGTTGAGCCGGACCGCTTCAACCGAATGCCGTTCGAGCGGCGGACGTCTCTATTGCCGGGGCTCCGCCGACGGGGGCGGGAGATTTTCCGGCATGCCGCCCACGGGCGGCGGATCCGGCGGCGGCGTGGCGGCGAGCCGCGACGGATTCGGCTTGGGCACGACATCGACCGCCGCCATGGCGCCTCGCAGCGTCACCGCCACCTGCACCTTGCAGCTTTCGACGGGTCCTGCGACGTCGGTGACCGCAACCCCGCCGACAAAATCCGCCAAGCTTGGCCGGTCGGGGGACAGTGCCGCCGCCACGACCAGATTGGCCGCCGTGCAGAAATCCCGATTTCCGTGGACGCGCCGCAGTTCCGCCTTCGACGCCAAGTCGGTCTTGAACAGGTTGTAGGCGGCATCGCCCTTCTTGTAGCCCATGACGCGGTGGAACATCAGCAGCAGCGTCCTGTCGGAACGGCGCAACTCCCGCCCAAAGCCCGTCTGGAAGGCGTTGTAGTTCTCCCGGGCCTCATCCCCACACGTCAGCGCCGCGTCCATCAGTTCCTGCTGGATGGCCGCGGCCTGCATGGCCGTCACTTCCGACGGAGCGGCGCATTGCGACACCCTGCGGGCTTCGGCTCCGGCGCTCGCAGCCAGGCAAAGCGCCACAACACAGCCGCCCGCCATGAGTTTTCTTCCCACACCCATACCCAAGACCCAGCACCTTTTTGGTTTACGCCCGAAGCTTAGCATCGCAATCGCGCGCGCGGCGAATCCTTTGACGACCTCATCATTAAGAAAATCCGCGCCGCCGATAAGAACCGAATATGACGCCTTTCTCAACCAAGCGTTCATAATAATCCGCTTATTCTCGCCTCGGTCATGCGCACCGTTCTGATCGTTGCAGCTCTGTTGTCCGCCGCCGCCGCCGCACAGGACATGGGCGACCACGCCGCCCCGTTGCGCCTGGTTGTGCTGTCGCGGGCAATCGGCGCGAACCCCGGGAAACTGATGTCGCAGCGTCAGGCGCGTTGGCCCCAGGACGAGTTGCTGGGCGACGCCTTGGGCCGTTGGCTGGGTGTCGACCACGGGCGCTGGGACGTCTTCCCGCAGACGCTTGCGATGGGCGACGGCGGACCCGTGATCGCCGGCACCTTCCGCAAGAACGCGGCCGAAATCCAGCTGCGCTGGCGCCCGGGCGATTAGAGCCCGGCGCTTTGCCGCTGCGCCCTTCCCTGTCTTCGCCCGTTCGAGTATCTGTGCGCGCTGCGGCGCTCTTCGCCGGCATGGTTAAGGATAGCTGTGATGTCGTACAAAGTCGCCGTCGTCGGCGCCACCGGCAATGTCGGACGCGAGATGTTGAGCGTGCTGGCCGAGCGCCAGTTTCCCGTGAGCGAAGTCGCGGCGCTGGCCTCGACGAAGTCCATCGGCGCCGAGGTGTCGTTCGGCGACGCGACGCTGAAGGTGAAGGCGCTCGACTATTACGACTTCAAAGGCACCGACGTGGTGCTGATGAGCGCCGGCGGCAAGGTTTCCAAGGAATGGTCGCCCAGGATCGCGGCGGCCGGCGCCATCGTCATCGACAATTCCTCGGCCTGGCGCATGGACCGCGACGTGCCGCTGGTGGTGCCGGAAGTGAACGCCCAAGCGCTCGACGGCATCAGGAAGGGCATCGTCGCCAATCCCAACTGCTCCACCGCGCAGCTCGTGGTGGCGCTGAAGCCGCTGCACGACGAGGCCACCATCAAGCGCGTGGTGGTGGCCACCTATCAATCGGTTTCCGGCGCCGGCAAGGAGGCGATGGACGAGTTGTTCCGCCAGACCCGCGCGGTCTTCGTCGCCGATCCGATCGAGAGCGTGAAATTCACCAAGCAGATCGCCTTCAACGTCATCCCGCACATCGACGTCTTCCTCGACGACGGCTACACCAAGGAGGAATGGAAGATGATGGTGGAGGTGCAGAAGATCCTCGATCCCGACATTCAGGTGAACGTCACCTGCGTGCGCGTGCCGGTGTTCATCGGCCATTCCGAAGCGGTGACCGTCGAATTCGAGAAACCGATCAGCGCGCAAAGGGCGCGCGCCATCCTGCGCACAGCACCGGGCGTGCTGGTCGTCGACAAGCGCGAGGACGGCGGCTACGTCACCCCCGTCGAATGCGCCGGCGAGGACGCCACCTATGTCAGCCGCATCCGCAAGGACCCCACCGTCGAGCACGGGCTGTGCCTGTGGGTGGTCTCCGACAATCTGCGCAAGGGCGCGGCGCTCAACGCGGTGCAGATCGCCGAGTGCCTGGTCAACCGCAAGCTGCTGAAAAAAGCGGCGTGACGATCGCCGCGGCGGCGATCCGGGATGACAGCGATGTTCTGGAATCTGTTCACCACCACCGCCTTCATCGTCGCCGGTGTGCTGCTCTACCGCTTCTGGCCGGCGGTCCTGGCCGCGGTGAAACGCTTCGATGCGACCAACCGCGCGCGCATCGAAGGCGAGATGCACGACCGCCGTGACAGCCTCGCCCATTTCCGCCACACGCTGCACATCGCCGAGGAACAGGTCGAGGAGATCGGCGAAATCGCGGTGCCGGACCCGCGCACGGCCACGCCCGTCAAGCATTACCTGTTCGAGGGCGAGCGCTTCGCCACCCGCCGCGAGGCGGAACGCGCGCGCGCGGAAAAGGTGCGCGTCCTGGCCCGCAAATTCTACGTGGAACTGCCCGCGGCGCTGGCGGCGCGCAAGAGCGACAATAAGCTGGGCCGCGATTAAGCCGCTTCGTCCTTCATCAGCCGCGGCAGGCGGCCGACGTCGCCGCCGGCGTGGCGCATGAAGAAGCGGCGCACGGGCGCGATGCGGTCGACCAGCCCCATCCCGAGGTCGCGCATCAGGCGCAGCGGCGCCACGTCGTTCGAGAACAGCCGGTTCAGCCCGTCCATCGCCAGCGCCAGGGCGAAGGAATCGAACCGCCGCCAGCGCTCGTAGCGGGCGAGCACGTCGAGGCCGCCGAAATCCAGACCGAGCGAAGCGGCTTCGAGCACCACATCGCTCAGCGCGGCGGCGTCCTTGAGACCGAGATTGAGGCCTTGGCCGGCGATGGGATGAATACCGTGCGCGGCATCACCGGCCAGCGCGAAACGCCCCTTCACATAAGAGCGCGCCAGATGGAAGCGCAGCGGATACGACCAGCGCAGAGCTTCGGCGCGGGTCTCGCCCAGATGGGCGCCGAAGCGCCGCGCGATCTCGGCGTCGAAATCCGATTGCGACAGCGCCATCATGCCCGGCGCCATGTCCCGGCGTTCGGTCCACACCAGCGAGGAGCGGTCCCCGGTCAGCGGCAGGATGGCGAATGGCCCCGACGGCAGGAAATGTTCGTAAGCGACGCCGTGGTGCGGGCGCTGGTGACAAACCGTCGCCACGATGCCGCATTGGGGATAAGCCCAGCTCACCACGCCGATGCCCATCGAGGCGCGCAGGAGCGAATCGCGCCCGTCCGCGGCGACCGCCAGGCGCGCGCCGACGATCTCGCCGTTGGCGAGTCTGGCATCGACGCCGTTCGATGCCGGTTCGAGAGATTGAAGTGCCGCGGGGGCGATGAGTTTCAGGTTCGGTAGCGTCGTGGATGCCGCGAACAAAGCCTGCCGGATATGGCGGTTCTCGGCGATGTAACCGAGCGGCGCTCCCAGCTCGCGATGATCGATATGCAGGGAAAACGGCGAGGGCGCGCCGCCCAGTTTCGCGTCCGTCACCAGGATGTCGTCGATGGGCTGGGCGCGGTTAGCCAATCGCTCCCAGATGCCGAGCGCCTTGAACATGCGCACGGACGCAAAGGCGAGGGCGGAGACACGGCCGTCGAACCCGGCCCGCAAGGCGTCAGCTTCGGGCACGGGATCGGCGACGACCACTTCGAGCCCGCCCTTGGCCAGAGCGATGGCCAGCGCCAAGCCCACCATGCCGCCGCCGCCGATGATGACATCAACCGTCCTGGCCATGCCGTCGCTTCCCATGCACCGCGCTCCCGGTCAATGCCCAATTTCCAGGCAAACCTTGAACGAAGCACAGTATTTGTGCACCTCACCTATCGATTTCTTGAACAACATCCTCGAGATTCCATAAAATACGTTGTTCTTCAAATACTTATGCGATCAAGCCAGCCCCGGCATGATTCTTGATGAAGCGTCAAGAGACCAAAGCAAATCGGGGTGCCGACGATGAAATTGATCGTGGCGATCATCAAGCCGTTCAAGCTCGACGAGGTGCGCGAGGCGCTGTCCGCCCTCGGCGTCCAGGGCATGACCGTCAGCGAAGTCAAAGGCTACGGGCGCCAGAAGGGGCACACGGAAATCTACCGCGGCGCCGAATATGCGGTCAGCTTCCTGCCCAAGCTCAAGATCGAAGTCGCCGTCAAGGCCGAGATGGCCGCTGCGGCCATCGCCGCCATCGCCTCCAAGGCCAAAACCGGCCAGGTCGGCGACGGCAAGATCTTCGTCACCTCGCTCGAACAGGTCGTGCGCATCCGCACCGGCGAAACAGACGGCGACGCGCTGTGAGGCGCGGGCGCCCATTTGGGATCAACCAAGGGATAGCAGAATGAAGATTTCACTTTCGAAGAAACTGGCGCTTGGTGCGCTGGCAAGCGCCGGGACGCTGATGGCGACCGCGGGGAGCGCGTTCGCCGCCGCCCCGAAGATCGATTCGGGCGACACCGCCTGGATGCTCACCTCCAGCGCCCTGGTGCTGATGATGACCATTCCGGGGCTGGGATTGTTCTACGCCGGCATGGTGCGCCGGAAGAACATGCTGGCCACCATGGCGCAAAGTTTCGGAGCCACCTGCGTCATCACCGTCTTGTGGATGATCGTCGGCTATTCCATCGCCTTCACGCCGAATCCCGGCGCCGGCTTGAACCCGTATATCGGCGGCTTCGCCTACCTCTTCCTCAAACCGATGGGCCTTGGCGTTACCAGTTCCCTGGCGCCGACGATCCCGGAGTCGGTCTACATGTTCTTCCAGATGACCTTCGCGATCATCACCCCGGCGCTGATCGCGGGCGCCCTGGCCGACCGCATGAAGTACTCGGCGTTCCTCTGGTTCATGGCGCTGTGGCTGCTCTTCGTCTATTGCCCGATCGCCCACTGGGTGTGGGGCGGCGGCTGGCTGGGAACGCTGGGTGCGCTCGACTACGCCGGCGGCACGGTGGTGCATCTGAACGCCGGAACCGCGGGCCTGGTCGTCTGCCTGATGCTCGGCAAGCGGGTCGGCTACGGCAGCGAGAACATGGCGCCGCACAATCTCTTGTTCAGCGTCATCGGCGCTTCGCTGCTGTGGGTCGGCTGGTTCGGTTTCAACGCCGGCTCGGCCGTCACCTCCAACGTCAACGCCGGCATGGCGGCGGCGGCGACCCAGATCGCCACGGCGGCGGCGGCGCTCGGCTGGATGTTCTCGGAATGGCTGATCGCCAAGAAGCCTTCGGTGCTCGGCATGATCTCCGGCGCGGTCGCCGGACTGGTGGCGATCACCCCGGCCTCTGGCTATGTCAACCCGACGGGGGCGCTCATCATCGGCATTTCGGCGGGCGTCGTCTGCTACGTCGCGTCGGTGTGGGTGAAGAAGCTGCTGGGCTACGACGACGCGCTCGACACCTGGGGCGTGCACGGCGTGGGCGGCGCGTGGGGCGCCATGCTGACCGGCGCCTTCGCCTCCAACGCCATCAATTCGTCGGCAAAGGGCTGGCTGATCGACGGCAATTTCGGGCAGATGTGGATCCAGTTCGTCGACGTCGCCGCCGTGTTCGTCTATTGCGGCATCGGCACCTTCATCATCCTGAAGCTGATCGACATGGTCATCGGTCTGCGCGTCTCCCCGGAGGTCGAACGCGAGGGTCTCGACATCAACCTCCACGGCGAAGAGGTACATGGCTGATCCCTGCGTCTACCGTCCCTTCCTAGAACTGGGGCGCTCCATTCGGAGCGTTCCTTTCTTTTCAGGGTTCCGCAGCGCGCGGCTGACCGGCGCCTTGCCGCAGGCTTCGCCGTATTACGGCGCCAACCACCCGGAATTTACCGGGCTCGTAACGCGGCTTGTGAAACGGTCGGGCACGCCCTTGCCGGATTCGCGGATCGCCTGATCACCAAGCGCCACATCTTGAAATCCCTGCGGCGTGGACGCGCATGCGCCGCAGGCACGCCACGTGTTTTGAATACAGGCTCCGGTGATATATGATTGAACGGTCAGCAAAGGGGGGGTGATGACAAAGTGGTTCGCGCTGGTTCTGGCGTTCCTGTTGGCGGGAGCGGCACCGGCCTATGCCCAAGCAGCATTCCTGCAGGGCCAGAAGGTCAAGCCGGCCAAATAGGAGCGCCGTGATGAAAACGCTCGTGAGATGCACGATCCTTCTCCTGCTGATGCTTGCTGGCGCCGGCGCCCAGGCTGCCGACGACGGCGGCGGAACCGTCATCGTCACGTTCTCCGGCTCTGAAGGGTCCGTATTGGGCATCATGGAGATTGGCCCCACGGCGGCGGACCCGCAGAAGGCGGCAGGGCTCGGGATCAAGTACGAGCATACGGACGAGCATTACAAATTCGACGGCACCTACCTCGCTCTGACGGCCGTCTTCATGTCCGGTGAAGATTGGCAGAAGTTCGTTGCCATGTGGGCCAAGGCGCGCGACGCGCAAGGCAAGACCGATGCCGGCGAATATTTCGCGGACAGCACGCTCTTGAGCGTCGGCATGGAATCGAATGGGTCCATCACCTTCACCATGGCGGCCAATCCCGATGCCAACAACGTACCGAAGGACATGTACGTGTTCTTCCTGCAGCCTAAGGACTTCGGCGCCTTCGACGAGGGCGTGAAGAAGGTCTCGGCCTTCTTCGCGAATTGAGCATCGACGCGCGGACGCGGCCTCGCTAGGATTCGGCCCCATCAACAGGGTGCTGCGTCGTGATCTTGCCGGGCCGCCTAGCTACGCTTCCGCCCTCCTCTTTCGCCAAACTCGCGACGCTGCTGGACGGCACAGCACCGGGCGCCGAGCCCATCAGCCTCGCGGTCGGCGATCCGCAAGGCGAGGTGCCGGCGTTCGTCACCGAAGCGATTCTGCGTCATGCCAAGGAATTCGGAACCTATCCCCCGATCAACGGGACAACGGAATGGCGCGAGGCGGCGGGCGGCTGGCTGAAACGGCGCTTCGCCTTGCCGAATTTCGATCCCGACAAACAGGTTCTGCCGCTCAACGGCACCCGCGAAGGGCTGTTCCTGGCGCCTTTCGTCGTCACGCCTGAAAGCAAGGCCAGCGGACGGCCCATCATTCTGCTGCCCAATCCCTTCTACCAATGCTATGCGGCGGCGGTGCTGGCCTGCGGCGCGGAGCCGGTGTTCGTGCGCGCCGACGCCGCCAGCGGTTTCCTTCCCGATTTTGCGGCGCTCCCCAGAGCGATCCTGGAGCGAGTGGTAGCCGCCTATTTCTGCTCGCCGTCGAACCCGGAAGGCGCCTGCGCCAGCGAGGACTATTGGCGAACGCTGTTCGCGCTGGCCGACGAGTACGATTTCACGGTGTTCGCCGACGAATGCTACGCCGACATCTACCGGGACAAACCTCCGCTCGGCGCACTCAGTGTCCGCGGCGCGCCGTTCGAACGGCTGCTCAGTTTTCATTCCTTGTCGAAACGTTCGGGCTTGCCGGGGTTGCGCTCGGGCATGGTGGCGGGCGACGCCAAGCTGATGGCGAAGTTCCGCGCCCTGCGCAATTATGCCGGACCGCAGGTGCCGCTGCCGATCATGGCGGCTTCGGCCGCCGCTTGGCGCGACGAACCCCATGTCGCGGCAAACCGGGCGCGCTACGCGCAACGCTTCGCGTTGGCCGAGCGCCTGCTCGGCAACCGCATGGGCTTTCGTCTGCCCGACGGAGGCTTCTTCCTGTGGCTCGAAGTCGGCGACGGCGAACGTAGCGCCCTCAAGCTGTGGCGCCAGGGCGGTGTGCGCGTGCTGCCCGGCGCTTTCATGGGGCGAGAAAATGATGCCGGAAAACCCCGCACAAACCCTGGATTTCCATATATCCGCGTGGCCCTCGTCAACGATTTATCAACCATTATGAAGGCACTCGAAAGAATGGTCGAAATCCTGGGCAGCGAGACGCCATGAGCGGGGCCGGGCGCCGGATGGCGGGGGTCTATCAGCCGCGTTCGCGCGGCGCAGCGATGGCCGACGCCTTGGCGGAGGCGCGCCGCGCCCTCAACAAACTGGCGCGCCTCCTCATCATGCGCGGCGCCGGCCTGCTCGTGCTCTTCGCCACCGCCGCAGTGCTGCTGGCGCTCGTCAGCTACGATTCCGGCGACGCCAGCCTGAACAACGCCAACGGCGACGAAGTTTACAACCTGCTCGGTCCCGTCGGCGCGACGGCGGCCGATCTCCTGCTGCAGGCGTTCGGTTTCGCGGCCATCGCCTTTCTCGCTCCGCTCGTCGTCTGGGGAACGTGCGCCTTGATGGGTCACGTCCTGCGCCACGCCGTGGCGCGCGCTTTCGCTTGGCCTCTGGGCACCGTCTTCCTGGCCGCCGGCCTGGGACTCCTGCCGCCGCCGCAAAGCCTGCCGGCGGGCGCCGGCGGCATGATCGGCATAGCCGCCGCGGCCCTGTCGGCGCGGGCGGGGCAAAGTCTCCACCAGGAATGGATCGGCTGGGCGATGCCCGTCGTTCTGTTCGCGACCGGCGCGGCGCTCGCTTTTCTCGCGGCCGATCTGCGGCTGAGGCCCGTTCTGCGCGCGGCCGCGAACGTGCCGGCGTTCGTCTATTGGCTTTGCTCGCTCCTCAGGATGCCAAGCTTCTTCGCGCACCAGCCCTATAACGACGACAGCGACCTCGAACCGGACGTGGAGGACGACAAGGATTTCGGTCTCGATATCGCTCCCGAACCGCTGGCGGCGAGCACGCGCGACAGCCGCGTGCGCCGCGACGAGATCCGCAAGACGCCGTTGACGGCCAAGCGCGCCCGCCAGTCCGCGCTGAATCTGGGCACCAGCGATTACCAGCTTCCGGCGCTCGACCTGCTCGCCGAAGCCAGGCACGTCGCCGACGCCGCCACGCTCTCCGACGAATCGCTGGAGGAGAACGCGCGCATGCTGGAAGCGGTGCTCGGCGATTTCGGCGTCAAGGGCCGCATCGTCGCCGTGCGCCCCGGACCGGTGGTGACGCTGTACGAATTCGAGCCGGCGGCGGGGGTCAAATCCTCGCGCGTGATTTCGCTGGCCGACGACGTGGCGCGTTCGATGAGCGCGGTGGCGGCGCGCATCGCCGCCATTCCCGGCCGCAACGTGCTCGGCATCGAACTGCCCAACCAGACCCGCGAGACGGTCTATCTGCGCCAACAGCTCGCCAGCGCCGAATACGAAAAGGCGCGCGCCCCCCTGATCCTGGCGCTGGGAAAGACCATCGGCGGCGAGCCGGTGATGGCGGACCTCGCCAAGATGCCCCACCTGCTGATCGCCGGCACCACGGGCTCCGGCAAGTCGGTGGCGCTCAACACCATGATCCTGTCGCTGCTCTACCGCATGCCGCCAGACCAGTGCCGCATGATTATGATCGATCCCAAGATGCTGGAGCTGTCCGCCTATGACGGCATTCCCCATCTGCTCGCCGCCGTCGTCACCGATCCGCGCAAGGCCGTGATCGCGCTCAAATGGGCGGTGCGCGAGATGGAAGAGCGCTACCGCAAGATGTCCAAGCTCGGCGTGCGCGGCGTCGAGGCTTTCAACGAGCGCGTCAAGAAGGCCAAGGACAAGGGTGAAGCCTTGAAGCGCACGGTGCAGACGGGCTTCGACCGCGAGACCGGCAAGCCGATCTACGAAGACGAAGTGCTCGAGCTGGAGCCGATGCCCTACATCGTGGTCGTGGTCGACGAGATGGCGGACCTGATGATGATCTCCGGCAAGGAGATCGAAGGCGCGGTGCAGCGCCTCGCCCAGATGGCGCGCGCGGCGGGCATCCATCTGATCGCCGCCACCCAGCGCCCGTCGGTGGACGTCATCACCGGCACCATCAAGGCCAATTTCCCCACCCGCATCTCCTTCCAGGTGACCAGCAAGATCGACAGCCGCACCATCCTGGGCGAACAGGGCGCCGAACAGCTGCTCGGCCAGGGCGACATGCTCTACATGATGGCGGGCGGGCGCATTAAGCGCATCCACGGCCCCTTCGTCAGCGACCGCGAAGTCGAGGACGTGGTCAGATTCCTCAAGACCCAGGGCACGCCCGATTATCTGGAAGCCGTCACCGAGGAACCCGACGACGAGGACGACGATCCCTATTCGCTCTACGGCGGCGGCAACGGCGAATCCGGCGACGATCTCTACGACAAGGCGCTGGCCATCGTGGCGCGCGAACGCAAGGCCACCACCAGCTACATCCAGCGCCGCCTGCAGATCGGCTACAACCGCGCCGCAAGGCTGATCGAGCGGATGGAGGAGGAGAACGTCATCTCCAAGCCCAACCACAAAGGCGTGCGCGAAGTGCTGCTGCCCGAGCACAGGGACAGTTAAGCCACAATCTACTGCGACTTAATCGCGCGCTCGCAGTTGCGACTTGCTGTCGCGGGTCCGCATATCCGGTGTGAAACCCTTACTTTTTTTGCGATCGGGTCAACCAAACCGGCCTTTATTTTTCGACATGCGTCAATTTACTTACGTGCGTTTTACCGGACGATTCTTACAATCGTTCGTAACAGGCGATGCAACGCAATTGGGGACCACAAATGAAAATAATTTCAATTTGCACGACGAAGTTGCCCGCAAGGCTTGCCCTCATCGCGGGGATCGCGGCGTTCGCATGTACCCCCGCCAAAGCCCTTCCCGCCTATGCGGTGAAGACGGGCCAGATTTGCAGCGCCTGCCACATCGGCGGCTTCGGGCCGCAACTCACGCCGTTCGGCCGCGCCTTCAAGCTCGGCGGCTACACCATGGACGCGGGCGGCGATGCCTTTCCGGTGCCGGTTTCCGCGATGGTGATGTCGTCCTTCGAAAGCAGCGCCAAAGCGCAGGAGTCTCCACCCGCTCCCCACTACAGCGACAACAACAATTTCTCGCTCGACCAGGCGAGCTTGTTCCTCGCCGGCGGCATCGGCGATCATTTCGGGGTCTTCTCCCAATGGACCTATGACGGCATCGGCCGCTCGTTCTCGTGGGACAACACCGATTTCCGCGCCACCGACCACGTCACGCTGTGGGGAGACGACGTGCTTCTGGGCGTCAGCGTGAACAACAACCCCGGCGTGCAAGATGCTTGGAACACGCTGCCGGCCTGGGGCTTCCCCTATACCAGCAGCGCCCTGGCGCCGGCGCCGGCCGCCAGCACCATTTTCGACGGCGGCCTGGCGCAGAGCGTCCTTGGAACCACGGCTTACGCCTGGTGGAATTCGAGCCTCTACACCGAGGTCGGATTCTACTGGACGCCTTCGAACCGTTTCCTGAGCGCCATGGGCAGCAGTTTCGGCCCCGGTCCGATTTCCGGCGTCGCGCCGTATGTCCGCGTCGCCTACCAGAAAGACTACGGCGACCAGAATTTCGAGATCGGCGCCTTCGGCTTCTTCCCCGATCTTAATCCCGGCGGCGACACCAGCACGGGCATGACGGATTCCTATTCCGATTTCGGGATCGACGGCTCCTACCAGTTCATGGGCGACGGCAACAATATCTACACGATCAACGCCCGCTACACCCACGAAAGCCAGAACCTGGCGGCCTCGCAGGCCTTGGGCGCGGCGACGAATCTCAACGACTCCCTCGACGATCTGCGGCTCGACGCCTCCTATTACTGGCACAACATGATCGGCGGCTCGGTCCAGCTGTTCAACACCTGGGGCTCGAGCGACGCTCTGCTCTATGCCTCCAACAGCACCTTCAAGCCCGACAGCACGGGCGTGCTGTTCCAGGTCGACGCCACGCCGTGGGGAGCGGGCGACTCCCCCTTCGGTCCGCGGATCAATCTGCGCGTGGGCCTGCAATACATCGTCTACACGAAATTCGACGGCGCCAGCAGCAATTACGACGGCACCGGACGTAGCGCTTCCGACAACAACACACTGAGGATCTTCACATGGCTCGCTCTTTGACATCCGCATCGCAACTCCGCACGGCTCTTCTGGCAGCGGGCACCCTGGCCTTCTTGATGGCGGGCGCGCTCGCCGCGAACGCCGCGCCGCAGAAGAACATTGTCGTGGCGATGGCCCAGCCGCCGCACGCCGGCGATGCCACCAAGGGCGCGCAGATTTTCCAGCGCTGCGCCATGTGCCACAAAGCCGACAAGGACGGCGCCAACGGGCTGGGACCCAACCTGTTCGGCGTCGTCGGGCGCAAGGCGGCGTCAGAGCCCAACTTCTCCTATTCTTCGGCGCTCAAGAGTTCGGGCATCGTCTGGACCGACGACAAACTTGGAGTCTGGGTCTCGGGCCCGGCCAAGCTCGTTCCGGGCACCAAAATGGCGTTCCCCGGCCTCTCGGACCAGAAGCAGATCGACGATCTGGTCGCCTATCTGAATTCCCGCAAGTAGCCGCCTGCGGCGGAACGCCGCAGACAATGCTGCGTTGCAATAACTGATGGCCCACCTCTGCCGGCACCCGTAAACGGCCAAAATATGGTTCGTTGACAGGGCGGCGGAGGCGGGCCTAGTTTTTGCACCGCACAAATAGCGGCCGGCTCAAAACAAGCGTATCCGCGAGCCTTGCGGACGCCAGAGACGAACTGCTCATCGCGGGGCCGTTCAGCCAGGGAATTTCGAACGCCATGAAGGTTCTGGTGCCCGTGAAGCGGGTGATCGATTACAACGTCAAGGTTCGCGTCAAGGCGGACCAGACAGCCGTGGACTTGGCCAACGTCAAGATGTCCATGAACCCCTTTGACGAGATCGCCGTCGAGGAAGCCGTCCGGCTGAAGGAAAAAGGCAAGGCCAGCGAAGTGGTCGCCGTTTCCATCGGACCGGCCCAGGCCTCCGAAACCATCCGCACGGCGCTGGCCATGGGCGCCGACCGCGGCATCCTGGTCAAAACGCAAGGCGAGGTCGAACCGCTCGCAGTCGCCAAGATCCTCAAGGCCATTTGCGACGCCGAGAAGCCGGACCTGGTCATCACCGGCAAGCAGGCCATCGACGACGATTCCAACCAGACCGGCCAGATGCTGGCGGCCCTGCTCGGCTGGCCGCAAGCGACCTTCGCCCACAAGCTGGAACTGGAGGCGGCGAGCGCCAAGGTCGAGCGCGAGATCGACGGCGGTCTGCAGACGCTGGAGGTAAAGCTGCCGGCGGTGATGACGACGGATCTGCGCCTCAACGAGCCGCGTTACGCTTCGCTGCCCAACATTATGAAGGCGAAGAAGAAGCCGATCGACGAAAAGACCCCTGCCGATTACGGCGTCGACACCACACCGCGCCTGAAAGTGCTCAAGGTCAGCGAACCGCCCAAACGCCAGGGCGGCGTCAAGGTGAAGACCGTCGCCGAGCTTCTCGCCAGGCTGAAAGACGCGGGGGTCCTGTGATGGCCACGCTCGTCATTGCCGAACACGACAACAAGACCCTGAAGGATGCGACCGCCAAGACGGTGACGGCGGCCACCCAGCTCGGCGCCGGCGTACACGTGCTGGTGGCGGGGCAGAACTGCTCCGCGGTCGCGGCGGCGGCGGCCAAGCTGGCGGGCGTCGGCAAGGTGCTCCTCGCCGACGACGCGCTCTACGCCAAGATGGTCGCTGAAACGATGGAAACGCTCATCCTTTCGCTTGCCGGCGGCTACGATGCGATCCTGGCGCCGGCAACCACCAACGGAAAGAACTACCTGCCGCGCGTGGCCGCCAAGCTGGATACGCCGCAGATTTCCGAAATCGTGAAGGTGGTCGCCCCCGACACCTTCGAGCGCCCCATCTATGCCGGCAACGCCATCCAGACCGTCCAGGCGGGGGCCGGCAAGAAAGTCGTCAGCGTGCGCACCACCGCCTTCAAGCCCGCGGCAGCGACGGGTTCGGCCGCGGTCGAGAAGGTGGCGGCGGCTTCCGACCCCGGCACCTCGAAATTCGTCGGCGAGGAATTGTCGAAATCGGAGCGCCCCGAACTGACCGCGGCGAAGATCGTCATCTCGGGCGGGCGCGGCCTGCAATCGGCGGAGAATTTCAAGCTGCTGGAGAAAATCGCCGACAAGCTGCATGCGGCCGTGGGCGCCAGCCGCGCCGCCGTCGATGCCGGCTTCGTCACCAACGATTACCAAGTGGGCCAGACCGGAAAAATCGTCGCTCCCGATCTTTACATCGCGGTGGGAATTTCCGGCGCCATCCAGCATCTGGCGGGGATGAAGGATTCGAAGGTCATCGCCGCCATCAACAAGGACGAAGAGGCGCCGATTTTCCAGATCGCCGATTTCGGCCTGGTCGCCGACTTGTTCAAGGCGATCCCCGAATTGGAAGAAGAATTGACGAAGCTCGGCGCCTGAACGGAAGCCGACAAGGACAGGGTACAACGCATGAGTATCGAGCGTATCGGGGTAATCGGCGCAGGTCAGATGGGCAACGGCATCGCCCATGTCCTGTCGCTGGCGGGTTACGATGTCGTGTTGGAGGACATCAACTCCGAACAACTGGACCGCGCCACGGCCGTCATCCAGAGGAACATGCAAAGGCAGTCGGCGAAGGGTCTCATCAAGGAAGAAGAGATCGGTCCGGCGATCGGGCGCATCCACGCCTCGCAGAGCCTGGAAGGCATGCGCGACCGCGATCTCGTCATCGAGGCTGCCACCGAAGACGAAGCCGTCAAACGGAAAATCTTCCAGGAGCTTTGCCCGCGGCTCTCCGCCAAAGCGATGATCGCCACCAACACCTCGTCGATCTCGGTGACGCGGCTGGCCGCCTCCACCGACCGGCCGGAGCGTTTCATCGGACTGCATTTCATGAATCCGGTGCCGGTGATGCAGCTGGTGGAAGTCATCCGCGGCATCGCCACCGACGACACCACCTTCCAGGCGGCGCTCGACATCATCAAGCATGTCGGCAAGACCGCCGCCTACGCCGAGGATTTCCCCGCCTTCATCGTCAACCGCATCCTGCTGCCGATGATCAACGAAGCGGTCTACACGCTGTACGAAGGCGTGGGAAACGTGGAAGCGATCGACACCGCCATGCGGCTGGGTGCCAACCACCCGATGGGGCCGCTGCAGCTCGCCGATTTCATCGGGCTGGACACCTGCCTGTCGGTGATGCAGGTGCTGTACGAGGGCCTGGCGGACTCGAAATACCGGCCCTGCCCGCTGCTGGTGAAATACGTCGAAGCCGGCTGGCTGGGACGCAAAACCGGCCGCGGCTTCTACGATTACCGCGGCAAGGAGCCTGTGCCGACGCGTTAGCGCTCCGCCAGCCGTTTCAGGTAGCGCACCGACTCCGGCGCGGACCACTCGGCGGGGCCCTCGGCGCGTGCGATCTCGCGGCCCTTGGCGTCGATCAGGACGCTGAGCGGCAGCCCATAGGCCCCGAAGGCACGAAACAGGCTGGTGTTCGAATCCAGATAAGCGTGCAGCGCGCGCGCGTCGTGCGCGGCGAGAAAGCCGCCCGCCTCTTCCAGCGTATCGCGCCCGACATCGACCGCCACCACCGCGAAGCGGTCTCCCGGCAGCGCCTTCTGCAACGCCGCCAGCGCCGGCAGCTCCTTGACGCAGGGCGCGCACCAGGGCGCCCACAGGTTCAAGAGAACCAGCCGGCCCTTGAACTCGCTCAAGCTGTGCAGCTTGCCGTCCGCAGCGGAAAAAACCGCGGCCGGCACCGGTTTTGCCGGACGGGTCAGCGTCAGCGGCTTGAGCGAGGCCGGCGGCGCGTGGACAGAAAGCGCTGCGATCACATATAGAACAACCAGAAGCGCCCCCGCGCCGACCGCAGCCGCAAGGGTGAGGGGGCGAAAGCGGGGCAGCGTCATGGCGGTCTCATGGTAGCGAACGAAATGTGGGGCGGCCGCTTCGCCGGCGGCCCCGGCAAGATCATGGAGGACATAACGCCCTCTATCGCTTTCGACAAACGGCTGGCCGAACAGGACCTCGCCGGATCGCGCGCGCATGTGCGCATGCTGGCCATCCAGGGCATTGTTTCCAAGGAGGATGCCGAGGCCATCCTCAAGGGGCTCGAGACCATCGGCGGCGAGATCGCGCAGGGCAAATTCGTCTTCAAGCGGGCGCTGGAAGACATCCACCTGAACATCGAATCGCGTCTGGGGGAAATCGTCGGGGAGGCGGCGGGACGGCTGCACACGGCACGTTCGCGCAACGACCAGGTGGCGACCGATTTGCGATTGTGGATCCGCCAAGCCTGCGAGCGCGCCGAAGCGGGCTTGAAGGCACTGCAGGGCGCGCTGCTCACGCAGGCGCAAAGCCATGCCGCCACCATCATGCCCGGCTTCACGCACATGCAAAGCGCCCAGCCGGTAACCTTCGGCCACCACTGCCTGGCCTATGTGGAAATGTTCGAGCGCGACCGCGCCCGCTTCGCCGACGCGCGCAAGCGGCTGAACGAATGCCCTCTGGGGGCCGCGGCCCTGGCGGGCACCTCGTTCGCCATCGACCGCGAAGTGACGGCAAGGACGCTGGGCTTCGCGCGGCCGATGCGCAATTCGCTCGACGCCGTTTCGGCGCGCGACTTCGCGCTCGAATATCTGGCGGCGGCGGCGATCTCGGCGACGCATCTGTCGAAACTTGCCGGCGAGATCGTGCAATGGAGTTCGCCCCAGTTCGGATTCGTGCGCCTGTCGGATGCCTTCACCACCGGCTCCTCGATCATGCCGCAGAAGCGCAATCCCGACGCGGCGGAGCTGATCCGCGGCAAGACGGGTCGCGTGCTGGGCGACTTCGTGGCGCTGGCGACGGTGGTCAAGGGCCTGGTGCTCGCCTATGGCAGCGATCTGCAGGAAGACAAGGAGCGCGTCTTCGACGCCGCCGACACGCTGGAGCTTTCGCTGGCCGCGATGGCGGCGATGATCGCCGACTTGCAAGCCGATGCCGGCGCCATGCGGGCCGCGGCAGGGGCGGGCTATCCCACCGCAACCGATCTCGCCGATTGGCTGGTGCGCGTGCTGAAAAAGCCGTTCCGCGAGGCGCACCATATCGCCGGCGCCATCGTCAAGCGCGCCGAGGAAATGAAGGTCGCCCTCGACAAGCTGCCGCTCGAGGAAATGCGCAAGCTGGAGCCGGCCGTCACCGACGAGGTGTTTTCGGTGCTGAGCCTGGAGGCGTCGGTGGCGTCGCGCATGAGCCTGGGCGGCACCGCGCCCGCGCGCGTGCGCGAGCAGCTCGTCTTCTGGGGAGAGAAATTGAAATGAGAATCGCACTGCGTCTGGCGCTCGCTTTGGCGTTCCTGTTGTCCGCTTCGGGCTGCGGCGTGAAGAACGACCTGGTCAAGCCCGACGGCCATCCCGCGCAAAAGGGCGAGAAGGATCCCTCCAGGCCGCCGTCGCCGCTCGGCCGATGAATCATTTTTCGTACAGGAACGGCCGGCTCCACGCCGAGGACGTCGGCCTTTCCGATGTGGCGGCAAGCGTCGGCACGCCGTTCTATTGCTATTCGGCGGCGACGCTGGAACGCCACTACCGCGTTTTCGCCGGCGCGCTTCCCGAAGGTTCGCTGGTGGCGTTCTCGGTCAAGGCCAACGGCAATCTCGCGGTCCTGAGAACGCTGGGCAATCTCGGCGCCGGAGCGGACGTGGTCTCCGGCGGCGAGCTGAAGAAGGCGCTGGCCGCCGGCATTCCCGGCGGGAAAATCGTCTTCTCCGGCGTCGGCAAGACCACAGCCGAGATGACGGCGGCGCTGGCGGCGGGCATCTACCAGTTCAACCTCGAAAGCGAAGCCGAACTCCTGGCGCTCGACGCGGCGGCGCGATCGCTGGGCCAACGCGCGCCCATCGCCTTCCGCATCAATCCCGACGTCGATGCCAGGACGCACGCGAAAATCTCCACCGGACACGCGGAGACCAAATTCGGCATTCCCTGGAGCCGCGTGCGCGAAGCCTATGGCCTGGCGGCGACGCTGAAGAACGTCGAGATCGTCGGCGTCGACGTCCATATCGGCAGCCAGATCACCTCGCTCGAGCCGTTCGAGGAGGCCTTCCAGCGCCTGGCCGATTTCGTGGGCGTGCTGCGCCGCGACGGGCACGCCATCGCACGGATCGATCTGGGTGGCGGGCTGGGCGTGCCCTACCACATCGACAACACGCCGCCGCCCGACCCCGCCGTCTACGGGGCCATGGCGGCGAAGCTCACCAAAGGGTTGAACGCGCGGCTGATCCTGGAACCGGGACGGTTCATCGCCGCCAACGCCGGGGTGCTGGTGGCGCGCGTCATCTATGTCAAGAAAGGCGAGCGCAAGCAGTTCCTGATCCTCGACGCGGGCATGAACGATCTGGTGCGCCCCGCGCTCTACGACGCCCATCACGACATCGTGCCGGTCGAGGAAGCCGGCCCGCACGCCCTGCGCGCCCGTTACGACGTGGTCGGCCCGATCTGCGAAACCTCGGACATTTTCGCCGCCGACCGCGACATGGCGCGGTTGAAAGACGGCGACTTGGTGGCGATTTTGACCGCAGGCGCCTATGGCGCGGTGATGTCGTCGGCCTACAATGCCCGCCCGCCCGCCCCGGAAATCCTGGTGAAGGGCGCACAATGGGCCGTGGTGCGGCCGCGAATGGACGATGACGCGCTACTCGCAACCGACCGAATTCCGAACTGGCTCGCGGTCTAGCCGCATCGAGCGGGCCGTCTTTGCCGCCCGCGCGGTTCTCATCTGGGAACGGTTGTGGCCTCTGCTGTGGCCGGCCAGCGGCATCGCCGGGCTGGGCCTGGCCGCGGCGCTGTTCGACGCCTTCGCGCCGCTGCCGTGGATCGTGCACGCGCTGGTGCTGGCCTGTTTGGTCACCGCCGTCGGTCTCAGTCTCTATTTCAACCTGACGCGCTTCGCCTGGCCGCGCTGGGAAGACGCCGCAAGGCGGCTCGAACGCGACAGTTTCCTCCCCCATCGCCCCATTTCCGAGGCCCACGACGCTTTGGCCGCCGGAGCCGACGATCCTTATGCCCGGGAATTATGGCTCGCCCATCTGCGCCTGCGACTGCGCACGCTCGGCCGCATTCGCCTGCCGTGGCCGCGCTCCGATCTGCCGCGACGCGATCCGCGCGCCCTGCGTTTCGCGGTTCTGGTCCTGATCCTGCTCGGCGCGCTCGCCGCCGGCTCCGACTGGCCCCAAAGGCTTGCCGGCGCCTTGGGGCCTGCGGCCGGCTCCGCCTCCATGCTGGACGCCTGGATCGATCCGCCGATCTACACCGGCGAAGCGCCGATCTATCTCGCCAAAGACGGACCGCACACGATTGCCGTGCCGCAAGGATCGACTTTGAATCTCAGGGTGCACGGCACCGACCATTCGCCGTCGATCACGCTCGACGGCGTGCGTTTCGAAGGCGGCGATGGCGAATATGCGGCCAGCGGCGTACTGTCCGCGGGCGCCCATGTCCGCGTGCGGGCGGACGGCCATACGATCGGCAGCTGGAAAATCGCCGTCATCCCCGACCTGAAACCGTCGATCGCCTTCGCCGAACTGCCCGCCGCCACCGACCGCCAGGCCCTCAAGCTCTCCTATCGCGCCCGCGACGATTACGGCGTCGCCGCCGCGCGCGCCATCATCCGTCCGCGCGGACGCAAGGGCGAACCCATCGTTCTCGACCTGCAAGCGCCGGGCGGCGCCGCGAAATCGGTGTCGCAGACCGTCTTCCGCGATCTCACCGAGCATCCTTATGCCGGGCTCGACGTCGACATCACGCTCGAGGCCACCGACGCCGCGGGGCAGACGGCGGCCAGCAACACCGTCGCCTTCAGGCTGCCGCAGCGCATCTTCACCGACCCCTTGGCACGCGCCTTGGTCGAACAGCGGCAAAATCTCGCCACCCAGGGCGATGGCGCGCGCGGGCGCGTGCTGCGCACGCTCGACGCGCTGACGCTGGCGCCGGACAAGTTCTACGCCCAAACGCCGGGCGCCTACCTCGCCTTGCGCGCTACCTATTGGGGACTGAAATACGCCAAAGACCGCCAGGACATCGAACGCATCGAGGAATTGCTGTGGCGGACCGCCGTCGGCCTGGAGCAGGGCGGCATGCTCACCATGGCCGAACAACTGCGCCGTATGCAGCAGATGCTGTCCCAGATGATGGCCCAAGGCGCACCGCAAAGCGACATCGACGCCCTGCTGAACCGCTATCAGGAGCTGCTGCAGCGTTACCTTCAGGCGCTGGCCCAGAACGGGGCGCAAAACAACGCGCCGGGCGATGCAAACGCGAAGGTCCTCGGCGCCGACGATCTCGCCGCCTTGCTCAAGGCCATCGGGGAACTAGCGCAAAGCGGAGACCGCGCCAGAGCGATGCAACTGCTCGCCTTCTTGCAGGAACTGATCGAGAATCTGCAGGTCGCCGACGGCGCGGGCGGTCCCGGCGGCGGAGCGTCGGCCGGCGATCAGGCGCTGCGCGACCTGAGCGAGTTGATGGGCAGGCAGCGCATGCTGCTGGACAAGACGTTCCGCCAGAGCCAGGGCACGGGCGACCCCAAGGACGGCGGCGCCAAAGGCCTGTCGCGCCAGCAGGGCCAGTTGCAGAGCGATCTCGATTCCATGCTGAAAAAAGGCGGGAAGAATCCTTCGCAGAGCGACCTGCGGCGGGCCGAGAAAATGATGGGCGACGCCGCGCAGGCGCTCGACATGGGCGATCTTCCCCGCGCCGGAACGCTGCAAAAGAACATTCTCGAGGCGCTGCGTCAGGGCGCCGAAGCGATGGCGAACGCGGCGGACGGAAAAGGGCAGCGCGGCGGCCAGGATCCGTTCGGGCGGGCGGCGGGCAACGGCGGTCTGGGGTCCGGCGGCAATCTCAGGATACCGGACGCCTCGGTGCTGCAGCGGGCGCGGGATATTCTCAACGAGCTGCGCAAGCGCGCCGGCCAACACGGGCGGCCGAAAGAGGAACTCGACTACATCGACCGTCTGCTGAAGCAGTTTTGATTTCCTTGATTTTCGCGCGACCTTTACGGCGAACCGCGTTCATACGCTGCCGCCATGAGCCGCTTCGCCGGATCGCGCTTTAGAGCAAACCCGCCTTGGCGATGTAAGGCAGCGCACGGTCGGCGCCCGCATCGTCCATGCCGTACCCGACGATGAAATCCGCCACCCTGGTGAACGCCGCATAGTCGGCCTTCGCCACCGCGTCCGGGCGCAATTTGTCCACCATCACCACCGACTGCACCGACCTAGCGCCATATTCGAGCGCCAGCTCGCGCGCCCGGCGGATGGTGTGGCCGCCATCGAGCACGCCGTCGATCACCAGCACGTTCTTGTCGCGGAAGTTCTCGTTGGGGCCGACCAGCACCGATATGCCCTTGGTGGCCGTGCGCCCGACATAGCTTCGCAGCCAAAGAAACTCCGTCGGCAAGGAAATCCCTTCATGGGCCAGCGCCCGCAACAGGTCGGCGGCGAACACGTACGCCCCCACCAGGATCGGCGAAGCGACCTGCGGCTTGACCGGCGCGGCGGCGATCCGTTGCGCCATGGCCTTGACGCGTTCGGCGATCAGGCTCTCTGAAAATAGAATCTCGCGATCCATCTTTCACTCGCCGGTTTTGGCAAATCGCGCGTCGAGATGCCGCGTGGCCGCCGGCGGGCTCGAAAGACGGGTGACGAACGGCGTGGTCTGGCCCGGGCGCAGCGTGATCACGGACGGCACGAAGGTCCAATGGTACAGCTCGCGCTTGTCCTCGTCGGTGAGCGCCACGCGGATCTGCGGCACCGGCATTTCGCGCCGGCTGATGTTCACCAGCTTGCCCGTCACCACCAGCACGGCCTGACCGTCTTCGCTCTCCTCGTGAAACTTCAGATCGACGATGTCCAGCCCGCTGGCGCTGACCTTCACACCGAAGGTGGAATAGAGCGAGGCGAATTGCGGCCATTTGGCCACGACCTCCTGCCGGTAGACGGCCGCCGTCCAGACGATCAGAACGACGGCGGCGGCAAGCCCGGCCCAGCCCGCTCCCAGAAGCAGACCCTTCGGCATGCGGAAGGTGCGTTCCGCCGCCTGCTGCGGCGGAGCGGCCGCGAACGAGGGCGGCGGCGCATAGGCTTGCGGGCGCGGTGCGGCCTCGAAGGTTCTCGGCGGAGAAACCGGCTCCGCGGCGGCGACCGCCGCTTCCGCTTCGGTCTCGGGTTCCGGCGCCGACTGATGCCACACATGGCTGCACTTGGCGCAACGCACGCTGCGCCCTGCGGGGGGAAATTTGCTCTCATCGGCCTGATAGCGCGTGGAGCAAGCTGGACAGGTTAGAATCATCCCGGCGGCGTTCAGGTCCCAGGGCGAAAATAGGCGTCAACGGTGGCGCAGGCAAGGCTGGTTCCCGCAACCGTGCACACGCGCAGCAGAGGCGTATTTTGTGCGCCGATCGCCTAAATAAGGCGCAACGCCGCTCCACACTTTCCAAAAAAATGCTTTATGGTCCGCCGCCATGGTTCGTTTCGAAAATGTCGGGATGCGTTACAGCGCCGGGCCGGAAGTCCTGCGCGACGTGACCTTCGTGCTCGAAGCCGGCTCGTTCACCTTCCTGACCGGACTTTCCGGCGCCGGCAAGACGACGTTGCTGAAACTGATCGATATTGCCGAACCGCCGTCGCGCGGGCTGATCACCTTGTTCGGACACGATCTGGCGACCGCCAAGCGCAGCGCCTTTCCGGCCTTGCGCCGCCGGATCGGTGTCGTGTTCCAGGATTTCCGCCTGCTCGACCATCTCTCCGCCTTCGACAACGTCGCCTTGCCCTTGCGCATCGCGGGGGGACGGAAATCCGACTACGCCCACGACGTCCAGGAACTCCTCGCCTGGGTGGGACTCGGCGACCGCCTGAATGCCAAACCGCCCACCCTGTCGGGCGGAGAGCAACAGCGCGTCGCCATCGCGCGCGCGGTCGTCGCCAAACCCGATCTGCTGATCGCCGACGAGCCCACCGGCAACGTCGATTCCGAGATCGGGGCGCGCCTGATCCGGCTTTTCGCCGAACTGAACCGGCTGGGCACCACGGTCCTGATCGCCACGCACGACCGCGCGCTGATGGAAAAGACGCGCGCCCGCGAAATGCGGCTGGTGGACGGCCGACTGGTCGAACTGAGGGCGGCGCACCCATGAACGCCGCCGATCGAATCATGCCGCGTGACAAAGGCGCCGCGCCGCTCGACGTGGTGATCGCGGTCATGGCCTTCCTGGCGGCGCTGGCGCTGGGCGCCTCCCTGGTCGCCGAACGCACCGCCGTGGGCTGGCGCGCCGGCTTGGCGGGGAAGGTGACGGTGCAAATCCTGCCCCCCGCCCAGGGCCCGGTGAACGAAGGCTTGCGGCGCGAAACCGACGCGGCGCTCAAGGTTCTGCGCGCGACGGCGGGCATAGCCCACGCCGCGCCGCTGTCCGAGGGCGACAAATTGAAGCTGGTGCAGCCCTGGCTCGGCCAGGGCAACATGATCGCGGAACTGCCGCTGCCGCAACTGATCGACGCCGAGGTCGTGCCCGGCGCGGACGTCGATGTGAAGGGATTGGCGGACCGGCTGAAACAGGCAGCCCCCGATTCGCTGCTGGACGATCACAGCCATTGGATCGCGCGGCTGCGCGATCTGGCGCAATCCGTCGTCCTAACCGCCTACGGCATTCTGCTGTTGATCGCGGTGGCGACGGCGGCGACCGTGGCCTTTGCGACCCGCGCCGGCCTGGAGGCCCATTCCGAGATGGTGACGCTGCTGCATCGCATGGGCGCTCATGGCGGGTTCATTGCCGGCGCCTTCGAGTGGCATTACTTCCGCGCGGCGCTGATGGCGGCGGCGGCCGGTGCCGCTCTGGCCGCCGTCTTCTTCCTCGGCGCCGGCGGGCTGCAATTCGCCGGCGTCGAAGCCGTGCCCTTCCTGCCTCCCCTGGCGCTCCAGCCGATGGAATTGCCCTGGCTGCTTGCCGTTCCCGCGGCGGCCGGAGTGATCGCGCTGGTCACCGCCCGGCTGTCCGTCCTGGCGGCGCTGCGGCATATTTTCTAAGCGGAACGAAGGACTTTCGCGGTTTTTTCAGCCTTTGCGCCGCAAGATGCGAATCGGCCCGCATTCCTCTAAATTGGCTGCGGATACGAAGGATCGCCGCCTTGCTGAAACGGATCGTCATCGCCGCCGTCGGCCTTTATCTCGCGGGCTTCGTCATCTTCGTGGCCAGCCTGCCGAAAACGCCGCATGACGATCTGCATCGCGTCCAAGGCGTCGTCGCTCTGACCGGTGGCGACGCGCGGCTGGACGCGGCCGTCGCCTTGTTCGACGCGGGCGTCGGTCAAAGGCTGCTGATCTCGGGGGTGAACCCCGAGACAACCAAAGCCGAACTCAAGAAGCTCGCCCATGGCGGGGCCCGCTTCGACTGCTGCGCCGATCTGGGCTATGCGGCCGAAGACACCTACGGCAACGCCCGCGAAGCGGCCGCCTGGGCGCGCTTCCACCATTACCGCAGTCTTCTCATCGTCACGGCGCGTTACCACATGCCCAGAAGCCTTTCCGAGTTCCACGGCGCCATGCCGGAAATGACGATCGTTCCCTATCCCGTCGATCCGGTGAGCATCGATCTGAACGGCTGGTGGCACGATGCGCGCGCCTTGCGCGTGCTGCACGGCGAATATGCGAAATTCCTGGTCGCGACGGCGCTGACGGCGCTCGGCCGCCAGCCCCGCGGTCTCGACCGCAGCGTGCAGCGCCACGAGCCTCGCCGCGCCTCGTGACCGGACCATGACCTTATTGCGATCCGTGTTGTTTTTCCTGTGGTTCGCCGCCGTGTCGGCGGCGATCCATATCGCCGCCCTGCCGGCGCTGCTGCTGCCGCGGCGGGTTACGGTGTGGGCGTCGCGGCGCTGGAGCGAAGCGACGCTCTGGGGCCTCAAAATCCTGGCGGGTCTCGACTTCGAAGTGCGCGGAGAAATTCCCACACAGGCCGTACTGGTCGCCGCCAAGCATATGAGCATGTGGGATACGGTGGCGCTGTATCTGCTGCTTTACGATCCCGCCGTCGTGGTCAAACGCGAGCTGCTGCGCGTTCCCTTCTACGGCTGGTACCTACAAAAGGCCGGCGTCATCGCCATCGACCGCGGCGGACACGCCAGCGCCCTGCGCCAGATGGCACAGGCAGCGCGCCTAGCCATCGGCGACAGGCGCAGCATCCTCATCTTCCCGGAGGGCACGCGCAAGAAACCGGGCAGCGCTCCCGACTACAAGCCGGGCGCCGCCGGCCTCTACAACCAGCTCCAGGTGCCGTGCGTGCCGGTGGCGCTCAACTCGGGGCTGTTCTGGACCGGCTTCCTGAAAAAGCGCGGGCGCATCGTCATCGAATTCCTGCCCGCCATCCCGGCCGGACTGAAACGCGCGGAATTCATGCGCACGCTCGAGGAATGCACGGAAGCGGCGACGGCGCGGCTTATCGCCGAAGGCCGAAAGCGGCGGCTGGAAGCCGCCTGAAATCAATGGAACATTACAGGAACAAAATATATGATCCCGGGTGGTCACAACTCCCGGTCAACCGCCCGGTGTTAGATTGGAGCCATGAGCGACATCGCCCACCAGATCTGGGACATGAAATACCGCTTCAAGCGGGGTGACGGCACGCCCGTGGACGGCGACGTGGCGGCGAGTTGGGCCCGCGTGGCGCTGGCGGCGGCTCAGGCGGAAGCGCCCGAGAGGCGCCGCGACCATGCCCTGGAATTCGCCCGGGCGCTGGCCGGCTACCGCTTCCTGCCGGCGGGGCGAATCCTAGCGGGAGCTGGCACCGGGCGCAGCGTCACGCTCTTCAACTGCTTCGTCATGGGCACCATCCCCGATTCGATGGACGGCATCTTCTCACATCTGCGCGAAGCGGCGCTGACGCTGCAGCAAGGCGGCGGCATCGGCTACGACTTCTCGACGCTGAGGCCCAAGGGCGCGGCCGTGGAAGGCGTGGGCGCGGACGCGTCGGGCCCGGTCTCGTTCATGGACGTGTGGGACGCCATGTGCCGCACCATTATGAGCGCCGGCAGCCGCCGCGGCGCGATGATGGCCACTCTTTCCTGCGATCATCCCGACATCGAGGAATTCATCGAGGCCAAGCGCAAGCCCGGCCGGCTGTCGATGTTCAACCTGTCGGTGCTGGCGTCCGACCGCTTCATGGCGGCGGTGAAGGAAGACGCTGCCTGGCAGCTCGCCTTCGGCGGACGCGCCGCCAAGACCTTGCGCGCCCGCGAGCTGTGGGACCGCATCATGCGCTCGACCTACGATTATGCGGAACCCGGCGTCATCTTCATCGACCGCATCAACCGGCAGAACAACCTCGCCTATTGCGAAACGATCCGCGCGACCAATCCTTGCGGCGAACAGCCGTTGCCGCCTTATGGCGCCTGTTTGCTGGGTTCGATCAACCTGGCGAAGCTGGTGAAAAACCCGTTCGAAGAGAATGCCGAGATCGATCTGGCCGCGCTCGCCGCCTTGACGCGCACCGCCGTGCGCCTCCTCGACAACGCCATCGACGTCTCGCGCTTTCCGCTGGAGGCGCAACGCGCCGAAGCCTTCGCCAAGCGGCGCATCGGGCTGGGCGTCACCGGGCTTGCCGACGCGCTGATCTTCTGCCGCACGGCATACGGCTCACCGCAAAGTCTGCTGCTGATCGAATCCTGGCTGGCGGCCTTGAGCGAAGCCGCCTACCGCGCCTCGGCGGAACTGGCGCGCGAAAAGGGCGCCTTCGCGCTGTTCGATGCGGAGGAGTATCTGTCGCGGCCTTTCATCCGCACCCTGCCCGACGACATCCGCGCCGCCATCGCCGAACACGGCATCCGCAACGGCCTTCTCACCTCTATCGCGCCGACCGGGACGATCTCCTTGTTCGCCGGCAACGTGTCGAGCGGAATCGAGCCGGTGTTCGCCACCACCTACAGCCGCCGCGTGCTGTTGCCCGACGGCACGCAGCGCGAGGAAACCGTCAGCGATTATGCCGTGGAAGCGTTCCGCACCCGCTTCGGCGAAGCCACGGCGCTGCCCGACTACTTCGTCAGCGCCCAGACCCTGGCGCCGGAGGATCACCTGGCGGTGCAGGCGGCGGCGCAGAAATACATCGACAGCTCGATCTCCAAGACCATCAACGTGCCGGCGACCATCTCCTTCGAAGCCTTCAAGGACGTCTACGCGAAGGCCTACGAACTCGGCTGCAAGGGCTGCACCACCTATCGCCCGAACGCGGTGACCGCAGCGGTGCTCGCCGCGCCCGCGACGGCCGCGCCCGACGACAGCGAAGAGCCGCCGCTGCCGCTGGAACTGCCGCCGCCGCGCGAATCCGGCGGCATCGTCTACATGACCAAGCCGCTCGACCGCCCGGACGTGCTGCTCGGCCAGACCTACAAGATCAAATGGCTGGACGCCGACCACGCCTTCTACATCACCATCAACGACGTGGAGAAGGACGGCCGCAGGCGGCCCTTCGAGGTGTTCATCAACTCCAAGAACATGGAGGCCTATGCCTGGACGGTGGCGCTGACGCGCATGATCTCGGCGGTGTTCCGCCGCGGCGGCGACGTCTCCTTCGTCGTGGACGAGTTGAAAGCGGTGTTCGATCCGCGCGGCGGGCAATGGATGGAGGGCCATTATGTCCCCTCGCTCTTGGCCGCCATCGGCGAAGTGGTCGAACGCCACATGATCGCCATCGGCTTCATCGCGCGGCGCGGCGACACCGAGGAACAAAGGCGCGCCGTCGCGGTGGCGGCGGAAGGCGCGCCCGCCAGGCTGTGCCCGCGCTGCTCCTCGCCCAGCTTCGTCAAGCTCGAAGGCTGCGATTCCTGCCTGTCGTGCGGCTATTCGAAATGCAGTTAAGGCGGGTAGAATAGTTCCGCATGAAGTATTCCAGCCGGTTCTTCCTCTACGCCCCCTTCGGCCTGTTCCTCGCCATCGCGCTGGGTGTCGGCGTGCATTGGTGGATCGCCGCGTCCGCTCTGTCGGCGCGCTTGCAGGCGATGAATGGGCATCAGATCGTACCCGGCGTGACCATGCGGTTCGCGTCGCGCAGTATCACCGGATTTCCCTTCAGCCTGGATACGGTGTTCCGCGGCGCCTCCTTCCGCGTCGATACCCCGCACGGCCCGACGCAATGGCGGCCGGAAGAATTCGCCATGCATTCGCTCACCTATGGCCGCGACGAAACCATCTTCGAAGCGGCGGGAAAGCAGGACCTGAGCTGGACGAAAGACGACGGCAGCAAACGCACGCTGGCCTTCGCCGTGGGCAGCCTGCATGCCAGCGCGATCCGGGACGGCGGCGGGCTGGCGCGCTTCGACCTCGATCTGGTAGGGTTCGGCTCGCGAGACTTCACGGCGCAGCGGCTGCAATTCCATATCAGGCATGATGGACACGATGGGCTTGATTTCATCGTCACGGCGGACGGTGCGAGGCCCTCGCGGGGAAGCTGTCCAGAGCTCGGCGACAAGCCGGTCAGCGGTGAACTCACGGGCACGATAACGAAAGCCCGGGCATTGGCGGCATTTCTGGCAGGTCGTCAGGACTGGGGGGCGGCGATCGCCCATTGGCGCTCCACGCGTGGCACAGCCGCCATCGTGGTACTCCAGTTCGAGTCGCCCGCTGGTCAGTCAGGTTGGGCGTCGCGACTGCAAACGACATTCGCAAATACGCCTGCGGAAAAACTGTCCGAAGTGTCTAGCTTGACAGACGCCGCCTGCGGCGACGGTCACTGATCCTTTTGCTTCCCGCGGCCGAAGTTCGGCGCCGCCGTATCCTGTCCCGCATCGACGATGGAGCGCCTAATCGCGCGCGTGCGGGTGAACAGGTTGAACAGCGCGTCGCCGTCGCCCCAGCGGATGGCGCGCTGAAGCGCGCTCAAATCCTCGCTGAAGCGGCCCAGCACTTCGAGCACCGCCTCGCGGTTGTTGAGGAAGACATCGCGCCACATGGTCGGATCGGAGGCCGCGATGCGGGTGAAATCGCGAAAGCCGCCGGCGGAATATTTGATGACTTCGCCCTGGGTGACGGTCTGCAGATCGTCCGCCGTGCCGACGATGTTGTAGGCGATCAGATGGGGCAGATGCGACGTGATCGCCAGCACCAGATCGTGATGGCGCGCGTCCATCACCTCCACCTCGCTGCCGAGGGCGCGCCAGAAGCTCTTGAGCCGCTCCAGCGCCGCCGCGTCGGTTCCGGGCGGCGGCGTCAGGACGCACCAGCGCCCGTCGAACAACTCGGCGAAGCCCGCTTCGGGACCGGACTGTTCGGTGCCGGCGATCGGATGGGCGGGAATGAAATGCACGCCTTCGGGCACGTACGGACCGACATCGCGGATGACCGCGCTCTTGACCGAGCCGACGTCGCTCAGAATCGCGCCCCGTTTCAGAGACGGGGCGATCTGCCCGGCCAGCGTTGCATAGCTCCCCACGGGCGTCGCCAGCACCACGAGGTCGGCATCGCGCACGCAGGACGCGGCATCGCCGTGCAGCGAATCCGCGAAGCCCAGCCGGCGCGCCCGCTCCAGCGTTTCGGCGCGACGGCTGTATCCGGCGATGTGCGAGGCGACAGCGGCGCGGCGCATCGCATGGGCCATCGAGGAACCGATCAAGCCGACGCCGAGCAACGCGACTTTCTCGAAAATCGCGGTCATGGCCGCGCCATGAATTCGCCCAGCACAGCGGCAACCTTGCGGTTGGCGTCTTCGTCTCCCACGGTGAGCCGAAGGCAGTCGGGCAAATCGTAATTGCCGACGGGGCGCAGGATCAGCCCATGCTCGCACAGGAAGCGGTCGGCGTCCGCGGCGGTCCTGCCCTTGGTCTGCGGAAAATGGATGAGGACGAAATTGCCGACGCTGTCGTCGGCCCGAAGGCCGGCGGCGCGGATGGCATCCGTCAACCAGGCCCGCCAATGTTCGTTATGCGCGACCGAACGCTCGACATGGCCGCGATCCTTGAGCGCCGCCGCGCCGGCGCACTGGGAGGGAACCGAAACGTTGAACGGGCCGCGCACCCGGTTGAGCACATCGGCGACCGCCGCCGGACAATAGGCCCAGCCGATGCGAAGCCCCGCAAGCGCGTAGACCTTGGAGAAGGTGCGGGTCATTACGACATTGGGGAAGCTGGCCACCATCTCGATTCCCGGTTCGTAATCGTTGCAGCGGACGTATTCCGCATAAGCCGCATCGATCACCAGCAGCGTTTCGGGCTTAAGGCCGGCGTGCAGGCGGCGCACTTCGTCATGCGGCAGATAGGATCCGGTCGGATTGTTGGGGTTGGCGAGATAGACCAGCCTGGTCTTTTCCGTCACCCGCGCCAGCATGGCGTCCACGTCGGCGCGCAGGTTCTTCTCCGGCACCTCGACCGGCACCGCGCTGCTCGCCAAAGTCGCGATGCGATAGACGAGAAAGGCGTGCTTGGTGAACATCACCTCGTCGCCCGGGCGCAAATAGGCGAGCGCAAGCAAGTGGAGAAGCTCGTCCGAGCCGTTGCCGCAGACGATCCGCGAGGCGTCCAGGCCGTAAGTGGCGCCGATGGCCTCGCGCAGAATCTGGGCGCTGCCTTCGGGATATATCCCCACACCCTTGGCGGCCTGCGCATAGGCGGCAAGCGCCAGCGGGCTCGGCCCCAGCGCCGACTCGTTGGAAGACAGCTTGACGGGAGCCGCCACGCCGGCCACGCAAGCCCGTCCGCCGACATAGGGCGCAATATCGAGCACGCCGGGTTTGGGCTTCGGTGACATGCCTCGTTCTCCTGCCATGATCCCGCTCCGATCGACCCTGGTGAAAGTCGCTTTTCCAAGGGGCAGTCTTGATAAAGCCCGCCGGGCGCAAAATCAAAGCGACACAAGCGTTCGTTGACAGGGCCTGGCCGCAGCCGTAGCAAACGCGCCTTCCCGGCCGGGATGGCCGCTGCGAAAGGTCTCAACTATGGCTCCAAAATTCCTGCGGCCGCTGACGGCGCCGGACGCGGAAAAAGGCCAAGCGGTCCACTTCGGGCCCGACCGCGCGCTGACGCTGGACTGCGGACGCACCCTGGAGTCCTGGACGGCGGCCTATATGACCTATGGCCGGCTGAACGCCGAGCGCTCCAATGCGGTGCTGATCTGCCATGCGCTGACGGGCGACCAGTTCGCGGCCAGCGCCCATCCGGTGACGGCCAAGCCGGGCTGGTGGGATACCATGGTCGGGCCGGGCAAGCCCATCGACACCGACCGCTTCTTCGTCATCTGCGCCAACGTCGTCGGCGGCTGCATGGGCTCGAGCGGGCCGGCGGAAATCGATCCGGCGTCGGGCCAACCTTACGGGCTGACTTTTCCGTTGGTCACCGTGCGCGACATGGTGCGCGCCCAGGCTATGCTGCTCGACGCGCTCGGCATCGAAAAGCTTTTGTGCGTCACCGGCGGCTCGATGGGCGGGATGCAAACCCTGCAATGGGCCGCGAGCTATCCCCAACGCGTGGTGTCCGCCGTGCCCATCGCCTGCGCCGCCAAGCACTCCGCGCAGAACATCGCCTTCCACGAAGTCGGCCGCCAGGCGATCATGGCCGATCCCGACTGGCACGGCGGCGCCTACCATCTCAACGGCAGGCAGCCTTCGAAGGGTTTGGCCGTCGCGCGCATGGCCGCGCACATCACCTATCTTTCGGAAGCCGCCCTGCAGCGCAAATTCGGCAGGACCCTGCAGAATCCGGGCGGCATTTCCTTCGCCTTCGAGCCGGACTTCCAGGTGGAATCCTATCTGCACCACCAGGGCTTGACCTTCGTCGACCGTTTCGACGCCAATTCCTATCTCTACATCACCCGCGCCATGGACTATTTCGACCTCGCCGCCGACCACGGCGGGGTGCTGGCGGAAGCGTTTCGCGGCTGCAAGACGCGCTTCTGCATCATCTCCTTCACCAGCGACTGGTTGTTCCCGACGGTCGAGAACAAGCGCATCGCCCATGCGCTCAACGCCGCGGCGGCGACCGTCAGCTTCGTGGAGATCGAAACCGACCGCGGCCACGATGCCTTCCTGCTGGACGAGCCGGAAATGTTTGCGACGGTGCGCGGCTTCCTGAATTCCGTGGCCGCCAATCTCGGCGTGGCGCGATGACCGCCCTGCGTCCCGATCTGGCCGCCATCGCCGAGATGATCCCGCAGGGCGCGCGCGTGCTCGACGTCGGCTGCGGCGACGGCGCGCTGCTCGAACATCTGAAGACCACCAAGAATGTTGATGGCCGCGGCCTGGAGCTCTCGCAGCAGAACGTCAACGCCTGCGTGGCGCGCGGGCTGGCCGTCATCCAGGGCGACGCCGACACCGATTTGGCCGAGTATCCCTCGCAGGTCTTCGATGTCGTGATCCTGAGCCAGACGATCCAGGCGACGCGCAATCCCAAGACCGTGCTCGCCAATCTGTTGCGCATCGGCCGGCGTACCGCCGTATCTCTGCCGAATTTCGGGCATTGGCGGGTGCGGCTCAGCCTCCTCGCGCGCGGACGCATGCCGCGCACCAAAGCGCTGGGTTTCGAATGGTACGACACGCCCAACATCCATCTGTGCACCATCGCCGATTTCGCGGCGCTGGCGGGCCAAGCGGGCGCCACGATCGAGCACGCCCTGGCGCTCCGCGAAAACGGCCGCACGCGTGCGATGCGCGCCGAAGCTTGGAGTCCCAACATCTTTGCCGAAGGCGCGATTTTTCTCTTGCGGGCGCTCTAGCTAGGCGCGCGCCAGCGCCGGTTCGGCGCGCTTGAATTTTCCCGGCTTGGCCAGGCCGTAAAGAGACTTGCCCGCTTCGACCAGATGCACGCCGGCCACCCCCGGCAGGAGGCGCCGCCCCAGCCGCTCCCATCCCGCGCTCATCCGCGCCAGCTTGCGGCCACCGAACGGCGGCATGTAGAGCGCGCGGTCCCATTGCAGCGGCTCGAACAGCGTATCGCGCAGCAGCGCATCGAGTTCGCTCTTGTGGAACGGCCGGCCGCGGGCAAACGGCGAGGCCTCCACCTGCGCCCACAGGCTGGCGCGATTGGGCGCGACGATCAGAAGCCGTCCTTCGGGCGCCAGCACGCGCCAAAGCTGCCTGAGCAGGAGGCGCGCCGCCTCGGCGCCTTCCAGCCCGTGCACCACCAGAATCCGGTCGAAGACCGCATCTTCGAAGGGCAGCGCGGCTTCCTCGCCGAGCACGGTGAGCGGGCGCGCCGCCGGCCACGCCACCACCCCGGCCTGCGCCGGCATCATCGCAATCACCCGCTCGGCCTCGCCCATAAAGGGCTTCAGGTACGGCACGGCGAACCCGTAGCCCAAAACGCGCAAGGCCTTGCGCTGCGGCCACAGCAAGCTGAGGCGGCGGCTTATCATCCGGCGCGCCGCCTGGCCCCTCGCCGACTCGTAGAAATCGACCAGATTGCCGGCATCGAGTTGCATCGCTATGGCGTACGCCGAAGCCCTTCGGGGTTCAACGGATCGGTGGGGGCTGATAGGCTGGACGCCAGGAGGCAAACCGTGGCCCCGCTCCGCATCGAACCCGTCGGCTGTCTGGCGGACAACTATGCCTATCTGGTCAGCGGCGACGCAGTATGCGCCGTCGTCGACCCGTCGGAACCGGGGCCGGTCGAAACGGCTTTGAAGGGGCGGCAGCTCACCCACATCCTGAACACCCACCATCATTGGGACCACACCGGCGGCAACGGCGCCCTGAAGCAGACCCATGGCGCTGTCGTGGTCGGCCCGCAGAAGGACCGCGACCGCATCCCGGGCATTGACGTCGGCGTCGAAGGGGGCCGGGGCTGGAGCTTCGGGGCGCATCCGGTCCGCATCCTTGAGGTGCCCGCACACACGCGCGGCGCCATCGCTTTCGTCTTTCCGAACGCCGTTTTTACCGGCGACACACTGTTCGCGATGGGCTGCGGGCGGCTGTTCGAAGGCACGCCGGCGATGATGCACGCCTCCCTCGCCAAGCTGATGACCCTGCCCGACGACACCCAAGTTTATTGCGGGCACGAATACACCCTGAACAACGCCCGCTTCGCGCTGACGCTGGAGCCGGGCAACAAGGACCTTCAGGCGCGGATGAGGGCGGTCGCGGCGGCGCGCGCGAAAGGCGAGCCGACGGTGCCGTCGAGCATCGGCCTGGAGAAGCGGACGAACCCGTTCCTGAGGACGTCATCGGCGGAAATCCGTGCCGCGCTGAACTTGGAAACGGCGGACGCGGTGGAGGTGTTCGCCGAAATCAGGCGCCGCAAGGACGCTTTCTGAACTACCGCGCGAATTCGCCGGAGATGCAGGAAAATTGCAGCACCACGGCGGCGAGCACGAAAGCATGCCAAATCGCGCGATTATACGGGATGCGCTCGCAGACGTAGAAGAAGACGCCGGCGGAGTAGACAAGGCCTCCGGCGATCAGAAGCCAGAAATCCGCCGTAGCAAGCGAATGCGCCAGCGGAGAGATGATCGTCACCGCCAGCCAGCCCATGACCAGATAGAGCACGATGGAGGCGATCTCGAAGCGGCGCGGATACAGCACTTTCATCGCCACGCCGAACGTCGCCGAGGCCCAGATGACGGCAAGAATGACGTTGCCCCAAGGCTCCGACAGCCGGTTGACGGCGAGCGGGGTATAGGTGCCCGCGATCATAATGAAGATCGCCGCGTGGTCCAACCGGCGCAGCACCTTCTTCGACGGGCGATGGCGGGGCATCAGATTGTAGGCCGCGGAAAAACCGATCATCGCCAACAGGCCGGCGCAATAGATCGAGACGCTGACCAGCGCCGACAGACCGGCGACGTGCCACAACAGCCACAGGCTGGCGTTGATCGCAAACAGAATGCCGAGCACGTGGACGACGGCGTCGGCGGCGTGTTCGTGCCGCGAATAGAGACCGCTGACCCGGTCCACGGTCCGGTTCACCGCCTCTTCGACGGCCTGGTTCATCTCGCCGACGGTCTTGTTCATGGTTTCAGTATAGCCGCCGAAACTGACGCGAACATGAATATGCCGCCACCAAGCGCATCTTTTCGATCATGCGCCCAAGCTTCCCGAGCGGCAGCGTAATCGTGTCATCTTGGTAAACGCGGCGACGACGCGCGACGGACTCAGGTAAATGATAACGGTTGGGATTACGGCGCGTATTTGAAGGAGAGCGAGATGCGCGCGCGATAGGCGACGACCTTGCCCGCTTCGACTTTCATGTCGAGCTTGGACACCTCCGCGATGCGCAGGTCGTGCAGCGATTTGGCGGCCGTCTGGACCGCTTTCTTTGCGGCGTCTTCCCACGACGTCTTGCTGGTGCCGATGATTTCCGTCACGCGGTATATGCCATTGTCCGCTTTGGCCATGGGTCTTCTCCCTGAGCATGGCGGGGCGCGTCTTGCGTCCCGCCGGGCGATCATAACCCCGCCGACGCGGCGGCGCTAACTCAGCCGGCCGGGATAGCGCTTGACGAAGATTTCGAGCTTCTGCGCCAGCTGAGGGACGTTGTACTCGCGATCCCACACCGTGTTGGCTTCCGCCAAGATCTTGGGGCGCAGATCGTCGGGCACTTCGCTCCAGTGCGCCAGGAGCGCGCTGCCCAACCGCCGGATGAAGGTTTCATCCTCGCTGGGATACTTGAACGTCTTGCGTTCGTGCTTTGCGGGCGGCTTCACGGGTTCGGCCATGGTGTATGCCTTTTCAATTGTCGAGGAAGCTGCGCAGCTTCCTCGACCGGCTCGGATGCTTCAGCTTGCGCAGCGCCTTGGCTTCGATCTGGCGGATGCGTTCGCGCGTCACCGAGAATTGTTGGCCGACTTCCTCCAGCGTGTGGTCGGTGTTCATGCCGATGCCGAAGCGCATGCGCAGCACGCGTTCCTCGCGCGGCGTCAGCGTCGCTAGCACGCGCGTGGTGGTCTCGCGCAGATTGGCCTGGATCGCCGCGTCGATGGGCAGGACCGCGTTCTTGTCCTCGATGAAATCGCCGAGATGGGAATCCTCCTCGTCGCCGATGGGCGTTTCGAGGCTGATGGGCTCCTTGGCGATCTTCAGCACCTTGCGCACTTTTTCGAGCGGCATGGCGAGGCGTTCGGCCAGTTCCTCCGGCGTCGGTTCGCGGCCGATCTCGTGCAGCATCTGGCGCGACGTGCGCACCAGCTTGTTGATGGTCTCGATCATGTGCACGGGGATGCGGATGGTGCGCGCCTGGTCGGCGATGGAGCGGGTGATCGCTTGGCGGATCCACCACGTCGCATAGGTCGAGAACTTGTAGCCGCGGCGGTATTCGAATTTGTCCACCGCCTTCATCAGCCCGATGTTGCCTTCCTGGATCAGATCGAGGAACTGCAGGCCGCGGTTGGTGTATTTCTTGGCGATGGAGATGACGAGGCGAAGATTCGCCTCGATCATTTCCTTCTTGGCGACGCCACTTTCGCGCTCGCCCTTCTGCACCGTCTGCACGATGCGGCGGAAATCGCTGATCGACTGGCGCATCTCCTGCGCCAGCGTCTGAATCTCGTCGCGCAGCGGATGAACCTTGTCGCGTTCCTCGCCGATGAAATCTTTCCAGCCCTGGCGGCTAAGCCTGCCGACGCGGCGCGTCCAGTTGGGATCGAGCTCGTTGCCGAAATGCTCCTTGAGGAAATCCTCCCGCGTCACGCCGTGCGCTTCGGCCAGCCGCAAGAGGCGCCCTTCGAGCGAGACCAGCCGGCGATTGATGCCGTACATCTGATCGACCAGGGCTTCGATGCGGTTGTTGTTGAGCTTGAGGCCCTTCACCAGGTCGACGGTCTCGTGGCGCAGCTTCTTGAAGCGGCGCTCTTGGCCGGTGGACAGTTCGTCGGACGCTAGCGCTGCTTCCACCGAGGCGTCCTGCAGGCGGCCGAGCTTCTTGTAGAGGCTGGCGATCTGGTCGAGGGTTTCGAGCACCTGGGGCTTGAGCGCGGCTTCCATCGCGGACAGCGGCAGATTGCCCTCGTCGTCGAAATCGTCGGCTTCCGCCGCTTCGGCGTCGGCCTTGGCTTGGGCTTCGGCGGGATCGAGTTCTTCGCCTTCGGCCGGCTTGGGCGCCGCGACGGGCGGCGGCTCGGGCTTCTTCACTTCGCCAATGACGGGCGCCGCCACGACCGGGCCGCCGCCGTTCATCTGCGGCAGCGCCGGGATCGGCGGCACGCCGCCGGCGACGGCGGCGGCCTGGGCTTCCGGTCCGCCGCCATACATGGCTTCGAGGTCGATGATGTCGCGCAGCAGCACCTTGCCTTCGTTCAGCTCGTCGCGCCACACGGTGAGCGCCTCGAAGGTGAGCGGACTTTCGCACAAGGCGCCGATCATCAGCTCGCGGCCGGCCTCGATGCGCTTGGCGATGGCGATCTCGCCCTCGCGCGACAACAGCTCCACCGAGCCCATCTCGCGCAGATACATGCGCACGGGATCGTCGGTGCGGTCGTATTGTTCGGTCTCCTCGCCGTTCTTGACGGCGACTGCCTTGCCCTCGACGACGGCGGGCACCTCGGCCTGCTCTTCCTGCTCCTCGCTCTCGATGACGTTGATGCCCATCTCGCTGAGCATCGACATGGTGTCTTCGATCTGTTCGGAGGAGACCTTGTCGGAGGGCATGACCTTGTTCAGTTCGTCGTAGGTGACGTAGCCCCGTGTCTTGGCGCGCGCGATCATCTTGCGCACGCCGACATCGGACATATCCAGCAGCGGGCTGTCGGCGTCGCCGGGGGTTTCGCCCTCGCCGGGCTTCAGCCCGGGCTTGACGGGCGGGACCACCTTGCCGTTGGCCTTGACCGCAACCGCCGGCACGACCGCCGGTACTTTTTTGACCGGGGCCGGCGCTTTGGCCGCGGTCTTGGGCTCCGCCTTGGCCTTGGGCTGAATCCTGACGGGGCTTTTGGCCGCAGCCGCAGCCTTCGCCGGTCTAGGCGTCGGCTTGGACTTCGCAGCCGTCTTTTTAGCCGGCGCCGACTTTGCGCTCGCCGTTTTGGCAGGCGGACGCTGGGTCTTGGCCGCCTTGGGTTTTGCCGTCTTCTTTGCCTTCGTCGCCACGTCAGTTCCGTCGTTCATTTCTCCGTCGCGCGCGCAACGGATCGTTCCTAACCACACAACGCGTCTTCGTACCGCCTAAGACAATTGCGAAAAACCGGGCATCATCGTCATCATGCCCTCTGCAGCAGGCTCCATGTCCATGCCGATCGCGACGATTTCGGCGGCGACGGGTTTGGGAGCCGCCTTCTTGACCCGCTTCCTCGCCTTCTTCTTGGGAGCGGCCTTCTTGACCGCGGTTTTCTTCACGGCCTTTTTCGCACGCTTCTTCGCGAGCTTGCGCGCCGGTTTGCGCGCCTTTGCGACCCGGCGTTTGGACACCAGCTTCGCCTTCTTCTTCTTTACCACCTTCTTTTTCTTCTTCACCGACTTCTTTTTTGCCATGTGAGTTCCCTCGTTTCCGTCCGTTGCGCGCGCAACAGAGCGTTCCTAACCTAAACAGGCAAAAATCGCTATTGATTGCCTGCTCTATTCCTTGGGCCGAAGACCAAACAAACGATCTATGTTGGGGCGCCAGCTCTCCTCGGTCATCTCCAGATCAACGTGCTTTGGAGCCCGCATTCGTTCCGGGACGCGTTCCGCCATGTCGCGGAGTTGAGCGGCAACTTGCAAGAAGCGCGAATCCTCGCCATCTGCGCTCTCCTGGCTTGCCGGGGCCTGCACGCCGTGTGCCCTCAGGTTTTCCACCAGTTCGGCCAGGCCTGCACGGACGAGATGGGTCTCCAGCCCCCTTTTTTCAAGTCTGGAGCCGGAAGCGGCGAGGTTTAGGAGTTCCTGGCGCAACCTGTCAAGCAAGGGATCGGAAAAATGCAGCGCCGCAAGGGTTTCCCCTTGTCTGGCCGCGATTTCCGGGTCTTCCAGCAGCAGCCGGCAAAGCTCGGATTCCTTGACCTTCCTGACCCCGATCCCGCCGGCCAGCAGGCTGCTCTTCATCGCCGGGGAAACCGGATCGGGCTGCGCCGCGGCGCCCCTGCGGTAAGGCGTACGAGCCGGCTTGCGGCGCTTGAAGGTCTCGAAGACGCGTTCCTCGAATTCGCGGCGGTAGTAATCGGCGATCTTGCCGTCGGCGATCAGCGAAACGATCTCGGAGAGCGACCGCTCCAGCCCGGCGCGCCGTTCGGGGGTGGAGAAATCCTTGCCCTCTGTCTCGCCGCGCCACAGCACGCGGGCCAGCGGCTCGGCGGAGTCCAGGATCGTCTGCATGGCGGACGCCCCGGAGGCGCGGATCAGGCTGTCGGGGTCTTCGCCCTTGGGCAGGAAGGCAAAACGCAGGCTGTGTCCGGGCCTCAAGTTCGGCAACGCCAGCCGCGCGGCCCGATGAGCGGCGCCGAGACCTGCTTCGTCGCCGTCGAAGGCCATCACCGGTTCGGGGGCCACGCGCCACAGCAGATGCAACTGGTCTTCGGTCAAGGCCGTGCCCAACGGGGCGACGGAGGCCTCGAAACCCGCCCGCACCAGGGCGATCACATCCATGTAGCCCTCGGCGACGACGATGGTCTGCGCCTTGAGGCCGGCGGGGCGGGCGGCGGCGAAGTTGTAAAGCTGGCGGCCCTTGGAGAAGAGTGCGGTATCGCCGGTGTTGACGTATTTGGGCTTGGCGTCCGCCGTCAGCCCGCGTCCGCCGAAGGCCACCACCCGCCCGCGCGGATCAGCGATGGGAAACATCAGCCGGTTGAAGAAAAAATCGCGGGTGGGGCGCTCTTCGTCGGCGGGGCGCACCAGGCCGGCGGCGATCATGTCGTCCATGGTGACGTTCTTCGCCGTCAGATGGCCGATCAGGGCGGTGCCGGACTGCGGCGCGTAGCCCAGGCGGAAGCGCTTGGCCGCCGCCTCGTCCAGCCCGCGCGATTTCAGGTAATCGCGGGCGGCGCGTCCGCCCGCCTCGTACAGCTGCGTTTCGAAGAAGACGCAAGCCGCCCCAATCACATCGTAGAGTGATTTCTTCTTTTCCTCGCGCGCCTCGTCTTCCGCCGTCCATTGGGGCAGCTCGACGCCCGCTTCGCCCGCCAGCTTCTCGACCGCTTCCGGGAAGCTGAGGCCCTCGGTTTCCATCAGCCATTTGAAGGCGTCGCCGCCCTTGTCGCAGCCGAAGCATTTGTAAGTGCGCCGCCCGTTCTCCACCTTGAACGAGGGCGATTTTTCCTTGTGGAAGGGGCAGCAGCCCCAGAACGCCTGGCCGCGCCGGGTCAGCTTCACCTTGCGCCCGACAAGCTGGACGATGTCGGTGCGGCGCAGGATTTCTTCGAGCAGGTTGGGGCCAAAGCGCATGGCGCAAGCTTAAACGGTTTGGCGCGCCGGAGTCCCTCAAACCGCCCATTCCGGCTGTGAATCGTTGCGTTTGGGGCGATAACCGCCCGGCAAGGAGCGCCATGGCACGCTTTGGGCGCAAAAGGCCGGGACTTGCCAGTGTCGACGCCGCAGAACGCCCTCTTTCGGCCGCCCGCCGCGATCGCGGCGCTGGCGCTGCTGGCGGCGGTCTACGAGTGGGCGCTGTTCGCCACGACGTTCTCGCATCCGGGCCTCATCGGGCCGAATTACAACACCCCCGGCACGGACTGGATGGTCTTCTACAGCGCCGCGCAGTCCTTCTGGCACGGCCAGCTCGACCTCTTGGCCGACGGCGACCGTTTCACGGCTTTCCTGAATGCGCAGTTCTCCGGCGTCCTGACCCAGCCCTTGTCCTACCGGCCGTGGATCGCGCCGCCGTCCTTCCTGCTGCTGCTGCTGCCCTTTGGGCTTGTGGGGTTCGGCGTCTCTTATGCGGCGTTCCAGCTTGCCGGCGCTGCGCTGCTATTGGCGTCGCTGCGCCTGGGCGCGAGCGACCCCAAATCCGCCTGGACGATCGGCTTGCCGGCACTGTTCTGTCCCGCCGCCGCGCTCAACGCGGTGGATGGCCAGACTGGCTTTCTCGTGACCGCGCTTCTGATCGGCGGACTGCGCTCGCTGGACAAAAAGCCTGTGCTTGCGGGCATTCTGTTCGGTTTGTTGAGCGTCAAGCCGCAGTATTTCGTGCTGGTGCCGGTCGCGCTCGTGGCGGCGCGTCAGTGGAGAGCGTTGTTCTGGACGTTCGCCTCCGCCCTGGCGCTGACGGCCGCGAGCGCCGCGCTGTTCGGTTTCGAGCCGTGGCTCTTGTGGTTCCACAAGGTGCTGGCCGGCGACCCCAAATGGATCGAGCACGGACGGCTGTGGGGCAACAGCATCTACGCCAGCGCCGTCCTGTTGGGCGCGCCAGGCGGGCTGGCCTCGGCGCTCCAGGCCGCAGGGCTGCTAGGCGGCGCGGCGGCGGTTTATGCCGGTTTCCGGCGCATCCGCGAATCAGACCTCAAATGCGCGCTGCTGCTGGCAATCGTCTTCCTCGCGGCGCCACACTCCGGCCCATACGAAGCGATGATGCCGGTGGTGGCGGGCTGCCTGTGGCTGAAACACGCCACGGCGCCGGCGGAGTTGTGGCGCTGGACGATCGTGCTTGCCGTCTGGCTGGTGCCGCTGGTCAGTCCGCCGGCGGTTTCGCCACCCGGCCGCTTCGTACCGCTGCTGTTGATCGCGCTGGCGGCGCTGATCCTGCGGGAAGCTTCGACGAAAGAACGAGTCGGCGGCGCTATTTCGGGCTGAGCAGCTCCTTCACGGCCGCGCCGGCCTTGGCGAAATCCATCTTACCGGCGAAGCGTTCCTTGAGCGCCGCCATCACCTTGCCCATGTCCTTCATCGAGGAGGCACCCAATTCGGCGATGACCGCGGCGATGGCTGCCTTCGCTTCGCCTTCGTCCATCTGCTTGGGCATGAATTCGCGGATGACGGCGATCTCGCCGCGCTCGGCTTGGGCGAGCTCCGGCCGGCCGCCCTTTTCGTAAAGCGCGATGGAATCCTCGCGGCTTTTTATCAGCTTGGCCAGCAGGACAAGGATTTCGTCGTCGGAGATGCCGGCGCGGCTTTCCTCGCTGCGGTTGGCGATGTCACGATCCTTGAGCGCGGCCTGGACGAGGCGCAGCGTGCCCAGGCGCTTCTGGTCGCGGGCCTTCATCGCCTCTTTCACGGCATTGTCGAGCTGATCGCGCAGGCCCATAGACGTTCCCCTCTGCTGATGCGGGCAATCTAGCACGCGTCAGCAGAGGAGAACGCGGAATCTCTCAACCTTCGCGACTCCGCGTGAGTTGCTGTCCAAACCGGAAAGTGCCGCAGGAGCGCGCAAAAGCGGCGGGTTGACCGGCGCGTGTGTGGCCCCTATTTTCCGGCGAATACGAGGCTCCCGATGACCGACGCCGTGTCCACTCCCGCCGCCAAGCCGGCGGAGATGTTTTCGCGCGCGGCGCTCGTGCTGGCCGACGGCACCGCGTTCGAAGGCCGCGGCTTCGGCGCCGAAGCTGAGGCCGTCGGCGAGGTCTGCTTCAACACCGCGATGACGGGCTATCAGGAAATCCTCAGCGATCCCTCCTATGCCGGTCAGATTGTCTGCTTCACCTTCCCGCACATCGGCATCGTCGGCAGCAACGACGAGGACATCGAGACCCTCACGCCCCATGTGAGGGGCGTGATCGTGCGGGCGGATGCGCGCAGTCCTTCGAACTACCGCGCGCTGAAAACGCTCGACGCCTGGCTGAAGCGCCACGCCATTCCCGCCATCGCCGGGCTCGACACGCGCGCGCTGACGGCACGCATCCGCGAGAAGGGCATGGTGCACGGCGTCATCGCCCATTCCAAGAGCGGCAAATTCGACGTCGCGGCGCTGGTCAACGCGGCGCGCGCGTTTCCGGGGCTGGAAGGCGTGGACCTCGCCAAGGAGGTGTCCTCGCGGCAGACCTTCAAATGGCGCGAGACGCCGTGGGTGTGGAACCGAGGCTACGGCGAACAAACGGCGCCCACGTTCCGCGCGGTGGTGATCGATTACGGCGTCAAGCGCAACATATTGCGGATGCTGGCGGGGATCGGCGCCGATGTCACGGTGGTGCCGGCGCAAGCGACGTTCGACGAGGTGATGATCCACGCCCCGCACGGCGTGGTGCTGTCGAACGGTCCCGGTGATCCGGCGGCGACCGGCGTCTACGCCATCGCGACGATCAAGGCGCTGGTGAAATCCGGCATCCCGGTGTTCGGCATCTGCCTCGGCCATCAGATGCTGGGACTGGCGCTGGGGGGAACCACCAGGAAGATGGCGCAAGGCCATCACGGCGCCAACCATCCGGTGAAGGATGTGGAAACCGGCAAGGTGGAAATCGCCTCGATGAACCACGGCTTCACCGTGGACGGGGCCTCGTTGCCCAAGGGCGTGAAAGAGACGCATGTTTCGCTGTTCGACGGCACCAATTGCGGGCTGCGCGTCGAAGGCAAGCCGGTGTTCGGCGTACAGTACCACCCCGAAGCCTCGCCCGGCCCGATGGATTCGCACTATCTGTTCGAACGATTTGCGGAGGCGGCGAAGAAACGGGTTTAGCGCTTCAACTCGATCACGTCGAAAGTCGATTCCTGGAGCGGATACGGCAGCTCCAGCCGGGCGCGGCCATCGGCGAGCAGCGAGAGCACTCCGATCTGGTCGTCTGGCGTGGCGGCGGCGCCCGCTTCGGCGCCGTTGCCCGAATAGGCGTGCGGCTTCTCGCCCTTCACGCTGGAGGCGCCCAGATACACGAAGTCGCCGTCCTGCGGATAAAGAAAGCCCGACATGCGCTGGGTGCCCGAAAGTTTTTCGAAGAACAGCGCGCCGTCGCGCTCGCTGATGCGGCAGCGGAACCAGGTGTAGATCACGTCCGGCGTGAGGCCGCCGAGCTTGATGGTGCGGCAGCGCCAGTTTCCGGCGAGCGATCCAGATACGGGCTGGGCATCGAGCAGCGAATGGATGGCCGCTAGGTCGGCGGCGGAAGCACCGCGCGTCGCTTCGTCCAAACCCTTGGCCCGCGATTCGTCCAGACGCGACAGCCGCTGCGCGTCGAAGGCGGATGCGTGCTCCTGCCAGCCGGCGGTCGCCGCCGTGCTGAGGCACAAAAACGAAATCAGCGCAAACGCCTCAAGCTTCCCCATCGGCTTTGTCCCCGTTGCCGTTCTCCGGCGCATTCCAGCTCTTGAGCAGCGCCGCCGGCGGCACGCCCACCACATTGTAGCCGGCGTCGACGAAATGCACTTCGCCCGTCACTCCGCCCGACAGCTCGCTCAGCAGATAGAGCGCCGCGCCCCCCACGTGATCGAGCTCGATGGTCCGGCGCAGCGGATTGAGCTGGCGAATCCACTTGAACATCATGCGCCCGTCGCCGACCGCGGAACCGGCCAGCGTGCGCATCGGTCCGGCGCTGATGGCGTTGACGCGGATGTGGTCGTGGCCGAGATCGGCGGCGAGATAACGCACCGACGCCTCCAGCGCCGCCTTGGCCACGCCCATCACGTTGTAGTTCGGCATGACGCGGCCGGCGCCCATATAGGTGAGCGTCAGCATCGAGCCGCCCTTGCCCGCCATCAGCCGCGCCGCACGGCGCGCCACCGCGGTGAAGGAATAACAGGAGATCGACAGCGTGCGCACGAAGTTCTCGCGCGAGGTATCGACGTAACGGCCCTTCAGCTCGTTCTTGTCCGAATAGGCGATGGCGTGGACCAGGAAATCGATCCCGCCCCATTCGCGCTTCAGCGTGTCGAAGGCGGCGTCGAGTTCGCCGTCGTTCTCGACGTCGCCGGGCAGGATCAGCGCGGAGCCGATGGCGGCCGCCAACGGCTTCAGCCGCTTGGCCTGCGCTTCGCCCTGGTAGGTGAACGCCACCTCGGCTCCGTGCGCCGCCAAGGTGCGCGCGATGCCCCAGGCGATGGAGTGGTCGTTGGCGACGCCCATCACCAGTCCGCGGCACCCTTCAAGCAACGTCGATCGAGCCATGGTTCCTCTGTCTCAAAACGGCACACAGCGCGGGAATTCCCGCACAGTCATGCAACAACCATACACGGAACGCGGCCGCGACGGCCGCCGTCAGGCGTCGCAGCGCTGGAAGACCAGCGTCGCATTGGTCCCGCCGAAGCCGAAGCTGTTGGACAACACGCGCTCGAGCTTGGCGCTGTCGATCCGGCTTCTGACGATGGGCGCATCGGCGATTTCGGGATCGAGCTCCTCGATGTTGGCGCTTTCCGCGATGAAACCGCCCTGCATCTGCAACAGCGAGAAAATCGCTTCCTGGGCGCCGGTGGCGCCGAGCGAGTGGCCGGCCAGCGACTTGGTGGAATTCAGCGGCGGAATCTTGTCGCCGAAAACCTCGCGCAGGGCCTTGATCTCGGTGACGTCGCCCACCGGCGTCGAGGTGCCGTGCGCATTGATGTAATCGACGGGGCCTTTCACCGTGGCAAGCGCCTGGCGCATGCAGCGCACCGCGCCCTCGCCCGAGGGTGCCACCATGTCGTGGCCGTCGGAGGTGGCGCCGTAGCCCACCAGTTCGCCATAGAGCTTGGCGCCGCGCGCCTTGGCGTGTTCGAGCTCTTCCAGCACCACCACGCCGCCGCCGCCGGCGATGACGAAGCCGTCGCGGTTCTTGTCGAAGGCGCGCGAGGCTTTTTCCGGCGTGGCGTTGTATTTCGACGACATCGCGCCCATGGCGTCGAACAGGACGGACAGCGTCCAGTCGAGTTCCTCGCCGCCGCCGGCGAACATCACGTCCTGCTTGCCCCATTGGATCATCTCGGCGGCGTTGCCCAGGCAATGCGCGCTGGTGGCGCACGCCGAGCTGATCGAGTAGTTGACGCCCTTGATCTTGAACCAGGTGGAGAGCACCGCCGAACAGGTGGACGACATCGCCTTGGGCACGGCGAAGGGGCCGACACGCTTGGGACCGGCGTTGCGCGCCGTGTCGGCGGCGGCGACGAGCGTCCTGGTGGAAGGCCCGCCCGAGCCGACGATGAGGCCGGTCCTTTCGTTGACGACGTCTTTTTCCTCGAGGCCCGAATCGCGGATCGCCTGATCCATCGCCAGCCACGCGTAAGCGGCGGTGTCGCCCATGAAGCGGCGCGCGCGCCGGTCGATCATGGCTTCGAGATCGATCTTGACGCTGCCTTCCACCTGGCAGCGGAAGCCCATGTCGCGATAAGCGGCGGCGGCGGTGATGCCGGACTTCGCCTCGCGCAGGGAGGTCACGACTTCCCGGGTGTTGTTGCCGATGGAGGAGACGATGCCCATCCCCGTGACGACGACGCGCCTCATGGACGGATTCCTTCTGCTGATGCGGTTTCGCGAAGGTTCAGGCGGTGGCGCCGGCGGCTTCGTCGCTGAACAAGCCGACGCGCAAATCCTTGGCTTCGTAGATCACCTTGCCATCGACTTTCATAATGCCGTCGGCAATGCCGACGACCAGACGGCGCATGATAACCCGCTTGAAATCGATGTAATAGCTGACCAGCGAGTTCGACGGCAGCACCATGCCGCTGAACTTCACCTCGCCCACGCCGAGCGCGCGGCCCTTGCCCAAGCCCCCCAGCCAGCCGAGGAAGAAGCCCACCATCTGCCACATCGCATCCAGGCCGAGGCATCCCGGCATCACCGGATCGCCGAGGAAATGGCATTTGAAGAACCACAGGTCGGGATGCAGATCCATCTCGGCCGTGATCTCGCCCCTGTCGTGGCTACCGCCGTGTTCGCAAATCTTGGTGATTCGGTCGAACATCAGCATCGGCGGCAACGGCAAGCGCGCGTTGCCGTTGCCGAAAAGATCGCCCTTGGCACAGGCCAAAAGGCCGGCCAAGTCGAAGCTGGATTTCCTTGCGGGATTTGCTTTGTCCACTTTGTTTTGATCCTTCAACGCCTTACGGGGGAACCTGCGACAGACCCCCCTTGCGACATTTCTACGTTAGAAACATTCTAACGGCTGTTGTACAATCCTAGCAAAGCTGGCGCCCGAGTTACAGAGGGGCTCCGGTCTGAGTCTTTTCGAGGACCACAAGCAGCCATGCGCAGAAAACCAAAAGAACTCACCAACGAAACCGCCACGGCGCGTCTGCGTCAGGCGGGGCTAAGACCGACACGTCAGCGCAACGAATTGGCCAAATTGCTGTTCCGCAACGGGCACCGCCATTTGACCGCCGAGGCGCTGCACGGCGAGGCCGTGGCGGAAGGTATCAAGGTTTCGCTCGCCACCGTCTACAACACCCTGCACCAGTTTACCCAGGCGGGTCTGCTGCTCCAGGTCGTGGTCGACCCCACCCGCAGCTACTTCGACACCAACACGGTTTACCACCAGCATTTCTATCACGAAGACGAGGGCATTCTGACGGACATTCCCGGCCCCGACATCGCTGTCGACGGCTTGCCGACGCCGCCTCCCGGCACGGAAATCAAACGCGTCGACGTGGTGGTGCGGGTGCGCAAGCACTGAGCGGGTCGGTAATTCAGGTATTTAGAATAATTCTAAACTGTTGACTTGGACTGCCTGCGGAAGCATTCTTGCCTCCTGAAAGACGTGCGCATTTGGCACAACGGCAAGGAGAGCAGCGATGGCGACATTGAAAGGCAGCAAGACGGCACAAAACCTGAAGGACGCTTTTGCCGGCGAGAGCCAGGCCAACCGGCGCTATCTTTACTTCGCGCAGAAGGCGGACATCGAAGGCTACAACGACGTCTCCGCCGTGTTCCGCTCCACCGCGGAAGGCGAAACCGGGCACGCCCACGGGCATCTGGAATATCTCGAAGCGGTCGGCGATCCGGCCACCGGCGAGCCCATCGGCGGCACCGGACTGAACCTCAAGGCGGCCATCGCGGGGGAGACCCACGAATACACCGACATGTATCCGGGCATGGCCAAGACGGCGCGCGCGGAAGGCTTCGAGGAAATCGCCGACTGGTTCGAGACGCTGGCCAAGGCGGAGAAGAGCCACGCGGGACGCTTCCGCAAGGCGCTGGATTCGCTGGGCCAATAGCGAGAAGCGAATAGGGAATAGCGAATAGCGAGTAGGGTCCCTATTCGCGCACTCGCAATTCGCTACTCGCGCGGCAACATCATGTCCCGCGAAGGCAGCCTTGACGCACCCGTACGCCATTCGATCGATTGGCGCAGCGACGATTTCACCGACGCCGGAAAACTCGATGCGGAGATGCGCCGCGTCTTCGACATCTGCCACGGCTGCCGGCGCTGCTTCAATCTTTGCGATTCTTTTCCGCGCCTGTTCGAGCTGATCGATTCCAATCCCGATGAAACCGTCGAGGGTGTAAAATCCGCGGACTTCGCGCGCGTCGTGGAAGCCTGCACGCTGTGCGACATGTGCTTTATGACCAAATGCCCGTATGTGCCGCCGCACCCGTTCGCCATCGATTTTCCCCATCTCATGCTGCGCGCCCGCGCGGCACAAGCAAACCGGGGCCGCAAGAATTTCACCCAGGGCCAGCTCGCGGAAATGGACCGCAACGGGCGGCTGGCGCGTTTCGTGTCGCCCCTCGTCAATTGGGCGTCGAGCAATGGGCCGGCGCGCGCGCTGATGGAAGGTGTGGCGGGGATCGATCGCGGCGCGGCGCTGCCGAAGTTCCATGCCATGACCTTCGCGGCGGCGGACCGCGGCAATCCGGTGTCGCCGAACCGCGAGGCTCCCGCCTTCTCCAAGCGCAAGGCCGCGCTCTACGCCACCTGCTTCGTGAACTTCAACAAGCCATCCACGGGCATGGCCGCGCGCGCCGTGCTGAACCATATCGGCGTCGAAACCAAAGTCGCCTATCCGGGCTGCTGCGGCATGCCGTTCCTGGAACGGGCGGACCTCGAGCGCGTCGCCCAGAATGCGGCGAAAGTGTCGAAGGAATTGGTGAAGCTGATCGAGCAAGGCTACGACATCGTGGCGCTGACGGCCTCCTGCGGGCTGATGCTGAAATTCGAATGGAAGCTGATCCTGCCGGACAACGACGACGTGCAAAAGCTCGCCAGGGCCACTTTCGACATCAACGAATATGTCGTGAACATCGCGCGGAACGAAGGCCTGCCCGCCGGCTTGCGGCCCTTGCCGGAAGGGGTGTGCGTCCATCTTCCTTGTCACGCCCGCGCCCAGGCGATGGGACCCAAGGCGGCGGAGATGCTGAAGCTGATCCCCGACACGCCCATCGACGTCATCGCGCGCTGCTCGGGCCATGGCGGCACTTTCGGCGTGATGAAAGAGACCCACAAGGTCGCGGTCAAGATCGGCCGGCCGGTATTCCGTGCGGCGCTGGAAAAAGCGCGCCGCCACATCGTCTCCGATTGTCCGCTCGCCGCCCGGCATATCGTGGAGAACGTCAAGGCGCTGGCGGCGACAGACGGAATCGAGGCGCCCACACGCGAGCCGGAACATCCCATCGAGATCATGGCCTGCGCCTTTGGGCTTCTGGAGGTCTAGATGTCCGCGAACGAACGTAAGATCACCCCCGCCGACATCCTTGCCGACGCCGAATACGCCAAGCGGCGCGACGCACTACGCAAGGAGGCCATCGCCGTCAAGCAGAACCGCCGCGTCGAAGTCGGCCCCTTCGCCACCTTCACTTTCGAGAATTACGACACGATGTGGCTGCAAGTCATGGAGATGCTGCGCATCGAGAAAGGCGGCGCCGCGCAGCTGGAAAGCGAGCTGCAGGCCTACAATCCCCTGATTCCCCAAGGGCGCGAACTGATCGCCACGCTGATGCTGGAGATCGACGACCCCGCGATGCGCGCCCGCACGCTGCCGACCCTGGGCGGCATCGAGGAAGCCGTCTTCCTCGACTTCGGGAGGGACCGCATCAAGGCCGTGCCCACCGAATACGAAGACCGCACGACGGCAGAGGGAAAGACCTCGTCGGTGCATTGGCTGCGCTTCGCCTTCACGCCCGAACAGATCGAACGCCTCAAGCGCGGCGGCGCCGTGCTCGGCATCGGCCACCGGAATTACGCTCACATGGCGGCGCTGAGCGCTGCGGTGCGCGCGGAACTGGCGAAGGATTTTGCCTGACGGATTCTAGAGCGGCGGGCGTTCCTGCGCAATCGCCTCGCCGCTCTATGTCTTTAGTTCTTCGCAACGCTTATGCGGAAAACCGCACACACTTTTCCGCGCGTTGCTTTAGGCGGACGCGGCGCCCGCCCGCGCCAGGTTGACTTTCAGCCTGGCACCCGCAAGAACCAGAGTCGGCTCGACGCCGTCATCGAGGAGAGGAACCAAGAGCAATTCCGACCGCAGGAAATCGAGCTTCCTGAATTCGACGGCGTCGACGACGAAGCGCAACGCACAGCGCTCCGACAGCGTCAGTCCGAGTGCATGGTGCCAGCGCGGCAGAAGCGCCGCCGGAATGACCTCGTCCAGGAATTTGCCCTGCATCTCGCCGAACATCTGGGCGAGCCTGGTGCCGACCAGCCGCGCGCGGTAGCGCTCGGCGGCGCGCTCGAAGATCGCGATATGCCCGAGGTGGCGCTTCAGCACATGCACATCCATTTTGCTGCGCGGCGGAATCGGATCGCTGCCCGCCTGCCGGCGCCAGATCACGAGAAGGTCGGTCAGCGTTTCCGATTCGAACGCCAGATCGGGGTCGCAGAACGCCGGCCAGTCCTGCGCCTTTGCCCAGTCGTTGAAGGCCGCCACGCGCGGTGCGATCGTCATTGAGAAACATTATCAGCAAGACGGTCAATTTTCGGTAAAGGCGAGAATGCAATGCTGCACAAAGCGGCGGACTAGGCTCAGGACTCGTTGTTCGTACGACCTACTCCTCAAAGCGACCCTTGGCGTCACGATCGCGATCGTATCGTCTCGTGAGCGGAAACGGCGGCAACCAGGACTCGCGACGGACGATCCAGCTTTCGTAGGTCGGCATCAGTTGGTCAGGGGCATCCAGGGATCCTAAATTCACTTCGATTTCGTCCGCGCTGCGTCCGAAAATGGACGAGCCGCAGCGGGGACAGAAAAACCGCCCGGCGTAGTTGCGTGTTTCGCCATCGATCATCACCGCATCCTGGGGGAACACCGCGGAAGCGTGAAAAAGGGCCCCATGATGTTTGCGGCAGTCGAGACAGTGACAAAGACCGACCCGGTATGGGAGTCCCGACGCCACAATTCGGACGTTGCCGCACAGGCAACCGCCCGTGACTCGATCCATGCTGCGTCTCCTCTAAAATCAAGCGATCGGAATGTTTACAACGAACCCCGTCGAGCGTCCATGAAAGCGGCGGTCAGGGCCAGGACCGCCTTCATCAAGCCACTAAATCTTCACCCGCCCCGCCGCGATGCCGGCATAAATCTCCTGCGTCAGCGGTTCGTAGCGCGCGCGGCCCGGATCGTACCAGTACAAGGGATCGTCGATGTGGTTGGGATCGAAGCCGTCCTGCACCAGATCCGCCTTCTTGAGCTTGAAGGTCCCGGTGATCTCCAGTTCCGGCCTCAGCCTGAGGAATACCGGCCGGGCGAACGGCGCCAGATTGCCCGCGATCTTGTCGCTCAACGCCGCCGGATCGAACCCCGGCGCCGCGACCAGCGCCGCCATGCCGGCACGTCCCTCCGCGCCGGGTACGCTCACGCCATAGACGTTGACCTCCTCGACGCCGGGAACGACGCCGAGCGCTTCGCTCACTTCGCTGGTCGCCACGTTCTCGCCTTTCCAGCGGAAAGTGTCGCCGACGCGGTCGACGAAATAGAAATAGCCGTGCGCGTCGCGGCGCAAGAGATCGCCGGTGCGAAACCAGGCGTCGCCCTTCTTGAAAACGTCGCGAAGAATCTTCTTCTGGGTCTCGGCTGCGCCGGTATAGCCGTCGAAGGTGTGCCCGGCTTTGCGGGAAATCTCGCCGATCGCCTCGCCGGCCTCGCCCGGCTCGCATTCGACGCAGAAGCCGTCGGCGCCGCGCACCAGCGTTTCCTGCGCGACGTCGAAGCGGATCAGCCGAATGGTGAAGATCGGGCGCATGTAACGCGGCAAGCGGCCCACCGCGCCCACCGTGTTGTCATAGTTCAGCATCGAGACGTTGCCTTCGGTGGCGCCGTAGAATTCGACGATCCTCGGGATTGCGAAACGCCGCTGGAACGCCGGCCAGATTTCCGGGCGCAAACCGTTGCCGCAGATGGCGCGGAGGCAGTGTTCGCCGTCGCGCGGGTCGGGCGGCGCATTCAACAGATAGCGGCACAGCTCGCCGATATACTGGAAGAAGGTGGCGCGGTAGGTGCGGCAATCGTCCCAGAATTCGCGCGCCGAAAACTTTCGCCGCAGGATGAGCGCGCCTCCGACCGTGAACGCCATGCCGACGGCGCAAATGCCGCCCGTCGCGTGATAAAGCGGCAGCGTGCAATAGGTGCGGTCGCGCGGCGTCGAATTCACGGCGCCGGCAAAGCCGTACATCATAAACAGCATGCGCATGTGGGTGAATTTGGCGGCCTTGGGCAGGCCCGTGGTGCCGGAGGTGTAGATGTAAAGGGCGTTGTCCTTGCCGGTGAGCCCGGCGCGGACGCTCTTGTCGACCGCAGCGGGCGAAAGCGACGCCAGGACTCCGTCCATATCCTGTGCGCCGGGAAAAATTCCGCCTGCGGCCCAGGCAAGCGGGGGCGGCTCGATCTGCCCCGCCGCTTCCCCATAGACCCCGCCAAGCTCGGTGCCGACGATGACATGGCGCGCGCCTGAGATCGCGATCGAGTGGGCCAGGGCGGCGCCTTTGAGGTTGGTGTTGATCAGCGCCGCCACCGCTCCGAGCTTGAGCAGGCCGAGCCACGTCGTCAGGTATTCGGGGCGGTTCTCCATCAGCAGCCCCACCACATCGCCGCGCCCGATGCCCTGGGCCTGGGCCCAGCGCGCGATGCGGTTGGCGGCTTCGTCGAGTTGGCGATAGGTGACGGTGCGGTCCTGATAGAGAATGGCGATGTTCGCCGGCGCGCGCGCGGCGAATTCCTCGATAATATCGACGATGGTGCGGGGGCTGTCGGGACCGACATGGCGCATACGGACAAGCGTTCGCGCCAGGCAGCCGATGTAGATATACTCGCGCTTGAGACTTTCGAGAAATCCCATCACTGCCCCGGCAAACTTCGCGGCGCAGGATAAGAGACGGCGGCTCAGCGTCAAGGCGACCCGATGAACGACGACCCTCTCGATCTCAGAGGCCTCAAATGCCCGATGCCGGCGCTCTTCGCCAAGCGCGCCTTGCGCGGCGCGCCGAGCGGGGTCTGCATCGAGATCGTCACCGACGATCCGCTCGCCGCCATCGACGTGCCTCACATGTGCCGTGACGAGAACTTCGAAGTCGTCAGTCTGAAGCGCGACGGCGACTTGGCGCGGATGGTTCTCAGGAAGCCTTGATCGTTCAGCCCGGCGGCTTGGTCATCGCCGACGGGCCGATGTGGTCGAGCACCTCCTGGGCGTTGACCGCGCGCGGCTCGTTCTTCGCCTGATCGTCCGTCAGCAGCACGATTTCGGCGTAGGCTTCGTAGCGGGTCACCGGATAGCTATCGAGGGGCTCGGGCCCGAACGGCGGTCCGTAGGGCCAGCTGTGCCAATACCAGCCGTAGCCGGGCCAGCCTGGCCAGCCGGCGAAATCGCTGTGATAGGTGGTCTTGGATTTCGTGTCGCGGGTATCGAACAGGAAGTGGCGATAGCCCGCCTTGAGCGTCACCTCCGCCGAACGCAGCAGCAGATAATCCTCCACCGTCTCGCGCCGCGTGGCGGAATTGCCGGTGAAGGTCACGCGATAGCGATTGGCCGCGAGTTGTTCGTCCGAATAGCCGACCGCCCCAGGCTCGGCACTGGGATGATAGGTGGTTGCGGTCTGGCAGCCGGCCAGAGCGATCAGAGCTGCGGCGACGGCCGCGGTACTGAGACGACGGGTTCTCGTGGACATCCTAAATCTCCCTGCAGTCCCCTTAGTTTAGCCGATTTTCGCGCGATTTTACCCACGGTCCAGGAGCTTTCGAAAATATTCATCGCCGTACAGATGTGTCCTATTGATAACTGACCGGTCAGTTATTAGTATGAATACCATGATCGACGCTCAGATGCCTTCGAAACCGGCCAAGGGCTGGACCCGGCGCAAACAGGCCCGCCCCGGCGAAATCCTGGACGCGGCGCTGAAGGTTTTCGCCGAAAAAGGCTTTGCCGCCGCGCGCATGGACGACATCGCGGCGCGCGCCGGCGTCACCAAAGGCACGATCTATCTTTACTTCCCGAGCAAGGAAGAAGTGTTCAAGACGCTGGCGCGCGAATCCATCGGCGCGACGTTGACCGAGGTCACACAGCGGGCGAACAGTTTCGAGGGCTCCACCCGCGAATTCCTGACCATGTTCATGGTGATCGTGGGCAACCTCGTGCAATACGGCGACCGCGCGGTGCTGCCCAAGATCATCATCGCGGAAAGCGGCAACTTCCCCGAACTTGCGCGCTTCTGGCGCAAGGAAGTCATCGACAAAGGCATGGCCATGATGACGAGACTGATCGCGCGCGGCGTTGCGCGGGGCGAAGTGCGTGAGCTGCCGCCGGCGTATGTCGCCCGGCTGATCATCGCCCCATTCATCCTCAGCATCATCTGGCGCACGACCTTCGCGCAGACGGACGACGTCCCCTTCGATTACCAGAAGTTCCTCGCCACGCATTTGGAAGTCCTGCTCAACGGGCTGGAGCCCCAAGGAAGCGCAAAATGAAGATCGAACGGCTGGGCCTCGTGCTCGTCTTCCTGCTGGCGGCTTGTTCCAAGACCGACGACGGCGCCTGGCTGGGTTACGCCGAAGGCGATTACGCCTTCATCGCGGCGCCTCAGGCCGGCTGGGTCACGCGCGTTACCGTCCAGCGCGGAGACCTAGTCAAGCAAGGCGATCTGCTCTTCACCCTCGACGACGTCAGCCAAGCCGCGGCGCGCGATTCCGCCAACGCCACGATCGCGCAGGCGCGAGGGCAGCTGGGCCAGGCGCAAGCCAACCTCAACCTCGCAAGGAAGGAACTGAACCGGCAGGAGGGTCTGTCGCGCGCCGACGCCACCTCGAAAGACGCCTACGACCGGGCGAAATCGGCCTACGACGCTGCCGCCGCCCTCATCGCCCAGATCGAGGCCAGCGAAGCTCAGGCCCGCGCCACGCTGGCCAATGCCGCTTATCAGCTCTCCCAGCGCAACGTCATCGCCTACACCAGCGGGCGCGTGCAGGACGTCTATTTCCGCCAAGGCGAATACGCCCCCGCCATGACCCCGGTCATCTCGGTGCTGCCGCCCAAGAACGTCTATGTGCGCTTCTTCGTGCCCGAGAGTCAGTTCGCGAAGATCCGCCTGGGTGACAAGGTGAAGATCAATTGCGACGGCTGCGATCCCAATATCGTGGCGACCGTCAGCTTCATCGCCGCCCAGGAGGAATTCACCCCGCCCGTCATCTTCTCCATCGCCAGCCGCGACAAGCTCGTCTACAAAGTCGAGGCGCGCGCGCCGTCGGGCCTGAAGCTCCATCCCGGCCAACCCGTGGACGTGCGCCCGCTGTGACCCCCGATTCGAACCAACAACGCCACGCCATCGACGTGCGCGGCCTGACCAAGCGCTTCGGCAAGAAGGTGGCGGTCAATGCCATCGACATCGCCGTGCCGGAAGGCCAGGTGTGGGGATTTCTCGGCCCCAACGGTTCGGGCAAGACCACCACCATCCGCATGCTCTGCGGCCTGCTCAACGCCGACGCCGGCGAGGGCACGTGCCTGGGCTACGATTTCCGCACCCAGTCCGAGCGCATCAAGCGGGAAACCGGCTACATGACCCAGAGGTTCAGCTTCTGGGAGGACCTTTCGATCCGCGAGAATCTCGAATTCGTGGCGCGCGTGTACGGGCTGGGAAAAAAACGGGCGCTGGTCGACGGCACGCTCGAAAAGCTCGGGCTCGAACGGCGTCAGCACCAGCTCGCGGGCGACCTTTCCGGCGGCTGGAAGCAGCGTCTGGCGCTCGCCGCCTGCACGCTGCATTCGCCCAGGCTGCTGCTGCTCGACGAGCCGACCGCGGGCGTCGATCCCAAGGCGCGGCGCGATTTCTGGGACGAAATCCATACCCTGGCGGGTCAGGGCATCACCGTGTTGGTCTCGACCCATTACATGGACGAGGCCGAGCGCTGCGACCGCATCGTCTATATCAGCGTCGGCAACATCAAGGCGCGCGGCACGGTGGCCGACATCATCGCGGGCTCCGGCCTCATCACCTTCACCGTCGAAGGCGAAGGCGCCCGCGCGCTCGCCGCGCGCCTGCGCGGCCTTCCCGGCGTCGTCTTCGTCGCCTTCTTCGGGGCGCTGCTGCATGTCTCGGGCTACGACCGCGCCCTGCTGGAAGCGGCGCTGGCGCCCTATCGCCACGATCTCAACCTCACCATCCGCGAGACGGCGCCCAGCCTGGAGGACGTCTTTATCCAGCTGCAGGAAGACAACGGCGGAGCAAACGCATGAACGGCGGTTTCTCGCTCGCCCGCGTCTTCGCCATGCTGGGCAAGGAATTCATCCAGATGCGCCGCGACCGGCTCACGCTGGGCATGCTCATCGGCATCCCGCTGATGCAGCTTTTCCTGTTCGGCTACGCCATCAACATGGTGCCGAGGCATCTGGCGACCGTGGTGGCGATCTCCGATCCGGGGCCGCTTTCGGATTCGATCGTCGCGGCCATGGCCAATTCGAGCTTCTTCGAGGTGGTGAAGGCGACGAACTCGCCCCTCGAGGCGCGCCGCATGTTGAGCGAAGGGCGCGCCTCGTTCGTCATCGAAATCCCAGTCAATTTCTCGCGCGATGTGGTGCGCGGCGCCCGGCCGGACCTGCTGGTGGAAGCCGACGCCACCGATCCCGCCGCCGGCTCCTACGCCATCGGCGCCATTCCCACCCTCGTCTCGACGGCGTTGCGCGACGATCTCGTCGGGCCCTTGAAAGCGCGCGCCTTCGCCGCGCCCCCGTTAAACGTGGTGATCCACAATCTCTACAACCCGGAGAACATCACCCAATACAACATCGTGCCGGGCCTCTTGGGCGTCATCCTCACCATGACCATGGTGATGGCGACCTCGATCGCGCTGACGCGCGAGCGCGAGCGCGGCACGTATGAGAACCTGTTGGCGATGCCCACCCGCCCCGTGGAAATCATGGTCGGCAAGATCGTTCCCAACATCTTCGTGGGCGCCTTCCAGTGCACGCTGATTCTCACCGTCGCCTACTTCGTGTTCCACGTCCCGATGATCGGCTCGTTCGGGTTGCTGGCGGCAGCCGCGTCCGTGTACATTACGGCGCTCTTGGCGGTGGGCTACACCATCTCCACCGCCGCCAAGAACCAGATGCAGGCGATGCAGATGACGTTCTTCTTCTTCCTGCCGTCGATCATGCTTTCCGGGTTCGTCTTCCCCTTCCACGGCATGCCCGACTGGGCGCAGTGGATCGGCGAGGTCCTGCCGATCACCCATTTCCTGCGGATCGTGCGTGGCATCCTGTTGAAGGGCAACGGCTTCTTCGAGATCTGGTCGGACATCTGGCCGATGATTCTCTTTTTGTTCGTGGCCGGCACCCTCGCCATCCTCCGCTTCCGCCGCACCTTGGATTGAGGGCCTGCGACCGGCTTCTGCAGCGTTTGGCCGCATGAAAAGCGAAGAAACGCACAACCCGGGCCGGTTTCGCGAGTCATTATGGGGAGAAAACCGCCGCGCAGGCTGGCGCCGGCCCGTTGCGAAAGATTAAACTGCGTAACAAATTCGCCCGGGGTGCGCTACAACGAGCCCTTGGGTTTTCGCCAGTCCGCCGTCCAGGCGGCGTCACTTCCGGAACGTAATGGGGGGCCGAGCGGTTCGCATGTCAGGCTTGTCGCTATTCCTGCAGTGTGGGCTTGCCAGCGTTCTTCTGCTGCTCGCCCTGCTTTCCGCCCAATTGATCGTCCTCGGTTATTTCCGCCTGTTCCGCCCCGCTCTGCGGGTGCGTCTGCCGCGCCTGCCCGACGAGGCCCTGCCCTCGGTCCTAGTGCAATTGCCGGTGCGCGACGAAGGCGCGCTCGCCGTGCGCGTGGCGGCGGCCGCGGCGCGCCTGGACTGGCCGCGCGACAGACTCGAGATCCAGCTCCTCGACGACGGCAGCATCGAGCAGCACGAGGAACTGGCGCGCGCCGTGATGGCAACGGTGCCTCAAGGCGTGAGCTTCAGCATCCTCAGGCGCAACGAACGCACTGGCTTCAAGGCCGGCAATCTCGCCTTCGGCTTGGCGCATTCCGAGGCGCCTTATGTCGCCGTGTTCGACGCCGATTTCGTACCGCCGCCCGATTTCCTGCGCCGCACCGTGCCGGCGCTGGTCGCCGACACCGGACTGGCTTTCGTGCAGGCGCGCTGGACCCACGCCAACCGCAACCGGAATTGGCTGACGCGCGCCCAGGGGCTGCTGCTCGACGCCCATTTCTCCGTCGAGCAGGAGGGACGTTTCCGCGCCGGCCTGCCCATCTCCTTCAACGGGACCGCCGGCATCTGGCGCCGCGAAGCGATCGAAAGCGGCGGCGGCTGGACCGGGGACACCCTGACCGAGGATCTCGACCTGTCGATGCGCTGCATGCTGAAAGGCTGGCGCGCCGCCTTCCTGAAGGATGTGGAAGTGCCGGGCGAACTGCCCGAAACCGCCGCGGCTTGGCGCGCCCAGCAGGCGCGCTGGACCAAGGGTCACGCGCAATGCGCGCATAAGCTGATGCCGGCGATCTGGGCCAGCGCCATGCCGCTGTGGCGCAAAGTGGCGGTCAGCCTGCAGATGTGCCAGTTCGCCTTCTACACGCTCGCCTTCGTCAGCGCGGCGATCAGCTTGACGCTGATGTATATGGGCGTCGTCTATCTCGAGAGCGTGGCGATGTTCGGCCTTGCCGTCACCGCCTTGGGGCTGACGGGAAGCCTGGGCTATCTGTTCCTCGGCCAGAAGCTTCTCGACAGGCATCGCGCCATCGGCCTGCACCGCTCGCTCCTGCTCGCCATCGTGTTTCCCAGCGGCCTCATTCTCTCCAACACCAGGGCGACCTACGAAGCGTTCTTCACGACACAGATGGATTTCCACCGCACGCTGAGGGCCGGCGAACGCCAGGTAGGCGGCTGGCGCGGCGCACCCGAGCTGATTGCTGGCGTGTTCTTGCCCGCGTTTGCTTTTGCCGAGCAGGCGTGGAGCGCGCCGTTCTTCGTCATTGCGGTGGCCGGGCTCGTTTCCATCGGCGCCATGGGTTTTTCCGGCGGCGCGCCGCAACAGATCCGCGAGATCGCACCGAGCCGCTTCACGCCGCGGGAATGAACGCTTTTTTCTAAAATTTTAGTCGATCGAATGCGAACGAATGTTCTAACCTCGCTTTGAAGCCTGTCGCACTACGGTGGCCGCAACGGTTGCCGCTGCTGGAGCACAAGGCGAGGACTTGGATGGTGGGGTCATTCGTTCGGCTCGCGGCGGCAGCCGCTTTTTGCGCCCTGCTGGCAGGTTGCGCAGGGGAGCCATCTTCCTCGTTTTCTTCCGGTGATGACGGCGCCGACATCGCGGTGCCCGATTCCCCGCTGCAATGCGTGCCTTATGCGCGCGCCCATTCCCAGGTCGCGCTCTACGGCGACGCCTACACCTGGTGGGATCAGGCGGCCGGACGTTTCGCCCGCAGCGCTTCTCCCAAAGCAGGCTCGGTGATGGTGCTCAACGGGTATGCCGGTCCCAACCGGGCCCATCTGGCCGTGGTGCGCGAGGTCGCGAACGGGCGTGAAATCCGCATCGATCACGCCAACTGGCTGGACGACGGTGCCATCACCCTCAACGACCCGGTGCGCGACGTCAGTCCCGATAACGATTGGAGCCAGGTACGCGTCTACAACGCCAAGGCGGAGGCCTGGGGAACCCGCATCTATGCTGTCCAGGGCTTCATCGGCCCCGGCGGCCCCGATCCGCAGGCGCAGGACGTGGCGCAGAACCCGCACAGCGACGACATCGGCGCGCTCATCGCCGACAATCCGGACCCCGAAGAACCGGATAACTGAATAATCGCAGCACCTTGAGAGATTTCTGCGCCAATCCGTCTCGCCCCTCTTTGTGCCCGGCGCAAGCCGGACTATGGTCCGCGCCCCGTCGGGAAGAGTGCCGCTGAAACGCGCTGCCCCGTTCCAGAGAGAGTTCCGCTGCAAGAAGCCGTGAAGCCAGATAGCGCCGTCGAACCCGCCTCCGCGGTCAACGATCCCCTCGAGGCTCTTCCGGGCCGCATCGAGCATGGGCCCGCCGTACAAGCCGATGGCTGGAGGCGCAAGTCGACGCTGACGCTGGCGGCGCTGGGCGTGGTTTATGGCGACATCGGCACCAGCCCGCTCTACGCGCTGCGCCAATCCGCCTTGGCCGCGGGCGAGCACGTGGCCATCCAGTCGGCTATCATGGGCGTGGTGTCGCTGATCGTGTGGTCGCTGATCGTCGTGGTGACGCTGAAATACGTCATGCTGATCATGCGCGCCGACAATGACGGGGAAGGCGGCATCCTGGCGCTCGCCTCGCTCGCCCACCGTCTGCAAGGGCTCGGCCGCGGCGTCAAACTGGCCATCGGCACGGCGGCGATCCTGGGATTGGCGCTGTTCGTCGGTGACGGCATGTTGACGCCCGCCATTTCCGTGCTGAGCGCGGTGGAAGGCCTGAGCGTCGAAAGCAAGGCCTTCGAACCGCTGGTCCTGCCGCTCTCGCTCCTTATCCTGATCGGACTCTTCGTCATCCAGTCGCGCGGCACGGCGCGCGTCGGCAGACTGTTCGGACCGGTGATGGTGGTGTGGTTTCTGACGCTCGGCGCGCTGGGCCTGGGGGCGATCGTCCAGGCGCCGCAGATCCTGTGGGCGCTGAGCCCCCATTACGGCCTGATGCTGTTCGTGGAAGAGCCCTGGACGGCGTTCGTGGCCCTGGGATCGGTGGTGCTGGCGGTCACCGGCTGCGAAACGCTTTATGCCGACATGGGACACTTCGGGAAGTTCCCCATCCGCATCGCCTGGCTCGCCTTCGTGTTCCCGGCGCTGGTGCTGAATTATTTCGGGCAAGGCGCCGCGCTGCTGCGCGATCCCGGCAAGGCCGACGTCGCCTTCTACGCGGTGGCGCCGCACTGGGCCCATTATCCGCTGGTGCTGCTCGCCACCATCGCCACGGTCATCGCTTCGCAGGCGGTGATCTCGGGCGTCTATTCGATCACCCGCCAGGCGGTGCAGCTGGGCATGCTGCCGCGCATGGAAATCCGCCACACCTCGGCCACCGATTACGGCCAGATCTACGTGCCGCGGATGAACGCCTATCTCTGCGCCGGCGTCGTCCTGATCGTTCTGATCTTCAAGAGCTCCAACGCGCTGGCCGCCGCCTACGGCATCGCGGTCACCGGCATCATGGTGCTGAGCACGGTCATGGTCGGCATGATCGCGGCCAAGCTCTGGCATTGGAAGCTGTGGGTGGTGATTCCGCTCTTCGGGGCGCTGGCGCTGGTCGATCTGATGTTCCTCGCCTCCAATTCGCTCAAGATCGCCGAAGGCGGCTGGCTGCCGTTGTTCATCGCCGCCTTCGTCTTCGTCGTCATGGAGACCTGGAGGCTGGGACGGCGCGTGCATCTCGATCACATCCGGCGCGAATCCATGCCGCTGGAACTGTTCCTGGAGCGCGCCGACAAGACGCCGCTGCGCGTGGCGGGCACCGCCGTGTTCCTGACGCCGCGCGCCGACGCCGTCCCCGGCGCCCTGCTGCACAACCTCAAGCACAACAAGGTCCTGCACGAGCGCGTCATCGTCGCCCAGGTGATGGTGGACGACACGCCGTTGGTGGCGCCCGACAAGCGCATCCAGGTCGAGAAACTCGGCAAAGGGTTTTTCGAGGTCCACATCCATCACGGCTTCTTCGAGACGCCGGACGTGCCGCGCGCGCTTTCCGAAGCGCGCGCCTACGGACTGGCGGTCGATCCCGAAACCACCACCTTCTTCATCGGACGCGAAACCCTGTTGCCGTCGGAGAATCCCATCCTCGGGCGTTGGCGCACCTGGCTCTATCTGCAGCTGGCGTCCAATGCCTTGTCGCCGGCGCGCTTCTATCACCTGCCGCCCAACCGCGTGGTGGAACTCGGCACCCAGGTGATGATCTAGTCCAGCGCATAGGCCAGCGCCTTCAGGTAGGCGCTTTCCGGCAGCATCGGATGCAGCGGATGGTCGGGGCCGGCGCCCGCCTGGCGGATCAATTTCGCCGTGCGGCCGGTGCGTGCGATGCCGGCGGCGCATTCCAAAGCGAAACGCTCCGGCGGAATATTGTGCGAGCAGGAGGCGAGCAGCAGTAATCCCCCCGGCGCGGCGACGGATGCGGCCAGCCGCGCCAGCTTGCGATAGGCCTTGGCGCCGACTTCGAGATCCTTCTTGGCCTTCACGAAGGGCGGCGGATCGGCGACCACCACATCGAATTGTTCGCGCGACGCCCACAGCCGTTCCAGCTCCTCGAACACGTCTGCCTTCACGAACTTGCACGAAAGCCCGTTGGCGGCCGCGGCTTCCTCGGCCAATGCCAGCGCCGGGGCGGAACTGTCCAGCCCCGCCGCCTCTTTTGCACCGGCACGCGCGGCCGCCAGCGCGAAGCCGCCGGTATAGCAATAGGCGTCGAGAACCGATTTGCCGCGCGATAAGGAGGCGACAAAGGCGCGATTGTCGCGCTGATCGTAGTACCAGCCCGTCTTCTGGCCCGAGGCCGTGTCGGCGAAATAGCGCACGCCGTTCTCTTCCACGGCGATGCGTCCCCCGTCGTCCGCGCGGACATACGAATCCAAACCCTCCAGCGCGCGCGCCGGGGAGTCGGCACGAAGCACCACCTGCGCGGGCGCCAGCGCATCGTCGAGCGCCGCGCGCAGCGGCTCAAGGAGGGCTTCCATTCCGGCGGTGGTGATCTGCACGACGACGGTGTCGGCGAAGCGGTCGACGGTGAGGCCCGGCAAGCCGTCGCCTTCCGCGTTGACCAAGCGGTAAAATGGCGCACGGTAAACGGCCTCGCGCAGCGACAGCGCCTGTTTCAACTTGACTCCAAGGAACTCGGCATCGATCGCGACATCGGCGGACGCAGCGAGCAGGCGCACGGCGATCAGACTCTTGGGATTGAAATAGCCCGTGCCAAAGACGCGCCCGTCGTCGCCTAGAACGCTTACGATCATGCCCGGCGCCAACGTTTTCGCAGGCATTTCGATCTCGTTGGAGAATAGCCAAGGAGTGCCCGCGCGGGCGCGGCGGCCTTCGCGGGGTTTCACGCGGATGACGGGATGGTTGCTGCTCATGGCGCCTGCGCTAGCATGGTTAAGAACGAACGGCCAGGCGACGGATGTCGAATCCATATGCTGCCTTCCAAATCCTGCCACAATTTGCAATTAGAGGGCGCACTCTCGCACACACCGAAGACGTTTGCCCGCCCGTTGCGGTTGGCGTTTCGAACCGGCGTGCCTACACAATCGGGACAAGGATGAAAAAACCGACCGACTTCAAGAGCGCCGACGCCATCGTCGGCGAAAAACCGCGGGCTTTGCATGCGCTTTGGGAAAAACTGGCGGGCGATCGCCTGGCGCCCAAGCGCGAAGAGATCACCCTTTCCCTGGTGCGCAATCTTACGCCGTGGCTGTGGACGGTCGACGTCGTCGACGGCGGCGCCGATTTCCGTTTCCGCCTCGCCGGCGACCGCATCATCCAGTTCCTGGGAGAGCACCACCCCGGAACGCTGCTGTCGGGGCTGCCGACAAATCCGTTCTATGTGCGCATACGGCACATCCTGGCGCATTGCGTCGAACACAAGTGCCCGGTCGCGGTCGGCCCCGCCCGTTCGGGGTACGACGGCAAGGAGCATTGGGAAATAGAAGCCGTGGCGCTGCCGCTCTCCGAAGACGGCAAAACGGTCAGCTGCGTCATCGGCGCCATCGAGCTGTGGCCCGTCGGCACCATCCCTGCGGCGCGTTAGAGCGCACGGCTATTTCTTCAATCTGATCCCGCGCCCGCCAACGGTGCTGGCGCTGCCTTCGCCGATCAGTTCGATGCCGGCCGTGTTCAAGGCGGCGATCAGCTTCATCAGCGAATCCACGTTGCCGCGGATCACGTCTTCGCTTGCCTCCATGCGCTGGATCGTCGGCACCGACAGCCCGGCGATGTCGGCGAGTTCGCGCTGATCGATGCCGAGTAGCGCGCGCGCCGCTCTAAGCTGTGCCGCGGTGATCATGGATTAACCTTCCTTAGCGTTCCAGCCTGCGCCTGGAGCATGACGGGCATACATATTATTAGCGCGCAAGGTGCAATGCATGTTCTACATATCACGGCCGGCCGGCGGTCGAAGTTTCCGAGCAAAGGCCGCGAGTAAAGGAAGGCCGCCGAGCGGCGGCCGTGTGAACCATGTTTTTTACAGGATTATCGGGGTATCTCAAGCCGGCCACCAGGATACGGGGCTGGAGAGACAATAAGGCGCGCTCGTTGACCGAGGCGGCCCGTCTGGCGCACGCCCTCGCCGCTGCCGATGGCCTTGCGATCGGCAAAACCATGGTGCGAGCAGGCGGTCATGGGGATGGCGACGGCTGGTACGCCCAAAGCATCCTGGATACGGTGCCCGTCTACGGCACCCGCGACAGCGCGCCGGAGCGCATCGAGACGAAGGCGCGGCTCGGCCTGGAGCGGACGGACGACAAGCTCTGCGCCGGCGTCGCACCCGTCTGGCGCAACCTGCGCGTGAAGTGCGCCGACTTCGGGCGTTATGTCGATTGGCTGCGCAGCGTCTGGTGACCGGCCTCGCACGAATTCTTCCCACCCAAGCAAACGCGACCGTCAAGCATCTGATACAATTGAATTATCCTAGCAGTCCCAATAGTGCCGAAGCTTTCAGGTTGGTGATTTCGGACCTTGACTTGTGGACATAATTTTCCTATTAACAAATTATTAACCATTAATCCGGCGATCCAAGCACGATTCGATGGACGGACCGGATTAGGTGTGGGCGTGGTTTGTCGGCGTACGTGTTGCCAACGGGTGTCTTGAAGGCGGGGCAGAGGCCAAAAACCTTCGAGGACGCAGATGTTGGCGTATGACGAATTGCGGGGATCCAGCGGTCGCGAGATCTGGTATCGGCCGCCCCGCTATGAAGCGCGAAAACTTTTTCCAGGCACGGCGCCGCGTCTTCGCGCCAGCGCAGGCTTGCACCACATCCAGAACATTAGTCTGGGCGGCGTCGCCACGATGACGCGCCAACCTCAGGACGATCTCGAAGCCGGCCAGACGCTGGCGATCAGCATCCAGCAATCCGGCATCCCGATCTTCGAATCCAAGGCCACCGTCTGCAGGACCGAAAAAAACGTGTTCGGCGCCAAGACCGCGTTCAAATTCGTGGACGGATTCATCGATTTCGACGAATTGCTCAACCGGAATCTGCACGCCCAGATCGTCACCAGGACCTCGCTTGCAGACCCCGCCGGCGCCCAGCGCGTGCCGCTGGAATACAGGGTGCTGTGCGCGGATGTCCTCAAGCTGCTGCGGGCCTATCGCAGCATCTTGAGCCCCGATGCCGCCCGCCCGCCGGAGTTTGCCAACCGCATCGACAAGGACACGGCCTTTCAAGCCTGCGAGGACCGCCTCGTCCAGCACTGGCGCAGTCTGTGGCGCACCGGAAACGATATTGCGCGCACAGTTATGAACGATCGCGAAAGCCGCGAAGCGACCAAGGAGTTCACCGAGCTGGTGCTGACCCCCGAACTGCGGCTGGGCGCGATCTGGGACCGCAGCTACGCCAAGCCGCTCGGCTATCCGGGCGACTTCGAAATTATGAACCAGGTCTACGACTGGAAGCGTGTCGGAAACGAAGTCTACGAGATGCTTCTCCATCGCATCGGTCTGGACGTCGCCGAGTGCATCAAGACGCGCATGGAGGTGGTGTGCGGCCGGATAGGCGAAATTTCGCGGCGCGAACCCGCGCGCGCCGTACGCATCCTGAGTCTCGGCAGCGGCCCGGCGCGCGAAGCGGAGCTGTTCCTCGCCAGCCCGGCCGCGCAAAACGGGCGGACGGAGTTCACGCTGATCGACCAGGAGCAGCAGGCTCTTCGCTATGCCCACGAAAAAACCTATCCGCAAACCCTCAGATCGCAGGGACGCCACAGCGTGCGCGCGCTCAACATGTCCTTCACGGACATCCTGCGCGGCGTCAGCGCGATGAACGCCTTGCCGCAACAGGACATGATCTACTCGGTGGGCTTGCTCGATTATCTCACCGACCGGCGCGCCGCGAATCTCGTGCGGCGGCTTTTCGACATGCTGGCGCCGGGCGGCATGCTCATCGTCGGTAATATGAACGAAACGCCGATGAGCAACCTCTGGCCCATGGAGTTCGTCACCGACTGGACGCTGCACTACCGGGACGAACCGCAAATGCTGGCCTGGGCGGACAGTCTCGCTTCCGCCAGGACCTGGACGGAGACCGATCCAACCGGACGCGTGCGCCTGCTCTATGCGCTCAAGGGGTAAGTGGCCTTGAACGCCGGTTCCGAGAGCCTCGGCCGTGCGATCAGGCGGCCGGGCGGCAGAAAGACCGTGACGGTCGTCCCCTTGCCGAGTTCGCTGGCGATGCGGAGCGTGCCGTCGTGCAGCTCGACGAGTTCCTTGGCGTAAGGAAGTCCGAGCCCGGTTCCGCCGTTCTTGCGCGAAAGCGACGACTCGACCTGCTCGAACGGAATCAAGACGCGCTCCAGGTCTTCGCCGGCGATGCCGATTCCGGTATCGCTCACCTTGAGCACCGCGCCGTCCCGTTCCGAGACCGTCAAGCTCACGGTGACCGTGCCGCCCGGCAGCGTGAATTTGATGGCGTTGGTCACCAGATTGAGAATGGCCTGGAAAATCAGGCGGCGATCGACGAGCGCATAAACGGGCGAAGCGACCTCGCCCGCCGTCAACCGCACATCGCCGTTTTCGGCCCGCCCCCGGCACATGCGCAGGCAATCGTCGACGCACTCCGCCAAATCGCATTCGTCGATCTGCGGTTCGAGCTTGCCGGCCTCGGCCTTGGCCAGGTCCAGAATGTCGTTGATGATCGCAAGCAGGTGCGATCCGCTGTCGTTGATGTCGGTAACGTATTCACCGTACTTCCTGTGTCCCAGCGGTCCGTACAACTGCCTCTTCAAGACGTCGGAGAAGCCGATGATGGCATTGAGCGGCGTGCGCAGCTCGTGACTCATGTTGGCAAGGAATTCGCCCTTCGATTTGTTCGCCTTGTCCGCCTCGCGAAGCAGAACGTTGAGCGTCTCGTTCTTGGCCTCGATGACCTTGCGGCTGACATACGACCGCCTGATATAGAGTTCCTGGATGTAGCCGGAGAACAATCCGACCGCCGTGGCCATGACCAGAAAGAAGTCGTTGCTGATGAAAGCGGCAACCGGCACCGGGTTGATCCAGGCCGCCGTCACCTGATAGCCGGCGATGAGAAGCGCCGAAATCGTCACCGAGTGATAGAATCGCAGCCGGATCAGGCTCGAACAGTAGATCACGACCATGATCAGGCCCGCGTAATACATGCTGTTGAAAGGCGGCGCCATGATCGCGGTCATCACGACGATGCCGAACCCGGACACCAGCATGCTGCTCGCCAGCGCGTACTGGCCGATGCGGACGAAGAGCGGAAAGAACGTCAGAGCAAACACGGCGACCAGGACCGGGCAAACGACCGCATAACGGATGATCCAAAGGGTGTGGACGGACTTGGCGCCCACCATGGCATCCAGGATGCCGAACGCCATGTACAGGATCGCGCCAGCGACCAGATAGGCGCGGATGAAGCCGATGGAGTGGATCAGAGTCTCGCGGGAGAAGGCGCGCTCCTGTTCGCCGTCGACGAAGACAAGGCGCAATCTGTCGAGCTCGAATTTCAGCCCTGCAGCCGTCGGTTGTCGCGAAGAAGACCAGCTCATGTGCCCGTTCAACAGCTTCCTTTGGGAACATTCAGCTTGGGGACTGGCCGGTAAACATCCCCATAACCCTGCTGAGGCGGCATCGCATTTGCAGTTCCTCGTAAATGATTTCTTAAAGATCGGCTTTCTAGATTCACACTGTTCCACCGGCAAATTTCCCTTTGCGCAGAGATCGGGGTGACGATGCGTTTCCTGCATGCCGTGCCTCTCTGCGTCTTGGCGAGCGGTCAAGCGCTGGGCGCGGGCTATGGGCTCAAGGAGCATAGTGCCGATGCCATGGCTGCCGCCTATGCCGGCGCCGCGGCAACCGGCACGGACGCCAGCTACCTTGCCTATAATCCGGCCTCGCTGGCGGACGTGGACCGGCTTGACGTATCGGCAAGCGCGGTTTCCCTCTTGCCGAACTCGAAGGCCGACTACACGCTCGCCGCCGCCACGCCAGGCACGCCGCTCGACGGTTCGCGCGATCCCAAGGCGTTCATCGGCGATGCGGTCGTTCCCGCAATCGGCCTGCGCTACAGGCTGTCGCAGCGCTGGACCGCCGGCCTTGCCGTTACCGCGCCCTGGGGACTGAAAACCGATTATCCGGCCGGCTGGGCGGGCCGCTACTACGCCGAGAGAACGCAGCTTCTCGCCGTCAACTTCGCGCCCACGGTTGCTTATCAATTTTCGCCGCGCTTTGCGGCTGGCGCGGCGCTGCAAGTCGAATATGCGAAAGGTACGCTGACGAGCGCGGTCGATCTGGGCACATTGGGCGCGATGTTTGGTGTCCCGGGAAGTATGCCCGGCGCGCAGGACGGCCAGGCCGCGTTTCATGGCGAATCCTGGAGCCTGGGCTTCGTTCTGGGCGCCATGGCGCGGATCAACGATCACCTCAGGATCGGGCTCTCGTACAGATCGCCGGTTCATCATATCTTGCGCGGCCCGCTGACCTTCACGCTCGACCATGCAGGCGTCGGCGCGGCCTTGCGCGGCGCCACGGGTCTGTTCACGGATACCGCGGCAAGAGCGGCAATAACGACGCCCGACGTCATCGAACTCGGGCTCAGCGACCGGTTGTCGGAGCGTTGGACGGGACTGGCGGAACTCGACTGGACGAATTGGCGCCGCTTTCGCGAACTACGCATCGTTGCCGCGAACCCCGCGCAACCCGACGATGTCACGCCGACCAACTGGGGAGCAGGCTGGTTCGGTTCGCTCGGGGCCGAATACCGGGCGGACGATCGCTGGCGCCTTCGCGCCGGCGCCGGCTACGACAACTCTCCGGCCCCGCAGAGCACCTTGGGGCCGCGCGTGCCGGACGCCAATCGGATCTGGGTTTCTCTCGGGGCGCGCTATCGCATCGACGACGCCACGGCGCTCAATTTGACGCTCGCAAGGCTGTTCAACTCGAACGACGTGATCAGCCGCATGCCGCTGCAAAGCGGAAACGCCTTGCGCGGGACGCTTGCCGGCACGACCAAGTCGGACGTAACCGTCATCGGCATCGAGCTGAGCTATCGCAAGCCATAAGTGCTGGTGCCGCCTGGGTGACTCGAACACCCGACCCCCGCATTACGAATGCGGTGCTCTACCGGCTGAGCTAAGGCGGCTAACCAGTGCGTTCAAATACTTAAGACCAGTCCTTTTGGCAAGGCAGGGACGATTACCGTTCACTCAACGTCGCTTTAACGCAAGCGCGGACGGATGTCCGCAACGTAAACCAGCGCGCGTCCGCGCGCCACAACCGTTCCGGCGGCCGGACGGCACGTCGTTTCGAGATCGACGAGGTTCTTCTCGGGCCTGAGCCGTGTGATTTCCACGCGCGCCGTCAACGGTTCGTCAATGATCGTCAGCCACGGCTGGTTCATGCAGCGAGGAACACAAATTCCCCGGCAAGCAGGCGCTGCACCGGCTTGCAAGCAAACTGCGACATATTTGCAATTGCAGCGTCGGATTATTATGCCAGCATGATTCGTTAGGTCTGTCCGATCGAATATCGAGTGGCAAACAGACGATCCCATGAGTTCGAGATAGACATGGATTTGGACGAAGCGATCTGCGCGCACATCGAATGGAAAATGAAATTCCGACTCGCGATCTCGTCGGAAGCACAATTGGACGCCGACAAAATCGGCCAAGACACGCAATGTCCTTTGGGTCAATGGCTGCACGGCGAAGCGCAGAGAAAATATGGCCGGTTGAGTTCCTACGAAAATTGTCTCAAAGCCCACGCGTCTTTTCATCGAGAAGCGGAAAAAGTAGCGCGACTTATCAATGCCAAGGATTACCGCGGGGCCCAGGCGGCCCTTGCAATGAATACACCGCTAAGCGAAGAATCAAATGCGATGACCACGGCCATCGGCAGACTCAAAGAAGAAGCAGCGGCCGGATAGTTTTCTTTCCGGACGGAACGCGGCATGGTGACGGCAAAGCGTCCGATCTTCCGGAAAGACCGTTCGTGAAGAAAATCGCCAGCCGTCTTGGCATGTGCCAAGCCGCTTCGGGCCTGGTCAGCGGCGTGCTGACGCCGTTCTTCGGCGCCTGGCTCGCCTGGCGCGGACTTTCGGCGCACCAGATCGGAATCGTCCTGTCGGCGGGGCTGCTGTTGCGCGTGCTGGCGGGACCGGCAGCAGGCATCATCGCCGACGCGCGCAACGACCGGCGCGCGGCGATGCTGGCGCTCTATTGGGCGATGCTGATCGGATACGGCGTGCTCAACCTCACCGCCGCACCGTCTCTCGTGATCCTGGCGGCCATTCTCGTGACGATCGCGAACGGAGCGGCGGTGCCGCTCCTGGAAAGCGTCAGCGTGCGGCTATCCGAACGCTACGGATTCGATTACGGGCGTGTGCGGATATGGGCGTCGTCCGCCTTCGTGGCGGCGAATATCCTGTCCGGAGCCGCCATATCCTTGTTCGGCTTCTGGATCGCCGCGCCTTGGCTGGCGGCGGGTTCGGCGCTCTGCGTCTTCTCGACCGTGCTGCTTCCCAAGCCGCCGCCGGACCGTCCGCCGCTCGACCTTTCCGCCCGCCTCAAGGCGACCTTCGGCGAAGCGCGCGAACTCTTGCGCTCGGGCGTGTTCCTGCTCTTTCTCGCGGCGGCGAGTTTCGATCAGGCCAGCCACGCCTTCTATTACGCCTATGGCGGGCTGCATTGGACCGCGCTCGGCTATTCGGGCTGGCTGGTCGGAATCCTGTGGCCCCTGGGCGTGTTCGCGGAGATCGCGCTGTTGTCCCAGGCGCTGCGCGTCCTGCATGTGGTCGGACCGACGCGCCTGCTGTTGTACGGTGCGCTGGGCTGCGTCGTGCGCTGGACCATTCTCGCCTTCGATCCGCCGCTGGGGCTGGTCGTATTGGCGCAGTTCCTTCACGCAGCGACCTTCGCGCTGGCGCATCTCGGCGCGATGTATTTCATCCTGCGGGCGATTCCCGCGCGCCTCGCCGCCACCGCGCAAAGCCTTTACTTCGTGTGCTACGCCGGCCTGGCGATGGGCCTGGCAACGCTCGCCTGCGGCTACCTCTATGCGGATTTCGGCGGACGGACTTATCTTCTGATGTCGGCGATGGGCGCGGTGGCGATGGGCTTGGCGCTGTGGCTTTCGCAGCGCTGGCACGGCGAACGCATCCTGCACGGTCCCGACGAGGAACATGCCGATGCGATCTGATTTCCAGAGCGCAATCCGGCGAAGTACATAACGGTTCGCCGCAAAATTGTGCGACAATCAAAGAGTCTAGAACAGTCCCTCGATCCGTCCCTTGTCGTCCAGGTGGATCGCGTTGGCCGCGGGCACGCGCGGCAGGCCGGGCATGGTCATGATGTCGCCGGCAATCGCCACCACGAATTCCGCTCCCGCCGAAAGGCGCACGTCGCGCACGTGGAACCGGTGACCGGTGGGCGCCCCCTTGAGGTTCGGATCGGTCGAGAACGAATACTGAGTTTTGGCGACGCAGATCGGATAATGGCCGAAGCCCTGCTCCTGCATCTCGTCAAAACTCTGGCGCACATTCTTGTCGGCTGTGACTTCGCCGGCGGCGTAAAGTTCGGTCGCGATTGTCCGCAGCTTGTCCCACAGCCCCATGCTGTCCGGGTAAAGCGGCTTGAAATCCGCCCCGCCCGACTCGCACAGCGCCACCACTTCGCGAGACAACTCTGCGGCGCCGGCCCCGCCGTCCGCCCAATGCGTGCAAAGCACCGCCTTGCAGCCGCGTTCCCCGGCCGCTTTGGCAATCGCGGCGATCTCGGCGTCGGTATCGCCGGTGAATCGATTGACGGCGACGACCACCTGCACACCGAATTTTTTGAGATTGTCGATGTGGCGCACGAGGTTGGCCGAGCCGTCGATCACCGCTGCCACGTTCTCATGCTTGAGATCGTCACGCGCGACGCCGCCGTGCATCTTCAAAGCCCGCACGGTCGCGACGAGCACCGCGGCGGATGGCTTGAGGCCCGCCTTGCGGCATTTGATGTCGAAAAATTTCTCGGCACCGAGATCGGCGCCGAAACCAGCCTCGGTCACGACGTAATCGCAAAGCTTGAGCGCAGTCGTGGTGGCGACCACCGAGTTGCAGCCGTGGGCGATATTGGCAAAAGGCCCGCCATGGACAAACACCGGATTGTTCTCCAGCGTCTGCACCAGATTGGGCATGAGCGCGTCCTTCAGCAACGCCGCCATGGCGCCCGCCGCGCTGATGTCCCTGGCGATGGCGTTCCTGCGCTCGCGCGTCTGTCCGATGATGATATTGCCGAGCCGGCGCTCGAGATCCCTGAGATCGGTCGCCAGGCAGAGCACCGCCATCACGGTGGAGGCGACCGTAATGTCGAAACTGTCCTCGCGCGGAAAGCCGTTGGCAACCCCGCCGAGTGAGGTCACGATCGAACGCAGGGCGCGATCGTTCATGTCAATGACGCGGCGCCAGGCGATGCGGCGCGAATCGAGTCCGAGCGCGTTTCCCCAATAAAGGTGATTGTCGATCATCGCGGCCAGCAGATTGTTGGCCGAGGTGACGGCATGGAAATCGCCGGTGAAATGCAGATTGATGTCTTCCATCGGCACCACTTGCGAATAACCGCCGCCGGCGGCGCCGCCTTTCATGCCGAAGCAGGGTCCAAGCGAGGGCTCGCGCAAGCAGCCCATCGCCCGCTTGCCGAGACGATTGAGTCCGTCAACGAGGCCGACAGTCGTCGTCGTCTTGCCTTCGCCCGCCGTCGTCGGCGTGATGGCGGTGACCAGAACAAGCTTGCCGTTCTTGCGACTTTGAACGTTCTTGATGAAATCGTGGCTGAGCTTGGCTTTGGTCGGGCCATAGTGCAGGAGCGCGTCGCCCGGAATGTCGATCTTGCGGCCGACATCGGCGATCGGTTTCATTTTCGCGTCGCGGGCTATTTCGATATTGCTGCGAACGGCCGTCATGCGAAGCCCTCTTTGCTTGTCGCTCAGGTTTGCATTCTGTCATGGCCTCACTCCCCTGACGAGGGCGCTGTTTGCGGCGCAAGCAAAGAACACGGCGACACGATCCAGGTTTTGACTTCTTTCCCCGGCGAGGTCTCAAACGCATGATCCGCAGCGCTTCCACAAGGATGGATCAGGCTCTAGGCGGGCTTGCCGCGCGGATGGGCGTGTCCGTACACCTCCAACATCTTGCGCGCGTCGATCTCGGTGTAGGTCTGCGTGGTGGACAGCGAGGCGTGGCCGAGCAGTTCCTGCACCGCGCGCAAATCGCCGCCGTTGGCAAGGATATGGGTGGCGAAGGAATGACGCAGCGCGTGAGGTGTCGCCCGTTCGCCCAGACCGAGCCTGCCGCGCAATCTCTGCATCAGAGCTTGCGCCTCGCGCGCGCTCATCGGTTTGCCGCGCCGGGACAGAAACAGCGCGTCGCCGCGCGCGCCCGAAAACGGAAGCAGGGCGGCGTAGCGTTCCACCGCTTCGCGCACGACCGGCAGGACGGGGATGCTGCGTTCCTTGCGCCCCTTGCCGAGCACGCTGAGCGACGGGCCGAGCGGCACGTCGCCGCGCTTCAGGCTCAGGCCTTCCGAAATGCGCAAGCCCGCCCCATAGAGCAAAGTAAGCAGCGCCGCGTCGCGCGCCCCCAGCCATTCGACGTCGTGCTCGCCCGCCTCCTCGAGCGTGCGCGCCGCATCGGCTTCGCTCAGCGGCCGCGGCAGGGTGCGCGCGATGCGCGGCGTGCGGATGGCGCGCGGCGCGGCGTTGTCGAGAATTCCTTCGCGGGCGAGATGGCGAAAGAAGCTTCTCACCGCCGCCAGCGCCCGCTGCACGCCGCGCGCGCCCAATCCTTCGCGGCGGCGCCGGGTCACGAAGGCGCGGATGTCCGCGGGCACCAGCTTCGCCAGCATGCGCTCGTCGGGCGTACGACCTTTGTGTTCGTTGAGGAAGGACAGAAACCGCTGAAGATCGTCGCCGTAAGCGCGCAGCGTATGCGGGCTGGCGCGCCGCTCATGCGCCAGCGCCGCAAGCCAGGCCTGCTTCAAGCCTTCGGCAGATCGAGCCATGCGCGAATCGCCCGTTCCAGCGCGCGCGCGAAATAGCCGAGATCGGCTTCGATTTCCCGCCCTTCGAAGCGTCCCTCGGCGACCGCGCCCAGCACATAAAGCGCTCCGCGCGCATCGCCGCCAAACCGCAGGCGGAACGCCGCGAGGCTCTTGTACGCCGCCCCACCCGGACCGAAGAGAAGTTCGCCGCCGCCCGACAGGATGGCTCCCATGCCGCCCGGTCCGAGAACGGCCGTCACCGTTCCGGGGCCGATCAGACGAACGCCTTGCGTTGCGGCCGCGTCGATGCCGTCGCTGCGTTCGACGCAGAACACGGCTTTGTCGGCGCCGAAAGCGCCGGCGGCACCCTGCGCCACGGCGATGACGTCGGCAAAGCTGCGGGCGTCAAGCAGATCGAGTACGAAACGGCGCACCCCTTCGCCCAGCCGCGCGCCGCGGTCCTGGGAACCCTTGAGCGCGTCGCGCTCGATCTTCAGCGCCTGGTTCTCGGCCGCCAGCCGCTCGATGGCGAAGCGCTGCAGATCGCGCACCTCGGCGCCCTCGAAGCGTTCCGGCAGCAGCAGCGCGAGGAGCTCTCCGTCCGCAGCCAGCCGCGCCCGGTGCATGCGGATATAAGCCTTGACGGCTTCGGCGGCGGCCTGAGCCGGGTCCAGAGATGGCGCGCTTTCGCCGTTACGGTTCATGGCAGTATGGATTGACCGTTGAGAATCGCGATCCAAAGTGTACCGCATGAAGGACGCCCCGCTAAGGCCCACGGATGCCCCGAACGAGCGGGCGGGCGTTTTGCTGCCGCTGCCGCTGGCTGGCGCCTACGACTACAAGCTGCCGCGCGGCGTCGCCGTCCGGCGCGGACTGGTGGTATCGGCGCCGTTGGGGTCACGCCAAAGCCTGGGCGTGGTGTGGGGAAAGGCCGAGGGCGCGGTCGGCGACAATCGGCTGAAGGAAGCCGTTCCCCTCGACGGACAGCCGGTTTTGCCCGCAGGATTGTGCGATTTCATCGACTGGGTGGCGCAGTACACGCTGACGCCGCCGGGGCTGGTGCTGGCTATGGCGCTGCGCTCGCGCCAGGCTTTCGATGCGGAGGTTCCGCGCGTTGGCTATATGCGCGGCAACGGCGCGCCCAAACGGGTGACGCCGCCGCGGGCGCGGGTGCTCGCCGTCGCGGCGGACGGACTGGCGCGGCAGGCCGCCCAGCTTGCCGAAGAAGCGAACGCCAGCCCATCGGTGGTGCGTGCCCTGATCGACGCGGGCGCGCTTTGCGAAGTCGAACTTCCCGAATTTCCGCCGTTTCAATCGCCCGATCCCGATTTCTCCAAGCCGACGCTCAACACCGAGCAGGACCTAGCGGCGCACCTCTTGCGCGGCGGCGTGGCGGGACACCGCTTCGCGGTCAGCCTGCTCGACGGCGTCACCGGATCGGGCAAGACCGAGACCTATTTCGAAGCCGTCGCCGAAGCGCTGCGGCGCGAAAAGCAAACCCTGATCCTGCTGCCGGAGATCGCGCTGACCGTGCAGTTTCTGGACCGCTTTGCCGAACGCTTCGGCACGCGCCCCACCGAATGGCATTCGGACCTGTCGCAGAAGGAGCGCAGACGCACCTGGCGCGCGGCGATGAACGGCGAAGCGCGCGTGGTGGTGGGGGCGCGTTCGGCGCTGTTCCTGCCGTTCAAGGCGCTCGGCCTCGTCATCGTCGACGAGGAACACGAACAGGCCTACAAACAGGAAGACGGCGCCATCTATCACGCCCGCGACATGGCGGTGGTACGCGGCCGCATCGAGAATTGTCCGGTGGTGCTGGCCAGCGCCACGCCGTCGCTGGAGACTTATGTCAACGCGACGGGCGGACGCTATGCGCATCTGAAGCTGCATCGCCGCCACGGCGTGGCCGTAATGCCGGACGTGCGCCTGATCGACATGCGCGAAGCGCGCGGCGAGCCGGGCACGTTCCTGTCGCCGCCCCTGCGCGAGGCGCTGGCGGTGACGCTAGGCGCCGGCGAGCAGGCGATGCTGTTCCTCAACCGGCGCGGTTATGCGCCGCTGACCTTGTGCGAAGCCTGCGGCCACAAGATGGTCTGCCGTCAATGCTCGGCCTGGCTGGTGGAGCATCGCTACCGCAAGCGGCTCGTCTGCCATCATTGCGGTTATGAGACGGCGACGCCGCCCCAATGCCCGCAATGCGGAGAGGCGGGAACGCTGGCGGCTTGCGGGCCGGGCGTCGAGCGCGTGGCGGAGGAATTTAAGAGTGTGTTTCCCGAGGCGCGGCTGGCCATCGCCTCGTCCGACACCATGCACGGACCGGCGGAAACGCAGGCGGCCATCCGCGCCATGTCCAAGCGCGAGATCGACGTCTTGATCGGCACCCAAATCGTGGCCAAGGGCCACCATTTCCCGCAACTGACGCTGGTGGGCGTGGTGGATGCGGACCTTGGCGGCTCGGACGGCGATCTGCGCGCCCGCGAGCGGACGTTCCAGTTGCTGCATCAGGTGGCGGGCCGCGCGGGACGTGCGGAGAAACCCGGATTGGTGCTGATGCAGACCCGCAATCCCGGCGACGCGGTGATGAAGGCGCTGGCATCCGCCGACCGCGACGCCTTCTACGAGCAGGAACGCAAATACCGCGAGGTCACCCACGCTCCGCCCTTCGGTCGGCTGGCGGCGATCATCTTGTCGGGCCGCGACGACGATACGGTGCGGGCGGCGGGACGCGCCTTGGCGAAGGCGGCGCCGGCGGCGCGCGGCGTCAAGGTGTGGGGACCGACGCCGGCGTTCTATTCGCTGTTGCGCGGGCAGACGCGCGAACGCCTCCTGGTGCAGGCGGAGAAATATGTCGACGTGCAGGCTTATCTGCGCGCCTGGCTCAACGCCGCGACCTTCGCGAAATCGGTCAGGCTGACGGTCGACGTCGACCCGGTGAGTTTTTTCTGAGATCTGGTCCTAACGCGCCAGTGAGCTTTCAGAGCATTGGCGGTAAGTCACTTCGGCCCGGTGCTGTTGGGTTGGCGCATCGAACCCGTTGCCGGCGGCGTCGGCGGCGGCCGCTTTGGCGATCTCCCGGCACCAGTCATCGGATTTGGAGGCCTGTGCCGCAGGAGTCGGCGCTGCAACCGACTCGTCGGCCGGTGCGGCTTGCGGCGACGCGGTCTGATCGGACTGTCCAAGCCCAGCATAAGACATCGCATGATCCCAGTCGGCGTCGGTACAGCCGGCGAGCAAAAAGCCCGCGAAAACCGCTCCAATAATGCGCATGTTCATTTTGCCGCCATCTCCAAGTCCTGCCGGACCTTAGCACCGCTTCCCGGCCTTGTGACCCTCGTCGCTTCCGATCAGGGTCGATATTTCCCGTACGTCCGCCAGATGCCCTGCAATCGCGCACGCCGCGGCCATGGCCGGCGACATCAGATGGGTCCGCCCGCCGCGGCCCTGACGGCCCTCGAAATTGCGGTTGGAGGTGGAGGCGCAGCGCTCGCCCGGCTGAAGCTTGTCGGCGTTCATCGCCAGGCACATCGAGCAGCCCGGCTCGCGCCACTCGAAGCCCGCTTCGAGGAAGATGCGATCCAGGCCTTCTTCCTCGGCCTGATGCTTCACCAGGCCGGAGCCGGGAACCACCATGGCGCCGACATGAGCGGCGATCTTCCTGCCTTTGGCGACGGCGGCGGCGGCGCGCAAATCCTCGATCCGCCCATTGGTGCAGGAGCCGATGAAAACACGGTCGATCTTCACCTCGGTGAGCGGCGTGCCGGGTTTGAGGTCCATATAGGCCAGCGCCCGCTCGATTCCTTTGCGTTTGTTCTCGTCGACAAACGCAGACGGATCGGGGACAACGCCGGTCACCGGCAGCGCCTGCTCGGGCGAGGTGCCCCAGCTCACCATCGGCACGATGTCGCGCGCATCGAGCACGATCTCGGCGTCGAACGGCGCGTCATCGTCGGACTTCAGCGTGCTCCAATACTTGACCGCCGCCTCGAAGGCCGCCGCCTTCGGCGCCCGCGGGCGTTCCGCGACATAAGCGAAGGTGGTTTCGTCGGGCGCGATCAAGCCGGCGCGCGCGCCGGCTTCGATGGTCATGTTGCACAAGGTCATGCGCCCTTCCATCGTGAGCGCGCGCACCGCCTCGCCGGCATATTCAATGACGGTGCCGGTGCCACCCGCCGTGCCGATCCTGGCGATCACGGCCAGCGCCATGTCTTTCGCGGTGACCCCGGACGGCAGCAGGCCGTTCACGGTAACGCGCATGTTCTTCGCTTTGGAGATCTGCAGGGTCTGGGTGGCGAGCACGTGTTCGACTTCGCTGGTGCCGATGCCGAAGGCGAGCGCCCCGAAGGCGCCGTGCGTGGAGGTGTGGGAATCGCCGCAGACGATGGTAGTGCCCGGCAGGGTGAATCCTTGTTCGGGGCCGACGATGTGCACGATGCCCTGGCGGACATCGTCCATCGCCAGATAATCGATGCCGAACGCGCGCGCATTCTTTTCCAGCGTGGCAATCTGCTCGCGCGATTCCGGATCGGCGATGCCCTTGGCACGATCCTTGGTAGGCACGTTGTGGTCGGCGACAGCCAGGGCAAGTTCGGGACGGCGCACCTTTCGCCCGGCCGTGCGCAAGCCCTCGAAGGCCTGCGGGCTGGTCACTTCGTGCACCAAATGACGGTCGATATAGAGGACGCTGGATTCCCCGGGCGCCTGATGCACCAGATGCGCATCCCAGATCTTGTCGTAGAGCGTCTTGCCCATCGTTTTGCGGTCCCGTTCCAGGCGCTAAAAACACGAGCACGCAGCCTGTGGCAAGGGCTCGCGCCGTTAATGTCCGGCCGCGAAATAGACCACCAGAAGGATGACCAAGAGTGCGACCGCCTGGGCCAGGATGCGGTAGCGCATCAAGACGTTGGACCAGCGCGCCGAGGCGTTGCCGCCGATGGCCATCACCACGACGCCGGCCAGCAGGACTGCGGCGACAACTGCCAAGGCCGCCAGAATGACGATCTTCCCGGTCACATCGGTGTTCCTGCCATGTCAGCGTGTGGAACTATCGCGTTCGCGCGAAGGGACGCAAGGGTTCCGTAAGAACAATGCGTGTACGCGCTACGCCAGTTCGTCCACGGCCTCGTCGGTTAGGTTGCCGGGGACGATGGTGACCGGAATGGCCTGGACGGTGGAGGCAAACAGGCTGACCAGCGGGCCGGGTCCCTCTTTGGAGGTTCCCGACGCCAGCACGAGAATGGAGATATCCTTGTCCCGGCAGACCAAGTCGAGCAGGCATTCCGACGGCACGCCGTGCTCGATCAGGAGTTCGGGCATGAGACCGGTCAGCTCGTTGACGGTCTTGGCCGCGTCATAGACGAGGCTTTCCGCTTCCTGGTGGGCCTCGTCCTTCATAATCTCTTCCACGCCTTTCCATTGCTGGAAATCGGCGGGCTCCGCGACGCACAGCAGCGACACCCGCCCGCCGGTATGCTGGGCGCGGCGCGCGGCGAAGCGCAACGCCACCCGGCATTCGGGCGTCTTGTCGACGACGACCAGGAATTTGCGCGGACGAGGTATTGTGGAGGCGCTCATCAATCTGACAATGCCTTACCTGATCCTTTGAAACAACTATGTGGACGTCACCTTGTCATATTGCCGATTCATTTTTCTCGCGGCTTTCGTTTCGGTTCTTCGTTGTGGGATACATCACCATGCACAGAATACCTATAGGATGCTGATGAGAATTCTTCGACAAGCTCTTTTTCGTGCTGGAAGCCGCAACGCCGAATCATCTCTTGATGAGAAAATAGGCGCAGATTCAAATTCGTTGCTGCAATACGAATTGCATCTCGGCCCTGTGTGGCGCTGACGTCAAACCATTCTCCGCGTATCCTTCTACCTGCAATATCAAGCAAGCGATGGACTTCGATTTCGATCCTGGCCGCGACTCGCCGACCAGGCGTCCACTCGATAAAATGAACACGAAGCTGCTGCGGATTTCCGCCCTGCAAAGAGGAGTAACGGTCAAAGATATTCGTTGCGTAACCAATTTTCACTGGCCTCGCCGCCTCAGGCCCAAGCACATAGAGGCAAGAGTAAGCGAGCTCACGCATACGGTGGATAAGACCGCGGGGTAGTCCTGCCAATCCGCTCGCGGTGCGTTCATGCATGGGCGGGGATGGCGCAAGTTCCTTAGCTACATTGACCGCTTCTTTAGCGTTATGAATCAAGCGTCTTCCTGAGGGCATAAATCGTCTCCAACGCTTCCTTGGGCGTGAGTGCATCAGGATCAATGATTCGCAACATATCTTCCACTTTACTTTGTTTGGCCAGTTTTTGCGGCGGTGCGGTGGCGTTGAATAGCGGCAGATCGTCGATGCGGGCGAGCGGTTGATGGCCTTCGCGGCCTTCCTCCAGCGCGCGCAGAACCTCTTGCGCGCGCGCCACCACCGGTGCGGGCAGCCCCGCCAGCTTGGCGACGTGGATGCCGTAGGAACGGTCGGCGACGCCGGGCACCACTTCGTGCAGGAAGACGATGGTGTCGTTCCATTCCTTGACGCGCATGGTGACGCAGGCGAGCGACGGCAGGCGTTCGGCGAGCGCCGTCATTTCGTGATAGTGGGTGGCGAACAGCGCGCGCGACTTGTTCTTCGCCGCCAGATGCTCGGCGGTGGCCCAGGCGATGGCCAGCCCGTCGAAGGTGGCCGTGCCGCGGCCGATCTCGTCCAGGATCACCAGGCTTTTGTCCGTCGCCTGGTTGAGGATGGCGGCGGTCTCCACCATCTCCACCATGAAAGTCGAACGGCCCGCCGCCAGATCGTCGCCGGCGCCGACGCGGCTGAATAGGCGGTCGACAATGCCGATATGCGCCCGCTCGGCCGGAACGTAGGCGCCCATCTGCGCCAGGATGGCGATCAGCGCGTTCTGGCGCAGGAAAGTCGATTTGCCCGCCATGTTCGGTCCGGTCACCAGCCACAGCCGTTTGTCGGAGACGAGATCGCAATCGTTGGGCACGAAGCCGGCATGCGCCGCCGCCAGCGCGGCTTCGACCACCGCATGGCGGCCGCGCGAAATCGCGAAAGCCCGGCTGTCGTCGACCTTGGGACAGACATGACGCTGCGCAGCGGCAAGCTCGGCGAGCGAAGAGGCCACGTCGAGCACCGCCAGCGCATCGGCGATGCGCGCCAAATCCCGGGCCGCGGCCAGCGCCGCGCCCGCCATCTCGTCGAAAAGTTCCTTCTCGATGGCGAGTGCCTGCTCGGCGGCCTGCGAGATCCGGTTGGCGAGCGTGGAAAGTTCGTCGGTCGAGAACCGCACCGCGCCGCCCATAGTCTGGCGATGGCGATAACCGCTGGTCATCAGCTTGTCGGCGTGCTGTGAGGCGACCTCGATGAAGAAGCCGAGAACACCGTTATGCTTGATCTTGAGCGGTGTGTCGCTTTCTTCGCGCAAACGGGTTTCCAATGTCGCGATCACCCGGCGCGATTCGTCGCGCAGCGCGCGCACTTCGTCCAAAGGTGCGTGCGCGCCCGCCCGTACGAAGCCGCCGTCGCGGGCATAAAAGGGCGGTTCCTGCGTCAGCAGATGAGCGAGCCTGTCGCTCAGGACCGAGACGGCGGCGATGGCGTCCACCAGATCGCCCACGGCCTCGCCGGCTTCGCCCGTGTCCGTTGCGGCCTTGAGAAGGTCGCGCACGGCGCGGGCGCTGGAAATCCCGTCGCGCAAGGCGGCCAGATCGCGCGGACCGGCGCGCGCCACCGAAAGGCGGGCGAGCGCTCGGGCGATGTCGGGCGTGCTGCGCAGCATTTCGCGCAGGGCCGCGCGCCTGTCGCCGTCTTGCAGGAAGAGCGCAACCGCGTCCTGGCGCCGGGCGATCTTCTTCACATCGGTCAGCGGCGCCGCCAGCCTGGCGCCCAAAAGGCGCGCACCCGCCGCCGTCATCGTGCGGTCGATGGTGTGCAGAAGACTGCCGTGCCGTTCGCCCGCCAGCGTTGCGGTCAATTCGAGATTGCGCCGGGTGGCGGCGTCGATGGCCATGAAGGCGTGCGAAGTCTCGCGCACCAAAGGCTGCAGTGCGGGAAGCTTGCCCTTCTGCGTCAATTCGAGATAGGCGACGAGCGCGCCCGCCGCCGACAATTCCGCACGCGAGAAGGTGCCGAAGCCAGCAAGCTCCGAGACGCCGTAGTGGTTCTTCAGCGCCCGCTCGCCGGCCGCGGAATCGAATTTCACGGCAGGAAGCGCCGTCAGTGCACCGCCCAGCGCGTTCAGCACGGGCGCCAGCGCGGCATCGGCCAGAAGCGTATCCGGCGCCAAAAGCTCGTTGGGGGCGAGCCTGGCGATTTCCACAGCCAAATCGCCTTGTGCCGCCGCAGCCACGTGAAACGTCCCCGCCGACATGTCGGCGGAAGCCAGCGCGAAGCCGCCCCCGGCACGCCCCAGGCTCGCCAGTGTGTTGGCGCGCGACGGCTCCAGGAGCGAATCCTCGGTCAGGGTTCCCGGCGTCACCAGCCGCACGACTTCGCGGCGCACCACGGACTTAGACCCGCGCTTGCGGGCCGCGGCGGGATCCTCCACCTGCTCACAAATGGCGACGCGAAAGCCTTTGCGAATCAATCTCTCCAGGTACTGCTCCGCCGCATGCACCGGCACGCCGCACATCGGGATGTCGTCGCCCAGATGCTTGCCGCGCTTGGTCAGGGCAATATCGAGCGCGTCCGCGGCGCGCGCGGCATCCTCGAAGAACAGTTCGTAGAAATCGCCCATGCGGTAGAACAGCAGAAATTCGGCGTGGGCGGCCTTGATCTCGAGATATTGCGCCATGACAGGCGTCGCCCCGTCGGCAGCGGGAGGGAGGTTCTCGTTCATGGCGTAAGCCTAGCAGATGTAGTGTAAGCCCAGGGTTGCGACTTCTGCGGGTGCAAAGCGAAACCAACCTGATATTCTGTGGAAAAGCACATATCACGGGAATCGCACACATGGACCCTGCCAGCCGCCCTTCATACACCGAAGAGGAAGCCCTCGCCTTCCACGCCGGACCAAAGCCCGGAAAAATCGAGATCACGCCGACCAAGCCGATGGCGACGCAGCGGGATTTGTTGCTCGCCTATTCGCCGGGCGTGGCCGTGCCGGTGCGCGTCATCGCCAACAATCCCGAAGCGGCCTACGATTACACGGCCAAGGGCAATCTCGTCGCCGTCATTTCCAACGGCACGGCGATCCTGGGCCTGGGCAATCTGGGCGCGCTCGCCGCCAAACCGGTGATGGAGGGCAAGGCCGTCCTCTTCAAGCGTTTCGCCGACGTCGACGCCATAGACCTGGAAGTCGACACCACCGACGTGGACGCCTTCGTCAATTGCGTGCGCTACCTGGCGCCGTCCTTCGGCGGCATCAACCTGGAGGACATCAAGGCGCCCGACTGCTTCGTCATCGAACAGCGGCTGCGCGAACTGATGAACATTCCCGTCTTCCACGACGACCAGCACGGCACCGCCATCATTTCCACGGCCGGCATCATCAATGCCTTGCACCTGTCCGGGCGCAAGATCTCCGAGATCAAAGTGGTGGTGAACGGCGCGGGCGCCGCAGGCATCGCCTGTCTCGAACTTCTCAAGTCGATGGGTCTGCCGTCGGCGAACGCCGTGCTTTGCGATTCCAAGGGCGTAATCTATCGCGGCCGCACGACGGGGATGAACCAGTGGAAAAGCGCGCACGCGGTGGACACCAAAGCGCGCAGCCTGGCCGACGCGATGGTCGATTGCGACGTCTTTCTGGGCCTTTCGGTGAAGGGCGCGTTGACGCGCGAGATGGTCGGGACTATGTTTAAAACGCCGATCATCTTCGCCATGGCCAATCCCGATCCCGAAATCGCGCCCGAAGAGGCCAAAGCGGTGCGCCCCGGCGCCATCGTGGCGACCGGGCGCAGCGATTATCCCAACCAGGTGAACAACGTCCTGGGCTTCCCCTACATCTTCCGCGGGGCGCTCGACGTGCGCGCCACTACGATCAACGAGGCGATGAAGATCGCGGCCGTGGAGGCGCTGGCGGCGCTGGCGCGCGAGGACGTGCCGGACGAAGTGGCGGCGGCTTATCGCGGCTCGCGCCCCTGCTACGGACCCGAATACATCATTCCCGTGCCCTTCGATCCGCGCCTGGTCAGCCGGGTCTCCTCCGCCGTCGCCGAAGCCGCGGTCAAATCGGGCGTGGCGCGGCGCCAGATCAAGGATCCCGACCAATACCGCACGCAACTGACGGCGCGGCTGGACCCCTCGGCGGTCCTGTTCCACCAGATCACCGCCGCCGTGCGCACCACGCCCAAGCGCGTGGCGTTTGCCGAAGGCGAAGAGGAATGCGTCATCCGCGCGGCGGCGGCCTTCCAGCACGCAGGCCTCGGCAAGGCCCTGCTGATCGGACGCCCGGAAGTCGTCAAGGCCGGCATCAAGCGTGCGGCCCTTGAAGACGACATCGATCTCGAAATCCGCGTGCCGCATTCCGCCGCCGAAGCGACGCCCTATATCGACGCGCTTTACAAGCGGCTGCAGCGCAAGGGCGGCCTCTACCGCGACTGCGTGCGCCTCGTCACCAACGACCGCAACGTCTATGCCGCATCGATGCTCGCCGCCGGCGACGCCGACGCCATGGTCAGTGGCGTCACCCGCAACTATTCCACCGTCCTCAACGACGTGCGCAAGGTGCTGGACGTGCCGGCGGGCCAGCGGCCTATCGGCTTCCTCGTCATCTTCGCCAAGGGCCGCGTCATCTTCGCGGCCGACACCAGCGTGCACGAAATGCCGACGTCGGAGCAACTGGCGGACATCGCGGTGCAGGCCGCGCGCGTCACCAGACGGTTCGGCTTCGAGCCGCGCGTGGCGATGTTGGCGTCGTCCACCTTCGGCTTCCCGCGCAGCGAGCGCAGCGAACGCATCGTCGAGGCGGTGCATATTCTCGACAAGCGCCAGGTGGATTTCGAGTACGACGGCGAAATGGCCGTCGACGTGGCGCTCGACCGCGAGAAAATGGCGCTCTATCCCTTCTGCCGGCTGACCGACACCGCCAACGTGCTGATCATGCCGGCGGTCCATTCCGCGGCGATCGCCACCAGACTCCTGCAGCAGATCGGCGGCGTCAGCATGATGGGGCCGTTCCTGGTGGGGCTGGAAAAATCCGTGCAGATCGTCTCGCTCGGTGCCAAGATGAGCGAAATCTACAACGCCGCCATCATCGCGGCCCTGTGACGGAACCATGGATAACGCATCGCTGACCCGCTTCGTGGATGGCATCTGGGACAAGGACATCGTCCCGGTGCTGACCGACTACATCCGCATCCCCAACAAGTCGCCTATGTTCGATCCCGATTGGGAAACGGACGGCTACATGGACAAAACGGTGGCGATGTTCGAGACCTGGGCGCGCGCCAAGATCGCCAAGCTTCCCGATGCGACGGTCGAAGTGGTGCGGGTCAAGGGACGCACGCCTCTGATCCTGATCGAGGTGCCGGGTAAAGCGGACGGCACGGTGCTGCTCTACGGCCATCTCGACAAGCAGCCCGAGATGACGGGCTGGTCCGAAGGCCTCGGGCCGTGGACGCCCGTCCTCAGGGACGACAAGCTCTACGGCCGCGGCGGCGCCGACGACGGGTATGCCATGTTCGCCGCGGTTTCGGCGCTGCTGGCGCTGCGCGAACAGAATATCGCCCACGCCCGCGCGGTCATTATGATCGAGGCGGGCGAAGAATCGGGCTCGCCCGATTTGCCCTTCTACGTGGAACACCTGGCGGCGCGCATCGGCACGCCAGACCTCATCGTCTGTCTGGATTCGGGCTGCGGCAACTACGATCAGCTATGGCTGACGACGTCGCTGCGCGGCATCGTGGCGGGCAAGCTGAGCGTGCGCGTGTTGAAGGAAGGCGTGCATTCCGGCGACGCCAGCGGCGTCGTGCCCTCCTCGTTTCGCATCCTGCGCTCGCTGTTGTCGCGCATCGAGGACGAAACCTCCGGCACCATGAAGCTCAAGGAGCTGTTCGTGAGCGTGCCGGACGACCGGGTGGAACAGGCGCACGCCGCGGCCGCCATCATGGGGGACGAAATCTTCACCAGGCTGCCGTTCGCCGGCCATACCAAGCCGATGGCTTCCACCCGCGTCGAGATGGTCCTGAACCGGACCTGGAAGCCGCAGCTCGCGGTGATCGCCATGGACGGCTATCCGCTGCCACAGAACGCCGGCAACGTGCTGTTGCCCTACTCCATAGCGAAGCTGTCGCTGCGCACGCCGCCCACCTGTGACGCTCCCGCCGCCGTCGAGGCGCTGAAACGGGTGCTCGAAGCCGATCCGCCTTACGGCGCCGAAGTGACCTTCGACGCGGAAGCCGGGCAGTCGGGCTGGAACGCGCCCGCGCTGACGCCCTGGCTGGAGACGTCTCTGACCGCCGCTTCGAACGCCCATTTCGGCAAGCCCGTGGCCTACATGGGCGAAGGCGGGTCGATCCCCTTCATGGCCATGCTGGGAGAGAAATTCCCCAAGACCCAGTTCGTGGTGACGGGCGTGCTGGGGCCGGGGTCGAACGCCCACGGGCCCAACGAATTCCTCCACATCCCGTTCGCCAAGAAACTCTCGGCCTGCATCGCCCAGGTGCTCAAGGATCACGCGAGGAACTAGGAACGCGGCAAGCGAGCGGCCCAAACGGACAAAAATCTTCTTTTGTTCCTGGTCGTTAAGGTGATTTTCTGCATCCCATAGGGTGTTCACGACCTTGCGAGGTCGGACCCCCCACCCTATATACCCCTTAGCTGCGGTAAGGGTTTTTTGGCTCTTTGCCGCCATTTATTATGTGGGGCGGGCGAACGGCGCTTTCTCGAAAGGCCTGAGACCTGCTGCCTGAAAAGGAAGGAAATACAATGGCTAAAGTGATCGGCATCGACCTCGGCACGACCAATTCGTGCGTCGCGGTCATGGAGGGCTCCGCCCCCAAGGTCATCGAGAATGTGGAGGGCGCGCGCACCACACCCTCCATCGTCGCCTTCGCCAACGACAGCGAGCGGCTGATCGGCCAGCCCGCCAAGCGGCAGGGCGTGACCAACCCGGAATACACTTTCTTCGCGATCAAGCGGCTGATCGGGCGGCGCTTCGACGACCCCATGACCCAGAAAGACACGGGCATGGTGCCTTACAAGATCGTCAAGGCCGACAACGGCGACGCCTGGGTGGCGGGGCGCGAGGGCAAGCGCTACGCGCCGAGCGAAATCTCCGGCTTCATCCTGCAGAAGATGAAGGAAACGGCCGAGGCCCATCTGGGCGAGAAGGTGACGCAGGCCGTCATCACGGTGCCCGCCTATTTCAACGATGCCCAGCGCCAAGCGACCAAGGACGCCGGCAAGATCGCCGGCCTCGAAGTCCTGCGCATCATCAACGAACCGACGGCGGCGGCGCTCGCCTACGGCCTCGACAAGAAGAATACCGGCACCATCGCGGTCTACGACCTCGGCGGTGGCACCTTCGATATTTCCGTGCTGGAAATCGGCGACGGCGTGTTCGAAGTGAAGTCCACCAACGGCGACACCTTCCTGGGCGGCGAGGATTTCGACCAGCGTGTGGTCAACTATCTGGCCGACGAGTTCAAGAAGGAGAACGGCATCGATCTCAGGACCGACAGACTGGCGCTGCAGCGGCTGAAGGACGCCGCCGAAAAAGCCAAGATCGAATTGTCGAGCGCGATGCAGACGGAAGTGAACCTTCCCTTCATCACCGCGGACGCCGCCGGTCCCAAGCACCTGACCATCAAGATCACCCGCGCCAAGCTCGAGGCCCTGGTCGACGATCTCATCCAGAAGACGGTCGGACCGGTGCGCCAGGCGCTCAAGGATGCCGGCGTTTCCGCCAGCCAGATCGACGAGGTCATCCTGGTCGGCGGCATGACCCGCATGCCCAAGGTGCAGGAAGCGGTGAAGCAGCTTTTCGGCAAAGAGCCGCACAAGGGCGTCAACCCGGACGAAGTGGTGGCCATCGGCGCCGCCATCCAGGCGGGCGTGCTGAAGGGCGAAGTGAAGGACGTGCTCCTGCTCGACGTGACGCCGCTGAGCCTCGGCATCGAAACGCTGGGCGGCGTGTTCACCCGCCTGATCGACCGCAACACCACGATCCCCACCAAGAAATCGCAGATCTTCTCGACGGCGGAGGACAACCAGACCGCCGTCACCATCCGCGTCTTCCAGGGCGAGCGCGAAATGGCGGCCGACAACAAGCTGCTCGGCCAGTTCGATCTGATGGGTATTCCGCCGGCTCCGCGCGGGGTTCCGCAAGTGGAAGTCACCTTCGACATCGACGCCAACGGCATCGTCTCCGTGATGGCGAAGGACAAGGCCACCAACAAGGAACAGCAGATCCGCATCCAGGCCTCGGGCGGACTGACCGACGCCGACATCAAGAAAATGGTGCAGGAAGCCGAGGCCCATGCCGGCGAGGACAAGAAGCGCCGGGCTCTCGCCGAAGCCAAGAATCACGGCGACGCCCTGCTCCACACCACTGACAAAGCCTTGAGCGAACACGGCGGCAAGATCGGCGATGCCGAACGCACCGCGATCGAAAACGCCATGGCCTCGCTGAAGGAAACGCTGAAAACCGACGATGTCGACCAGATCCAGGCCAAGACGCAGGTGCTGGCGCAGGCGTCGATGAAGCTCGGCGAGGCCATGTACAAGGCAAGCCAAGCGCAGGCCGGCGGCGACGGCGCCCCCAAGACCGACGAGGCCGCGCCGAAGGACGACAATGTCGTGGACGCGGAGTTCTCCGAAGTCGATGACGACAAGAAAAAGGGAACGGCATAGCCGAAAATCAGAATACGGAAATCGGAAGGCAGAAGTGAGAATCTGACATGGAAGCTCGTGTTTCTGACTTCCGATCTCTGGTTTCCGCGTTCCGGCGTTCGGCACGAACGCCATGAAACGGTGCTATTACGACATTCTCGGCTTGAGCAAGGGGGCGCCGCCCTCCGAGATCAAAGCGGCCTACCGCAAGCTGGCCATGGAATGTCATCCCGACCGCAATCCGGGCGATCACACCTGCGAAGTGAAGTTCAAGGAAGTCGCCGAAGCCTATGACGTCCTGAAGGACGAACAGAAGCGCGCGGCCTACGACCGCTTCGGCCATGCGGCCTTCGAACAGGGCAACGGGCGCACGCACGGCAGTCCGTTCGATTTTGCCGGCTCGTTCACCAACGTCTTTGACGATCTGTTCGGCGAGTTCATGGGCGGCGGCCACCAGCGGCGCCGGCAGAATCGGGGCGGCGATCTCAGGTACAATCTCCAGGTCACGCTGGAACAGGCGTTTCGCGGCCACCGCGTCGAAATCAAAGTTCCCTCCGCCGTCGCCTGCGACGCCTGCGGCGGCACCGGCGCCGCGCAAGGCACCCACGTGGAAGCCTGTCCGACCTGCGCCGGACACGGCAAAGTGCGCGCCACGCAGGGGGTTTTCACCATCGAGCGCACCTGTCCGCAATGCCACGGCAACGGCCGTATCGTCAAAAACCCGTGCAAGACCTGCAATGGCGGCGGCCATGTGCAGAAGGAGCGCACGCTCGCCGTCGACATTCCCCCAGGCGTCGAAGAAGGCACCCGCGTGCGCTTGTCCGGCGAAGGCCAGGGAGGGTTCAACGGCGGTCCGCCGGGTGATCTCTATGTCTTCGTGTCGGTGGAGCCGCACCCGATATTCCAGCGCGACGGCCACGACCTGTATTGCCGCGTACCGGTGTCGTTCGTCACCGCCGCGCTCGGCGGCACCGCGGAAGTGCCCACCCTCGACGGCGGGCGCGCCAAGATCACCGTGCCGGACGGAGCCCAGTCGGGCCGCCAGTTCCGCTTGCGCGGCAAAGGCATGCCCGTGCTGCGCGGTGGTGGGCTGTGCGGCGATCTCTTCGTCGAGATGGCGGTGGAAACCCCCGTCAAGCTCTGCAAAAAACAGAAGGAACTGCTGCGCGAGTTCCAAGCCGCCGCCGAAGCCGGCTGCCAGCCGGAATGTGACAGCTTCTTCGCCAAGGTGAAGGAATTCTGGAACGCGAAGGCGTGAGGCCACTTCCGCTTCGCGACCGGCTGCGCTTTCTCGGCCGCTTTGCCGCAAACCCCAACCGCATCGGCGCGGTGGCGCCGTCGAGCGGACGCTTGGCGCGGGCCATGGCGGTGCCAACCAATCCTGCCGTCGAAGGCCGCGTGCTCGAACTGGGGCCGGGCACCGGTGTCGTCACCCAGGCGCTGATCGCGCGCGGCTTTAAGCCCGAACGGATCGTCGCCGTCGAATACGACGCGCACTTCGCTTCCGCGCTTCGCGCCTGCTGCCCTGGCGTGATGGTCATTCGGGGCGACGCTTTCCGACTGGCGGAATTGTTCGACGCGGACGAACGCTTTGCTGCCGTCGTCTCCAGCCTGCCGCTGTTGAATTTTCCTTTGGCGTGCCGCCAAGCCTTGATCGCGAACGCCCTGTCGCGGCTGATGCCCGGCGCGCCGTATATCCAATTTTCCTATGGCCTTGCGCCGCCGGTCGCGCCGGCCGAGGGCGTGTGCGTCACGCTCGCCGCGCGCATCTGGCTCAACCTGCCGCCGGCACGCGTATGGGTCTATCGCTGCTGACTCTTCCGCCGCCTTCGCGGCCGTCCTTGCGGACCCTCTGGCGGCCGCGGAATATGATTTCAATTCAAAGTCCTATCCACGATAATCCGGCACCCGCAAAGAGCCTACCGGCAAGCGGCCAAAAGTCGCAGATTCTTGCCATGAAAGCGGTTTTCGCAACGGAGCGATGGCGTGGATTTCACCGAACCCGAGCTTGAGCGTTACGCCCGGCACATCGTGCTCAGGGAGGTGGGAGGCGCCGGTCAATCCCGCTTCAAGGCGGCGCGGGTGCTGGTGGTGGGCGCGGGCGGGCTGGGAAGCCCGGTGATCCTCTACCTGGCGGCCGCGGGCGTCGGTACGCTCGGCATCGTCGACTTCGATGTGGTGAGCCTGTCGAACCTGCAGCGCCAAGTGGCGCACCGCACCGCCGACATCGGCCGCTTCAAGACCGACTCCGCCGCCGAAGCCGCGCTCGCCATCAACCCCCAGGTGAAGATCGAGAAGCACCGCGCGCGGCTGACGGCGGACAACGCGCGCGCGCTCGTCGGCGGTTACGACATCGTGGCGGACGGTTCGGACAATTTCGCCACGCGCTTCCTGGTCGCCGACACCTGTTTCTTCGCCGGGAAGACCTTGGTCAGCGCCGCCGTCAGTGAGTTCTCCGGTCAGCTGGCAACCTTCAAGCCGCACGAGAAAGGTCGGCCCTGCTATCGCTGCCTGTTCCCCGAACCTCCTCCGGCCGACAGCATGCGCTCCTGCACCGAGGCCGGCGTACTGGGCGCGGCGGCCGGCGTCATAGGCACGCTGCAGGCCCTCGAAGTCCTCAAGGAAATCGCCGGCACGGGCGAGAGCATGGCGGGACGGCTGCTCATTTACGAAGCGTTAGAGACTCGCTTCCGCAGCGTCGCGGTGCGCCCCGATCCCGCCTGCCGATTGTGCGGAGCGAATCCGTCGATCCGGCAAGATTAACCGCGGATTAAAGCCCGCGTCTGCATAGTTGCGCCCGGGTCGCACTGCGATCCCAGAGGGGCGCATGGCGAAGCAAATCCATTTCGAAATCTTCTCACGGCGCGGCTCGAAGGGCGGCTGGAATCTCGTCGAGGTCAAGGTCGACCGCGACGAGGCCATCGGGCTGGCGCGCGCCATGATGACCGACGATGGCGCCACCGGGGTCAAGGTCGTCAAGGAAACCTACGACGACGATACCGGCGACTATCTCTCGCTCAAGATCTTCGAAGACGGGCACAACAAGGTGAAAACCAAGCCCGCACAGGAGGACATGCCCCACGCCCTGCCCTGTTTCAAACCCGACGATCTCTATTCCTATTACGCCCGCAAGACCATCGCCCGCCTCATCCCCGAATACCTGGCGCGCAACAAGATCACCGTCACCGAACTGAGCCATCGCGCCGACCTGCTGGAAAAGCTGGAGGCCACGGGCACGCTGCTGCAGCACGCCATCCAGAAGATCGCCGTGGCGCAGGCCGCCTCCACGGCGACGCCCGTCCACCAGATTATGAAAAACCTCAACGAGCTGACCACCAAGGCCTTCCACCGCGTCTACCGCGACAACCGCAAAGGTCATTTTCCCGACGTCGAGCCGGGCAAGTTCGGTCTCTTGGCTTCGGATCTCGCCACACAGTCGGATGGTCTTTATGTCCTCAACGGCGCGATCGCGCGCCACCTTGGCGATGCCGTAGGTTGGGACGAGAAGGTCTCGCGCCTGATTGCCTTGATGGAGGAAGCCCCCGGGGAAGGGCCGGGCGGCCCTCTTCTGCTGACGGCCATCGACACGATCATCGCCGAAATCCTGAGCGGTTCGGCGGCCTTGCGCGAACTGATCGGCGACTCGGACAATCTGGGCGCTGCCTTGATGGGCCTGGTCCAGCTTTTTCTCGGCAAAGTGCCGGAAGGCGGAGAGCGGAAGGGCCTGGCCTTGCTGACCCGGCGTTTCGCAAAAGACGATCTGCCGGAGGCGCGCACCGCCATCGCGGAACGCATCATCGCGGAATTCAAGAGCGTCAAGCGGCTCTGTCCCGAATCCCTGATCGACGAGTTCAAGATGCTGCGCCAGATCGCCAACAGCGTCGTGCTCGGCGTGGGAAAATATCTCAGCCACGAAGATCTGGTCGCCGCTTTCACGCTGCGCTCCAAGCGGCTCGTCACCCATGAGACCCTGGGCGAGCATCTCGCCGACGCGGCCACGCCCGACGAGAAACTCGAGCGTCTGCTGTTCGTCGAGGAAAACATCATCGGCGTGGAGAACAAACGCGAGCTGGCCACCTTCGTCATCCCGATCGTCACGGCGGCGGCGTTCGACAACCATTTCCATTCGCCGAAGACTCCGGTCCTGGCGCGGCTGCAGCGGCTGGCGGCGCTGAACGCCCGCGTCCGCGGCTGCAACTTTCAGGAGGCGCAGAAAACGGAAATTGCCGATCTGCTCGACCGTATCGCCTGCGATGTGGAAGCGCGCTCCAAATTGTTCGAATCCATCGACGCCAAGACCGCGAGCCATGTCGAGAAGGCGGCCATCGTCCTGCGGCTGTTCACGGCGGGGACCTTCAGCGAGCCGCGGCTGTCGGCCAAGGCGCGCGAGCTGATCATCGGCTATCTGTCGAGACCCGGTTTCCTGACCGGTTACATGACGCTGACAGCCAAGCCGGGTGCCGACGCGCCCGATGCCAACGCCGTCATAGCCGAGTTGATGCAAACGCTCGAAAAAATCGGGATCAGCCAGGAAACCGGCCTGAAATCCATCGCGGCGTGACGAGAGTCAGTGCGCCGCGTCCCAATTCTGGGCGGCGCGCGCCTCTACCGTCAGCTTGACGCTGAGAGGAACCGCGGGCAGCGAAGCCTGCTCCATGACCGAGACCGCCACGGCGCTCGTCTTCTCGACCTCGGCATCGACGGCTTCGAACACCAGTTCGTCATGCACCTGCAGCAGCATCCTGGCCTTGAGCTTCGCCGCGGCCAGCGCATCGGGCATGCGGATCATGGCGCGGCGGATGATGTCGGCCGCCGTTCCCTGGATCGGGGCGTTGATCGCGGCGCGCTCCGCTCCGCCGCGCAGACCCTGGATGTTCGACCGGATCTCGCGGATGTGGATACGTCGCCCGAACAGGGTTTCGACATAGCCGTGCTCGCGGGCGAATTCCTTGGTTGATTCCATGTAATCGCGGATGCCGGGAAAGCGCTGAAAATATTTCTTGATGTAATCGTCGGCTTCGCTGCGCGCGATGCCGAGCTGGTTGGCCAGCCCGAAGCCGGAAATACCGTAGACGATGCCGAAATTGATCGCCTTGGCGCGGCGGCGGACCTCGGCGGGCATACCCTTCACCGGCACGCCGAAGATTTCCGACGCGGTCATAGCGTGGATGTCGAGACCTTCGCTGAAGGCTTTTTTCAGCGCCGCGATGTCGGCCATGTACGCCAGGATGCGCAACTCGATCTGGCTGTAGTCGGCGCTGATGAGCTTGGAACCCTTAGGCGCGATGAAGGCCTGGCGGATGCGGCGGCCTTCCGGCGTGCGGATGGGGATGTTCTGCAGATTGGGATCGGTCGACGCCAGACGGCCGGTGGCGGCGGCCGCCATCGCGAAGGAGGTGTGCACGCGTCCGGTCCGCGGATTGATGTAGGTCGGCAGCGCGTCGGTATAGGTGCCGCGCAATTTGGCGAGCTGGCGCCAATCGAGGACTTTCTTCGGCAGGTCGTGGCCCTGCGTCGCGAGCTCTTCCAGGACGTCGGCGTCGGTCGACCAGGCGCCGGTCTTGGTCTTCCGGCCGCCGGGCAGCGAGAACTTTCCGAACAGAATATCGCCAAGTTGCTTGGGCGAAGCGACGTTGAACGTCTCGCCGGCGAGCTTGTGGATTTCGCTTTCCAGCGCCGCCATCGCCTGCGCGAAATCGTTGGACAATTTGCGCAGCAGATCGGGATCGATGGCGATGCCAGCGCGCTCCATTTCCGCCAGGACGGGAGCAAGCGGCCGTTCCAGCGTTTCGTAGACCGTGCGCTTGCGCTCGGCAGCCAACCGCGGCTTCAGCAGCATCCACAGCCGCAGCGTCACGTCGGCGTCTTCGGCGGAATAGCGCGTGGCTTCGGCGACGGGCACTTGATCGAAAGTGACCTTCTCCTTGCCTTTGCCGGCGACATCGGCGAAGGAAATCGGCTTGTGGCCGAGATACTTCTCGGACAGCTCGTCCATGCCGTGGCCTTGCAGGCCGGCGTCGAGCACATAGGACATCAGCATGGTGTCGTCGAAGGGGGCGACCGTGATGCCGTGCTGGCGGAAGATGAGATAATCGTATTTCAGATTCTGGCCGATCTTGAGAACGGATTCGTCTTCCAGAAGCGGCTTGAGGCGCCCGAGGACATCGGTTTCCGCCAATTGCGCGATCTTCCGGCCGCCATCGAACGAAAGCCCTTCGCCCGCGACATGCCCGCACGGGATGTAGCAGGCCTCGTTCGGCGCCAGCGCCAGCGATACGCCGCAAAGGCCCGCCTGCATGGCGTCGAGCGATGTGGTTTCGGTATCGACGCAGACGGTTCCGAGTTCGTGGGCGCGCGCAATCCATTGTTCGAGGCGCGCCAGCGCCGTGACCGTCTCGTAGGCGGCGTGATCAATGGGTTTGAGGATGGCTTGGCGGTTGGCGACGGCGCCGACAGCCCCTCCGTTCGACGGCGAAGCCGTACCGGTGGCGAGCTTGCCGACCCCCTCCGGTCTTGTGACGGCTACGGCAACCGCGGCAATCGCGCCCGTGTCTTCGACGCCGTAATGCGCGGCGGCGCGTTTGGTCAAACTCGCGAACTCCATCGTCTTCAGGAACGCGAGCAATTCGGCGGGATCGGGTTCGCGCACGCTGAACGTATCAGGCGTTTGCGTCAGCTTCGCGTGATCGTCGAGCAGCACCAGCTTCTGCGACAGGCGCGCTTTTTCGACGTTGGCCAGAAGGGTTTCGCGGCGCTTGGGCTGCTTGATCTCGCCCGCCCGCTTGAGCAGGGTTTCGAGATCGCCATAGGTGTTGATGAGTTCCGCCGCCGTCTTTACCCCGATGCCCGGCACGCCCGGCACATTGTCGGTGGAATCGCCGGCCAGCGCCTGCACCTCCACCACCTTCGACGGCGGCACGCCGAAACGCTCGATCACTTCCGCCGAACCGATGCGCTTGTTCTTCATGGTGTCGAAGAGCTGTACCTTGCCGTCCTCCACAAGCTGCATCAGGTCCTTGTCGGAGGAAACGATAGTGACGCGCGCACCGGCCTCGCGCGCCAGCCGCGCGTAAGTGGCGATCAGATCGTCGGCTTCGAAGCCTTTTTCCTCGACGCAGGCGACGCCGAAGGCGCGCGTGGCGTCGCGCACCAGGGGAAATTGCGGGATCAGATCCTCGGGCGGCTCCGGCCGGTTGGCCTTGTATTGGGGATAGATGTCATTGCGGAACGTCTTCTTGCCGGCGTCGAAGATCACCGCCAAATGCGTCGGCCGGTCGCCGCCCTTCATGTCCTCCAAGAGCTTCCACAACATGTTGCAGTAGCCGGAGACCGCGCCGGTCGGCAGCCCGTCGGACTTGCGCGAGAGGGGCGGCAGTGCGTGATAGGCGCGGAAGAGGTACCCGGATCCGTCGATCAGATAGAGGTGGTCGCCCTTCTTGAGCGGAGCGCCGGTCAATGGGCCTCGGCCTTCAACACGAAGCGGCGGTCGCAATAGGGACATTCCACAAAATCCTCGTCGCCCATTTCCAGATAGACCTTGGGGTGGCCAAGCGCTGCCCCAAAGCCCTTGGCATCCCCATCGCAGGCGACCCTGGCGGTTTCCACTTCGATGATTTCCGGTGCGTCTACGGCCATGGGCTCACTCTCGAAGGAAGGAAGCGCGGATGATAGTCACGCCGCGCGCCGCTGCAACCTTTGCCGCGGACCGGCCATGGGATAAGTTGGCGGAATGGTTCGACTGACCCGCATCTACACCAAGACCGGCGACAAAGGCGAGACCTCGCTGGGGGACGGCAGCCGTGTCGCCAAGAACGCCTTGCGGGTAGAAGCCTTCGGCGCCGTGGACGAGGCGAATGCCGCCGTCGGGTTGGCCCGGCTCCACGCCAAAGGCGACTTGGACGCCATGCTGGCCCGCATCCAGAACGACCTGTTCGACCTCGGCGCCGATCTGTGCGTGCCCGAAACAACCAAGAGCAAGAGATCGCGGCTGCGCATCGCCGAAGCGCAGGTCGTCCGGCTGGAGGGCGAGATCGACCAAATGAACGCCGAATTGAAGCCGCTCGATTCCTTCGTCCTGCCGGGGGGCAGCGCGGCGGCGGCGCATCTGCATCTGGCGCGCGCGATCGTTAGACGGGCGGAGCGGCTGATGGTCGCGCTGGCGCAAGGCGAAAAGGTCGGCGAGGCGGCGCTACGCTACATCAACCGGCTGTCGGACCATCTGTTCGTAGCCAGCCGCTTTGCCAACGCCAAAGGCGCCAAAGACGTGCTTTGGGTTCCAGGTGCCAATCGCAAAGAGGCGAGCAGCGGATAGAATATACTCGCTATTCGCGTTCTTAAGCGTTCTCGTGTTTGCCGCGGCCGAAGAAAAAGGCCATCGCCATGCCGATGACGCCGACGGCAAACCAGCCATAGATGCCAAGCAGCCAATCGGCCACGGTCACCAGAAAGCTCGGAAATCGGCTCGACGCCCAGTGATGGAACATATCCGGCCCACCCTGGTCCAGCAGGTTCCAAATCGCCGCCAGAGAGCGGACGGTGATATGCCCGCCCTTTTCCAGATTCTCCAATGACGTCACCAGATCGGCGCCGAGCAACATCAGCGCAACGACGACCACCAAGAGACTGAGAAACCGCATGAACCCAAGCATATCGCCCCCGATTATTCCCGCCTGCCCGATGGGAAGCTTACCATCGCACCCTCGGCTGACAAGAATGTGAAGGTCCGTTAACCAACAATGCGGCGTTCACTTTTGCGGGTAGGGCGTGCCGTCCTTGTGCGCGAACCGGCCCACCTTGTTGTCGATTTTCATGTCGATGTCGGGATAAAGACAGACATCGTCCGCCGATCGCGTGCCGATTTCGAGGCAGACGACGGTCTGGCTGCCCTTGTTGGCCAGATGGTGGCCGTTCGCGGCGCTCTTGGGAAAGGCCGCACAGTCTCCGGCGCGCAGGATTTCCTCGCCCGCGTCGGTTACCAGCGCGACCTCGCCGGACAGCACATAGACGAATTCATCCTCGGCGGAATGCCAATGGCGTTGGCTCGACCAACAGCCCGGCGGCAGATGCAGGAGGTTGACGCCGAACTGGGTGAGGCCGCCCGCGTCTCCGAGCGCCTGGCGGATACGCCCTGCGCACTTTTCGTGGAACGGCGCGGGATAGCCGGAACCTTTACGCTCGGGAACAGATTCAAGATCGATCTTGGGCATTGGAGCTTCTCCTCCGGATCGGCCCAGCATATACGAAAAGGCGGACTCGAAACCGGCGCTTTTTGCAGAGCGCCTTTCTCGAATCCGCCCCTGACTTGAGGCTACGGCAGCAAGCGGAACCCGCGCGTCAGGCGGAAATCGACATGCACCTTTGCTTTATCTCACGGGCTTTACGCCGCCGGCCGCCGCATCGACCGCTTTCGCGGGAGTCCCTTGGCCTGGCTTCGTGTCGGATGCGCGCGACGGACACCCAACCCTGTATGACTTGGTCTGCGCTGTTGTTCGGTCATCCATTCGGGCCGCCGGAAAGGCCCTGCCTGCACCACTCCACAAAAACCACGACGGCGATATGGGTATGAAAATCGCCGTTTCAAGGGGCGCGGACAGATTTATTTTCGCAAGCGCGACGCATTACGTGCGTATCGTTATGTCGGTGTACTTGGCCCGCAAGAATGCGACGCAGAACTTCAAAAGCGATGTCCGCTTTTACGTCAGCATCGGACAGTCGCAGCGCGTGCCGTACTTTCTAAATGCGCCAGGAGCGGACATCCAAAACCGGACAGGCAAATAGGTGGGCAATGTGATTGACGAAGAAGCCGCCTGTAAATTAGCGTGAGACGCCACCTCTGATACGCTATTTGCCTCTACGCGCTAGTACGTCGATAGGCTCAAATCCCAGCGCCGATTCAAATACTTGAGCTACTCTCATCAATCCCTAGAACCGCACTAAAGTTGACTTCCCCAATTTACAGGATTAACTTTCCAATATTCAATTCGGACATGGGGGGGATCATGCCGAATGTTAGCAGGCGCTTTGATTTCTGCTTGGCAGGACGGCGGTTGGCACAAGCCCAAACGATTCCCGAACTCGAGCGCGGATGGCTGGCCGTACAAAAGGATTTCGAAGCACACTGGGGGAAGGAGGGACATGTCCTCCTTTTTCTGATTCACGACGATTATGGCAGTATTAGTGACAACGATGTCGCCGACCTCGTCGGAAAGATTGAGGCTCTCGAAGCGCGAACACCTATCGACATCATTCTTCACACCCATGGTGGCTATGTCTCGCCGACGCATATGATCGCAGGCGCGCCCGTATCGCGTCCTAACACGGCTGCGTTTGTTCCGTTCCTAGCAAAATCCGGCGGCACTCTTATCGCCCTCGCAACCCAGAAGGTCCACATGGGTAAGGTCGCAGCCTTGGGACCAGTGGACCTGCAGATCGGCGGGTGGTCTGCGCGCGAAATCGTAAAGCTCGTGAAAGAACTCGGGGACGAGGCTGCGCCCGAGCTCAAGCTGATCGCGAGGGATGCAGAGAAAGCTCTGAAAGATGAAACCAAGAAGATCAACCGCTTGATCAACCGCCGTCACAAGGGTTTCCTCGGATGGCGTGGGTCTTTCCTCGCGAAAGCGCTTACTAGCGGTGACATGCACCACGGCGAAACTATCAGTTTAAAGGACGCCAAAAGACTTCATATCCGAGTGAAGCAGAATGTCCCGAAGTCTGTCTATGGCCTGATCAGCCTGAGGCTTGAGCAACTGCGCCGTCTCAGAGAACTAGAAGCTCAGGGCGTTTTGGTTCAGCTGCCAGCCGCAGCGGCTGAGTAACGACGTGGCACAGACATGTCTCTTGTGACATCAACCTCGGCCCATGTGTAATCTGTGGCGCTGTTAGTAGGATTGGCGAGCGCTCATGACGTTCTGGCAATTCTTCAAGAGTCAGTTTGCATTCTTCCGGTGGCTTCTGACCGTTTTGACGCTTGCAGCCACGATTATCAATCTCGGAAATGGGAGCTTTCACCTTCCGTTTCCTTCCATTGGTCAAAATTTTTGGCTCTTCTATAGGTCAATAACGCACCAAATAGTGTCAGCACTCTATTTCTATCCGTTGAAATTCCTCCATTTTCATTTTGTGTTACCGGATTGGTACAAAGACCTCACAGTTCTCTCGATCGCGAGCTCTGCAATTTCCAAGCGAACCTACGAAGCGATGTATGCTATTAAACCTGAGGAGGCAGAAGCCATCTCGACAGCCAATATCGATCCAGTCGGGTTGGCTGGATATATTGGTTATTACTGCTCTTGGCCGGTGGATAAATTTGCATTCGCTATTGGCTGGGTTGTCCTAAAACTCTCTGGAAAGATCGTATTAGCTCGGGCGACTTATGACACGCTCTGGATTGTCATTCGTGGTATGTTGTTCTTGGGCCTTTTGATACCATTTGAAGCTATTGCTAGCGCAGATGCCTCAAGTGGGCGAGGCGATAAAGTTGAGGAAGGTGATCGCCTTTTTCTGATTTGGTATTTGATCTCGGTTTTCGCGGCGATATGCATTTCGATTGTCCTCTACTTTTTGCCAGAGCTAATATGAATTAGTCGGTAGTGCTCCGAGCTATTTGCGAAGAACGGCCGCTCGTAGGAGTAATCACGCGCTCACTGTGTTCAACGCGGCCGCAGGTTGACTGGCGATGTACGACCGCTTCTGGCGCAAGTTCGCCATTGCGCGAATGACCGATTTGCGGTGGCATATCAGCCATTTGAAGCAAAACCGCCCGCGGCGTCCCGCGGGCGGCTGCTTTAGACGAAATGTGTCCGTCTATTGGTTCGGCCGGCTTTCGCTGCCTGCCGGCGGGATTTCAGCCTGCTGCTTCTTGGACAAGTCTTCGCCGGTGGTCTGGTCGACGACCTTCATCGACAGGCGCACCTTGCCGCGGTCGTCGAAGCCCAGGAGTTTCACCTTCACGGCCTGGCCTTCCTGGACGATGTCGGAGGTCTTGCCCACCCGCTTGGCGGCAAGTTCGGAGATGTGCACCAGCCCGTCCTTGGGGCCGAAGAAGTTCACGAAGGCGCCGAAATCCATGACTTTGACGACCTTGCCGTCATAGATCTCGCCGACCTCGGGCTCGGCGACGATGGATTTGATCCATTTGAGCGCCGCCTTGATCGAATCGCCGTCGGCGGAGGCCACCATCACGGTGCCGTCGTCCTCGATGTTGATCTTGGCGCCGGTCTTCTCGACGATCTCGCGGATCACCTTGCCGCCCGAGCCGATCACTTCGCGGATCTTGTCGGTGGGAATCTTGATGGTCTCGATGCGCGGCGCGTGCTCGCCGAGCTGGTCGCGGCTGTGGCTGATCGCCTTGTTCATTTCGCCCAGGATGTGCAGACGTCCGGCTTTCGCCTGGTCCAGCGCCACGCGCATGATCTCTTCGGTGATGCCGGCGATCTTGATGTCCATCTGCAGGGAGGTGACGCCCATCTCGGTGCCCGCCACCTTGAAGTCCATGTCGCCCAGATGATCCTCGTCGCCCAGGATGTCGGAGAGCACCGCATAGCGGCGGCCTTCCAGGATCAGGCCCATGGCGATGCCGGCGATCGGGCGGGTGATCGGCACGCCCGCGTCCATCAGCGCCAAAGAGGTGCCGCAGACCGTGGCCATGGAGGAGGAACCGTTGGACTCGGTGATCTCGGACACGATGCGCAGGGTGTAGGGGAACTCTTCTTTCTTCGGCAGCATCGGATGCACCGCACGCCAGGCAAGCTTGCCGTGGCCGATTTCGCGGCGGCCCGGCGCATTCATGCGGCCGGTTTCGCCCACCGAGTAGGGAGGAAAATTGTAGTGCAGCATGAAGTGCTGCTTGTAGGTGCCTTCCAGGCTGTCGACGAACTGCTCGTCCTCGCCGGTGCCCAGCGTGGCGACGACAAACGCCTGCGTCTCGCCGCGGGTGAACAGGGCCGAACCGTGGGTGCGCGGCAGCACGCCGACTTCCGCCACGATGGGACGCACGGTGACGAGGTCGCGCCCGTCGATGCGCCTCTTGGTGTCGAGCACCGCGTTGCGCATGACATGGGCCTCCACGTCGTGCATCAGGGAGGAGAACTTGCTCTCTTCGAGTTTGCCTTCGCCGGTGAATTCCGCCGCCGCTTTGGCCCGGATTTCCTTGATGCGGTCGCCGCGCGCATGTTTTTCCGGAATCTGGAACGCGGATGCGAGGTCGGCGCCGGCGAACGATTTGATGCGCTCGAATATTTCCTTCGTCTCGTCGACGGGAATGTCGCGCGGTTCCTTGGCCGCTTTTTCCGCCAGCTTGATGATGCCGTTGATGACCGCCTGCATCTCGCGATGGCCGAACATCACCGCGCCGAGCATTTCGGTTTCGGAAAGCTCCTGGGCCTCGGATTCCACCATCAGCACGGCGTCGGCAGTGCCCGCGACCACGAGGTCGAGCTTGGAATTTGGCATGGTGTCGAGTTCGGGATTGAGTCTGTATTCGCCGTCGATAAAGCCGACGCGCGCAGCCCCGATCGGACCCATGAAGGGAATGCCGGAGATGGTGAGCGCCGCGGAGGCGGCGACCAGGCCCACGATGTCGGGATCGTTCTCCAGGTCGTGGCTGAGCACCGTGACGATCACCTGGGTCTCGTTCCTGTAGCCGTCGGCGAAAAGCGGCCGGATGGGACGGTCGATCAGCCGCGAGGTCAGCGTCTCGCGCTCGGTGGGACGGCCTTCACGCTTGAAATAGCCGCCCGGAATCTTGCCGGCGGCAAAGAATTTTTCCTGGTAGTTGACAGTCAGGGGGAAGAAATCAATACCGGGTTTGGGCGAGCGTGCGCCTACGGCCGTGGCCAGCACGACGGTCTCGCCATAGGTGGCAAGAACGGCGCCGTCGGCCTGACGCGCCACGCGGCCGGTTTCGAGAACGAGTTTGCGCCCGCCCCAGTCGATTTCTTCGCGAATGGTCTTGAACATTTTCTACTTTCCTTCGTTCCCGCAGGCCGGATTGCCGGCGGGGTTTCCTTGAGTCGTCTCAAGAAGTGATATGCGCGCGCGCGGACCATCCGCGGACGCGTTTGCAGCGGCGATCGGCGGGATGCGCTTTCAGCGCCTCAGTCCCAGCCGGCCGATGAGCGTTTCATAGCGCTTTTCATCGGACGCCTTGATGTAATCGAGCAGACGCCGGCGCTGGGACACCATCTTGATCAGCCCGCGGCGCGAGTGATTGTCCTTGGCGTGCGTCTTGAAGTGCTCGGTCAGGTTGGTGATGCGTTCGGAAAGCACGGCCACCTGAACCTCGGGCGAACCGGTGTCGCCCGTTTTGGTTGCGTATTGGGTAATGACTTCCAGTTTGCGTTCGGTCGTGATCGACATGCGGTCATCCAGTTCCAAAGTTGAAAACGCGGAAAGGTCTCAACTCTCCGGCCTGAAGCGCGACCAGTGCCACCGGTTCGCCTTCGCCCGTCGAGCAGAAGACCGTGAGCCCCTGAAGATCGCCGCCTTCGGGAACGGCCTCCGTGATCCGGGCGAACTGGTTCGCTCGGATCAGGATCGGATTGCCGCTTCTCAGGCGAACCGCATCCGGGCCCGTGACGGCCAACGCCGGGATGCCGTCCAGCGCGGTCGCAATGGGCCTCAAGTGCTCAAAAGCGGCGGGACTATGCATAAAACCCTTCAGCGTTTCCAGCCCAATCGCGTCTGCGGCGCAAAAGCCCCCGACGCGGGTGCGGCGCAAGGCCGAAACATGGCCGAACGTGCCCAGGGCGAGCCCCAGGTCCCGCACCCAGGCCCGGACGTAAGTCCCTTTGCCACAACGGATTTCGAACTCGGCATGGTCCGGGTCAACGACCGCCAGAAGCTCGGCGGAATGGATGAACACGGTGCGGGGTTCCAAGGTGACGGCCTCGCCCTCGCGCGCCAGATCGTAGGCGCGGGCGCCCTCGACCTTGATCGCCGAATAGGCGGGCGGGGTCTGGCGGAGTGCCCCCATGAAGCCGGGAAGCGCCTTTTCAATCTCCTGCGGCGTGGGCCGGTGGCTGGAGGTGGCCGTGACGGCGCCTTCGGCATCGTCGGAATCGCGCGCCTCGCCCCACTGGGCGGTGAAACGGTAGGTCTTCTCGGCGTCCATGGCGTAGGGCACGGTCTTGGTCGCCTCGCCCAGCGCGATCGCCAGCACGCCCGTCGCCATCGGGTCCAGCGTTCCGGCATGACCCGCCTTCTGGGCGTCGAACACGCGCTTGACGATGGCGACAGCCTGGGTCGAGGTAATGCCCTGCGGTTTGTCGAGCACCACCCAGCCGTGCACCGGTGTGCCCTTCTTCCTACGGCCCATCGCCGCCGGTCTTCTTCAGATCGCGCTGCACACGCTCCGACTTGAGAATGGTCTCGATCTTCTCGGCCTCGGCGAACGATTTGTCCTCAACGAAGCGCAATTCGGGCGTGAATTTGAGCGCGATGGCGTGCCCCATCTCGCCGCGCAGATAAGCCTTGTTGCGGTTGAGCGCGGCAATGATCTTGTCGGCATTCTTGCCGCCGAGCGGCTCGCAGAACACGGTGGCGTAACGCATGTCGCCCGACGGTATCACCTGGGTGATGGTCACCGACACACCGGCCAGATCGGGATCGCGAATGTCGCCGCGCAGGAGAATCTCGGACAGCGCATGGCGCAGCATTTCGCCGACGCGCAGCTGGCGCTGGGAAGGACCGACATTTTGGGGGCGGTTGCGGGACATTGGATTGTTCCATCACTCACCCTTCGACAGGCTCAGGGTGAGGGCTGCGCTGCGCTTAAAGCGCCCGCTGGATGGTTTCGACCTCGAAGGCTTCGATCGTGTCGCCTTTGGCGATGTCCTGATAGTTGGCGAAGGCCATGCCGCATTCCTGGCCGGTCTGCACCTCGCGCACCTCGTCCTTGAAACGCTTGAGCGTCGACAGCTCGCCTTCGTGGATCACCACATGGTCGCGGATGAGGCGCACCTTGGCGCCGCGGCGCACCACGCCTTCGCTGACGCGGCAGCCGGCGACCTTGCCGACCTTGGAGATGGCGAACACTTCCAGGATCTCGGCGTTGCCCAGGAACTTCTCGCGCGTCTCCGGAGCGAGCATGCCCGACAGCGCCGCTTTGACGTCGTCCACGACGTTGTAGATGATGGCGTAATAGCGGATTTCCACGCCGTCGCGCTTGGCGCGCTCGCGCGCCTGCTTGTCGGCGCGCACATTGAAGCCGATGATCGCCGCCCCGCTGGCATGGGCCAGGATGACGTCGCTCTCGGTGATGCCGCCCACGCCCGATTGCAGCACCTGCGCTCCCACTTCGTCGGTGCCCAGCTTCGTCAACGCGCCCTGGATGGCTTCCGCGGAGCCTTGCACGTCCGCCTTGATGACCAGCGGCAGCAGGCGCTTCTCGCCCGCTTCGCGCGTCTTCAGCAACTGGTCGAGCGTCTGGCGCGACACTGCCGCCTGGCGGGCTTCGCGGCGCTTGCGCGCGCGGTATTCGGTGATCTCGCGGGCGCGCGCTTCGGACTCCACGACCGCGAATTCGTCGCCCGCTTCCGGCGCCCCCGACAGGCCGAGCACTTCCACCGGCATCGCCGGCCCTGCGTTCTCGACGGTTTCGCCGCGTTCGTTCTGCAACAGGCGCACGCGGCCCCATTCGGAACCCGCCACCACGATGTCGCCGACTTTCAGCGTACCGCGCTGCACCAGCGCCGTCGCCACCGGCCCGCGGCCGCGGTCGAGCTTGGCTTCGACGATCGCCCCCTCGGCGGAACGATCGGGATTGGCCTTGAGATCGAGCAACTCGGCCTGAAGCAGGATCATCTCCTCCAGCTTCTCGAGGTTGGTGTGTTTCTTGGCGGAGATTTCCACGGCGATGGTCTCGCCGCCCAGATCCTCCACCTGGATTTCGTGCTGCAGGAGTTCGGTCTTCACCCGCATCGCATCGGCGTCGCCCTTGTCTATCTTGTTGATCGCGACGATGAGAGGCGCGTGCGCCGCCTTGGCGTGGGCGATGGCTTCCACCGTCTGCGGCATGACGCCGTCGTCGGCGGCCACCACCAGCACCACCAAGTCCGTCACCTTGGCGCCGCGCGCGCGCATAGCGGTAAAGGCGGCGTGACCCGGCGTATCGAGAAAGGTGATCTTCTGGCCGGTCTTCAACTGAACCTGATAGGCGCCGATATGCTGGGTGATGCCGCCCGCTTCGCCGGCCACGACGTCGGTCTGGCGCAGCGCGTCGAGCAGCGAGGTCTTGCCGTGGTCGACATGGCCCATGATGGTGACGACGGGCGGACGCGGCTTCAGGCTGGCCGACTCGTCGGCCCCGCCTTTCAAGCCTTCCAGCACGTCGGATTCGGCGACGCGCTTGACCGTATGGCCGTACTCCGCCGCAACCAGTTCGGCCGTGTCGGCGTCGATCACGTCGTTGACCGTCGCCATCATGCCGTTCTTCATCAGAACCTTGATGACGTCGACCGAGCGGCGCGCCATGCGGTTGGCGAGTTCCGCCACGGTGATGGTTTCGGGAATCGTCACTTCGCGCGGACCGACCGGGCCAGCGGCCTCTTTCGCGCCTTTGTTAATCCGTTGCAGATGGCGTTTGTACGACGCGACGGACCGCATGCGTTCGTCGTCGCCCGACAGAGCCTTGGCGACGGTGAGCTTTCCGCGGCGACGATTGTCCTCGCCCTTCTTGACGGCCGGAACCTTGGCCGGGGCTTTTGCGCCTTTCTTGGTGACGGACTCTTCTTCTTCTTCGGCGACAAGGCGGCCGCGGCGCGGCGCTTCGGACGGCGTCGCTTTGGCGGCGGCACCGGCAGACTCTTCCCTCTTCTCCAGACGACGCGAGGCTTCTTCCTCCGCGCGCTTGCGTGCCAGTTCGTCGGCCGCCTTGCGGGCGTCTTCGTCGGCCTTGCGCTTCTCGGCCGCGGCACGTTCGCGCTTGAGACGATCATCTTCGTCGGCGCGGCGGCGGGCTTCTTCTTCCGCATGCTTGCGCGCCTCGACTTCGTGCACGCGCGCATCGGCGAGAGCGGCGCCGCGGCGCGCCTTTTCCTCGTCCGTCAACTGGCGCAGAACGACGCCGGCACGCTGGGCGGCGGACGGTGCGGCAGGCGCCGCCGGCGCGGCGGCGGGCGATTTCGCCGGCGCGCTTTTGCCATGGGCTTTGTCGGCAGGTTTGCCGACCTCGACGCGCGTGCGTTTCTTCTCGACCACAACCGCCTTGGTGCGGCCGTGGCTGAAGCTCTGCTTGACGGTGGAGGTCTCCGTCTTCTTCAGCGACAGCGTCTTGGCCGGGGCGTGGCCCGTGCGGCGCGCGGAGGTTTCGTCTGTATCGCTCATACGTTTCTTTCGTTGCGGGCAGGGCTCGAACCTGCCGTTTCGTCCGCCGCCGGCCGCACGCGGAACCCTTTCAGTCTTGCGGCATCGAAGAGCAGCCGCTGCGCCAAGGGCCCGGGTTTGACGGCGGCATGTATCACATTCTCGCGTCCCAGCGCCAAGCTCAATTCGGCACGGGAAAGACAATCGACGATCTCCACCCGCAAGCTGCGCGCGGCGGCCGATCCCGCGAGCTTTTTGCGCCCGTCCGCGGCCCCGTCCCCTGCCTCGACCAGAAGCCGCGGCGGGGTCTTGTCGTTCAGCGCGCGCAGGACATTGTCGAATCCGAGTACCAGTTGGCCCGCCCGCCGCGCCAAGCCCAGATCGGACTGCATGCGGCCCGCCAGCCGCCGTTCCACCTTGGCGATGAGATCGGAGGTAACCTTGACGGAGGCCTTGGCGGCCTTGGCGAAATCGTTCTTCGCGACCGCGCGCGCAAGCGTGGCGGCGTTCGCCGTGACCCACAGTCCGCGCCCCGGAAGCTTCGACTCGATATCGGGAACGACGTCGCCGTCGGGACCGACGACGAAACGGACGAGGTTCTCCTCCAGGCGCACTTCGCCCGTGGCGATGCAGCGGCGTTCGCGCAAGCGAGAGCCGCCAACATCGGGGCGTTCGCGCCCCTCGTCCTTTTTCGCCGCTTGTGCCGTCACGCCGTGTCTTCCTCCGCCGTGCCGCCTTCCGCCGTTCCCGCGGGCGCTTCTTCCGCGGGCTCTTCCGGCAAATCCTCGATCCAGCCCGCCTTGACGCGCGCCTTCATAATGATGGCGTTGGCGTCGTCGACGCCGAGATCGAAATTCTCCAACGCGCCCGCCACGCGGACGCGTTCCTTATCCTTGGTCTGCTCGTAATAGCCGATGAGGTCGTCGGTGGCGCAGCCGGCCAGATCTTCCAGAGTCTTCACGCCGGCCTCGCCCAGCGCCACGGCGATGGCCGGGCTCACGCCGTCCACCTCGAGCACCTCGTCGGCGACGTCCAGCGCCCGGCGCTTGTCGTCGAGCTCCTTGTTGCGGGCTTCGATGAATTCCAGCGCCCGGTTCTGCAATTCCTGCGCGGTCTCCTCGTCGAAGCCTTCCACCGACGCCAGTTCCGGCAGCGGCACATAGGCCACGTCCTCGATTTCGGCGAAACCTTCGGAGGCCAGCAACTGGGCGACGGTCTCGTCGACGTCGAGCGTATCCATGAACAGCTTGGTGCGTTCGGCGAATTCCTTTTGCCGGCGCTCGGATTCCTCGGCCTCGGTCAGGATGTCGATCTGCCAGCCGGTAAGCTGGGAGGCCAGACGCACGTTCTGCCCGCGCCGGCCGATGGCCAGCGACAGCTGTTCGTCGGGCACCACGACCTCGACGCGGTGGGTGTCTTCGTCGAGCACCACCTTCGACACTTCGGCGGGCGCCAAGGCGTTGACGATGAAAGTGGCCGCTTCCGGCGACCACGGAATGATGTCGATGCGTTCGCCTTGCAGCTCCTGCACCACGGCTTGCACGCGCACGCCGCGCATGCCGACGCAAGCGCCCACCGGATCGATCGAAGAATCCTTGGAGATCACCCCGATCTTGGCCCGCGATCCTGGATCGCGCGCCACGGCGCGAATCTCAATGATGCCGTCGTAGATTTCCGGCACTTCCTGGGCGAACAGGCGCACCATGAACTGGGGATGGCTGCGGGAGAGGAAAATCTGCGGTCCGCGGGTTTCCCGGCGCACGTCGTAGATATAGGCGCGGATGCGGTCGCCGGTGCGGAAATTCTCGCGCGGGATCATCTCGTCGCGGCGCACCACACCCTCGGCGCGGCCGAGGTCGACCACCACCGAGCCGAATTCCGAGCGCTTGACGATGCCGTGGACGATCTCGCCGATACGGTCCTTGTATTCCTCGTACTGGCGCTCGCGCTCGGCGTCGCGCACTTTCTGCACGATCACCTGCTTGGCGGCCTGGGCGGCGATGCGCGAGAAATCGACCGGCGGCAGGGTCTCGGCGATGATGTCGCCGACCTGGGCGGCCGGATTGCGCGCGCGCGCGTCTTCCAGCGAAATCTCGATTTTGTCGTTGTCCACCAGCTCGACGACGTGCAGATAACGCGAGACGTGGGTTTCGCCGGTCTTGGAATCGATCTCGACGCGGATCTCGTTCTCGCTGCCGTAGCGCGCCTTGGCCGCGCGCTGCATCGCCTCTTCCATGGCGCCCAGCACGACGGACTTGTCGATCGACTTGTCGCGGGCGACCGCGTCGGCGATCTGCAAGAGTTCGGTTCTGTTTGCGGCAATCGCGGCCATGTCATCTGCTCCTAAACATCGAGGTCATTGCTTTCTCGCTTTCAGATCTTCCTGAATCAGTTTGTCGGTCAGCACCAGCTTGGCCTCCGCGATGGCGCGGAAAGGCAATCTGAGCCGCTCGCCCGCCGCCGCCACCAGCACGTCGTTGCCGTCCAGGCCAAGAAGTGTGGCGCGCAACCGCTTGCGCCCATCCTGCGGCGCGGCCAGCTCCAGCTTGGCTTCATGGCCACACCAGCGGGCAAAGTCGGTCAGCCGGGTCAGCGGACGGTCGATGCCGGGGGAGGAAACCTCCAGCATATAGTCGCCCTCGATCGCGTCCTCGCCTTCGAGGAATTCCGACAAGGAGCGGCTCAGCCGCGCGCAATCGTCGATGTTCATGGTGCCGTCGTCGCGTTCGGCCATCACTTGCAGCGTCTTGCGTTTGCCGCCGATCAGCCTGAGGCGCACCAGCCGGTAGCCCGCGGCCTCCACAACCGGGGAGATGATCGGCTCCAACTGCGACATCGCCGTGAGAATACCTTATCTCCTCGTCATGGCCGGGCAGCGAAGCGCAAGCTGAGCGCGACCCGGCCATCCATCAAAACACAAGCCTTCTTCCCGCGGCGGCCTTCTTAGACCGCCACACAACAGCATTCTGTTGTCCGGGATGGCCGGGCTTGTACGACGGCCGCGAGCGGAAGGCAAGGCGCGAACGCCTCATATTCTCCTATTTCGGCTTCGCGGGAAGGGTCACGGTGATTTCCTGGGACTGGTCCGCGCCTTGTTTGGGCTTTTCATACAGCCCGGCGAAGGGCGAAGGCCCGAATGCCAGCCAGAGAACGACCGCCAGACACACCGCGCCGACGGCGAAAATGGCCATGTCTCCCAAAGGCATCAGGCGGAATTTTTCGTCGTCCTGGTCGTCGTTCATCCCGTCATTTTACCGCTTCGCACAAAAAGGAGATAGGCCGGGGGGCCGTGCAGCGCCTTGGCCTCGTAGCGGGTTTGCGGCCAGCCGGGCGGACGCGACTTCCAATCCGCGGCGGAATGCGCCGTCCAGGCGAAACCCGGATGCGCCATGAGCCGCTCCAAGGTCCAGGCGACATAGCCCGCATCGTCGCTGGCGATGCGCAATTCGGCGCCCGGCTTCATCACCCGGGCCAGCGCGTCCAGCATCTCCATCTGCACAAAGCGGCGCTTGTGATGGCGGGTTTTGGGCCAGGGATCGGGAAAGAGGATGAACACGCGCCCGAGCGAGGCGCCGGGCAAGGCATCCACGATGTCGCGCGCGTCGCCTTCGTGGATGCGGATGTTGGAGGCGTCGCGGTCTACCATCTTCGACAACAGCTTGGCCACGCCCGCCTCGTAAGGCTCGGCGCCGATCAGACCGACGCGCGGATTGGCGCGCGCCTGCTCGAGCAGGTGCTCGCCGCCGCCGAAGCCCACTTCGAGCCAGACGTCGTGGACGCCTTCGCCAAAGTAGGCGCGCGGATCGCGGCCGGGCTCAAGCTTCAGCGCAAGTTCCGGCAGCAGCGTGTGCCGCAGTTCTTCCTTGTGCGGAGACAGTTTCGGTCCTTTGCGCCGGCCGTACAACAGCCGGCGCCGGCGCATCGGATCAGAAGGCGTGTTTGAGCCCATCGATGAGGTCGGTCTTCTCCCATGAGAAGCCGCCGTCGGCATCGGGTTCGCGGCCGAAATGTCCGTAAGCGGAGGTTCTCGCGTAGATCGGCTTGAGCAGTCCCAGATGCTCGCGGATGCCGCGCGGCTTGAGGCTCACCATCTCGGGCAGGAGCTTTTCGAGCTTGGCTTCGTCAACCTTGCCCGTACCGTGCAGATCGACATAGACGGACAACGGATCGCTGATGCCGATGGCGTAGGAAATCTGGATGGTGCAGCGCTCGGCCAGTCCCGCCGCCACCACGTTCTTCGCCAGGTAGCGCGCCGCGTAAGCGGCCGAGCGATCCACCTTGGACGGGTCTTTGCCGGAGAACGCGCCGCCGCCATGCGGCGCCGCCCCGCCATAGGTGTCGACGATGATCTTGCGCCCGGTCAGCCCGCAATCGCCGTCCGGTCCGCCGATCACGAAGGCCCCCGTCGGATTGACGTGCCAGACGGTGCCACCGTTGATCCAGCCTTCCGGCAGCGCCTTGCGGATGTAAGGCTCCACGATGGTGCGGACGTCGCTCGAGGTCATGGTCTCGTCGAGGTGCTGGGTGGAGAGCACGATCTGCACGGCTTCCACCGGCTTGCCGTTCTCGTAGCGCACCGTCACCTGGCTCTTGGCGTCGGGACCGAGCTTGGGCTCCTTGCCCGCTTTGCGCGCGTCGGCGAGGAGCCGCAGGATCTTGTGGCTGTAATGGATCGGCGCCGGCATCAGAACCGGCGTCTCGCGGCAGGCGTAGCCGAACATGATACCCTGGTCGCCGGCTCCTTCATCCTTGTTGCCCGAAGCATCGACGCCCTGGGCGATGTGCGGTGACTGGGCGTGCAGCAGGATCTCCACCCGCGCCCGTTCGTGATGAAAACCGTCCTGCTCGTAGCCGATGTCGTTCACCGTCCGGCGGGCTAGGTCTTCGATCATCTCGAAAGTGATGGCGTCGGGTCCGCGGGTCTCGCCAGCGATCACGATGCGGTTGGTGGTGGCGAGAGTCTCGCAGGCGACCCGCAAGTCCTTCACCGGAAAGCCGGATTTGGGACCTTCACGGAAAAACAGATCGACCACTTCGTCCGAAATGCGATCGCAGACCTTGTCAGGATGCCCTTCGGCCACGCTTTCGCTGGTGAAAAGATAGCTAGACCGCGCCATGCCGAGACCCTTCGCTGAGGAAAACAGGTGACTCCTTGCAGGGAATGGCCCCGGGGTCAACCATCATATGCAGTTTTTGACATATGTTCGGGAGCCGCGGCGCCGCAGGCGAATTCTACAGAATGAAACGCGACAAATCCTGGTCCTTGGCGAGGTTTTCCACGCGGGCGCGCACATAGCCGCCATCGACCACAACTTTTTCGCTCTGACGTTCCGCCGCCGAAAAACTGATTTCGTCGAGCACGCGCTCCATCACCGTCTGCAGCCGGCGGGCGCCGATGTTCTCCACGCTGGCGTTGACCTGGGCGGCGATGTCGGCGATGGCCCCGATGCCGTCCTCGGTGAATTCAAGCCCAACGCCTTCGGTGTCGAGAAGGGCGACGGACTGGTTGATGAGGCTGGCCTGCGGCTCCGTGAGGATGCGTCGCAGATCGTCGCGGGTCAGTGCCTTCAACTCCACGCGGATGGGCAGGCGCCCTTGCAGCTCCGGCAGAAGGTCCGACGGCTTGGCGGTGTGGAAGGCGCCCGACGCGATGAACAGGATATGGTCCGTCTTCACCTGGCCGTGCTTGGTGGCGACCGTCGTTCCTTCGATGAGCGGCAAGAGATCGCGCTGCACGCCCTCGCGGCTGACGTCGCCGCCGCGGAATTCGGAGCGCGCGCAAATCTTGTCGATTTCGTCCAGGAAGACGATGCCGTTGTTCTCCGCCTCCGCGATGGCTTCGCGCAGGATCGCGTCCTGGTCGAGGAGCTTGTCGGCTTCTTCGGCGAGCAGCGGCGCCTGCGCCTCGGCGACGCTCACGCGCCGCGTCTTGGCGCGGCCCCCAAACGCCTTGCCGAAGATGTCGCCGAGATTGACCATGGAAATCTGCGCGTTCGGCATGCCGGGAATTTCGAACGCCGGCATGCCGGCGATGTCCTTCATCTCGATTTCGACCTGCTTGTCGTCGAGCTCTCCCGCCCGCAAAGCCTTGCGGAAGGATTCCCGGGTGGCGCTTGCGGAGGTTCCAACCAGCGCATCCAGCACGCGCTCCTCGGCGCGCGCTTCCGCCTGGGCTGCCACGTCGCGGCGCTTCTTCTCGCGCACCCGGGCGATGGCGATTTCGACCAGATCGCGCACGATCTGCTCGACGTCGCGCCCAACATAACCCACTTCGGTGAACTTGGTCGCTTCGACTTTCAGGAACGGCGCTTGCGCCAGCTTGGCCAATCGGCGCGAAATCTCGGTCTTGCCGACGCCGGTGGGCCCGATCATCAGGATGTTCTTCGGCAGCACCTCCTCGCGCAGGTCGGGGGGAAGCTGCTGCCGGCGCCAGCGGTTGCGTAGCGCGATGGCGACGGCGCGCTTGGCCTCGTTCTGGCCGACGATGTGGCGATCGAGCTCGGAAACGATTTCGCGGGGGGTGAAGGCGGAACTCATCGATTCCTATATGGGAGTGGCATGGCTGAAAGTCCACCCATCGTCATAGGACGGAACGGAGATCTGTCTTGCGGAAGTCCTCGCCCTTGTAGAGCAAGGGTTCATTGGCGGCCTTTGCGAGAGCATAGGAAAAGCAATCGCCGAAGTTCAGAGCCGCCGGATGCCGACCTTTGCCGAAAGTCCTGAAGGCGTTCCTGGCCATAAGCGCCTGGGCCTCGTTGACGGGGACAATCTCCGCGCCGCACCTTGCAAAAAGCAAATCGACCTTTGTTTCGGCTTCCACTCCGGCGCGGGCAATTGCCACAATGCTGAATTCGACGGCAGTTGCCGCTGAAATCCGAACGTGGCTGGCATCCACCAATGCGTCGAGAAAGCGTTCGCTATCCGATTCGATCAGAAGGATTGCTACAAGGGCCGAGGTATCGACAACCATCAGCTTGGCAGCCCATTTTCATCATAACCGAGAATCTCGTCCGCAGGCCGGTTATCGAGAACAGAAAGCGCGCCGAATGCCCTCGCAACCTCAAGAATAGCCGCTTTGCGGGCCTCCCGGTTTTCACGGCCGCGCAAGTCGTTCTTGGCGAGCCGTTCCTCCAGCGCACGGATGACGGCGTCCGTCAACGTCTCCCCCGTCTGGCGCGCGAGTTTGCGGGCCAGACGATTTGCCTTCTGATTGCTGATGTGCAGCGCCATTTTCATCGGATGTACATTGCCATCATTCAATGTACATCAAGAAGAAGAATATATCAACCGTCCGTCAGGCTTTCGATGACGACGTTTTCGTTGGTGTAGATGCAGATGTCGGCGGCGATCTTCATGGCCCGGCGCGCAATGGCCTCGGCCGAAAGCTCGAAACCCATCAGTGCGCGGGCGGCGGCCAGAGCGTAAGGCCCGCCCGAGCCGATGCCGATGAGGCCGTCTTCCGGCTCCACCACGTCGCCGGTGCCCGACAGGATCAGCGAACTCTTGGTGTCGGCCACTGCCATCATGGCTTCGAGGCGGCGCAGATAGCGGTCGGTGCGCCAGTCCTTGGCCAGCTCCACGCAGGCTCTCGCCAGATTGCCCGGATGCTGGTCGAGCTTGGCTTCAAGCCGCTCGAACAGGGCAAAAGCGTCGGCGGTGGCCCCGGCGAAGCCTGCGATGACGTCTCCTTTGCCCAGGCGGCGGACCTTGCGGGCATTGGCCTTCATCACCGTGTTGCCCAGCGTCACCTGGCCGTCGCCGGCGACGATCACGTCGGGGCCTTTGCGGATGGAAAGAATGGTTGTGGAACGCCACTTGGGTTCTGTCATGGTAGTCTCAATATAGGAAGCGAAGCGCCGTCCGCCAGAAAATCCGATGCCCACCCTGGTCAAGATACCCTATGTCGACATCCGCGGGTACACGCCGCTCGAGCTGTTGTTCCTTTACCGGCGCAGCGCCGGCGCCCTGGTGGAGGATGCGAGAAGGACATTCGGCGCCGTCTCGCGGCTGGCCAGCGCCGTGGCCATGCCCTGGGCCGACCGCGCGTCGCACCGCTGGCTCGCGAAATCGAACAATCCGTATCTTCACGAAATCGCGGCGGCGGCGGAAGCGCTCGGCATACCCGGCGTCTACACGCTCAATGTCTGCCTCGAGTGGGGCTGCACCAGCGGCGCCTGGCGCAGCGACGGCAATCCGCTGCTGCGGCGCGTGCTCGATTGGCCGTTTCCCTCTCTCGGCGAACGCACCCTCGTTGCCCACCAGAAGGGGCCGGCGGGCGAGTTCTTCAACGTCACCTGGCCGGGCTTTAGCGGCGTTCTTCAAGCGACGGCGCCGGGACGGTTCGCGGCGGCCGTCAACCAAGCGCCCATGCGCCGCCGCCGCGCAGGGATTGCCGGCGATTGGGCGTTCGGCCGCGTCGCGGTCGCAGACACCCTCGCCTTGCCGCCGGCGCATCTCCTGCGCCGGACGTTCGAGACGGCGCCGGATTACTTGGTCGCCAAGGCGATGTTGTGCACGACGCCCATCGCGGTCCCCGCGATCTTCATCCTTTGCGGCTTGCGCAGCCAGGAAGGCTGCGTCATCGAACGCACGGAAGACGCGTTCGCCATCCGCGAGATGGCGGACGGGCATGTGTGCGCGACCAACCATTTCGAATCGCCTCTGAACGGGACCGGCAAAGGCTGGCGGGCACGACCTATCGACAGTCACGGCCGTTTCGTCTGCGCGCGCACGATCGGCGCGGCAACGGATTTCTCCTGGTTTGCGCCGCCCATCGCCAACGTCAACAGCCGGCTCGTCCTGACGGCAAATGCGGCCAAAGGCACGCTGATGGTTATGGGCACGGCGGGCGCCGTGCCCACCACCGAGATTTTCCGGCTGCCCGCCGCCGCTTGACCGGCTTTCGCCCGCTCCGCGCGCTTGCTATCAACAGGCGGGCATTGCTTCGGAGGCCCCATGCGCACCGCCACCGTCGAACGCAAAACACGGGAAACCGAGATCGCCGTTTCGCTGGACCTGGACGGGGCCGGCGATTGCGACATCGATACCGGCATCGGTTTTCTGGACCACATGCTGGAGAGCTTCGGGCGGCATTCGATGATCGACCTCAAGGTCCGCGCCCAGGGCGATCTGCATGTCGACTTCCACCACACCACCGAAGACACCGCCATCGTCATCGGCCAGGCCGTGAAGAAGGCGCTTGGCGATCTTGCCGGGATCACACGGTTCGGCGCGGCGGTCATCCCGATGGACGAGGCGGCGACGCGCGTTCTGGTCGATGTGTCGAACCGGCCTTATCTGGTGTGGCGGGTGGAAATCCCCAAGCCAAAGCTGGGCGAAATGGACACCGAACTGTTCAAGGAATGGTTCCAGGCCTTCGCCCAGAACGCCGGGATTTGCCTGCACGTCGAGAGCCTGTACGGCCAGAACAGCCATCACATCGTGGAAACCTGCTTCAAAGGGTTGGCGCGGGCTCTGCGTTTAGCCGTCACGCCCGACGAGCGGCTGGACGGCGAAGTCGCATCCACGAAGGGCGTGTTGGGCGAGAAGACCTAGACTCTCAAGAAGGCGCGGTCCTGACGTTGCGTCACGATCTTGACACATGCGTCATTTTTATTGACTCTTCGCAAACGCGTCTCATAATTATTCCACTAAAAACCCGGAAGGTCGCCATGGTCCAGATCACCAAAGATGATGCCTATGATGCAGTCAGGCCGGATGATTTTCCTGCCATGCTCGAGGTCGAGCGTTACGGGCGCCGTTCGACGGCTTTCGACAAGATCATCTCGGCCACCCATGATCATTTCTGGGACCCGCTGGACAAGAAATACATCGACTTCGATGCCCATTTCGATGTCGACAACGTCCAGATGCTTCCCGATGAGTTGTTCCCCTTCCTGCAGACCAGGCTGGGCGAATCGCTGAGCGCGAAACAGAAGGTCGTGTACGCCAACGAATCCGCGCGCTGGTCGCTGTCGTCAATCCTGCACGGCGAACAAGGGGCGCTGGCACTGTCCGCCTCGCTCTGCCATGTGCTGAAGGATCCTGGCGCCCAGGAATACGCTGCCAACCAGACGCGCGAAGAGGCCCGCCACGTCACGGCGTTCTCCGCCTACATCAAGTCGCGCTGGGGCTCGCCTCTGCCCGTCGGCCCGACGCTGGCGAACCTGCTGAGCGAAATGGTGCTGGCGCCGGAAGTCTACAAGAAGATCGTCGGCATGCAGATGCTGGTGGAAGGCCTGGCGATGGGCGCTTTCGCCACGCTGTACCAGAAGTCGGCCGATCCCTTGATGGTCAAACTCTGCCAGCTGGTGATGACCGACGAGGCCTTCCATCACAAGTTCGGAAAGATCTGGGCCGACCGCACCATCCCGAAGCTGACCCGCGACGAGCGGAATCTGGTGGAGGACTGGGCGGCGCAATGCTTCCAGACGCTGCTGTTCAATCTCATCAGTCCCGAGCAGATGAAGCCCGTCTATGCCTCGATCGGGGTCGATTGGGAAGCGGCGCAGAGCGCCATCACCGATGCGTTCAGCGACGACAAGCGCCGCGAGCAGATGAAACAGTCCGCCAACATCTTCCGCGTCCTGATAAAAACCCTGCTCAATGCCAGCATCATCAGCGACCGCACCCGCGCCTATTACGCCATGTATGTCGACATGAACGAGCTGAAGAACGAAGGCGGGCGCATGATCGGCGACGACATCGCCGAGGAAGGCATGCGCTACCTGCAGTCGATCAATTTCGGCGACGCCGCCAAGGGCCGCGCGCTGCTGGCGGCGGAATAATTCCCCCGCGCCCGTTTTGCGTTATGCTCGCCGCATGTCGGCAACAGCCATCGACGTCGCGCGCGGCACCAGCCGCCTTCTGATCCAGGAAGGCTTCTCGCCCATCCTGGAATTCACGCTGGCCAACGGCCGCCGGCTGGACGTGGCCGCGCTCGGCCCCGACGGCACCATGCTGGGCGTCGAGATCAAAGTCGCGCTGAACGATTTGAAGGGCGACCAGAAATGGCCGCAGTATCTCGAATTCTGCGAGCTGTTCTATTTCGCCATCCCGCCCGATTTTCCCGACGAGCATGTGCCGGCCGGCACCGGGCTGATCGTCGCCGACCGCTATGGCGGGGCCATCGTTCGCCCCTCGCCGCGCACCGCTTTGCATGCCAGCCGCCGCAAGGCCGTGACGCTGAGTTTTGCCAAGGTGGCGGCCGAGCGGCTGTCGAACATTCTGGAGGCGACGGATGGTCTCTAAGGCGCAGGTGAAAAAGATCGTTCTGTCGTTTCCTGGCGCCGAGGAAGGCCTGTCCTATGGTTATCCCTCCTACAAGGTGGCGGGAAAATTCTTCACCCGCCTGCGTGATGAGGACGATTCGCTGGTGCTGTTTGTGGATTCGATCGACGAGCGCGACCTGCTGCTCGAAGCCGATCCCGAGCTGTTTCACATCACCACACATTACAAGGACTATCCGACCGTGCTGGCGCGGCTGACAAAGCTCGACGCCAAAACGCTGCGCGGAATGCTGGAACGGCGCTGGCGCAAAATCGCACCGAAGAAACTGGCGAAGGATGCGCCTGCGCGAAACGCGGGCGCGAAGACGCATTCCAAACGGCGTTAGCGCGGGCTGCGCTTCGCCAGAATCCGTTGCAGCGTGCGCCGGTGCATGTTGAGACGGCGCGCCGTCTCGGAGACATTGTGGCCGCACAACTCGTACACCCGCTGGATGTGCTCCCAGCGCACGCGGTCCGCCGACATCGGATTCTCCGGCGGCTTGGGTTTGGAGCCGGGAGGCGCCAGCAGCGCCGCCATGATGTCGTCGGCATCGGCGGGCTTGGGCAGATAATCGATGGCGCCGTATTTCACCGCGGCGACGGCGGTGGCGATATTGCCGAAGCCGGTCAGCACCACGACGCGGCTGTCGGCGCGAATCGCGTGCAGCGTTTCCAGGACGTCCAGCCCGTTGCCGTCTTCCAGTTTGAGATCGACGACGGCATAAGCCGGGGGCGATTCCTTGGCGCGGGCTTTGCCTTCCGCGACCCCTTCGGCGATCGTCACGACGAAGCCGCGCGCTTCCATGGCGCGGGCCAGACGTTCGCGCAACGGGCGATCATCCTCTACAATCAGCAGCGTTTTCTCTTCTGGCATGGTCATAGTCTGTATCCCTCGGCGTTGCGCAAATATTCCCGGAGAACGAAGGCGTCAATCCTCCTGTGCTCTTGGCAGGGGCGTTTCGCCGTCTATTTGGCCTCGCGGCCACGACACGCTGACGCGCGCGCCGCCTTCGGGAAGGTTGACGGCCTTAACCATACCGCCCGTTTGTTCCAGCAGGGTTTTGGCGATGAAGAAACCGAGCCCCATGCCCTCGCGCCTGCCGATCGGTGCCGTCGGCGGTCCCATTTCGGTGGCACCCAAAGCATGATGGCCGGGGCGCGAGGTGATGTAGGGCTCGCCGATCCGCTCGATGATGTCGGGGGAAAAGCCCGGGCCGTCATCTTCGACGGTGACGCACAGCGTCGAGGGTCCCCAACTGGCCTCGACGCGGACGCGGGAATTGGCGAAATCCGCCGCGTTCTCGATGATGTTGCCGAATCCGTGCAGCAGCTCTGGTGCGCGCCAGACCTGCGGCTGCGGTTCTTCGCGATTGGACGGCGCCGCGGCGATGACGATGTCCAGGTCTTCGCCGCGATAGGTGTCGGCGATGTCGTCGAGCAGCGCACACAGCGGCAGGCGCGCCGTCGCGCCCAGCATCCCTTCCTCGGGCCGCGCCAGGCGCATGAGGATCATGCGGCAGCGCTCGGCTTGGCTGCGCAGCAGGCGTACGTCCTCGGCTTCCTGGGAGGCGGCCGGCAACACGCGTTCGAGCTCGTGCGCCACCACGGCGATGGTGCCCAGCGGCGAACCCAATTCGTGGGCCGCCGCCGTGGCCAGCGCACCCAGCGCCGACAAACGCTGTTCGCGCGCCAGCGCCAACTGGGTGGCGGCAAGCCCCGCCGACATCCGCGCCCCTTCGCTGGCGATGCGCCAAGCATAGACCGAGGTGAATCCGATGCCGAGCACAAGCGAGGTCCACACCCCGGCCAGATAAAGCGGCGGCAGAACGAAATGCTCCCTGGCGGGCCAAGGCAGCGGCTGGTGGATGACGGAAATGAACGAGGTCACCGCCAGCGCGATGCAGCCCAGGATCAGCGTGTTGCCGAGGTTGAGCGTCGAGGCGGCGATGACGACGGGAGCCACGAACATCCAGGCGAAAGGGTTGACGATGCCGCCGGTGAGATAGAGAAGCGCGGCCAGCTGCAGCACATCGTAAGCGAGATAGACCGTGGCCTCGCGGTTGGTGAGCCGGTGGCTTGGCGGATAGCGCAAGGCCAGGGCGATGTTGAGACCTGCGCTGAACGCCACGCAAGCGAGGCATTGAACGAGCGGCAGCGAATAGCCGAGGCCGAAATAGACGACGAGCAGCGCCGTCGTCTGACCGACCGTCGCCATCCAGCGCAAATTCGACAGAGTGCGAAGACGCACGCGTCCTCTGACGGCCGACGCCCGCGCCACAGGCATCACCCGCGCCCGCATGGGTTGTGCTTCGGTATCCGTCGACGCCATGTCCTGCCCGATTGCCTTTTCCGCGCGCAATACTATCAATCAATTCTATCGACCTAACCGGGCGCGGGGAACACAATACGTAATGATCCGTACGCCGCTCACCCTGATTCCCTATCTTATCGCGGCAGTGGCCGTCGTGGCGGGCCTTTTATGGCATACGGGCGATTCCTTGCCGGGGGCGAACCGAGTCATAAGCCAAGGCGAGGCCTCGGTCGGCGGACCCTTCACGCTGACCGACCAGGACGGAAAACTGCGCCGCGCGGCGGATTTTCGCGGCCGTTTCATGCTGGTTTATTTCGGATACACCGGTTGCCCGGACATCTGCCCGGCGACCCTGGCGGTGATGGCCGACGCAGTGGAAAAGCTCGGGCCGAGAGCCCGGCGCATCGTGCCCGTCTTTGTCAGCGTCGATCCCGAGCGCGACACCCCCGGCGTGCTCAAGGCCTACCTGAAGGCGTTCGGGGCGCGCTTCGTCGGCCTCAGCGGGGACGCAAAATCCACCGCGGCAGCGGCGCGCGCCTACCGCGTCTACTACCGGAAAAGGCCGCTCAAAGGCGGCGGCTACGCCATGGACCACACCAGTCAAATCTACTTGATGGGCCCCGATGGAAAATTCGTGGCCGATTACGACGCCACGCTCGGCCCCGACGGATTGGCGGAGGCGCTGAAGCGGCAGCTCTAAACCTCGGGCGCCGGCAGACCCGCTTGCGCAGCGGCCGCGATCAAAGTATTGCGCATCAGGCAGACGATGGTCATGGCGCCGACGCCGCCCGGCACCGGCGTGATGAAGCGTGCGACCTTCGCAGCCTCATCGGTATCCACGTCGCCCACCAGCCTGGTCCTGCCCTCGCCCGTGTCGGTTCCTGCGCCGCCGCTAGGAACCCGATTGATGCCGACGTCGATCACCGTGGCGCCCGGCTTGACCCAGTCGCCCTTGACATAGTGCGCACGGCCGATGGCCGCGATCAGGATGTCGGCACGACGTGCCAGTGCGGGCAGATCGCGCGTTTTCGAATGCGCCATCGTCACCGTGGCGTTTGCCGCCAGCAGCAGCTGCGCCGCGGGCTTGCCGAACAACAGCGAGCGGCCGATGACCAGCGCGTCCAAGCCCGTAATCGCGCCCAGCGTTTCCCTCAGCAGAATCATCACGCCCATCGGCGTGCAGGAGACCAGCCTGGCGCGGCCGCTGAGCAGCAGACCGGCATTGGTGGGCGTCAGCGCATCGACGTCCTTGGCAGGATCGAGCGCATCGAGCACCGCCTCCTCGCGAATCTGCCCGGGCAGCGGCAACTGCACGAGTATTCCGTGTACGGACTTGTCGCCGTTCAGCGCGCGGACTTCCCCAAGAACCTCCGCCTCGCTCGCCGTGCCCGGCAGGTGCCGGTGCACGGAGTTGAAGCCGAGCGCCTGTGCCGTCTTGTTCTTGTTGCGGACATAGACTTCGCTCGCCGGATCGTCGCCAACCAGAACGGTCGCCAGTCCCGGGATCACACCGTGCTCGGACTTGAGCCGCGCCGCTTCCCCGGCAACGCGCGCGCGCAGCGCCGCCGCATGGGCTTTGCCGTCGATGATGGTTGCGCTCATGGCAGCTTCCCCAATGCTTCGAGGCGGGCCGCAAGCTTGCCGCTGTCGCCCGCGATTTCAATCCTTTTCAAGCGTGCCGAAGCGCCCGACGCAATACGCACCGCGGATTTTGGCACATCGAGAGTCTCTGCGAGCAAAACAATCAGCGCGGCGTTGGCTTTGCCGCCTTCCGGCACGGCACGAACTCTGGCTTTCAGATACCGTTGGCCGCCGGCGCCCTCCGCCCAGCCTTCCACGGCATCGCGCCCGCCTTTTGGTGTGAGACGAATGGAAACGAACAATTTGCACCCGTGCCCTACGGCAGGACTTGGCCCAACTGCGCCAAGTACATTTGCACGACATAGCAGAGAAGGAACACTAGGATGAACGCAAGGTCGAAGCCGCCGACGGCGGGGATGAAACGGCGGAAGGGACGGATCACGGGTTCGGTCAGCCGCTCGGTGAAATCGTTGATCTGATACGCCACGGGATGGCGCCGATTGACGACATCGAACAGAAAAAGCCAGCTCAGCACGACGCGGACGAACATCACGATCAGGAACAGCCAGACGATCTGCTGGGCAAGCCACAGAATGGGACCGAAAATCGACATGATTGGCTTCCGTGTGTTGTGAACGCGCCCCGCTGGGAACGGTCGGGCCGCCCCGGCTAGTCTTAGGTGAAGATGGCGGCTTTGCGAAGGGCACCCAGCGGATGGAACTCGCATTCGGGCAGCCTGTTGACAGAAAACGCCGCCGGTTCGTAGATAACCCCCCGGTCCGCCGGGCACCAAGCCTGGCTTGGGGCTGTAGCTCAGTTGGGAGAGCGCCTCGTTCGCAATGAGGAGGCCAGCGGTTCGATTCCGCTCAGCTCCACCACCCTCCCTGCTGCGCAGCTTCGGGTGGCAGGCCTCCCAATTTCATTACCCGACAGGGCGAAGCCCGGCTTTCCTGCTCCTAAAACATCGCACCGCGACACTGACCGGGCGCACGCTAACCATCGCTTTACCATACTGGACTAAATCCGGAGGGAACCGCAAAGGTCCGATCCATGCGCCGGTCCGTCCTGTTCGCCGTCCTTGCCGCTTTTGTGCTCGCCGTGCCCGCCGGCGCCGGCAGCGGCAGCAAGGCGACGCCCGTCCACAAGATCACGCAATCGGCGAGCTACCTGATGATCGATCCGATCTACACGACCATCATGGACGGCAACAAGATCGTGGGTCTGCTGATGATCGGCATCGGCCTCGACGTGCCCGATGCCGAGCTGCGCGCCCAAACCGAACAGGCGCTGCCGGTGCTGCGCGACGTCTACGTCCGCAGCCTGATGGCATTCACGGCGACTTCGGTGAGACCTTGGCGGCAGCCCGACGTGTCGGAAATCGCCGACCGGCTTCAGCATGCCACCGACCGTTCGCTGGGGCGCCAGGGCGCCCGCATCCTTCTTGCCCAGGTGGCCATGCGGCTTACGAAATAGCCGATAACGCTTTCGGTTGCGCGCCAGGGATTTCCGCCCCCTTCGTTCCCGGCTGGAATTCCCGCAGTCGCCCGTTCATCATGGAAGACGCCGGGGAGAACGCGAAATGCTTGCCTTGCTGTGTGCGGCTGCCAGTGCCGTTTGCTTCTATTTCTCGACCGATCTGGGAGCGCTGTGGCCACTGGCCTGGATCGCGCCCGTCCCTGTCCTGTGGTTGGCTTTCGGCAAGACGCAGGGCTGGACGTCGTTCTTCGCAGCCTGGGCGGCAAGTGTGCTTGGCGGGCTGAATCTATTGCCTGCGTATCTCGGCAGCTTGCCTCTTCCGGTGCTGCTGATCGCGATCGTCTTGCCGGGATTTTGTTTTGCGGTATCGGTGATGGGAGCCCGGCTTGTGGCGCAGCGGATTTCGCCGCTCGCCGGTGTGCTCGCCTTCGCGGCGCTATGGACGGCATGGGATTATCTTGGCTCGCTGGGGCCGAACGGAGCCGCGATGTCGCCGGCCTACAGCCAGGTCGGCGCACCTTTTCTGATCCAGGGCGCATCCGTGTTCGGCCTTTGGATCGTGACCTTCCTGCTTGGATTCGTCTCGGCCGGCTTGGCGATAAACCTGGCGACGAAATGGGCGTTGCCCGCCTTTGTGGCCGTTGCTTTGTTCGCAATAAACGCCGGTTACGGCGCCTGGCGGATCGCCGAGGCGCCGAAAACGCCTTCGGTCCGTGTCGGACTTGGCGTGGACGATCATCTGGCGAGCGCCACGTTCCGCGCCGATGAAACATCCGCGCTCGACATCGTCCGCACCTATGCCGCGACGGCGCACGATCTGGCCGCGCAAGGCGCTGAGTTGATCGTGTTTCCCGAGAAGCTTGCGGTTCTTAAACCGGCCTGGCGCGGCGCGGCCTTGGCGGAACTCGAAACCGCGGCGCATGTGACCCATACGACCATCGTTATCGGCTTCGACGACCGCAGCGCGGAACGGCGAAACGATGCTCTCATCTTCTTCGCCAACGGATCGCCGCCGGCGCAGTACGACAAGCGTCACATGGTGGCGGGGTTGGAGAGCGCCTTTGTGCCCGGCCATTCCTCTTTCATGCTGGCCAACCATACGGCGGTGGCGATCTGCAAGGACATGGATTTTCCCCAGATGCTGCGCAGCGACTCGGTCCTCCATCCCAGCTCGTTCGCCGTACCCGCCTGGGATTTTGACCAGGATCGCTGGTGGCACGCGCGCATGGCCGCCATGCGGGGCGTGGAAAACGGCTTTGCGGTCGCCCGCGCCGCGAAGGATGGCCTGCTCACCCTGACCGATGCTTATGGCCGCGTGATAGCCACGAAGCGCAGCGACGCGGACGGCATGGTCACGCTGGTGGGCGAGCTGCGGCGCGGGCCGGGCAACACGCCGTACGCACGCATCGGCGATGCTTTTGCCTGGCTTTGCCTGGTCCTGGCCTGTCTGCTGCCGGGATGGGCTTTGCGGACGCGACGCTGACCGCCTGTTTTTTCCGCAAAGTGCGATGTTATAACACCGCGCGATGAGCGAACCCCTGATCGCAGCGGACCGGCTGAGCGTCCATGCCGGCGGCGTGCATATCCTCGACCGCGTCTCCCTGGCTGTCCGACCACGCGAGATCGTCACTCTGATCGGGCCGAACGGCTCCGGAAAAACCACGCTGCTGAAGGCCGTCCTCGGACTGGTGCGGTCCGAGGGGACAATCAGGCGCCGAACGGGACTGAAAATCGGCTATGTGCCGCAGGAATTCGGCCGCGACCCCAGCCTGCCGATGACGGTCGGAGGATTCCTCGCCCTGTTCGCGCCGGTCCGGGCGAGGGAAGACGCCCTGACGCGCGTGGGCGTCGCCGAGGCGAGGAACCGGCAATTGGGCGCGCTTTCCGGTGGCGAGCTTGCTCGCGTGCTCCTGGCGCGCGCCATCGCCGGACGCCCGGACTTGCTGGTGCTCGACGAACCGATGGCCGGCGTCGACGTCGCCGGCGAAGCCGCCCTCTATCATCTGATCGCCGACATCCGCGACGAATTCGGCTGCGGGGTGCTGCTGGTCAGTCACGATCTGCATGTGGTGATGGCGCAGGCTGATCGCGTCGTCTGCCTCAACCGCCATGTCTGTTGCGAAGGCGACGCGCACGCCGTGGTGCGCGATCCCGCCTTCCTCGAGCTGTTCGGCGCGCGCGCCGCCGGCGAGCTAGCGCTTTACGCCCATCACCACGACCATGCCCACACCCCCTCGGGTAAAACGGTGTGCCACGATGGATGATCTTCATGGATGATTTTCTCTGGCGCGCCGTTCTGGGCGCCGGTCTCCTGGGCGCGGCTTGCGGCCCCATCGGCTGCTTCGTGATGTGGCGGCGCATGGCCTATCTGGGCGAGTCGGTCGCCCATATGGGCCTGCTCGGAGCTGGATTGGGTCTGCTCATCGGTATCAACGCGGTGGTCGGCACAGCGGCGCTGGCCATCGTTGCGGCCCTGGTGATGGCGCGGGCCGGCGACCGCACCATCCCGGCAGGAACCTTCGTCGGTATTGTCGGCCATATGGGTTTGGCGCTCGGCTTTATCCTGCTGGCAACCATGGAGAATGTGCGCACCGATCTGCTCGGCTACCTGTTCGGCGATGTGCTGGCATTGTCGGCAGCCGACGTGGCGGCGATTGCGGCTGCGAGCTTCGGCGTGCTGGCGGTCACGGCCTTGCTCTGGCGGCCGCTGTTACGAAACGCAATTTGTGGAAACATTGCCGCTGCGGAAGGCGAACGTGGTGGTCTGCCGCAAACGGCGTTTCTTGTGCTCGTAGCCTTGTTGGTCGCGTTCGGACTGAAAGTTGTCGGCGCGCTCCTGATCGTCGCGCTGCTGATCGTTCCGCCGGCCGCCGCACGGCCGTTCGCCCGCACGCCGGAAGCTATGGCGGCGATGGCCGCACTGGCAGGCGCGCTGGCCGCGCCGATCGGCCTGGCCTTGGCCTACCTGACGGACGCCCCGGCGGGGCCTTGCATCGTATTGGCCGCCGGCGCGATTTTCGCGGCTTCGGCCTTGGCCTCCCGCCTTTGGCAGGCATTTGCGTGATACGCCTGACATTCTTATGACCCACCATCCTCAGAATGACACAAAGCTTCTTCCGCTTTTTCCGCCGCCGCGTGATAAATTGAACGCGTGGGCGCAAGAATGCGCCCGAATGGGATGAACATGAGCCTTCGCAACCGGCCGATTGCCATTTGGGCGTTTCCGCTCGTCATGCTTGCTGTCGCATTGTTCGTGCTTGGCGCGGACGCGGGCGGCATCGCGAGCCGTCTGCGCGGGATCCTGTTCGACGGCTACCAGGCATCGCTTCCGCGCACGTATGAAGACACAGGCTCCCGCAGCGGCCATCCGGTTCGCGTTCTCGACATCGATGCGGCCAGCACCGTGCGCTTCGGCGCCTGGCCGTGGCCGCATGCGGCGCTTGCCCAGCTTGTCGGAGCGTTGAAGGCGCAGGGCGCCTCGATCGTGGTTTTCGTCGACCCGCTCGACAACACCGACCCGGCATCGCCGAAGAATCTGCTGGCGCTGGTGCCGCCCGGACCCACCTACGACGCGGCCCGTACGGCGCTCGATCGCATGCCGTCGCCCGACGATGCGCTGGCTTCCGCCCTGACGGGCGTCAAGACGGTGACGGGCTTTGCGCTGGGAGACGCAAGACCGGCGCGCACTTTGATGCTGAAGGCCACCGTCGGCTGGTCCGGCGCGCGCGATCCTTTCGGGCGGGTGCGCGCCTTCGACCAGGCATCGGCCTCGCTCGCCGCGATCGAAGCGGCAAGCGCTGGCGTCGGCGCGGTCAATCTCGATGTCGATTCCGACGGCAAGGTCCGGCGCATGCCGTTGGTCTTCCGCTTGCGCGACAAAGCCGTGCCCTCGCTCGACGCCGAGGTCTTGCGGCTGGCCGAAGGCAAGGATGCCATCACGCTGAAGAGCGACGAAGGCAACGGCGGACTGTTCGGCGGAACGCCGGTGGTCGCTGCCGTCGACACCGGACGCGGCGAACTGGCGACGGCGCCCGACGGCTCGCTTTGGATCGCCTATTCCGGCGTGCATCCCGAGCGCAACGTTGACGCTTCCGCCCTCATCGACAAGACGCTCGCCCCTGACAGCCTGCGCGGCGCCATCGTCTATATCGGCGCGCCCGACGATCTGGTGGACACACCCACGGCGCTTCGTGCGGTGGCCGAAGTGCATGCGGAAGCCGCCGAGAATCTTCTTCTGGGGGTGGCGTTGCGCCGGCCCGCCGCGGCGGCACAGGCAGAACTGTTGTGCCTGGCGCTGTTCGGCTTGGGCTGTGTGTTGGTCTTCGCGCGGCTGGGCATGCGCTGGGCCGGGCTGTTCGTACTCGGCACCATCGCGGGCGTGAGCTATGTCTCCTGGCGGCTCTATGCGGGCGAGCACGTCCTGTTCGACGCGCTGGGCCTCAATCTCGGACTGGCGGCCGTGTGGCTGACGGGCGCCGGCGCACGCTGGTCCGAGATCGCCAGATCGCGCAACAAGCTCAGGCTTGCCTTCGCAGACGCCTTGCCGGCGCGCACCATCGATCAGATCGCACGCAATCCGCAACTGATGAAGCTCGAGGGCGAAAGCCGCACGGTGAGCTATCTTGCTTGCGGCGTGCGCGGGTTCGCCGAGCTCGCCACGTCCTTCCGCGGCGATCCTGCCGCCTTCACCCGCCTGATGCAGCGCGTCCTCGAACCTTTGATCAATGTGGCGCTCGACCATGGCGGCACCATCGACAAGCTGACGACCGAAGGCTTCACCGCCTTCTGGAACGCCCCTCTCGACGATCTCGAACACGCCATCCATGCCTGCGAGGCGGCGAACGCCATGATGGAAACCATTGCGCGCACCAACGAAATCATCACGCACGAGCGGCGCATCGACGGCGTGGCATTGTCGCCGGTGGAGATCGGCATCGGCGTTTCGACCGGGCCCGCCATCGCCGGCGGCTTCAAGGCGCATGGCCGCACCGCCTATTCGGTGCATGGGGATTGCACCGTGCTGGCCGCGCGCATCCAGCAGATTTCCGGCCAATACGGACCGGCCGTGATCGTCAGCGAGGAGACGCGCAAATCCTCGGAGCGCGGTTTCGCCTTCCTGGAAGTCGATTACATCGCGCTGGCCGGCCACGACGAGCCGGTCAAGCTCTATGCCATGCTCGGCAATCCGGTGATGCGCGCCAGCCCGAAATTCCGGGCGCTCGCCACCTTCCACGATCACATCTTCCAGTCGCTGCGCGCCCAGCAATGGCAGAAAGCGCGCGAGTTGATCGAGCAGTGCCGCAAGTTGTCCGGCGCCAGCCAGAAGCTCTACGACCTCCACCTCACGCGCGTCGCCTATTTCGAGGATAATCCGCCGAGCGAGGATTGGGACGGCGCCTTCCGGCCGATTTTGAAGTAACCGGCGGCGACCTGTTCTTTCCTGCAATTCATTGTTAATGCAATATAATTTGTTATCCGCGAACTTATCGCGCTCCCGGGCGGGCGCGTTATGTTATAATCGTTTTATTCTTCGTGCGCGGTACCGACGCCGGAAAGGAGGATTTATCCAAAGGACATGAGCAGGAACCCGGAACGTCATTTTCCCACCGATTACCGCTCCGCGCGCGCCGCGTTCCTTCAAGCCTGCACAGCCGCAGGCCTTGGCACCATCGCGCGGGTCCATCCCAAGGCTCGCGGGCGCGACGGCAAGCCCTTGTTCCTCGACACCGCGACCATCGGCCCTCGCGACGCCACCTCAGCCCTGCTGCTGATCTCGGGAACGCACGGCGTGGAAGGCTATTTCGGTTCTGGCGTGCAGACCGGACTGCTGCGCGAAGGGCTTGTGCGCCGCGTCTCCAACGCCGCCAAGGTCGTCATGCTGCATGCCTTGAACCCTCACGGATTCTCCTGGGACCGGCGCGTCGACGAGGAAAACGCCGACATCAACCGCAATTTCGTCGATCACGCCAACCCGCCGCGCAACCCCGCCTATGAAGCCCTCGCCGATGCCATCGCGCCGAAGGATATTTCGCCCGAAACGCTGAACGCGGCCAATGCCAAGCTTCTCGCCTACTCGCAGGCGCACGGCCTGACGGCCCTGCAGGAGGCGATCTCCAAGGGCCAGTACGCCCACCAGGACGGGCTCTACTTCGGAGGAAAGCGCAAGAGCTGGTCCGTCGCAATGCTGGAGGCCGTCCTGCGCCAGGAACTCGCCACGGTGAAGAAATTGATCGTCATCGATTTGCACACCGGATTGGGCGCGCCCGGCGAAGGCGAAATGATCAGCGAAGATCCGCCGCACAGCGCGCCCTATGAACGCGCCAAGACAATCTGGGGCGCGCGCGTCAAATCGAGCGCGGCGGGCGAATCCGTCTCCGTGCGGCTGACCGGGACCATCGACCGGGCGTTCGCGGCCTGGATGAAAGGCCGCGAGCTGACCTTCGCGGCGTTGGAAGTGGGCACGCGCTCCACCCTCGACGTCTTTCTCGCGCTGCGAAGGGACAATTGGCTGCACCGGATTGCCGGCGCCCGCCATCCTTTGGCCGCGGCGATCACCAGGGAAATCCGCACCGCGTTCTACCCCAACACGGCCGCTTGGAAGCGCAAGGCCTGGGCCGCCGCGGACGAAACCGTGACGGCTGCCCTGGCCGCGCTTGGGTGAACGGCCGTTCGTTGCGGCCGGGCTGCCGCTTGGTCTATAGCTGAAGGGGCGTGCACCCGTAGCTCAGCTGGATAGAGTGCTGCCCTCCGAAGGCAGAGGTCACAGGTTCGAATCCTGTCGGGTGCGCCATAAAATCAAAGACTTAACGGAAGTGTGTTAGCAGCGAAATTTCAATAGCTACCACATAGCTACCAAAGTGATCGACTCGTGTCCGGCGGGGTCAATTTGGCACGCACTCAGCTTTCAGCCGTAGTCCAGATGGCTTTGCCTATTGAACCAGTCATGGTTTTGCCGAGAGAACTCGGCAAAGCGCAACGACATTTGATAGTAGGGAGAGAATGGTGGAGACACATCCAACGCCTTTATCGCGGCGTCCGGTTCGCTCTTTCGAGCTTCACGCCAGCGTCTAGGCCAATCGATGGCAATCCCGGTTGCAAGCTGTCTATCGGGCTCTTTGTAGTGGCTTCTGAATGGCAACACCGTGTTGAGATAGAAGTTGCATTTGAATCGTTCGGCTTGGAACGAAGGGCCGAAAGATGCGCCAATCCACGCCTGCGCGCGTTCCAATCGCGCGACCTCTACCAAAGGCTCTCCCAAGAAGACGCCGCGACTCGAATCTAAGATCGCGTCTCCCGCTGCAATTCCACCTCGCAAAGGAAGGCCGATTTCGATTCCGTGGCAAATCACGTCCGAAATCATCTGAGTGAAGCTGAACAGCCCGATGGTCCCGGCGTACCGCGTCCAAAAGATCATGCTGTCGCTGAAATAGGCGTTTCCGACCTCAGGCCAGCCGACTGCCGTCGTTCCATCCGGGAGGGGTACAATATCAATACCGCCCGTCTGTTTGCGAACGTGAGCAACTAGCAACTCATACTTAGAATGCAGCACCTCCAAGCCCAATTGACCTAGAATGTGCTCGAATCCGAGTACGTCCAGCAGACAGACGACGTATGTGCCCACCGCGACGGGTGAACTAAGGCTTTCATCAGATTGATCGGCGGTCACCGCCATCGCCTCCATAGCTTCGCCGTTCCTAACGCAGATTAAAGGCTTTGGACTTTGGCGATGGCAGACGAAAGAGAAGGTCCCGCCGCCGTCAGCGCTTCTGAAACCAATGTCGACTGCGCGGTTGTGTCAAAGCCAAAGTTGTCAATTACATCTTTGAAGTGCGCCTTGTAGTCAGCCTTCTTTTTCAAAATACCCAGATCGAGCATGGGCGGTTCTAGGGTGTCCTCGCAGCTATTTGGGCAAATACGCGAGAATTCAATCGAGTTCGACCATATCTGTCGAACATCGTCTTCGTGTTGGACCGCAAGTGATACCATCGCCTTGGCGTCCTCAGGGAGGTCCTTTTGCACGACCTGAAACTTGGTCTTGGCGTCGAGCAACAAGTCAGAGAACGCGCTTAGGCTCACCCCTTGAGCGGTTGCCTCATTGAGGCGCGTCAGAGATTCAGTGAGGGGCGCAAATTCCATCGAGTGAGACGAAGGCTTAATCGTGAGAACTGCATACACCACGGCACCGCCGACTATCGCACCGATACAACCGGTAAGAACGATCTTACCCATTTCGTTCGCCGCAATCTCCCATGCCCCGAGCCGCATGTTTTTCCTCTCGCTAGTTGGATTCGCCCTTCGCGCTGAAATTTAGGCTGAGCGTACAATCGCCATCCTTCACGCCGAGATTGTCCAATTCCACAGTTCGACCGTCAGAAAATAGCCACCTATATCTGAACGTCTTACCCCCAGCATCGTAGTAGCTAAAATCATCTTCCTTGCCGAAGTCGCCGCTCACATCGGCGGCGATCTTCTTTGCTTCTTTGGCGCAAGCGTCATTGTCAATGAGCGCGCTCCATTGCATCAGCACGGTACTGAAACCGGTAGCGGTGATGTTGTAGAACGCGTTGTACGTTCGTCCGTGGTAATCCGCTTTGGTACGAAGAACCGTTCTGTTGTCTGTTGGATTTAGCACATACACGTTATCGGGTCCGCCAAGCGCAGCAGTTAGCTTACTTGTGGTCATCCCGAATTTTGCTTTGCCGAATCCCACTAATGGCCCTCTTGCCTGTGCTGCACTCTGTGCTTCGGGCGACGGCTTGACCGGTGTCAGGCAACTATCGAGGTCCTGTTGGGGGAGAAAGCTGCAATCGAATTGCAACGTCTTGAGCCCGGAGTTCGTGTTCCGAAAGAACAAGGCGACTTCGTGCCTTCCGTCCCAGCCGCCGTGGTCGAAGAAGTCGGCGGTCATGGTTTCGATCGGCACGTCGTTCCTGTCTTTGAAAAAGCCAATCTGGCAAATGTCCCCGGTGCAAACTGCTTCGCTTGCGTCCTCATAGACCTTTCGATCCCGCACGAACTTGGGATCGATTACGACGAAGTGGACCTCCATCGTCCCGCCGGTGAGTTGAGACACGTCTTTCCAATATCGCTCACCGGTGACCTGCCTCCCGCAACTCGCTAGGCTGACGCACACAAGGCTCAATACAGCGATTTGAGAAAGACAGTTCTGTCGAGACGCTGCACTGGTACGCATACACCCCTCCCCCTCAGCTATGAGTTGCAAACTACGTGAATACTGATCAGATTTCCAATCTTCTCGGGAGGCGGCACTGAGCGATGGGATTCTATCTTCGGAAAAGCATTTCGGCAGGACCATTTAGGTTCAATCTCTCGGGCTCGGGCGTTGGCCTTTCAGTCGGTGTGAAGGGCTTTCGAGTCGGGACCGGACCGAGAGGCAACTACGTCCACATGGGGCGCGGCGGGCTCTACTATCGTGCCTCACTTGGTGGCGCTCACCGGCCCAGAAGACAGCAAACACCGGTCCCGCCATCACCATCACCACAAAGCGGCACCGGTACGGTCATCGAAACCGGCGACGTTCTTGAGATGAAGCCCACCACGGGCTCCCATATCTTGGAACAGATCAATGAGAAGATGGCGCTCAGTCCGCTATGGCCGTGGGCGCTTGTCGGCGGTGGCGTGCTGAGCCTCATTGCGTTCTCGCAACCAAGCGGACCAGCTCTAGGCATCGTGTCGTTGGTTGCAACGGCGGCACTATCCATATGGCTTGCTTTGCGCGACCAACAGCGTCGGGCGGTCGTCATCATGTACGATTTGGACGACGACGCTATCGCACCGTTTCAGAAGCTCACCGAAGAATTCGACCGGGTACGATCCGTCAATCAGATATGGAATGTCGATACTGCCGAGTACACCGCAGATTGGAAGCGTAACGCGGGCGCTGGCCGCTTGCTTTCGCGCAAGGCTGCAAGTTTGACCTACTCGGTTCCGGGCGTCGTCAAGACGAACGTTTCCGTTCCTGCGATCATCGGTGGACGCCAAAATGTGTACTTCTTCCCCGACGTTGCGCTGATTGTCCAAGGCTCGCGCGCCGGTGCGCTGTCCTATGACCAACTTGAAGTGCTGTGGTCAACGACGGTCTTCATCGAAGACGGCAGTGTCCCCGGCGATACCCAGATTGTCGGACATACGTGGAGGTTCGTGAACAAGAACGGTGGGCCAGATCGCCGATTCAACAACAATCGGCAACTGCCGAAGGCGCTCTACCTGCAAATGGGTATGAGTAGTGCGGAAGGGCTCAGGAAGATATTGCACTTCTCACGCGTAGTTGATCACACCGGCTTCGATGCGGCGCTTGATGGCCTAAGAGGCATAATAGAGAAACTTAATCTGCTTGCGCTGGCTCCGCCATGTACCTCCGAGTCTCCGAAGGCGTCCCTGCCAGCGCCGACAACATTTGTTGTGGGCGATGAAGCCAAGAGGATCAAAACGGAGAAGCCAAAGTTTTGGGAGTACAAGCTGACAATCACGCTTCTGCGTGACAACGTAGGCCCCGTTATCGAGCAATCGAAGCGCCTGCAACAGGGTGCGTACACGAAGGTCCTCGGGCAAATTGCGTCCCCACAAGACACATTGGATTGGTGTAGGGCGCGTATGGACGAAGTTCCGAAGCTATGCGAGGACTTCGGCACCCTAGTCAATGAGCGCCTGCCAGCATCATGGGGGCCAGCGGGTCAGCCGGGAGATGTGACTACAATTGAGAAGGTATGTGAGGGTTTGGCCGATTGCGCGAGAACTGTCCTAACGTGGAAAGAGACGGTGCGCTTCACGAACCTGCCTTCCGCGTTTTCGGGCGTGCAGGCTGCGCTGCTAAAATTCCCGGACTCATTGTTGGAGCAAATCGGGCGGATTTCTACCGAGCTTGAGCGAGTGTTTGGACAAGAGAATCCGTCCGGCACATACAACATAAATCTTGTCGTCACGGCGCCGGAAGACTGGTCTACCGAATTGAACGCGGCTTTGAAGGTAGCCGCGCGATCCATGGGCGTGAGTTAAGTGCGAGCAAGGGCCGAACTATGATGAATGGCTTATCCAGTCACCATTCTCTTACCCTTCTGCGATCACGTGGGCGGATGCCGTAGAGCCGTTCAATTTTGGATGCCGGTTAGCCTCCCATCCTCAAAATAGAGATAGTTGTGCGCTTCGCCATAGACCCACTGTTCATGCACATGGTCGCCTACAACAGTGCGATTCACGTCACGCGGCTCACCCCAACTCAGCCGGGCTTGCTCCATCGTCATCCCCATGAAGACTTTCTGGTTTTCTATTGCGTCCCACACTTTCGCCGGCCATTTGTGTGCGAGCTTAGGGTCGGTTGACGCCATGACTTCCGCAAACGCAGCCTCGCCGACCTTGCCCGGCCATTTTGCACTTCGATTTGTGGGAGAGACGGCCATATCGAAGTAGCCCTCTTGTCCGGCGTCATTTTTGATGACGACGCGTACCGGCTCATGCGGGTCATAACTGGCGAGTACATCGCTGATCGTGGTCGGCACGAACTTTTTGTAGGTCACCGTGTTTGAAAATGAGATTGAGCCGTTACCATTGAATTCGGGCAACCAACCCGACTTCATCCAAAATGTCTTGCCCAGATACATTTGCCGCGCACCCTGTAAGTCGCGGACCAACGCCAAGTGGTCAACGGTCGCGTCGTCAGGTGGGTCGTTAGGAAGGGTCACGGCCCTCGTATGGTACGTGACGCCGGAAGCATCGTCCTGAAAGGTCACAACCCAGCCTCCACTGTCTGGGAGAGCGGGAGCGATCAGTCGCCATTGAACATCAGTGACGGTCACGACCTTTCCGGCAAGCTCGTCGTAAGTTGCGTGGTCAATCACGCTGTCGCCTTTCGTGAACTCTTGATAGCCGTAGCTCCGCAATTGCGGGTCTATCGGCAAGACCATGAATTTCTGCCCGGCCCAGCATTTCACTGGCACCTTTGAGGGAAACGTGTAGTCGCAGGGCGCATTGGACGCCGCTGACGACTGCGTACCCTCAGGCCGCAAGAACGGCGACCCGCTGTCGGTCTGCGCGATGGCGCATTCGTTCCCCAGCACAAACGCAGCTATAATTGCACTAAAACACACCCGCCCCATTTCCTTAGCTCCCCATTAGCGTGCCGGTCCAAGGCTTCACAAATGCTCTGTGATCGAAAATCGTGATCTGGTAGTCGGTGCCGTCAGTGCAGCGTACTTTCAAGACACTCATTCCAACATCCCTGGTGAATTTGAGCTTCCACAGATGCGAGACCGATGCACATGGATAGCCGTTGCCCGTGACCTGTTCGCCTGATGCTTCTATAACATTCGGGTCCGTGGCTTCCCCAAGCACGACTTGTTCATATGGTCCCCCGGCCACCGACTGAACCGAGACATACGAGGAATCATCGCCCGTATCAGATGACGCGGCCGACCGTTCCGATTTGGACTGATCGCAGCCAGTCAGACAGAATGTCAGCGAAAACAGATATGTGCACGCCGATATTGTTCGACTAAACTTCCCGCCCATTGGTTGCCCCTCATTACTTGGGAATTATAGCGGTCGTTTAACCGGGTCACAAATCGCGATTCACGCGCGGCGGGCGTGTGCTCGAAAGGGCGATGTCTGATTGCCAAAAGGGAACGCCATGGCCGAGGATTAGCGAGCCACCATGCGCGACATGCTCGAAATTCATCGCGAGCGCGACGCATTTCAAGGCTACAACATCAGGCGCGCATTTCATGCGCAATCCGTGCGACCGTGCCGGTGCCGACGTCCGTAGTCTTTGCCGTTTTGAGAATTCGGGTTCCGGCCTGCAATGAACGACGCACGGCGGCTTCGCGCTTGGTGTCGAGTTTCGGGGGCCGATTGCGCGTCCGCTTTTGGTCCCGTGGCGCTTGGCGCGCGCGACATGGGCGGAGACGAATCGTGCCAGATGGGGGTAACTCAAACTTGTCGGAGTTTGGCTGGCTCTCCAAGCGGAATGGCCATGCAAGCGCTAGTGGATATGGTCATCGGGAATTTTGCCACGTTCGCGACCGAGGACGAAGCGCAATCAGAATTGTAGGAACGTCTATTTCAGACATACCGGCAGGCAAAAGCAGAATTTGGACTTGGTGCGGCTACTGTGTAGTGCGCAGTGCGGCGTGATCGCGTTGCAGCGAGGCCATGTCGGGACGTCAGATCAAGACTACAAAGGCATTTGCATCATCGACAGTGGTGGAAAAAAGGTACGTATTATTGTGAACATCAAACGCCAGCAAATTGAAAATTCGCATCACCTAGATTAGATTTTTCATGTTGGCGCGTGCGGGCAGCCATGGCGATTTATCCCCATCACGCGGCCATCAACTCAAGCAGGGGTACGAGGGGGTAAAGGGATGCAGCGATGCTGGCATTTATCTCGCCCCTCGACGGGGACTACGTCTCGCTCAAGCGTGCCGCGCTGTTGATGGCGCGCGAGACCCCCGGAATTGATGCCGTCGATCTCATGGATATGTTCAAGCACGCGATATTCGCGCGCGAGTTTGATGGCCGAAGCCTGCGAACTCCCGGCGTCGATCCAGACGATGATCGGAATTATCCGCTGCTGCTCATCGAAGCGCCCCGGGCCAAGATCGGCTTCGCCCGCCGTTTGCCGCGGCCAGCAAAGCCGCATGAATACCTTTCAGTGACGGCGCACACGGTTGCGCAGGTGTTGGGCGAGCGAGATATGCTTCCAGGGCCGGCGGACGAATGGGCGGAATTCACTGGGGGTCCGCCCTGCGAAAACGTAACCGACATTACGCTAGAAGCCCTGGCGAATATCCCATACGTCGCGTTTCCTGCCGAGGCTCAGGCGCTTCTTGGCAGTATCCTGCTGGCAAAAGCCAAGCTGATAACGTGGATGGAACATAAGGGCTATGCACTGCCGGCGTTTCTTGTGGAGCCGGTATCGGCATCCGAAGAAGGCGACGTTCCCGTCACGCCATCCGAGATTCTGAACAAAGTCCGGTCCAAGCCGAAGGCGCCCACAAATTCATCGCCGCCAAAACCGGCGCCGACGGTGGAATTCGGGTCTTGCGGCGACGATGTTCGGGGCCGTCCGCAAAAAGCGGCGTGGCAGCGCATACGGGAACTCGTGCGGGGACTGCACGCCGCCGATCCTACGAGACAACGCAGTTTGCTGGCCTTCGATGCCCATGAACGGGCGAAGCTGGAATTTGACGAAAAGGATTTGCCTTCCGTGAAGACGATCATCCGGCAGATGAAAAACATTCTCGGTACGGATGGTTAGCGGGCAAACGCCCGTGTGTGCCGGAATTGGCCCGCATTTGAGGAAATCATTTCTCTTTTCTGCCTGTTTGGGGGCTGCTTGGCTTTCCTCCGCAAATAACAGTTGCGGAAGCGTGCCATGCGTAAATCAACCATCGAACTCCCCTCGCTGACCGAGATTCTGAGGGACAACCCCGGCTGGCTCGATGAGGCCGTCGATACGTCGGAGGCTGGGCGGATCATCGGCTTTCCGGCCTGCACCCTGAACACCTGGCGCTCGCGCGGCGGCGGGCCGGCCTTCATCAAGGTGGGCGATCATTCGGTGCGCTACCAGCGCCGGTCGTTGTTCCGGTTCCTGAGTGAGCACCAGCGTCTCAACACGTCCGACCCCGGACAACAGCGGTGAGCGAGACCAAATCCATCTCCATCCGGCTTGCGCCGGGCGAGATCGAACAGCTTCAGGCGCGGGCCTATTCGCTGTCGGCCAACGTGGCGGCGGTCGCCCGCGATCTGATCCGGGCCGGGCTTGCCGGTGGCGACAACAAGGCGCTCGCCGAACAGCTCATGCTGATCGAACGAAAGCTCGTCGGCCTGGAACAGCAAAGCCGGGACACGAACGCCAAGACCGAGGCAATCGACGTGTCCGCCCGGAAGCTCGTCGCTATGTTTGAGGCGCTTCTTCAGGCGTTGACGGTGGAGCGGGCGGCATGATCCGGCGACTCAAGATGGTTACGTTCCTCGCCATGCTGGCTGCGTTCGCTGCGACGGCCGGCGCCTACAAAGTGGGCTTTGAGGCTTGGCCGCCGACAGGTCGGTTTCACGACGGTCGAACAGCGATGTTTCCTACGACGAATTTGCATTTCTGCGTCAAACAACGGGCGCTGACGTTCTTGCTGGACCGTGACGGCGCGCTAAACTGGCAGGCGTGCCGGACGTATTTCGCCCGCTACCACGCGCTTGACGCCTTCGATCTTCGCTTCTCGGCCGTGCTTGCCTTCGGCGCGGTTGGTCTATTGGCGCTGCTGGGGTTTGCGCTTTGCGTTCGTGTCGAAAGGCCGTCGTTCAAGATCGTCCGCGGGTTGCGCCTGCATACCGGCGCTTCCGGGCTAAATTCCCTTCGACGGGCCTGTGCTCGCGAATGCAAAGTACACGGGCGTGGCTTGGAACTCCTGCCGCACGTCGCCTTGAGCCGTGATCGCGAGACGCGGCATTTTCTAATCCTGGGCAGCGTCGGCGGCGGCAAGACGCAGACCATGCTGAACTTGATGGACGAACCGCTTGCCCGTGGCGATGGCCTGCTCGTGCTCGATACCAAGGGCGACATGACGGCGGGACTGCCGGCGTCGCCAGAACCGCTTCTGATCGCGCCGCATGACAAGCGCTCGCTGGTGTGGGATGTGGCCGCCGATTGCTGCGTGAAACAGGACGCGCGCGAGCTGGCGGCGCGGTTCATTCCACCAAGTACCGATCCCATGTGGTCGCAGGCCGCCCAGGAAATCTTCGTCGCCTGCATCGTCCATCTGCAGGTCACGAAGGGAAAGCAATGGGGCTGGCCCGATCTCGAAGTATCGGTCAATGCCGATATCGAGTCCCTGACGCGGTACGCCCGAGACCATAATCCCGCTGCGGTGCGTCTTCTGCTTCAGCCGGACAGCAAGACCACCCACAGCATCCTCACGACTTTCCAGACCCATATGCGGATTGTGTCGGTCCTCGCTGAGGCATGGCCGGATCATAGAGCGCGCCGATTCTCGATTCGCCGCTGGCTGCACCATTTGACGCCACACTGTCCGCTGATCCTCCAGCACGATCCCGGCTATCCAGAGCTATCCCGCGTGTGGATCGGCAGCATGTTGGGCCTTCTCGCATCCGCCGTGGGTAGCCCGACTTTGAGCGAAAGCAGCGAACGCCGAATCTGGCTTTTCCTCGATGAATTTCCCCAGCTCCCCGCCATCAAGCGCTTTCCGACGTTCCTGGAACTCGGCCGGTCAAAAGGCATTGCCGTCGTCATCGGCGCCCAAGATACCTCCCAAATCCGCGCCGTCTACGGTCCCGACCAGACCAAAGCCTGGTTCGGCATGACCGGCACCAAAATCATCACCCGCATCAACGCAAGCGAGGCGGCGGAAGACATCAGCCGCATGATCGGAGACCAGGAAGTCGAGCGGCGAATCCGCAGCGATACCCGTTCCGGCGGGCGCGTCAGCACGACAGAATCCGTCCAGCGCGAATTGCGCCGTGTCATCACCGCTTCCGAATTGGGCTCTCACCTCGGTCCCACAAAGCGCGGCGTCCGCGTCCTGCTGCTGGGTGTCGGGGATGCCGCTTATGAACTGGATCTTCCCTATATAAAGCTGCCAACACTCCGTGAACCGATTCTTTCCGCCGATTGGACACACATGTCACCTGAGCCTCGGCCGGCGACAAACGCGAATGACAATCCGCGGGCTATTCCCTCTGTTGGTCTCAGCAAGGATTTGGCGGACCGCATCCGCCAAATCAGGCCGTGACATGGTGGCGTCGATCTCCGCGCGCGGCAGTGCGAGTGCAGCGCTCGGTTATTACGCCCACCTGCAGGCCGACGACTACTACACGAGGGGCGGCGAGCCGCCCGGCCGCTGGACCGGCGATGGCGCCGAGCGGTTGAGCCTGCGCGGCCCGGTTACCCAAGCGGAATTTGCCGCGGCGTTGAACGGCGTCGATCCCAAAACCGGCAAGCGGCTCGTCCAGCATGGCGGGCAGGGACGCGAACATTCCGCCGGTTGGGATATGACCTTCAGCGCGCCCAAATCGGTGTCCGTGCTCTGGGCGCTATCCCCTGAACAGGACCGCCCGGCCATAGAGCAGGCACACAGGTCGGCGGTGATGACCGCGGCCGGCCATCTCGAACAGAACGCGGCGTGGGCGCGCCGTGGCAGGGCGGGTGCGATCCGCGAACCGACGGCCGGGCTCTTGATGGCGCAGTTCGATCATCACACCAGCCGGGAAGCCGATCCCCAGCTTCATACTCATACCTTCATCTTCAACCTTGCACCGCGCCGGGACGGCACCTGGGGTGCTATCGTCAGCCGGGAACTTTACAAGGCCCAGAAGGAAGCGGGCGCCATTTACCGCCGCGAACTCGCCTCCGAACTCCAACGGCTCGGTTACCGTCTCGACCGCGAGAAACACGGCTTTCGCGTCGCCACCATCCCGCGGGATATCGAACGTCAGTTCTCCAAGCGCCGACAGGCTATCGAGGAAGCCGCCCGCACGCATGGCTATCGCAGCGCCAAAGGAATGGAACTCGCCACGCTGCGCACCCGCCGCGCCAAGGGAGCCGCCAAGCTCGATGCGCTGTTCAAATCCTGGCAGGCGGAAGCCCGCACGGCCGGCTTCGAACTCAGCCGCGACCGACAGCAACAGTTGGTGCGACCGGCGGCAACGGCCGCTCGCTCCCCAGTCGCCGCAATGGTTGGCCGGCACGCCGCAACAGGCGACCGCTCCCATATTCCGTCGCCGGCTCAGACCGTCTCAGCTACAAGCGCCGTGACAAGCTTGCTCCAAGCGGCTGTCCAGCTCGGCGCCGCCGTTCAGGCTCTCGACCGGCCCAAGATATCCGGCCTCCGGGTCAAACTCCGCGGACGGGAACATGAACAAGAGTGATATGGAAAAAGCCAGCCTTGGCTGTCGATCCGATCCCAAGCCCCTGTCCGTTTTACAGCCCGTGTCAAGGCCGCAAGCCGCGATGCGGTGGCGCTGCGCGCCAGCCTTGCACACGGGCTGGAAAACGGAGAATTCGCCAGGATCGGATCGACGGCGGAATGTGATGGTAGGGGTGAATTCAGGATTCCGGCCCGTAAGCTGTTATGCCGTCGGCGATAATCTCGCTCCTGCCTTGCGGCTGTCAGCGCGTATCGGCCCGCGCGAAATCACCGGAATTCGGCCGCACGACAATGAGATGGCGTCCCGTTTAATGCCATGTGTCAGCACCGAAGGTGCATAGGGTGTGAAAGACTTATCTGTGCCTACGCGTACGTTCTGCGCTTGGAAATGACCACAGAATAGAAAGAGGCAACGCCAGTCGGCCGGGTCCGAAGGAACGAATCTGATCGCCGAGATAGACGACAAACGCCGTTCCCTTGTACGACCGACCTGGCCCGTCGGTGAGAAACCAGTCGAGATGCCGGAAATCGTCCGCCGTAACTGACGTCGATGCTTTCACTTCGAATAAGGCCAGCAAGCGTCCGGGTGCTTGCGCGACGATGTCAACTTCGTGGGGGGCTAAACGCCAATGGTATAGCTCCCAGTGGCGATCCAAGAAGGGAAGCGACTTTTCGAGTTCGCAAAAGACAAAACTCTCCAGGATGTGGCCTAGCGCAACAGGATCGGCGCCGACACCGAAGCTCTTGCTGTCTTCGCCGCGCAGCGCCGTCGCGCAGCCCATGTCCATAAAATGCAATTTCGGAGACCTGACCTCTTTGCGGGCCCCTGAGGCCGTCCATGCGCCGAGGCGATGGACGATTCCAAGACGCGAAAGAACGTCGAGATACGTGTTGACGGTCTCTTTTCGTGTCCCGAGCGCGCTACAGAGGCTTGTAACATTGAGTTCCTCGGCGGTGCGATGGGCGAGTTGATTGATCATCCGGCGCAGGGCGTCGGGACGGCGTACCTCGGCGACCGGCGCGACATCGCGCTCTACGATGCTGTCGATGTAGGAAGCATAGCGCCCCATACGGTCACGATCACGGAGCGGCCGAATTTCCGGGAACCCGCCGCGCACGACAAGATCAATAGCATCCGATCTTTGAAATGATGCCGGCGACGGCAGGCGCCGTGCAAGCGCGCTCGGCTCGACACCGACAACATCAAGCAATCGGCATGGCCCCTTACGCATGATTTCCGCAGCGCTCAAGGGGTGCAGCGTCAAGGTCGAGACGCGTCCTGCCAAACTGTCGAGGGCCTTTGGCGTCGTGAAGACGTTCGAGGAGCCGGTCAGGACAAATTGGCCGGCGCGCCGGTCCCTGTCCACAATTCGCTTCAGGGCGAGCGTAATTTGGGGTAGGCGCTGGACTTCGTCGATGACGATTGGCAGCTCGGTCGGCCGGGTCTCGACTGACAAAGTGTGGAGCTGGCCATAAGGATCGAGCGCCAAGGAGGCAAGGAGGGTTTCGTCATCGAGGTCGAGATAGCGGGCGGC
>JAGWMG010000016.1 GCA_028871795.1 Alphaproteobacteria bacterium | reverse complement strand
GCTGCGCAAATATAACGGCATCCCGCGCAAAACCTTCTATCTGTTCCTCAAGGAATGCGAATTCCGCTTCAACTACGGCTCGCCCAAACAACAGTTCGATCAGCTCAGAAAATGGGCTAACCTCTGATCCTTATCTACGTCAGCCCCTTAACTTTTATCGTCGAGGAGGAGAATACGTATTCCCGGCTTACTTGCTTACTACACAGGAGGCTCGTGGTGGGACAAACGATGCGCGGCGGCAGGAAAACGTTTCTTCCGACTTTCGTGCATTCATGGAAGCTCGTTACGAGCGCCATTACACGCCCGAGGAAATTGTCGGCTACATCTACGCCGTACTACACGCACAATCGTATCGGACGCTATATGCCGAGTTCTTACACAACGATTTTCCGCGCGTGCCCTTTCCTGAGGCGGCGGATGATTTCGAGAAACTCTCGAAACTCGGGTGGGCGCTGGTGCAGGCGCACCTATTGCGCGAGTTGCCACGTAAGGGCCTAGCCGCCTATCAAGGCAAAGGCGATCACACGGTCGAGGCCGTGCGTTATTCGCCCGAAGAGCAGGCCGTCTGGATCAACAAGACCCAGTTCTTCAAGCCCGTGCCGCAAGCGGTGTGGGATTTCCACATCGGCGGCTATCAGGTGCTCGACAAATACCTGAAGTCGCGCAAGGGGCGGAAGCTGTCGCTGGACGAGATCAATCATGTCGCCGCTGTGGCCGACAGCCTCGCCTTCACCATCGAACAGATGGCGAAAATCGATAAAGCCTACCGGGCGGCTTTTCTGGAGCCGGGGATAACTGAGTCGCAGCCCTCGCGCTGACGGCCCGCTTGGCGCAAAATCGGGCATTGCGAATCGCGTAGGAACCATGGCTCTCACGAACCAACAGGACTTTTTCATGGCTGAGAAGCAGCCCGATCTATTTGGGTCGGAGCCCGCATCTGCCTATCGGCCCGATCCCGATAAGGTGCGCTCGCGGCTGCACAAGATTCTTGCCGAGGCGCGGGCGGCGCAAAAGCTGCCTTGGGAGCCGACCACGGTCACGCTCTATCGCACCATCTTCCCGCAGATGTCGAATTGGCTGCCGGAGGAAGAAGCCGCTCAGCTGCGTTTCGAATTCGACGCGGAACTGGCGCGGCTGGAAGCGGCCTGAGCGCGTTTCGCCGCACCCGCTTGACGTTGCGGTTTTTATTCCCATCTCAAGGCGTTGACCGAATTGGCTGCGCGAAACGATTACCGTGCCGAACTGGTGTCGCGAAGACGCAGGTTGGGGAGGGAAATGTATGAAGGCGATCAGGGTTTTGAGTCAGGGCGTTAAGGCGAAAAATGCCGATTTGAATTCGCGTTTGTGGAGTCGAGTGAGGAGGGGGGCGATGAGAAATGAAGAACAATGATCTTGACGCAAGGAGGTGTGAAGAAGCGGCGAAGGACACAAGATAGAGAGGAGGAGGGAGCGGCAACCCCCTCACCGAAAAATTCGCGGTGCGAATTTTTCTGCCTCTCCCGCGAGGGGAGAGGCAGAAAACGGAGTCACATCCGCTTCGACAGCATCTGGCTGAGGAAGTCGACCTCCTGCTTGAACAGCGGATCTCCGGCGCACAACTCTTCGATGCGCCGGCAGGCGTGCAGCACCGTCGTGTGGTCGCGCCCGCCGAAGCGCCGCCCGATCTCGGGCAATGAGCGCGTCGTCAATTTGCGGGCGAGGTACATCGCCACCTGGCGCGGCCGCGCCACGCGGCGGGCGCGTTGCGGCGAATAGAAGTCCTTGACGTCGAGCTTATAGAACTCGGCTGTCTTGCGCTGGATGTCCTCGATGGAGGTCTTGGCGCCTGGCGCGCTGCGCAGGCCCACGGCTTCTTCGGCCATCTCCGGCGTCACCGGCTTCTTGGTCAGATCGGCGTAGGTGGCGAGTTTCGTCAGCACCCCGATCATTTCGCGCGGGGACGCATCGTCGATGTCGGCGATGCGTTCGAGCACGTTCTCCGGCAAGACGACGCCGGGCCGGTGCCGGGTGAATTCGGCGGCGCGGAATTTCAGGATCGCAAGCCGCGTCTCGCGATCCGGCTTGCCGAGCTGGATCACCAGCCCGCCGGTCATGCGCGACTTGATGTCGGCGCCTAGGCCCTCCAAGGCGGAAGGGGCGCGGTCGGCGGCGATCACCACGCGCCGGCGCAGATCGGCGAAGGCGTTGACGGTGTAGAGGAACTCCGAGGCCGTCGCCGTCGAGCGGCAGATATGCTGCAGATCGTCGATGATGAGCACATCGGCGCTGCGCAGCTCTTCCTTGAAGGCGAGCGTATCCTTGCGATACAGCGCGCCCAGGAAATGGCGCATGAAATCCTCGGCCCGGAGGAACAGCACGCGCTTGCCGCGCTTGCGGAATTCGAGCGCCGCGGCGTTCAACAGGTGCGTCTTGCCGAAGCCGAAGCCGCCGTGGATGTAGAGCAGGGACAGATCGTTGCCGCGGCCTTCCGCGAAGGCGCGCGCCGCGCCGTGGCCGAACTCGTTGGCGGTGCCCGGAATGAAGCTGTCGAAGGTCTGCTGGGGATGCAGCATCCGCGTCCACAGGCCATTGGGCGGCGAACCGTCCTCGGTGTCGCGTGACGGATAGGCGACGCGGGCGGCGGGCTGCGGCTCGATGCGCACCGGCTCCTTGGAGACGCCGGCGGCGACGGCGGGCGGGGGAGTGTCCGAGACCACGACCGTCAACGAAGCCGGATGTGCTCCTTCGGCGTGGAAGGCGCGCTCGATGCGCGTCACATAATGGTTATCCACCCAGTTGCGCGCGAACGGCTTGGCCGCGCCGATGCGCAGCTCGTCTTTGTCGACGCCCTCCAGCGTCAGCGGCCCGATCCAGGCGTCGAATACTGCGTTCCCCAGTTCGCGGCGCAGTCTTTCGCGCACGCAGGTCCATACCGCATACCAGTCCGTTGCCGTCGGCTTGCTCGTGAATTGTCCCATGTCCATCACCCCGTGCCCGTCCGCGCTGCGTCGCGCGGCGAGCCCTTATTGGTTGTCGTAATTCCGGATGCTGTCCGGTCCGTTACCCTCCTGTGCGCCGTCCCCGCGGCGCCTCCTCTCGTCGCATCTTCTCGCCTCCTATGTTTGCATCCAGGGAAGGCCTGCGGCCTTCCATCCGTTGATGTGGCCGCGGTGGCCCTTGCTGTCGAGATTGCCTTCGAAACCGCCCTCGATGTTGTAGGCGCGCCGGTAGCCCGCCCGCGTCATGGCGGCCGCTGCGGCGCGGGAGCGTCCGCCCGAGCGGCACAGGAAAAGGGCGGGCGCTGGCTTGTGGGGTCCGAGGACGGCGCTGGTCTTGGCCACGAATTCCAGGTTTTGCGCCATGGCCGGATAGTCCTGCCATTCCACGAAGTGAACCTTGCGGCCGATGGACGTCAGGTCCGGCGCCCCGACGAAGCGCCACTCCGCATGGGTGCGGACATCCACAAGTTGGGCCGTCTTGTCGCCGTCCAACAGGCTCCAAGCCTCGACGGGAGTAAGGTCTCCGGCATATCCAGAAGAGGGATTCTGAGACGCCATGGCTGTTCGCATTGCCCCAAACACCCCGGCCGCGAGCATATTCCCGCGCACCAAGCCCGTTTTTAAGAATTCACTAAAGATTAGACTAGAAACTCGCCTAACAAATACATCGAAAACTGGCGAATACCACTAATTTATTTATGATTTTCTGTGGCATTTTTTCGTTCTCGTACCGCAACCGCACGGTAACCATAAGCGCAAGCCCGATTCGATTTCAATAGAACGCACGGTGAACATGACGCTTTCATGTCAATTATTTTTCGTCCGTACCCGCACTAACTCCATGTTCTTTATACGGAAAATCGAACGATGGTCACTAACCTTAACGAATCAGGCACTTACATGACCGTGCCGCCCCGGCACCCACTGCAACGGTCATAGGACGGGTTTGCTCAGTCCACGGACAAATAAAGATGGGCCCGAACGGCCTTCGTAGCCCATTCTGTACCAGATTCCGCAAAGAATCCAGAGAACTAGACTTGTTTGCCCAGCTTGGCCACGCGTTTTGTCAGGCGCGAGACCTTCCGCGATCCGGTATTTTTATGGACCGTGCCCTTGGCGACGCTGCGCATGATCTCGGGCTCGGCCGCCTTCAGCGCCGCCAGGGCCGCGTTTTTGTCGCCGGCCGCGATGGCCTCTTCGACCTTGCGCACCAGACCGCGGATGCGGGTCTTGCGGGAATGGTTGATGGCGGTCCGTTTGGCCGCGCTGCGCACGCGCTTTTTGGCGGAGGCGATATTGGGCATAGCTCGTCCTGTCAGGCGTATAGGAGGCGGCGCGTATAGCCCGCGCTTACGCCGCGGTCAATTCCGGCCTATTTATCCTTGAACTCCGGTTTCCGCTTCTCGATGAACGCCGCCATGCCTTCCTTCTGATCCTCGGTGGCGAACATGGAATGAAACAGCCGCCGCTCGAAGCGGATGCCCTCGGCCAGCGTCGTCTCGTAAGCGCGGTTTATCGTCTCCTTGGTCATCATCAGGATGGGCAGGGACTGTTCGGCGATCTTTGCGGCGGCCTTCATCGCCTCGCCCATCAGGTCGGCGGCCGGGACTATGCGGCTGACGAGGCCCGCGCGCTCCGCCTCGGCGGCATCCATCATGCGGCCCGTCAGGCACATTTCCATCGCCTTGGACTTGCCGACGAAGCGGGTCAGCCGCTGACTGCCGCCCATACCCGGCATGACGCCCAGCGTGATCTCGGGCTGGCCGAACTTGGCGGTGTCGGCGGCGATGATGAAATCGCACATCATGGCCAGTTCGCAGCCGCCTCCCAGCGCGTAGCCCGCGACGGCCGCCACGACGGGCTTGCGGATGGCCGCCATCCGCTCCGACGCCCGGGCGAACAGGTTCGCCTTGAACATGTCCATGTAGGATAGCGGCGCCATTTCCTTGATGTCGGCGCCCGCCGCGAAGGCGCGTTCCGAGCCGGTGACGACGATGGCGCGAACGGCCGGGTCGGCGTCGAAGCTCTCCAGCGCCGCCGCCAGTTCCTCCAGCAATTCGCCATTGAGCGCGTTTAGCGCCTTGGGCCGGTTGAGGGTGACGACGCCGACGGCGCCTTCTCTCTTCACCAGAATGTTCCGCGGTTCCATCAGCCTCTCTCGAAAATCAATCGCCAGGCGGCTTGGCGCGCGCCCGCTTCAGTTCCGCATGTTTCTTTTTGCGCTGCAACCTTTTTTCCTTGGACGTCCGGGAAGGCTTGGTAGCCCTCCGTTTCTTGGGTTCTATAGCGGCTTCGCGGATCATCCCGAACAGCCGCTCTCGCACCGCAGCACGATTGCGCACCTGATCGCGGAATTGCCGGCCCGTGAGCACGAGGACGCCGTCCTTGGTCAGCTTGCCGCCGGCGAGCCTCATCAGGCGCAAGCGCAGCGGCTCCGGCAGCGACGGGGACTGCGCCGCGTCGAAGCGCAACTGCACCGCGCTCGACACCTTGTTGACGTTCTGACCGCCGGGGCCGGAAGCGAGCACGAAGGTCTCTTCCATCTCGCTTTCGTCGATCGCGATGTGCGCGGTGATGCGAATCTTGCCCATGACGCCGCCATTATATGTTGCCGCTTGACATGCAACCAATTAGTTGCATATTACAGGCATGAGCATGGATGCGGTGTTCAAGGCGCTTGCCGACCCGACCCGGCGGCGATTGCTGGACCGTCTCTTTGCCGGGAACGGGCAGACGCTGGGCGCGTTGTGCGCCGAGGCGAGGATGTCGCGCCAGGCGGTGGCCAAGCATCTGGCGCTGCTGGAAGCGGCAAATCTCGTGGCGACGCAACGGCGCGGCCGGGAGAAGCTGCATTTTCTCAATCCCGTTCCGATCAACGAGATCGCCGAGCGGTGGATCGGCAAGTACGAGCGCCACAGGGTCAGGGCGCTCGCGGATTTGAAGAAAAATCTGGAAGGGAAGAGCGATGGCTGAGAAATTTGTCTATGTCACCTACATCCGCACAACGCCGGAAAAGCTTTGGAGCGCGCTGACCGAGCCGAAATTCACGCGCAGTTATTGGTGCGAGACCTGGCACGATACAGACTGGAAGCCCGGTTCATCGTGGAAATTGATGATTCCGGACGGACGGGTCGGCGATGCCGGTGAAGTGCTGGAGATCGACCGGCCGAGACGGCTCGTCCTCAAATGGCGCAACGAATTTCTGCCCGACATGCGCGAGGAAGGCTATTCGCGCTGCACCTTCGACATCGAGCAGGCCAACGGAGCGGTGAAGCTCACGGTGACACACGAGATCGACAAGCCGCGTTCCAAGTTTCTTCAGAGCGTGTCCGCCGGCTGGCCGGCCATACTCGCCAGCCTGAAGAGCCTGCTCGAAACCGGCGACGCGCTCGAACAGACGAAGCACTGGCCGAAGGGAATGTGAGATGCAAGTGGAGCGCAATCGCAAGCAAAGATTTTTCCAGGCGCCCCTTGAACCGACAAGGTCGAATGACCATTTCCCTTACATCAGCACATTTGCGCAGGGGCGCAGGCCGCGGTCGCGGCCTGTCTCTTTATGCGCGGGTTTCAAAAACGGCCCCGAAGTGGGCGCCACGAGTCGCTTTCGTCGAGCTTTGAAAAAATGAAAAGACGACGAAACGATTCCGTGTCCGAACAACCGGAAAGAGGCGAAGATTATTTCTGGCAGGTCGGGCAGTAGAAGCTGGACCGCCCGCTCTGCACGATGCGTTTGACGACTCCGCCGCAACCCTTTCGCGGGCACGGTTCGCCTTCGCGGTCGTAGACGGCGAAATGGTGCTGGAAATTGCCCAGTTCGCCGTCGGCCTTCTGGTAGTCGCGCAAGCTGGAGCCGCCCGCTTTGATGGCTTCTTTCAGCACGGTCTTGATCGCGTGGGCGAGCGGCCCGAACGAGGCTTGCGGTACCTTCGAGGCCGGCCGCTTCGGCGAGATGCGCGCGCGGAACAGCGCCTCGCAAGCGTAGATGTTGCCGATGCCCGCGATCACGCGTTGGTCGAGCAGCGCCGACTTAATCGGCGTCTTCTTCCCCTTCAAAGCGGGGGCGAGATACGCCGCGTCGAATTCGTCGGACAGAGGCTCGATGCCGATACCTTTGAACAGCTTGTCGGTGGCGATCTTCGCGGTGTCGATCAGCGTCATCAGACCGAAGCGGCGGTGGTCGGTGAAAATGATGCGTGCGGGCGCGTCGGTTTCCATCAACACGTGATCGTGCTTGCCGAGCCCCGCATCCGGCGGCGGCGCCCGATAGACATATTGCCCGAGCTTGCGCTCCTTGCCCTCGGCGAACACGCTCATCCGACCGGTCATGCCGAGATGGATGACCAGCGTTTCGCCCCCGTCGAGCTCGGCCAGCAAGTATTTCGCGCGCCGCCGCAATCTCAGTACCCGCCGGCCGGTCAGCCGCCGGGAAAAGTCCTTCGGGAACGGCAGGCGCAAATCGCCGCGCCTGGTTTCGACCTTGACGAATTTGTGGCCCTCCAGCACGGGCAGCAGTCCCTTGCGGACGGTCTCGACTTCGGGCAATTCGGGCATTGGTTAATCCACCGCTTCGCGCTGCGTCCGGGATGACATACAGTATGGTCCACGCCATGACGAACGATCCCCATCATACCGCCTCATTCGGCTACCGCGACGTGCCCGAGGACCGGAAGCAGAGTCTGGTGCGCGAGGTATTCTCCTCGGTGGCGCGCAATTACGACCTGATGAACGATCTGATGAGTGCCGGCGTACACCGGCTGTGGAAAGACGCCATGGTCGAGTGGCTGAACCCGCAGCCCGGCTGGCGCGTCCTCGACGTCGCCGGCGGCACCGGCGACATCGCGCTCAGGATTGCTCGCGCGGCACGGATGCGCGGCGGCGAGGCCGAGATCACGGTCTGCGACATCAATCCAAACATGCTCGCCGAAGGCGTGCGCCGCGCCCAGGGCGAGGGCGCCGTCCGCTGGATCGCTGGCGACGCGGAGGCGCTTCCGGTTCCCAGTGCCACCTTCGACGCCTACACGATCGCCTTCGGCATCCGCAACGTGACCCACATCGACAAGGCGTTGGCCGAGGCGCAGCGCGTGCTGAAACCGGGCGGACGGTTCCTCTGCCTGGAATTCTCGCAGGTGCAGGCGCCGGGCCTGGATTTCCTCTACGACAAATTCTCCTTCAACGTCCTGCCGGCGCTCGGACACATCGTGGCGGGCGACGGCGAGGCCTATCGCTATCTGGTGGAGAGCATCCGGCGCTTTCCGCCGCAAGCGAAATTCGCCAAGATGATCGAGCAAATGGGACTGTCGCGCGTGCAGTTCCGCAATCTGACGGGCGGCATCGCGGCGATGCATTCGGCGTGGAAGATCTGAGATGGCGGACACGGTTTCCAACCTCTTCCGGCTCTGGACCATCGCCCGCACGCTGGGCCGCCACGACGCCCTGATCCCGCGCGAATATCTTTCGGCCATTCCGCCTTCGCTGAAGCTGGTTCGGCGGCTGCTCGGCCTCGGGCGCGTCAAGGGCGATACCGGCACGCCGGGCGAGCGGCTGGCGCGGGCGCTCGAAAGCCTTGGGCCGGCGCATATCAAGCTCGGCCAGATTCTCGCGACCCGTCCGGACATCGTCGGCGCCGAAATCGCCGGTGCGTTGGAGGGATTGCAGGACCGCCTGCCGCCGTTTCCGAAAGCGGATGCGTGCGCGGCGATGGCGGCGTCGCTCGGCCGGCCGGTGGCGGAATTGTTCGCCAGTTTCGGCGAGCCCGTCGCCGCCGCCTCCATCGCCCAGGTGCATGAAGCCGAAACGACGGAGATTCCGCCGCGGCGCGTGGCGGTCAAGGTCCTGCGTCCCGGCATCGAGGCGGAATTCGCGCGCGATCTTTCGGCGCTCGCCTTGGCTGCGCGGCTGGCCGAGCGGCTTTTGCCTGAGGCGCGGCGGCTGCGCGTGGCGGCCCTGATCGGCACGCTTGCCGAGTCGACGGCGCTCGAACTCGACCTGCGGATGGAAGCGGCGGCGGCTTCCGAACTGGCGGAGCGCACGCGAGACGATTCGGGTTTCCGCGTGCCGTCCGTCGACTGGAGCCGCACCGCGGCGCGCGTGATGACGATGGAGTGGATCGACGGCGTGCCGGTGCGCGACGTCGAAGCGTTGCGCGCCGCCGGCCGCGATCCGAAGCAGGTTGCGGTGACGCTGATGCGCAGTTTCCTCACCCAGACGCTGCGCGAAGGCTTCTTCCACGCCGACCTTCATCCAGGAAACCTGTTCGTCGACAGCGAAGGACGGCTGGTAGCGGTCGATTTCGGCATCATGGGCCGGCTGGATGCGCCGATGCGGCGCTTCATGGCGGAAACCCTCGCCGGCTTCCTGGCACGCGACTATATGCGGGTGGCGCAGGTGCACTTTGAAGCCGGCTTCGTTCCCCGTCATCATCCCGTGGAGACCTTCGCCCAGGCGCTCAGGGCCGTCGGCGAACCGATCTTCGGCCGGCCGGCACGCGAGGTCTCGATGGCCAAGCTGCTGCAACAACTGTTCGAGACGACGCGGCGCTTCGAGATGCAGGCGCAACCCCAACTGCTGCTGCTGCAGAAGACGATGGTGGTGGTCGAAGGCGTGGCGCGCGGCCTCGATCCCGATTTCGACATCTGGGAAGCCTCGCGCCCCGTGGTCGAACGCTGGATGCTCGACCGCATGGGGCCGGAAGCGCGCCTGCGCGAAGCGGCGGAAGGCGTGGGCGCGCTGGGGCGCGTGGCGCAGCACCTGCCGCAACTGCTGCGCAACGCGGAAATCGTTTCGGCGATGCTGGCCGGCGGCGGCCTGCGCCTGCACCCCGACACGGCGCGCCAGATCGCCGAGGCGCAGTTCGCCCGCGACAGGGGAGTGCGCGTCGCGCTGTGGCTCGCAGCGGGCGCGCTCGGCGTCATCGCGACGATTTGGATAATCTAGACGATCCGCACCCTGCCGCCGTCGCAGCTATGCGTGCCTTTGGTGTCCGTCACGAAAATGCGGATGTTGACGGTATGCCGGGAAAGGCCCGGCACGTCGGGAACCCGCACATGCACCGCGCCGTTGGCGATCTTCTGCTCTGTTGCCAGGACGGCACTGTAGCCCGTGGCGGGTTCGCCTGCGGCACGCGCGATCTGCATGACGACCTGCACGACGGCGCCCGCCTCGCCGACGTCCGCACAGGCGACACTGAGGGTCTGGCCGCGCGCGACGCTCGGCACGCTGCCGCCGCGATCGTCGGGTGGAGCATAACCCCTGGCCTTGCCGAAAGCCGGCCGCATCAATTCGTTCGAGATGGCGGGCGACGCAATGGACGCAGCCGTCACCGTCGCACAGGCAAGAAGTCCAACGAGCCAAAACCGCATGGGCGAACCCTCTCGCAACTCGTTCCGTCTAAAATTGCGGCGAACGCTGCCGAGACAGATAATAGAAGCGCCAGCACATGGAAATGGCTGCCACAAATAAGGCAAAAGCAAGGCCGATCCAGACGCCGAGGCCTTTCATGCCCAATCCCACGCCCAGACCTACGCAGAGCGGGAAGCCGATGAGCCAATAGCAGCCGGCGGCGATCCACATCGGCATGTGGGCGTCCTTGAGGCCGCGCAAGCTCAGCGCGGCCGTGACTTGGATGCCGTCGAAGATCTGAAACGCCGCCGCCACCTGCAGGAAAACCGCCGTCAGCGCGATGGCGTCGGCGTTCGACGCGACATTCGCCGCAAAATACAATCCGGCGATCTGGTGGCGGAAGAGCGCGATCGCGAGCGCGAAGATACTCATGCACGCGACCGAAACGGCCAGCGCCGTCGTGCCCGCGCGCCGCACGCCGATCCGGTCTTGCGCTCCCGCGGCCAATCCCACGCGCACGGTCGCCGCCATCGCGATGCCAAGCGGCACCATGAACGTGATCGACGCGACGTTGAGCGCGATCTGGTGCGCGGCCACCGACGCCGTTCCGAAGGTGCCCATCAAGAGCGTCGCCGAATTGAACAGCGATGCCTCGAAGATCATGGTCAGTCCGATAGGCATGCCCAGCCGGAACAGTTCGGCGAACTTGCTCCAGTCCGGCCGCGCAAAGCGGCGGTAGATGCGGTATTTGCGCAAGGTCGGCGTCAGGAAGACGACAGCCGTCATCGCCAGGAAGCAGAAAGCATACGAACAGGCGCTGGCTGTTCCCGCACCGATCAGCTCCAGCCTCGGCATGCCGAAATGGCCGAAGATCAGCGCGTAATCGCCGAACGCATTGAAGCCGATGGTGACCGCCATCACCCACAGCGAAGAGTTCGGCCTGCCGAGCGCGGTGGCATAATTGCGCAGCACCTGGTAGCCGAGCGAGAAGGGCAGGCCCAGGCACAGCGGCCTCACGAAACGTCCGGCGGCTTCGGCGAGCGCTGGTTGCTGGGCGAAGGCCAGCAGGATCTCTTTGGTGAACAGCAGGATCGTGGCCAGCGGCAGCGAAAGGAGCAGCACCGACCACAGACCCATGCGCGCCACCGCGCGCACGCCCGCGCGGTTGTTCGGACTGGCCCCCAGGATGTGCGCGATCAGCGGCGAGATCGCCGCGGTCGGGCCCAGCCCGATCAGCCAGGTGAAGAAGAAAACCGTGTTGCCCAGTGCGGCGCCGGCCAGCGCTTCCTTTCCCAGCCGTCCGAGCATGACCACGTCGGTGGTCATAATCGCCATTTGCGCAAGCTGGGTGGCGGCGAGCGGCGCCGCGAGCTTCATCAGCTCGCGGGTTTCGGCGATCCAGGCGGGGGCGCCCGTCGCCGCGATGCGCGCTCCCGCGCCGTCCAATTCCAATTCTGCAAACTCTGTCATGGCACTGACTTGTCTTTTCTTGGCCGAACCCTGCTGCGGTGCGGCAAACGCAAAAAACCCTCCAGAGCGGGGCTCGGGAGGGGGAACTTCGGCAAGCGCGTATGGGATTTACGCGGCGTGCTCCTCGCGAGCCGGTACGACGCAGCCGCGCCCGCAAGGGACGAACGGCACCGCCGCGACTGTCGTGCAAAGATCGTTCTGCATACGGCAGGTCCGTTCACATCGCGCGCCGAGCCCTATGCCCGGCGTGCGGCGATTTGGGTATCCTGGGGGATGGGCGAAGTCAACTTCCGCGCCCGGATGGCCCCGCTTTGCGCCCGTCGGCGACACAAAGATGCTGCCGCAGCAGCAGGGCGGTTCCCTAAAATGCAGGCGAAGGCATTAACGGCGGTCTAATGGGATTCGGGTACACTCTTCTGCAAGAGGTCGAGGCGCGGACGCAGGAGACGCCGAGGGAGCCCAGCCTTGCAGCAGCAATCGGGAACTGTCACGGGCGTTGGCGGCGGGGTCATGGACCTGCACGACGAATATTCGCTCGTGGCATCGCCCAGGCACCCCCAGGCGCAGAAGCTGCTCGCATTCTGGAATGCGCGCGCCAAGGACGGAATCGTCATCGGGCGCGATGTGCCTTCCCGTTCCATCGCGAGCCTCCTCAGCAGCGTCATGGTCTGCGAACCCGTTGGCGGACGCAGGGATTTCAGGGTGCGGCTGGCGGGAGCTTCACTCCGCGGCCGCTTCGGATGCGACATCAAGGGCAAGCTGATGTCGGAGCTGTTCCCCCCGGACGACTTCCGCCACCATCTCCGCGCCACCCTGGCGGCGCTGGCCAAGGACATGCCATTGATCTTCGACTCGCGCCTGACCAACGGTTCGGTCGAGACGCTGCATGTCGAAGTGGTCGTCTTGCCGGTCCTGCCGGCCGACCGCGGCGGCAAATGGGCGCTCGCGGGATTCTTCTATTTCGATTAGCCTTCCGGCCGGTCAGGGAGGGCATCCGTGCGGCCCTGGAACATCGCCCATCGCGGCGGCGCGCAATTGCGTCCCGAGAATACGTTGGCGGCCTTCGCTTGCGCCGTTGCGAAGGGCTGTGACGGGGCCGAACTCGACGTGCAACTGTCGCGCGACGGCGAAGTGGTGGTGTTCCACGATTATCGCCTGAAACCGGACATCTGCCGCGACGAAGGACGCTGGCTGAGTCCGCCGACGCCGCGTCTCAAGGATTTGTCGCTCGCCGAGCTCAGGCGCTACGACGTCGGCCGTGCCGATCCGCAAAGCGCATACGCACGCGCACACCCTGGCGTCGCGTGGCAGGACGGCGAGTGCATCCCGACGCTCGACGAAGTCGTGGCGGTGGCGAAGACCGCGCCTGCGCCGTTCCGCCTGTTCGTGGAATTGAAGACGTGCTTTTCCGATCGCGATGCCTCGGCGCTGCCCGAGGACCTCGCCGAGCGCGCGGTCGCGGTGCTGACGGCGCACGGCTATCTGGACCGCACGATCTTCGTGGGCTTCGATTGGCCCGGTCTGCTGCACGCCAAGAAGATCGCGCCGTCCGCGCAGTGCTGGTTCACGACGCTGCCGCAAAGCTGGTTTCGCGACGGCGTGCCGCCGCCCGAGGACGATCCGCCGAGCGAGGCGGCGCTGCAGATGCTGCGCTATTGGGCGCGGGAAGGGATTTCGCCCTGGGCCGGCGGCTTCGACGCGGTCAAACACGGCGGCTCGATCGTCGCGGCCATTCGTGCGGCGGGCGGCGACGGCTGGTTTCCCGCGCGGACCGACATCGACGCGCAAACCGTCGCCGAGGCGCGCGGCCTCGGTCTCAAGGTTGGGGCGTGGACCGTCAACGATCCGGCCGAGATGCGCGCACTCGCCACACGCGGCCTTGACGCGATCTGCACGGACAGACCGGATTTGTTAGCGAAATTTGCTCACAACCCTTCGAACAGCGCCGTCGAAAGGTAGCGCTCCGCGAACGACGGGATGATCGCCACGATGGTCTTGCCGGCCATCTCGGAGCGCGCCCCCACTTCGAGCGCCGCCGCCACCGCCGCGCCCGACGAGATGCCGACGGGAATGCCCTCCAGGCGCGCCACCTTGCGTGCGGTCTCGAAGGCGGTCTCGTTCGAGATCGTGATGATCTCGTCGATCAGCTTGCGGTCGAGGATCGCCGGCACGAAGCCCGCGCCGATGCCCTGGATCTTGTGCGGACCCGGCTGGCCGCCGGACAGCACCGGCGAATCCTCGGGCTCGAGCGCGATCATCTTCACGCTCGGCTTGCGCGCCTTCAACACTTGGCCGACGCCGGTGATGGTGCCGCCCGTGCCGACGCCCGAGATCACCACATCGACCTTGCCGTTGGTGTCGTTCCAGATTTCTTCCGCCGTGGTGCGGCGGTGGATGTCCGGGTTGGCGGGATTCTCGAACTGCTGCGGAATGACCGCGCCCGGCGTCGAAGCGACGATCTCCTGCGCCTTGGCGATGGCGCCTTTCATGCCCTTGGGACCTTCGGTTAACACCACTTCGGCGCCCAACAGCGCCAGCATCTTGCGGCGCTCGATCGACATGGTTTCGGGCATCACCAGGATGAGCTTGTAGCCCTTGGCCGCGGCCACGAAAGCGAGCGCGATCCCGGTGTTACCGCTGGTCGGCTCGACTAGCGTGGACTTGCCAGGCGAAATCTTGCCCTGCGTTTCCAGCGCCTCGATCATCGACACGCCGATGCGGTCCTTGACGCTGGCGATGGGATTGAAGAATTCGAGCTTGAGCAGGATGTCCGCCTTGGCGCCGGCCTCCTTCGGCAGGCGCGCCAGGCGCACCAGGGGCGTGTCGCCGATGGTTTCCGTGATGGAATTATAGATGCGGCCGCGGCCGGGCTTATGATCCGTCATCATCATTCTCCTAGATTGTGAAATCGGCGGTGGTCTTTTCGCCCCCATCCACGCCGGCGGCGCGGGCACGCTGACACAGATCCTCGATGGTGATGGAGTCCAGCTTCGCCATCACGTCGCTCTGCAGGGATTGGATGAACGGCGTCACGATATGGGTGGCGAGTTCCGAACGCGGCGAGGTGTCGTCGGAGGTTTCTTCTTCAATGCTTTCCGCGGCGCGCACGATGTCGCCGACCGAAATCCGCCGCCGTTCGCGGGCGAGCCGGTAGCCGCCGCGCGGTCCGCGCACGCCCCTCAGGATTCCGGCGCGCACCAACTGCTGCATGACCTGTTCCAGATAGCGCTGCGGGACGCCTTGGCGCGCGGTGATCTCCCTGGCCTGGACCGGCTCCGGGCGGGCGTTGAAGGCGATGTCGATCACCGCTTCCAAAGCCAGCAACGTCTTTCGGGAAAGCTTGAGCATCGGTCAGGCCGTTCTCTTGGTTGCGGCATGGAGCCCCGTCGAGCCGAAGCCGCCGGCGCCTCGTTCGCTGGCGGGCAATTCGCCGACCTCGCGCAGTTCGACCGTCTCGTGCCGGGCGATCACAAGCTGCGCGATCTTCATACCGCGCGCGATGCGGAAGGCGGCTTCGCCGTGATTGACGAGCGTCGCCTTCACCTCGCCGCGGTAGTCGCTGTCGATCGTGCCTGGCGCGTTCAGCAGGGTGACGCCGTGGTGCAGCGCCAAGCCGGAGCGCGGGCGCACCTGCGCCTCGAAGCCCGCGGGCAGCGCGATGGCGATGCCGCAAGGGACGCAGATCCGCGCGCCCGGTTTCAACTCGACCTCGGCATCCACGGCGGCGAGCAGATCGAGGCCTGCGGAGCCGCCGGTCGCGTAAGCGGGCAGGGGCAGGTCTGCGGCGTGCGGCAGGCGCACGATCTCGAGCGTCGTCATGCCGCTTTGCCCTTCAAGGCCGCCGCGATGCGCGCCGCAAGCCGGACGCCGACTTCGCTCTTCTTCATTTCCGGCCAGTTCTCCGTTCCAACAGCGGTGATGAGGTGCACCTTGTTGCGGTCGCCCCCCATGACGCCGCCGCCGACATCGTTGGCGACGATCCAGTCGCAGCCCTTCGCCAACCGCTTTTCCGCGGCATAGGCGACGACGTTTTCGGTTTCGGCGGCAAAGCCGATCAACAGGGCGGGACGGCGCGGGTCATGGGCGAGTGTCGAAAGGATGTCCGGATTGGTGGTCAGTTTGATCGCCGGAGCGCCGTCCGACTTCTTGAGCTTGTTGTTGGGAACGGTTTGCGGACGCCAGTCGGCGACGGCCGCCGTGCACACCGCCACGTCCACCGGCAGCACGGACTGGCATGCCGCCAGCATCTCGCGCGCGGTTTCCACGCGCAAAAGTTTTACCCGCGACGGCGTCGCGATGTCGACAGGCCCGGAAACCAGCATCGTCTCGGCGCCGGCCCGAGCCAGAGCCTCGGCGATCGCATAGCCCTGCTTGCCGGAGGAACGGTTGGCGATGAACCGCACCGGATCGAGCGGTTCGCGCGTCGGACCGGCGGTCACCAGCGCCTTGACGCCGGCCAGCGGTCCTGCCGATTGCGCGGCCATCGCCGTTTCCACCGCCGCCGCGATTTCGTCCGGTTCGGCCATGCGTCCCGGTCCGTATTCGCCGCAGGCCATCTCGCCGTCGTTCGGCCCGACGAAGATCACACCATCCTTTTTCAGGATCGCGAGATTGCGGCGCGTCGCCGGATGGTTCCACATCCGCACGTTCATCGCTGGCGCCATCAGCACGGGCTTGTCGGTGGCAAGCAGGGCGGTGGAAGCAAGATCGTTGGCAAGTCCGTGCGCCAGTTTTGCCATCAGATCGGCGGTTGCCGGCGCCACAACCACGAGTTCGGCGCTGCGGGAAAGCTGGATGTGACCCATCTGCGCTTCGTCGGTCAGATTGAACAAATCCGAATAGACCTTTTCGCCGGTCAGGGCGGCGACCGAGAGGGGTGTCACGAATTCGCTGCCCGCCTTGGTCAAGATGGCCCGAGTCCCGATGCCGCGCTCTTTGAGGCGTCGGATCAGCTCAAGCGACTTGTAGGCGGCGATTCCGCCCCCGATAATGAGCAGGACGCTTTGGCTGCGCATGCGACCTCCTCCCTGTAACGGGAAATACAGACTCATAATAGGTATTTGGTAGTAATAACGAATGTGAAGTGTAGTTTCAAGCAACCTTGGCGGGCGAAGTGTCCTTAACCTGACGATTACCCTGTTCTGGTGAGATGGCACCGTTGTCAAGAGTTGACCGCGATGCGCATCTCCGCCGGCGATCTTTGCATTCTGGCAAGCGAACTGGCCGCCGAGCATGGCTTGATCGCGCGCGATTATGCGCGGCGCGCATGCGCTTCGCTCGAGGCGGAAGGCGAGCGCGAGCGTGCTCGCTTCTGGCTCGCATTGTCGGTGCTGCTGGACGACATCGCGCAGCATCGCCTCGACCCCGACCGCGCCCCCACAATTCACTGACCTGCGCGGTCTTGCGCGGCGTTTGCCGATCCGTCCAAACTCACGCCGCAACGGCTTACCAAGGGATTCGATGCCCCTCGATCCGCTTGCGAAAGCGTTCCTGGACCAGTTGGCCGCAACGCCTTCGCCTCCTCACTGGCAACTGCCGCCCACGGCGGCGCGCCAAGCCTTCGCGGCCATGATGGCGATGGTCGGTCCCAAGGATGTCCCCGTGGGCAAGATCGAGAATATCTCGATGCCTGGACCCGAGGGTGACCTAAGGCTGCGGATCTACACGCCCGTGGCGGCCGGCGGCGAAGCCTTGCCCGCGGTCGTGTACTTCCATGGCGGCGGTTTCACGGTCGGCGATCTCGACAGCCATGACGGCATCTGCCGCCTCTTGGCATCGGAATCCGGCGCGCGCGTGGTGGCCGTCGATTATCGACGGGCGCCGGAGCACAAGTTCCCCGCTGCCGTGGACGACGCGTTTGCCGCCACATGCTGGATCGAAGCGAATGCGGCCAGGCTCGATGTGGACGCCAACCGGATTGCCGTTGGCGGCGATTCGGCGGGCGGAACGTTGGCGGCGGTCGTTTGCCAGAGCGCCAAGGAAAAGAACGGTCCGAAGATCGGCGCCCAGCTCCTGATGTTTCCCTTGACGCAGTTGGGCGGCGCGTTCAAGTCGCGGCGCGAGTTTGCGTTGGTCAATGTGCTCGACCAGAAGATTCTGGACTGGATTTACCGCAACTACATTCCGCCCGGGACGGATTCGAACGATCCGCGCCTTTCACCGCTCCTGGCAAAAGATTTTAGCGGCCTGCCTGTGGCCTATGTGATGCTCGCAGGCTACGACCCGCTGCACGACGAAGGCCTCGCATACGCCGAGAAAATGCGCGCCACCGGCGTGGACGTGACCGTCGTCGATTATCCCGGCATGCTCCACGACTTCGTCTGTCTACAGGCGGTACTGCCCCAGGCACACGCCGCGCTGTCCGCTGCCGCGAAAGCACTCCGCCGGATGCTGGAGGCGAGGTGAAGTCTTAGGTAGCTGGCCAATTCGATGCGGGACCGGCATGTCGCCACATGCGCAAGAATGAAATCGCGCCATCGACGGCGGTATAGGTTTTCGTAATCAGTTCGCGGATTCGCGCCTGCGACATGCCGGCGGTCAGGCAGTCCCTGCGCACAAGCCATGCACCGTCGCGGGAGGGTCCCCGGAAACTCGTGTAGACGCGCCGCATTCCGAGCGTCCGCAACACCCGCAGGACCCTCAGATTGCAGTCGCCGAAGGGCACCGCGGCTGTCTCGATTTTTTCGCCCAGGATCGAACTCAATCTGGCGATCGAGCGGGTGACATCTTCCGCAACAACCTCGCTCGGGACCTGCGGCCACCTGATGTGGGCACAACCGTGCGAACCGATCTCCATACCTGCGGCGCGCAATTCGCGGATGTCACCTTCGCTCAAATATCCCGTCTCGCCGATGCGATCCGAGGGTATGAAAAACGCCGCGGAAAGCCCCGCCTCCCGCAACGCCGGCAATGCAATCCGCGCGTCGGTGACGTTGCCATCGTCAAACGTAATCCGCACATGGTTGTGCGTTTGCCGCACGAGATCGAGGACGCGAGCGAATGTTTCCGTCGTCAACCAATAAGCCGCTTCGTCTGCGGCGACGTGCGGCGGAGGCGGGCCCAATCCATGCAACATCAAGCAGATTTCCATGGCGTCGGATTCCTTTGTCAGCCGGAACGTGCTTCGGCGCCGATCCTGGCGACGAGCGACAATGCGATACGTCCCCAGTCTGTGAGGGGCAACACGGAATCGTATGTCTCGGCCTGCTTGCCGCCGAAGCTGAGCTTGAAATTGGCAATATTGATCTGCTGCTGGTCCACAGTTCCGCGATAAACCCCGCCGAGGTCGTAGAGGCCGACGCCCTGTCCCTTGAAGAGAAGCATGTCGTTCCAATGGTGAAGACGGTGGGCCCGTCCGACTAGGTTGTTCCAGTGCGTGCCGCGTTCCGGATCGATGGCCGAAACCGTATTGAGCAGGCGCGCCCGGCCGTGGCAGCGAACATAGCTGTGCCACGACAGCACATTGCCGTTGGTGTCGTGACTCGTTGTCATCACGAAAATGCCTTTCTCCATCAGTTCGCCGATCTGTCCGACGCCGAGGGGGTCCGCGTTTTTCCTGCGGCTTCGCAGTTCGCCGTAAGCCGCGCGGAAGGCGCTCCACTTTTCTGCCGTCAACTCTGGCACGATGCCGACCTGAACGCCGTCGCGGACGGCTTGTCTGATGACCTTTCTCGTCTTGGACTCCACGCCGTTCCACAGCGCCTCCTCGGGCTGCCCGAGGTCGACGACGACGGTCGGGCATGTCCCGTTCACCACGCCGGGGAACGGCGCCGGCAGGTTGCACAGCTTCAGGACATCGACAGCAGGGAACGGGTCGGGTGCCGAGAAGTACTCGACCTGCGTTCGCACCAACCGCCGGTATGCCCTCCAAGCGAAGGACGCCTTTGGAACGAACGGCATTGGAAACCCGCGACCACAATCCGCAGCACAACATAAGCGATTCGTCCGGCGTGCGGGTTTCTATCGCGGCAACAGTTTCCCGGGATTGAGCACGCCGGCGGGATCGAGCGTCTGCTTGATCGCGCGCAGCACCTCGATGCCGAGCGCACCCTTTTCCTGTGCGATCCAGGGCAGGTGGTCTTCTCCGACGCCGTGATGGTGGCTGATCGTGCCGCCGTTGGCGACGACGGCCTCGCTTGCCGCCTGCTTGATCGCCTTCCACTGAGCAATGTCGCCGTCGAGCACGCGCGGGAATATGGCCGTGAAATACAGGCTGGCGCCGTCCGCGTAGGAATGGCTTACATGGCACATCACGATGCCCTTGGCGCCGTTGCGCGGCACGGACTTGAGGATGGCGGCCTCGATTGCGGCACGCGTCGCGGCATAGAGCGTGCCGATCTTCGACCAGTTCGCGGCGGTCTCCAGCGTGTCGACGCCCAGGCCGCGATCCAGCATCGGATCGCGCAGGTACGGCGCCTGGAAGCGCGTCCGACGCCACTGCTCGCCCATGCCGCGGCCGAGCGGCAAGGCGCCGTGCCGGCGTGCGATGGCGCCGAATTGCTTTGCCGCATGCGCGACGGCCTTGCCCTCGAACCCGGCGATCAACGCGCACGCTTTTTCGCCAAACCCGCGCATCTCGAGATACATCTCTGCGAAACGCCGCGCCAGGCTCCGTCTTTTTGCCATGGCCCCATAAACGCGGAAGAAGCGGGTTTCCTCCATGTCCGACAGGCGGAGCATCGTGGCGGCGACTCCTTCCTGCGCCGCCATGCGTAGCGCGGTCATGCCGCTTTCGAAATCGCGGAACATGTAGCCCACATACGCGCTGGCCGCCGGCAACGCGCGTACGCGCACCGTTGCCTCGGTGATGATTCCGAAAACGCCTTCCGAGCCCGGTATCAGGTCCTTCAGTTGCGGACCGGCGGCGGAGGCGGGGAAATCACCGGTTACGAGCAGCCCACGCGGCGTCGCGAGCTTGGCGCCCACAAGCCAGTCTTCCGCGCGCCCGTAGCGGTTCGATCCTTGACCCGCGCCGCGGTGGGCGATCCAGCCCCCCAGCGTCGAGAATTCGAAAGACTGAGGATGATGTCCGAGCGTGAAGCCTTTGGCCTGCAGCGCTTTTTCCAGCGCCGGCCCGTAGATGCCGGCCTCCGCCGTCGCGGTTGTGCAAACGGGATCGACTTCGATCACGCGATCCATCGCCGAGAGATCGAGCGTAATTGCGGAATGAAACACGCCGCGCGCGGCGGTTACGCCGCCGACGACGCTGGTGCCGCCGCCGTACGGAATGACGGCGATGCCGTGGTCGGCAGCGAGCGCCAGAACCGCCAGGACTTCCTCGGTTCCGCGCGGATACACGACCGCGTCCGGCGCGAGCGACAACTCGCCCGCGCGCAACCGCAACAGGTCGTAATAGCTGCGGCCGAGCGCGTGGAACGCGCGCTCGTAAGCGTCGTCGCGCACGCGGTCGGCGCCTACAATGGCATTCAGCGCCTGGCGATCTTCGGCATAAAGCGCCGGGGCCGGGAACGACAGGTCTTCGAGCGGTCGCGCCGGCGTGGCCAACAGGGCCGGCATGCCCAGTTCGCCGGCCAGCCACGTCCACACGGCTTCTTGCGCGCCAAGCTCATCCTTGTGCGCCGCCCAGCCCCAGCCGTTCCAGCGGATTTTCGTTCGATCGACGTCCATGTGCCCCTCTGGCTGCTCAGCATCGCACATTCAGGGCCCGGGGCAGAATCTCGAACGTGGCCGGCAGCCGGCCCACGCCTTCGCCGTCGGTCTCGATCAGCACCGGCCGGCCGCGTGTTTCGGCGACGGGCGCCGCCACGACTTTGCGACCGCGGATCACCCGTACGTTGGGATTTCCAAGATGCTCGCCAGTGTAAATGAGTTTCATGTCTGCGAGAGCCTGCCTTTTCGGCGTGTCTGCGATAATGACGACGTCGAACAATCCGTCGTCAAGCCTGGCATTGGGTGCGATCTGCATGCCGCCGCCGAAACAGCGGCCGTTGGCGACAGCGACAGTCGATATTGTGGCGATCTCGTCATAGGCGTCGTCGACAATGAGACGCACCTTGCGGCCGCGATAGGTCAAAATGCCGAGCGCGCTGTGGAGTGCGAAGGCGAACGAGCCGCCAAACAGTTTCGAAATCACCGCACGGTTGACGGAATCGACGATTTTTCCGGACACGCCGAAGGAGGCGATGTTGGCGAAGATGCGGCTGCGCGCCATGCCGTTCTTGGACAGGAACGACACGCGGCCCACGTCGATCGGGCGAACGCCGGCATTCCTGAGACGCTCGACGGCTTCGGCCCCGCTTTCGGCGATGCCGAACGCCTTTCTGAAATCGCCTCCGGTCCCGCTGTCGACGAAAGCCAACACAGCATCGGGCGAAACCGCGCCGCCGGCATCGAAGAACCCGTTGACGGCTTCGTTGACCGTGCCGTCGCCACCCACCGCGACGATCTCGTGGTGGCCTTCGCGCAATGCGTTCGAGACCAGCGTGGCCGCGTCCACGCGCCCCCGCGTGAAGGCGACCGACATGTAAGGGTAGATGGCCGACAGCGCCTTTTCCATCCGTTGCCAGTCGCGGCCGGTTCTGCCGTTGCCGGAATTCGGGTTGACGACGACAAAGGCGCTCATGCGGTATCCAGCGTGCGGCAAGGACAACATAGGCTCCGGCGCAACTGACATCTTGTCAAGGAAGCGGCGCGGACCGATAAGGACCGCCCAGAGGAAACGAGGGACCGATATGGCCAGAATCCGCGCCAACGGCATCGACATGGCATACGAGGCGTTCGGGCCGCGGGACGGGGTGCCGCTCCTGCTGATCCACGGCTTCATCCAGCAGCTCATCGCCTGGCCGGAGGAGTTCATCGACGGGCTGGCAAAGGCGGGCTTGCGCGTCATCTGTTTCGACAATCGCGACGTCGGCCTGACGCAGAAATGGGACGGTCAGATTCCCGATCCGGCAGCGGTCATCACGGCGGTACGCGCCGGCCGCAAGCCCGAGGTTCCCTATTTCCTCTCCGACATGGCAGCCGATGCGGCGGGCCTGCTCGATGCCCTGCGCATCGACAGCGCGCATATCTGCGGCGTCTCGATGGGCGGGATGATTGCGCAACTTGTGGCGCTGGAGCATCCCGAAAAGGCGCGTTCGCTGATCGCGATATTCTCCACCACCAGCGATGCCGGCCTGCCGCCGTCGTCGACCGAGGCGCATCTGGCGCTGACGACGCCTTCGCCCGCGCACGACCGCGCCTCGGTGATCGCCCACACGCTGAAAGGCCGCCGGGCGTATGCCTCGACCGCATTTGCGATCGACGAGGAAAAGGCGGCGGCGGTGATCGAACGCGCCTACGGCCGCTGCTACTACCCGGAAGGCGCGCTGCGTCACTGGGCGGCGATCCTGGCGGCCACGCCGCGCGGCGAGCGGCTCAAGGCGCTGAAACTGCCGGCGCTGGTGCTGCACGGAAGCGCCGACACGCTGCTGCCCAGCGCGCATGGCCGGCAGCTCGCTGAGTGCATCTCGGGTGCGCAATATCACGAGATCGCCGGCTGGGGTCACGACATGCCGCTGAGCGTCATCCCGCTGCTGCACGGGTTCATGCTGCCGTTCGTCGAGAAGGTGGAGGCGGTGCGGAAGGGCGCGGCTACTTGATCTTGCCTTCCTTGAACTCGACGTGCTTGCGCAGGACGGGGTCGTACTTCTTGATGGAGAACTTCTCCGTCATGGTGCGCGTGTTCTTCTTGGTGACGTAGAAATAGCCGGTACCGCCCTCGCTGTTGAGCCGGATTTTGGCCGTTGTCGGCTTCGCCATGGGGGTACTCCTTAAAGCCCGTCAAAGGGGGCGTAACCTAGCCAGGGTGGCTCGGATGTCAAGGTGGGGGGAAATAGGATAGTGGGTCAGTTTGATTTTAAGCGGTATGAATTTTGGCAAAAAGCTCATTTTCAAGCTTTTCAATTTGCTGATTGAGAGGGGTAGCGCGTTTCCAAATACCCCTTGGGAGCACTGTGGTCGTTTTTCCCAACTCATCTAGTTGTTTTTGCACAGTCTCAATATCGGATTCATCAGGAGTAGCAGCTGTTAGCCTCTCGATAACCCGGTTCATGGCTGCGTAGCGCGCACCTGCATCTCCATACTCGGTCGCATTTTTTCCATAGCCGAGAAAATATTGTGATGCTGACGTGATAACGACAATCGCGCTCGCCAATGCAATCGCAAAACTAACCTGATTTCCGTTGAGATTGACCAGCGAATGTCCAAGACTGATGAATAATACAAGAATGGAGGACATCAGATTTCCTAGTGTCAATATCTTTTCCCGCGCCCCAAACCGTTCCGAAGCAACATAAAATAGTCTGCTAGAACGAAGGCAACGCAATCGCCACAGCTCCAAAATGAGACTCGTATTATTTGTTATCACCATTTTCTTCCCACTCCTCGACCACCTTCACAATATCACCAATCTCCCAAAGGCTGCTATCCACGCCGGCAGCAGGGCTGGTGTCATCCGGCGGTTTGGCCCCTCGGCTTCAACGCCGCCGTTTGGAGCGCGGGCGGACGACGGCGGGGCGGCGGGTTATTGTGTTAAGCGCACCCGCTTCCGCCAGATCGAAGCGCAGGCCGCCGGTCAGCGGCGCGGCTTCGGCGAGACGAACGCGCAGGGTATCGCCGAGCGAGTAGGTCGTGCCGGTACGGTCGCCGACCAGAGCATGGCGGCGCTCGTCGTGACGGAAATATTCCAAGCCCAGAGAACGCACGGGTAGCAACCCTTCCGCGCCGGTGTCCGCCAGCCGCACGAACAGGCCGAAGCGCGTGACGCCGGTGATGCGCGCCTCGAACCGCGCGCCCACGAGGTCCTGCATGAAGGCGGCGACGTAGCGGTCGGTGGAGTCGCGCTCGGCCGCCATGGCGCGCCGCTCAGTCATGGAGATGTGCTCGGCAATCTTGCCCAGCCGCTGCGTCTCGCGGTCGGTCAGCTCGCCGCCGCCCAGCTTCAGCGCGCGGATCAATGCGCGGTGCACGATCAGGTCGGCATAGCGCCGGATCGGCGAGGTATAGTGCGCGTATTTCGCCAGGTTCAGTCCGAAATGGCCGAGATTGTTGGGGTCGTAGATCGCCTGGGCCTGGGTGCGCAGCACGACGTCGTTCATCACCTTCTCGTGCGGCCCGCTTTTCGCATTCTCCAGGATGCGGTTGAAGACGCCGGGCTTCATCACCTGGCCCTTGGCGAAATTCACGCCGATGGTGCGCAGGTAATCGGAAAACGCGAACAGTTTTTCCTTGGAAGGCTCTTCGTGCACGCGATAGATCAGCGGCATGCGCGCCTTTTCCAGCGTCTCGGCGGCCGCCACATTGGCCAGCACCATGAACTCTTCGATCAGGCGCATGGATTCCAGCCGCTCGCGGAAGGCGATGGAGGCGACCTTGCCGTCGGCGCTGATCTCGATGCGTCGCTCCGGCAGATCGAGGTCGAGCGGATCGCGGGCCTCGCGCGCCTTTACCAGCGTGCGATATGCCGCCCACAGCGCGGACAGCGTCTCTTTGGCGATGGGCAACAGCGCCGCCGCTGTTTCCTTGGCGATGAGCGACAGCGGCGCATCCGGCTTGCCGTCGAAGAAGCGCTGCGCCTGCGCATAGGTCAGCCGCGCGGCGGAGCGCATGGTCGCGCGCAGGAATTCATGGCGACGTTTGCGGCCGTTGGCGTCGAACACCATGCGCACGGCGAGGCAGGCCCGGTCGACGCCTTCCTTCAGCGAGCACAGATCGGCGGACAGCCGCTCGGGCAGCATCGGCACCACGCGGTCGGGGAAATAGACGGAATTGCCGCGCTTGTAGGCTTCGCGATCGAGCGCGGAACCCGGTGTTACATAGTGCGCGACATCGGCGATGGCGACGAGGGTGATGTGCCCGCCCTTGTTGGCAGGATCGGGATCGGGGCCGGCCCAGACCGCATCGTCGTGGTCGCGCGCATCCTCGGGATCGATGGTGACCAGCGGAATAACGCGCAAATCGGTACGTCCACGCGGATCGGCGGGCGTGGCACGCTCGGCTTCGTCCAACACCTCCTTGGGAAAATCCGTCGGGATGCCGTGGGCGTGGATGGCGATCAGGCTGACGGCTTTGGGAGCGTCCATGCTGCCGATACGTTCCACCACGCGCGCGCGGGGAAACCCTGAGGCGCGCCCGGCGATGGGTTCGGCCAGCACCAGCTCGTTGTTCTCGGCGCCCGCACGGTCGCGCGCATCGACGGAGAACTCGGTACGGCTCTTGCGGTCGATGGGGGCGATGTGCACGCCTTGCCCCGACACCCGCACCACGCCCAGCACATGATGGGCGCTGGCGCCCAGCCGCTTGATGACGCGCGCTTCGTAGCCGTCCGGGCCTTTGGACAAACGCGCCAGGATGCGTTCGCCGCGTCCTAGTGCTGCGTCCGCTTCGCCCGGCACGACCACGATCTGCGGCGGTTCTTCGTTACTTTCCCAGCGTTGCGGGCGCGCCAACAATTCGCCGTCCGGATCCTGGCCGGTGATTTCCAATACCGTCACATCGGGCAGGGCGCCGGGTTGCGTATAGCCGCGCTTGCGGTTGCCTTCCAGCAAGCCGTCGGCCTCCAGCTCCTTGAGGATGCGTTTCAGCGCGATGCGGTCCGAGTCTTTGATGCCCAACAGGCGCGACAGGTCGCGTTTGGTGGCGCCGGGCTTTGCCGCCAGCGTTTCGAGCACGCGCGCCCGGTCGATGGGTGGCGCGGGTTTTCCTTGTTGCTTTCGAGGCACGGCTATCTGCCGGCGCGCACGGATTTACGCTTTGCGGATTTCTTCTTGGCCGGCGCTTTCGTTTTTTTCTCCGGCCGGTTCTCTGCCTTCGCCTTGCCGCCCTTCTTTGGAGGGCCTTTGGCTGCGCGTTCCGCGATCAGGCCCAGTGCGGCATCGAGCGTCAGTTCCATCGGATTGTTGCCTCTGGGAACCGTCGCGTTGACTGAGCCGTCCGTCACGTAGGGACCGAAACGTCCCTTCATAAGTTTGATGGCCGCGCCGCCGTTCGGGTTCGCGCCCAATTCCTTCAGCGGCTCCGGGCCGCGTCTTACGAAGCCGCGCGCCTTTTTCTCGGCAAGCACCGTGACGGCATGGTTGAGACCGATGGTGAAGACGTCGTCCGGAGATTCGAGCGACGCATAACTTCCGTTGTGGGCGACGTAAGGCCCGTAGCGGCCGAAATTCGCCGTGATCGGTTCGCCGCTTTCGGGATGTTTTCCCACTTCGCGCGGCAAAGATAGCAGCTTGATGGCGAGTTCCAGTTCGACGTTCGACGGATCGCTGCCCTTTGGAAGGCTGGCGCGCTTCGGCTTCTCGCCTTCGCCGAGCTGCACATAGGGGCCGAAGCGGCCATTGCGAAGCGTGATCTGTTCGCCGGTGGCGGGGAAAACACCAAGCGGCTGCGGTTCGCCATTGCCTTCGCCAGGCTTCTGGCCGAGCTGGCGCGTGTAGCGGCATTCGGGATAGTTCGAGCAGCCGACGAAGGCGCCGAACTTGCCGAGCTTGAGGCTCAACCGGCCGGTGCCGCAGGTCGGGCAGATGCGCGGATCGGCGCCGTCGGCGCCCGCCGGAAAGATATGCGGGCCGAGGATTTCGTCGAGCTCGGTGATGACCTGCGAGATTTTCAGGTCCCTGGTCTCGGCGACGGCAGCGGAAAAATCCTTCCAGAAATCGCGCAGAAGCTGCTTCCAGTTAAGTTCGCCGGCGGAGACCTCGTCGAGTTTCTCTTCGAGATCGGCGGTGAAGCGGTACTCGACGTAATGGCGGAAGAAGCTGGTGAGAAACGCCGTAACGATGCGCCCCTTGTCTTCCGGAATGAAGCGCCCGCGATCCATGCGCACATAGGCGCGGTCGCGCAGCACCGACAGGATGGTGGCGTAGGTGGAAGGCCGGCCGATGCCGAGTTCCTCCAGCTTGCGCACCAGGCTGGCCTCGGAATAGCGTGGTGGCGGCTCGGTGAAATGCTGCGCGGGAAGAACTTTTTCGATCTGGGCGGCGTCGCCGGCTGCGACGCGCGGCAGCTTGGCGCCGTTCTCGTCTTCCTCGTCGTCCTGGCCCTCCTGATAAAGCGTGAGGAAGCCGTCGAACAAAATCACCGTGCCGGTCGCTCGCAAGGTGATCTGCCGGTCGGCGGAAACGACGTCCACTGTCGTGCGCTCCAGTTCGGCGCTTTCCATCTGGCTGGCAACGGCGCGTTTCCAGATCAGTTCGTAGAGGCGCGCCTGGTCGGAATCGAGAAAACGCGAAACGCTTTCCGGCGAACGGTGGAAGCCGGTGGGTCTGATGGCTTCGTGCGCTTCCTGCGCGTTCTTCACCCTGCTGGTGTAATGGCGCGGGGCATGCGGTACGTATTTCTTGCCGTAGCGCCCGGCGATCATCTCGCGCGCTTCGTGAACGGCGGCGGCGTCGATCGTCACGCCGTCCGTACGCATATAGGTGATGAGGCCGACGGACTCGCCGCCCAGATCGACACCTTCGTACAGCCCCTGGGCGATCTGCATGGTTCGCTTGGCGGCGAATCCGAGTTTGCGCGAAGCTTCCTGTTGCAGCGTCGAGGTGATGAATGGCGGCGAGGGATGGCGCTTGACCGGTTTGCTTTCGACGCTGCCGACGGCGAAACGACCTTTCTCGATCGCCGCCACCGCGCGCTTGGCGTCAGCTTCGTTGCCAAGCGAAAGCTTGTCCAGCTTCTTGCCGTCGAGGTGGAAGAGCCTTGCGGAGAAGGCGCCGGCCGGCGCGCGGACCTCGGTATCGATGGTCCAGTATTCCTGCGGCCGGAACAGCTCGATCTCGATTTCGCGCTCGCAGACGAGTCTCAGCGCCACCGACTGCACGCGCCCCGCCGAGCGTGCGCCGGGCAGCTTGCGCCACAGGACCGGCGACAGGGTGAAACCCACCAGATAATCGAGCGCGCGGCGCGCGAGGTACGCATCGACCAGCTCTTCGTTGATCGCGCGCGGGTTGGCGATGGCATCGAGCACGGCCGCCTTGGTCACGGCGTTAAACACCACGCGCTCGATATGGGCCTTGCCCAGCGCCTTCCTCTGTTTGAGAACCTCCAGGACATGCCAGGAAATCGCTTCGCCTTCGCGGTCGGGGTCGGTGGCCAGGATCAGCTTGTCGGCATTCTTCAGGGCGTCGGCGATGTCCTTGATGCGTTTCTGGGCACGCTCGTCGACGTGCCAGGTCATGGCGAAGTCGTCGTCCGGCTTGACCGAGCCGTCCTTCGAGGGGAGGTCGCGGATGTGGCCAAAACTGGCAAGGACTTTGTAGCCGGGGCCAAGATACTTGCTGATCGACTTGATCTTGCCCGGCGATTCAACAATGAGAACGTTCATTCGATATGATGCTCTTGCAGTCTCCGCGCGCCGCGGCAGAGCCGGGAACCGCGGAAACCGTCACTTCAGCGGTTCTTAGGGTCGGCGGACACTGATGTACCCGACGGAGCGGTGTCAACGCGTGATTTAGGATCGGATGGATGTCGATCCGGTGAATTTTGACCTATAGAGGCACCATCTGAGAACATCTCGCACTAAGGGACAACTTATAGAACGCTAATTTAATTACTACATAACTTTTGGTTGTAATGTGTCATAGAAACCATATATTTGTGGCGAGATCATCATGATGGGAAGCTCGATGATGAACGTGCCCCAGCAAAGCAATGGCAGAATACTTTCGGAGATGGCACCCGCGCAGACAGCGCTCTATACGAGAGACACCCTTGAATCTCTTAGAAAAATTGCACTTCAACAGAAGCAGATCCTGCTCGCGCACCTATTGGAGCTGGCGGCCATAGAAGCCAAGTCGCTCGGCACGGGTCACAACCAGGACACCCGGTTGCCGGGGTGACGGCCAAGCCGTCCGGCTAGTTCGAGCTCCAGAACGACCGTCAGGACCGCCGGCGCCGGCGCACCGACCAGACGAATCAGCTCGTCGACCGCGACCGGCGCGGGACCAAGGGCCTCTTCTATCGCCGACCGGATGCGGCTTGCTTCGGCGTCCGTAGGTTCGCCCGCCGTCGGACCATCGCCCAGGCCCCGCGCCGGCTCTTGGAACGTGCCGCCCAGAATCGGCTTGAGGACCGACAACACGTCATCTGCGGTTTCGGTCAGCACGGCGCCTTGGCGCAACAGCCGGTTGGCGCCTTTAGCGCGCGGATCGAGCGGCGATCCGGGTACGGCGAAGACTTCGCGGTTCTGCTCCAGCGCGTAGTTGGCCGTGATGAGCGAACCCGATCCTTCCGCCGCTTCGACAACGACCACGCCGCGCGCCAATGCCGAGATGATCCGGTTGCGGCGCGGAAAGTGACGCGCCTGAGGCGGCTGGCCAAAGGGCATTTCCGAGACGATGACGCCTTCAGCCTTGATGCGCTCGTAGAGGGACGCGTTCTCCGGCGGATAGACAATGTCGATTCCGCCTGCGACGACCGCACAGGTGCCGCTGGCCAGCGCGCCTTCGTGCGCGGCCGTATCGATGCCGCGCGCCATTCCGGAGACCACTACAAGGCCGGCCGCGCCAAGATCGGTGGCCAATCGGCTCGCCAGTTTGCGCCCGAGTGCGGACGCATTGCGCGCGCCGACAACGGCGATCATTTCGCGTCTCAGAAACGTCTCGTGGCCGAGCGCGGCGATGATGGGCGGCGGCGCCTCCAGCGCCGCCAATCCGCGCGGATAATCCGGTTCGATCGAGGCGATCAGACGGCCGCCAAGCTTCGCCAGCGCCTCGATCTCGCGGCCCGCGTCGGCGTCGCTCGGCAGCTTGGCGGCATCGCCGCCGCCGCGGCGCACGAGGCGCGGGACTTGTTCGAGCGCGGCAGACGCCGAACCGAACCGCGCCAGCAATTGTGCGAAGGTGACCGGTCCAACGTTCGGCGCCCGCGCCAGCCTGAGCCAGTCGCGGCGTTCGCGGTTTGAAAGGGGACGGTCAGTCACCGCTTTTTCCGCTTCCGATGCGCGGTTCCTCGCTGCGCCACAGCCGATGAATGTTCTCGTGATGAGTGATGAAAATGACGATCGCCAGAATCAGCGCCAGCAAGGCGTAAGGCAGATTGCCGAGCGCAATGGTATAGGCCGGTGCCAGTGCCGCTGCGACCAGCGCCGACAACGACGATATTTTAGAGAGATAGGCAACGGCCAGCCAGGTTGCGATCACCAGCAATCCGGCCTGCCAATCGGCGGCGAGCATCACGCCGATGAACGTCGCCACGCCTTTGCCGCCCTTGAAGCGCAGCCAGACCGGGAAGATGTGGCCGAAGATCGCTGCGGTCCCCGCCACCGCCGCACCGTTGATTCCGAAATAGGCGTTTGCGATCAACACGGCGGCGGCGCCTTTGCCGCCGTCGAGCAGCAAGGTAAGGGCAGCCGCCCATTTATTCCCCGTGCGCAGGACATTGGTCGCGCCGATGTTTCTCGAGCCGATCTTGCGCACGTCACCCAGGCCGGCGAGCCGCGTGACGACGACGCCGAACGGGATCGCGCCCAACAGGTAGCCGAACGCTGTGGAAAGCAGTACGTCGGGCCACGAAATGGGCGCGCTTAGGAACATTTCCTCGCCTCGGCCGAACGGTCGTAGATGCATTCTCCGCCGACGAAGGTCATCACGGCGTGGCCTTGGAATTTCCGACCTTCGAACGGCGTGTTGCGTGCACGCGAATGTAGCCTGTCGGGATCGGCGACGAAGGGCGCATCCGGATCGATCAGGACGAGATCGGCCGGCGCGCCCTTGGCCAATGTCCCTGCATTGAGGCCGAGGATCGAGGCAGGTGTCGCGGTGAGTGCCTTCAGGACATGGGCAAGGTCGGCACGGCCGTCGTGCGCGAGCCCGAGAGCCACGGGCAGCAAGGTTTCCAGTCCCACTGCGCCGAAGGCCGCCTGTGCGAAAGGCTGGCGCTTGGTGTCAGCGGCCTGGGGATCGTGGCTGGAGACGATCACATCGATCGCGCCGCTGGCGACACCTTCCACCATCGCGGCGCGGTCGGCCTCGGAGCGCAGCGGCGGTTTCACCTTCATAAATGTGTAGTAGGAGCCCACGTCCAGTTCGTTCAGCGCCAGATGATGAGCCGCGACGGCGCAGGTGATCGGCAATCCGCGCTTCTTGGCCGCCGCAATCGCCTCAAGCGAGGCGCGACAGGAAATCTGTCCGAAATGATAGCGCGCGCCGGTCAGTTCCACGAGACGGATGTCTCGCTCCACGATCATCGTTTCAGCGGCGGACGGCGCGGCGAGAAGCCCGAGCCGCATCGCATATTCGCCTTCGGTCACCGAAGTACCTTCGGCGAGATCGGGATCTTCGGCATGGCCGACCACGAGTGCTCCGAAGGTGGAGGCGTAAGCCAGCGCCCGGCGGAGCACGCGCGCATTGGCGATGGTGCGGTCGCCGTCTGTGAACGCCACCGCGCCCGCTTCCTTGAGCAGGCCCATTTCGGTCATCACTTCGCCCGCCAGATGGCGGGTCAGCGCGGCCATCGGCGCGACGCGCACCGACGCTGTCGCCTGCGCGCGCCGGCGAATGAAATCCACCAACGACGGCTCGTCGATCACCGGATCGGTGTTCGGCATGACGATTATGGTGGCGACGCCGCCCGCCGCGGCTGCGCGGCTCGCGGATTCCAGCGTCTCGCGATGCTCGCTCCCCGGCTCGCCGGTGAAGACGCGCATGTCGATCAGACCTGGCGCCAACACCAATCCTTTGCAGTCGATGGTCTCGGGATCGCCGCGTTCGGCGTCGCCGAACAGGCGCGGGCCGATGTCCGCAATCTTGCCGTTCTCCACCAGCAACCCGCCCTTGGCGTCGAGCCCGCTGGCAGGGTCGATCAGCCGCGCATTGCAGAAGACAGTTCGCCTATTGCTCATGGCGCGTTGCGTCCTTGCGCCGCCAGCCCGCGCGACAGCGCGTCCAGCACCGCCATGCGGATGGCGACGCCCATCTCGACCTGTTCGTGGATCAGGCTCACCTCGATGTCGTCGGCCACGGCGGAGTCAATCTCCACACCGCGATTCATCGGACCGGGATGCATCACCAGCGCGCCCGGCTTGGCAAAGGCGAGCTTCTCGCGGTCGAGCCCCCAGAAGCGGAAATACTCGCGCGTCGAAGGGACAAAGGCGCCCGTCATGCGCTCCATCTGCAGCCGCAGCATCATCACGATGTCCGCACCGTTCAACCCTTCGCGCATATCCGTGAAGATTTCCACGCCCAGGCGATCTGCCTCCGCCGGCAGCAGAGTGCGCGGCGCAACCAGGCGGACCCGCGCGCCCATCTTCGACAGAAGATGGATGTTGGAACGCGCCACGCGGCTGTGCAGCACGTCGCCGCAAATCGCCACCGTCAGTCCCTCGAAACTGCGTCTGCGGCGCCGGATGGTCAGTGCGTCAAGCAATGCTTGGGTCGGATGTTCGTGACTGCCGTCGCCGGCATTCACCACGCAACAATCGAGCTTGCGCGCCAGCATTTCGGACGCGCCAGAATCCTGATGACGCACGATGAGGATGTCCGGCCGCATAGCGTTAAGCGTGGTCGCGGTGTCGATCAACGTCTCGCCCTTGCTGACCGACGAAGTGCGCACCGACATGTTCATCACGTCGGCGCCCAGACGCTTGCCCGCCAGTTCGAACGAGCTTTGAGTGCGCGTGGACGGCTCGAAGAACAGGTTGATGACCGTGCGGCCCTTCAACAGCGGCGACTTCTTCTCCTTGGCGCGACCGAGTGTGACGTATTCATCGCCCAGATCCAGCAGGGCGGTGATCTCGCCGACCGAAAGGCCTTCGATTCCAAGCAGATGGCTTGATTTGAGGATTGGCGTTGCGGCTTGGGCCGGGCTCATCGAAACCCGGCTTATAGGCATGACCCGGGGGTGGGGCAAGCGCTGCTTATGTTCCGTTCACAATTTCCCTGATTTAGGAGAAATGGTCATTCGACCTTGTCGGTTCAAGGGGGAGGCCGAAATTTTTTCTGGTCGGGTTCGGCGGCGACGTCTTCCAGGGTGCGGCCGGCGGGTTCGGGAAGGCGCAGGAGCGCGATCATCGCGATGGGCATGGTCCCCAGCAAAAGCATGAGCGCCGGCCCGTGCCCGCCCAGCACATCGTAAAGCGGACCCTCGAGCGCCAGGCTGACCGCTCCAGACAGAATGCTAACCACGTAGCGCAGACCCGCCACGGTGGCGCGATAGGCCGTGGGGAATATTTCGGCGGAAAGTCCAGCGAATAGGGAATCGGCGCAAAGGAATCCGAAGAAACCCGGAACCCACATTAACCCGACATACTGCCAATGGATGCCGCTGTAGAAAGTCCCGAAGCTCGCGGTCGCAATGAACAAGGCTGCGAAGATCACGGTTTTTCGCCCGATCCAATCGCTGAGGCGTCCGGCGAGGATGTTGAACGTGACGGCGAGCAGCCCGCCAGGCAGGATCAGCATCGTGGTCTGGGGCGGCGTGAAGTGCAGCACATCCTGCAGGTATTTCTGGCCGAGAACGGCCGCGGGCCAGATGGCAAAGCCGTAGGCGAGCATCGCGATCAGGAGCGTCGCCAGCCGGCGCGGATGTTCGTGGGCCAGCCGCCGCGTCATGTCGAACGCACCCGCCAGCCGCGAGGAGAGTTTCCGCACCTCCTTTTTGCGCACTTCGAAGCGGCTGGTTTCGGGCAGGCGTCGGCGCAGGAATCCCACCAGCAGGATCGGAATTGCCCCGATCACATACATCGCGCGCCAGCCGTAAGGCAGGAAGGCGATCCCCGCGAACACAAGGGACGCGACGCCGCCGCCGGCGTAATACATCGCCGCCAGCGTGCCGTTCGCCCAGCCGCGCGCGACGGCCGCAACTTCCTCCGCGATAACGACGTAGCACAACATCTCCTCGGCATAGCCGAAGACGCGCGTCGCAATCTGGGACCAGACGAACAGCGTGTAGTCTTGTGCAAAGGCCGTTGCGAGCGTTGCCAATCCCTGTCCGAAGATCGTGAACAGCAGCAGCCGCCGCCGCCCGACAAGATCGGCGGACCAAGCCAGCATCAGGGCGCCGACTGCCGCCAGACGGAAAAACGAGAGGGTGAGGCCGACGGCATCCTCCGGGATGTGGAGGCTCACCTGGATCTGGGGAACCGTGAAACTGAAGACGTTCGTGTCGTAGCCGCCGAACAAGGCCGCCGCGCCGACCAGCAGGAACACGCGCTCCTGGCGTATCGTCATGCCCTCGGGCGGTCGCAGGCCGGGCGGCAACCAACGGATTTTCGCGGGACGATCGTCGGCGGCACTGTCCGCGTTCATTTTTCCCCCAGGTGCCGCATGCGGTCGAGCGCGCCTTGTAGGATATAGGCCGCCGCCATTTTGTCCACGAGCGCGGCGCGGCGCTTGCGCGATGCATCCGCTTCCAGCAGCGTGCGCGTGACCGCGGCGGTGGAGAGCCGTTCGTCGCAAAGCGCGACGGGCAGTGGGCTGCGCGCCGCGAAGTTGCGCGCGAAGGCGCGGGCCGATTGCGCCGAAGGCCCCTCGCTGCCGTCCATGTTGAGAGGCAGGCCGATCACCAGCCCGCCGACGCCGTGACCGGCGATGATCTCCTCCAGCTTCGCGGCATCGGCCGTGAACGTCCCCCGCTTCAGCGTTTCCATTGGTGTGGCGATGGTCAATAGCGTGTCGGACAGCGCCAGCCCGATCGTCTTTTCGCCGAGGTCCAGGCCAAGCAGACGCGTGCGGGGGAAGAGGGCGGATTTGAAAGCTGGGAAGCTGAGGACAGCCATGACTGTCATCCCGGCCGAACGTTCGCGAGAACCGGGACCCACTGGGACGTCTCGCTGTGAGTCCCGGAACGCCTCGCGTCGCTCGCCGTCCGGGATAACAATCGAGGTATCATCTTCGCCCAATTCCTATGTGCATGCCCGTATGGACCTCGTGTCGCTTGCCAGCCCTGCCCCCGGTTGCTAGCAAGGTGCGAATTCTTAGCATGGCACGGCCCCCATGTCCGTTGACAAGGACACCGTCCGGCGCATCGCCCGGCTCGCCCGGCTGGCGCTGGAGGAAGAGCGCGTAGAACCCATGGTGCGGGAACTGAACGGCATCCTGGCCTGGGTAGAACAACTCAAGAAAGTGGACGTCGAGGGCGTCGCCCCGTTGACCAGTGTGGTCGAGCAGCGTCTGAAGATGCGCGAAGACGTCGTGACCGAAGGCGACAACGCTGACGCCCTGATGGCCAACGCGCCTGGAGGCGAAGACCATTTCTTCGTCGTGCCCAAGGTGGTGGAGTGATGGCGCTTCCGACCGATCCGACCGATTTCAGCTTGGCCGAAGCGCGTGAGGCCGTCGCCGCCAAGAAAATCTCCTCGCTCGAACTGACGGCGGCATTCATCAAGGCCGTTGAGGCGGCGCGCCCGCTCAACGCCTTCGTCACCGAGACACCCGAGCGCGCAGCCGCCATGGCGTCCGAGTCCGACGCGCGCCTCGCCAAAGGCGTAGTCCGGCCGCTCGAAGGCCTGCCGCTTGCGATCAAGGATCTGTTCTGCACCAAGGGAGTGCGCACGACGGCGGGCAGCAACATCCTGTCCAACTTCGTTCCGCCTTACGAATCCACCGTGACGCAGAACCTGTGGAACGCGGGCGCGGTGCTGCTCGGCAAGACCAACATGGACGAGTTCGCGATGGGTTCGTCGAACGAGACCAGCCATTTTGGACCGGTGATCAGCCCCTGGCGGTCGCGCGGTTCGAACGCCAAACTCGTGCCGGGCGGCTCGTCGGGCGGTTCCGCCGCGTCCGTCTCCGCGAATTTGTGCTTGGCGGCGACAGGGACCGACACCGGCGGATCGATCCGCCAGCCCGCGGCGGTGACGGGGTCCGTGGGTATGAAGCCGACCTACGGTCGCTGCTCGCGTTGGGGCATCGTCGCATTTGCTTCGTCGCTCGATCAGGCGGGCCCGATGACGCGTACCGTGCGCGACGCCGCAATCATACTGAAGGCCATGGCGAGCGTCGATCCGAAGGATTCGACCAGCGTTGATATACCGGTACCCGATTACGAAGCCGGCCTCGAATCCGGCGTGAAGGGGCTGAGGATCGGCATTCCCAAGGAATACCGCATGGACGGCGCGCCGCCTGAGATCGACGCGATCTGGAACAAAGGCGCACAATGGCTGAATGCCCAGGGCGCGGAGATCGTGGAAGTCTCCCTGCCGCACACCAAGTACGCGCTGCCCACCTATTATATCGTCGCTCCGGCCGAGGCCTCGTCGAACCTCGCCCGCTATGACGGCGTGCGCTACGGCCGCCGCGCCAAGGACGTGCACGACATCGTCGATCTCTACGAGAAGAGCCGCGCGGACGGATTCGGGCCGGAAGTGAAGCGGCGCATCCTGATCGGCACCTACGTGCTCTCGTCGGGCTATTACGATGCCTATTATCTCCGTGCCCAGAAGCTGCGCACTCTGATCGCGCGCGATTTCACCGAAGCGTTCCGCCAGTGCGACGTGCTGCTGACGCCCGCCACCCCAGGGCCGGCCTTCGCCATCGGCGAGAAGACGGCCGATCCGGTCTCGATGTACCTCAACGACGTGTTCACGGTGACAGTGAATCTCGCGGGCCTGCCGGGTTTGTCCGTGCCGGCGGGTCTGACGGCGGAGGGGCTGCCCTTGGGGCTTCAGCTCATCGGCAAAGCCTTCGACGAAGCCACCGTCCTGTGCGTCGGCCGCGCGGTGGAAACCGCCGCGAACTTCACGGCCAAGCCGCAGAAATGGTGGAGGGCCGCATGAGCGCGACCCGCTCCAAGTACATTCAGGGGTCCACCGGTCCGTGGGAGATCGTCGTCGGGTTGGAAGTCCATTGCCAGATTCTGTCGGCGGCCAAGCTGTTTTCCGGCGCGGCGACCGAATTCGGCGCCGATCCGAACTCGCAGGTGAGCTTCGTCGACGCCGCCATGCCCGGCATGCTTCCGGTCATCAACAAGAAGTGCGTCGAGCAGGCGGTGCGCACCGGGCTCGGTCTGAAGGCCAAGATCAACCTCACTTCGGTGTTCGACAGGAAAAACTATTTCTATCCGGACCTGCCGGCCGGCTACCAGATTTCACAATACAAGAATCCCATCGTCGGCGAGGGCGAGGTGTTCATCGATCTGGCCGGCGGGGAGACCGTCCGTGTCGGCATCGAGCGGCTGCACATGGAGCAGGACGCGGGCAAGAGCCTGCACGATCAGCATCCCGACCATTCCTTTGTCGATCTTAACCGCTCCGGCGTGGCGTTGATGGAAATCGTCTCCAGGCCCGACATGCGCTCGAGCGAAGAGGCGGCCGCGTTCCTCAAGAAGTTGCGCGCCATCGTGCGCTATCTGGGCACCTGCGACGGCAACATGGACGAGGGTTCCATGCGCGCCGACGTCAACGTGTCCGTGCGTAAGCCGGGTGCCGGACTGGGCACGCGCTGCGAGATCAAGAACGTCAATTCCATGCGCTTCATCGCCCAGGCCATCGAATTCGAGGCGCGCCGGCAGATCGACGTGCTGGAAGCAGGTGGAACCATCAAACAGGAAACGCGCCTGTTCGATTCCAGGGCGGGCGAGACCCGCTCGATGCGCTCCAAGGAGGAAGCGCACGATTACCGCTATTTCCCTGATCCCGATCTGCTGCCGCTGGTGCTGGACCAGGCTTTGGTGGACGAGATCGCCGCTTCGCTGCCGGAATTGCCGGACGAGAAGCGGGTGCGGTTCATGCAAATGGGCCTATCGGCATACGACGCGACGGTTCTCGTCGCCGAAAGGGAAACCGCGGACTATTTCGAGGCAATGCTGGCGGCAGGTGCGGATGCCAAGGCGGCGGCGAATTGGCTGAACAACGAATATTTCGGACGCCTCAACAAGGCGGGGCTGTCCATCGCGGACGGGCCCGTCCCGGCTGCCGCCAACAGCGCAATCGTCCAGATGGTTTCCGCTGACGTCATCTCTGGAAAGATTGCCAAGGACGTTCTGGACGTTGTCTGGAGTGACGGCGGCGACCCGCGAGCCATCGTGGAAGAACGTGGCCTCAAGCAGGTGACGGATACGGACGCTATCGAAAAGGCGGTCGACGCCGTCATCGTGGCGAATCCCGACAAGGTCGAAGCGGCAAAGGCGAAGCCGCAACTCGTCGGCTGGTTCGTCGGTCAGGTGATGAAATCGACGGGCGGGAAAGCGAACCCGTCGGCCGTGAATGCGATCTTGAAGGCGCGACTCGGTTTGCCCGAAGGCGGGTGATTCGCGCATTTGCAAGCAATCGTCCCTGGAAAGTCCGATTTTTGGCAAAATTCGTCAGTAAACAGACGAAGTCCGATTAATGCAGTAAAAATCGATGTTTTATGATATAAGTGCAAAGGGGGCGTTTCGCGGGGAATAGGCCAGTATTGCAATCTATTGCGCAACCTACTCATATTATTCGCGTTTTGGGGGGCAACGTGAGTCGCCCGACCCGGACGAACGTAAGAGGAGTCTCTACTCATGCCAAAAGTTGCAAAGAAGAAGACGAAGAAGGTCGCCAAGAAGAAGGTGAAGAAGTCGAAGAAGAAAGCGAAGAAATAGGCTTTCGATTTTCGGCCGCGCCGCTTCGGCGCGCGCGGACTTCACGGTCGCTCCCGCTTAGGCGATTAGGAGTAACCGATGGCGAAGGCAAAGGCCGCGGTTCCCGGGCATTGACGCTACGGCGTCGCTTGGGGATCGCGGCCAGCCCGTTTCTGGGGGCAACCGCCTCCTTGCCGTTCGCCCCATTAACAAAACCTGAATACCAAGGTTTAGGCGTGTTAACCGCGCCTTAGCTTGTTCCCGCACACCATCGGCCACGCCTGGATTTGATCCGGGCGCATTGGGGCTGCACACGGAGAGTTGGGGCGATGGCGTGCATGGATATCGACGCGCTGGCGCAGTACGAAAGCGCCGCGAAACAGGGGCGTGCGGACGCTCTGTATAATTTGGGGTTGGCGTATTCCACGGGGCAAGGCGTCGGCGTCGATTACGTCGCGGCGCACAAATGGTTCAATCTGGCGGCGCTCAGGGGCATTGAAGAAGCCAAGAGCTGGCGCGCGCAGATTTCCCGCGAGATGGTGCCTTCGCAAATCGCCGAGGCGCAGCGTCTGGCGCGGGAATGGCTCTCAATATTCCACTAATTGGCCGTTGAGGTCTTTTCGCCCGGTTTAGGCGTCGGAACGGGCACTGGCGCGGCCTGCGGCGGGGCATGGACCAGCACTTTGGCCGGCGGCTGGTTCGGGCCGTAAAGATCGGCCAGGACGCGCAAGGGCAGATCGTGCCCGGCGAGCCGATTGCGGTAAATCTGCAGGTTTTCGATCACGCGCTGGACGTAGTTCCTGGTTTCACCGAATGGGATCTCCTCGATCCAGTCGACGGGGTCCACGTTTGGGCTGCGCGCATCGCCGTACGCCGCGATCCACCTCTTCGCATTGGTCGGCCCAGCATTGTATGCGACGGTGGCCAGGATTAGCGAACCATTCCAATCGTTGAGATCGCCGGCGAATTCCGCCATGCCGAGCTGCATGTTGTAAGTCTGATTGCCGATCAAATCGTTCGGACGGTAAGGCAGGTCGGCAATCCGCGCCGTGTGCCTCGCCGTGGAGGGCATGATCTGCATCAAGCCTCGCGCCCCGGCACTGCTGATCGATGCGGAATCGAATTCCGTTTCCTGGCGAATGAGGCCCAGCACCAGCGCCGGTTCGGGCGCCCTGTCCGGGCCGCGGTAGGGCGGAATGGAAATCACCGGATAGGAATACCGCGGGAGCACGATGTCGTCGTAGCCGGCGACTTTCGCGATCCTCAGCGCGACGTCGCGGAAGCCCATGTCGGTCAACGCCTGGGCGAGCTGCTTCACGTATCCGGCGCCGGGATGAAGCTCCTGATAGCGCAGCGCGAAGTCCCGTAGATAATTCTGCGCACCGAGATCGGCCAGGACGCGCATGGCGCGGACCAAGTCGTCTTTCTCGAAGGCGGCCTGTGGCGGATCGTCGGCTGCCATGTCACGCACGTGCATCATGGGTTGTGCGTCGATGCGGGTAAGCGCGAGCTGACCATAGAATGTCTCTGGCTCCTTGCACGCACCGCGGTACTGTTGCCAAGCGGAAGTAGTGTCGCCGAGCGCTTCGTAGGCGCGTCCCTGCCAATAGCGTGCCCGCGCCACACTGATGGGGCGCGTTACTCCGTCTTCCAGCTTCTTGAAATGGGCCAGCGCCGTCCGAGGGTCCTTGAGGAAACGCAGCGCGATCCAGCCGGCCAGGAACTGCGAGTCGGAAAACTGAAGGCCGGAGGAAAAATTCATGCCGGATGCCAGCTCGTAGGCGGTCCGGCTGCGGCCATCCTGCAAGGCTTGCCGTACTTCGATGCTGACTTCCGCCCAAATGCGCTCCGGATGGAGCGCCGAAAGCGTCTTGAGCGGCGCGCTCAACATCAGCTCTTCCGCCCGGTCGTTGTCGCCGGTAAGCCGCGCGGCGCGGGCCCGGTCGAAAAGAAGCGCCGGGCTGGACACAAGATCGGCGGACAGCTCGGACACGATTTTTTTCGCGTTTTGCGGGTTCGTGCTAAGCGCGATGCGCGCGGCGGCCAGCCGCTGGGTCGTGTCGTCGACGCGGGCCATCTGGCGCCGCGCTCCGGCGACGTCGCCGTGCCACAGAAGATAGTCCAGCCGCAGACGGTCGGTTTCCGGCGTGAAATAAGCACCGTCCTTCTGCACGATGGCGAGTTCCTGATCCGGCTGGAAGCTGCCTTCCGCCCAGCCCTCGCGCACGAGCGTGCGCCCGGCCGCGGGCTTACCGGCTGCGATCATCGCGTCGCCGAGGCGGATCTTCCCCAGCGCGCTGAGGGGATTGCGATCTGCGAACCAGGCGATGACGGCCGCCGGCGGGGTCGCCGGATCGAGGGCTTCTTCGGCTCGCACCACCAAGGTTGTGCGCAGCGGCCAGCTCGGATTGGCCTTCAGGAAAGCGTCGATGTCGGCGAACGACGCTCCGCTGTTCTTGTCGAGCAGGTAACGCCACTGGACCAGCCTGGTCGCCATCGCGTCGTGGCCCTGGCCCGCCAAGCCGCGCGCGGCCGGCCAGTCGCCGCGGTCGGCGGCTTCGAACGCCTTGGCATAAAGGTCGTGGTCGGCGGCGCTGAGCACATGACTGGCGCCTTCCTGATGCTCGATCGGACCGGCGGGCTGAGCGTCGCTCGGCTGATCGGAATCGGGAATCGGCTGCATCATAATGACGCCGCCCTGCCGTTGCAGACCCTCGGGCAAGTTGCCCTGCGCCTGAGCCGCAGTCGCCGCCAATAGGACGGCGGTCACCAGCAATGGGAGGTGGCGATCGGACATTAGACTCACGGGCTCGCGCTCGCAGCAATCGGCGAAACCAAATCACAATAGCGGTGCCGCACCGCCCGCGCCAGACAAACTGGAATTGTGTGCCCGCGACTTGCTCTGACCGCTGTGGCCTGTATTTTGGCCGAAATCCAACGAGTATCGACCATGTCTTTCGCGCCCGACGATTTCAACGGCTCCTTTCCAGCCCTCATCACGCCCATGAAGGGCGGCGGTGTGGATGAAGTGGCGTTCCGCCGGCTGGTTTCCTGGCACATCGCGCAAGGCAGTCACGGACTGGTGCCCTGCGGCACGACCGGCGAGTCGCCGACGCTCAGCCATGAAGAACACATGCGCGTGGTCGAGATCTGCGTGGCCGAGGCGGCGGGCCGCGTGCCCGTGATCGCCGGTGCGGGATCCAATTCGACCGTGGAGGCCATCGCGCTCACCCGCCATGCCAAGGAGGTCGGTGCCGACGCGGTTCTCTCGGTCACGGGCTACTACAACAAGCCGTCGCAGGAAGGGATGTACCGCCACTACGCCGCCATCGCCGAGGCGGTCGACATCCCGATTATCGTCTATATCGTCCCGGGTCGTACGATCGTGGAGGTTTCGGTCGAGACGATGGGACGGCTGTCCAAAATTCCGAACATCGTCGGCGTCAAAGACGCCACCGCCAATCTGGCGCGGCCGCTACGCGAGCGCGCGGCGTGCGGCAAGAACTGGATTCAACTCTCCGGCGAGGACGGCACGGCGCTGGCGTACATGGTGCAGGGTGGGCAAGGCTGCATCTCGGTGACGGCCAACGTCGCGCCGAAGCTCTGCGCCGATTTCCAGAATGCTTGCCACAAGCAAGACTATTCGACTGCGTTGGCGCTCCAGGCGCGCCTGATGCCGCTGCACGACGCCTTGTTCTGCGAGCCCAGCCCCGCGCCGGTGAAATACGCCGTATCGCAGCTCGGTCTGTGCACCGACGAAGTGCGCCTGCCGCTGGTCGCCGCAACCGAGAGGGCGCGCGCCACCGTGCGCGCCGCAATGGAAGCGGCCGGGGTTACGAAAGCCTGACATGGCGAAGAAAAAAGACGACGACCGCAAGATCGTCGCCGACAACCGCAAGGCACGCTTCTCCTATTACATCGAATCCTCGCTGGAGGCGGGCATCGCGCTGATGGGCTCCGAGGTCAAATCGCTGCGCGCCGGCAAGGCGACCATCGGAGAATCCTACGCCCAGGCCAAGGACGGCGAGATTTTTTTGGTCAACGCCTACATCCCGGAATACAACAAGGCGGCGCGCTTCGGTCACGAGCCGCGGCGCGTGCGCAAGCTGCTGGTCCACAAGCGCGAGGCGGCGAAGCTCTCCATCGCCATCCAGCGCGAAGGCATGACGCTGATCCCGCTCAAGCTCTATTTCACGCCCAAAGGCATCGCCAAGCTGGAACTCGGTATCGCCAAGGGCAAGAAGACCCACGACAAGCGCGAGACCGAGAAGAAACGCGACTGGGCCCGCGACAAGGCGCGCCTGATGCGGGACAAAGGGTAATATCCGAAACAACGAACAAGGAGTAACGACGATGTACAAAGATTGGCCGCATATCGCGGCGGAACTGACCAGCTTGGTCAAACAGTTGCGCCTCGGTGCGCCCGACACGATGAAGGGATTTTCGGCGCTGGCGCAGGCCGCGACGCAGCCCAAAGCGCTCGACACGAAGACGAAGGAACTGATCGCGCTCGGCATTGCGGTCGCCGTCCGCTGCGACCCCTGCATCGCCTTCCACGTCGAATCCGCGCGCAAACATGGCGCGACCCGCGACGAGGTGATGGAGACCGTCGGTATGGCGATCTACATGGGCGCGGGCCCGAGCGTGATGTATGCGGCGCAGGCGGTGGAAGCCTACGACCAATATGCGGCAAAGAATGCGGGCGGAGCATAAGGACAAATCATAAGGAAGGCATCGCCGCCAGCTTTGCCTGCCTGACAACCGCATCGAACATCGCTTCCGTCAGGACGCCCGTGTTGGTGTTGTAGCGCGAGCAGTGATAGCTGGACACCAACGTCACGCGATCCAGCTTGTGCACGCCTCCGTGCTTGAAGGGACACGCCGATTTTTTCGCGCCCAGGGCGTCGCAGACGCTGTCGTGCGCGATCCTGCCCAGCGCCAGGATCGTCCGCAGATGCGCCATCGCCGAAATCTGCGCGGCGAGAAACCTGCGGCAGGTTCTGATCTCGGCGGGGGTCGGTTTGTTTTCCGGCGGCACGCAACGCACCGCGTTGGTGATGGCGCATTCCACGAGCGTCAAGCCGTCGTCGGCGCGCTCGTCATAGGTGCCGCGCGCGAGCCCGTGCTTCAAGAGCGTCGCGAACAGCAGATCGCCAGCCCAGTCCCCGGTGAAAGGACGCCCCGTACGGTTGGCGCCTTTGAGGCCCGGCGCCAGGCCCACGATCAGCAGGCGCGCGTCGGACGCGCCGAAGATCGGCACCGGCGCGTTGAAAAACTCTGGATACGATTCCGCGTTCGTTGCGCGGAACTGCGCTAGACGCGTGCAAAGCGCGCAATCGTGCGGCGGTTCGAGAATCATAATCCCGTTATACGGCAAACTCTGCCGCATCGCGCTGCACGTTCGAGCCGCGGCCTACTGTGCCGCCTGCTCCTGCTGGGCGGCGACGCGCGGCGAAACGCCTTCGCGCATGATCGTCGGCTTCAGCTCGTCCAGCTCGATGAAATTGTCGGCTTGCCGGCGTAGATCGTCGGAGACCATGGGCGGTTGCGTACGGATCGTCGACACTACGCTGACGCGCCGCCCCTTGCGTTGAGCCGCTTCCACCAAACGGCGGAAGTCGCCGTCGCCAGAGAAGATGACGATATGGTCTACTTGGTCGGCCATCTCCATGACGTCGATGGCGAGTTCGATGTCCATATTGCCTTTCACGCGGCGCCGACCTTGGGAATCGGTGAATTCCTTGAGCGGTTTGGTGACGACCGCAAAGCCGTTGTAGTCAAGCCAGTCGACCAACGGCCGCAACGGAGAGAATTCCTGATCCTCCGCCACGGCGGTATAGTAGAAGGCGCGTACCAGAACGCCCTTGCGCGCGAAGAGTTCGAGCAGCCGCTTGTAATCGATGTCGAATTGAAGGCCTTTGGCCGCGCCGTACAAATTCGCGCCGTCGATGAAGAGTGCGAGTTTTTCCTGAGGATAGAAAAGCATAATAACCTCCATAAAAAAGTACGACCCTCCGGGCAATTTCCCCCCGAGGCCCATGCAAGGTTCTACCTGTTTTGGGTGTATGTGCAAGACGGTATCGATCCAATGATCGTGATTTCACTCGGCGCTAACCTGGATTCCACCGCGGGAACGCCCGCGCAAACATTAGTGGCTGCGATGCAGTCGCTGATTCGAAACAGCGTGAAAGTCGAGACCGTGTCGAATTTCTATGCGACGCCGGCATGGCCAGACCCGTCGGATCCACCTTATGTAAACGCCGTCATTAAAGTTTGTACAGATCGTTCGCCGGCCGCATTACTGGACGTTCTGCACACGGTTGAAATATCATACGGACGCACGCGAGGCGAGAAGAATGCTCCGCGTACGCTCGATCTCGATCTGATCGATTACGACGGCCGGGCGGAGAGGGGACCTCCGATCCTGCCGCACCCGCGCATGGCGGCGCGCGCCTTTGTTCTGATTCCGCTGGCCGACGTTGCGCCGGATTGGCGACATCCCGTGACCGGCCGCTCGATTGCGGAGCTTATCGCGGCGCTGCCGGAGCAGGAGCGCGCGGCCGTAAGACCAATGTCCGCCTGATTCGATCGAATTGCGCGAGCAACGCCTTGCGATCGAATTGCCGAACGGTTCCCGGATCGTAATTATCGATATTTGTGGAGTGGATGAAGGTGCGCACGCCGATACAGGGTCTGCTGTCCGTCAGCGCGTAGATGCGTTGCTCATAGTAGTTGCCGGCGGCTCCCTCGCCGACCTCGGCGTAAGAATAGCGCCGGCCGGCGTCGGTCATCGCGAACGATTTGTCGGTGTAATCCAGAAAGCGCCCAAAATCGCAGACCGGAGCAGCGGGCATAAGTTCTACGGCGATATAGGAATCGCTGCTGAGGTTCGTGCCGTTGGCCATAGAAGCCGGAATCACGAAAGCGACTCCCGGTATCCCTTTGCCTGGGCCGAGGGCGTCGTAGACGTGCTTGGCATCGAGCTTCCAGCCGAGTGGATACGAAATCGAGAAACCGTATTTCGCATCGGTGTAGCTTCGCCAAGCGGAGTCCATCGTGCCGGCGCGGCTGTCGTTCAAGGCGACCAGCAGCAGCGCGGCGCACAGCGGCACACTCCACGTCATGTCGACTCGCAAAAGCGTCGGCAGGAATTTTCTCATGCGCGCATCATAGAACAATTCGCACGCCGGCGCTAAGTACCGGATCGTACTGACGAAACCTCACGCCTTTTATCCGATGCCGCGAATGCCTACCTATTGCCACGTCAACATCGAGGGCCAAGGCCATGCCTGCCGTACTGATCATCGTCCTCATCATCGCGTTCATTCTCCTAACCGGCTTCCGTGTGGCGCAGCAATACGAGCGCGCCTTGGTCTTCCGTTTCGGCCGCTACACCGATACTCGCGGGCCGGGCCTGTTCTGGATCATCCCGCTGGGTATCGAGCGCGCAGTGAAAGTGGACATGCGCGTCTTCACCGACGGCGTCGAGCAGCAGGAGGCGATGACGCGGGACAATGTCCCCGTTCAAGCCAACGCGGTGATCTGGTATCGCATCGTGATGCCGAACCTCGCCATCATCGAAGTGCAGAACGTGCGCAACGCCGTCATCCAGGTGGCGCTCACCACGCTACGAAACGTCATCGGCCAGCATTCGTTGGACGACGTGCTCAAGGAGCGCGAAAAGATGGGCAAGCTGGTCAAGGAACGCGTCGACCAGGTCACCGAGGGCTGGGGCGTGGAAATCCAGGCCGTCGAGATGAAGAACGTGGAGATTCCCGCCTCGATGCAGCGCGCCATGGCGCAGGAAGCCGAGGCGCTGCGCGAGAAGCGCGCCCGCATCATCAAGGCCGAAGCCGAATACGAAGCCGCGATGAAGCTGCGTGAAGCCGCGGACGAAATTATGAAGACGCCGGCCTCCCTCGAACTGCGCCGCATGCAGATGCTTACCGAGATCGGCGCCGAGCAGAACACCATGACCGTGGTGATGATGCCGAGCGAGTTCGTCGAGGCGGCGAGGGCGCTGGCAGGAAGGAAGCCATGAAAGCACCTATGATTGTAGTCGTTACCGCCATGCTGGCTTCAGCGCCGGCTGCGATGGCGGAGCCGGTGACGCTGACGGTGAAGATCGCGCCCGTCGTCGTTCTGCCCGACGGCCAGGAGAACGCGACGGTGCCCGTGACGCTGACGCTCGCCAATGCGTCAAATCAGGCGGTGACGTTGCAGGCCTCGAACAATTGCGAGATCCACATCTGGAAGGTAACGGATTCCAAAGGTACGGTCGTGACGGATCACGGCATATGCATGATGATCTATCAGCCGCAGTCCGATACGCTGGCGCCGGGCGCACACCAGACCGCGGACGCCGGCATATCGCTGCACGCCGCGGACTACCGCGCCGGCGAGACCTACACGCTCGATTATCGGTTCTGGAACATCTCCGCCGAAGCCAAATTCGCGGTGAAGCGGGCGCCGAAGGCGAACTGAACCAACGCCCCGCGCCGGTGCGTGCTGTGCCGAGCGAGTTCGCGGAGCGGCCAAGGCGCTGGGGGAAGGAAAGGCTGAGACGCCTTTCCTTCCCGGCGAGCAGTGCTTGTCCTTATTGCCCCGAGCTGGGCGGCGGTTTCGATCCCGGAGGCAGCGGCTGGGGATTCAGCGCGGGCGTCGTCCCATGCTTCGATTGGGTACTATCCAGCTTGAGATAGTTGCTGTCGTACTTGTGCTCGTTAGTGTCCCACTTGAGATAGTTGCTCTCCATCTTGATCTGGCTGCTGCACTTTTGTTGTGTGGTGTCCCATTTCATATGGGTGGCGCACTTTTGCTGGTTGCCGTCGAGCTTGAGCTGATTGCTCTCTTTGTACTGATTGCTCTCGACCTTACCGTAGTTGAAGCTAACATCGCTCTGGCCCGCGCCCGTCCGGCCCGTGGTTGCCGCATTGTCCGCGGCCTGCGCCGGCGCCATTCCGAGCGACACGCCGAGGACCGATACCGCCGTCAGCAACTTGCCTATATGGGCCTTGCGGCTATCACCGCTGGTCTGCTTTTTCGTAGTCATCTTCACCTCCCTTAAGTCGGTTCAATTGCCGGTACAGAATTTCCAGATGCAAGCGCTTGCGGTCTTCGATGTCCGACGGTTCGTCCGTTCCGGATTCCGCGCAGTGCATCGTGATCGCCGTGTCCATATCGAGGAGATCCTTCGGCGTGCCGTCGCCGGTGCCGGACGCCGCTTCTCCCTCGGCTTCGATCAGCGCGTACGCTTCGCGCACCCAATCCGAATACTCGTCGGCGGCGCGCATGTAGGGGATGGCGCCCTGTTTCGCGATGAAATCGGCGATGGTTCCCTTTTTCGTGTATTCACCCTCCGACTGCGGATGAGGCGCGATATGCAGCCATCGCTCCGTACCGTCGGCCAACACCCGTCTCCCCAGAGGATAGAGCCGGCACACCAGCGGACGGTCGGGATGCACCGAACAGCCCTCTGGCCCGAGGAAGATGCAGGTGTCGCTTTCGTTCCGGAGCAGGATGGAGCCGGCGCCGTCTTCCGTGCACTTGGCGCGGAATTCCGCGGTTGTCTGTCCGTTCCGCCGGGCGAGACGCGCGATCTCGTAGGGGTTGACCTGGATCACCTTGTGCTGACAACAGCGCGAACAGGCCCGGCAGATGTAGCCGAACGCCTCGCTGCGCGCTGCTTCGTGTTGTGATGGCGTGCAGTCCATGGCCCGCCGAATTCGGTCCTCGCGCGAAACGTTAACCTAATAGCTACGATAATTCCAATGTGACGTGCGCCGTTCCTCGGGTTGCCGCGAAAACAGAATTTGGTCCTCCAAATTTCCACAGCCGCGGCAGGCGTTTAGCCGCACGCCGCGGCACGCCCGACAATCCGGGCGGCCGCGTTCGCTCAGTGCTGCGTGGCGGCGCGGTAATGCTGGGCGCGGGTGGCGCTCAGCCCCGCCAATCCGTGTCTGCGGATCGCGTTCTGCCAGCTCAGGTATTCTTCCATCGTCAGTCTGTAGCGCATGCAGGCTTCGTCGAGGCTGAGCAGTCCGCCTTGCACGGCGGCGACGACTTCCGCTTTTCTGCGGATCACCCAGCGCTGCGTTCGGGCCGGCGGCAGATCGGCCAGCGTCAGTGCGCTCCCGTCCGGTCCGATGACGTGATTGATCGGGTTTCTTCCGTCGCGTCCCATGACACTCCTCCATGTTTCGCGCAGGAGAATATCGACTGGGTGCGATCCATGTTGTGAAAAGGATGAGACATTGTGCTTGTATTTAATGAACGGCTAAGAGGAAGAGTCGAAAACTATTAATATATTCGCGGAAAATTCGCGGGCGCCGCACAGTAAAGTAAAGTAAAGTAAAGTAAAGTGGAACACGGTCGATGCGGGGATGTTTGATTGCCGTGACGGCTTCGCTGCTTCCGGCAAGGTGCGCGGATGTGATGGCGTCGTCGTGCGCGAGGCGTCCAGGCATTTGATCGCGATCCTGCCGGATGCGTCGCACGATGCCGACAAGCTCGTCGCGATCCGCGAGGTCTACAAGCAGCGGTTCCTTCTGAGCGCAGGCCAGGGGAAACTCAACGCCGGACCAAGCCCTTAGCCGCCGAACGAAGCATTCGGGCGGCGGCCAAAGCCGGCCAGCCATAGCGTCTTGCTCCTGGCGGGCGTTTCCTATAGGTTCCGCCGCCTTCCGAACTCCCCAAGGATTTGCCATGGCCCGCGTCACTGTCGAAGATTGTGTCGACAAGATTCCCAACCGTTTTGACCTCGTTCTAGCTGCGTCCTACCGCGCGCGGCAGCTCTCGGGCGGAGCGGACACGCTGGTCGATCGCGACCGCGACAAGAACCCGGTGGTGGCGCTGCGCGAAATTGCGGCGAAGCTGCTGAAGCCCGAAGACCTTAAGGAAGACCACATCAAATCGATGCAGAAGCATGCCGAGGTCGACGAGCCGGAAGAAGCCCGTCCCGACACCGACGACGGGCGCGAGGATCCGCAGTATCGCCAGGTCACCGAAGAGGAGTTGCTGCGCGCCCTTACCAGCGAAGCTCAGCGTCGCGCCGAACCGCAGCCCGAGCCCGAAGCGGACTACGAGGAGTAGCCCGCGCCGCCTTCGGAAATCGCAACTCTGAAGTCTGCCGTCCGATTTCCCGATTTCTGATTTCGGGCTTCTGTGCCTAGAATAGGCGCATGAACGCTCCTGCGCCTTTGCCGGCCGAGAAGGCCAGCCCGCCTGCCGTGCGGGCGCGGCGGCGCAAGCTCATGCGCCAGACCGAACTGGTGGAGCGCGTCAAGGCCTACGACCCGGACGCCGACGAGGCGCTCCTCAACAAGGCTTACGTTTACGCCATGAAGGCGCACGGCAAGCAGTTCCGCGCCTCCGGCGATCCCTATTTCGCCCATCCGCTCGAGGTTGCGGCCATCCTGACCGATCTCAAGCTCGACGAAGCCACCATCGCCACCGCGCTGCTGCACGACACCATCGAGGACACGCTCGCCACCTACGAGGACATCAAGGCCAATTTCGGCCAGGAGATCGCCGATCTCGTCGACGGCGTGACCAAGCTATCGGCCCTCGAACTGTTCTCGGAGCGCACCAAGCAGGCGGAGAATTTCCGCAAGCTGATGCTCGCGATGTCGAACGACATTCGCGTGCTCCTGGTCAAGCTCGCCGACCGCCTGCACAACATGCGCACGCTCGGGTTCATCGAGGACGCCGAGAAGCGCCGGGCCATCGCCCAGGAGACGTTCGACGTCTATGCGCCGCTGGCGGGACGCATCGGCATGCAGCGCATGCGCGAGGAGCTGGAGGATCTGTCCTTCGCGGAACTCCACGCCGACGCACGCGCTTCGATCGTCACCAGGCTTGCCCAGCTCGATGCGTCAAGCGGCAAGCTCATCGACCGCATCGCCGACCAGCTCAAGCGCAAACTGGTGGAGAGCGGTATCGAAGCCTGGGTCTACGGCCGCGGCAAGCGCCCCTATTCGATCTGGCGCAAGCTGCAGGAGAAGAAGCTCAACTTCGAGCAGCTCTCCGACATCTGGGGATTCCGCGTCATCGTGGGGACGAAACCGGATTGCTACCGTGCGCTCGGCGTTCTGCACACGGCGTGGCAGGCGGTGCCCGCCCGCTTCAAGGATTTCATCTCGACGCCCAAGCAGAATGGCTATCAGTCCCTTCATACCACGGTCATCGGGCCGGAAAAGCAGCGCCTCGAAGTGCAGGTTCGCACCCAGGAGATGAACGACGTCGCCGAACGTGGCGTCGCGGCGCATTGGCGCTACCGCGACGTGGCGGGCCAAATAGACGAAGGCCGCGAAATCCGCGCTTACGGCTGGCTGCGCGAAATGGTGGACCTGCTCGAGCGGGGAACCTCGCCCGAAGAGTTCTTCGAACATTCCCGCCTCAACTTCTATCAGGACCAGGTCTTCTGCTTCACGCCCAAAGGCGATCTGATCCCCTTGCCGCGCGGGGCGACACCCATCGATTTCGCGTACCAAGTTCACACCACGCTCGGCCATCACACCGTCGGCGCCAAGGTCAATGGCGTGCACGTTCCCCTCTACACGCCGCTACGCAACGGCGACCAGGTGGAGATCATCCACACCAAGGAGCAGACGCCATCGCCGCTGTGGGAGCAGTTCGTCGTCACCGGCCGTGCGCGCGCCGAAATCCGCCGCTATCTGCGTCAGGCCCAGCGCGGCGAGCACATCAAATTCGGCCGCAAGATCCTGGAAAAGGTATTCGCCGACGAAGGCTTTGAACTCACCGACAAAGCGGTGGAAGGGGTTGCCAAGAAACTGCGTTTCCACAAGGCGGAAGACGTCTTCGCCGAGGTCGGCCGCGGCGCCCTGCGCGGGCACGAGGTCCTTGGGGCGGTCTATCCCGAGTTCACGCGCGATCCCGAAAAGCGCAAGCAGGCCGCGCTCGTCGAGCCTCTGGCAAAGCCGAAGGCGATTTCCATCCGCGGCCTGACGGAAGGCGTCGCCTATCGTCTGGGCACCTGCTGCCATCCGCTGCCGGGCGACCGCATCGTCGGGCTGATGGTGCCGGGCCAGGGCGCCGTCATCCACACCATCGACTGCGCCGAACTGGAAAAGGCCCAGACCAGCATGGACGACTGGCTGGACGTCGCCTGGGGGCGCCACGCCGCCGAGACGGGCCCGTCGGTGGCGCGCTTGGCGGTGCGGGTGAAGAACGCGCCCGGCTCGCTGGGTGCGGCGATGACCGCCATCGGCAACAGCGGCGGCAACATCTTCAACATGAAGACGACAAACCGCAACGCGCTGTATTTCGAATTCCAGGTCGACATCGAAGTGCGCGACGTAGCGCATTTGCAGAACATTCTCGGCGCGCTACGGGTGACTGCTGCGGTGGAATCCGTCGACCGCGTTCGCGGACCGGAAGAGCAAAGCGTTCCACCCGCTCCTTGAGGGAGGGTGAAGAGGGTTGAATGACACCGCAACAAGTCCTTTCCGAATTCGAAAATTCTGGCGCGCTGCTCAAGGGCCATTTCATCCTCTCGAGCGGGCTGCATTCCGACACCTTTCTCCAGAAGGCGCTGGTGTTCCAGGACGCGCGTCGCACCGCCAAGCTGTGCAAGGCGCTGGCGGCCAAGGTGCGCGAGGAGGTGAAAGTGCAATTCACCGCCATCGTCTCGCCGGCGGTCGGCGGCATCGTTCCGGGTTACGAAATGGGCAGGCAGTTGCGCCTGCCGGCGATGTATGTCGAACGCCAGGACGGCATGTTCGCGCTGCGCCGCGGTTTCGCGCTCGCCAAGAACCAACCGGTGCTGATGGTGGAAGACATCGTGACCACCGGGTTGTCCTCGCGCGAATGCCTGGAGGCGATCCGCGCGGCAGGCGGCAAGCCGGTGGCCGCCGCTTGCCTGATCGACCGCTCGGGCGGCAAGGCGAAGATCGGCGTGAAGCTGGTGGCGCTGGCGTCATTGAAGGTCCCAGCCTGGGAAGCCGACAAACTCCCGCCGCATCTGCGCGGTACGCTGGCCGTGAAACCCGGCAGCAGGGGGCTGGCATGAACAAACTCCGCCTCGGCGTGAACATCGACCATGTCGCCACCGTGCGCCAGGCGCGCGGCGGGACGCATCCCAGTCCGTTGCGCGCGGCGATGCTGGCGGCGGCGGCAGGCGCGGACGGCATCACGGCGCATCTGCGCGAAGACCGCCGGCACATCTCCGACCACGACATCGCGCAGTTGCGGCAAGCCCTGCATATTCCGCTTAATCTGGAAATGGCGGCGACCGACGAGATGATGACGATCGCGCTCAAGTATCGCCCGCACGCCTGCTGCATCGTCCCCGAGAACCGTCAGGAGCGTACGACCGAAGGCGGCATCGACGCAGCGAGACAGCGGACGCGCCTTTCACCAATCGTCAAGGTGCTGGTTGACGCCGGCATCCGCGTGTCGATGTTCGTCGAACCGGACAGGAAGCAGCTCGATGCCTCCAAGGCGCTGGGCGCGCCTGTCGTGGAGCTGCACACCGGCGCCTACAGCGAAGCGCACGGGGCGGATCATCAGCGCCTGCTCGAAAAAGTAAGCAAGGCAGCGGCTTATGGAGCCTCGATCGGTCTCGAAATCCATGCCGGCCACGGCCTCACTTTCGAGAACGTGAAGCCCATCGCCGCCATTCCGGAAATCCGCGAACTCAACATCGGCCATTACCTGATCGGCGAAGCGATCTTCGTCGGCCTTGAGTCTTCCGTCCGCCGCATGCGGCTCCTGATGGACGAAGCGCGCGGCGTGATAGAGAAATAGTGTCCATGATCCTCGGCCTCGGTTCCGACCTGATCGACATTCGCCGCGTCGAAAAGAGCATCGAGCGCTTCGGCGACCGCTTTCTCGGCCGAATTTTCACCGAAACCGAACGCACCAAGTCGGACAAGCGCGCCAACCGCGCCGCCAGCTATGCCAAACGCTTCGCCGCCAAAGAGGCATGTGCCAAGGCGCTGGGCACCGGCTTCAAACGCGGCGTGTTCTGGCACGACATGGGGGTGGTCAACCTGCCGAGCGGAAAACCCACGCTGCTGTTGACCGGCGGCGCCTCGGCGCGGCTTCGGGAAATCACGCCGGAGGGACACGCGCCCGTCATCGATCTGACGATCACCGACGATTATCCCTTGGCGCAGGCCATCGTCATCATTTCCGCGGAGCCGGTCGCGCCGTGAAAACTACGCCATGCAGAGTTATAGTTAAGACGATATTCGCCTTGACGGCCCCCCCACCATCCGGTTCTCTCCCCACGAAATGAACAATCTGTCAGAATCGCCCCAAATGTCGGCCCAGCCGCCGACACCCAATCCGTTGTCCGCTGCGGGCGATCCGGCGACCGGGGTCGTGCCGGCTGCAGCTTTGCCGGACGAATCGCCCGAGACCGGCGATCCGGCTGCGGCGGAATCCGATGCGTGTGTCGAAGAGCACGCGCCCGGAGACGAGAAGGGGAAGTCCGAGTCGTGGCTGGAGCTCGCTAAGACGCTCTTCTATGCGCTGCTGATCGCGCTGCTGGTGCGGACGTTCTTCTTCCAGCCTTACAACATTCCGTCCGGTTCGATGGAGGGCACGCTGCTGGTCGGCGATTATCTCTTCGTGGAGAAGTTCGCTTACGGCTACAGCAAGTATTCGTTCCCCTGGGGGCGGCTGTTGCCGTCCTTCGGCCGGGTCCTCGCGCGGCAGCCCAGGCGCGGCGATGTCGTCGTGTTCGCGCTGCCGTCCGATCCCTCCACGGTCTTCATCAAGCGGCTGATCGGCCTTCCCGGCGACCGCGTCCAGATGCTCGACGGCGTGCTCTACATCAACGACAAGCCGGTGCCGAAGATACGCGTGGCGGACTTCGTCGAGATCAATGCGGACGGCTACGAGCATCACATCGCTCAGTACCGCGAAACGTTGCCGGAGGGAAAATCCTACCTGGCGCTCTACAGCATTCCCGATGGGCCGATGGACAACACGCCGGTATACGTCGTGCCGCCGGGGCATTATTTTATGATGGGCGACAACCGCGACGATTCGGACGACAGCCGGGGTATCGTAGGGTATCTTCCGGCCGAGAACCTTGTCGGCAAGGCGGAATTCAAATTCTTCTCGATCGATGGCAACAAAACACACTGGTGGAGTTTCTGGTCGTGGCCATGGGCGGTCCGCTACGACCACATCGTCACCCCCATTGACTGAACTTGAATCGCGGCTTGGCCATGTCTTCGCGGACAAGACTTTGCTGGAGCGCGCCCTGACGCATGCCAGCGCCTGCCCCGACGCCTCCAACGAGCGGCTGGAATTCCTGGGTGACCGCGTGCTTGGCCTGATCTGCGCCGAACGGCTGCACCGACTTTATCCGAACGATGCTGAAGGGGCGCTGGCGCTCAAGTTCAATGCCTTGGCGAGACGGGAAGCCTGTGCCGCGGCCGCCGCAACCGCGGGCCTCGCCGAGCACATCATCCTGGCAAACGCGGAGGCGGGCAGCGGCGGGCGGCGCAAGGTCGCCATCCTGGCCGGGGTCTGCGAGGCCGTGATCGCGGCGCTCTATCTCGACGGCGGCATGGAGGCGGCGCTTGGTTTTGTGGATCGCACCTGGACGGACGCCTTCGCCGCACTCAGTGCGGACATGCGCGATCCCAAGACGGTGCTGCAGGAGTGGGCGCAATCGCGCCAGGGCAAAGCCGCGCCGGTGTATAGACTGGCCGGACGCGAAGGTCCCGATCACGCGCCGCGCTTCGAAGTGCAGGTGAGCGTCGCCGGAGAGGAATCGCAAACCGGTTTGGGCGGCTCCAAGCGGGAAGCCGAACAGAACGCGGCAAAGAAGATGCTTGTGAAATTGGGATTGATGGCATGACGACGCACTGCGGTTTCGCCGCCGTCATCGGGGCGCCGAACGCGGGCAAGTCGACGCTGGTCAACGCCCTGGTGGGCTCGAAAGTCGCCATCGTCAGCCCGAAGGTGCAGACCACGCGCATGAACGTGCGCGGCGTGGCGATCAAAGGCGACGTTCAGATCGTGCTGGTGGATACGCCGGGCATTTTCAAGCCGCGCCGCCGCCTCGACCGGGCGATGGTCGCTGCCGCCTGGACGGGCGCCGGTGACGCCGACGCGGTGGTGCTGCTGGTGGATGCCGCCGACGTCGCCGCCAACCCACAAGGCCACGGCGCGCGCGACACCGACGCGATCGTCGAGGGCCTGAAGACCGCGAACCGGAAGGCGGTGCTGGCACTGAACAAGATCGACGCGATGAAGCGCGCGGACCTGTTGCCACTGGCCGGGAAGCTGAACGCAGACATGTTCGAGCGGGTATTTATGATCTCCGCGCTCAAGGGGGACGGGCTGGCCGACCTCGCCGGTTGGTGCGCGGCGAAAATGCCGGAAGGGCCGTGGCTTTATCCCGCCGACCAGGCCGCCGACATCCCATCACGCCTCTTGGCGGCGGAGATCACCCGCGAGAAAATCTATCTGCGCCTGCACGACGAACTGCCCTATGCCTCGGCGGTCGAAACCGAGAAATGGGAAGAGCGCAAGAACGGCTCGGTCAAGATCGACCAGGTCATCTATGTTCAACGCGAGGGCCAGAAGGCGATCGCGCTGGGCAAGGGCGGAGCGACGATCAAGGCTATCGGCGAACTGGCGCGGAAGGAAATGGAAGAGGTTTTCGGCCGCCGCGTGCACCTGTTTCTGTTCGTCAAGGTGCGCGAGGACTGGGCGGACAAGCGCGAGCACTATCGCGAAATGGGGCTGGAGTATCCGGAGGAGTAGGGCGCCGTATGGAGTGGTCTGACGATGCCATCGTTCTTTCCGTCCGCGCACACGGCGAGAGCGGCGCGATCCTTGAGGCATTGACCCGTTCGCATGGCCGTCATCTGGGATTGGTACGCGGCGGAGGTTCGCGGCGGTCGAAACCGGCGCTGCAGCCGGGCAACACGCTGCACATGCAGTGGCGGGCGCGGCTCTCCGAGCACCTGGGAAACTTCACAGCGGAACTCGACAAATCGCGCGCCGGCGATTTGATGGAGGGCCGCGAGGCGCTGACCGGACTCAACGCGCTTACCGCCGTTGCGGGCGCGGCGCTGCCCGAACGCGAAGCGCACGAGCCGGTGTTCGAGGTCGCCAACATCTTACTCGATGCCATGACCGAGGACGGTCTGCCGCATTGGGGACCGTTGTATGTGCGTTGGGAGACGGGGCTGCTCGAAGCGCTGGGCTTCGGTCTCGATCTTTCGAAGTGTGCGGCGACGGGAACCGCCGAGGACTTGCGTTACGTATCACCGCGCACGGGCCGTGCGGTTTGCGGAGAGGCGGGTGTGCCCTACGCCGGGCGGCTGTTCGCGCTGCCGGCCTTCCTGCTCGGCTCGCAGAACGCCGATGTGAGCGCCGCCGACATCGCGGACGGCTTGGCGCTCACGGGCCATTTCCTTCTGGAGCGCGTCCTACGGCAACAGGGAAAAGTTATGCCAGTCGCGAGGTTACGCCTCGATGCTCTGGCGGCGCATGAAGTGGGCGAATCGCGCTAAAGGTGGAATTGCATGAACACCGCGCCCATCAAGGACGACATCCGCCCAGAGCCGCTGGCCAGCGCGCTCAGCGAACGCTACCTCGCTTATGCACTGTCCACGATCACCCAGCGTGCGCTGCCCGACGCCCGCGACGGCTTGAAGCCGGTCCATCGCCGGCTGCTGCACGCCATGCGTCTTCTGGGCCTCAACCCGGCGGCGGGTTTCAAGAAATGCGCCCGCGTCGTCGGCGACGTCATCGGCAAATACCATCCGCACGGCGACCAGGCGGTGTACGACGCGCTGGTGCGCCTGGCGCAGGATTTCGCGGTGCGCTATCCGCTGGTGGAAGGCCAGGGCAATTTCGGCAACGTCGACGGCGATAACCCCGCCGCGATGCGCTATACCGAAAGTCGTCTCACCGAGATCGCGCAGGCGCTGCTGGAAGGGCTCGACGAGAACGCCGTCGATTTCCGCGCGACGTATGACGGCGTCGAGGAAGAACCCGTTGTTCTTCCCGCGGCGTTTCCCAATCTGCTGGCCAATGGTTCGAACGGCATCGCGGTGGGCATGGCGACCTCCATCCCGCCGCACAATCTGGGCGAGTTGTGCGCGGCGACCGTCGCGCTGATCGAAAACCCGAACACCCGCGACGCCACGCTGCTAAAATATGTGAAGGGCCCGGACTTTCCGACCGGCGGCATCATCGTCGACGATGCGGAGTCGATCGCCGAAGCCTACAGGATTGGCCGCGGTTCCTTCCGCGTGCGGGCGCGCTGGCACAAGGAAGACGGCGCGCGGGGGATATATCAGCTCGTTGTGGATCAGATCCCCTTCCAGGTCCAGAAGGCCAAGCTGATCGAACGCATCGCCGAACTGATCGAGCAGAAGAAAGTGCCGCTGCTGGACGACGTGCACGACGAATCCGCCGAAGACATCCGCATCGTGCTGACGCCCAAGAGCCGCGTGGTCGAACCGGAACTGCTGATGGAGCAATTGTTCCGCCAGAGCGATCTGGAAGCGCGCATCCCGCTCAACATGAATGTGCTCGACAAGGGCCTCGTGCCCCGCGTGATGAGCCTGAAGGAAACGCTGCTGGCCTTCGTCACCCATCGCTACGAGGTACTGGAGCGCCGCTCCAAATACCGCCTGGAGAAGATCGTCACGCGGCTGGAGGTGCTGGAGGGCTATCTCGCGGTTTTCCTCAATCTCGACAAGGTCATCAAGATCATCCGTACCGAAGACGAGCCCAAGCCCGTCCTGATGCGCGCCTTCAAGCTGACCGAGAACCAGGCCGAAGCGATCCTCAATATGCGGCTGCGGTCTCTGCGCAAGCTGGAGGAAATGGAAATCCGCGCCGAACACGACGCGCTCAGTAAGGAACAGAAGGAGCTGAAGAAACTGCTGGGCTCCGGCAAGCAGAAATCCGACCGGCTGATCGCCGAGATGAAAGCCGTCGAAGCGAAGTTTGGTTTGAAAACTGCGCTCGGCAAGCGCCGCACGGTAATCGCCGAGGCCAAGGTGGTCGCGAAAATCCAGGCCGTCGCCGAAGTCGCCGTTGCCATAGAAACACAGGTCGAACGCGAGCCCATCACCATCGTCTGTTCGCAAAAAGGCTGGCTGCGCGCCTTCAAGGGTCAGCAGGAACCGAGCGACGCGATCAAGTACCGCGAAGGCGACCGCAGCCGTTTCTGGATTCACGCCGAGACCACCGACAAGCTGATGATGTTCTCTACCGACGGCCGCTTCTTTACGCTCGATTGTTCAAAGCTGCCGGGCGGACGCGGCAACGGCGAGGCGATCCGCAGCTTCATCGACCTGCCGCCGGAAGCCGATCTGGTCGAGATGTTCGCGCACAAGGAAGGCCGCGAGCTCCTGCTGGCGGCGACCACGGGCCATGGCTTCGTCACCTGCGAAGACGAAGCGGTGGCGATGACCAAGGCGGGCAAGCGCGTGATGAACGTCAAGACGCCGGGTGAGGCGGCGGTGTGCCGGTTCGTGGAGGGCGACAGCGTCGCGGTGATCGGCGACAACCGCAAGCTTGTGGTCTTCCCGCTGTCCGAAATGCCGGAACTGGCGCGCGGGCAGGGCGTCTATTTGCAGCGCTACAAGGACGGCGGACTCCTCGACGCCACGACCTTCACCTGGAAAGACGGCCTGCGCGACGAGAACGGACGCACCTTCACGCCGTCGGAACTGAAAGACTGGAAAGGCGCCCGCGCCCAGGCCGGCCGGTTGCCTCCCCGCGGCTGGGCGAAGAGCGGGAAGTTCGCCCGCTGACTTTACGGCAACTCGATTTTACCGTTGCCTATCCGCCATGCGGGGAGAAATATCGCTTCCGATAAGGGATCGCCGTAGATCGCTCATGTCGTGACGGCATCGTCGGCGACCATCGCATCGGCGATTGCCATTAGCCGGAGGAACACCGCATGTCGAATAAGCTTGCTATCGTTGCCGCCGGCATGGCGGCCTTCGCGATCGTCGCCAGTCATGCCGCGGGAATAGTGCCGCTCAACGTCAGGCCGGGCCTGTGGCGGGTAACCACTGTCCCGCACATGAGCGGCGCGTTGCCGATGGATCAATCCACGCTCGATCGCCTCACTCCACAACAGCGCGCCAAATTCGCGGCGGCGATGAAGACTGGAATGGCCAACGCAGTCCGGCCGCGCACCTTCAAGGAATGCTTGACGCGTGAGAAACTGAGCAAGGGATTCCAGTTGGATAAGCAGGAAACGGACTGCAAGCGGACGATCGTGGCGAGTTCGGCGAGCATGCTGGAAGTGCACGAAGAATGCTCCACCGCGAAGCAAACGCGCACGGGAGACTTCAAATTCCAGACATCCGGCGGCGAGGCCGCAACGGGCACCGTCGACATGCACATAAGCCAGGGAGGAAAAACCATGAACATCGACAGTACGATGCAAGCGCAGTGGCTTGGCGCCGATTGCGGCAAGGTGAAGGACATCGAGTTCGAACGCTGAGCCGGGCGGCGCCTTTTTTCCGCCATCCGTTAACCGCAAGATGACCCGAAACGAGACAAACCCGCCGGCAAACGGCTATGGTCTGGTCATGCGAGCGAATCCGGGGACATCGGCGTTAAGGATTTTCAGCCTCGCCTATCTAGCGAGTGCGACGGCGTTCGGCGTGGCGATCGCGCTGCACACGGATGTCCAGTGGGGCGGGGGCATCCGCCTCGCCGCCAGGCTCGCAGTGCCCGTGGTCCGAAGCGCGGCAGAGGTCGCCAACGAGAAGGCGGTCAAGCCGTCCGTCGCCTGGGCCGTGCGGAAGGACAAGGACTTCTTCGCCTGGCTTGCGCAGGGCGAGCCGCGGATCGTCCCTCCGGTCCCGAAGAAGCCCACCGCTCAGGTCCGCCAGGCGCCTGCGCTACGCCCGGCGATTGTCGAGCCGCCGAAGACCGCTGCGGCGACCGCGCCGCGCGCACCGCTCGAACTCGCACCGCAAGAGACCGAGCCGGAAATTCTGACGCCGGCGCCCGACGCCAATCCGCCCAACGCCGCGGAGCTGTCGCGCGTGCTCGCTCACATGAAGCTCAGCCTGACCAAGGAGCTGTTCGATAATTTTGAGCTTTTTCTTTACGTCAGCAAAGCCGACCACGGGCCTTGGCGGCAACGCATGTACGTGTTCCAGAAGCAGGCGAGCGGCGATCTGAACCTGCTCTACAATTTCCCGGTGTCGACTGGACGCGAGCAGTTGGTGGCGAACCCCGACGGCAGGATGCTGCACACAGACACTCCGCAGGGCTATTACGAGTTCGATCCCGACCGCATGTACAGGCGCTATCATTCGGCGGAATGGGGCCAATCGATGCCCTACGCCATGTTCTTCAGCTGGGAACATGACGGCCTGCAGACCGGGCTCGCGATCCATGGCGCCTCCGGCGACGACGTCGCACTGTTGGGTTCGAGGGCGAGTGCGGGATGTGTGCGCTTGGCGCCGCAGAACGCACAATTGTTATTTCGCTTGATCCGCGCCAACTATCAGGGGCTGGCGCCTCGCTTCGCCTACGACCGGCGCACGGCGACCATGGCCAACGACGGATTGCTGATGCACGACAAGGACGGCAATCTTAAATACGCCGACGGCTACAAGGTGTTGGTCGTCATCGAGAACAATGGCGGCGACAACGTCGTGGCGGCGCTGTTCTAGCCTCGGCGTAATTCGTAGAGCGCGATCGCGGCGGCGTTGGAGACGTTCAGGCTGTCCATCGCGGCGTCGATCGGCACAAAAGCCGAGGTGTCGCAGCGTTCGCGCACCAGCCGACGGATGCCCGACCCTTCCGAGCCCAGCACCAGTGCGATGTCGCCCGTGCCCGCCGCGTCCTTGAGCGGCGCTTCTCCGTCGCCGGCCAGCGCCACGCGCCAGAATCCGAGATCGCCGAGGTGCTCGAGCGCGCGGGCGATATTGACGGCCGTCACGACCGGTACGATGTCGAGCGCGCCGGACGCCGCCTTTGCCAGCGCGCCGGATTCGGGCGGCGCGTGCCTGTCCTGCACGACGACGGCCGAAACGCCGAATGCCGCCGCGGAGCGCAGGATCGCACCGGCATTATGGGGATCCGAGATCTGGTCCAGCACCAGCACGATGCGCCGGCGCGGCGAGGCGGCCAGCGCGCTTTCGAGATCGCCGTGCCCCAATGGCTCGCAGGACAGCGCTACGCCCTGGTGGACGGCGCCAGCCGGAACCAGCCGCGCGACCGTGTCGCCGTCGGCGATCTCGTGGCGCACCCGGCCGAGCAGCTTGGCGTCGATCTCCTCGGCAGCCCGCGCCGTCAGCACCATCCGCTTGAGCTTCCGCCGCGGATTGGCAAGGGCGGCGCGCACGGCATGCAGGCCGTAAAGCCACAAGCCATCGGCAGCTTTAGCGTCTGGACGCGGGTAAAAGTGACGGCGGTCTGGTTTTGTCATGGCGCGGGCTTATATAGCGCCGACCTCGGTATCAAGACCTTCTTGGACGTGGAGCGAGAGGCGGGCCGCGCGTCGAATTTGTGACGGCGGCGCGCGCCTCAATTCGATTGCGACTGTATGGCGTCCAGTTTGACTTGCAGATAGGCGTAATGGTCGGGCGTCAGGGTGCCCCCATCCGCCGCGCGCAGCTGCAGCCCCTCCTGACGCAGCGCGGCAAGCGCACGCACCTTCTTCAACATCCGTCGGTTTGTAATTCCACCACGTGGGATGGAATCGAGTCCCCTGGCTTGGACGCCGCCAACCACAGTTCCGTAGCCGTTAGATGACATGCTCGGACCGCCGAGGTCGGTTCCCACGGCTGCGGCAGGCGTCAGTAACAGAGCAGCAGATGGGACAAGAAACAGAAAAGACTTCATTCGCATCTTCATCGTTCGGTCTGTGAGCGCAATATTTAGGTCTGGAACGGTCTCATTCAAGCTGACATTCCCAGGATGAAACAGGTTGAAAAAAGAGTATTGCGGCGGCCTGGCAACCGCTCCAGCCCGCTTGCCTTCTCCCCTAGGGCAGGTTTAGCGTTCAAGGGCCGTATTCGCGGGGGCAAATTTCCGCTCTCCCTGCGCCGGTGGGCTATTGACACACCTAGACAATTGACGAATAACCCCCGGTCCGCAGCCCAACCTCGAAAGGCGCTATTAACCGTTCGTGCAATCCACGGACGATGCTCGTGCGCCGACGGTGGCTGGCGCGTAAGTGCTTGTGCCAGTTAGAGTTTTACCGGAGGGGTGCCCGAGTGGCTAAAGGGGACGGACTGTAAATCCGTTGGCAACGCCTACGTTGGTTCAAATCCAACCCCCTCCACCAGCCTTCGCTGCGCCCCGCGGCTACGGCTCGGCAAGCCACTCCGTTAAAGCGGCGGTTGTCGCGGCGAAGGGCGAAGACGGATGGCCGAACGAAGAAGGAGTCGAATAAGGCGGGTGTAGCTCAATGGTAGAGCAACAGCCTTCCAAGCTGATGACGAGGGTTCGATTCCCTTCACCCGCTCCACTTTTCGCCTTCGGCGAAAGGTGCCGCGTCGAAGCCGAAGGCGAAGAGAGGAATGCCGCGCAAGCGGACTGAACAGAGACGAAGGACACGAAGATGGCGAAGGCCAAATTTGAGCGGACGAAACCGCACTGCAACATCGGGACGATAGGGCACGTTGATCACGGCAAGACGACGCTGACGGCGGCGATCACGAAGGTTTTGGCGGAGTCTGGGAAAGCGCAGTTCACGTCGTACGACCAG
>JAGWMG010000015.1 GCA_028871795.1 Alphaproteobacteria bacterium | reverse complement strand
CCTGGATTCCCAACACGTCTGCCGCCGAACGGGCCGTCACCTCCAGCACAAAACATTCCAGCAGCCGCAACTGCTGTTTCGTGCCCAATTTGCAGCGCTTAATCCCCATTCAACCACCGTAGATAATCTCCTTATCTACGTCAGCCCCTTGATTTATGAGCAGCGGGAACTCAGGAAATGCCGGAAGAATGGCATCGTATTTGAGTTTTTCGACCATTATGTCGATGGTAATCGCGATCTTAGATACAGCCGTATCGATGGCATCGTGGCGCGCGCGGTGGCAGTCAAATCGCGCGTCTGCAAGTAGTCCATCGATTTCATGTTCGTTGGCGTCGGTAAGCAGTTTATGTACGACTTCGACAACGCGTCGTCCCCCATATCGTAGCTCATTGATGGAGGGGAAAACGATCTCGTTACAAACTTGCTCGGCAAGTTTGATGTCCCTTTCGGCTCGGTTCCATTCTTCCCGAATGGAGCCGAGCACGGCAATCTGCTTTTTTGTAAGAGACATTTTAGAGGATTAGGAGGCGACCTTCTTTTGCAGGCGCGCGACCGCGCGACCGCCGCGCTCCGACTGGGCGTCCATTGCTGACCGAGTCATGTAGAGGCCGTTCTTCAGGTAGATGTTTCCGCGGGTAAACCGCGCAACGATCTTCCTATTAGCCTGCTCATTAGCGGCGTCGTAGTCCGCCAACGTCAGGTATTCAAAGAGCCTGCGAAGCATAGCTCTGCTCCTCCCCCCGCTGCGTCCCCGAATCAAAAAAGCCCGGCGCCCTACCACGGATAGAGCGCACTCGGCAAGGGTGACAGGATTCGAATCGCACAGAAAAAAGTGTAGTCTCAACATCCTGTCATGTCTAATGGTTAACACACTGTATCTGGTATTAACCCTTGCAGGTCACTTACACGCGCCCAATCATCAACCGGTCCAATTAACACTTCGTTCCGCAGCTAACATATAGGCACCATCTGCCAAAAATTCACCTGCCCAGGCCCCGGCACGGACCTCACAACATGGCGCACCGGTCGCCAGCGATTGAGGAAAGCCCTACAGAGAAGGCCTGCCGTCCGTTCGCAAATGTCGTGATGTAAGACAAATGGTCATTCGACCTTGCCGGTTCAAGGGGAGGCTGGAAATTTTTGCGCCGAGAATGCGCTCGAGTCGCAAAGCGCGCCCGATCACTTCGCGGGTGCCGCCCCCGCGATCTCGGCCATCGCCCCCGCGTAGGCCGCGTTCAGGAAGTCCGCTTCGTTCTCGTTGTCGCGCGGGTCGGCGAACTCGATGGTGACCTCGGCCGCCCAAGGACCCACGGCGGCGCTGGCAAACAGAATCTTGTAATGCAGCGCTTCCAGCTTGGCCGTCTCGTAGGTCCGCACGTAGACCGACAGTGGCGCGGACTTGGGGCCCAGCAACATTGTGGTCTCGCCCACCATTCTGCCGCCGGTTCCTTCTTGGACGACGAATCCCTGCGCAAGCATCGCCTTGGGATCGTAGCCGCCCTTGAGCGGCACCAGCGTGATCGTCCCATAGACCCCGTCCAGCGCGGAATAGGCGCAGAAATCCGCCCCCGCCTCGGGATCGCGCTCGCCCACCGCGTCGCGCTCGAAATGACCGACCTGCTGGGGGCAGACGAACCCAGACGCGCTATGCACTTTCGCGCCATTCGCAGCGTCGGCGAATGAATCCGTGGCGTCCTGACCGTGGGCGGACGCGATCGAAATGGCGGACGCCACGACGGCGGCCCAGCCGATTTTGCTTGTCATCCTCGCTCCTTGCCCAAAATTGCGCGAAGAGATGTACATCCTGTGCGTTTCCCGGCAAAGCGCCCCGGAGCAGTGGGTGTGGGTATATGCCGGCGTAAGATGGCCCTTGCATCTGTTCGGCGTTAGGCTGGCGAGCGGCGGAAAATGAGGGCGGACGGCATGACACTGCTCGTTGGAACGATCCTCGCGGCGGGAGCGCTGGGAATTCTCACGGACTGGCTGTTCATGGGGTTGCTGTTCCACGATGCCTACAACACTTATCCGGAAATCTGGCGCCCGGGCATCCGCGACGGCCGCGACAAGAGCGCCATTATCTGGGCCAGTGCGCTCGGCTTCGTCACCAGCGCCGGCGTGATCGCGCTGTGCGCGCTGGTTGGCGCCGACGGGGTGTGGAGCGGATTGGGAGTTGCGTTCCTCGCCTGGACCGCGGGACCGCTCGGCGTCATCGTCGTCAACGCCCTGTTTGTGAAACTGGATCCGAGAATTACCTTCGCTCATTGCCTGGGTTATCTGGCGCGTATGCTGATCGCCGGCGGCGCGGCGGGGCTGGCACTGCCGCACGCATGACCGTCGCCCACATCTACACCGTCGCCTTCCAAGGCATCGAAGCGCGCGAAGTGGACGTGCAGGTGCACATCTCGGATTCGGGCGGCGGGCAGTTCAACCTCGTCGGACTGGCGGACAAGGCGGTCGGCGAAAGCCGGGAGCGCGTGCGCGCGGCGCTGGGCGCCATCGGACTGGCGCTTCCCTGGAAGCGCATCACAGTCAACCTGGCGCCCGCCGATCTGCCCAAGGAGGGAAGCCATTACGATCTTCCCGTCGCGCTGGGACTGCTGGCGGCCATGGGCGTCCTGCCGGCCAGCGAGATGGCGAACTACGTCGCGCTGGGCGAACTTTCCCTCGATGCCCAAGTGACGGCCGTGGCGGGCGTATTGCCGGCCGCGCTGGCGGCGTCGGAACAACGGCGCGGACTCATCTGCCCCGCGGCATGCGGAGCGGAAGCAGCCTGGGCCGGCGGGATCGAGATCGTCGCCACACCCTCCCTGATCGCTCTCGTCAATCACATGAAAGGCGTGCAGGTGTTGAATCCGCCGGTGGCCAAGCTCGCCGACGACGCCGTCAGCGCCCCTGATTTGAAGGACGTCAAGGGACAGGAAACCGCCAAGCGCGCCATCGAGATCGCGGCCGCCGGCGGCCATAACATGCTGATGATCGGCCCGCCCGGTGCCGGCAAATCGATGTTGGCGCAACGGTTGCCCGGTTTGCTGCCGCCGCTCGACGCGCGCGAGGCGCTGGAGATCTCCATGGTGCAGTCTCTGGCGGGAGAACTTCCCGGCGGCGCGATTTCGCGTCGGCGGCCGTTCCGTTCGCCCCATCATTCCGCCTCGATGGCGGCGCTTGTTGGCGGCGGATTGCGGGTCAAGCCCGGCGAGGTGAGCCTCGCCCATCTGGGCGTCCTGTTCCTGGACGAATTGCCCGAATTCCAGCGCGCGGTTCTGGATTCGCTGCGCCAGCCGATCGAGAGCGGCGAAGCCGTGGTGGCGCGCGCCAACGCGCATGTGCGCTATCCGGCGCGCTTCCAGCTCGTCGCCGCGATGAATCCCTGCCGCTGCGGCTATCTCGACGATGCGGCCCAGGCATGCGGGCGCGCGCCCAAATGCGCCCAGGAATACCAGTCGCGCATTTCGGGGCCGTTGTTCGACCGCATCGACATCCATGTGGAAGTGGCAAGCGTGTCGGCCGCCGATCTGAGCTTGCCTCCGCCGGCGGAAGCGAGCGCCGACGTCGCCGCCCGCGTCGTGCGCGCCCGCGGCGCCCAGCGCGAGCGCTATGCGCAGGACGGCCTGCGCACCAACGCCGAAGCGGAAGGCGAACTGCTCGACCGCGTGGCGACGCCGGACCATGGCGGCGCGCAACTCCTGACCCAGGCCGCGGATGCGATGCGGCTGACGGCGCGCGGCTACCATCGCGTGCTGCGCGTGGCGCGCACGATCGCCGATCTTGAAGGTGCTGCGGGCGTCAAGCGCGTTCATATTGCGGAGGCGCTGTCGTTCCGCAGGCTGGCCCACCTGCACTGACGTATAATATATGGTGTGTTGGCTTTATGCCGTTCCGTTTCACTCGTTCCCAGCATTGGAATCCGACCGAGGGCCGCTGCATGTCCGTTTCCCGCCTTCTCCCCGCCGTTCTTGCCGCCGCGCTCCTCGCCCTGCCGCCCGCCCGCGCCGCCGACGTCACGGTCTTCGCCGCCGCCTCTCTCACCGACGCGCTGAAAGAGGTGGGCGACGCTTACAAGCAGGACGCCGGGAAAACCGTGGTCTTCTCCTTCGCCGCCTCGTCGGCTCTGGCGCGTCAGATCGAAGCGTCCAGCGGCGCGGACATTTTCGTCTCGGCCGACGAAGAGTGGATGGATTATTTGGAGGCGCGCGGGCTGATCGCGCACGGCTCGCGCATCGACCTGCTCGGCAACCGCCTGGTTCTGATCGCCCCTGTCGCTTCCAGGATCGCGCTCGCCGTCAAACCGCATTTCGATTTGGCGGGCGCGCTGGGCGAGGGCAAGCTCGCGCTCGCCGACCCGACCGCCGTGCCCGCCGGCAAGTATGCCAGAGCGGCCTTGATGTCTTTGGGCGTGTGGGATGAGAGTAGGATCGTACCGGCCGAAAATGTCCGCGTCGCGCTGGCCTACGTCGCACGCGCCGAGGCGCCCTTGGGCGTCGTCTATGCGACCGACGCCGCAGCGGAGCCCAGGGTGCGCGTCGTCGCGCGCTTCCCGGAGAGTTCTTATCCGCGCATCGCCTATCCCGCGGCCTTGACGAAAGACGCCAAGCCCGAAGCTCGCGCCTTCCTCGCCTATCTGTCCGGCGGCCGCGCCAAAGCGATTTTCGAAAAGGCCGGATTCCTCGTCCTGCATCGATAACGCGGCTTCGGGCGGAGCCAACGGAATTTGCGCGAGGGAAGTCTCGCCGCCTTGGCGGCTTGCCGCTTATGCTCTAAGCATCGGGCGGAGGAAACGACGCCGAGGGGGAGGCAAATGTCCGGTCGACCGCGCCGGCGCGCGCGCGCTTATCATCTCTTGCTGCTGGTGCCGCTCCTGGTGCTATGGGTGCCGTTCTACGACCGCGCCGAACCCGCGCTTGCGGGCGTCCCGTTCTTCTACTGGTTCCAGACGGCGTGGATCGCGGTCACGGTGCTTCTGATCCTGATCGTCTATGTCCTCGACCGGCGCACGGGGAGCGGGCCGTGACGCACGCGCTCGATCGCACCGCCATTGCGGTCTTCGTGGCGCTGCTCGCCGCCGTCACCCTCCTCGGTTTCGTGGCGGCGCGCTGGAAGCGGGGCGATCTGGAGAAATTGCACGAATGGGGGCTTGGCGGGCGCCGCTTCGGCACCGTCGTGAGCTGGTTCCTGCTGGGCGGCGATCTCTACACCGCCTACACCTTCGTGGCCGTGCCGGCGCTGATGTTCGGCGCCGGCGCCGCCGGCTTTTTTGCGGTGCCCTACGTCACCCTGATCTGGCCGATCCTGTTCGTCGCGTTTCCGAGGCTGTGGTCGGTCTGCCACAAACGGGGATACGTAACCGCCGCCGATTTCGTGCGCGGCCGGTTCCAAAACCGCATATTGGCGCTCGCCGTGGCGCTGACCGGCATCGTCGCCACGATGCCCTATATCGCGCTGCAGCTTGTGGGCATCGAGGTCGTGATTGCCGCCTTCGGCCTGCATCTGTCGGCCAACGTCGCGGGTCTCACGATCCAGTTGCCGCTGGTGATCGCCTTCGTGATTCTCGCCGCCTACGACTTCACCAGCGGGCTCAGGGCGCCAGCGATGATCGCCGTGGTCAAGGACACCCTGATCTACGCCACCGTGCTGGCCGTGATCATCATCATTCCCGGCGAGCTTGGCGGCTATGGGCACATCTTCGCCAGTGTGGCGCCGGCGAAGCTGCTTCTGCCCGCCGCTCCCGCGGGCAGCCTGGGCGCGTCGTCCGCCTACGCGACGCTGGCGCTGGGATCGGCTTTGGCGCTGTTCCTCTATCCCCATTCGATGACCGGAATCCTGTCGTCGTCCGGGCGCAACGTCGTCAAACGCAACGCCATCGCGATGCCGGCCTATGCCTTCGCGCTCGGCCTCATCGCGCTGATGGGGTTCATGGCGATTGCCTCTGGTGTGGGCTCGATGCCCGAATACGCCGCCGGCTTCAAGGCGTTCGGGCCCAATTTCGTGGTCCCCGCGCTCCTGCTCCACTCCTTTCCGCCGTGGCTGGTGGGTGTCGCCTTCGCGGGAATCGTCATCGGCGCCCTGGTGCCCGCGGCCATCATGTCGATCGCCACCGCCAATCTGTTCGCCCGGAACATCTACAAGGAATATTTCAATCCCCGCTGCAGCGATGCGCAGGAAAGCCGGGTGGCGAAGATCGCCTCGCTGATCGTCAAGGCCGGAGGGCTCGTCTTCATCATCGGCCTGCCGCAGACCTATGCAATCGTGCTGCAGCTCTTGGGCGGCATCTGGATCATCCAGACGCTGCCCTGCGTCATGCTCGGCCTGTACACACGCTGGCTTCATCCCCGCGCGCTGCTGACGGGGTGGCTGGCAGGAATCGCGACGGGTACTTGGATGGCGTCGACGCTGTCATTCAAATCCGCGACCTTCGTGCTGCACATCGCAGGCCTAGCGGTGCCCTGCTACGCGGCGGTGAGCTCGCTGGCGCTGAACCTTGCCGTCAGCGTGGTCCTGAGCGCGGTGTTCAACGTGTTCGCCGGGACGCGGCGCGACGAGACTCTGGCGGAGGATTATCTGTGAGCGGACTCAGCCGAAGCGGCCGGTGATGTACTGTTCGGTCTGCTTGCTGGACGGCGCCGTGAAGACCTTTTCCGTGGTGTCGAACTCGATCATCTCGCCCAGATACATGAAGCCCGTGAAATCCGAGGTGCGCGAAGCCTGCTGCATGTTATGGGTGACGATGATGATGGTGTATTCGTTCACCAGCTCGTCGATCAGTTCCTCGATCTTCGCCGTCGAGATGGGATCGAGCGCCGAACACGGCTCGTCGAGCAGGATCACTTCCGGCTTGGTGGCGACGGTGCGCGCGATGCACAGCCGCTGCTGCTGGCCGCCGGAAAGGCTGAGGCCGGATTCGCGCAGTTTGTCCTTGACCTCGCCCCACAAAGCGGCGCGCTGCAGCGCGGATTCGACGCGGCCCTCGAGCTCCGAGCGCGGCAGGCGTTCGAAAAGCTTAATGCCGAACGCGATATTGTCGTAGATCGTCATCGGAAACGGCGTCGGCTTCTGGAACACCATGCCGACGCGCGCGCGCAGCAGATTGGTGTCCTGCTTCGAATGGAGAATGTCCTCGCCGTCGAGGAACACTTCGCCCTCGGCGCGCTGATTGGGGTAGAGCTCGTAGATGCGGTTGAGCACGCGCAGCAGCGTCGACTTCCCGCAGCCCGACGGGCCGATGAACGCCGTCACCTTACGGTCGTAGACCGGCAAGGTGACGTTCTTCAGCGCCTTCGTCGTGCCGTAATAGAAGGAGAGGTCCTTGATGTCGACCTTCACTTTGCTTTGGGCGGCCGTATCCATGACTCAACTCCGCCTTGACGATTCGAGAAGCCGCGCCGTGACGCTCAATGCGAGCACCGCGATCGTGATCAACAGCGCCCCGGCCCAGGCGAGCTTGTGCCAGTCTTCGTAGGGGCTCATCGCGAACTGGAAGATGACGACCGGCAGGTTTGCCATCGGCTTGTCGAGATCGGTGCTCCAGAACTGGTTGTTCAACGCGGTGAAGAGCAAAGGAGCGGTCTCGCCGGAGATGCGCGCCACCGCCAGCAGCACGCCCGTGACGATCCCCGCGCGCGCAGCGCGCCAGGTCACCGCCTTGATGATGGCGTTGCGCGGTGCGCCAAGCGCCGCCGCCGCTTCGCGCAGGCCGTTGGGCACCAGCAGCAGCATGTTCTCGGTCGTGCGCACGACGACGGGAATGACGATCACCATCAGCGAGGCCGCCCCCGCCAGGGCCGAGAACCCGTGCATGTTCACGACTATGATCTCGTAGATGAAAAGGCCGGTCACGATCGAAGGCGCGCTCAAGAGGATGTCGTTGACGAAGCGCACGAAGAAGGAAAGACGCGAATAGCGCCCGTATTCCGCCAGATAAGTGCCGGCCAACAGACCGATCGGGGTGCCGCCCGCGACCGCAAGCGAGCTCATAACGACGCTGCCGAAGATCGCGTTGGCGAGGCCGCCATCGGAGCCCGGCGGCGGGGTGTTTTCAGCGAACAGCCTGCCCGAAATGCCGGAAAAGCCGTTGTAGAACAGCGACGTCAGAATGAAGCCGAGCCACAGCAGCCCGAACAGCGCGGCCAACACCGACAGCGTCAGGAAGAACCCGTTGCGCCGCTTGCGCTCGTTGTAGAGCCGCGTGTTCCTCATCCCGACACCCCTCCGGCGCGGCGTTCGAGCGCGCCGAGCATCAGCTGCGCGCTCGCCAGCACCACGAAAGTGATGACGAAGAGGATAAGCCCCATTTCGATCAGCGAGGACAGGTATAGGTCGCCCACCGCCTCGGTGAATTCGTTGGCGATCGTCGCGGAGATGGTCGTTCCGGGGGCGAACAGCGAAGACTGGATGTGGTGGGCGTTGCCGATGACGAAGGTCACCGCCATGGTCTCGCCGAGCGCCCGGCCCAGCGCCAGCATCGCGCCGCCCACCACGCCGGTGCGCGCAAACGGCAGCACGACGCGCCACATGACCTCCCAGGTCGTGCAGCCCATGGCATAGGCGGCCTCCTTGAGGGTGGGCGGCACGGTCTCGAACACATCGCGCGTCACCGCCGAGATGAACGGCAGGATCATCACCGTCAGGATGATCGAGGCGGTGAAAATGCCGATGCCGTACGGCGGACCCGCCAGGAAGATTTGCAGCAGGGGAACGTTCGCGAACAGGTCGATCAGCCAGGGCTGCAGACCTTGCTGAAATGCGGGCGCAAACACGAACAGGCCCCAGATGCCGAAGATGATGCTGGGAATCCCCGCCAGAAGCTCGATCGAGATGCCGATCGGCCGGCGCAACGGGCGCGGACAGATTTCAGTCAGGAATATCGCGATCCCGATGCCGACGGGCACCGCCAGCAGCATGGCGAGAAAAGAGGTGATGAGCGTGCCGTAAATGGAGGCCAGCGCGCCGAATTTCTCGGTCACCGGGTTCCACACCTCGTTGGTCACGAAGGACAGTCCGAACGCCTTGATCGCCGGCATGGCGCCGATCAGCAGCGACGCGATCACGCCGGCGAATATGGCCATCACGGCGATCGACGCCAACCAGGTCAGACTGCGAAAGCGCAGATCATCGGAACCGCCGCGTCTGACGGCTGCGGCTTTTTTTTCGATGTAAGCGGATTCGGCGATCGCGGCCATGAGGCGCAGTCTTAAACCGGTTTCGGGCGGCAGCAGAACGCGGCCCGACAAAAATTAGCAGGCCAAATCGTCCCAGCGGTCCAATCCGCCGGTATCAGCACACCCCTCCGCATAAGAAACCCCTTGCGAAATAAGCTCTTGGCGAGTTCTTCCCGTCTCGGAGCCGCTTTGCCCGCTTTGCAGGAGCACCATCACGGCTACTCTGCGTGCAACGTGCATCACAGTTTTGCAAAGCTTTTGTGACGGACCATTCCAGCGCTTGTCGGAAATCTACTAATAGATTGATATTTATATGAATTATTGACACACGCCGGGTTCCGCCAGCCCGGTGGGGCGACATCGTTTGGTCCAGGTGCGGGCATCCGGCAGATGCGGTGTGGCAGGCTTTGCCGACGCTACGGCGCGCCGCTCTTAAACGATTTTCAAAAGGACGCGCGGCTAAGCTTTCCGCTGCACTTGGAGGATCACGTCACGGTTACGCGGATCGTTCGCATTGTCTTCGGTTTGGCCGCATTGGCCCTCCTGGTCGCGGCTCTGGGCGACGTCGTGCTGCACGGTCGGCTGAGCCTGATGCTGCCGGGCACCTTCGTGGCGCTGCTGGGCGTCATCATCGTCTACATCCTGCATAGTCTCATGGTTTCGCGCCAACGCGGCGATCTGGCGGACAAGCAGGCGACTCAAGTCAAATCCGTCGTCGTGCGCCTGGAGGCGTCGCTAGCCGCCGCTGCGGCCATCAACGCCCGGCTGAACCAAAGCGAAGTCCGTTACAAGGGCCTTGTCGACGCCCAGGGCGATGCCATCTTCCGCCGTTCCCCCGACAGCCGCCTCACCTACGGCAACGATGCCTTCTTCAAACTGTTCGGACTCAACCCGCAGACGGCCGTCGGCAAAGCCTTCGCGCCGGAGCTTCATCCCGACAGCCGCGCGCCGATCTTCGGGAGCTTTGCCGGCCTCGAGACCGGGCGCGCCCGCGTTCGTTACGACCAACACGTGCGCACCGCTTATGGTTGGCGCTGGCTTGCCTGGGAAGATTACGCCGTACGGGACAATCTGGGCCGCTTGGTCGAGGTTCAGAGCGTCGGACGCGACATCACCGAACGAAAGGCGCTCGAAGACGCCTTGACCGAAGCGCGCGACAAGGCGGAGGCCGCCAATCGCGCGAAATCCGGGTTTCTCGCCACCATGAGCCACGAAATCCGCACGCCGATGAACGGCGTTCTCGGCATGGGACGCCTGCTGCTGGAGACCGAGCTTCGCCCCGAGCAGCGCACCTATGCGGAAGCCATCACCCAGTCCGGCGAGGCGCTGCTGGCTTTGATCGGAGACATCCTGGATTTTTCCAAGATCGAATCGGGCACGCTGACCCTCGAAGAGGAAGAGGTCGACGTGCGCGCACTGACCGAAGGTGTCGTCGAGCTGCTGGGGCCGCGCGCCCATGCCAAAGGCATCGAGCTCATCGCCTGCATCGGGCCCGAGATTCCGCAGTCCATTCGCGCCGACAGCATGCGGCTCAGGCAGGTGCTGACGAACCTCATCGGCAATGCCGTCAAGTTCACCGAGAAAGGCGGCGTCCGCGTCGATGCGTCGTTGCTCGCCGGGCGCGAGCGGCACTACCTGCGCTTCGAGGTGCGCGACACGGGGGTTGGCGTGCCGGTGGAAAAGCGCAAGGAAATCTTCGACGAATTCGTCCAAGCCGATTCCGGCCACGCGCGCAAGTTCGAGGGTACGGGACTGGGGCTGGCGATCTGCCGGCGGTTGGTAAAAGCCATGGGCGGCGACATTGGCGTCGACGCAGCCGCTTCCGGCGGCAGCCTGTTCTGGTTCACGCTGCCCTCGCTCGTCGTCGTGCCCGCTCCGGAGCAGAATGCGCCGCTTGCAGGGGCACGCGTGGCAATCATTACGCCCAACGGCGTGCTGCGCGAGGGCTTGGCCGCCCAGGTCCGCGCCGCCGGCGGCGAGACCGTCGGACTTAGCGAAGACGGCATCCGGCAATCGAACATCATGCTGATCGACGCGGGAACCGAAGCCGAACCGGCGCCACCGACCGGTCCGCTGCCCCAAGTGCCCGCCCTTGTCGTGCTGACGCCCGCCGCCCGTTCCAAGCTTTCCCAGCTTCGTGCCATGGGCTTTGCGGGTTATCTGGTGAAACCGGTGCGCCAATCTTCGCTCGTGGTACGGCTCTGTGCGCGGCTCAACCCGGGAACCGCCGGCCAGGAGATGCATCCCGCCGTCATTCCTCCGGCAGCGCCGCCGGTGCAAAAAGGGGTGACGGGTCTCAAGGTCCTTCTTGCCGAAGACAACCCGATCAACGCGCTGCTGACCCGGGAGCTTCTGCGCCGCCGCGGCCATCAGGTCACGGAAGTCACCAGCGGCGAGGCCGCGGTGAAAGCGATGGAAGAGGGAACATTCGATCTGTTGCTCACCGACATCCATATGCCCGGCATGGACGGGATCGAGGCGACCAGGGCCATCCGCCGCAACGAAGCCGGGTTGTTCCGCCGGCGCACGCCGATCGTCGCCCTGACGGCCGACGCGCTGGAAACCGGACGCAGGGCTTGCCGTGACGCCGGAATGGATGGTTTCCTCACCAAGCCCGTCGAACCAACCCAGCTGGACGATATGTTCGCCACCCTCTTTTCCCCCGAATCGCCTGCGCGCGACGCCGCCGCATGAGCGCACGCCTGCGCGAAATCTTCGCAAGCTATCTTCAACAGCGCATTGTGGTGATGCTGGCGCTGGGCTTTTCGTCCGGGTTGCCGTTCCTGCTGGTGTTCGGCACCTTGTCCGCCTGGCTTCGGCAGGTCGGCGTGTCACGCACCGCGATCGGCGTCTTCAGCTACGTGGGCCTTTCCTATGCCTTCAAGTTCCTGTGGGCGCCGCTGGTCGACCAAGTGAAACTGCCGCTGATCGGCGACTGGCTCGGCAAGCGCCGCGCTTGGATCTTGGCCGCGCAAAGTTTGACCATCGTCTGTCTTGTCGCCATTTCCTTGTGCGATCCCGCCCGGATGCTGATGACGGTCGCGGTTTTTGCCGTCGCGCTGGCCTTCGCCTCGGCAACCCAGGATATTTGCATCGACGCCTGGCGCATCGAAGCGGCCCAGGACCAGCGCACCATGGCGACCGCTTATCAGCTCGGCTATCGCCTGGCGCTGATCGCCGCGGGCGCGGGCACGCTCGTCGTCGCGCAGCACGCCTCCTGGCCGGCGGCTTACTTGACGATGGCGGGGCTGATGGGCGCCGGCATCGTGACCACGCTGCTGGCGCCGCGTCCGGAAGACGCGCCCGAGCCGGTCATCGGCGAACGGACAGTCGAAACTTTGGCCGGGGACCTACATATCCGCGGCGTCCTCATGCGCGCGCTCGAGTGGATTTACCGTGCCGCCGTCGCACCCTTCGTCGATTTCTTCGCCAAACACGGTTGGAACGCGCTGTTCATTCTTGCCTTCGTAGGCACGTATCGGCTGTCCGACTTCGTCATGGGCGTGATGGCCAGCAACACCTTCTACATCGACCTGGGCTATTCGCTGGAGATCATCGCCGCTGTAGTGAAATTCGCGGGCATCTGGATGACCATCCTGGGCGTGATGGTGGGCGGATTGGCGCTCATGCGGTTCGGAACGACGCGCGCCCTGCTGATTGGTATCGTCGCGGCCATCGTCGCCAATCTCGCCTACGCTTGGCTCGGCACTCGGCACGGCAGTGTCCCGTCCTTGGCCATCGCGCTGGGCACCGAGAATTTCGCCAGCGGTTTCGCGGGCACGGCGCTGATCGCCTATATGTCGGGACTGACGAGCCATGCCTTCACGGCAACGCAATATGCGCTTTTCTCCTCCTTCTATGCGCTGCCTGGAAAGCTTCTGGGCGGCATGTCAGGATGGACGGTGGATTGGTTTACGCACCATGCTTCCGTTGCCGCCGCCATCGCGGGGCAGAACGTGCTGGCGGCCGGCGGCAAAGCTGCCGGTTACGTGCCGTTTTTCGTCTGCACCGCGGCTTTGTCTCTGCCGGCTTTGGCGTTGGTGCTGATCATGTTGCGGCGCGAACGCTTGTCGCGGCCCGTATGAATACCTATTTGCCGCAGCGTCTTTGACGTTTGTCTTGTTCGCCGCCGTGAGGTAAAATCCGATACTGCGTATGGAGACTGACGCGCGAAGGCGCTGCCTTCGCCCAAGGGACGCGCTTCCAGTGGTGAATATTCACGAACCCGGACCCCTTGAGGGCCGCTTGGTGCAATGGCCCGTTCTGGCCGCCTCAGGTGCGCTGGAAGTGCGCCTGGCGGAGACCGACGCCGAAGTCGAAGCCGCCCAGCACTTGCGCTATCGCGTCTTCTACGAGGAAATGTCCGCCGTTCCGTCGCCGGACATGCGCGAAACGCGCCGCGATTTCGACCATTTCGACGAGGTCTGCGATCATCTGCTCGTGGTCGACCGTTCGCTGGCCGACGACGACGGGCAGCCCGCCGTGGTCGGCACCTACCGCCTGATGCGCGACGTCGACGCGGCGCGGGCGGGCGGTTTCTACACCTCCACCGAATACGACATCGCCCCCATGCTGGCGGGAGTTGCCGCCGGCTCGCGCCTTCTGGAACTTGGGCGCTCCTGCGTATTGAAGACCTACCGCAGCAAGCCCGCGACCATGCAACTCCTGTGGCGCGGCCTGCTGGTCTACGTGGCGCGATTCTCCATCGACCTGATGTTCGGCTGCGCCTCGTTCGCCGGCACGGACCCCAAGGCTCTGGCGCTGCCGCTGTCCTATCTGCACCATTACCATCCGATGCCGCGCGAAATGCGCGTGCGCGCCATCGCCGCACAGTTCGTCGACATGAACCTCCTGGCGAAGGACGCGGTCGACCCGAAGGAGGCCCTGCGCGCGCTGCCGCCTCTGCTGAAGGGCTACGTGCGGGCGGGAGTATGCATCGGCGACGGCGCGGTCATCGACCGGCAGTTCGGCACCACCGACGTGTTCATCTATTGCCCGGTTTCCAATATCGAGGCGCGCTACCGCAACCGCTTCGGGATGTCGGTCTAGCCGCTTCCTTTCAGCCGCCGTTCGATGGCATCCCAGATGAGTTTGGCGCCGTCCGGCCCGCCGAAGCGCTTCACCTCCTGGATGCCCGTGGGGGAGGTGACGTTGATCTCCGTGAGATAATCGCCGATCACGTCGATGCCCACGAAGATCAGATCGCGCTTTTTCAGCTCCGGGCCCAGCGCCGCGCATATTTCCCTGTCGCGCGCGGTCAGCGCCGTGGGTTGCGCCCTGCCGCCGACATGCATGTTGGAGCGCGCCTCGCCGACCGCAGGCACGCGATTGATGGCGCCCGCGATCTCGCCGTCGATCAGAATGATCCGCTTGTCGCCCTTGCGCACCTCGGGCAGATAGCGCTGCACCATGATCGGTTCGCGATAGAACGCGGCGAACATCTCGAGCAGCGCGCCTAGATTCTCGTCGTCCGGGCGTAGGCGGAAGACGCCGGCCCCGCCGTTGCTGTAAAGCGGTTTCAGGATGATGTCCTTGTGCTCGTCGCGGAAGGCGCGGATTTGCGCCGGATCGGAAGCGATGAGGGTCGGCGCTATCAGATCCGCAAACTGCGTCGCCAGCAATTTCTCCGGCGCGTTGCGCACTTCCGCGGGGTCGTTGGATACCAGCGTCTTCGGCTGCAGGCGCTCGAGCAGATGTGTGGTGGTGATATAGGTCATGTCGAAGGGCGGATCCTGGCGCAGAAGCACCACGTCCGCTTTGGAAAGGTCGTACACGCACGGCTCGCCGACTGTGAAATGATCGCCCTCGACGTCGCGCACCTGAAGTGGGCGGACCGTCGCCCCCACCATCCCGTCGCGGAAGAAAAGTTGGCGCGGACCGTAATAGAGCAGCGAATGCCCGCGCGCCTGCGCTTCGAGCGCCAAAGCGAAGGTCGAATCGGCGTCGATCTTGACGCTTTCGATCGGGTCCATCTGGATCGCGACGGTTAATGCCATGCGGTCGTCCTTGTCAGCCGGTCACCGGGTGCCGGGTGCTGGTCCCGTCCATAGATCGCCATTCCGCGCCCGGTCCACAAGCCCGCTCACAGCGTATCCGCCCGCCAGGCGTCGCGCAGGTGCCGGGGCAGACGTCCGGGAACCACGGTAATCACGTCGAAGCGCACGCTGGCCTGGCGCCCGGCCAGATAGCACTCGGAGGCACGCACGATACGGGCGCGCTGCCGCAGGCCGACCGCTTCGGCCGCAACGCCGTCCTGCGGCCTGGTCTTGACCTCCACAAAACAGACGACGCCGGACGGGCTTCGCGCCACGAGGTCGATCTCGCCGGCGCGTGTGCGTACGCGCCGGCCCAGGATGCGGTAACCCTTGCAGCGCAAGAGCAAAGCCGCAAGCGTTTCGCCGCGGCGGCCCCGCTTTTCGGCTTGCTTGCGCTCAAGAAGTCGCGTCCGGCCCATCGTTCTTCCTCGCCAGGGCTCTCGTGTAGACGGCGCGGCGCGGCACCCCCAGCATCTCGGCCACCAGATCGACCGCCGCGCGCAGCGGCATGAAAGCAAGCGCCTTGTCGAGCGCCCAATCCACGCGCGAAAAATCGGTTCGCGTTTCCCCGGCACCGCCCACGACAAGGGTGACTTCGCCCTTCGGCGGAGTCTGGGCATAGGCTTGCGCCAAGCCCGACAGGTCGCCGCGGCGCACCTCTTCGTGCAGCTTGGTCAGTTCGCGCGCCACGGCCGCCGCGCGGAAACCCAATATCTCGGCCATGTCGGCGAGGCTTTCCGCCAAGCGCTGGGGAGCTTCGAAGAAAATCAGCGTGGCGCGAACGGATTTCAGCTCTTGCAGGGCGTGACGCCGCTCTCCCTGTTTGGCCGACAGAAAGCCGGCGAAGAAGAAGCGGTCCGTCGGCAAGCCGGCCAGCGCCAGTGCGGCCAGCGCCGCCGAGGCGCCCGGGACGGCGTGCACCCGTATCCCCGCGCCGAGCGCTTCGCGCACCAGCTTGTAGCCCGGATCGGATACCAGCGGGGTGCCGGCGTCGCTGACCAAGGCCACGCGCGCACCGTCCTGCAGCCGCGCCAACAGGCGCGGGCACTGGCGCGCGGCGTTGTGGTCGTTGTAGGGGACGAGCGGCTTGGCAATTTCGAAGATAGCCAACAGCTTGGCCGTGACGCGGGTGTCTTCGGCGGCGATCAGGTCTGCGCCTTCCAGGACGTCCAGCGCGCGCAAAGTGACGTCGCGGGCATGGCCGATCGGGGTCGCCGTGACGTACAGCCCTGGCGCCAGCCCGCCGGCGGCGGATTTACGCCGGGGCCGCGAGTGCTTAGGCTCATCGCGCAAAGGAGTGTCCCATGCCTGCCGTGTCATCCCGCCTCCGCCGCCTTTGTGCCATTGCTTGCGCCGTTGCGGTAGTCGCGCTTACCTCCTGCACCACGGCGCCCACACCTCCTGCGGCACCCCCCGTCCCGGTCCAGCCCCCCGCCCCGCACCAGCTGTCCGCCAACCACCCGGATTTCTTCAAGCTGCCCAACCTGGCGCAAGAAAAGACCCCGGTGCGCGTGGGCATCATTCTTCCGTTCTCCGACCCGTCGGCGAGTGTGCGCACCTTGGCGAATTCCATGATGAAAGCCGCCGAGCTCGCTTTGTACGATTCCAACAATCAAGACATTTTGCTGATGACGGCCGATGACACGGGATCGCCGACGGACGCCGCCGCGGCAGCTCAGAAGCTCCTCGACCAAGGCGCGGAAATCATCGTGGGGCCGATCTTCTCCGCCTCCGTGAGCGCGGTCGCACCGCTGGCCCGCGACCGCGGCGTGCCGGTTCTTGCCTTCTCCACGGATCGCAGCGTGGCGGGCAACGGCATCTATCTCCTGAGTTTCCAGCCCCAGAGCGAGGTCAAGCGCATTGTCGCTTATGCTGCGAGTCAAGGTCACAAGAATTTTGCCGCCATGATCCAACAGACGCCTTACGGCGACGTTGTGGCGCAAAGCTTCCGCCAGGCTGTCGTCGAGGCGGGCGCCAATATCAGCGACGTGGAACGTTTCAACCCCACCGGGGGAACCGTCATGGACCCCGCGGCGGCCGTTGCCAAGTCCGGCTGCGATGCGATCTTCATCGCCCAGGGCGGCTCGCTCCTGCGCAGCATCCCGTCGGCGCTTTCCTATGACGGTGTAGACAACAACAAGGTGAAGTATCTTGGCACCGGTCTCTGGTACGACGCCGCCATTACCAAAGAATCGCTTCTGGCCGGCGGCTGGTTCGCGGCGCCGCAGCCCAGCGGTAACGATGCCTTCAACGCCAAATATCGCCAGGCTTTCGGCCCGGAGCCGCCGCAGCTGGCGTCCCTGGCCTACGATGCGATATCGCTGGTGGCGTTGCTGGCGCACGGTACCCCTTACCACCGCTTCACGTTGACCGTTCTGACCGATCCCAACGGCTTTGCCGGCGTCAACGGCATCTTCCGTTTCCACGCGGACGGTTCGATAGATCGCGGCCTTGCCGTGCTGGCGGTCGGTCCCGATGGTTTCTCCGTCGTGAGCCCCGCACCGACCACTTTCCAAGCCAGCGGTTCCTAATCGACCAGCTCCGCGATCACGCTGTTCAGCACCAACATGCCGCGCGGGGTGGCGCAGAGCCGTCCCGAGTCGACGCCAAGCAGTTCTTCGGCGCAAAGCGCTTCGATGCGAACGGGGTCGGGTGCCGTACCCCAGCGCGCGCGGTAGGCAGTAAGATCGAGTCCCTCCGTCAGACGCAGGTTCATCAGCAGGTGCTCGCGCGCACCGGTCCGCTCGTCGATCTCACCGATCTCGGCGAAGCCATGGCCGTGGCGCAGCACCTTCTCGCGCCAGCGCTCCGGCAGGCGCTCGCAGACAGTGGCGACACGCTTGCCGCCCACGTCGAGCCGGCCATGCGCGCCTGGGCCCACACCCGCAAAACTGCCGTAGCGCCAATAGAGAAGGTTGTGCCGCGACGCGCGGCCCGGCCGGGCGTGGTTCGAGATTTCGTAGGCCGGAAGCCCGGCGCGGTCCATCACCTCCTGTGTCGTTTCGTAAAAGGTCGCGGCCAATTCCTGGTCCGGCACCTGAAAGCCGCCCCGATGATGCAAGATCGCGAACGGCGTTTTCGGCTCGATGGTGAGTTGATAAAGCGAGAGATGTTCGGTGCCGAACGACAAGGCTTCCGTCAACTCGTCACGCCAAGCCTCCAGGCTTTGACCGGGGCGTGCATAGATGAGATCGAGCGAGACGCGCGCGAACGTCCGCAGGCCCAGTGCCAGCGCGGCTTTGGCCTCGCGCGCGTCGTGCAAACGGCCCAAAAACCGCAAGTCCGCGTCGTTCAGCGCCTGGACACCCAAGGAAAGCCGGTTGACACCGGCCTTGGCGTAATCCGCGAACCGCGCCGCGTCGGCGCTCGCCGGATTGGCCTCCAGCGTGATTTCCACGTCATTGGCGCGGCGCCACAGAAGCGCGGCCGTGTCGATGATGCGCCCGACGGCGCGCGCACTCATCAGCGACGGCGTGCCGCCGCCGAAGAAGATCGTTTCGAGGATCGGCCGGTCCGCGTCTTGCAATTGGGCGACATGGGACAATTCGCGCAAAATCGCGTCGGTCCAACCGTCCTCGTCGAAGCTGGTGCGCACATGGGAATTGAAGTCGCAATAAGGACACTTCGCCGCGCAAAACGGCCAGTGGACGTAAAGGCCGAAGCCGCTCATGGCAAAAGAACGGCGTGTGCGAATTTCTCGAAGGCGCGGGCGCGGTGACTGATGGCGTGCTTCAGCCCCGGATCGATCTCGCCGAAGGATCTGGTCATGCCGTCGGCGACAAAGATCGGATCGTATCCGAAGCCGTTGCCGCCGCGCGGCGGGAATACGAGATGGCCGTGCACTTCGCCTTCAAAACAGGCCGCTTCGCCCGCCGGCACCGCAAGCGCCAGCGCACAGACGAACTTGGCGGAAGCGTCGCGGGCGCCTCCTTCCTTCAGGTCGCGCTCGACGCGGGCCATGGCGATGGAGAAATCCTTGTCCGGTCCGGCCCAGCGCGCGGAATAAATCCCCGGTGCGCCATCGAGCGCCGCAACGCATAACCCCGAATCGTCCGCCAGGGCCGGCAGACCGGATTCCCCGGCGGCCGCTTGCGCCTTCAGCAGCGCGTTTTCGGCAAAGGTCAAACCCGTTTCCTCGGGCTCCGCGAGAGCCAGCTCAGCCGCCCCGCGCACGGATATGCCGAACGGCGACAGCAAGCCGGCAATCTCGCGCAGCTTTCCCCGATTGTGGCTGGCGACGAGCAGCATAGACCCGCGCGGCAGCTTCATGGACCGAGCGCCGATTTCTGCAGCGCCACGAGATCAGCGATGCCTTTGCGCGCATAGGCGAGCAGCTCCGAAAACTGTTTGTCGCTGAAGGGCGCGCCCTCCGCCGTTCCCTGGACCTCGACCAGACCGCCTCCCCCGGTGAGCACAAAATTGGCGTCCGTCTCGGCCGTGGAATCCTCGGCGTAATCGAGGTCCAGCATGGCCTGGCCCTTCACGATACCGCAGGAGACAGCCGCGACATGATCCTTGATCGCCGGCTTGGTGACCATTCCGGTCTTTCTCATAAAGGCGATGCACCCCGCCAGCGCCACAAAGCCTGCGGTGACCGAAGCGGTCCGCGTCCCGCCATCGGCCTGCAGAACGTCGCAGTCGATCACGATCTGGCGTTCGCCAAGCGCCGTGAGGTCGACGACCGCGCGCAGCGAGCGTCCGATCAGCCGTTGTATTTCCAACGTCCGGCCGGACTGCTTGCCGACGGCCGCTTCGCGACGCATCCGTTCATGGGTGGCGCGCGGCAGCATGCCGTACTCCGCGGTCACCCAGCCCTTCCCGGAGCCGCGCAGGAACGGCGGCGTGGTTTCCTCCAGGCTTGCGGTGGCGAGCACATGGGTGTCGCCGAATCTGACCAGACAGGAGCCTTCGGCATGTTTGGCGAACCCCGGCTCCAGGCTGACAGGACGCATTTGGTCGGGCGCGCGTGGAGGATTGCGCATAGGGTTTCCCTTGAAGTTTGAGGCATCCGCCTTTACCTAGCGGCTCCGGCTACCCGGGTGCAAACCGGGACTGGCCGATTTTCGGATTTTACAGGCGGATCAAGGACCTGGCTATGAATCCTTCGAGGGCGAGCGCCGAAATCCTGGCTGACCGGCAGCGCGAGGTCTTCCGCCGTCTGGTCGAGGCCTTTCTCACCTCCGGCGAGCCGGTGGGTTCGCGCACGCTTTCCCAGCTTCTGCCGATTGCCTTGTCGCCCGCCTCGATCCGCAACGTCATGGCCGATCTGGAAGCCATGGGACTGCTCTACGCGCCGCACACCAGCGCCGGGCGGGTTCCCACCGAGAAGGGCCTGAGACTGTTCGTCGACGGTCTGCTGCAGATCGGCGAGCTGGCGCCGGGCGAACGCGCGGCGATCGAAGCCCGCATGGCGGATACGGGGCACGGCGTAGAAGACGTCTTGACCGAAGCAACGACGTTGCTGTCGGGCCTGTCGCGCTGCGCCGGCATGGTTGTGGCCGCCAAACAGGATGCCGTGCTGAAGCATGTGGAATTCGTCGGCATCGCCCCGGGCAAGGCGCTGGTCGTCATCGTGGCGCAGGACGGCCAGGTGGAGAACAGGCTGATCGACACGCCGATCGGGCTGCCTGCGTCGGCTCTGTTCGAAGCCTCGAACTATCTGAATGCGCGATTGCGGGGCCGCACGCTGGATGCCGCGCGCGTGGAAATAACCGCCGATCTCGAAGGCGAACGTGCCGAGCTCGATGCCTTGACCGCGAAAATCGTGGCCGAGGGACTGGCGACCCTGGCCACCCACGCCGACAGCGAGGAGAAGGTGCTGATCGTGCGCGGCACGTCGCATCTGCTGGAGACCCTCGAAGCGCAAAGCGACCTGGAGCGCATCCGCACGCTGTTCGACGACATCGAGCGCAAGAACGACCTCATCCGCCTCCTGGAACTGGCCAAGGACGGCGATGGCGTGCGCATCTTCATCGGTTCGGAGAACCGGCTTTTCAGCCTCTCCGGCTCGTCGATCGTCGCGGCGCCCTACACCAACGCGCAAGGGAAAATCATCGGCGTGATCGGGGTCTTGGGTCCCACGCGGCTCAATTACGGACGCATCATTCCGATGGTCGATTACACGTCGAAGGTGATCGGGCGTTTGCTTGGTTAAGCATCTTCAGGTTTAAGGACGCAGCATGAGCGACGATCCCGAACAGCCATCCGCCGAGAATCCGCCGCCGGAGAACCCGCCCGAACAGCGCCGCGACGCAGAACTCGCCGACATGCGCGACCGCATGCTGCGCGCGCTGGCCGACGCCGAGAACACAAGGCGCCGCGCCGAACGGGAGCGGCTGGAGGTCTCGCAGTACGCCATCGCCCGCTTCGCCCGCGACATGTTGCAGATCGCCGACAATTTCGGCCGGGCCCTGGCGGCTTGCCCGAAGGACCTGCGCGAGGGGGCCGATCCCCAGGTCAAGGCCGTGATCGACGGCGTGGAAGCCACCGAGCGGCAACTGCTCGCCACGCTGGAGCAATACGGCGTCAAGATGATCGCCACGGCGGACGCCAAGTTCGATCCCAATCTGCACCAGGCCATTGCCGAGGTTCCCGGCGAGGGCAAGTCGCCCGGCACGATCGTGAATGTGGTGCAGACCGGCTACACAATCGGCGACCGGCTGCTGCGCCCCGCCATGGTCACCGTGGCGCGAAAAGAAAACGGCAACGGCGTCGACACCAAGGTTTGAGACGGATGCGCCGCGGCGCGTCTGTCGCTAGAATAGTCCCATGAGCGCTGTTCGAATCGTTGTTGCGGGAGCGTCGGGCCGGATGGGCCGGGCTCTTGTCCGTGTCATTGCCGAAACCGAGGGCTGCGAACTGTCGGGTGCGCTGGAAGCCAAGGGCCATCCTGACCTCGGTCAGGATGCCGGCAGCCTCGCCGGTCTCAAGCCTCTGGGGGTCAAGCTATCGGACGATCCTTCCGCGGTCCTCGCCGCGGCCGCAGCAATCGTCGATTTCACGACCCCGCGCGGTTCGGTGGAATTGGCGGCCCTGGCCGCCACAGCACATATCGTTCACGTCATCGGCACGACGGGGTGTTCACCCGGCGACGACGCCAAGATCCGAGACGCCGCGCGGCGCACGGTCATCGTGAAGTCCGGCAACATGAGCCTGGGCGTGACGTTGCTTGCCGCCCTCGTGAAACGTGCGGCCAAAGCGCTTGCCGATTTCGACATCGAGATCGTCGAGATGCATCACGGCAAGAAGCTCGACGCGCCGTCCGGCACGGCCTTGTTGCTGGGCGAGGCCGCAGCCAAGGGCCGCGGGATCGCGCTCGGCGATCACGCCGTCCGCGGGCGCGACGGCCATAGCGGACCGCGCCGGCAAGACGCCATCGGCTTTGCCAGCCTGCGCGGCGGCACGGTGGTAGGCGAACACGAAGTGATTCTGGCGGGGCCGGGCGAACGTGTCGTGCTGTCCCACATCGCCGAAGACCGTGCGATCTTCGCCCGCGGCGCGGTGGCGGCCGCCCTATGGGGCCAAGGCAAGAAACCGGGGCTTTACGCCATGGCCGACGTTCTGGGCCTGTCGGACTGATCTTCTCGCGAAGCTTCCACCGCCAGCATGGCGCGCTTGCGCGCCATGCCCCAGTGATAGCCCGTCAGCGCACCGTTGCTGCCCAGCACGCGGTGGCACGGAATCAGCCACGAGATCGGATTGCGCCCGACGGCGGCGCCCACGGCGCGGCTGGCGTTCGGGCTTGCGACCTTTTCCGCGATGGCCCGATAGGTGGCGAACCTGCCGCGCGGAATCGACAGCAGCGCTTCCCACACCTTCAATTGCCACGGCGTGCCCATCAAATGAAGCCGCAGATCGCCTTCCACCCGCTGCGGGCCGAAAATCCGCGCGGCGATCTTCGCCGTGCGCTCCGCGGCGGCGCGGTAGTCCGCTTTCGGCCAGCGCGCTTTCATGTCGGTGAGCAAATCCTCTTCTTCGTCTTCGTCGGCGAAGCCAAGCCCGCAGACACCCTTGCCGCTCGCCATCACCAGCATCGTGCCGAACGGAGAGACGTGAAATCCGTAATCGACCACCACGTCTTGACCGCCTTTGGCGTAATCGCCCGGCGTCATGGCTTCGATCTTGAGGCACAGATCGTGCAGCCGCGACGGCCCCGAGAGCCCCGCCTCGAACGCCGCGTCCAGGACGCTGGCGCCGCGCGCAAGTTCGCGCTTGGCATGTCCGAGCGTCAGATGACCGACGAACGACTTAGGGCTGACGCCGACATAGCGCGTGAACACGCGCTGGAAGTGAAACGGCGAAAGGCCGGCGGCCTCCGCCGCCTCCTCGAGTGATGGTTGATCGAGATAGTGCTCGCTCAGGAAACGGATGGCGCGGCTCATCCGCCGCCATTCGGCGGTGTCTTCCTGCGGACGTGTCGAAACGATTTCGCTCATGGCACCAGGATGACCCAAACAGACCCTTCTCCGCGACCCGATTCTTGCGGATTCAATTTCGGGCCCGCGAAAGCGCCGACCGCAAGGCTTGGGCAAGCGACGTCCGTTCGCCAAGCGGCAGGAAGCTGCCCAATCGAACGCTCTTGCCGTGGCTCCACAGCGTCAATTGACTGCGCTCGTCCATCTCCACCCGCACCCAATAGGGGTTAAGGACGACGTCCCGGCCGCCGCCGGGCCGGCGGGCGATCCTGAGGCTGGCTGTGGTCAGTGTCACCCGTTCCTCGCGCGCCGCAGCGGCCAGACTGCTGCGAAAGGCCCAGGCGAGCAACGCCACGTCGGCCCCCAGGAACGGCAGTATCGGCCAGGCGCCGCGCAGGATAAAATTCGCCGCAAGCGCAAGGTTGACGGCTGCGACAAGCCCGAGAACGACGAGCAATTTGTGCGGCTCCAGCGGCGGGTTGGGCCGCACAATCCGGTCCAGAAGAAGATCGCAACGCTCGTCCATCCGAAGATGATGGGCATGACTGCAGAAACTGACAAGCATCGCCTGTAATTTCGGGCCATAATCCCAGCCGGCCCTTTGGGAAGGTTCATGGCTCCTGCTTTGTCGAAATCGCAGATCGAGATTTTTTTTGCCCGGCTGAAGGCGGCGACGCCCCAGCCCGGAACCGAACTGCACTTCGTGAATGCCTACACGCTGCTGGTTGCGGTCGTGCTCTCGGCACAGGCGACCGACAAGGGCGTCAACAAGGCGACGGATACCTTGTTCAAGATCGCCGATACGCCCGCGAAAATGCTTGCCTTGGGAGAAACCGCACTGAGCGGTTACGTCAAATCCATCGGTCTTTACCGCACCAAGGCCAAGAACATCGTCGCCCTGTCGAAGATTCTGCTTGATCAACATGCGGGTGCCGTGCCGCACGATCGCGAAGCGCTCGAAAATCTGCCCGGCGTCGGGCGCAAGACCGCCAATGTCGTGCTCAACGTCGCCTTCGGAGAAAAGACGATCGCGGTCGACACCCATATTTTCCGCGTCGCCAACCGCACGAGGCTGGCGCCGGGCAAGACGCCCCGCGATGTGGAAGACGCGTTGCTGCGCAGCGTGCCGGACGTCTATCTGCTTCACGCCCATCATTGGCTGATCCTGCACGGCCGCTATGTCTGTTTGGCGCGCACCCCGAAATGTCCCGAGTGCGCGGTGCGCGATCTTTGCCGCTTTCCCTACAAGACAGCGGCGGCGGTCAGGAAACCGGCGGGTGCGCGCGCAAAGTGGTCAGGCAATTAGCGTCCGCCGCGCTGGCGGCGCCGGGCGGGACGGTTTCGGCGTGGCGGACGGTCTGCGCGCCGCCGTCGGCGTAAAGGAAAACGAACAGGCGGCAGTCGGCTCCGTCGTAACGCCACATCTCCGCGCCGTTTTCCTTGCGGACGAAAGCCGGAGTGCCGAACAATCCGCGCACGTCGCGCGCCGACAATCCGATCAGGCCGGCCGGTTCGCGGGGCGGCGGCGGTGGCGGCAACGGCACGGTCGGACTGGCGGGGCGGCTGGCGCACGCCGAAAGCAATGTGCAAAGAAAAATGGCCAAGACGGGACGGCTCACGCGGGATGCTCCTCACGCCGATAACGCTTATACATGTGAACCATGAATGCGGCGCCGAATAAAGGTGCCAGAAGGTCGGCGACGGGAACGACGGTGAGGATCGAAATAATCACTCCCGCCAAGAAAATTCCGCCCGCATGACGCCGGCGCAAGGCGCGAGCGGCGGTGCGGGAGAGATGGCGCAGCGCCACCAGCTCGAAGTACTGGCGCCCCAGCAGCCAGCCGTTGGCAAGCAGGGTGGCAAGTTCGGCGACGCCGGGCGCGGCGACATCGGCGGGCAGCAACGCCAGATCGACCAGGACCACCAGGGCGGCCAACTGCAGGCCCGCGAACAAGCTGGCGCCAAACGGCGCGCCCGACGGTTCCGGGTCGGTGGGGTAGTAGCGCGCTTCGACTTCCCTGGCGACCCGCTCCAGGAACAGCGAGGCGAAGAACGCCGCGACCGGTGCGCCTAGGAAAAAGGGCAGCAGAAGCATGAGCGCCGGCGCGAGCGCGTCGACGATGGCATTCACCCAAGGCGCTCCGAGGGTGGGCAACCGATGCACGCCGTAAACGACCGCAACAAAAAGGATGGCATACAAGACGATCGTGAGGAGCAGCGCACGGGCCACCACGCGGGAGAATGTGCGGTCGAAGAGGATATACGCGGCCTTGCGCAGGCTTGCGAACATGGGTGGGGTCCTTTAAGGCATTTATAGGCGCAAATTCGGCCGGTTGGGAAAATATGGTGCGAAATCTCGATGTCATCGCGATGGGAAACGCCATCGTCGACGTGATCGCCGCGGTCGACGACGACTTCCTTCTGACTCATAACATCGCCAAGGGCGTGATGACCCTGATCGACGAATACCGCGCCAACCACATCTACAATGCGTTTTCGGAGCGTCTCGAGATGGCGGGCGGCTCGGCGGCCAATACCATGGCGGGGCTGGCCTCGCTCGGCGCGCGGGGAATGTTCGTGGGCAAGGTGAAGGCCGACCGGCTGGGCGAATCCTTCGCCACCAGCCTGAAGGACATCGGCGTTCACTATGCGACGCCCTTCGCCGACGACGGCCCTCCGACGGCGAGTTGTCTGATCGCCGTGGCGCCGGACGGCCAGCGCAGCATGAATACCCATCTGGGCGCTGCCCGCGAATTGTCGCCGGCCGACATCAAGAAGGCCGACATCGCCGCCGCGGAGATCCTCTACATCGAAGGCTATCTGTGGGACGCGCACTCGGCCAAAGCCGCTTCGCGCAAAGCCATCGCCTCCGCCAAGGAATCCGCAACCAAGGTCGCGTTCACGCTCTCCGATCCTTTCTGCGTCGGACGCTATCGCGAGGAATTTCTCGAACTGCTGGAGAACGACCTCGACATCGTGTTCGCCAACGAGGACGAGGCCACGGCGTTGTTCGAAGTCGAGACCTTCGACGAGGTGCTGCAGCACATGGGCCGCTGGGGCGGAATCGCGGCGCTCACGCGTTCGAAAAAGGGTTGCGTCGTGGTGCGCGGCCCCGAAGTTCACGTCATCGACGCCGCAGCGGTCGAGCGCGTCGTCGACACCACCGGCGCCGGCGATCAGTTCGCGGCGGGTTTTCTCTATGGAATGGTGCGCGGGAAGAACCTGGGCGACTGCGGGCGGCTGGGCGCCCTGGCCGCGGGTGAGATCATCTCCCATTACGGCGCACGGCCGGAAATCTCGCTCGCACTGCTCGCCGCCGACGCCGCCCTGCTCTGAAAATCACCCTTTGACCTTGCGCAGATATACGTAGAGCGCTCCTTCGCCGCCGTGGCGGCGGTGGGCTGAGCGCGTGTCGGCAATCAGGCGCGCGAATTGCGGTTCGCCAAGCCAGCGCGGCACCATCGTCTTGAGCACGCCGCGCGAGCGGGATTCAAGGAAAGATCCGCCGGGAACCGGCGCGCCTTTTCCCGTGACCACGAGCACCAGCCGGTCGCCTCGCCTGTGTGCCGTCTGAAGGAAGGACCACAGGGCGCGGTGCGCGGCTTCTTCCGTCAGCCCGTGCAGATCGAGCTTCGAATCCGGAGCGATCAGCCCTCGTCTCAGGCGTTCGGTGGTGTGCCCGTCAACGCCGCCGGGCGCGGACGCCAATTTCACGGTTCTGCCTCCGGGTTTGGTGTGCGCCGGCTCATGTTGTGGTTTCTTCTGCAGCGCCTTTCCCGACAGAACGGCGCGAAAGAGTTCGCGCTCCTCCTCCGTCGTGTGCCGGCGCTTCATGGCCCGCTCGTAGGATAGTCGGTTGTATCCTTGAGCCGCGCGGCTACCGCCTTCGGCAACAGGACAAAGAGACGTCCTGTTTGACTCATCGAACCCGCCAGTTTTTCCGCCTTCGTGCCGAAACCGAAGAAAATATCGCCCCGAACGGGACCGCGGATTGCTCCGCCAATATCCTGCGCGACAAATAACCCCTGGCATGGCGTGGCGTCCGGCAGCGTCGTGGAAACGAAGAATGGCACTCCCAGGGCGTGCAGTCGGGGGTCGACGGCCAGGCTGGCGCCCGGCGTCAGCGCCACGCCCTCGGCCCCCTTTGCCCCAAGCGCCGGATCTCCAATCGGTTCTTCCTTGAAAAAGATGTAGGAGGCGTCCGTCTCCATCACCCGGCGCGCGGCGGACGGATTGTCGCGCAGCCATGCCCGTATGCTTTGCATGGAAATATTTCCAGGCTGCAGTGCGCCGTTGCCTTTCACGATTCGTCCAATGGGCGTGTAAATTTGCCCGTTTTGCGCCGCGTATGCGACCCGCTCCCAACGGCCGTCATCGAAACGGACACGGCCGGAACCCTGGATGTGCAGGAAGAACACGCCGACCGGGTCCTCGGCGTAAAAAAGAACGCGGGCGCTTGGCAACCCCGCGGCATCGATTTGGGCCCGCGTGGCGTAGGGAATCAGCCGGCCGCTTTCCACTTTGCCGGCAATGTGTTCGCCGCGCAGAGCGGGACGGAACGCGCCGAGATCGACGCCCACCAGATCGTTCGGCACCCCATAGACGGGGGTTTCGAAGGCGCCGTGCCGCTCGCGGCTGGCGGACAGCTGCGGCTCATAGTAACCGGTGAACAATCCGTCTTTGACGTCGCCGGCGCTGATCCGAAGCGGCAGAAACCAACGTTCGAAGAAACTGCGCGCCTGGGCGCCGTTGGTAGCCTGCGCGGCGTGGCATGGCGCGCGCCAATCTGCGGCGCTTCCCGCATAGCCTGCCCCGCCCAGCGCCGCGGCCTGCACGGCCATCGCCGCACAGGATCGCACAAACGCCGATAGAGCCGCGCGAGGATCGCTTCGATGCCAGCCGGGCAGTGCGGCGAAAGACGACTTCGTCAGGCGCAAGGAGCCTGGCAGCGGCGGGCGCAAGGCCGACCAAAACCACCCGGCGGCGATGGCAAGTATGAGCAGGCCGAGGAAAACTGCCGCAATGAGCCGTAATCGCGTCGTCACGGACGCGTCAAGCGGGTTCGCCCGACGTCGCGACGAGCATCCAATTCGGATCGCGCGCGCGCACGTCGTGTGCAAAAGTCCACACCTCGGTCGCGTCGCGAACCGTCTTGGTGTCGCCTTCAATCGGGTTTCCGTGAGCGTCCACGGTTGCCGAGATGAATTGCGCCGCGAACGACAGCGTAACTTCGGCCATCCGCCCTTTGAGGGCCGCGCCGACGATCTTCACTTCTTTGAAGCCCACGAACGTGAACGTCACCTTCTCGCCGCGTTCCTCGCGCCCGCGCATCGCGGTCTCGAACGCGACATTGACCTCGTCGCTGAGAAGCGGACGCAGGGCCGTGCGATCGTTGTTCGCAAAAGCCGTCACGATCATTTCGTATGCCGCCCGCGCGCCCGTCACGAAATGATCCTTGTCGAAGCTGCGATCGGCCAGTTGGATGTCGAGGAGGCCGCCAGCCACCGGATCGGCCGGCCGCTCGGTCAGGGCGGGGCGCGCCGCCCTCGGCTCCCTGTCGGAAACGGCCGCGTCGTCGCCGGCGTGTGCTCCGCCGGACAGGCGGTAATTCTCCTGCGGCGGCCGTTCATGGCCCGTGCGGCGCCCCAGGACGCTGTACAGCCGGAAGAGGATGACGCCCGCAATCATCGCGATCAGAAATATGTCGAGCAACTGGGAATTCGCCATGTTGCGGATACCTTCTCCGCGGCATCGTGGCGCGCGGGAAATGCTACCCTAACGCCCCGCGCCTAGGGGGTCCAGCTTATATGAGCGCAAATAATGGCGCTTCAATGGTCGTTGCCGTCCGCTTGCTTGTCATCGCCGCGCCTTGTGTGCTAGCGCCCCGGGGCGGATTTCCAAGGATTTACAATGAGCGGCGAAGGAACGGCAGCAGAAGCAGACGGCGAAAACGGAATGGACGCCCAGGCCGGCCGCGTCCAGGTCGTGGGCCAGTACGTTAAGGATCTTTCGTTCGAAAACCCCAATGCGCCGGGCAATTTGACCTCACGCCCCCAGATCGAACTGAACGTGGACCTGCAAGCGCGTCAGGTCGAACGCGAGCATTACGAGGTCGAACTGAAGCTGCGCGTTTCCGCCAAAGCCGACGACAAACCGGCCTTTCTGCTGGAACTCGTCTATGCCGGACTTTTCCATCTGCAGAACATCCCCGACGAGGTCCGCAACCAGGTTCTGCTGATCGAAGGCCCGCACATCCTTTTCCCGTTTGCGCGGCGAATCGTCGCCGACATGGTCCGCGACGGGGGCATGCCGCCCTTGATGATCGAGCCGATCGACTTCGCGGCCCTCTACCGCGCCAAGGCCATGGAAATGCAGCAGATGCGCGCGGGCGGCCCCGGTCAACCGGACGCCTGAACCCGCCTGTTCCATATCGCGCCTTCGCCGAGCTCGCGCTTCACGAAGTCCAGATGGGCGGCATGCTCGGCGTCCGTCAGACGCGGCGCGAGCGGCTGGAGCCGGACGCGCGCCGAACGCTTGTCTTCGCCGGCAGCAACGACCGTTCCATCCGCCGGCGCCAGCAGAAGCCACTTTTGCCGTCCGCCGATCAGCTCGAGATAGACCTGGGCCGTCAATTCGGCGTCAAGCAACGCCCCGTGCTTGTCGCGCGCGGACAGGTCGATCCCAAAGCGCCTGCACAATTCATCGAGCGAATAGCGCGCGCCCGGCAACTTGCTTTTCGCCATCTCGATGGTGTCGATGGCGCGCGAGGCGGCGAGGGGTTTTCGCGAAATCCTCTCCAGTTCGGCGTTGACGAACTTCAGATCGAAGCTCGCGTTGTGGATGACAAGCGGCGCGTCGCCCAGGAATTCCAGCAAGGCGTTGGCGATCTCCGCAAAGCGCGGCTTGCCGGCGAGAAACGCCGTGGTTATTCCGTGCACACGTTCCGCTTCCGGCGGCACCTCGCGCTCGGGGTCGAGATAGCGCTGGAACGTCGCGCCGGTGGGAAAATGGTCGATCAGCTCGACGCAGCCGATTTCGACGATGCGGTGCCCGTCGAACGGGTCGAGCCCCGTGGTCTCGGTATCGAGAACGATTTCACGAATGTTTTGCAGCTGCGTCCGCCTTTTGCCTCGCGCGGCGTTGTGCGATCTGCGCGACGATTTCTTTTACCTGGCTGAAAGCGTGATCGAGACCCTTGCCCGTTTCAACCACGAAATCGGCTTTTGCACGCTTTTCCGCATCGGGCATCTGGCGGGCAAGAATGCCTTGCAGCCTGTCGTGGGTCATGTCCTTGCGCGACAGGACGCGGCTGCGCTGCAAGTCCGGCGGCGCGGAGACGACTACGACCGCATCCATCCGCGTCTCCCCGCCGGTCTCGAACAGCAGCGGAATGTCCAGAACGACGATTTCGGCGCCCTGGGCCGCCGCCTCGGCAACAAAGGCCTGTTGAGCGCCGGCCGCCAAAGGATGGACGATGGCCTCCAGTCTGGCGAAGGCGGCGGCATCGGCGTCCACCTGACGCGCCAGTTCGCGGCGGTCGACCCGGCCGTCCCTGACCGCCCCCGGAAAGGCTTTCGCGATCTTGGCGACCGCGGCGCCGCCGCGCTCGTAAAGGGCATGCACCGCGGCGTCCGCGTCATAGACCGGCAAGCCGAGGCTGGCGAACATCTTCGCGGTCTCGCTTTTGCCCATGCCGATCGAGCCGGTCAGGCCGAGGAGATACGGGCCTTCAGCCGCCACCGCGCAAGGCCTCCTCCATGACGCGTCTGAGCGAGGGCGTGATCTTCGGCGCCTCGCCGAAGAACGCTGCGAACGCCGGCACGGCCTGATGCATCAACATGCCCAATCCATCGACGGTGCACAGGCCGCCCGCCTTGGCACGCGCCAGAAGCGCGGTTTCGAGCGGATTGTACACGGCATCGAACACGGTCGCCTGTGCCGGCAGGACCTCGAGCGGCAGATCGAGAGCGGGCACGCCCGTCATGCCCGCGCTGCTGGCGTTGACCAGCACCGCTGCGTCGCTGCCGGCGCGAGACCAGTCCTCAAAACCCGCACACACCAGTCTCGCTGCCGTTCTGGGCGCCAAGGCCGCGGCAAGAGTCTCCGCCCTGGCCTTGGTGCGGTTCAGAATCCGGATTTCCGAGACGCCCAAATCGGAAAGGGCACAGACCGCGGCCCGCGCCATGCCGCCCGCCCCCCAGAGGACGGCCGGGCGTCCCCGCAACCCGTCCGCGCCGATGTTCTCGACCACGCTCGCCGTGAAACTCGCCACATCCGTGTTGCGCGCCTCTATGCCATTTTCTCCGAACAGAAGCAGATTCGCCGCGCCGGCGATCTCGGCGACCGCATCGCACGAAGCCGCCAGCGCAAAAGCTGCTTCCTTGTGCGGGATCGTGACGTTTACCCCTTTGAATCCCGCCAGCCGCAGGCCGTTTATGACCGCGGCAAAATCCTCGCGGCGCACGGCCAAAGGAACGTAAGCGGCGTCGATGCCGTATTCGTCAAGCCAGTAGCCATGCAGTTTGGGCGACAGGGAATGCGCGATAGGCCAACCTACGACCCCGGCAAGCTTCGCACGGCCCGTGATACTCATCGCGCGACAATCCCATGTTCGCGTAGCGCCGCCAGCAGAGGCACCAACGGCAAACCGAGGATCGAAAAATAGTCGCCTTCCACCCGCTCGAAAAGCTGAATGCCGCGACCTTCCAGGAAATAACAGCCGACGCTGCCAAGCACCTTGTCGCCTTCGGCCAGAAAATACCCGTCGAGGAACTCGTCGCCAAACAGGCGCATCCATAGGCTGCAGCGCTCGAGCCTTCGCCACACAGGCGCCCCGCCCTTGGCCAGGACGGCGGCCGTGAGAAGGTCGTGCCGTTTGCCGCGCAGCTGCCGCAAACGCGTTCGCGCCTCGGCCAGATTGGCTGGTTTGTCGATCAGGCGGTCGTCGAACGCCAGCGTCTGGTCGCATCCCAGCACCAAAGCTTCCGGATGAGCGCGCGAAACCCGAACCGCTTTGAATTGCGCCAAGGCATCGGCGACTGCGGCGGGGTCACGTTTCTCCGCCAACAAAGAGGCCTTGACTTCGGCTTCGTCGAGTCCGGACGGGCGCACCTCGAACGAAACACCGGCGTCCCGCAGAAGACGGGCGCGCACGGCGCTCTCGGAGGCCAGGATCAACACACTCACGGGCGGTCATCCCCTTGGCGATCGGCCAGGAGATTGAGAATCGTCGCGGCCGTCTCCTCCACGGACCGCCGGGTGACGTCTATCGAAAACCAACCTTGCTGTTCGTAAAGACGCCGCGTCGTCATCACTTCGCTGCGCACTTTTTCCAGATCAGTGTAATCGCTCTGTACCTGTTCGCCGATCGTCGCCAGACGATTGCGCCGGATCTGGACGAGCCGCTCGGGCGACGCCCACAAACCGACGATCAGCGGTTGTGTGTGGGCGAACAATTGCGGCGGCGGCGTCATTCCCAGAACAAGAGGCACGTTCGCGGCGCGCACCCCGCGCATCGCCAGATAGACGCAGGTCGGTGTCTTAGACGTACGGCTGGCGCCGGCCAGGATCACTTCGGCATCCGCGAGGTCGTCCAGGGCTTGTCCGTCGTCGTGCTGAATCGTGTAGTTCAGCGCTTCGATGCGTTGGAGATAGCGCTGGTCGATTTCGTGCTGTCCTCCCGGCCTGTGCGTCTCGCGCGCGCCGAAGAAGCGCTGCATCAAGCTGACCGGGCCCTGCATGAGATCGAAGTACGGAACCCTCATCTGCGCACAATGGCTGGTCAGCGCGCTGCAAAGGTCCTGATCCACCAATGTGAACAAGACGAGACCGGGATGTTCGCGGATATAATCCACCGCGCGGAGCAGTTGGCGTTCGCTGCGCACCAGGGTGTAGGCGTGCTCTTGAACGACGACAGCCTCGAATTGTGCCAACGCGGCCTTGGCCACGGCATGCAGGGTTTCGCCGGTGGCATCCGAAATGAGATGGAGATGAAATGGTCCACTCACAGTATTGCTCCTGTTCCGTCCACGCACCGCCGCGATCTCTGGGCATAACCGTGCCACCAACCGTATCTGTGTTTTCGTGTGCACGCCAAACCAGCCATCCTCCACAGCTCCTGCACAAGTGGCCTAAAATTGCTGCGCCCTCAAACCCCTTGAGTCCGCTCATATTCCATTCTACAGAAAAACCTGGCCCGGCGACTGCTCCACAATTCACAGAGCAAACATCATCTTCATAATCCTTTTATAAGAGTCTTGAATTTGCCAAATGCAAAAAAGCTAATCGAGGTCTTCGACCGAAAGCCTCTTGCGCCGCCGCCTCTGTGGATGATGAGGCAGGCGGGACGCTATCTTTCGGAGTATCGCGAAATCAGAGCAAAAGCAGGTAGCTTCTGGAAAATGTGCATGATGCCCACCTTGGCAGCAGAGGTTACTTTGCAGCCGGTTCGCCGTTTTGGGTTCGATGGCGCAATCGTCTTTTCGGACATTCTTGTGGTTCCGGCGGCTCTGGGCGTGCGTGTGGAATTCGAGGATGGACCGAAATTATCGCCAGTCTCCTCGGCGGCCGGACTGAAAATAACGTCCGCCGGACAGGCGCGGTACTTCGCGCCAGTGTATGAGGCGCTCAAGCTTGCCAAGGCGGCACTGGATGTCTCTACGGCGTTATTGGGGTTTGCCGGCGGCGTGTGGACCTTGGCGAGCTACTTGGCGGCGGGCGGCGGCGGTGACGATCAGAAAGCCGCAAAACTATGGGCATACCGCAATCCTGAGAGCTTCCAGGAGTTGGTGGATCTCTTGGTCTTCTGTGTGTCGCAGCATCTGATCGGGCAGCTAACCGCTGGCGCCGATGCCGTTCAGATTTTCGACAGCTGGGCATCGGGGCTGCCGCCGCCTCTGTTCTCGCAATGGGTCATCACACCGACAAAGAAGATCGTCGCCAATGTGCGCGCCGCGGTGCCAAATGCCAGGGTCATCGGCTTTCCGCGGGCGGCGACGCTGGAGGGTTATCTGGCTTACGCGCGCGAAACGGGCGTCGATGCGGTTTCCGTAGACACGGCGATGCCGATGGGCTGGGCGGTTGGCGAGCTCGGGCCACATTGTGTGCTGCAGGGGAATCTCGATCCGGTGGTCCTGGTCGCCGGAGGCCGCGCCTTGGCGGAGGCTGTGGACAACATCTTGGAAATTACGTCCGGCACGCCGTTTATCTTCAACCTGGGCCACGGCATTCTACCCGAGACGCCCGTCGAGCATGTCTGTGAATTGGTCAATCGCGTACGGGGCGTGCGGTGAAGCTCGCCGTTGTCCTGTTCAACTTGGGCGGGCCGGATTCGTTGGAGGCGGTTGAGCCGTTTCTGCGCAATCTGTTCGCCGATCCGGCGATTCTTTCCATGCCCGCTATCGTCCGCAGGCCGTTGGCGCGGTTCATCGCTGGGCGCCGCGCTCCCGTTGCGCGCGAGATATACGCCAGGATAGGCGGACGGTCGCCGATCCTCGAAGAGACCTTGGCGCAAGCCCGCACACTGGCGGCGGCGTTGGGCGAACACGAGACGCGCGTCTTCGTCGCGATGCGCTACTGCAAGCCATTCAGCGACGAGGCGGCGCGCGCGATCAAGAACTGGTCTGCGGACCGGATCGTCCTGTTGCCGCTCTATCCCCAATTCTCGACCACAACGACGGGGTCGTCGCTGGCGGACTGGCGCAGGGCGTCCTTGGCGGCGGGGCTCGCGCAACCGCAGTCGCGCATCTGCTGCTACCCGGACCTGCGCGGATTCATCGGCGCCTTGGCGGGACTGACGCGCGAAATCATGGCGAAGGCGCACGCCGACGTTTCCTATCGTTTGTTGCTGACGGCGCACGGCTTGCCGGAGCGCATCGTCGCCAGGGGCGATCCTTATCGATGGCAGGTGGAGCGGACGGCCGCGGCCCTTGCGGAACAACTGGGGATCGTCGACTGGACCGTGTGCTACCAGAGCCGCGTGGGTCCGCTGAAATGGATCGGCCCGGCGACGGACGCGGAAATCAGGCGGGCCGGCGCCGACGGCAAGGGTGTCGTTGTGGTGCCGATCTCGTTCGTTTCGGAGCATTCCGAAACCCTGGTCGAGCTCGACATGGACTACGGAAAATTGGCGCGCGATGCCGGCGTCCGCGATTATCTTCGCGTCCCGACGGTGGGCACCCGCGCGGAGTTCATTTCGAACCTCGCGGATCTCGTGCGGCAGAGTCTTGCGCAACCGCAGGCGGGCGCGCGATGGTGTCCTGCGGCGTACCGATCGTGTGGACGGGTATAGGAGATGCGCGAGTTTGTTTTGCACCACTATCTCTTCATCAAAGCCCTTCATGTCATTGCCGTGATCGCGTGGATGAGCGGTATGTTCTATCTGCCGCGGCTTTTCGTCTATCATGCGCAGACCGCGCCGGGGACGCCGGAGTACGAACGCTTCACGACGATGGAGCGCAAACTTCTCAAGATCATTATGAACCCGGCCGTCGTTGCGGTGTGGATATTGGGCCTGGTGATGGCCTGGTCGATGGACTATTGGCCCCTCCACTGGTTCCAGGCGAAGCTTACCTTGGTCGGGGCAATGACCTGGGCGCACCATTCCTATGCCCTCTGGGCCAAGGACTTCGCGCGCGGCCGGAACACACGGACGGAACGCTTCTACCGGATCTGGAACGAGGTCCCGACTGTCCTGATGATCGCAATCGTCATTCTCGTGATCGTTAAACCATTTTAGCCGCCGGAGGAGAAAGTCCGCGCAAGCCTGTTTGCAACGCCGGCAAATCGCGGTATAAGGCTTGAGTTCCCCATGAAGCCCAAGCGGTGTGCGCCAATCAGCGCGAAGACCGTGAGTGGCGAGAAACGCCACAGGGCGGACAGATTTTATCTCCACCGACGACCTCGCAGGACCACCACGGGACTTGCGGGCGACAAAGCGCCGCAAACATTTGTTCAGGTGTAATCTCCCATGACAGTGCAATCCGGCCTGCAGGCGATGAAGCTGCAGGATCTTAAATCCAAATCCCCCACCGACCTTCTCTCGTTTGCCGAGGAGCTGGAGATCGAGAACGCCTCGTCCATGCGCAAGCAGGACATGATGTTCGCGATCCTCAAAGAGCTTGCCGACCGCAACGTCGAGATCACCGGTATGGGTGTGCTCGAGACCCTGCAGGACGGCTTCGGCTTTCTGCGCTCGCCGGAATCCAACTACCTTGCCGGCCCCGACGACATCTACGTGTCGCCCTCGCAGATCCGCCGTTTTGGCCTTCGGACCGGCGACACGGTCGAAGGCCCGATCCGCAGCCCCAAGGACGGCGAGCGCTATTTTGCGCTCTTGAAGGTGTCGACGATCAACTTCGAGGATCCGGAGAAGATCAAGCACAAGGTCCACTTCGACAATCTGACGCCGCTCTATCCCACGCGCTGGCTGAAGATGGAACTCAACGACCCAACGTTGAAGGACAAGACCGGGCGCGTCATCGACATCGTCTCGCCGCAAGGCATGGGCCAGCGCGCGCTCATCACCGCCCAGCCGCGCACCGGCAAGACCGTGATCCTGCAGAACATCGCCCGCGCCATCGCGGCCAATCATCCCGAGTGCTATCTGATCGTGCTCTTGATCGACGAGCGGCCAGAAGAAGTCACCGACATGCAGCGTTCGGTGAAGGGCGAGGTGATCTCTTCGACCTTCGACGAACCGGCGAGCCGCCACGTACAGGTCGCCGAAATGGTGATCGAGAAGGCCAAACGCCTGGTCGAGCACAAGCGCGACGTCGTCATCCTGCTCGATTCCATCACACGGCTGGGGCGCGCCTACAACACCGTCGTGCCCTCGTCGGGCAAGGTTCTTACAGGCGGCGTCGACGCCAATGCCCTGCAGAAGCCCAAGCGCTTCTTCGGTGCGGCGCGCAACATCGAGGAAGGCGGCTCGCTGACCATCATCGCCACCGCCCTGATCGACACCGGCAGCCGCATGGACGAAGTGATCTTCGAAGAGTTCAAGGGCACCGGCAATTCGGAAATCATCTTGGACCGCAAGGTCGCGGACAAACGCATCTTTCCGGCCATCGACATCCTCAAATCCGGCACACGCAAGGACGAGCTGCTGCTCGACAAGGGCACGCTGGCGAAAACCTACGTGCTGCGCCGCATCCTGGCGCCCATGGGCACGGTGGACGCCATCGAATTCATGCTCGACAAGTTGCGCTCGTCGAAGAACAACGCCGATTTCTTCGAGAGCATGAACACGTAGCTCTACGGAATCAGCACCGTCGCGCCCGTGGTCTTGCGCGAATGCAGGGCTTCGTGCGCCGCGCGCGCGTCTTTGAGCGCAAAGCGCTGGTTGATCGTGATCTTGACCGCGCCCGACGCGATTGCCGCGAACAAGTCGCCGGCGATGTCCTGCAATTCCTCGGCCGTGCGCGTGTAGTGGAACAGCGACGGACGGGTGAGGTACAGCGAGCCCTTGGCGGTCAGGACGGCGGGTTCGAAGGCCGGCACCGCGCCCGACGAATTGCCGAAGCTGACCAGCATGCCGCGCACCGCCAGGCAGTCGAGCGAGCCGGCAAAGGTGTCCTTGCCGACGGAATCGTACACCACCGGCACTCCTTCGCCTTGGGTGAGTTCGCGCACGCGCGCCACCCAGTCATCCCGGCGCAGGTTGAGCACGTGGTTGTAGCCATTGGCCTGGGCAAGTTCGATCTTGTCGTCGGAGCCGACGGTGCCGATGACGGTGGCACCCAGATGCTTGGCCCACTGGCCGGCGATCAGGCCGACGCCGCCGGCGGCGGAATGAAACAGGATAGTCTGGCCGCGCTTGACCGGGAAAGTGCGCTTGAGCAGATACTGCGCCGTCATGCCTTTGAGCATGGAGGCGGCGGCGACCTCGTCGCCGATGCCCGCCGGCAGCTTCACCACACGGTCGGCAGGCACGTTATTGGCCTCGGCATAGGCGCCGAGGGGGCCGGTGCAATAGCCGACGCGGTCGCCTGGCCGCAAGCCCGTCACGCCCTCGCCAAGCGCTTCCACCGTTCCCGCCGCTTCGGTGCCGAGGCCGGACGACAACGCCACCGGATACAGGCCCGAGCGATGATAAGTGTCGAGGAAATTGACACCGATGACGGTGTGGCGGACGCGAACTTGGCCTGGTGCAGGCGGCGGCAGCTCGATGTCGTGCAACGACAAGACTTCGGGACCGCCGGTCTGAGCGAGGCGGATGGCTTTCATGCGGTATTCCCTAAGTGTTTATTCCGACTACTAAAAACATCATGCCCAATTGAACCTCGAAAAATCGAGGGGATACCCCCTCGCAAACCGCTGCGCCGGAGCGCCGTCGTCTTTTAGGAAAGATGGTGTTCCGCGCCGGCCGGTCAAGGCCGCTTAGGGGCGCGGATCAGCTCAGATGCTGCCGGAAGAAGGTCGTGGTGCGGCTGTTGGCGAGTCCGGCATTGGCTTGGTCGTAATGTTTGCCGCCGGGCCGCGCGAAGGCGTGGTTCATCTCCGGATAGTGGTGGATGGTGACCAGCGGATTTGCGGCGAGGCCGTCCATGACCTGCTTCTGCGCCGCCGGTGGCACGTATTCGTCCTTGCCGGCGATGTGCAGCATCAAGGGCTTCTTGATGTTCGTCGCTTCGCCGAGCATGGCGTTGATGTTCAAGCCGTAATAGCCGACGCTCGCGTCGCTGTCGGTGCGCGTGGCGGTGAGATAGGCGAGATAGCCGCCCAGGCAATAACCGACCGCGCCTACCTTGCCCGTGCCGCCTGGGAGCGTCCGCAGATGGGCGATGGCCGTCTGGATGTCTTTCACGCCCAGATTCGAATCGAAGTGCTTCATCAGATCGAAGGCATGCTGCCATTCCGCAGCGGTCTTGTCGGTCAGCTGCACGCCGGATTCCAGCCGCCAGAACAGGTCCGGGGCCAGCGCGAAAAAGCCGCCGGCCGCGATTTCGTCGGCAACCGCGCGCATGGCCGCGTTGACGCCGAAGATTTCCTGGATGACGACAACACCAGGGCCCCTGCCCGCGGCGGGGCTTGCCAGATAGCCGGCGAAGGAACCGTCTGACCCTTTGATGGCGACCTGTCGTCCTGACATCGGTGGGCGCTCCGTCCAATTCCGCCGTGGAGATTAGACGCAGCGGCACAGTCAGGCCAACCGCTATTGCGGACGGGTTCCCTGCGGCGGACGCACCGGCAGCTGCAGCACTTGGCTGAGCGTGACCACGTTCGCGATCGGCGCCGAGCAGTTCTGATGCTGGCAGACATAGGCGGTGGGCTGACCGTTCTCCATCTTCTTGCCGAAGGCGGGATGGGTTTCGGGCAGCGTCTCGTCCGGGTCCACCACCAGCAGCAGCCGGTTGGGAAGGCTGCGCCCCATCACGGCGGCGATCATCTCCTGGGTCTTGGGACTCCCCTTGGGACCGACGATCACGATCTGCAATCCGGCGAGCATCGTTTCGAGGCCGTTGAGATAGGTGCCCATGGAGAGGAACGAGCGGCCGAGTTCGCCGGCGAAGCTGCTGATGAGCGCTGTGGCGCGCTCGCGATAGCTGGCATCGCCGGTGGCGAGATTGAGCTTGGCAAGCACGCCGATCATCGTCGCGTTGGCGCAAGGCGCCGCCTGGTCGAGAACCGTCCGTACACGGTGCAATAGCGGCGCGTCGTCGGCGGCCGTCTGGCAGTAGCCGCCGGACTGGTTGTCCCAGAAATACTCGTTCAGCACGAGGGCCCAATGCTTGGCGCGATCGAGATAGCGTTTGTCGCCGGCGGCCTCCCACAAGGCGAGCGCGGCGCGCGCCATGTGGGCGTAGTCGTCGGCGAAGCCCATATGGCCGCGCTTTCCGTCGCGCCAGGAATGAGTGAGCCGGTCGCCCTCGCCCATCGCCTTGACAACGAAATCGAAGGCGCGCGCCGCCGTGGCGATCCAGGCGGGATTGCCGAAGGCGGCGCCGGCGTTGGCGAAAGCCGCGATCATCATGCCGTTCCAGTCGGCGAGCACCTTGTCGTCGCGCAGCGGCGCGGTGCGGATCTGGCTGCGGGCGGCGAGCAGAAGCTCGCGCTGCCGCTTGAGCAGGGCCTCGTCGGCATCGGGCAGCGGATAAGGAAAATTGCCCAGCCGCATGACGATGTTGCGGCCGTTGAAGGTGCCTTCCTTGCGGATATTGTAGACGTCCTTGAAGCGCTGGACGAAGGTCCCCATCAGGGTGGCCTCGATTTCCGCTTCGCTCCAAAGATAGTAGGCGCCCTCCTCGCCGTTGACGTCGGCGTCTAGGCTGGCGGCGAAGCCGTCGCCGACCATCATTTCGCGCATCACCCAGCCGAGCGTCTCCTCGACGCGCGCGCGATAAAGCGGGTGACGGTTGTGCTGGCCGACAAGGGTGAGGAGGTCCACCAGCAGGGCGTTGTCGTACAGCATCTTCTCGAAGTGCGGGACCAGCCAGCGCTCGTCGACGGTGTAGCGATGGAAGCCGCCGCCGATGTGGTCGTAGAGCCCCGACAGGCAGATGGTGTCGAGCGTGGTCTGCACCAGCTGGGCGAATTGCGGCGCGCCGCTGCGTAGATAGGCGCGCCACAGGACTTCCGTCAGCGCCGTTTGGGGGAACTTCGGCGCGCCGGTGATGCCGCCGTGGAACAGGTCGAAGCGCTGCCCGACATGGACAGACACGACATCCAGAAGGCGCGGATCGAGCGGCCCCCTGAGGTCGCGCGACCATTGCTGGGCGAGGACTGCCGAAATCCTGCCGACATTGGCGGCGATGGCGTCGGCCTGTTCGCGGAACAGTTTGGAGATGTCCGCGAGGATCGTCTTGAAAGGCGGCTGGCCGAAGCGTTCTTCGTTCGGATAGTAGCCGCCGACGAAAAACGGTTCGCCGCGCGCCGTGAGGAATACGGTCAGCGGCCAGCCGCCTTGATAGCCCATGGTCTGGGCGGCCGTCTGGTAAAGCTGGTCGATGTCGGGGCGCTCTTCGCGGTCGACCTTCACGTTGATGAAGCTCTCGTTCATCGCGGCGGCGGTTTCGGGATCGGCGAAGCTTTCCTTGTTCATCACATGGCACCAGTGGCAGGCGGTGTAGCCGATGGACAGCAGGATCGGCTTGCCGCTGGTTTCGGCCTCCTGAAAGGCCTCAGGCCCCCAGGCGTGCCAGTGAACGGGATTGTCCTTGTGCAGGAGCAGGTACGGGCTGGTTTCCCCGGCGAGGCGGTTCGTGGTCATTTCTTTTTTTCCGATGGCGCGGGAGGACCCGCGCGCGCATTGCGCTGAGTGGCTGATCTGGACCAAGCTTCCTTTAGCGCGGCGATACGCGCACTCACAAGCTGGAAGCGGCCATGAAGGTGAACGTCGAAATCGATATGACGCCGGAGGAAGCCCGAAAAGTGATGGGACTGCCCGATGTGAGCACGCTGCAGGAGGCATTCGTGGCCAAAATGCAGAAGCGGATGATGGCGGCGCTGGACGGGTGCGATCCGCAAGCCTTGTTGAAGGCCTGGATGCCGCAGGGCGGCTTCGACCAGTTCCAGAAATTTCTTTGGGAAGGCGCAAAACGCGCCGCGGACCCCAAGAAGGACCGATCCGAACGCTGATGGGCCGCGACGATACGATCTTTGCGCTGGCAAGCGCGGCCGGCCGCGCCGGGGTGGCCGTGTTCAAGGTCTCGGGGCCGAAGGCGAGCGACTGCGTCAAGCTCTTGACGAAACGGGAGATTCCGCCGCCGCAGCGGGCTGTCCTGCGGCAATTCCGCGGCACAGGCGGACTGATCGACGAGGGCTTGGTGCTGTGGTTCCAAGGCCCCGCCAGCCTGACCGGGGAGGACGTGGCCGAATTCCAGGTGCATGGCGGGCGCGCCATTGCGGAGGCTTTGGCGGCCGAACTGGGCGCCCTGCCGGGCTGCCGGCCGGCGGAGCCGGGCGAATTCACCCGGCGCGCTGTCGAACACGGCAAATTCGATCTGACCCAGGCCGAAGCCATCGCCGATCTCGTGGCAGCCGAGACGGAGGCTCAGCGCCGCCAAGCCCTGCGGCAATATGGCGGAGCCCTGGGACGACTTTACGGGACGTGGCGGGCAGACCTGCTGAAGGCGTTGGCGTGGTCGGAAGCGGCCATCGACTTCTCCGACGAAGAGTTGCCGGCAGATGCGATCGCCGAAGCCCGGCGGTCGGCCGAAACCGTCCGCGGCGCGATAAACACCCATCTCGACGATGCGCGGCGCGGCGAATTGGTGCGGGAAGGGTTGTTTCTAACAGTGATCGGTCCGCCGAACGCCGGAAAAAGTTCACTGGTGAACGCTTTGGCCGGACGGGACGTGGCGATCATCGCGGAATCCGCCGGAACCACGCGGGATGTCATCGAGGTGCGTATGGATTTGGGCGGCTATGCGGTGGTTCTGGCCGATACCGCCGGCCTGCGCGCCGCTGGCGAAGCCGTGGAAGCCGAGGGCGTGCGGCGGGCCTTGGCACGCGCCGAGGCGGCGGACCTTGTTCTGGTGCTGTTGGATGGCAGCGATCGAAATTCATCCGTGAATTTGCCTGAAAACATGGTTAATAAACCTGTTTTGACGGTCTGGAACAAGGCCGATTTGCCGTGGCCTCTGCGGCGCGGCGGGCTGAAGCTGTCGCTCAAGACCGGCGAGGGACTGGAGGCCGTGATCGCGGCCATTGCCGCCGCCGCGAAGGAGCGGCTGGAGGGCGGCGGTGACGTGCCGCTGCTCACCCGGCCGCGGCATCGCCGTGCCTTGCGGGAAGCGGCAACAGCTTTGGAACGCGCAGCCGAAGCGCAGCAGACGGAACTCTTCGCCGAGGACCTGCGCCTGGCGCTGCGCTCGCTCGGCCGCATCACCGGCCAAGTTGATGTGGAAGAGCTGCTCGACACCGTCTTCCGCGATTTTTGTATCGGAAAGTGAGGTTTCACGTGAAACGCCGCGCGGCGCTTGCCCGACGCGAGGCCCTCGCCTATTGAGCGCACCATGAGCGCTTACGACGTCATCGTCATCGGCGGAGGCCATGCCGGCTGCGAGGCGGCGGCCGCGTCGGCCCGCGCCGGGGCGAAGACCTTGCTCCTCACCCACAAGCGCGCCACCCTCGGCGAAATGTCCTGCAATCCCGCCATCGGCGGGGTCGGCAAGGGTCATCTGGTGCGCGAGATCGATGCCGCCGACGGACTGATGGGGCGCGTCGCCGATGCCGCCGGAATCCAATTCCGCATCCTCAACCGCCGCAAGGGACCGGCGGTGCGCGGACCCCGCGCCCAGGCCGACCGCAACCTTTATCGCCGCGCCATGCGGGCGGCGCTGGAAGCAGCGGCCAACCTGGAAATCCGCGAAGCCGCGGCCGAAGAGCTGATACTGTCAAAGGGGCGCGTGACCGGGGCCATCACAGCGAGCGGGGAGGCATTGCGGGCCGCAGCCGTGGTGCTGACAACAGGCACGTTCCTGAAAGGCCTGATCCATTGCGGCGAGATGAAGGTCCCGGCCGGCCGCGCCGTCGCCGGACGCTCGAAGTTCGAGGGCGACGGTGTGGAAGCGCCCTCCATAGGTCTCTCGGACACGCTGTACCGGCTCGGTTTTGCCATGGGCCGGCTGAAGACCGGAACCCCTCCCCGCCTGAACGGCGCGACCATCGATTGGGCGGGCCTGGAAGTTCAGCCCGGCGACGCTCCGCCCTCGCCTTTCTCCTTCCTGACCGGAGTGATCGCGACACCTCAGGTCGATTGCCACATCACCCGGACGAACGAGCGGACGCACGCGGTCATCCGCGCCAACCTGCACCGTGCACCCATGTATTCCGGCCAGATCGAAAGCCGCGGTCCGCGCTACTGCCCGTCCATCGAGGACAAGGTGGTGCGCTTCGCTCACCGCCAGAGCCACCAGATCTTCCTGGAGCCGGAAGGTCTCGAAGACGACACGATCTATCCCAATGGGATTTCCACTTCGCTGCCGCAAGACGTTCAGATTGCGCTGCTTAAAACCATTCCCGGGCTCGAAAAGGCAGAGATTCGCCGGCCTGGATACGCCATCGAGTACGATTTCGTCGATCCGCGCGAGCTTTTGGGATCGCTCGAAACCAAGCGCGTTCCCGGACTCTATCTCGCGGGCCAGATTAACGGCACCACAGGTTACGAGGAAGCGGCGGCGCAAGGGTTGATGGCGGGGCTGAACGCGGCGCGGGCGGCAGGAGGCGGCGATCCGCTCATGCTGGACCGTGCGTCCGCGTATATCGGGGTGCTGATCGACGATCTGGTCACCAAGGGGGTCAGCGAGCCCTACCGGATGTTCACATCGCGTGCCGAATACCGCCTGACGTTGAGAGCCGACAACGCCGACCAGCGCTTGACCCCGGTTTTCGACAAGGCTGGCGCGGTCGGCGCCGAGCGGCGGGCGGCTTTCCTGGGAAAAATGGAGAAGATGGAGCGGGCGAGGGCGCAGACGCGGGCTCTAAGCCTTACCCCGAACCAGGCACTGCAGCACGGCATCGCCGTAAGGCTGGACGGCGCGCGGCGCTCGGCCTTCGAGCTGCTCAGCTTGCCGGATGTAGATTTCCCCCTGCTGACCGGTATCTGGCCGGAATTGCGGGACATCGAGTCGGAAGTTGCGGAACAGCTCGAGATTGACGCGCAATACGCCGGTTATCTGGATCGCCAGGAGGCCGACATCCTGGCGTTCCGCCGCGACGAAGCCCTGAACCTGCCCGGCGAATTGGATTATTCTGCAGTCTGTGGGCTATCGGCCGAAGCGGCACAGAAGCTGACGACGATCCGACCGGCCACACTGGGGCAGGCATCCCGCATCGACGGCGTAACCCCAGCCGCTCTGACCCTGGTGCTTGCGCATGTCAAATCCGCCCACAACCGAGCCTGAAGGATTCGGCCCGGAAGAATTCGCGGCGGCAACCGGCGTTTCACGTGAAACTATGGCGCGCCTGAAGGCTTATGTCGGCCTGCTGAAAGATTGGAACGCCCGCCATAATCTCGTTTCCAAGGCGTCCTTGGACGAGGTCTGGCAGCGGCATCTGCTGGACAGCGCCCAGTTGGCGCCGCTGGTCCCAGCGGCAGCCAAGACGCTGGCCGATCTCGGTAGCGGCGCAGGGTTTCCTGGTTTGGTGCTGGCCGTTTTGCTACAGGGGCGGGTCAAAGTGACCTTGTTTGAGGCCACACGCAAAAAGGCGGAATTCCTGCGCACCGTCACCGAACGGTTAGGACTGACCGTGCATGTCAGCAATAAGCGGATCGAAAAGGCTCCGGCGAGGGCGCCATTTGATGTCATCACCGCGCGGGCCTGCGCGCCATTGCCCAAGCTACTTGAATATGCACAGCATTTTGCCGCCCCCCACACGGTTTACTTGTTCCTTAAGGGGCAAAATGTGGGGGCTGAATTGACCGAGGCACGCAAATCCTGGAGGATGAATGTCCGGCAGCACCCCAGCGTGACACACCCATTCGGGGCCATTCTGGAGGTCAGAGAGCTACGCTATGTCCGATAAGCGCCAGCCGCGCGTCCTGGTGGTCGCCAACCAAAAGGGCGGCGTGGGCAAGACCACCACGGCAATCAACCTGGGCACGGCGCTGGCCGCGGTCGGCGAGCCGACCCTGATCGTCGACATCGACCCGCAGGGCAACGCTTCCACCGGGCTGGGCATTCTGCGCAGCGAACGCAAGCTCACCACCTACGACGTGCTGGTGGGGCAGGCGCATCTGGGCGAAGCCATCGTGCCCACGCGCATCCCGCGGCTGTCGCTGGTGCCGTCCACGGTGGATCTTTCCGGCGCCGAGCTTGAGTTGATCGACGTTGCGCGGCGCAACTTCCGGCTCAAGGACGCCCTGGTCGAATATTCCGCACACGGATCATCTTCGTTCTCCTATGTGCTGATCGATTGCCCGCCGTCGCTCACCTTGCTCACGGTCAACGCGATGGCGGCCGCGGATGCGGTGGTGGTGCCCCTGCAATGCGAATTCTTCGCGCTCGAAGGCTTGAGCCAATTGCTGAAGACGATCGATTTGGTGCGCGCGAATCTGAATCCGTCGCTGGAAATCCAGGGCATCGTGCTGACCATGTTCGACAAACGCAACAAGTTGTCGGACCAGGTCGCCGCCGACGTGCGCCAGCATATGGGCGCCATGGTCTACAACACGATGATCCCGCGAAACGTGCGTATTTCCGAAGCGCCGAGCCACGGCCTGCCGGCGTTGGTCTACGATCTGCGCTGTCCGGGAAGCCAGGCCTATATCAAGCTTGCGGGCGAACTCATCCAGCGCGAGCGGATGCGGCCGGCCGCATGAGCGCGGAGGCAAAGAAAAGCTTGGCAGAGGACATGCGCCCGCGCGGCCTTGGCCGCGGACTCTCGACCCTGATCGGCGAAGAAGCGGCACCGACACGCGGCGAAACACGCGGCTCGCGCATCATGCCGACGGCCTTCCTGAGACCCAACCGCTTCCAGCCGCGCAAGCACTTCGCCGAAGACGATCTGAACGATCTCGTCCAATCGGTGAAGGAGAAGGGCATTCTCCAGCCGATTCTGGTGCGGCCGATCGTTGGTGACCACAACGCCTTCGAGATCGTCGCCGGCGAACGGCGCTGGCGGGCGGCACAGCTCGCCAAGCTGCACGACATCCCGGTGATTGTGCGCGAGCTGAGCGACGGCGAAGCGCTCGAAGTCGCGCTCATCGAAAACATCCAGCGCTCGGACCTCAACGCCATCGAAGAGGCTGCGGCGTACCACGAGTTGACCGACCGTTTCGGCTACACCCAGGAGAAGGTGGCGGGCGAAGTCGGCAAGAGCCGCAGCCACGTGGCGAACACGTTGCGCCTGTTGAAGCTGCCCGAAAGCGTCAAGGCGATGGTGCGCGACGGCAGGCTGACGGCCGGTCACGCACGGACCTTGATCGGTGTGGCGGACCCCGAGGCGCGAGCGCGCGAAATCCTTGTCGGCGCCATGAACGTCCGCGAAGCCGAACAGCGTTTACAGAACACGAAGAGGAAAACTCACGACCAATCTGTGGACGATCCAAACACAAAAGCGCTTGAAGCAAGCATTTCCAATGCATTAGGCCTGAAAGTTCATATCCTACACAAAGGGGATAAGGGCGGGGAGGTGCGGATTTCCTATAAATCCTTGGAACAACTCGACGACTTAATCCACAGACTTAAAGTCGGCTTATAACATCTTTATATAACATAATATTAACCGTAATTACGAACTACGAACAGTGTTCACTAATTTCAGCGCCGCCTTCGCGTCAATCCGTCCGTCGTAAAGCGCCCGTCCGATCACGACCCCCGCGATATTTGGCTCGTCCGTTGCCAGCAGAGCCTCGATGTCGGCCAGCCCGCAGACGCCGCCGGAGGCGATCACCGGGATGCTGAGCGAGCGGGCCAGCGCCGCCGTCGCACGCACATTCACGCCGTGCATCAGTCCGTCCCGGTCGACGTCGGTGAACAGGATGGCGGCCACGCCCGCATCCTCGAAACGCTCGCCAAGCTCTGCGGGCGTCAGCTCCGTGGTCTCCGCCCAGCCCCGAGTGGCGATCCGTCCGCCTTTGGCGTCGGCGCCCACCACGATCCGTCCGGGAAACGCGCGTGCCGCCTTTTTCACCAAAGCCGGATCAGTCAGCGCGACGGTCCCCAGGATCACGCGCGTGATGCCGGTCGCGAGCCAGCTTTCGATAGCCTTCATATCCCGGATGCCGCCGCCCAATTGGATGGGAAGCGAGACTGCGGCACGGATCGCGTTGACGGCCTCGGCGTTGGCCGAACGTCCCTCGAAGGCGCCGTTCAGATCGACGCAATGCAGCCACGGAAAGCCCGCCTCGGCGAAAGCGCGCGCCTGGGCGGCGGGATCGTCGTTGAAGACGGTGGCCGATTTCATGTCGCCGCGCTTCAGGCGCACGCAGCGCCCATCCTTCAAGTCGATGGCGGGGAAGAGGATCATGGTTTCCAGTCCAAGAAGTTGCCGAGCAGGGCAAGGCCGACGGCCTGGCTCTTTTCGGGATGAAACTGCGTTCCCACGATGTTGTCGCGCCCCACGGCCGCGGCAAAAGGCCCGCCGTAATCGGCTGTGGCCAGTATGTGGCCCGGTTCGGCCGGGCGCATGACATAGGAGTGCACGAAATAGGCATGAACGCCCGGCGCAAGCCCGGCGAATAGCGGATGCGGCCGGATGAAGGCCAGCTCGTTCCAGCCCATGTGCGGGATTTTCAGCGCCGCGTCCGACGGCACCATCTTGACCACGTCACCCTTGATCCAGCTCAGCCCCGGATGGTCGCCGAATTCGCGGCCCACCTCGGCCAGCAACTGCATGCCGACACAAATGCCGAGGAACGGCGTGCCGCGCGCCAGCACCGCGTCGCGCAGCGTCTCGACCATGCCGGGCAGGGCCTGCAGCCCGGCCATGCAATCGGCAAAGGCGCCGACACCCGGCAGCACGATGCGTTCGGCCTTGGCGGTCACGGCCGGATCGGCGGTAACCGAGATGGTATGGCCGCTGCCGCGCTCATTGGCGGCGCGCGCCAAGGCCTTTTCCGCGGAACGCAGATTGCCGGAGCCGTAATCGATCAAGGCAACAAGAGACATGGCGGTTGCTTAGCGCAAACGTCCGCGCCGTCCAACTGCGGTCCTATTTGCAGGGGATATCGGTGTTGTTAGGAGGCGTGACCCTGAGCCGCTTTGCACCGACGAGAATGTCCCGCTCCTCGGGCGTCGCCGCCTTGAACTGGCCAGCAATGAGCGCCTCACGATCACCCGCGCAAACAAACCCGTATCGCGCGCCGATCAGCCGCCACACCTTACCATCCTGCTTGAACTCACCGATTTGCGCCCAACTTCCGGAACCAAGGCGAGTCACCAACACAACCTCATCAACGCTGTCGCCGTCGAGATCAGTAATGATCGCATCGCACCGGTCGGTACCGAACAAGCAAGGGAAACCAGCCGCGTCGGTACCTTTCCAATCCTGCCGCAGGAAGGAGGCGGGAAGCGTCCTTCCTTTGGGGTAGACGGTGATCGCCGCGGCCGTTTCCTCGGGCGAAGCTTTCCGCGATCCGACGATTGTATAACGGTTCGCTTGTTTCAGCGCCGCCAGCGCCGCCTCGCGGACGTGGGAGTCTTTCGATTTGCCCAGTTCCGTCAGCGCATCGCGGCCGAAACGCCCACCTTCCCAGCGCAGATAATTGAAGTCGAAAGCCTCGATCTTCACCTTGCCGGATTTCAGCCGCTCCATCTGGCTCGCCACCGAAAGGCGCACCGGATCGGCGAGGGGCGTGAACAGCGCGAACAGAATCGCCAGCCCCAGGATGGTGGTGAGGTAATTCCACCCCTCGATCAGCTTCAGCCACGGAGTGGGCAGCAGCGCGGCGATGAAATAGCCGACGGCGAAGCAGATCGCCACCAGCGTGACCGCCGCGGTATCGATGCGGTCGACCGTCCAGCCGTACTGGTCGACGCGCAGCCACAACGCATAGGCGGCAATCGTCACGATGAAGATCAACATCACGCAGGCCAGCGTGCCCGCCACGCGCAGGGCATGGTGCGGGCGGCGTTCCGGATCGCCGTCTTGATAGGCCGCGTTGATGTGGATCACGAGAACAGCGCTGGCGACCAGCAACAACGCCGTCGCCGTTCGCGTCTCCCACAACGGCTTCAGTCCGGTGAAAACGAGGCTGATCAGGAAAGCAAACGCGATCAGCGCGATCACCGGCAGCAGCCAGCCCAGCAGCATCAGCGCCAGGGTGCGCACCCCGCGCACCAGATTGCCGCGCGTATCGGTGATGTGAATGGCCACCGCCGTCGCCAGCGCCGTGACCGGAATGGCGAACCAGGAGTGCCGGATGAACGTCTTGAAGAAGTGGAGTTTTATCATCTCGAACAAGGCGACGCCGAGCCATAGGATAATCCAAAAGGTGGCGACGAAGGCGGCGGCAATGGCCAGCTGCACGCCGAGCTTCCAGGCCAGATCGAACAGCGTGGCATAGCGCGGCACGAGCCGCCGGTCGGCTTCGCTGCAGGAAATCAGCGTGTGCGCCACGAACAGGAACACGGCGGTGAAGACGAGGACCCTGGGAGATGGCGTCACATGGGCGACAGCGACTTGCGCGCCGTTCGCCCAATGCAGGTCAGTCGGCCAGGCATGCCATACGTCGTACCAGGCGAAGCCGGCGGCGACCGCCGTCGCCAGAACCGTCCAGACGATCAGCGTGCGCTTGCGGAGATTGCCCATACCTTGCAGGACAAGCAGCGGCACGAACAGAAAGACGAGCAGCGACGGGGCGAAGAGGTTGGGATCGGTCGCCGGCCACGACTTGTTGTCGTGGGCGTAATACAGCAGATAAAGAGCCAGGCCCTGGGCGAGGCCGACGGTCAAACGGGCGACGAAAATGCGTTGCCCACCCGCTTCCTGTGCCGCTTGTTCCATAGCGCATTCCCCCCGGGCTTGTACGGGAAGAGAATACACCAATTGCGACGGGTTTGCGCCAGCCGGTCTAATCCTCGTCCATCTTCAGCGCGGCAATAAAAGCTTCCTGGGGGATGTCCACCTTGCCGAACTGGCGCATCTTCTTCTTGCCCTCTTTCTGCTTGTCGAGGAGCTTGCGCTTGCGAGTGATGTCGCCGCCGTAGCATTTCGCCGTCACGTCCTTGCGCAGCGCCGAAATGGTTTCCCGCGCGATGATCTTGCCGCCGATCGCCGCCTGGATCGGAATCTTGAACAGATGGCGCGGGATCAGCTCCTTCAGCTTCTCGCACATGGCCCGCCCGCGCGCCTCCGAGCGCTGGCGGTTGACGATCATCGACAGCGCGTCCACCGCTTCGTCGTTGACCAGGATCGACATCTTGACCAGGTCGCCCTCGTGATAGCCCTCGATGTGGTAATCGAAGCTGGCATAGCCGCGGCTGACGGATTTCAGCCGGTCGTAGAAATCGAACACCACTTCGTTGAGCGGCAGGCGATAGACCACCAAGGCGCGGCTGCCGGCATAGGTGAGTTCGATCTGCGAACCGCGGCGGTCCTCGCACAGCTTCAAGACCGCGCCCAGATGTTCGTCGGGAACGAAGATCGTCGCCCTGATCCACGGCTCCTCGATCTTCGCGATCTTGGTCACGTCGGGCATGTCGGCCGGATTGTGCAGTTCGATCATGCCGCCGTCGGAGAGGTGGATGCGGTAGATCACGCTCGGCGCGGTGGCGATCAGCTCGAGGAGGAATTCGCGTTCCAGCCGCTCGCGGATGATTTCGAGGTGCAGGAGTCCCAAGAACCCGCAGCGAAAGCCGAAGCCGAGCGCGGCGGAGGTTTCGGTCTCGTAAGTGAAGCTGGCGTCGTTGAGATGCAGCTTGCCGAGCGCGTCGCGCAGATCCTCGAAACGCGCGGCGTCGGCGGGAAACAGGCCGCAGAACACGACCTGCTGGGCCGGTTTGAAGCCCGGCAGGGCGTCCGCGGCAGGTTTTCTGTCGTCTGTGATGGTGTCGCCGACGTGGGTCTCGGCTACTTCCTTGATCGCCGCGGTGATGAAGCCGACCTCGCCGGCCGCCAGCGACTCCACCAACACCTGTTTGGGCGTGAAAACGCCGACGCGCTCGACGTTGTAAGCCGCGCTCGACGCCATCATGCGGATCTTCTGGCCCCTCTTCAGCTCGCCGTCGACAACGCGCACCAGAACCACGACGCCGAGATAAGCGTCGTACCAGGAATCGATAAGCAGAGCCTTGAGAGGTGCCTGCGTTTCGCCCTTCGGCGGGGGCAGGCGATGGACGACGGCCTCTAGCACCTCGTCGATGTTGAGGCCGGTCTTGGCGGAGATGGGAATCGCCTCGGAGGCGTCCAACCCGATCACGTCCTCGATCTGCTGACGGATGCGCTCGGGTTCCGCGGCAGGTAAATCCACCTTGTTGAGCACGGGTACGATTTCGAGGCCCGCGTCGATAGCCTGATAGACGTTGGCAAGCGTCTGCGCTTCCACGCCCTGGCTGGCGTCCACCACCAGAAGCGCGCCTTCGCAGGCGGCCAGACAGCGGCTGACCTCATAGGCGAAGTCCACATGGCCCGGCGTGTCCATGAGGTTGAGTGTGTAGGTCTGGCCGTTCTTGGCCGTATAGGAAAGGCGCACCGTCTGGGCCTTGATAGTGATGCCGCGCTCGCGCTCGATGTCCATGGAATCGAGCACTTGGTCTTTCATCTCGCGGTTGGTCAGCCCGCCGGTGGCCTGGATCAGCCGGTCGGCCAGGGTCGATTTGCCGTGGTCGATGTGGGCCACGATGGAAAAATTGCGGATATGCGCTTGGTCGGTCATAAGTTTTCTTCATGGCCTACTGCTTCGCTGCTTAAGGCCGGTGGGGGTAATAGCGGCGGATATTCCTCGCGTCCACCCTGTCGCGATCTCGGTCAACAGCGTAGGTTTCGGGCGCGCGATTTGACGGGCCTACCGGGGGCGGTGACGGGAGATTCCGATGTCATTTGATGCTCTTAAGAGCGCAGCGGCGGCTCTGCTGTGCGCCGGGTTGCTGGCCGGTGCGGCGCGTGCCGACGTGACGGCCTTCTACGGCAATTGGGAAAATGCCGGCCGCGATGCCAGCGGCGTCGCCCACGTCCAGATCAGCCCTGCCGGAGGCAATCACGTCGGCATCCGCATCTATGGCGATTGCCATCCGATCGAATGCAATTGGGGCCTGGCCGACGCCCAGAGCTATACCGCCGATCCGCGTTCGGGCGAGGTGACGAGTATTTCGGCGAATTTCAACTCGGGTTTCGCCCGCAAGCAGATCATCATCCGCAAAGGGGCTTCCGGGGGGCTGCAGTTCGAGATGCTGACCGATTTCATCGACGGCTCGGGGCGGCACAATTTCGACATGACGGGCGCGTTGAAGCATACCGCCTGGGCGGGTCCGCTCGGCCAAGGCTGGGAAAACAACGCCAGCCAGCACACGGGCTGGGGCGGAGGCGTGCGCAGCGGGGCATCGCAAAAGCCCCGGGAGACCTGCGACGCCTTCGATGATGCAGCCGCACGCGCTGTCCAGGCCGGAACATCCTGGAAGGTCGTCGCAGGCAACGAAACGCTGGTCGTCGACGGTGCCGCCGAAGGCGACGCGTTGCGCGCGCTGGCGACGATCCGCCATTACCGCTTCGACCGGCGATGCCGCGTCGGCGCGGTGCCGCTGACCTATTGGAAACGGGGCACTCAAATGGCGAGCGGACGGATGGGCGGAGCGGACTGTATTGCCTTCAATCCGACGACGGCGCACGCCGCCCATATCGGGCATCGCTGGAGGGTCGTGGACGGTGTGCAATGGATCGCCGATTCCGGCGACGACAAGACGCAAGCCGATTCGGTGCTGTCGCTGATCCGCTTCTACCACCTAGATGCGGAATGCTTCGTGGGACGCCCCAACCCGATCATGGTGTACTGGTTGTCCTATTGAGAAGCGCCGCCGGCGCGCACGGCAAGAGCAAGCGGAACAAGCGCCGCCAATTGCGCCAGCGCGGCGACCGTTGCGAGGGCGACCAGCGAGACGTCGTAAAGCGCGCCCAGCAAGGCACTGCCGGCGAACCAGGCGACGCCGTAGACCGCGGGAAAAATTCCGTAGGCGCGGGCGCGCATCTGTTCGGGCACCAGGCGGGCGACGGCGGCTGACATGATGGCGTCCTGGATACCAAGGGCCACGCCCCAGAGGACGGTACCGAAGACGGCGAGCGCGAATCCGCCCAGGAACATCAGCGGCGGCGCGGCACCGGCCAATACAATCCCCGGAACCAGGACGAAGAGGCCGCGTTTGTCGAACCAGCGCCCGAACACCAAAGAGCCGGCGCCCGCCGCTCCCATGGCGCAGGCGTAGAGGACGGGCACGATCGCGGCGCTCACGATGCCGGCCTTGGCATAATGATAGGCGACGAGGGAATAGTCGGCGAATCCGAAAGCGAACAGCGCCGCGCTGGCCGTGTAAATCCAAAAGGCGCGCGACAACCCGCCGCCGTCGGTTTTCTTTTCCACTGTGCGCACATGGCCCGCATAGGGAAAGCGCAAAGCAGCGGCGGCGACCGTGACCAGCGTCAGCGTCGCCGGCACGCCGAGCCAGAGAAACGCCATACGGTATTCGTGATGGCGGGCGAGCACGAACGCCGCAATCAGCGGCCCCGTCAGCGCGCCGGTCTGATCGAGCGCCTCGCGCAGTCCGAACGCCCAGCCCTGGCCGATATGCTCGCCGGCGCGCGACATCATGGTGTTGGCGGCCGGATTGCGCACCGCCTTGCCGGCGCGCTCCACGATGATGAGGGCGGCTGCCGCCCACCAGCTTCCCGCCAGCGCCAGGAGAGGCACGGCAGCCATCTGCAGGACGTAACCGGCGAGCGTGAGCGGCCAATAAAGGCGCGTGCGTTCGGCCAGGCGTCCCGAGACCAACCGCAGCACGTAGCCGGTCAATTCGCCGGTGCCCGCGATAATGCCGACGGCCGCGCCGCTCGCCCCGAGCCCCGCCAGGAACGGCCCCGAGATACCGCGCATACCCTCATAGGCCATGTCCGCGAACAGACTGACGACGCCGAAAGCGACGACGAAGGCGAGACCCGATTTGGCGTCGAAGCTTTGCGTACGCGTCATCGCTTAGGTCCGTCACAACAGATGAAGATGACTTGTCGGCATTCCCAACTCCAGATCGCCGCGCTCGAACGCTTTTGTCCAGGCTTCGAAGGGCCGAGCGTCTCCGCCGCGGCTGTGGCGCCATGATGACATCAGGAACGCAGCGTTGCGCCAGTCGCCTTGGCGACGACCGCCACGATTTTCTGCGCCACGACGTCGATTTCCGCGTCGGTCAGGGTCTTTTCCCTTGGCTGCAGGCGGACGGCGACGGCAAGCGATTTCTTTCCTTCGGGGATGCCCTTGCCTTCGTAGACGTCGAACACGGTGACGGATTCGATGAGTGCACGCTCCGCGCTCTTGACCGCGCGCACGATCTCCTCCGCCGTCACCTTGGCTTCCACCACGAAGGCGAAATCGCGCTCCACCGCCTGATAGGGCGATGGCGCGAAGCTGGTCTTGCCCTTCGATTTTGGCTCCGGAAGCGCCTCCAGGAAAATCTCGAAGGCACTGGCGGGAACTTTGAGGGCGAATCTCGCCAGCACCTTGGGGTGGAGTTCGCCGAATCTGGCCAGCACTTTCGGGCCCAAGGCCAGCGTGCCCGAGCGGCCGGGGTGATACCACGGCGCCGCGCCGGCCTTCACCGGCGCGGTCATGGGCGAACCTGCCGCCGCTTCGAGGACCGCCAGCATGTCGGCCTTGGCGTCGAAGGTGTCGGCAGGGTGGGAGGATTTCGTCCAACTGCGCAGCCCTTGCCCGACGCGCAGCCCGGCCGCGACCGTCTGTTGTCCGCCCGGCATGCCGTTGTCGAAGGCCGCGCCGATCTCGAACAGCATCAGATCGGAAGTACCGCGTGCGATGTTGCACTCCGCAGCCGCCAGCAGCGAGGGCAGCAGCGACGGGCGCAGCGCATCCAGATCGGCGGCGATGGGATTCTCCAACTGGCGGGCGTCATCTCCACCCCCGAACAGCTGGGCGTCGGCGCGCGGGATGAAGGTGAAGGAAATCGTTTCGTTGAAGCCGCGGGCGGCCAGCGCCCGGCGCACCAGACGTGCGCGTTTCTGGGCCGGCGTCAGCACCGGGCGCGCAATGGCGTGCGGCCGCGACATCGGTACGGACGGCACATGCTCGAGGCCGAAGATGCGCACGACTTCCTCGACCAGGTCGGCGGGCCCGTCGATGTCGCCGCGCCAGGAGGGCGGGATGACCTGCAACGGGTTGGCGCCCTCCACGGTGAAGCCGAGGTTGGTCAGGATACGGACGATCTTGTCACGGGGCACATCGAGACCGCCCAGCCGCTTCACGGTGGCCGGTGAAAACCTGATCGCGCGGCGCCACGGCGGTATCGCGCCGGCGACAACGATTTCGGAGGGCTCGCCGCCACACCAGTCGAGAATGAACCGCGTCGCCAGTTCGAGGCCCCCCACCACGAATTCCGGATCGACGCCCCGCTCGAAGCGGTAGCGCGCGTCCGATTGCAGTTGCAGCTTGCGTCCGGTCGCCGCAATGCGCACCGGATCGAAATAAGCGGCTTCGATGAAGACGTTCGCCGTGGTCTCGCAACAGCCAGATTCCTCGCCGCCCATGATGCCGCCGATGTCGTGCACGCTGACATCGTCGGCGATCACGCACATCTCGGAATCGAGGATGTAGGTCTTGCCGTCAAGCGCCAGAATCCTTTCGCCGTCTTTCGCCAGACGGGCTTGCACATTGCCTCTGAGCTTGTCGGCGTCGTAAACATGCAACGGCCGGCCGCGGTCGTGCGCGATCAAGTTCGACACGTCGACCAGCGCCGAGATCGGACGCAGGCCGATGGCCTTCAAGCGATCCCGGACCCATTTCGGAGAAGGCCCGTTCTTCACGCCGCGCACCACGCGACCGGCGAACAGCGGACAAGCCGATTTGCTTTCGGGTGTGAAGTTCAGAGCGATCTTTTTCGGACAGGGAAATTTCCCCGCAACGGGTTTGACGGGCGGAGTTTTCAGCTTGCCCAATCCCGCCGCGGCAAGGTCGCGCGCGATGCCATACACCGAGGTGCAGTCGCCGCGATTGGGCGTGATGGCGACATCAATCACCGCGTCGGTGAGGCCGAGCGCCTTGGACGCCGGTTCGCCGACCTTGGCGTCGTCGGCCAGCTCGATGATGCCGTCGTGATCGTCGGAAATGAGAAGCTCACGCCCTGAACACAACATGCCGCGCGATTCCACGCCGCGGATGGTGCCGATCTTCAGCACCTCGCCGCTCGCCGGAATGACGGTGCCGGGCCGCGCGAAGACGCCTTTCATGCCGGTATGCGCATTGGGCGCGCCGCAGACGACCTGGACCGGAGAGCCGGTTCCGGTATCCACGACGCACAGCTTCAACTTGTCGGCATTGGGATGCTTTTCCGCCGAGACGACATAACCGACCACAAAATCCTTCAGCTGCGCGCCGGCGTCCTCCACGGATTCGACTTCCAGGCCGATGCCGGTGAGCTTGTCGGCGATGGCTGCGGCGCCGGCGTCGGTATCCAGATGGTCCTTCAGCCAGGAGAGAGAAAATTTCATCCGCTGAGGCCTCCGTCCAAGGTGGGGACGTCGAGGGCCGCGAAGCCGTAATGCCTAAGCCAGCGCAGATCGGATTCGAAGAAGGAGCGGATGTCGGGGATGGCGTATTTCAGCATGGCAAGGCGGTCGATGCCGCCGCCGAAGGCGTAGCCTTGGTAACGCGCGGGATCGATGCCGCAATTCTCCAGCACGCGCGGGTGCACCATGCCGGAGCCGGCCAGCTCCAGCCAGTCGTTGCCTTGGCCGAACTTGATCTGTCCGCCGGAGCGGTCGCAGCGCAGATCCCATTCCACGCTCGGTTCGGTGAAGGGGAAGAAGCTCGGCCGCGCCCGCATCTCGACCGCGTCGACTTCGAAGAATGCCTTGCAGAATTCCTCCAGCACCCATTTGAGATGGCCCAGATGCGTGACCTCGTCGATCACCAGGCCTTCGAACTGGTGGAACATCGGCGAATGGGTGGCGTCGGAATCCACGCGATAGGCGCGCCCCGGCGAAATGATGCGGATCGGCGGGGACTGCTTCAGCATGGTACGCACCTGCACCGGCGAGGTGTGCGTGCGCAGGACGTGGCGCGAGCCGTCGGCCTGCTTCGCCACGTAGAAGGTGTCGTGCATCTGACGCGCCGGATGATCGGGCGGGATGTTGAGCTTGGTGAAATTGTAGTCGTCGTATTCGACGTCCGGGCCTTCGGCAACGGCAAATCCCAGATCGGCGAAGATCGCCGTCACTTCGTCCAGGACCTGGCTGACGGGATGCACCGTTCCGGCGGCTTGCGGACGCGGGGGCAGGGTGACGTCGACGCGTTCGAAGGCAAGGCGCGCGTCCAGCACTTCTTTTTCGAGAACGGTCTTGCGCGCCGCGATGGCCTCCGCCACGCGGTCGCGCAGCGCGTTGAACAGCGCGCCCTTCTCCCTGCGCTCGTCCGGCGTCATGGACCCCAGCGTCTTCAGCAGTTCGCTGACAGCGCCCTTCTTGCCGAGTGCGGACACGCGTACGGATTCGAGCGCCGCTTCGTCGGCGGCGCCCGCAATGGCGTCTCGAATCTGGCGCTCAAGGACTTGAATGTCGCTCATCGGAAACCCCGTTTCGAAACCGGTTGAATCACGGAGCTTGGCAACTGCCAAGACCCGTTGGCTCCGATAGGGTGTCGCGTCCTACGCTTTCGCGCCGCCTGCCTGATCCACCAGAGCCTTGAAGGCACCGGGCTCCTTGACGGCGAGATCGGCAAGGACCTTGCGGTCGATTTCGATTCCGGCCTTGAGGAGCCCGCTGATAAATCGGCTGTAGGTCAAGCCGTGCTCGCGGCAGGCCGCGTTGATGCGCTGGATCCACAGGGCGCGGAAGTTGCGCTTCTTCTGCTTGCGGCCGATGTAGTTATGCTGCAGCGAGCGGTCGACGGCGGCATTCGCCGAGGTGATCGTGTTCTTGCGGCGGCCGTAAAAGCCTTTGGCGGCCTTGAAGACGCGCTTGCGGCGGGCGTGAGAGGGGACGGCGCGGGGGGCTCGGGACATGCTCTGATCCTCCTCAGCCGTACGGCATCCAGCGCTTGACGCGCTGGGTTTCGGATTCGGACAGCAGCGCGGTGCCGCGCAGATCGCGCGTGCGGGCCGGCGTGTTCGAGATCAGGCGGTGGCGCTTGCCCGTCTGGCCCGTCTTGATCTTGCCCTTGGCCGTGAGTTTGAAGCGCTTTTTGGCGCCCGACTTGGTCTTCATCTTGGGCATTTTGGTCTCCTTGGGACGCGCGTCCCGGTTGCCTTTCGGAGCTGCCTGGGCATGCCCTTACGCCCGGCCGCTCGGAAGAAGGCGCGTCTTATACGGTAGGCGTGCTTATTTGCAAGCCGAACACAGGTTTAACCTGATTTCGCCACTTTCCATGGCAATATGGTGCCCCGCAAGTAATTAAGGCGTGTTTTCTCAATGTGGAGACGAGGACTAATGAAATGGAGTCATTGGTTGGCCCTTTATCTGTTCTGGCCGGCGGTCTTGCTGGTGGCATGGGGCGAGCTGACCCCCCATCCGCCTGGTTGGACGGCGTTGGTCTGGGATAAGGCCTTGCATTTTACGGCTTATTTTGGGTTGGCGGGAATGGCCACCGTAGCCCTTGGCGCCCGCAAACGGGCCCTATGGGCGATTCTGGGGCTGGTGCTTCTGGGCGGCGCGCTCGAAATCCTGCAAGGATTCACCGGCCGCGACCCGGACATTTACGACGAAGTCGCCAACACGCTGGGCGCCATTGTGGGCGGATGTTGCGGTTGGCTGCTGGTGAGCTTGCTGCAGGCCGAGCGACTGCTCCCTGGGCGCGACGGACCCGCCGCGATAAACTAGCGCGCGACGCCGTTGCCGGGAGTGCCATGTTCGAGGAATTCAAGAAGTTTGCCATGCGCGGCAGCGCCGTCGACCTCGCGGTCGGCGTCATCATCGGCGCGGCGTTCACCGGCATCGTCAATTCGCTGGTCAAGGACGTGATCACCCCGCCCATCGGCTGGATCACCGGAGGTATCGATTTCTCAAATCTTTATGTCGTTCTGAAGGGCGGCCACTACGCCACGCTCGCCGAAGCAGCCAAGGCCGGCGCCATCACCATCAACTACGGCGTCTTCCTGAACGCGGTGATCAGCTTCCTGATCGTCGCCTTCGTGCTGTTCCTGGTGATGCGCCAGATCAATCGGTTCTTCGGACCCAAGCCGGCAGCGTCCGCACCGCCGCCAGAGGATGTCGTTCTGCTGCGCGAAATTCGCGATCTGCTGAAGAAGCAACCATGAAACTGCTGCATCTCATCGCGCCATGTCTTGCATCGGTCGCTTTTGCGGCCGCCGCCGCCGATACCTCGTCGCCGGCCAAGACGGCAGAAGGATTCTATGCGGTCTATTCGACGTTCCATCCGTCCGACGGCATTCCGGATGCGGCCGGCCGCGCGAAATATGCGCCTTTCATATCCGCGGCTCTCGACAAGCTTCTCGCCGACGGCAATGCGGCGCAGACGAAGTTCAACAAGGCGAACAAGGATTCGCCGCCGCTCATCGAGGGCGATCTCTTCACCTCGATGTTCGAAGGCGCCACCTCTTACACAGTCGGCGCCTGCAAGACGAACGGCGCACAAGCGCGCTGTCCCGTCGACTTCGTCTACGACGACAAGAAAGACCCGCCGACACGCTGGACCGACACGGCCTATCTGACAAAGACGCCAGCGGGGTGGCGGATCGACGACATCGGCTATGGCGGGAGCTGGGACTACGCCAACAAAGGCCGCCTGAGCGCCACCGTGCGCCAGGCGATTTCCGACTCCGGCAATTGAATCCGCCGGCGGCTGCGGATTCTTGACGCTTCGCAGACGACCGCGTAGGCAGGGAAGCGACGTTCCTTGAGCGGGCCATCGATTGGCGCTGTCTTTGCCGAAACCGCCTGCAGACGCGCGTCTCGTCGTCTTCGGAGCCGCGCTTGCCGCATTTGCGGTGGTGTTGTTCGCGCCCGCCGTTCTCAATGACGGCGACACCTATTGGCACATCGCCGCCGGCCGCTGGATGCTCGAAAACCAGGCCGTTTTGCGCATCGATCCGTTCTCCTACACCTTCGCCGGCCACCCCTGGCAGACGCACGAATGGCTGGCGGAAATCGCCATGGCCCTCGCCTATATCTGCGCCGGCTGGAGCGGCGAGGTGCTTCTGTTCGGCACGGCGGCGGCGATCACCGCCGGGTTGCTGGCACATCATCTGTCGCGGCGGCTCGACGGGATCGTCCTGATCGTCACGCTGCTGCTGTCGCTCGCCTGCGTCGCGGGAAGTCTGTTGGCGCGTCCGCATCTTCTGGCGCTGCCGCTGCTGGAGATATGGACGGCGGGCCTTCTCATCGCGCGCGACGAAGGCCGGGCGCCGCCGTGGGGGCTGCTTCCGCTTATGACACTATGGGCCAATCTGCACGCAAGTTTCCTGATCGGGCTGCTGCTGATCCTGCCCTTGGCGCTGGAAGCCGTGCAGGAAGTGCCGCCGAACCGGGCTCTGCGGCGCTGGGGGATATTCGCCGGGCTGGCGCTGCTTGCGGCCATGGTCTCGCCGCACGGGATTTACGGACTCATCTTCCCGTTCAAGCTCATGGCGATACCAGGTCTGCAGATGATCGGCGAGTGGGCTCCGACCGATTTTCGCAGCTTCCAGCCGCTGGCCTTTGCCGCCGCGGCGGCGCTTTACGTCCTGCTGTCGCGCGGCGCGCGGATAAAGCCTCTGCGCATCCTGATTCTCCTGGGTCTGTTGTATCTCGCGCTGATCCACGTGCGCCACCACATGCTGATCGCCATCGTCGGCCCGCTGGTTCTCGCCGAACCGCTCGGCCGCGCCGTGCAGAACGCTCCGCGCCCGCAAGCGCCGCAACACGCCGTTGCCATGGCCGCCGCTTTCGCCGCGCTTGTCGCCGCATTGACCGCCCTGCGGCTGTGGCTGCCGCTCGAGCGCGGCGACGGGCCGGTGACGCCGGCCACCGCACTCGCCCGGGTGCCGGCGGCGCTCCGGCGCAACCCCGTGCTCAACGACTATGCCTTCGGCGGTTATCTGATTTTCAACGACGTGCGGCCGTTCATCGACAGCCGCGCCGAGCTTTACGGCGAGAAGTTCCTCGTCCGCTACGCGAAAATCGTGCATCCCGACAAGCCGGCGCTGGAAGCCGCACTCGCCAGGTTTCACGTGCGCTGGACGATCTTTGCCGCGGACAATCCCGCTGCCGGCACGATGGACACGCTGGGCGGCTGGCACAGGCTCTATGCCGATCGCTGGGTGATCGTCCACGTGAAGGACGGCGCGCCGTGAATGCGAAACGCGAGCTCTACGAAGAACTGGCGCGCCAGGCGCGCGGGCTGCTCGCCGGCGAACGCGACGCGACCGCCAATGCCGCCAATCTCTCCGCCTTGATCTGGCAGACGCTGCCTGATCTCAACTGGGCGGGCTTCTATTTCGTGAAAGGAAACGACCTCGTGCTCGGGCCCTTCCAAGGTAGGCCCGCCTGCGTGCGCATCGCGATGGGTGAGGGCGTGTGTGGGATCGCAGCCGCAGACGCCAAGACCATCGTCGTTGCCGACGTGCACCGCTTCCCTGGGCACATTGCCTGCGACACCGCCTCCAATTCCGAACTCGTTGTGCCGCTCCTCGCCGGCGGGCAGGTCGTCGGCGTGCTCGACCTCGACAGCCCCCTCTTCGATCGCTTCGACGAATATGATGCCGCGGGCATCGAAGTTCTTGCCCGGATTTGGATCGCGGCCGGCGATCGTCTCTGACAGGTTGTCCGGGCCTGCGATATTCGCGATAGTGCGGCGGGCGGACAAAAGACGATGGAACCCGTGCTGCTCTTCCAATATCGCGGCGAAGACGGCCAACCGCGCGCTGCGCGCGTGGCGGCGGACGGACGCGCCGCGGAAAGCATCGGCACGGGCACGCTTTATGAACTTGCGCGCGACGCCGCGGAAAGCCGGCGGCCACTCGCCGTTCTGGCGGAAGAGCGCGCCCGCGCAGACCTGCTGGACTATGGCGCCTTGGCGCTGGAAGGCCGCCTGCTTTCGCCGGTCGTGCATCCCGATCCGGCGCACTGCCTGGTCACCGGGACTGGGCTGACCCATCTGGCGAGCGCAGCCGGGCGCGACAAGATGCACGCGGCGGCAATGGCCGGCAAGGAAACCGATTCGATGCGGATGTACGCCATCGGCGTCGAAGGTGGACGCCCGCCCGCAGGCGCCGTCGGCGCTCCGCCCGAATGGTTCTTCAAGGGCGACGGCAGCGCACTGGTGCCGCCGGGCGGCGATCTGCCCCTGCCGGGGTATGCCGAAGACGGCGGCGAGGAAAGCGAGATCGCCGGCCTCTACCTCATCCGCTCGGACGGCGTACCGATGCGCATCGGCTACGCGCTGGGCAACGAATATTCCGATCATCGGCTGGAAAGCCGCAATTACCTTTATCTCGCGCACTCCAAATTGCGAGCCTGCTCAGTCGGGCCGGAGATCCTGGTCGGTGCGCTGCCGCAGGACGTGCGCGGGAAAGTGTCGATCCGGCGGGGGCAACAGACGGTGTGGTCGGAGAATTTCGCGACGGGCGAGGCGAACATGTGTCATTCGCTGGCCAATCTCGAACATCACCATTTCAAGTACGCTACCTTCCGCCGGCCGGGCGACTTGCACATCCATTTCTTCGGCGCGGCCTGCGTCAGCTATGCCCGTGGAGTGAGGGCCGAGAACGGCGATTTGTTCGAGATTTCTGCGGCCCCCTTCGTGCGGCCCTTGCGCAACCGGCTGCGGGCGATGCCGGACGAAGGCTTTGTCGGCGCGCTCCCGCTTTGAACCGCAGGAAAAAGGGCAGCTTGCCAGCCGCCCGAGTGAAAGGCAGGGGATGCCGACGGCAAAGGAATCCGCCATCCGAAATGCCGTTCGTGCCGTGTTTTCAAGCCCCTGGATTGCCACAACGCGGGCATCGGACATTCATGGGGCGGCCCGCTCCCGGAAGCCGTGGAACGTGCTAAGATGTCGCCGTTCAACTGGGGTGGCTAGCGTCGATCAAATCCAATCTCTTGCGGGGGGGCACCATGAAAAAGTGGCACATCATCGCGATGGTCATGGTCCTGGCGATGGACACGGCTACGGCCGTGCGCGCCACCACGCAGGACCAATGGAAGAATTTCATCGAGATGGTTGCCGCCGGAGGCAGCGCGGCCGCCACGACCGCAGCAGGCGAGTGGTTGCCGCCCGGCGTCAGCGACGTCGCGGGCGCGCTCGGGAATTCACCGGATGTCGTCAAGACCGGCTTGATCTTTTGGCTGAACAGCAGGATTCAGGCTGCCGAGATCGCAGATGATTGGAACCGCGTGGACCGCTATCAAGCGTTTCTCGCTTGTATCAGCCCAAACAAAGATTGTTCAAAAGTCCACGACCTTACCCCCGTTCGCGGGTCCGACGATTTCGGCGGCGGTTCATCGGGATCCGACGTCGATGCGTCGGGCGGTTCAATCCAGGTATTGGCCGGCACCTATGGCGGCAATTGCGGCGTCCCGCACGGCAACGTCACGGGCGATCTCGCCAGCGCGTGCAACGGCCGACGGACCTGCGATTACACGGTCGATTATCAGAAGATCGGCGACCCGAGCTTTGGGTGCGCCAAAGACTATGTTGCGGAATGGTCCTGCGGCGGCGAAACGCGGCGCACGGTCGTGGCGCCCGAAGCCGGGTATCAGGGGGTTGCGCATCTGACCTGCGAAGCGTCATCCAGTTTGAGCGGCGGGGGAGGCTTTACGATTTCCGATCCGATGGTTGGCGATCTGCCTCTTGATGTGTGCCGCATATTCGAGAACGAGTGCGGTGCGCCGGCGGCGGATGCCTACTGCAAGAGCCGCGGCTATCTGAGTTCGAGCAATCACACGGAAGAAACGGTGCCAATGACGCGTGTTATCGGTGACGGCAGAGTGTGCCAGCCGCCGCACCCGTGCGGCCGCATTTCATCTGTCACCTGTCGTTAGCGCGCGGCCGATGATTTCGCACAGTAGCAGACGTAAACAGGAACAATTCGGGGAGAAACCACACCATGAAATGTCCGAGCATGCTTTTTGTCGTAGGCCTCATGGCCCTGGTACAATTTTCAAGTCCAGCGAGCGCCACCGTCTGCAGCTATGATTGGAGGCCCGGCGGCGGAGATGCGGTGGCTCACTGGCTGACCGGCGTGCGTGTCACAAAGCCTTCGACAGTCAAACTCGACTATTTTGGCGGCTGGACGGAAATCGTCATTTACGACCTGGGGCAATCGCAGATTCTTTACCAGGGTGCTCCGATACCGTCGTACAACGCCGCCGACGGAATCACGATTCTGGCCTATAAAGTGGCCCCGGGCGCGGTCCTGCGCATCACCACCGACTGGGCATCTCCGCCGGCGGGCTGCAGTTGACGGCTGCTGGCGCACGGCGGTCCCGCGGCGGATTTACGGGCCTTGTGTAATGCCTATGTGACGGCTGCGTCTTACGGCCCCGGCGAGGTACGGGAAATGGACGCGAGAGCCGTCATTCGGCTGGTCAACTGGCGCACCGGGCAGGATGAAACTGAGAACTGGGTTGTCATAGTCAACCGGACACCTCGAAGAACCGGGATTTTGTGCGGTGTGGGGCGGGAACACAGCCCTGGCCGGTGATTATGGGTCGATGAAGCTCTGGCCGCTATCGAATTTGGCTTTGTTGCGGCCGATTTCCGCACCTAACTGATTCAACCGCATCGCCGTAGCCCTCACATAGGGGCGGACACGAAGCAGTAGTCGGCCTTAGCGATGGTTGAGTTGCGTGTGCCGCCAGTCAAGGTTGATTTATTTTAATTGCAGTTTAAGGTAGATACTTGCTTGACGGCGGGGGCACACCGATGGAGGCGATAACGCGAGCGGTATCCGTATTTCTGATAAAGCGTTTCCAAACAATTTCGCGAGTAAGCGGGACACATTCTGTCGTGTCCGGCGGTGTGATCACTCGCTGCAATGGGAGCAATCGAATGTTGCAGATACGGACGGGCGCAGAGTCTTGTGACGACGGCGGAACTGATACAATTCATGCGCGCATCGGCATCAATCTTCGCCAAAAGCTATGGACTAGGTTTGTGAACGCATCCGCACGTCGTGCGGTCCGAAGCCTTTCAAGGGTGATAATCGGCGCGGCGTTGTTGGCTGCGTTCTCGACCGCAGCTGGCGCCACCTGCCCGACATTTCACACGCTGACAAACGGTACTACAGCCGACGCCACGCAAGTGATGGATAACTTCAACTACATTCTCAATTGTCCGAACTTTACAGGCAACGTCGGCATCGGTACGACGTCGCCAACCTCGGTTCTCACCATTTCTCCGAGCGCGGCGCACGCCCTCATTGTTTTAAACCGCCCGGATACGTCGCACGTTGCGGGATTCGTTTTGCAGAACGCCGGCACAACCTATTGGGAGGTTGGTGTAGACCCGGCACTGGGCAGTACCGGCGACTTTGCCTTCTACAACGCCTCTGGCTCAACCAATCTGCTTATCCAGAAAAGCACCGGCAATGTCGGTATTGGTACGGCGTCGCCGGCTGCGCTTCTTCATTTATACGGAAATTATGGAACAATAACAAACATTGCTCAGCAAATCGAAAGCTCGAACGGCAACGGTTATTCGGGCGGATTGGCATTTAACGTAAACCCCAGCGGCGGTGGCCATTACACGGCGGGGTTCATGGCCGCGGAAAATACCAACAACTCCGGCGCTACAGACGGCGGCAAGCTTAGCTTATGGACCGCGGCGCAGGACGGTTCACATACCTTGACAAGGCGTATCGCAATCGACGGCACCGGCAACGTCGGCATCGGGACGGCAACGCCAGCCCAAACACTCGAAGTGAACGGAAAAGTTCAGGTCGATTCGTTCGCAACCGCCGGGTCTGCCAGCGTCTGCCAGAATGCGAACGTCCTTTCGAGTTGCTCCTCCAGCATTCGCTACAAGGAGAACGTGAAGGACGCGACATTCGGCCTAAGCGACATCGTGAAAATGCGTCCCGTGACGTTCAAGTGGAAGGGCCGAAACGAACGCGATCTTGGTCTCATCGCGGAAGAGGTGGAAAAGATCAATCCGCTGTTCGTGACCTACAAGGACCAGAAAGTGGAAGGCGTGAAGTACGCCCAACTGACGGCCGTGTTGGTAAGCGCCGTCAAGCAGCTGAAGGCTGCAAATGACGTCCAGGCAGGGGAGATTGGCGTCCTCAAATCGCGCCTCGCCGGGGATAATCGACGACTCTCCCAACTGGAGCAGCGTTTGGCGCACATCGAAAATGTTCATTTGGCAAGGACGAATTAGAAGGACATATCGCTTTGATTCGTCACTTTGTCGTCCAATTTGTCGAGATGTGCATTCAAGCAGGTTGAGCGTACGCGTCGCTTGCGTTAGTCCCTTTTTGGAGAGCGCAAATGTCCGGTCGGGTTGGCTCACAATCTGAAGGCTCGTTAGAGCAAGTCAGGCGCAAACGCCACGCCGGACGAAGCGCATCTCCCATATTTGGAAAATGGCGCGGGCGATTCTCGCTCGCCGCCGTTCTTGCGGTCACTGGACTATTCGCCGGTACAGCGAGCGCCGCTGACGCGCCACCAGCGATGATCGTGCCGGGGCAATTCAATGTCAGCGCCACGGGCGCGGCGACGTACACGATACCTATAGCCGTTCCGCCCGGAACGGCGGGGATGGTGCCAGCATTGTCGCTCGATTATTCGAGCCAAAGTGGGGACGGAATCGTAGGCCTAGGCTGGACGCTCTCTGGCCTTCCTTCCATCACGAGATGTCCGCGCACGCTTGCGCAGGAGAACATCCATGGCGGCGTCAATTACGACGCCAACGACCGCTTCTGCATGGACGGCCAGAGGCTCGTCTCCATCAACGGAACATACGGCGCTGACGGCACGGAATATCGTACCGAAATCGAAGGCTTTACCAAGGTCATCTCCTACGGCACGGCGGGCAGTGGCCCATCGTACTTCAGGGTTTGGACCAAAGCCGGCCAGATCATGGAATTCGGCAACACCACGGATTCAAAAATTCTCGCCGTCGGCACCTCCACGGCGCGCGCTTGGGCCGTGAACAAGATTTCCGACACCAAGGGCAATTATCTCACTGTCACCTACAATTGCGCGCCAATCGTGTCGTCGGCCTGCACCGACACCGACCGTACGACGAACGGCGAGTCCTATCCGCTGCGCATCGACTATACGGGCAACGCGGGCGCCAGCTTAAACCCCTACAACTCAGTTCAGTTCGCATACACATCGCGCGTCGACGCGACGCCGATTTATCAGGCGGGTTCGTTCCAACAGACCACGGTTCTGTTGACGGACGTCAAAACCTATCAAAGCACGAACCTGGTCTACGATTATCATCTGAACTATCGCGCCGGCACATCCACGACGCATTCCCGCGTCACGTCCGTGAGCATATGCGATAGCAGCGGCACGAATTGCCTTGCGCCCACCACCTTCGGCTGGCAAGGCGGATCGGGAACGTTCACTCCAACGGCCGTGACGCCCAACCCCGCGCTGATCTCCAGCTACACCAGCGATATGATGTTCGGCGATTTTAACGGCGACGGACTTCTCGATTTTATTCCGTGGTTCTCGTCGAGCACCTATTGCGGCGTTCTGTTTGGAACCCAGAGCGGAAGTTTCACCGACAGCGGGATGGCTTCATGGTTCTGGACCTACGAATATGTAGACACCACTCCGCCGACCTGGCGGCACGTGCGCGATGACTTGTGCAGCGCACAACAAGAAGTGTCGCCTATTGTGTTGGATTTGAATGGCGACGGCTTTTCGGACCTCATGCTCACCGCCCGCGATTCTAGCGGAAACCCGATCCACAAGTTCCAGATCAACGACGAAGCGGGCAGTCTCGTAGAGCAGGGAACCACGTTTCCCAACAATACGACGTTCCAGTTCGGCGATTTTAACGGCGATGGCCGCGGCGACCTTCTGATTTCCGGAACGTCAAGCTATGTCTATTACAGCAGTGGCGATGGAACCTTCGCGGCGAGTTCGGCAATCTCGGGACTTGCCGGTCTCTACGCCACACGGATTCCGGCGGATTTTGACGGCGATGGCTGCACGGACGTACTCGTGCAAGGCAGCGGTTACACGCCGATCATCAAATATTTCTGCAATCCGGCGGTGTCGCAGGCATCGGTCCCCAACTGGATCGCGAACGGGTACACCATCGTGCTCGGCGACTTCAATGGCGACGGGAAAACGGACGTATTGGCGATAAACTCATCGGGAGCAACGCTGTACCTCTCGACCGGAACCGGATTCGCGACGGGCATTGCGATTTCGGGGTCCTCCACGTGGTCCAAATACACGATCACGGCCGGCGACTTTAACGGAGACGGAAAAGCGGACCTCGTGTTCATAGCCGACGGCGTGGGAACCCACTATGGTATCACGACACCGCATCAGATTTGGCTCTCGACCGGCTCCGGCTTTGTCCAGGCTGCGACGATCCCCAACAGCGGTAACTCCGCCGACAATCCACAATTCGGTCAAGCGTCCATCAATGCGCGTATTGGAGATTGGAACAACGACGGTGCGAATGAGCTCTGGATTCAAAAGCCGTCGGGCGACCTGGAGTACACGTTCTCCTATGCTCCCGAATTGATAACCTCGATAAACAATGGGATCACGGCCACAACCACGATTACCTATGACCGGCTCAACAAGAACGGAACGCTCTATACGAAGTGCCCAAACAACCCAAGTACCTACGCGTGCGGCGACACCTATCCGACAGTGGGGATCGACGGCCCCCTCTATGTTGTCTCGGAAGTGGATGCAAGCAACGGACTTGGCGCCTGCTCGCCGCCCAACACGACGAACTGCTACAGCAGCACCTACGCTTATGGCGGCGCCAAGTCAGACCTGCACGGCCGCGGATTCCTCGGATTCGCGTCGATGGCGGTCACCGATGTGCAAACCGGCGTCGTACAGACCACGAACTATCACACGGATTTCCCATTTGTCGGACTGATCGCTTCACAGACCAAGACCGCGCCAAAGACGGGCGGCGGAACGGTCACCCTCAACAGCACAACCAATACCTTCGCCGACATCAGTCTTGGAACAGGTACGGACGGTGTCGCAAGGCATTTTGTGTCACTCTCACAAAGCGCCGTGGCGAGCACCGACCAGGATTCCAGCACCGGCAACACCTATGCGATGCCGACGACCACCACGAACTATACGTACGATTGCAGCACAGGCATGTTCACAAGTATCTGCGCTGGAACTTCGCCGACGGGATTCGGCAACGCCACCGAGATTGATGTATCGACCACCTATGGCGGATCGACCACATCCACGAAAGACACCACCAACACCTTCCTCAACGATTCCACGAACTGGTTCCTGGGGCGGCTGACGAGCACCGTCGTCGCCAGCACGGTTGGGTCTTCGTCGATCACACGAACGTCCTGCTTCCAATACGATTCCGGCACGGGCCTGCTCACGCGGGAGGTCATCGAGCCCATTTCCACGTCGAACTGCACGTATTCATCCATCGGTGTCCAGACCGACTATACCTATGACCCTTACGGACACCGCGTGACCGTGACGGTCAGCGGCTCCGCCATCACGTCGCGGTCAACCAGCGCGGGCTACGATTCGCTGGGCGAGTTCCAGACCTCGGCGACCAATGCACTGTCGCAGTCGGAGACCTGGGCATACGATGTCCGTTTCGGTGCGCCGACCAGCCACACCGGCCCCAACGGCCTCACTACGACCTGGAGCTACGACACCTTCGGCCGCAAAACGCTGGAGACACGTCCCGACGGCAACAAGACGGTGGTCTCCTACGCCTATTGTTCCGGCGTAAACGGCGGCAGTGCCTCGTGCGTGACAAATGGCGCCTATATCGCGACCGCGACCCCCCAGAACTCCGGCGGGACTCAGAACGGCCCTCAGAGCATCACCTACTACGACAGTCTCAGCCGCTCCCTCGCCTCCGATGTGCAGGGCTTCGACGGAAGTTGGATTCGCTCCGCGATTCAGTACGACACAAACGGTCGTGTATCCCAAACAAGCCGGCCATATTTTGTGTCCGGCGGCACGCCTAAGTGGACCGTCAACACTTATGACCCCATCGGCCGGGTGACGCACGTCGCGTTGCCGAACGGCGGTACGGTCGATTTTGTTTTCCAGGGTCTCACCACGACGGCGACCAACGATCACGGCCAGACCACGACCACGGTCAAGAACCCGCAAGGCCTTGTCGCTTCGGTGACCGATCCCCTGAGCCACACAACCAGCTATGTCTACGATGCCGAGGGTGACCTGCTGACGGTCACCGATCCTTCCAATAACGTCATCACCAACACCTACGACCTGCGCGGCAACAAGACGGCGTCGTCCGATCCCGATATGGGGTCGTGGTCGTACGTCTACGACGTACTTGGCGAACTCAGCTCTCAGACCGATGCCAAGAGCCAAACGACGACGCTGACCTACGATTTGCTCGGCCGGGTCACGAGCCGCACGGAAGCCGATCTCTACAGCGTCTGGACTTTCGACACCGCCAGCCATGGCATCGGCAAGCTGGCCGAAGCCAGAGCCTGCACGTCCTCGGGATGCTCCACCGTGGTCTCTGACCGCACCTTCACCTATGACAGCCTGGGCCGGCCCTCCACCAGCACGCTCGCAGCCGGAGGCACCAATTACACCTACACCGATGCTTACGACTCCAACGGACGGCTCTCGACCGTCGCCTATCCCTCGGGCTTCACGGCGCTCTACGCCTATACCAGCCTCGGTTATCTCTCGCAGATCAAGGACAACGCCACCGGCGCAACTCTCTGGACGGCGAACAGCCGTGATGCCGAGATGCATCCGACCGGGCAGACCTTCGGCAACGGCGTCAGCCAGACCAACAGCTATGACCCCGCCACCGGTTTCCTGGCCGCCGAGAGCGCCGGATCGGGCACGGTGGCCCGCTTCGACTACACCTTCGACACGCTCGGCAATCTGACTTATCGCAAGGACTATTACGCATCGGGCACACCCGAATATTCCTGCTACGACGCCCTGAACCGTCTGACGAACTACGCGGTAGGCAACGGCGCCTCGACATGCACCTCGTCGGGGTCCGGGATCAACACCAAGACCGTCGCCTACGACGCGCTGGGCAACATCACCTCGAAATCCGACGTCGGAGCCTACAGCTATCCCTCCGGCGGATCGGCGCGGCCCCACGCGGTCTCCGCCATCGCCGGCACGGTGAACGGCGTCGTCAATCCGAACTACCACTACGACGCCAACGGCAACATGGACTGCACCTACACCGGCAGCTATCCCGCGAACTGCTCGGGCGCCGGTGCGGTGCGTGCCGTTTCCTATACCAGCTTCAACA
>JAGWMG010000022.1 GCA_028871795.1 Alphaproteobacteria bacterium | reverse complement strand
ATAGTTTTCCTGGCGATCGCTGGCTACTTCCTGGTGACGGAGCACAGCGCGCATCTCGCGCTTGCTGTTCCCTATCTGCCCTGGCTCCTACTGCTCGCATGTCCCCTGATGCACGTGTTCATGCACCACGGTCATGGCGGCCACGCCGATGACGGCCACCGCCACGATCACAGCCAATCGCGCTAATGAGGAACAAGTGAGATGCGTGCACGAAACGTCAGGCGGCTAGAGGCTCGTTCAAACCTGACCCCGCCAAAAAGCATCGCCAAGAAACTGATCCTGGCCGCCGTCGTGCTCGGTATCGCCGGCTTGATTCCCCTCTTGGCCTATGGGCCGTTGTGGTCGAAGGGCCCGAACATCGCAAAGGCGCCGGGGCTCAGAACGGTGATCGTGATCGATGGGCACAAGGCCAATGCTTCGGAGGCTGTTCGCTCGCGTCAATGTCACCCATGGCTGATCTGCCGGAACGGTAAAGATGGTATCGATGTCGTCATCTTGAAGAGCGGGAAGATGTTGCTTCATCCCACAACGGCTGTGGTTCAAACCGATACGGACTGTGCAGCTGACGTCTACGGCGACTCCCACTGCACTAACCGACTGCAACTGGCGAACGGCCAAGAGATCGTGGTCCGGCATGACCACAACATGCAGATCTACCCCTGCCTGACGCCGGGGGAGGTCGTCGAGGTCGAGCCCCAACCATCGACATAGTTCGTTTGAACGTTCTCGAGGAATTGTTGCCATGACGCGGTTTCACCGGAAGAAGGAGCAAAGCAAATGACCGATAACGCCCATGACCTTGCGCAGTCTTACGGCCTGTGGAGTCTCGTGCTGATCAACTCCGGCGTCTTCATCATCTTCGCCTATAGCTTCTTCAAGCCGCGGACGAAGCGTGATTGGCGTTCCTTTGGCGCCTTCAGCGCGTTCTTGGTGGCGCTGTTCACCGAGATGTACGGCTTCCCGCTTACAATCTTTCTATTATCCGGCTGGCTCCAGACGAATTACCCGAACGTCAATTGGTTCTCGCACGACTCCGGGCATCTCCTTGAGATGATGTTTGGCTGGAAAGCCAATCCGCATTTTGGGCCGTTCCACATCCTGAGTTTCTTCTTTATCGGCAGCGGCTTCATCCTGATCTCTTCCGGATGGAGTGTCCTTTACCAGGCCCAGAAGCATCACGAACTCGCGACCACGGGCGTCTATTCGCGCGTCCGCCATCCTCAATATGACGGCTTCATCCTGATCATGTTCGGCTTCCTGTTACAGTGGCCGACCATCCTGACGGTCGCCATGTTCCCCGTCCTGGTCGTCATGTATCTGCTTCTTGCCAGAGCGGAAGAGCGTGAAGCGCTCTCTGAGTTTGGCGCTTCCTACGCCGAATACAAACGCGCCGTGCCGGGCTTCATTCCTCGTCCGTGGCGCCGGTTCCGCGCTGCAACTTCGTAATTGTTTCACTTCAGGAGATAACAATGCCGTTCAAGTTCACAATGCTCAAGGCCGCCGCAGCCGCGTTGACGATAGCTGCTGTGTCACCTGCCTTTGCTGCTGGGGTTCCGGTCAAAGCAGCCACGCCAAGTTATCGCTTCGAGTTGGTAGGACCCGCACGACCTGTCGGCGCAAAACAACACGTCGTATCCGCGCGCATCGTCCGCTCCTCGGACAACAAGCCTGTCGTAGGCGCCATCGTCACGGCAGTCAGACTCGATATGGGTCCGGAGAACATGGCCGCCATGACGGCCCCGGTGAGGCAGCTTCTGAACAGCGCCCCGGGTATCTATGTATTTTCGTTCGACGATAGCGCCGTATGGTTCGAACGCGCCAAATGGGCATTGACCATCACTGCCACGGTTCAGGGCGAGCGCCAGCCTGTCATCGGCAGTGTCGTTTTTCAGGCGGGACGGTGACATGTTCAATTCAGCGAAGGACGCCGTGCACAATATCCGCCAGCAATTGACTGCAAACCGGTCGTTACGGCTTGCGCTCGCCGCGGCGGCTATAGGTGCCGCCGGCATTGCGATCGGATACAGGATCAATTCCAGCAGCCATCCATCCGTCATCCCGTCGGCTGCTGCAGCGACCGAACCGCAACCGGATAGCACGCGGCGAATCCTCTACTACCGCAATGGAATGCAGCCGACTGACACGTCGCCGGTGCCGAAGAAGGACTCGATGGGGATGGACTATGTCCCCGTCTACAGCGATGAAGTGGCGAAAGCGCCCGGGACGTTCCAGCTCTCGACTGAAAAGATTCAGCGGGTGGGCGTCCGGGCCGACACAGTCAGCAGAATGTCCCTCGTGAACTCTGTGCGTGCGACGGGCACGGTCGCTGCCGACGAGAGCAAGCAGGCGATCCTGAACGCTAGGTTCGACGGCTTCGTCGAGAAGCTGTTCGTGTCCACGACGGGCGCGCGGGTTCGTGCCGGCCAGCCGCTGATGCGGGTCTGGATTCAAAGCTCCGAGGTTTTGATAAAGGAAGCGGACCTTGTCGGCTCAACCCAGGCGGACGCCTCCGACCACGCCGCTCTCGCCGCGAAGCTCCTTCGCCAATATGGCGTTCCGTCGTCGGAAATTGCCGAAATGCGGCGGACAGGCCAGACCACGCGCGAAATCCTGATCACAGCGCCGCTCGGCGGCACGGTCATGGAGAAGCCGGCCGTGGAAGGCATGCACTTTGCGGCCGGAGATACACTCTTTAAGACGGCCGACCTTTCGACAGTGTGGGTGCTGGCGCAGGTCTCCGAACGCGATCTCGTGGGACTCATTCCGGGACAGTCCGCCAAGATCACCTTCCGCGACAATCCAAGCGAATCCTTCGAAGGCAAAGTTGCGTTCATCTATCCGGAGGTCAATTCGGATACGCGCACCACGCTGGTGCGCATCATCGTAGCGAACCCGGATGGGCGGTTACGCGTCGGTCAATATGCCGACGTCAGCATCGATGTTCCGGTTTCCACCGGCCCGGTGTTGGCCGTTCCGGAGTCGGCTGTGGTCGATGACGGATCGCACCAGATGGCGTTCGTCTCTTTGCCTGGCGGCGTATTCCAGGCCCGCAAAGTTACGCTGGGAGCCCGTGCGAATGGTTATGACGAAATCCGCTCTGGCCTCAACGAAGGCGACCGAATCGTGACGTCCGGCAATTTCCTGATCGACGCCGAAAGCAATCTGCAAACCGCTGTTCAAACGATGTCAGGTTCCTCCAAATGATTTCCCGCATTATCCATTGGTCGGCGAAGAACCTCTTTCTGGTCTTCCTGGGAACGTTCTTTGCCGTGGCGGCC
>JAGWMG010000006.1 GCA_028871795.1 Alphaproteobacteria bacterium | reverse complement strand
GGCGTCTCCAACCTGTTCGCGGCGGGCAGCTCGGTCTATCCCACCTACGGCGCGGCCAATCCGACGCTGAACCTGCTGGCTCTGACGCTTAGGCTGGCCGACCATCTGAAGGGCGTGCTGCGATGAACAAGCTGTTCACCCGGCGCCGGATCGTGATGGGGGCGGGCGGCGCGGCCGTGCTCGCCGCTACGGCCTTCGAGGGCCGCCGCCTGCTGCGCAAGCGCTATGCGCCTACCCCTTACGACGACCTGCTGGCGCTGTTGGACGACCGCGACGCCGACGCCCAGATCGGCGAAGCGGTGCTGGCCGGCGTCGAGGGGTTCGATGCCAAAGCGGCGTCGGCGGGCGTGCGCCAACGCCTCGCCCGGCATACCTTGGCGCAGGCCGTCGGCGCAGACGCCGCCGAAGGCAGGCTGCTGGAAGCCAGCGGCTGGGTCATGCCCCAAACCCTCGCCCTGCTCTGCGCCCTCGCCGCCAAAGCCGCAGCGTAGGATCAAAAGCAAAGCAATCGAACAACGCCGCTTGTGGCACATTAAAACTGCCGCTTAAACTCAAACCAAAGATGTACCGGAGCCTTCCTCGTTCGGCGATTTTCCAGCGCCCATGTTGCTATCTCCCCGCCATCCGCTCTTTAGTATCTCTTTGCATAACTTCGGTCGCGACATGCAACTCTTCTACGCTACCCGCGATGGCCAGTCGCGGCGCATCGCCGAACGAATCGCCGGCCGCCTCATCGAGAGGGGCATCCACACGCTGCCACATGATTTGGCGGTAGCCTTGCCGGCTCCTCAAACGCTGGCAGAGACGCGACCGGTGGTGGTCGTGGCGGCCGTGCGTTATGGCCGGCATCTACCGGAAGCCGAGCAACTCCTGGCCATCTATCGGACGCTGCGCGCTCCCCCCCCACTGGTCTTGCTGTCGGTCAATTTGACGGCAAGAAAGCCGGGCAAGGACACGGCCAGCGGTAACACCTATCTTCGCAAGTCGATCGCCCGGCACCGGCTTACGCCAGTTCTCGCCTTGGCCATTGCCGGACGCCTGGATTATTCACGCTACGGCTGGATGGACCGGCAGGTGATCCGCTTCATTATGAAGCTGACGGGAGGGCCGACCGATCCCAAGACCTGTGTCGAATATACCGCGTGGAGTGTCGTCGACGACGTCGCCCTGCGGATAGCGGAGATGTACCGCCGTATCTAATCATTCCAGTGCGATCATGGTCACCCCGCATGGCCCATGAATCCGATGGCCACCAGGAGCAGCAATATCAGGCCAATTGTGATCAGGGCGAAGCCCAATATTCTCGAACCCAGCGCCATGGCCGGCGACGGGGCAGGCACGCGATGGCTTTCGAGCCGCCCGGTTTCGACCAGCCGGTTATATTCCACCGTATGCTCCCGCTTGAACTCTTCCAGCGATACGGCCCCGGTAAACATCAAGGTGTCGAGCGGAAATTTGTCCGGCCTGAAGTGGTTGTTGAAGAAATGCACGGTGAACAGGAACACGGCGGCGAGCAGCGCCTCGTCGCTATGGACAATGAGGGCGACGTTTAACATCCACCCCGGCAGGAACGCGGTGACCACGCTCTTCGACCACAGGATGGCGCCGCTGCCGCCGATGATGAAGATGCCCCAGAACACGGCCCAATAGTCGAATTTCTCCCAATAGGTCCACCGGTCGAAGACGGGCCGCGGGCCGGCGCCGAAGAACCATTTGAACATGGCGAGGATGTCGCGAAAATCCTGCCAGCGCACGACCAGGGAATCCGGCCCGAACCAACGGAACCGTCGCCCCTTCCGGCGCAATTTGATCGTCATGTAGACGACGTGCGCGAAGAATACCGAGATGAAGATCGACGCACAGACGCGATGAACGATGGCCATCACCTGCGGGCCGCCGAACAGCTTTACGACCACGGGTGCCCAGGCGCTGTCGGAATAGAGGACCGTCATTCCGGTCAAGACCAACGTCATGGTGACCAACAGAACAGTCAGATGGGCGACCCGCCAGATGAGGGCGAAGCGCTGGAAATAAGGCTGGTCCCTATCCGGCAGCCGATAGACGAAGAGTTCCATGCGCTCGCCGCGCGCCTTGCGCTCCTTATACGACCGGTAGAACCAAAGCGCGGAATGGGTCCAGAAGAATGCAAATACGCCTATCAGAAGCGCGGACATGAAATGCGCGGCGAGCCACAACAACGGATAACGTTTGAAGTCGTGAGAATTGCCATGCGGCTGGAAGGTCAGCAACCCCGCGCTGACCTTGGCATGGCATTTCCGGCAAGTGGTCAGCCGATTGGCCGGATACACGGTCGAGCGTGGGTCATTGACTCGCTGGATCGCATGGCTTCCGTGGCAGTCGAAACACTTCGCCGTATAGGCGTAGCCCAGGGCATTGACCTGCCCGTGATAGGTCGCCAGGTAGCTTTGCAAATTCTCCTGATGGCAAGAACCGCAGTTCTTGGTGATGACCAGCTTGGTCGAACTCAGCACCGGATTTTCGATTTGATGAGTGGTGTGGCAGTCCGCACAGATCGCTGCCTTCGGATTATGTTTCTGAAGCACCTCCCTGCCGTGTACCGACGTTGCATAGGCCGCGAGCTCCTTGGAATGGCACTTGCCGCAGGTGTTGGGAAGGTTCAGTCGCCACGTTTGCCAGAGGGGAGTCCCGGGGAGATAGACGTAGTGGGCATCGTGACAATCATAGCAGGTCGCATTGGTTTGGGACTGATCGGCCCGCGAGGGTCGCGCATGAATCGAATTCATGTACCTATCGATTTGCCGCGCCACGACACTCAGTTCGGGGAATTCTTTTTTCGTCTTTTCATCCTTCTGAGCATTTGCCCATAGGCTTTCGTGGCAATTGACACAGCTGACCCTGATCTGGGTCGGCTGGTGAGGAACTTGCGTTATGTTCGTATGGCAGTCGACGCACTGGCGTTTGCCGTGAACGCTTTTTTCGAACTTCTCCTTCATCACGAACAGCGAGCGCATTTTTCCGTCCGGTCCCGGAACCCCAAACCCTTCGCTGCCGTGACAACCCAGGCAGACTTCGCTGGGTATCTTCGCGGCGGTCTGCGGGGCCGATTGACCGGTCGAGACGCCGGTGTCGACGGCTTGCGCCGCTCCAGGGCAGGAGACCCCGCCCGCAACAAGAATGGCGAACACGAGAAGCGCTGCGGGTCTCGGAAGGCGAACGATCCCAAAAGTTGACCGCCGGATCTCCGCGTTCCTTGCAATTGTTGCGGTGGATTCGCAGCTCGCAACAAACCTCGAGACGACCCGCACTGCGAATGAGATTCGTTCAATCACGCATCGCATATCAATTCTCCCGCCGCATCGCGTTCCCGCTCCGCATTACAATTTCCACGTCGACCAACAAATTTGGTGCATCGCTCGGCGTGCCGGATGACAGGGTTCGCAATGTGTTTGCATGCCCATGCTGTCGCGAACCGATTCACGGAATAGCCAAGGCTGTACCGCAACAACAGTGTTCGCCCATAGGCCATGACAACTGCTTTGCAAATGCGACTTGGCGCGCATCGCCATCGCTGCGCAACTGCGACAAATTCAGCAACGTGATCGAAATGCGCGCTGGTACCATCGAGTTCGTACTCTCTGGTACTACCCTTCGAGACAACTCGGTTCCAGACATTACGCGCCCTAGACAAAATCGCCTCGGGGAACATCTAAGCGAGGGCCAGCGGATGTCGGGAAGAAATCACGTCAATGGAATTGCGATTCTGGTTTTGCTGTGCGCTGCGAGTTTCGCGACGGCAAAACCTGCTTTCGCGGTGGATGCATCGCAAGGTGCGTATAGCGACCGCGGGGCTACCACCTGCATGCAGTGCCACAACTCGGCGCCGGTGACGGATATTCTCCAGTCGCCCATGGGAACGAAGGGCGACGCGCATTCGCCGTTCGCCGGGCACGAATGCGAATCCTGCCACGGACCCAGTGCGGCCCATGCCACGGGTTTTGCCGCGGGAAAACCCGCGTCGCCCAGCATCGTGTTCAAAGGCCCGAATGCGTCACCGGTTGCGGCGCGCAACGAGGTTTGCCTCAGTTGCCATCAGAACAGCGCGCGAATGAACTGGGACAACAGCAAACACCAGAGCAACGGTCTCGCCTGCGTTAGCTGTCACACGGTCCACGTCAAAAAAGATCCCGTTCTGGTGAAGGCGACACAGACCGAAAAATGCTTCAGCTGTCATGCCCAGCAGCGGGCTGAAAGCTTCGAGTTCTCGCATCACCCGATGCGCGAGGGCAAAGTGGTCTGTTCGGATTGCCACAATCCGCATGGCTCCGCCGGTCCGAAGCTGTTGAAGGAATTCACCGTCAACGAGACTTGCTACAACTGCCACGCCGACAAGCGCGGCCCGATGCTGTGGGAACATCAGCCGGTTCGTGAGAACTGCCTCAACTGCCACACGCCACATGGTTCGGTCGAACCGCGCCTGATGAAGGAGCGTATGGAGTTCATGTGCTCAAGCTGCCACAGCGCCACTTCCGACCACAGTGGCGGAGCGTTCGGCGGAGCAGGCTCGCTGCCGGGCAGGATACAGGGGACGTCCACATTCAACTCTGCGATCGGAAACCAACGGACGTGCCTGAACTGTCATTCGCAAGTCCATGGGTCGAACAGCCCGAACGGTACGTGGTTCTTCCGCTGATGCCACGCGCAAAGACAAGGGGATCGTTATGACACAGAAACTTAGATTCTTTGCCGCGGCGTTGACCAGCGTATGCCTGTACCCGTTCGCCGCGATGGCACAGGACAAAACTGCGCCGACGACGCAGTCCACCGAGATCGATTTGGGCGCGCAATGGGTGGGCGGCAGTAACACCGGCTTGTACGGCCGCTACAACGGCTTCACGGAGCAGGGCTTCGATGTGTTGGGCGGCTTCAGCGTCCAAAACCGCGCCGCGTGGGATTCCGGCAAGACGTTCTACTTCGACGTCACCGGGCTCAATCTGGATTTCCAAACCGGCAACCGGCTGGCCAAGGGCTTCCACGACAGCACCTACGCGAACAGCACCGGCAACGATCTGGGACCGTCGGCGGAGATCAGCGTCAGCTTCGGCGAGCAGGGCAAATGGGGAGTCACCGCCGATTACAACGCCATCTCCTATACCGGAAACATCATCGACTCGATCTACACCGTCAACGGGGCAACCGGTACGCTCAACAACGGCTTCCCGGCCTGGGGCGGCGCAAGCAATGCTCCGATGGTGGCAGGCCCGATCACGTCATACACCACGACAACGTTGAGCCCGGCCGAGCAACGGTTCCAGGTGGGTACGCGCCGCGGTATTCTTCAATTCGGCGCTCAGTACATCTTCGGCGACGATTGGGTTGTCAACGCCAACGTCCGCCACGAGCACAAGGAAGGCACGTTCGAAGAATCCTATTATGGGACCTATGGAGGCATGGCCTTCACGATGCCGGTCGATTACGACACCGACCGCTTCGACGTGTCCGCGTCCTACAACACTCCCGACCTCCAAGCCGTGCTGCAGTACGCCTATTTCCGCTTCACGGACAACGATCTGGGGGTCTCTCTTCCCTACCCGGTATCCGGCACCGCACCCTTGAGCGCAAGTTCGGGCCCCTACGCGAAGACGGCGCTGTATGCGACGCCGCCCAGCAATTCGGCCCATTACGTCACGGCGATGCTTGGCGACAATCTGACGCCGAAAACGCGGATCACCCTGAACGGCCGGTTCGGCGTCGAACTGCAGGACAACACGTTCCCCGCAAACAGCGCCGATCCGAACCTCAGTCCTACTCTGGGCAATCCCACCTATACGTGGTTCAGCAATCTCAACAGCCTGAACCAGGGAACGAGCGCGGCTTCGCCGGACGAAGTCGCCTGGGTTTACCAGGGCAATTTCGCCGTCACCTCGGAACTTGCAACCCATCTCGACGGGAAGGTGTCCTATTCCTTCGACGGACGGGACGTCCATTTGAACCAGTACCTGGTATATGGCGGGGGACACGGTCCGGACGCCACCGCAAATTCAGCTTCGCCGCCGAACTACGTGGTGCCGCAGAACTGGTTCAACCAGACCGCAAAGGTCGAGCTCGGCTACCTCATTCTGCCGGAGAGCAACACCAAGCTGACCGCAAACTATTCCTTCAACAACATCAACCGCACCAATGCCCAGGTCGAGCACAGCACAACCAATACCGAGTCCCTGGAGCTGAGTTCCATGCTTGGGAGAGATGCCTTGGGCCGTGTTACCTACGAACACGCCGACCGCACCGGTACGCTGATCAACGGTATAGCGTGGGGGAACCTGAATACCGGATTGCCCGAGACCTATGACACTCCCTCCGGCGCCTACTACCAGGCGCCGATGGCGTCGGACTCGGTTATCCTCCGCCTCGACTATGCCCCGGTGGGCAATCTCTCGGGCGGTCTGTTCCTGAAATACCTCGACGAGCGTTACCACTATCCTGCCATACCGGGCGCGCCGGCAGGGCTGACGAACCTGCTGGTTCGCGACGTGGGCATCACGCGAGACACCAACTTTGCCGTCGGACCCGACATCAACTATCGGCCGAACGAGGATGTGAATCTGCATCTCTACTACACGTATCAGCGGATATTCTACGACAACATCGGCAACGGCGGCTGCGCCGCAAGCAACACCGGCGCCTGCGCCGGCAGCGTGGGCTATTTCCAGAACAAATATGCCAGCAGCATGAACACCGCGGGCGTGAGCGCAGATTGGCAGGCGACTTCCAAGCTGAAACTCAAATCCGAGTACAATATGTCCGAAGGCGATGTCGCCTTCAACGAGTTCAACGGCGTCCAGGTGGCCGCCCCGCCGTCGGTAGACGATCAGAACGTCGTCTCCTTCCCGAACATCCATTCGGTGATGCATGAGCTGCGGTTGGCGGCGGATTATCAGCTTACGGACAATGTCGACTGGTCGCTGATGTACCAGTTCAGCATGTTCCATAATAACGACTGGGACGATCTGGCGGCGCCGGTCCAGGCTACAACCAATACCGGTACGAAGATCAGCATCCTCACGCCCGGCTACGCTTCGCCGAACTACAATGTCTCGACAATCGGCATCTTCGTGAGAGTAAAGCTCTAGGGAGGCGCTCTGCGGGACGTAACATGAGGTCAATCCGGAAATGGATTTTGTCGAACCCCGTGCGGCTCAACGCCAATGAAACCCACATGTACCCAGCAGGTACAGGATAACCAAGGAGAACGTTATGAAACTTCCACTTTGCGGTTACGTCGTTGCAGGCGTCTTGCTTGTTGCGAGCGGCGCGCAGGCTGCCGATGGACAGGCGGTCTGGGACCCGAACTGCGCTGCCTGCCACAAGATGATGGCGCCGAAGTTCGGCGACAAGGCCGCCTGGGCGCCGTTGATCAAGCAAGGCACCGACGCGCTCGTTGCCAGCGTCATCAAAGGTAAGGGCGCGATGCCAGCCCGCGGCGGGAAGCCGACTCTATCCGACGCCGACATCAAGGCCGCGGTCGAATACGCGGAAAGCAAGTCTCAGTAGCATCGGTGCGGCATTGAGTCCCGCGGGGCTTCGTATGCCTATGGGACTCAATGCCGCCATCACGCCAAAGCGCCGGTCTTCGGGCATGCCGCGCTGACCAGGAGCAATTGAGCAAGGGAATTGCCCGCCTTGCTGCCGCTCTAACCGTCCGATTTAGGAGGAAGTTTTCTAACCTGCCTTGTTGCGAACGAATGTCGGTTGCGGCATTTGCGCGCGATTGGGGCTGGTATTATCGAATTTACCCTTTGTGGCACTACGCGCAGCGCCCGCTCGCTGCCAGATATAGCCCGCGAGACGCGAACGGATTCGTTTCGCGCAAGAGGTAGGGGCGCGCGTGCCAGTAGTATTGCGTACTATATCACAGCGGATTGGCGGATTTGTCCGCAACCGATTCAAGTTCATCGTCGTTGCGTTCGTTTCGATGCTGATCGGCATTGGCTTGGCCACGGGCTACGCGACCCTCGTCGACTACACGAACACGCTGGGCTTCTGCGCGCACACCTGCCACGAGATGGAAAGCACCGTCTATCAGGAATACAGTCACAGCAAGCACTTCAAGAACGAGCAGGGCGTCGTCGTCGGCTGTCCGCAGTGCCACGTTCCCCACGACGCATGGGCGCTCACCATGGGCCGCAAAGTCGTGGCGAGCTTCGAGTTGTGGGCCCACTTCACGGTTTTCGCCGGCGCGGGCCAGGACGAAATCAAGGAGAGGTTCGAGGCGCGCCGCATGGCGCTCGCGAAGAGGGTTTGGGCGGGGTTCAAGGAAACGAACGCGCGCGAGTGCAAGGCCTGCCACAAATATTCGAACATGGTCCTGGCGGATCAGAGGCCGAGCGTCCGCGCCCAGCACACCGATGCGATGAAGACGGACGAGAACTGCCTCGACTGCCACAAGGGGCTGACACACAAGACGATGACGGACCCGGCGGAGCAGCACGCTCCCGCCGCCAACAGTTTCGATATTCAGTGAGGACAAGACGATGAGAGTTCCAGCCAAGACACTGATTGCAGCTTTTGGTCTCGCGGGCGCGATGGGCCTTTCGGCCGCGTCGGCGGCCCCCAATTGGTCGGGCGTTCCGGCGAAGGACGTTGCGCTCTTTTATCCCGGCCAATCTTCCTGGGAATGGGTGTTGACCGAAACCAATCATTCGGGCGCGGACAAGTTCAGGGCGGGAAAGGACTGCGCCGCCTGTCATATCGGCGACGAGAAGACCATGGGCGCGCTTCTCGTGTCGGGCAAGATGAACGAGAAGGCGCCGATCCCCGGAAAGCCGGGATCCCTGAACGCGAAGGTCCAGTTCGCGCACGATGCGCAGAATATTTACGTCCATCTCGAATTCGCGGAGGGCAATCAGCCCAACGCCAAGATGGACGGCGCCCATGCCACCAAAGTCACGATGATGATCGAGGACGGCAGCGTGGTCGAAGCCAACCGCGCCGGCTGCTGGGGCATGTGCCACGAAGACTCCGCAGCGATGCCGAGCGCGGGCGGTTCCTCGCGCACGATGTATCTTCCCAAGACCCGTGCTCATCTGACGGCCCAAGGCGGCGGCGACGCGCTGAAATCCGCCGACGAGTTGAATAAGCTGAAGGCAAGCGGCTATTCGGTCGAATACTGGCAGGCGCATCTTAATCCCGGTGCTCCGGCCGTCGCGGTGAACGGAAACATTTTCGACAAACGCGACGAGACCAAGCCGACGGCCGTCACAGCCGAGGCGACATACAGCGGCGGGACATGGTCGGTGACTTTTTCGCGCAAACTGAACGCGGGACCCGGCTTCGTGACGCTCGCCCCAGGCAAGCGTTACACGGTCGCCTTCGCCATCCATTCCGGCCATACGGCCAAGCGGTTCCACTACGTGTCGTTCGAGCGGTCCCTGGTCCTCGACCAGGGCAGCGCGGATTTTGTCGCGGAGAAGAAGTAGTCGTCTGAGAAACCCGTTAAAGCAGGGGTAAAGCGATGTCAGCAAGAAATCGCATAAGGGGATTTGCTGTTCTGGTTCTGCTGTGCGCCATGATTTTTGGCACGGCAAAGCCGGCTTTTGCAGCCGATCCGCAACAGAGTGCGGCGCCGTCGGCGGCCACCGCCGCCGATGAAGCCTCGGGGACGCTCTACAGCGCCCGCGGGGTCGCCACCTGCATGAAGTGTCACGATACGGCGATAAACGGGCCGGATCGAACCTATAAGGCGTCAACGAGTATTTTCCAGACGCCCCATGCCACGAAGGGCGATGCGCGCGCGCCATTCGCCCAGCACGACTGCGAATCCTGCCACGGACCGAGCGAAGCGCATGTCGCGAGCCATCCGGCTCCCGGCCAGAAGCGCGCCTTGCCCGCCGTCGTGTTCAACGGTCCGAACGCCTCTCCGGTCTCCGCACGCAACGAGGTCTGTCTGAGCTGTCATCAGAACGGTCTGCGGATGGACTGGGTGGGGAGCCAACACCAGGACAACAATCTGGCCTGCGTGAGTTGTCACACGATCCACGTCGCCAAAGATCCCATCCTGGTGAAGGCGACGCAGCCGGAAAAATGCTTCGGCTGCCACGCCGAGCAACGCGCGCTCACCTTGCAGTTCTCGCACCATCCGGTCCGCGAAGGCAAAGTGGTCTGCTCGGACTGCCACAATCCGCATGGCTCGGCTGGTCCCAGTCTCCTGAAGAAGGTTAGGGTGACCGACCTTTGTTACGGCTGCCATGCCGACAAGCGCGGCCCGATGCTGTGGGAACATCAGCCGGTTCGCGAGGACTGCACCAACTGCCACAACCCGCACGGCTCGGTGAACCCGCGCCTGCTGAAGGAGAAGGTGCCGTTCCTGTGTCTCGATTGCCATGCGGCGACCAATGACATGGGGGGTGTCGGCGTGTCCGTCCACTCCAATGCGCCGGGAAGCGGAAGCTTGTACTTGTACGGCGACCGCAGCTGCCTGAACTGCCACTCGCAGATTCATGGTTCGAACAGCCCAAGCGGCTCAACCTTCTTCCGTTGATCAGAGGTGTAGCATGACTACGCTCCAAACGTTGAGAGTCGCCGCTCTTGCAGGTGCCTGCCTGGTGCAGTTTGCCGTTGCGGCGCAGGCCCAGGACAATAGCGGTTTCGATATTTCAAATACTCCCGCGGCATCGCAAGCGCCCGCCGCACAGAACCTCTCGGAGTCGATCGGCGAGGTCACCTTCGGCGTAGGGGCGGTGACGCAGAGTTCCGCCGCCTTCGGCCGTTACAACGGCATGCCCGATTCCGGGGCCGGTTTCGTCGGCGGTTGGAATTTGGGGACCCGTGACGCCTGGGATAGCGGATCAACCCGCTATTACAGCTTCACCGGCGACAACGTGAACGTCGGTTTCGGCGGCGGGTTCGCGCCGGAAGCGACGATCGACCTGAAAGTCGGCGATCAAGGCTCATGGGAGGCATTCGCTACTTATGATGCGATGACCTACACCGCGACCGACAATTTCACCACAATCCTCGACAGGGAAGGCAACCTCTCGCCGGGCTATAGTTCGGCGCTCAACGCGCTGGGCACCAACGGCCCCTATATCGGGACCAGCTATACCAGCGCTACCGCGCCGACCTATTTCGGCGCGGTCGGCAGTGCGAAGCACTATCCCGGGGGACTCAACGTGCAGTCCGCCAGCGTCGGCGCCACAGTGGGGTATATCCTGGGGCCGGGCATAACATATCCCGCTTCGCCCGCGGCGCTCGCCCCTTACAACAACGCTGCCAGCCCGTCGAACTACGACATCTACCTCGGATCGCTGAACGAGCTGACCTACAAGATCGGTACCCGCCGGGACAAAGGCACCGTCGGCGGCAAATATGAAACAGGCGACTGGACGCTCGGTGCCACGGTCAGCCACGAGCACAAGGAAGGATCGCTCGAACAGGCGATGACGACCCAGGGCAGCAATGCCGGGATGGTCGCTTTCCCGATGCCGATCAACTATGACACCGACGCTTATACGGCCACTGCCGCCTACGATACCGACCGGCTGCAGGCGCATTTCTCCTATGAGTTCTCGAACTTCATCGATCACAACAGCGCCGGGTATGCGTTCCAGGGCTACAACTTCACCGAGGTGCGGACAGGCAGCGCTTCGCCTTATACCTATGCCAGCTATGCATCGTCGGGCGTCTATAGCCTGCCGCCCAGTAACCAGGCTCACACCTTCAGCGCCGAAGTCGCGTACAACCTGGACCCGACGACGCGGCTGAACGGAACCGTGGTCTACGGCCTGCAATTGCAGAACGATCCGTTCCCGGCGCCGACGGCGAATCCGTATGCGCTCTCCCATTTCGGGTCGTATTTCAACGCCAATCCCACCTCGCTCAACGGCTTGGTCCAGACCTGGTTTGCCAACTTCGCGTTGTACGCAAGGCCGCTGCCGGAGCTGACTCTCAAAGCGGGGTACACGTTGGATTCGCGCGACGCGCAGACGAAGCCGATGGGAATCTACGGCGATCCCACCGACGCCATTACACCTACCGCCATCAACTTGAGCAGCTCGGCCCCCGGCAACGGCTGTGTGCCTTTAGCCACGTGCGCCACGCCCTGGCAGCGTCTGGCCGTGCCGGAATCGTGGACCAAGCAGACGTTCGCGGTGAGCGCGGAATATCACGTTACTTCATCCACGCGGATCACCGCCGGCTACACCTTCAAGGATGACGAGCGCACCAACGCCATCACGCACCGCACGCAGGAGAACGCGGAGTCCGCGAAGATTTTCACCAGCTTCGCGCCGGACGTGACGGCGTCGCTCGGCTACGTCCATTCCGACCGGACGGCGTCGGCGCCGGACTTCAGCCTGTGGACGCAGCAGATCATGTCGGACTGCATCTCCAACACCAACGGGATCTTCAATCCCGGCACGCTGGGATGCCAACAGGTCCCGTTCTACGAGGCGGCACGGACACAAGATGCGGTCGACGGCCTGCTGACGGCGGCAAACGGCGAACAGCTCTCGGTGAGCCTGTTCGGCAAATACACCAACAACCAGTATCACAACCCGGCTGCGGTCTATTCGGCGAGCGGCGCCACACCCTTCCCCGTACTCCCGAGCGTCGGAATCAACCGCGACTACAGCCTCCAAGGCGGTCCGGATCTGAACTACCAGGTCAACAAGAATGTTGAGCTGCACACCTACTACACCTTCCTGCGGACGTACCGCGACATGCGGGCGTTGAACAACCAGAGCGGCAGCGTGGCGCCTCCGGGTTCGCTGGAATACAGCGAAGCGAGCACCTATGACATCCACACCGCCGGCATTGGAGGTACCTGGCAGGCGAGTGACAAGCTGAAGTTCGGTGCCGACTATATATTCTCCTATGGCAGCCAAGCGTTCGCCCAGAGCGGCTCCTGGACCACGGGCGAAGGTCACCAGCTCATCGGCGGCGACCCGTTGCTGAACACCAAGTCCGCGAACAATCAGGTCAAACTGCATGCCACCTACGACTACTCGCCCGACACGTCGTTCTATTTCGGCTATCAGTTCGCCAGTCTGGACACGACCGACTGGGCACTGGTTGGGGCATCGGTGGGCCAGGTGCTGACCGGCGACGTGCCGCCAAAATTCAATGTGTCAACTTTCACCATTGCGATGACCGTGAAGTTGTAGCTTGATGCCGTGGGGTGCCGGTTACGGCGCCCCACGGTCTCGAAACAGTGCGTGAAATACGCGTATTTACGCATATCGCGACCGGCGCGCTTGGGCGAAAGATCGGCGAGACGGCTGACGCGGGCTTGGCGGATATGTGCGGATGATTGCGGAAGTCGGTCTCTTTGCCCTGATCCTTGCGCTTTTTGTCGCAGCGGTTCAGGCAACCGTTCCGCTCATCGGGGCCGCGCGCGGCGATACCGCCTGGATGAACGTGGACCGGCCGGCGGCGTTCGCACAGTTCTGTCTGGTGAGCATCGCTTTCGGGGCGTTGGTCTGGCTGCACGTGACCAGCGACTTCTCGGTCTTGAATGTGGTCGAGAATAGCCACACCGACAAGCCGCTGCTCTACAAGATCACCGGTGTGTGGGGCAATCACGAAGGCTCCATGATGCTGTGGACCTTCATCCTGGTGCTGTACGGCATGGCCGTATCAGTGTTCGGCCGCGACTTGCCCCCCGGGCTGCGCGCCCGCGCCCTGGCGGTCCAGGGGATGATCGGGTTCGGGTTTCTCCTGTTCATTCTGCTGACGTCCAACCCCTTCGTGCGCGTCGATCCCGCGCCGCTGAACGGTCAAGGCCTCAATCCGCTGCTGCAGGATCCCGGCTTGGCGTTCCATCCGCCGTTTCTCTATCTGGGCTATGTCGGTTTCTCGATGGCGTTTTCGTTCGCCATCGCCGCGCTGATCGAGGGGCGCGTCGACGCCGCCTGGGCGCGCTGGGTGCGCCCGTGGACCCTGGTGGCCTGGTGCGCGCTGACACTGGGCGTCGCCATGGGTTCGTGGTGGTCCTATTACACGCTGGGCTGGGGCGGTTATTGGGCCTGGGATCCGGTGGAAAATGCCTCGCTCATGCCGTGGCTGGCGGGAACGGCGCTGCTGCATTCTTCCATCGTCGCCGAAAAGCGCGACACCATGAAGTCGTGGACGATCTTCCTGGCGATCATCACCTTCTCGCTATCCCTGCTGGGGACGTTCCTGGTGCGCTCGGGCATTCTGACGTCGGTGCACAGCTTCGCCAACGATCCCGCGCGCGGAATCTTCATCTTGACTCTTCTGGCCGCGGTCACGGGCAGTTCCCTGATCCTGTTCGCCTTCCGGGCGCCTGCGCTGAAAGGGGGCGGGCTGTTCACGCTCATCTCGCGCGAGGGCGGGCTGTTGTTCAACAACGTCGTTATGAGCGTGGCCGCGGCAACTGTCCTGCTTGGCACCTTGTACCCGCTCTTCGTCGATGCGCTCGGGCTGGGCAAGGTTTCCGTGGGGCCGCCGTACTTCAATATCGTGATGGTGCCGTTGATGGTGCCCATGATCCTGCTGATGGCCATTGGGCCGCTGTTGTCGTGGAAGCGCGGCGATCTGGCGGACGCCTTGTCGCGTCTGAAGTTTGCGCTCGGCGCGACGATCGTAACCGTCGGCGCGACATGGCTGGTCGCCGGCACGTCGTCGCGGTCGCTATGGGCGTCGCTTGGGCTGGGATTGGCGATGTGGCTTCTGGCCGGCAGCCTGACGGAATGGGCAGGACGGGTGCGTTTGTTCCGTAGCTCGTTCGCCGATTCGTTCCATCGCGCTCTCCATCTGCCCCGTTCCACCTATGGCATGACGATCGGCCATATCGGATTGGCGTTCGTGTTGATCGGCGTCGCGGGGTCCTTGGCCTGGCAGACGGAGTATTTGCAGATCATGCGTCCCGGCGACAGCGCCGCCGTCGCCGGCTATCGGCTCAAGTTCATCGGCGTCGAAGACAATATCAACGGGCCCAATTACACCGCTGCGCGCGCGAGCTTCATCGCCACGAAGGATGGCCGTTACGTTTCGGAGTTGCAGCCGGAACGGCGCATCTACACCAATCCCCCGCAGCCTTTGTCGACGGTCGCCATTCATACGAACTTCGTCAGCGATCTGTACGCCGTGCTGGGCGATCCCAACGGCGAAGGCGGCTTCGTCGTTCACATCTATCACAACCCGTTGGTGCCCTGGCTCTTCTTTGGCGCCGTACTGATGGTCTTCGGCGGCTTGGTGTCGTTGACGGACCGGCATCACCGCATCGGCGCGCCGTTGCGCAGGCTGGGCGCGAAAATTGCCGCCCCCGCAGTGAAGATGGCCACGGCGCGTGCGGTCGCGGTGGAATCGCGCAAGGCTTCGCGCGGTTTGATGTATATGGTTCCATTGCTGGCGTTCGCCGCTCTGGCCGGCATTTTCATCTGGCGGCTGCATCTGGCCGACGAAGGCTACACGCCGAACCTGATCCCGTCCGTGATGGTGAACAAGTCCGCCCCGGCATTCGATCTGCCGCCTCTGCTGGCTGGCCAACAAGGCTTCAAGACCGCGGATTTGCGCGGCAAGGTCACGCTGGTCAATTTCTTTGCCTCCTGGTGCATCCCTTGCCGCGAGGAGCACCCGTTTCTTCCGCAAGTCGCCAAGGCGGGGATCGTGCTGATCGGCATCAATTACAAGGACCGGCCCGAGGACGCCAAGGCCTGGTTGGCCGAGTTGGGAAATCCCTACCCGAGGATCGCCGTCGACGCGCATGGGCGGACGGGGATCGATTTCGGCGTATATGGGGTGCCGGAATCTTATCTGATCGACAAGCAAGGCGTGATCCGCTTCAAGCAGACGGGGCCGTTGACGCCCGATATCATCAATAACCAGTTGATCCCCTTGGCGGAGAAATTGAGCAAGTGAGACGCCGTGTGCGCACCACATCGATATTGGCCGGCTTGGCGCTGATCGTGGCCATCTTGAGCGCAGCAGGATTCGCTTGGGCGATACGTCCCGACGAGATGCTGTCCAACCCCAAGCTCGAAGCGCGCGCCCGCGCCATCGGGAAGGAGTTGCGCTGCCTCGTTTGCCAGAACGAGTCCATCGACGATTCCGATGCGGACCTGGCGCACGATCTGCGCGTGCTGGTGCGCCAGCGCGTGGCGGCGGGAGACACCGACGAACAGGCGAAGCAGTACATCGTGGCCCGCTACGGCAATTATGTCCTGCTGAAACCGCCTTTCGATGCGGAGACCTATCTGCTGTGGTTTGGACCGCTGGTTCTTCTGCTGTGCGCCGGGGGGGTGGCCACGATCTATTATCGCCGCGCCGCATCGATTGTGGAGACGGCGCCGCTTTCTGCGGAGGAAACCCGGCGCCTTGCGGCTTTGATCGGCGACACCGAAGCCGAGAATAAGGAAGCGTGACGATGTTGTGGCTCATCTGCGCGGTCCTGACCGTTGCCATCCTGGCGGTCCTGCTGTTCCCGCTGCTGAAAGGCGGCTCGGAGGCGGCGGCTCCGCGTGTCGACTACGACATCGTTGTCTATCGCAACCAGCTGGCGGAGATCGAACAGGAGATCGAGCGCGGTCTTCTTACGGAAGGGCAGGCCGATGCCGCGCGCGCGGAAGTGCACCGACGGATGCTGGCGGCCGAGGACGCCGAACTCAAGACGCCCGTCAAACCCGGGCGGACTGACAACCGTCGCGCCAGATTTGCGGCGATTGCCATCATCGCTTTCGTTCTGCCGGTCGGTGCGGCCGTCATGTACGGCGCGCTGGGGTCTCCCCAGCTGCCCGGAAAGCCTTACGCCTGGCGGCTGAACAACGACCCCGAATTTATCGTCGCGGCGACGGCGGAGAAGCTGGCGGCGCTGCTGAAGAACAGCCCGAGCGCGTCCGGTTACAAGCGCCTCGCTGAAATGTATTTTGACTCCCGCAATTATGAGCAGGCCGCCGCCGCGGATCGCCGCGCGATCGCGCTGGGTGGCGCCGACGCGGTCACGTGGTCCGAACTCGGTGAAGCCATCGTGATGACGAACGGCGGAGTGGTGGTGCCCGAGGCAATGCTGGCATTCGCCAATTCCATCGGCATGGAACCGCATGGCGAACGCGCACGTTTCTACATCGGTTTGGCCGAGGCGCAGATCGGCAATTTGAAACAGGCCGTCGGCGTCTGGCGCGATCTGGAACGGACGAGCGACCCCAACGCACCGTGGCTTCCGATGCTGCGCGATCACATCGCCGCGTTCTCCAAGGAGGGCGGTTTTGATCCCGCTTCGGTGCCGCCGAGCCCGCTTTCCGCCGCCGCTTTGAATACTATTATTACGGCCATGACGAACGCGATGCATCTGCAAGGAGGTACGAGCGCTGCCGCAAACACGAACGCTATGACCGCGCCGCCTTCGAGCAGCGCGCTGCCTTCGGCGGGCGACGATCAGGATACCAAGATCCACGCCATGGTGCAGCGGCTTGCGGATCGCATGGAGAAGAGTCCCGGCGATGCCTCCGGCTGGCAGCGCCTGGCGCATGCCTACAATGTGCTGGGCGAGCGCGACAAGGCGCGCGCGGCCATCGACCGTGCCGTTCGCCTCAAGCCGTCAGACGTCGATGTGCAGTTGACCTTGGCGGAGATCCAGAAGGCCGCAGCCGTTCCTGGCGACGACGCGCCTGCGGACTTCGTCGCCACTATGCGCACGGTCCTGAAACTCGACGCCGGGAACGTGCAGGCGCTCTATTATGTCGGCTTGGCGGAGCAGAAGGCCGGCCACACGGGGCAGGCGCGCCTCCTATGGAACAAGGCTCTGAAGCTGGCGGCCGCGGACGACCCGCTGGCGATCAGCATCCGCAACCGGCTCGACGCCGAAAAGGCAAAACCAGATTAGCCCGGAGGCAAAGGCTGCGGGTTCGGGCAATGCCACGTGCTGAACGGTCTCTATCCGATCCGTTCATGCGGCGTTCATCGAACGAGAGACGGAGCGCGCGTGAACCCGCGCGCCCTTGGTAAGCACGATCAGGACAAGTTGAGTCGAATCTCTTCATTGCGTCGCGCTCCGTGTTTGACGAACGATTGCTTTACCCAAACTTGCAAAGAATGGCGCCTCCCAGGTGAGAAATTCGGGCGCCGCCATTGGAGCGGCGAAGATGGAGTTCTGCGCAATGGCGCAACGCGTCGCCGGATTTGCCAGAAGGCCCGCCGCGGCGGAAACCGGCCGTGTGGACGACTTGATTCGCACGATGGACGAAGCGGCGACCGCGCCGCGCACCATTGCGCTCGCGCTGGCCCCGTTGCTGTCGCCTCATAAGGGACGGGAGCGTCTTTCGCTCAGGATCGAGCGCCTGCACCATCTGGCCCGCCTATCCAGAGGGCGCAACAATGGCGATGGTTCGTGGTCGCTGTGGCCAGACGAAGTGGATGATCTCGCATACCTTCTCCCTGAAAGCGTCGATGAGGCGCATACGCTTGCGATCAGAATCATCAACCGCGACGGCGGCACGGTCGCGATGCTCGATTATCCCATCGCGCCCGGCGATACCCTGCCGGTTTGCGCGCCTGTCACACCGGGCAGCGCGGCGAATCCGGTTGACGACAGCGAGGTTCGCAATTTGCGCGACGAGCTGGCCGCGGCCCGATCGGCTTGGGACGCCGAGTTGGGCGAGCGTCTGGCCGCCGCCGCCGCGCAGGCCGCGGCAAATCTCGAGTCGAACCGCAGTGCGTGGCAGGCGGAACAGGACGCTTGCTCCGCTGCGCTGGAAAAGCGCGCACAGGAACGCACGGTACAGGCGCGCGAACGCTGGCGGCAAGCGAGCGAAGCGGCACTGTCGAAGGCTGGAAATGACTGGAGGGCGGGCGAGGCCGCACGGCTCGCTGAGGCTGAAGCGCGCTGGCGGGAACAATTCGCCAAGGTACTGGCCGAGGCGACGGCGCGGTCCGAACGGGCGGAGACGATGTTGGCGGAGGCGCGCGCTCAAGCCGAGGCGGATCGCGACCGGAGCGAGAATGGTGAGCTTCGCCGTCTGCGCGCCGAGCTGGAAAGAGTGAAAGCATCCCTGGCCATCCGCGAGATCGAATTGGCGCGAGCGCGTCCGGCTGCCGAGCAGGCGCGCGACCGTTGGACAGCGGAACCCCGAGTGACCCTCCAGAAACCGGAACGCATCTGGAGACTGAGAGCGGCGGAGAATGTCGAACAGAAACGCGAGAGACGTCCCCTGATCCGCGATGTTGCCGTGGTCGCTTGCCTGGCAGCACTGGCGACAATGCTCTATCCCAACATTGAATCGATGATCCCCGATAATTGGTGGCCGGAAATCACTTCGTTTACGGGCGTGAGTCAGCCGTTCCTCGGTAATGTCGCTGTTCTCGCCGTTCTCCAGAAACCGGCGCCGGTGCGCGTCGCGAAGCCGTCCATCGACATTGTCGTCCATGTCGCGAATGTTCGCACCGGCCCCTCGAAAGGAACTGCCGTGATCGCGACGCTGCCGCGCGACTCGAAAATCACGCCGGTCGAGCGGCGCGGGAACTGGGTGCGCGTCCGAATTGAGGACGAAAGCAGCAAGCATAAACAGCAACAAGGTTGGGTATATGCCTCGTTCCTGAGGGGCGCGACCGACGGTGATAGGAAGAAGCCTTCAGGCCAGCGCGAATAGCGGCAATCCGCCCGCACCGGCCCGTTCGGCGTCTGACGCTCCCGCCGGACCGCTCTTCTTGAATCTCTCGAAAGCACGTCGGGGTCGTTCCGAAATGTTTGGCGCAACCTTACCCACCTGATTAGAATGCGAGTTGTCGCGGCTTCTAAGAACAGCGAACGGGAACGACATGACGAGAACCGACCCAACGCGCGCTACGCTGGCGGCGCAGGGACTTGGCCGGGTGGACGGATCGACCCGGGCCATCTCCCCGCCCATCCACCTCTCCTCCACGTTCGAACGCGATCCGGACAATCAATACCGTTCCGGCCGCGCCTACATCCGCGCCGACAATCCTTCCTTCGATCAGCCCGAAGCCTTGCTCACGGTGCTCGAAGGCGGCGCAGGCTCCATGCTGTTCTCCTCGGGAATGGCGGCCGCGACGGCGGTTTTCCAGGCGCTGTCGCCGGGCGATCACGTGGTTGCCCCGAAGGTCATGTACTGGTCGTTGCGCGACTGGCTCCTTGGTTTTGCACGAAACTGGGGGCTCGATGTCACCATCGCCGACATGACGGATACCGGCGCGATCGGCCGCGCCGTGCGCCCCGGAAAGACCAAGGTCGTGTGGGCGGAAACGCCTGCCAATCCCCTGTGGGGCATCACCGATCTCGCGGCCGCTGTCGAGATCGCACACCAGGCCGGCGCGCGCCTTGCCGTGGACTCCACCGTCGCCACGCCCGTACTCACCCAGCCGATCGACTTCGGCGCCGACATCGTCATGCACTCGGCGACGAAGTATCTGAACGGGCATTCGGACATCGCAGCGGGCGCGCTGGTGACGCGCACGGACGACGAGTTCTGGCAGCGCCTGAAAACGGCCCGCAAGCAACTCGGCGGCGTGCTGGGGTCCTTCGAAGCCTGGCTGCTGCTTCGCGGCATGCGCACTTTGTTTCCACGCGTGCGGTTGGCCTGTGCGAACGCGCAGCGGATTGCGGAGTCGCTGCAATCGAATCCGCACGTCGTCCAGGTTCTCTATCCCGGCCTTCCCGGTTGCCCGGGACACGCGATCGCCGCAAAGCAGATGAAGGGCGGCTTCGGCGGAATGCTCTCGATCCGTGTCAAGGGCGGCGAGGCGGCGGCTGTCGGGACGGCCGCCAATGTCCGCATCTGGAAGCGGGCCACGTCGTTGGGCAGCACCGAAAGCCTTATCGAGCACCGCGCCAGCGTGGAAGGCCCCGATACGCCATGCCCGCCGGACCTGCTGCGCTTGTCGGCCGGCATCGAAGACGCCGACGATCTGATCGACGATCTCGCGGCCGCTTTGGCCGCACAGTCACGAGGCTGATGCATTGGCGAGTTTCGAGCCGGCCGGTACGCTTTCCGCGGCATTGACGAATGCCGCCAAGCTGCTCGTGGTCAATCCGTCGCTGGCGGAAGAACAGGCGCGCGAAATCCTGAAAGTGGTTCCCGGTAACGGTCGGGCATTGCTGCTGTTGGGCGCGGCGCTGCGCGGACAGGGGAAGCTTGCGGCCGCTCTCGATCAATTGCATCCGCTTGCGAAGTCGCAGCCGAACGCCGCCGCCGTGCAATTCGAGTACGGCCTTGCGCTGGGCGACGCCGGCGAGAGCGGTAAGGCGATCGAAGTCCTTTCCCGCGTCGTGAGACTAGAGCCCAATCATGCGAGCGCGTGGCGCGCGCTCGGCGACCAGAAAACGCTGGCGGGGGACGATCGCGGCGCCGACCAAGCCTATGCCCGTCATATTCAGGCGTCGGTAAACGATCCGCAATTGCTGGCGGCCGCGGCGGCGCTTTACGAAAACAAACTCGCGGTCGCCGAACGGCTTTTGCGTGCCTTTCTGAAGGAAAATCCGACGGACGTATCCGCCATCCGCATGCTGGCGGAAGCCGGGTCGCGTCTCGGCCGTTACGAGGACGCCGAGCATTTGCTCGCACGCTGCATTGAACTGGCGCCAAGCTTCACCGCCGCCCGCCACAACTACGCATCGGTCCTGTATCGTCAGAACAAGCCGCAGGAATGCCTCGCACAGGCCGATATTCTTCTGAAGGGCGATCCGCGCAATCCCGGCTACCGCGCGCTGAAGGCCGCAGCATGGGGCCAGATCGGGGAATATGTGCGCGCCATCGAGATATACGAAGACCTGCTGAAGAGCTATCCGAGCCAGCCCAAGGCGTGGATGAGCTACGGCCATTCGCTCAAGGCACTGGGGCGACGCGAGCAGGGCATTGCTGCATATCGCAAGAGCATTGCGCTTCTTCCGAGCCTCGGCGAAGCCTATTGGAGTCTCGCGAATCTCAAGACGCTGAGGTTCACGGACCAGGATGTGGCGGCAATGCGCGCGCAACTGGCGCGCACCGACCTTGCGGACGAAGATCGCTATCATTTCGATTTCGCGCTGGGAAAGGCCCTCGAGGATGCGGGGGAATTTGCGGGTTCGTTCCGGCATTATGAGGCGGGAAATACGCTGCGGCGGTCCGGTACGGGTTACGACGCCAACGAGTTCGTCGAACGCGTCCGGCGGCTGAAGGAACAATTCACCGCGGAATTCCTGCAGCAGCACACCGGCACCGGTTGCGCGGCTCCCGATCCGATTTTCATCGTGGGACTGCCGCGCGCCGGCTCCACGCTTGTCGAGCAGATCTTGTCCAGTCACTCCCAGATCGAGGGAACGATGGAACTGCCCGACATCATCGCGATCGCCCGGCGTCTTGGCGGCAAGAAGCGGCGCGGCGAAGCGTCCGCTTATCCGTCAATTCTCGGTACGCTCGACCGCGAGGCGTTCGCGGCGCTCGGCGAGGAGTATCTGCAACGCACGCGCGTCCATCGCAAGCTCGGGCGGCCGTTCTTCATCGACAAGATGCCCAACAACTTTTTGCATGTGGGATTGATCCATCTGATCCTTCCCAATGCGAAAATCGTCGACGCGCGCCGCCATCCGCTCGGTTGCTGCTTCTCCTGCTTCAAGCAGCATTTCGCGCGCGGTCAGACGTTCACCTACAGCCTCGACGACGTCGGCAGGTATTACGCGGGTTACGTCGAACTGATGGCCCGCTATGACGCGGTCCTGCCGGGCCGGGTGCACCGCGTGATCTACGAGCAGTTGGTTGCCGATCCCGAGCACGAGGTGCGCCAGCTGCTCGCCTATTGCGGGCTGCCGTTCGAGGACGGCTGCTTGCGCTTCTACGAAAATGACCGCGCGGTCCGCACCGCCAGCTCGGAACAGGTGCGTCAGCCCATCTTCAAAGAGGCCGTGGAACACTGGCAGAATTACGAGTCTTGGCTGGGGCCGCTCAAGCAGGCGTTGGGTTCCGTGCTCGATGTTTACCCTGCTGTGCCAACTTTTGAGCCAAAATTAACCCTAGGTAAACAATAGTGCTATGCCATTGACGCGGTCGCGAATTATCCTCTTAATCGCATTCACAAGACTGTCGCGGGGAATCGCAGTCGAAGGCAGGTTCGGATCATATTCGGGGGGCATCCATGATGAAGGGGAATTTCGCAGCTAACCGTGGGCGTTCGCGCCTTGTTGTCCTTCCGGCACTACTCGCCACGACCATGCTGACGAGCGTCTCGGCGGCGATTGCGGCGACGGACACCAGTGGCACGCTGGAAACGGTCGTGGTCACGGCCGAGAAGCGCTCGGAAGATCTTCAGAAAGTTCCGATGAACGTCCAGGCGTTCACCACCGAAAAGCTCTCGCAGCTGAATCTCACCGATTTCACCGATTTCGCCAAATACATGCCGAGCGTGACCTATGCGGTCAGCGGCCAGGGCAGCAACGGCGGTCCCGGCTTCGCGAACATCACGATGCGCGGCATCGCCAGCGATCAGAACGGCAACCATTCCGGTCCGCTCCCGACCGTGGGCGTGTATCTCGACGAACAGCCGATCACCACGATCGGCGGCACGCTGGACGTGCCGACATACGACGTTGAACGTGTGGAAGCATTGTCGGGTCCGCAGGGCACGCTTTACGGCGCCAGCTCGGAGTCTGGGACCATCCGTATCATCACCAACAAGCCGAACACCGACGCCTTTGCGGCGGGCTACAATGTCGAAGTGAATTCCGTTGACCATGGCGGGATCGGCTATCTGGCGAACGGAATGGTCAACCTCCCGCTGACGGACAACGTTGCCGTTCGCATCGTTGCGTGGGACGAGCACGATGCCGGCTATATCGACAATGTCCACGGCACGCGCACCTATCCGACCTCCGGCGTAACGATCAACAACGCCACGGCGGCAAAGAAAGACTACAACACCGTCGACAAGTTGGGCGGCCGCGCGGCCTTGCAAATCGACCTCGACGAGAATTGGACGATCACGCCCAGCATCACGGCGCAGTCGGAAGACTCCAAAGGCCTGTTCGCATTCGACCCGTCGGTCGGTGATCTTGAGGTCACGCATTTCTTGCCGGAATACGTAAAGGACAGGTGGTATCAGGCGGCGCTCACGATTCAAGGCAAGGTCGGCAATCTCGACCTGCTCTATTCCGGCGGCTACATGAACCGCTCGGTTCACTCGGCGGCGGACTACACGGATTATTCCTTCTGGTACGACACGCTGTATGGCTCCGGCGCCTATATTTACAATAACGCCGGCATTGTGATCGACCCGTCGCAGTACATTCTCGGCATGGACGGCTTCACCAAGGAGAGCCACGAGTTCCGTGTTTCGACGTCGAAGGACAGCCGGCTTCGCTTCGTCGGCGGCGCCTTCTACGAGCGCCAATCGCACCACATATTGCAGGACTACAAGATCAACGGCATCGCGGACGCCATCACTGTTCCGGGTTGGCCGGATACGCTCTGGCTGACTAACCAGATGCGCGTGGATCGTGATTACGCCCTGTTCGGCGAGTTGGCCTACGACATCCTGCCGGACCTCACCTTGACGGGCGGCATCAGGTTCTTCCAGGCCGACAATTCGCTCAGCGGATTCTTCGGCTTTTCCTCCGGTTACAGTTCTCACACCGGAGTAGTTAATTGCACCGTCCCGCCGCCGGTTCCGACGCCGTACCACAGCTTGCCCTGTCAAAACCTGAACAAGCACGTCGACGATAATGGCGAGACGCACAAGGTCAATCTCACTTGGCATATCGACGACGACCGCATGGTCTACGCCACCTATTCGACGGGCTTCCGCCCAGGCGGCGTCAATCGCAACGGTAACCTCCCGCCCTATTCGCCGGATGGCGTGTCGAACTACGAAATCGGCTGGAAGACAAGTTGGAACGCCGACACGCTGCGCTTCAACGGCGCTTTCTACTGGGAGGACTGGAACAATTTCCAGTTCTCGTTCCTCGGACCGAATTCGTTGACGATCATCGCCAACGGCGGTCAGGCGAGCGTCAAGGGAGCGGAATTCGAAGCCATGTGGCTTCCGGTCGAGGGTCTGACTCTGTCCACCGCCGGCGCCTACAACGACGCGCAATTGACCGCCGACTATTGCGGCAATGTCGGGGTCACAGTCTGTCCCGGCACGGCCAAGGCGCCGAAGGGTACGCAGCTGCCGATCACGCCGAAGTGGAAGGTCAACGCCACGGCGCGCTACGAGTTCACGGTCGACGACTTCAAGGCGCATGTGCAGGGTTCTCTCGTCCACCAAAGCGGCACCTGGTCGGATTTGCGCATCCTGGAACGCGGGTTGATCGGACAATCGCCGGCCTACACGACGTTCGATTTCACGACCGGCGTGGACCGCAACAACTGGTCGCTCGAATTGTTCGTCGAAAATGCCTTCGACGAGCGCGCGCAGCTTGGCCGCTACGCCGAGTGCACGCCCGGCGTCTGCGGCCACGAACCGTACATTTTGGTCGCTCAGCCGCGGACGATCGGGTTGAAGTTCGGTCAAAGGTTCTAGGTTTCGGAAGAAATCCTCGCCTCGGCACCGGCGGCCGCTCGGCCGTGAGAGCGGTGTTATGCGATTAATCCGGTTGGCGCTGTCCGCCCGAAAGCTGGTTCGGATGGTTTGCCCAGGCTGTCGATCGCGTGCCCCCCAGCGTGTAGCCACCGAACTTGCTGCGCTGGCTGTGCACGATTCCGCGGTGGCGCCAGGCTTGCCGGAATTTCGCGCGTAAGCGATAGAAGAGAGCGATGCAAAACAATATCGCACGCCTTGGATTCTGCCTTGCTGCCGTCGCGGCACTTGCCGTCCCGGCGGCAGCGCAGGCGGTCGAGACCGTGGTGGTCACGGCCGGCCCGCCCGATCCCGTCGGGGACGGCGCATTCTCCGTCGTCCGGCTCGACGCGGCCGAGCTCGATGCCTCGCCCCAGCTCGATGTCGCGCTAGCGCAGGTTCCCGGTCTGTCGCTGTTCCGCCGGAACAGCAGTCTGTCTGCGAACCCTTCGACCCAAGGCGTTTCGCTGCGCTCGATTGCGCCGTCGGGAGCAGGCCGCGCGTTGGTGACCCTGGATGGAGTGCCGCAGAACGATCCGTTCGGAGGCTGGGTGATCTGGAGTTCGCTGCCGCCCGAAGCGCTGGCCGGGGCCGAGATCGTGCGCGGGGCGGGCGCTGGCCCATATGGGGCCGGGGCGCTCACCGGCGTGATCGCGTTTCAGGAAAAGACGGACGTGGGGCTTGCCGCCGATGTGTCGGGCGGGGGCTTTCGCCGTGCCGCGGCGGCCGGCGGCGCCGAATGGGGCAAGGTTTTACTGTTCGGCGTGGCGAGCGCGGAAGCCTCCGACGGCTGGATTCCCGTTTCACCCGCGCAACGCGGCCCCGCCGACGATGCGGTGACGCTGGACGCCCGCAATGCCTCCGTGCGGGCGCAGTTTTCGCCTTCCGCCGGTACATTGATCGCCGCACGCGTCGGCGCCTATGAGGAGATGCGACAGTCCGGTCTGGTCGGCACCAGTTCGAAGGCGGATGGCATTGTGGCGAGCCTCACCGTCGCTCATCCTGAAAGCGGCGATGCGCTGGGCTGGCGCCTGCAAGCTTGGCTGCACGAGAGCGGGTTTTCGCAGGTCTCTGCAACGATCGCACCTGGACGCGCCTACACGACGCCCTCGGACGACCAATATGCGACGCCCGCGGTGGGATGGGGCGCCAACGGGGCGTTGCGCGGATCGTCGCCGGCGTTCGATTGGGAAATCGGCGCGGACGCGCGCGCGGCCAGAGGCAATTCGGACGAACACTATTCCTATGTTTCCGGCGCTTTCACTCAGAACCGCGTGTCCGGCGGGGACAATCTTGTCGGCGGCCTGTACGCGGAGGTGGCGCACCGCTCCGGCAGTTGGTTGTTCACTCTAGGCGGGCGTGCGGACGCGTGGTCGAGCACCGACGGGCATCTGGTCGAAAGTTCGTTGTCCTCTGGCGCGATGACGCGCGACAGGCGCTGGCCGTCGCGTTCGGGAATCCTGCCGACGGCGCGCGGCGGCATCCGGCACGATTTTTCGGATGGCCTCTATTTGCGCACCGCCGCCTATGAAGGGTTCCGCGCACCATCCCTGAACGAACTCTACCGGCCGTTCCGGCTCGGCAACAATATCACCGAAGCCAACGCCGCCTTGACGCCCGAAACGTTGTACGGCGTGGAGATCAGTGCCGGCGGCGTTCGGGGCGCATTCACATGGGACCTGACGGCGTTCTGGAACCAGCTGCACCGCGCCATCACCAATGTCACCATCGGTCGCGGACCGGGCGTATTCCCCGACGCCGGATTTGTGTCGACAGGCGGACTCCTCATCCAGAAGCAGAATGCGGGCGACGTAAACGCGCCGGGCATCGAGGGCAGTCTGCGCTACGGCTTCGACGGCATCGCGTTGCAGGCTGCGTTCGATGTGTTGGATCAGCGCGTCCACGGCGGAGCAGGGGCGTCGCAATTGACGGGGCTGCGTCCCGTCCAAGCGCCGCGCGCGACGATCACGGGCGGCTTTGCGACCCCGTTGACGGAGGGATGGTCGCTTTCCGCGGACGTGCACTACGAGAGTGCCCGCTATGCCGACGACCAGAACACGTTGCGGCTGGCTCCCGCGTTCACGCTCGATGCGAAACTATCCTGTGCGGTGACCGATCGCCTGGTGCTCTACGTTGCCGGCGACAACGTCTTGAACGCCCGCGTCGTGACGACGGAGAGCGCCGACGGCGTGACCAACTACGGTGCCCCGCGTATTCTGCGCGCCGGCCTGTCGTTCACGACCGCGCCGTGAGGTGCTCGCGACCGCTTTTTCTCCATAACGCAGCCCCGCCTTTGAGGCCGGCGATGTTCGAGACCTTGCTGGCTTTGGGCGGCAAGTCGATGTCGAGCTTATGGGCGTTGCCGCCGCCTATATAGAGATGGTCGTAGTGCAGCAGCGTGTGGAAGTACGGCAGAATTTTCGCGATACGCTTGTTCCAACGCTTGCGGCCAATTTTTTTCAGCGCCTTCTCGCCTATATATTCGTCAAAATCCTTGCCGTTCTCGACCGGCATATGGGCGAGCTCCATATGCGGCATTAGTTCGCCGTCACGGAACAATGCCGTACCGAATCCGGTTCCCAAGGTGATGACGAATTCCAATCCCTTGCCCTTGACGATGGCCAGTCCCTGCATATCGGCGTCGTTGACGAGCTTCGCTGGTTTGCCGTCGAGTTTTTTCGAGAGCGTGCCCGCAAGATCGTAGCCGGCCCACAGCACCGTGCCGAGATTTGGGGCGGTAATCACGTGCGAGCCGCGCACCACGCCGGGAAAGCCGATGGAGATGCAGTCGAATTTCCCAAGCGGCGCGGCAAGCGCGACCAGCGATTTGACCAACGTCTTTGGCGTGCTCGGATGCGGCGTGGGAACGCGCAGATGCTCGCTCAGGAGTTTGCCTTGCCCGTCGATGATGGCCGCCTTCAGCCCGGTGCCCCCGACGTCGAAGGCAAGAATTCGTTTGAATCGTTTCACGCGTCTCGCTCCCGCTCTCGTTATCGTATGAATTTCGCCGCGGCACGATCCAGCAGCCAGACGAGTTCGCCGTCCGGCCGCAGACGGGCGCCCGGCAGGGCCGAATCGCCTGCCCGGACAGTGCGCACAGCTTCCGCTTTTTTTCCTCCGACGACCAGAAATGCGGTGATGCGGCTCGATTGTATCGGTGGATAGGTGAGCGTGATGCGCGTTTCCGGCCTGCCGTGGGCGACGGCGGCGGTCCAGCGCGTCCGTTCGTCCAATACCGCTGATCCCGGCAACAGTGAACAAATATGCCCGTCGTCACCCAATCCCAACAGCACGAGGTCGAACAAGGGCCGCGCAGCCTCCAGTCTGCCAGCGCCGTAAGCGTTCTTGAGCGCCGCTTCGTAGGCCAACGCGGCTTCCTCCGGATCGCCGCCGGTCGGGATGGGATGGACGTTCTTTTCGGGGACCGGGATTTGCACTAGCAAAGTCTCGCGCGCCATGCGGTAATTGCTCGTCGGATCGTCGGGCGGCACGAAGCGCTCGTCGCCCCAGAAGAATTGCACGTTTGCCCAGTTTACGCTGTCACGGAAACGGCTGCCGAGTTCTCGGTAAAGCGCGCGCGGCGTCTCTCCCCCGGTCAAAGCGATGCGGAAAACGCCATTCCGGGCGGCGATCAAGCCGGCGATCCAGCCGGCCGCCCGCGACGCCAATTGCCCCGCATCATCGAAGATTTCGGTGCGGGGTGCGCTCACGGCCTGTTGCCGGAACTGGACGGACCGCCTTCCACATGACCGCCGAATTCGTTGCGCATCGCCGACAGCAGTCGGTCGGCGAAATCACGTTCGATGCGCGAGCGGAAACGCTCGTACAGCGCCGCCGACAGCACGTTGGCGGGGATCGCCTCTTCGATGGCGGCCTGGACGGTCCAGCGTCCTTCGCCCGAGTCCTCGACGTAACCGGTGAAGGTCTCGAGATTCTTGTGCTTTGCCAGTGCCGACGCCGTCAGATCGAGCAGCCAGGACGAAATCACACTGCCGCGCCGCCAGACCTCCGCGATGTCGGCCAAATCGAAATCGTAGCGGTCTGCCAGCGACGCTGCCCCGCGGGCGCGAAGGATGTCGAAGCCTTCGGCATAGGCCTGCATCAATCCGTATTCGATGCCGTTGTGGATCATCTTCACGAAGTGGCCGGCGCCCGCCGGGCCGGCATGCAGGTAGCCGTTTTCGACGCGCGGATCGCGGCCCTCGCGGTTGTCCGTTTTCGCGATGGTTCCCGCGCCGGGCGCCAGCACCGCAAAAATCGGATCCAGCCGGTCGACGGCGTCCTTTTCGCCGCCGATCATCATGCAATAGCCGCGCTCCAGGCCCCAGACGCCGCCCGAAGTTCCGACGTCGATGTAGTGGATGGCTTTGGCCCGCAGCTCTTCGGCGCGCCGCACGTCGTCCTTGTAGAACGTATTGCCGCCGTCGATCAGCGTATCTCCCGCGCTCAGATGGCGCGCCAGTTCGCCGATCGTCTGCTCCGTTATCTTGCCTGCCGGCAGCATCAGCCAGACGGTCCGCGGCGGCTTGAGCGCCACGGCGAGGCCGGCCAGCGAATCCGCTCCCGTGGCGCCCGCGCGCGCCAGCGCCGCCACGGCGTCCGCGCTGATGTCGAACGCAACGACGCTGTGTCCGCCTCGCATCAAACGCCGGGCGATATTGGCCCCCATGCGCCCCAAGCCGACGATGCCGATCTCCATATTCACCTACCGCAATGCAGTTTCTACGGCACGGCGAAGCGACCGCAATCCCTCCGCGACATCGTGCAGGTGGACGCGTATCGCGCGCCTGCCCCGCTCGCCCAGGACGGCCAGGTCGCCGGCCGCTTGCGCATCTATGACGGCGCCGAAGCTGTAGTCCCGTCCGGGCACCGCGATGTCGCGCGCGTGATCGCAGGTGACCTGCAGGAAGACGCCGGTGTTGGGCCCGCCCTTATAGGCTTGTCCGGTGGAATGCAGGAAGCGCGGTCCGAAACCGAGGCATGTCGCGGCGCCGGTCTTCTCCCGGACGGCCACACGGATGGCGTCGAGTTCCGCCGCGTTGACAGCGCTGCGTTCGATGAAGGCCAGCAGGGCGGCGTAATCACCTTTCCCGATGCGGGAGAAGTGCGCTTTCAAGCAGGCTTCCAGCGTGCCCGCCCCGGCCAGCGCCCTGGCGTTCTCCGCATCGGCGTAAAGCGAAATGCCTCCGCTCGCAACCAGCGGCTTTTCGCCTTGCTTGGCGCCGCCCGCTTCCATCAAGGCCTTGGTTTTGATTTTTGCCGCTTCGACATCGGGTTGATCGAAGGGATTGATGCCGAGGACCGCGCCGGCGGCAGCCGTGGCGATCTCCCACAGGAAGAACAGCCGGGCGAGGCGGTGCGGCGTGTCGACGTCGATCCGCACCACGGGATGTCCCTTTGCCGCCAGCGCCGAAAGCAAGTCGTTCGGCATGGTTTCGCTGCCGAGGCGCAGCGACACGAACATCCTGTCGCAGCCGTAGCTGTCGGACATGCCCGGCGGTTCGCTGTCCACCGGGATGAGGCCTTTGCCCTTCTTGCCCGTCGACTCCGCGATCAATTGCTCCATCCAGGCGCCGAAGCTCGCCAGTCCCTTGGAGGCGATCACGGTGATCTTGTCGCGTCCGAACTTGCCCGCGAGCACGCCGAGCGTCACCCCCAGGCGGACGCCGGGATTGTTCGCGGGCGGACTGAGCGGCCCGCAGGCCGCTTGCATCCACGACGCCTCGTCGATGAATCCCTTGAGGTCGATGCCCATGGCGGCGGTGGGAACCAACCCAAAATTCGACAGCACGGAATAGCGCCCGCCGATGGCCGGATCGCCGTGGAAAACGTCGGCAAAGCCGTCGCGTGCCGCCACTTTTTCCAGCGACGAGCCGGGATCAGTGATGGCGACGAAGTGCCCACCGGCGCGGTCGCGGCCGATGGCGTCGGCCACCCGCTTGAAGTAATAGTCCTTGAAAATATTGGGTTCGAGTGTGCTTCCGGACTTCGAGGCGACGACGAACAGCGTGGTTGCGAGCGCGATGGCTTCGTCGAGCGTTGCGATTTCGTCGGGGTCCGTGGAATCGAGGATATGAAAGCGCGGGCCTGGCCCGCCCAGCGTTTCGCGTATGACTTCCGCGCCCAGGCTGGAGCCGCCCATGCCGAGCAGGACGATGTCGCTCCACGCTTTGCCCTTGACGCGTCCGGCGAAATCCTCGAGCGCCGCCAGGCCGGCCTTCTCGCGCTTGGCGATGTCGAGCCAGCCGAGCCATTTGTTCTCGTCGGCTCCGCTCCACAGGGACGCGTCCTTCGCCCACAAGCGGCGGACATTGCCCTTCCTCGTCCAGGATTTCAGTTCGGCGTTTACGCTCCCCGCGGCGTCCGCCAGTTCGTAGCCGATTCGGATCTTGCGCCCGGAAAGTTCGTCGCACTTTTCCGCGATGGCGCCATAGAGAAGATCGGCGGCATCGGCGAACTTGTCGACGCCGTCCCCGACCAGCCAGTCCGTCGCTTCATCGAGGGAAATGCCCGCTGCTGCGAGTTCGGCGAGAACCTTCTCCGCTTCCGCCACGCCCGTCCGCAGCAACGCCTGCGGCCGGCCGTGATCGCGGAATGCGTCCATGGTCTCGGGCGGTATGGTGTTGACCGTGTCGGGTCCAATCAGCGAGTCGACGTACAGCACGTCGGAATAGGCTTTATTCTTGGTTCCGGTAGACGCCCACAACAGCCGCTGGCGGCGCGCGCCGCGTTTTGCCAGCGCTTCCCAGCGCGGTCCCGAGAAGATACGCTCGTACTCGCGGTAGGCGAGCTTCGCGTTGGCGATGGCGGCTTTTCCACGCAACCCTTCGAAACGCGCCCGCTGCTCTGGCGAAGCGGTCTTGAGAAGTTCGTCGATCTTGGCGTCGATCCGCGAGTCGATGCGGCTGACGAAGAAGCTGGCGACGCTGGAGATGCACGACAGGTCGTGGGTTTTTGGCAACGCTTCCAGTCCCGCGATGTAGGCTTCCGTCACCTGGACATAGACCGCTCTGGAGAACAGCAGCGTGATGTTGATGTTCAGCCCTTCTGCCGTGAGCCGGCGGATGGCCGGAAGGCCTTCCGGCGTTCCGGGCACCTTCACCATCAGATTGTCGCGAGCGACCTCGGACCAGATTTCGCGCGCCTCCGCGATCGTGGCTTCGGTGTCGTGGGCGATGTAGGGCGAGACCTCCATGCTGACGAACCCGTCGGCACGCTTGGTGGCCTCGTAGACGGGAGCCAGCGCGGCGGCGGCGGCGCGGATGTCCGAGACGGCGAGTTGGCGGAAGATTGCGCCGACGTCGGCGCAGCCGCGCTTCAGCAGGCCGCCGATTTCGTCATCGTACTCGCTGGAGTGGCCGATGGCCTTCTCGAAGATGGAAGGGTTGGAGGTGACGCCTTTGATGCCGTCCTGTTCCACCAGACGCTGCAGTCCGCCGCTCCGAAGCAAGCCCCGGCTGACATAATCGAGCCAAGGTGCCTGTCCGAATCGTTCAAGTTCTTTCAGCGGGTTCATGGTCAGCTTGCGGTCCTGTGTTGGCTGTGTGGAACAGGGGATAGCAGCATCCGTGGGTCGATGCAGCTTCCGGCTGCGGCAGTCTAGACACCGCCGCACCGGAACGGAATATGGATTGTGCCTCCGTCGCAACCCGGTCGTATCCACGGCCGTTTCGTTGCGGTAAGTACGCGGCGACATTTGTGGGAAAGGCGGCCGATTATGAAACTCGTGACCTTCACAGGCGGCGCGGACGCGGAGATTGGCGTGGTCGAAGGCGGCGAGGTCGTATCCGTTTCCAGAGCGACGCCGCGCCTTGTCAAGAACATGACCGACCTGATCGCCCGCTGGGGCGAGGTTGAGGGCGAAGTCCGGCGCACGTCCAGATCGGGTCCACGGCTGGCGTTGAACACGGTGCGGCTTCTAGCGCCGATCCCCCGCCCGGGCAAGATTCTCGCCATCGGCCTGAATTACGCCGACCATATCCTAGAGACGGGTCACCAAATGCCCGCCAGTCAGGTCTGGTTCTGCAAGCAGCCGACGGCCGCAAGCGGTCCGTACGATCCGATCCGCCTGCCGAAAGTATCACAACAGGTGGACTATGAAGTCGAGTTGGTGACCGTGATCGGCAAGGGCGGGCGCTACATCCCGAAGGACCGCGCGAAGGATGCCGTGTTCGGCTTTTGTTGCGGCAACGACGTCAGCGCGCGGGACTGGCAGATGGCGACGTCGCAATGGGTGCTCGGCAAGTCCTTCGACAGCCACGCACCATTCGGCCCGTGGATCACCACGGCGGACGAGGTTGGCGATCCTCATACGCTCGGCGTGCGCAGCTTCGTCAACGGCGAGAAGAGGCAGGATTCGAATACCCGCTATTTCGTCTTCAATGTCTGGGACCAGATCGAGCACGTCTCCAAGGTGATGACGCTGGAGCCGGGCGATCTTCTGTTCACAGGCACGCCGGGCGGCGTCGGCATGGCGATGAAGCCGCCGCGCTATCTCAAGGCCGGCGATCGTGTCCGCGTCGAGGTTGATAACCTCGGCGCCCTTGAGCAAACATGCCTACACGAGGAATAAAAGCGTATTTCGAATACACTTCGATTATAATCGGTCTTTGTGGCGGCGCCGACACAGCACGGCCATTCGTATTCCTTAATATGGTCGCCATATAAAGGGGTATGGGGCGGTCTTTGCCGTCTCCGACAGGGAAGGCTGAACCTCATGGTCGCGTTTCTGCGTTGGGCTGGTTCGATCGTTGCGGGCACGCTGAATGGCCTCCTGAAGCTCGCCTTGGCCGTCGCTCTGATTCTCGTTGTGGTAGTGCTGATCGGATTGGTGCAAGGCGACGGTCTTCCGGGCAACATGGTGCTGTCGCTGGATTTGCGGAAACCTTTGGCGGATTCGTTTCCGGCGGAATTCAGCCTTGGGGCGCGGCCCGTCACCGTGATGGATATTGTCCTCGGCCTGGATGCGGCCGAGCGCGACAAGCGCGTGAAGGGCGTCTTCGTGCGGCTGGGCGGCGCGAACCTTCCCATTTCGCAGGCCGAAGAGATCGGCACCGCTCTCAAGCGTTTCCGGGCTTCCGGCAAGTTCGTGATCGCCCATGCGCAAGGCTTCGAGGACAGCGGGCTGGGCGACTACTTGGCGGCGGCCGCCTCCGATCAGATTTGGATGCAGCCCAAGAGCCCGTTCGGCGCCTCGGGCGAGGGCGGAGGCGAGTTGTTCCTGCGCGGGCTCCTCGACAAGATCCAGGCGGAACCGCAGATCGCGAAGCGGGCCGAGTACAAGAGCGCCGCCGACATGTTCATGGAAAAAGGCATGACGGCGGCCGATCGCGAGCAGCTCACCGCGCTCATGCAGTCCTGGTACGACGCCGCCGTTGCCGGCGCGTCCGCCGATCGCAAGCTTGCTTCCAAGACGCTCGTCGCCGTTCTCGAGGCCAGTCCGCAGTTCACCGAGGATGCGAAAAAGGCGGGCTTGATCGATAAGATCGGCTATGACGACGATGCGCTCAACGCGGCGCTCGGCCGCGCCGGCGCCAAGGCGCAAAGCACGCCGATGGCGCAATTCGTGCGCGCCAAGAACGACGCCGCGCAATATGCAAAGGGTCCCCATGTCGCTCTTGTCGAAGCGGCCGGCGACATTGTCGAAGGAACGGCGGGCAACAGCCTGTTCGGCTCCGATTCCGTCATCGCCAGCGATGACATGGCCCGCGCGATCCGCCAGGCCACGGGCGACAGCGACATCAAGGCGATCGTCCTGCGCGTGGATTCCCCCGGCGGCTCCGTGACCGCTTCCGACCAGATCCTCGACGCCGTGAAGAAGGCGCAGGCCGCGGGGAAGCCGGTGATCGTCAGCATGGGACATGTGGCGGCATCGGGCGGTTATTACATCTCGACGACGGCGGACAAGATCGTGGCGGAGCCCGGGACGATCACCGGTTCGATCGGCGTTCTGACGGGCAAGGTGGCGATCGGCAAATCGCTCGGCCTGATCGGCGTGGGCAGCGATGAGGTCGGCGTGGGCAAGAACGCCCTGATGAATTCCGACATCGCGCCTTATACGCCGCAACAGTGGGCCTCGGTCAACGCGCAGGCGGACGCGATCTATGCGGACTTCACGAAGAAGGTAGCCGACGGACGCAAGCTGCCGCTCGCCAAGGTCCAGGAAATCGCCCGCGGGCGCGTGTGGTCCGGCGCCGATGCCAATGCGCGCGGTCTGGTGGACAAGCTCGGCGGCTTCTGGACGGCGGTCGATCTCGCCAAGAAGCAGGCGGGCATCGCGGCTTCGGAACGTGTGGTGTTCGAACGTTATCCTCGCCAAAAGAGTTTCTTCGACGCGATGAACGATTTCTTCGGCGGCCCCTCGGAAGAGGTCCGTGCCGTGGAAAACTTCACACTGCTGATGAACTCGCCGTTCTTACGCGAAGCCGCGGTCGCGGTGAAATCGGCGCCGCGTGCCGACGTGGAGTTGAGAGCCGCCAACCTGCCCAGGTAACCGCCCGGCCTTGGGGATGGCTAGAGCGCGTGTCCGGCGACGACGGTATCCACGAAACACGGACCCAGGTCGTTGGTCGGCAGCACGTCGCCCCTGTGCAGGCAGGGCTGCACCGTCCAAGTCTCGTAGACGAAGTGCGTGTTGGGGAAGCGGCTCACGGCGCAGGCATTCCGGAACGTCACGGCAAAGGACTGATGCGTTCGCGTATTCACGATCATGGTCTTTTCCGAGACGAACTTCATGGTCGTCGCTTGGGTAATGTCGAGACAGGCGTTCCCGGCCAAGGCCGGTGCCGTCGCCGTCATGGCGGCGAGAGAAAGAGCTGCGAGAAGACGCATAGCGGCCTCCATTAACCGCCCCTCGGGCCGGAGATTACCGCAGGCGGCGGCCGAAGGCGAGACAGGCAATTGCGGGCCGGTTCCGGGCTTTTCGCCAGAGCGGTTTGAGTTCAAGCCCGATCAATAAACCCAGCTTGTCATCCCGGCCAAGCGCTGCATAAGCAACGCGCAGAGCCGGGACCCACCGTGCCGCTTCTCCGTTGGTCCCGGATAGCCGCTTTGCGGCTTCCGGGATGACAGATCGTGTTTGTGATCGAACTAACCAATTCCGCGGCGGGCAAAAAAAAGCGGCGGGCCGAAGCCCGCCGCCAAATTTGCAATCGCTGCGTATTCTACAGGTTGATCGTCAGGTCCGCGAACAGGAAGCGGCCGAACGCGTCGTAGGTCTGAGGATAGGTATTGCCGTTGCCGGTGGTACCGACGAACGGGGAGATCGGCGGATCGGTGTCGAGGATGTTGTTGACGCCGACGCGAACCGTCGCTCCGGTCATAACCGGCATCGCGGCGGACAGATCGAAGTAGCTTTGCGCCGGGAACACGTGGTCCAGCGAAGCTGCCGTTGAGCTGAGCCGTTCCACGCCGCCATAGAAGCGCCAGGTGCCGGTTACAATGAGATCGTCCCACGGCGTGTCCCAATTGATGCGGAACACGTGGCGCCACTGCGGGTTCGGCGTGCCGCAGACGTCGCCGTAGTGGCCGGCGCAGCGATTGATGATGCCGACGCCGGTGTTGGTGGTGAGCTGGTTCAACCAGGTGCCGTTGAGGCTGAGGCCGATCTGGCCTGCATCCGCTAGGCCGGCATCGGCCAGGTCGAACTGATAGCTGCCGTTGAAGTCGACGCCGGAGGTCCTCACGCCGCCGATGTTGGTGTTGCGGTTGTCGATGAAGCCGCCGCCCAACCACAACAGTCCGCCGGCGGTGCGATGGATCTTCGCGCAGTCCGCAGCGACATGGTTGGTGTAGCACGAGTAGAGAATGTTCGCCGTGCCTTCGGTGCCGATCGTGCCGTGTACCTTCATGTCGTAGTAGTCGACGGAGAAGTTAAACCCGGGAATGAACGTCGGCGTCGCCACAAATCCCACCGTGAACGTGTCGGCTTTTTCGGCGCTGAGGCCTGGATTGCCGCCCTGGAGGAAGTTGTACTGCGCCGCCGGGCTGTTCAGCCCCGCAGAGCCGTACCATGGCGCCGCGCCCGCACCGGGCGTGCTTTGACAGGCGGCCAGCGTCGCATATCCGCCGGCGCCGCAAGGATCGATGGTGAAGTCGGAAGTCAGGTTGAAGCCTTGCGGTGTAAACATGTCGACGACGTTCGGTGCACGGACAGCGCGTTCATAACTGCCGCGGAAGCGGATGTCGTCCGTCGGAGCCCAATCGCCGCTGGCGCCGTAGGTGTTGGTCGTGATGCGGTCATAGGCCGAATACCGGTACGTCAGGTCGAGGCTCATGGACTTGGCGAGATCCTGGTCCTGTGCGACCGGAATCTTCATTTCGCCGTAACCTTCGGAGACATGCGTCGCGCCCGACAGGCCGATGGTCGGCCCGCCCTGGCCGGCGCCGTCGCCGGTCGAGAACTCGGTGTCGGACACCGATTGCAAAGCGTCCTGCCGGTATTCGGCGCCGAACGCGATCTGCACGCCGTCCTTTGCCCACGGGCTGACCCAGCCGTACCTGGTCAGATCACCCGTAAAGCCGGCGGTCACCGACAACTGGGTGGTCGAACCGAGTTCGATGAGCGGAACCTGCAGGTAGTTGACCGCGGCGGCGGTCACGCCGCCGATCGAGAAGATGTTCCACGGCACGCAGTTCGGGTCGGTTCCGTCCACGACCGATTGGCAGGTCGGGACGCCGGCGACGTTGACGACGTCGAGAGCACGCGTCAGACGCGTGACCGAGAAGTCGTGAAGGTAGATTTGCTGCGACTGGACGCGCGAATAAGAGCCCGTCAGGTCGTAGGTCCAATTCTCTTCGCCGGGGCCGAAGTCGCCCTTGACGCCGAGAATCGCCCTGAACGAGGTGTTGCGCAGCGTGCTCTGCCGGCCGCCGCCTTCGACGTTACGGCGCAGGATGTACATCGGGGTGTTGGCATTCGTCGCGATCATAGCTGCCGTACAGCCGATAGCCGCGGATTCCTGGGCGGAAAGCTCCGGATTGCCGCAATTGATCGTGTTGGTGTTGCCGAAGTCGCCCGACGGCGCGATCTGCGCGATCGTCGCATAGTCGGTGTACATGATCTGCGTGTAGAAGTCGGCGTATGACGCGGCTTGGTAGTGACCGAATGCGCCGGCCGAGTAACGTTCGTCGGGGCGCTGGTAGTAGTTCAGCGGGCCGTAATTGTACTGGTCGGTGGCGCTGCTGAAATTGCGGAACGTGTTGCCGGTCACCGAATTGACCGTGTAGTTGAAGGTCGAGAAATCGGTGAAGCGGCCGGGGTACGACGTCGAAGAACCGCCGCAGGTGTAGTTCGTACCGGACTGCCCGCCGAGCGAACAAGCCGAATAGTCACGGTTGGCTTCCATGATCTTGTCGTTCTGGCGATACGTGAAATAGGCGGTGACGTTGCCTTTGCCGTTCGCGCTCGACACGCCCATCATGGCGGAGAGCTGCTTGCCGGCGCCGTCCCACACGTCGGAGTTGGGAAGCTTGAACTGCGACGGGTTGGTCAGGGCCCTGCCGGCGATGACCGCGCGGAGGTTGCCCGGTCCGTCATAGGCGTTGTTGTTCTGGTAGGTGCCGTACTGCAGGTCGGCCTGGAAGCCTTCGAAATCCTGCTTGGTGATGAAGTTGACGACGCCGGAGATGGCATCCGAACCGTAAACGGCCGAGGCGCCGCCGGTCAGCACTTCAACACGGTCGACGAGCTGCGTCGGGATTTGGTTCAAGTCCGCGCAGGTGTCGAGCATGGAACCGTACGGCATGCGCCGTCCGTCGATCAGCACCAAGGTGCGGTCGCAGCCCAAGCCGCGCAAATCCACTTCGGAGGTGCCGGAGGCGCCGTTCGAGACCGTCGCGTTCTGTCCGGCGAAGACCTGCGGCATCTGGTTGAGAAGATCTTCGATCTTCGTCACGCCTTGAACCTTGATGTCGTTCGCCGTGGCTTCGATCACCGGGCTGGCTGATTGGAGATTGGGCGAGGCGATGTGCGAACCGGTGACGACCACCGTTTCCACGTTCGCTTGTTGCGCGAAGGCAACGCCGGAAAGGCTGACGGCGGCGGCCGTGGCCGCACCGAGGAGCAACGTAGAGCGTAGGCTGCTGTTGATTTTGAACACTGGAACCCCCTTGGTTCGATCGTAACGACGTTTCTCTCGGGCGGCTCGGTCGACAATTGGAGCTCCAATGCGACCAAGTTCCGTGCGCCCGTTTCAACGAAGGCTAAGGGTGCCGGGGGGGATCGTCAAAAGGGAAATGCGCAAATAGCGGTTTCACTTTAGGTATGTGGCATTTAGGCGTCAGAAATACGGCGTGAAGTAATAATATTTCTAAAATATCGCAAACAACACAATAAAAATCTAAAAACGCCAAGAATCGTATGTAAAAATTGTCGTGCCCGTCATCTTCAAAAAACAACGTGCTTTCAATGGGTTACAGACAAACTCGAAAGTATGTCGAGAAATTAAACAGTAATCTTCTTGCGGGATTTTCGCGACTCTACATTTTGCCTGCGCTCGGCTGCAATTCCATGACGCAAACCTCCCGCTGCGGGACGATCCGCCGCCGTGCCGCCACTCTTGTTGTTGTGCCGCGGCGCGTCGGCGATTATGCCTCGTGCGCGCGCCCCTGGAGAGCAATCCGATGTCCGCCAAAGCAAAGCCGCAAGCCTCTGGCGTGGACACGCTCAGTTTCGAGGCGGCGCTGAAAGAGCTTGAAGGCATCGTTGCGCGGTTGGAGCAAGGGCAAGTCGAGCTTGAGGACTCCATCGCTCTTTACGAACGCGGGCAGGCGCTGAAGGCGCATTGCGAAAGCAAGCTGAAGGCCGCCGAAAGCCGTCTCGAGAAAATCGTTCAAGGCAATGGCGGGCCCGCCGGTGCGGACCCTCTCGAACTCGGCTGACGAATTGTCGGATGTTGCGAGCGGCCACACACTAATCCTTGGAGCGCGGACGCTGCGGCCGCGCAGGCCGGCACTTTTCGGCGTCGCCTTGATTTATTTGCGGAAAAGGCTGACCTTTTCCGCAGCAAAATAAAAACGAGTGGGGCAAACGCGCCTCCAGAGCGCGACGGATGGAGCGTCTTCATATGAGTATCCCGACCAAAACGCCGCTTTTGGAAGGCGTTACCGTGCCGAGCGACTTGCGGGCGCTTCCGCGTTCCGAGCTTCGCAGGTTCGCCGACGAATTACGCAACGAATTGGTGGATGTCGTATCGGTCACCGGAGGTCATCTGGGATCGAGCTTGGGCGTCGTCGAACTGACGGTGGCGCTGCACTACGTCTTCGACACGCCGCGCGACAAGCTGATCTGGGATGTCGGCCATCAGACCTATCCCCACAAGATCCTCACCGGCAGGCGGTCGCGGATGCGCACCCTGCGCCAGGGCGGCGGGATTTCCGGCTTCACCAAGCGCGCCGAGAGCGAATTCGATCCGTTCGGGGCGGCGCATTCCTCCACCTCCATTTCCGCCGGCCTCGGCTTTGCCGTGGCGCGCGACCTCAAGGGCGACAGCAACAACGTCGTCTGCGTGATCGGCGACGGCGCCATGAGCGCCGGCATGGCCTACGAAGCGCTGAACAACGCCGGCGCTGCGGAATCGCGGCTGATCGTCGTGCTCAACGACAACGACATGTCGATCGCGCCGCCGGTTGGCGCCTTGAGCGCTTATCTCGCGCGCCTGGTGTCGAGCAGGCCGTATCGCGGCATCCGCAGCCTCGCCAAGCGTGTCGCCCATCATCTGCCGCGGCCGCTGGAGATCGGCGCGCGCCGGGTGGAGGAATACGCCCGCGGCATGGTCACCGGCGGCACGCTGTTCGAGGAATTGGGCTTCTATTACGTCGGCCCGATCGACGGCCACAACCTCGACCACCTGATTCCGGTGCTCGAAAACGTCCGCGACATGCGCAACGGCCCCATCCTCGTCCACGTGGTGACGAAGAAGGGCAAGGGCTACGCGCCCGCCGAGGCCAGCGCCGACAAATATCACGGCGTCGGCAAGTTCAACGTGCTCACCGGCGAGATGAAGAAATCGAATCCCAAGGGACCGACCTACACGCGGGTCTTCGCCGATGCGCTGATCGCCGAGGCGCGCAAGGACAAGCGCATCGTCGCCATCACCGCCGCGATGCCGGCGGGGACGGGTCTCGATCATTTCGCCAAGGAATTTCCCGACCGCTCCTTCGATGTCGGCATAGCCGAGCAACATGCGGTGACCTTCGCGGCGGGACTCGCCGCCGAGGGCCTCAAGCCGTTCTGCGCGATTTATTCGACGTTCCTGCAACGCGCCTACGATCAGGTCGTGCACGACGTGGCGTTGCAATCGCTGCCGGTGCGCTTCGCCATCGACCGGGCGGGGCTGGTGGGCGCGGACGGCGCCACCCATGCCGGCGCCTTCGACGTGACCTATCTGTCGACGCTGCCGGGCTTCGTGGTGATGGCGGCGGCCGACGAGGTCGAGCTGATGCACATGGTGGCGACCTGCGCCACCATCGACGACGGTCCGAGCGCGGTGCGCTATCCGCGCGGCGAAGGCGCCGGTCTGCAACGTCCGCTGGCCGGGTCGCCGCTCGAGGTCGGCAAGGGACGCATCCTGCGCGAAGGCAACTCCATCGCCATCCTCAGCCTCGGCACGCGGCTGCCGGAGGCGCTGCTGGCCGCGGAAAGGCTCTCCGTCTACGGACTATCCGCGACGGTAGCCGACGCCCGTTTTGCCAAGCCGCTGGACCGCGATCTCGTCCGCCGCCTGGCGCGCGAGCACGAAGTTCTGCTGACGGTGGAAGAAAGCGCCGTCGGCGGCTTCGGTTCGCATGTGATGCAGTTCCTGGCCTGGGAGGGGCGCCTCGACAAGGGTCTGAAGATTCGCCCAATGGTGCTGCCGGACCGTTTCCAGAACCAGGACACGCCGGAGCGGATGTACGCCGAAGCCGGCCTCGATGCGAATTCCATCGCGGCGGCGGCGCTCTCCGCGCTCGGCCGCGACGAAGAGGCCGCGGCCGTCAGCCAGATCGCGTGACGACCCGCGCAGACGCCGTCCTGCTGGCGGCGAGGAAATCGTGACCGCGCTCTGCCGTCATTTCGGCGTCTGCGGCGGCTGCGCTCATCAAGGCATGACGGAATACCGCGCCTTCAAGCGTTCGCTTGTCGTCGATGCTCTGGCCCGGCACAACATCGAGGCTGTTGTCGAGGACGCCGTCGAGGTTGCGCCCGCCACGCGGCGGCGCGCGACCTTCAAAGCCTTAAAAGGCGAAGGCGGCGTGGCGCTCGGTTTCATGGCGGCGCGCACGCACGACATCGTCGATCTTCGGGAATGCCTGGTGCTGACGCCGCGGCTCGCTGCCCTCGTTGCGCGGCTGCGCGGGATGCTGGCGGCGCTGCTTGGCGACGGCGAAGCGGCGGAGCTGCGTCTTGCCGACACCGACACCGGTGTCGATCTCTCTTTGCGCTGGCAACGAGCCAGCGATGCGGCCACCGTCGCCGAACTCGCGCGCTGGGCGACGGAGCTGAAGCTGGCGCGTGTCGCACGCCATGGCGAAACGCTGATCGAATTGGCGCGCCCCTGCGTGCGCTTCGGCAAGGCGGACGTGTTCGTTCCTTCCGAAGCTTTCCTGCAGCCCACGCGCCAAGGCGAGGCGGCGTTGCAGGCCTTCGTGCTGACCGCGCTTTCGGGCGCCAAGCACGTCGCCGATCTGTTCGCGGGTTGCGGAACCTTTGCCTTGCCGCTGGCGGAACGGGCGCGCGTGCATGCGGTGGAGATCGAAGGCTCCATGCTGGAAGCGCTGGCCGCCGCCGCGCGCACCGCCTCGGGGCTCAAGCGGGTCACGGTCGAAAAGCGCAATCTGTTCCGCCGGCCGTTGGGCGAGAGCGAATTGTCCGCCTTCGACGCCGTCGCGCTCGATCCGCCGCGCGTCGGCGCCCTGGCCCAAGTGCAGGCGCTGGTCCGCTCCAAAGTGAAGCGCGTCGCCTACGTTTCCTGCGACGCCGAAAGTTTCGCGCGTGACGCCCGCGTCATGGTCGATCATGGCTTCCGCCTCGGAAGCGTCGTTCCTGTGGACCAGTTCCTCTGGTCGTCGCATATTGAGCTTGCGGCATCATTCGAGCGGTGAACGCGATGCGCCCGGTTTATCTCTTGGCGGCGATCCTGGCCGCGTCGTGTCCGGTTCCGCCGGCGCTTGCGGCGAACGGTTTTTCCGACTGGGCGGCGGTGATCGTGGCCGGGGACTCGCACGCCCATTCCGGCGCGCCCAGCGAGGTGTTTGACAATGCGCGGCGTGACATCGCGAGCGAACTGGTCTCCATCGGCTTCGCGCCGTCGAACATCATGCAATTCTCGGTGCAGCCCGAGCACTACCCCGGCGCGCCGCCGCGGACATCGACGCCGCAGCACGTCTCCGGCGGTCTGTGGGATTTGTCGAACCGCACCAGCGCAGGCTGCCTTGCCTATTTCACCTCGCACGGCTCGCCGGACGGCATCGTCATGGGCGACGCCGAGCTTTCGCCGGGCCAGATGGCGCGGATCGTCGGCAATTCCTGCGGCGCGCGGCCCACGGTGGTGGTGGTGTCGGCCTGCTATTCGGGCGTTTTCGTGCCGGCGCTCCAGGCGCCCAACCGTATCATCCTGACCGCGGCGGCATCCGACCGTTCGTCGTTCGGCTGCGGCGAGACCGACCGCTACACTTACTTCGATACCTGCGTCGTGCAATGGCTGACCAGGGCCGGAGACTTTCCCGATTTCGGCAAGGACGTGATCGCCTGCGTCGACGCCCGGGAAAAGACGGAGAAAGTCGACCTGCCGTCGAATCCGCAGCTGTTCGTCGGAGCGCTCGCCGCCAACGCCCTGCCGCGGTGGCGGTAGCTGCATAGACTCGCTTTCCGCCCGCTTGTATAAGGAGATGCGGCTGCTTCTTTGGGGGGAAGTCATGCGACTGCGTGTGAGGATGTTCGTCATCCTATGCTGCTTCGCCGTCGGCGTTCCGTCGGCATATGCGGGCGACGTCAGGTTTCCGCAGCAGGGATACCCGGCCATCAGCTTCCACATTCCGGACGGTTGGACGGCGCGTGTCAGCGAAGGAAACATGATCGTGCACTCCGCGGACGGCAGTTCCAATTTTTCGTTCTCCATCGTCGAATTCGACGGATCGCTCGACGAGCTGGCATTAGCCGCAATGCAAATGGTCAAGGCCGCGCCGCCGCGGAGGTATGCCACGTCGGTATCGGGCTTCGGCGGGTATGCGTACTACTCGACGATGACCGGCGATGCCGGCGCGCCCTTAAATGTGAAGATGATCGCCGTGAAAGTGGACGCCAAGCACGTCGCGACGGGCACGCTCATCACCGACGCCCACATATCGAAGACGAATATGGCTACCGCCGAAACGGTGCTCGACGGCATGAGCGTCGTGACCTCGCCCTGAACGGATGTCCGCGTCGCGGCGGCTTACTTCTTCGCCTCCACCGCCTCGTTGCCGGCGATGATCGCCGTGCGCAGCTGATCGGAGATGTCGGTCATGCCGCCCGGCGCGTGCGGCGTCAGGATCACCTTGCTGCCCGCCGACATGCCGATTTCCTTCAAGGTGTCGAAGTACTGCGTCAGCAGGACCAGGTTCAGCACTTCGTGCTCGTTGACGCTGCTGACCTTGTCGGTGAAGGCGGCGATGGATTCGCGCAATCCGTCGACGATGGCGCGACGCTGCTTGGCGATGCCTTCGCCCTGCAGGCGCTTGGACTCCGCTTCGGCTTCGGCATTCTTCACCACCAGGATCTTGTTGGCTTCGCCCTTGGCGTTGGCGGCGACCTGAAGGCGCTGCTGGGTCTGGATTTCGTTCATCGCCGCCTTGACGTTGTCGGCGGGATTCACATCGGTGACCAGCGCATTGGGAATCTCGAAGCCGTAGATCTTCATCGAGACGTCGAGTTCGCTTTTGACCGCGGTGCCGATGTCGTCCTTCTTCTCGAACACCTCGTCGAGATTCATCTTCGGAACCTTGGCGCGCACCACGTCCAGCACGTAGGAGCTGATCTGCTGCACATGGTCCTGCAGCTTGTAAAAGGAATCCGCCTCGCTGCCTTCCACCACCCGGTACTGCACCGCGACCGAGACCTTGACGAAGACGTTGTCCAGCGTCTTGGTGTCGACCTCCACCAGCAATTGCTGCACGCGCAGCGAAACGCGCTGCGCCACGGTCTCGATGTAGGGCACCTTGAAATTCAAGCCCGGCTTGGCGGTGCGGACGTATTTTCCGAAGCGCTCGATGATCGCGCGGCTCTGCTGCTGGACGGTGAAGTAGCTGCCGAGCACGATGGTCAGCGCGAAGAATGCGGCGAGCGCCAGCAGAATGGTGACGACGATGTTCATGGTGTCTCTCTCCCGAATTGTTATCCGCCCATTTGTCCGCGGTGCCTGAGCGCGTGATCGGCCAGCACGAGCGCCATCATGGCTTCGCCGATGGGCACGGCGCGGATGCCGACGCAGGGATCGTGGCGGCCTTTGGTGGCGATCTCGGTTTCGTTGCCCGCGACGTCGATGGTCTTGCGCGGCGACAGGATCGACGAGGTCGGCTTCACCGCGAAGCGCGCCACGATGGGCTGGCCGGTGGAAATCCCGCCCAGGATTCCGCCCGCGTGATTGGAAAGGAATTTCGGCTTGCCGCCGCGCCCTTTGCGCATCTCGTCGGCGTTTTCCTCGCCCGACATCGCGGCCGTGGCGAAACCGCTGCCGATCTCCACGCCTTTGACCGCGTTGATGCCCATGATCGCGCAGGCGAGCTCGGCGTCGAGCTTGGCGTACACCGGCGCGCCGAGGCCGGCGGGAATTCCGTCGGCCACCACCTCCACCACGGCGCCGCAGGAGGAGCCGCGCCGGCGCACGCCCTCGAGATATTCCGTCCAGGGAGCGACGGCCTTGGCGTCCGGGCAGAAGAATGGATTGCGAGCAACCTCGTCCCAGTTCCAGCGCTTGCGCTCGATGGTCTGCGTTCCCATCTGGATCAGCGCGCCGCGGATGTGGACGTTCCTGTAGAGGCTGTCGAGAACCTTTCGCGCGACGGCGCCGGCCGCCACCCGCGCAGCAGTCTCGCGCGCGCTCGCCCGGCCGCCGCCGCGATAGTCCCGCACGCCGTATTTGGCCCAATAGGCGTAGTCGGCGTGGCCGGGGCGGAACTTGTCGCGGATGTCCGAATAATCCTTCGAGCGCGCATCGACGTTCTCTATCAACAGTGCGATGGGCGTGCCCGTCGTCACCTGCTGCTTCATCCGTTCGTCCTGGAAGACGCCAGAGAGGATGCGCACGCGGTCCGGTTCCTTGCGCTGGCTGACGAATTTCGATTGCCCCGGCCGACGGCGGTCGAGATCGGCTTGGATGTCGGCTTCGACGAGAGGGATGCCCGGCGGGCAGCCGTCCACCACGCAGCCCAACGCCGGGCCATGGCTTTCGCCGAACGTCGTGACCCGGAACAGATGGCCGAAAGAATTGTAGGACATCAGTCCCCGTTCTTGCCTACGACGATGTCGGGAGCATCCGGCGCTTTCATGCCGATGATATGATAGCCTGCGTCGACATGCAGGCACTCGCCCGTGACGGCTTTGCCGAGGTCGGATAACAGGAATAATGCCGCACTTCCCACCTCGGCGGTCGACACCGTGCGGCGCAGGGGCGAGTTGTATTCGTTCCATCTGAGGATATAGCGGAAATCGCCGACGCCCGATGCCGCCAGCGTCTTGATCGGTCCGGCGGAAATCGCGTTGACGCGGATGGCGCGCTTGCCGAGATCTTCGGCCAGATAGCGCACGCTTGCCTCCAGCGCCGCTTTGGCGACTCCCATGACGTTGTAGTGCGGCATCACCTTTTCGGCGCCGTAATAGCTGAGCGTGAGGATGCTGCCGCCGTTCTTCATCAGCTTTTCGGCGCGCTGGGCCACCGCCGTGAAGGAGAAGCAGGAGATGTTCATCGTCGTCGCGAAGTTTCCCGGCGTGGTGTCGACGTAACGGCCCTTGAGTTGCTCCTTGTCGGAGAAAGCGACGGCGTGGACGACAAAGTCGAGATTGCCCCACGCCTTGACGAGCGCTTCGAACGCCGCGTCCAGAGAGCCCGACTCGCTGACGTCGCAGTCGAGGACCGCGGCGGGCTTCATCGGCGCGACCAGCGGCACCACGCGCTTCTTGAAGGCGTCACCCTGATAGGTGAACGCGAGTTCGGCGCCTGCTTCGTGCAGGCTTTGGGCGATACCCCAGGCGATGGAGCGCTCGTTGGCGACGCCCATGATGAGGCCGCGTTTGCCCTTCATCAGGCCTTCGAACGCCATGCGCATGCTCCTTGCAATCTGCCAGTTCCCAATGCGCGAAAAGGTGAACGAAATCAAGAAACTTGATAGCGGCAGGCAGATTTGATGATCTCAACTATAGATATATTAACCAGAAGACAACCACCCGCGGACTCGGTAAAGAAGCCTTAAATCTTCCTTTGGGATGATGACGGCGTCGCCAAGCCGCGTGGTTTCGCCGCCATGAATGCCTCGATAGCGCCGCTTAAGGGTCTCGCGATTTTGTTCCGCCGGGGCCATTTGCAGCAGATGGGCACGCCGACGCTGATCGCGGCCGTCGTCTTGCTGATTTGCGGCATGCTTCTACTTGGCGCCAACGTATCGGCGCTCAGTGACAGTTTTGCCTGGGTTCAGCGCACGGACGGCGCGTTGATGGCGCTCTCCGAGGTGGAACTCAGGCTGGCCGGAAACGAGACGGCGATCCGCGGCTATGCCTTGACGGACGATCCGGTCTTTCTGAGCTACCAGCAGAACGAAACGCGGCAGACGTGGACCACGATGGAGAAGCTCGGCAACGCCGTGGAAGACGACCCCGATCAGGTGGCCCGCTTCGTGTCGCTTCGGGCCAAGGTCAACGCACGGCTGGAAACCCTTGCGCGGCTTGGGCGCCTTGGCCCCGGCCACGCACAGGATGTGGCGAATGCCATCCGCGACCCGCAGTTCCGCAAAATCATGCGCGAGGCGCGCGCGCAGGCGGAAGAGTTCCGCGTCGCGGAACTGAAGGTTTTGGCCGAACGCCAAGCCTCGGCGGCGGGGCAGGCGCAGCGCACCTACGCGATCGCTATCGGCATCGTCGTCCTGGCGTTCGTATTCGGAGCGCTGGGACTCGCCATCGCGCAAGCCGGGCGCGGTCTGAACGCCTGACTAGCGCAGTTTCGCCCGCGGATCGTAGATCGTCCGCCAGTCCTCGGCAAATTTCTTGAGTTCGGCATCCTCGCCTTCGGGCAGCGTCACCACCAGACGAACATAGAGATCGCCGGCCGTTTCGCCGCCATGGGCGGGAACGCCCTTGCCCTTGAGCCTGAGCACCGTGCCGGTGTTGGCATTGGGCGGCACGCTGAGCGACACCGTTCCCGTCAGCGTCTTGACCGCCACCTTGCCGCCGAGCACGGCCTCCTTGAGGGAGACGGGGAGATCGACTTTCAAGTCGCGGCCGTCACGTACGAAGTTTGGATGCGGAGCGACCGATACGTGGATCATCACGTCGCCCGGCGGAGCGCCGCTCTTGCCTGCGCCGCCGCGGCCCTTCAGCCTGATCTGCTGTCCGTCCTTGAGCCCGGGCGGGATCTTGACGTCGATCTGTTCGCCGTTGGGCAGGACGACGCGCCTGGTGCCGCCGTGCACGGCTTCTTCGAAACTGACCGTGGTCTGCACGGCAAAATCCTGTCCGGCGCGCGGTTGCGGATGCCCGCGGCCTTTCACGCCCAGACCGCCGAGGAGGTCGGCGAACAAATCCTCGGGGCGGAAACCTTCCGCGGCCTCGTGTCCGCGGTCCTGATTGGTCCAGGTGAAGTGGAAGTCGCTCGGATTGCCGCCCTGGCCGAACGGTGCGCTCTCGAACCCGTGCGCGCGCGGATCGAAGCCGCGCGGATTGCCGCCGGCATCGATCTGTCCGGCATCGAATTTCGCGCGCTTTTCCTTGTCGCCGAGGATATCGTAGGCGCCGCTGATTTCTTGGAAGCGCCGTTTCGCGGCGGCGTCGCCGCCCTTGGTGTCGGGATGATACTTCTTGGCGAGCGTTCGAAACGCCTTCTTGATTTCGGTCTCGGTGGCGCCCTTGGGGACGCCGAGGATTTCGTAGGGGTCGCGCATCGCTTCTCCAACCGGCTACGGCCACTATATAGGGATTGGCTGGCGTCTGCGTTAATGCCGGATAGCGGGCGGCGAGTCCGGCGCAGGCATCTCGGCCAGCCGCTTGGCGGCGTCGGCGACGCCGGCGGCGGCGGCGGCCGTGTACAGGGTCCGCGCCGCTTCGAGGTTCTTCGGGATCGCGCTGCCTTGCTCGTAAAGCTGACCGAGTTCGAACTGTGCAATGGGATGGCCGGCGGCTGCGGCCAACGCCAGCCAGGGCGCGGCGGCCTTGGGATCGGGCGGACCGGCTTCGCCGTTGAGCAGCATTTCGCCCAAATCGGCCTGTGCCGTGAACAGCCCCGCTTCGGCGGCGCGCTCGAGCATGGCTTCGGCCGCGCCGGGGTCCTTTGGCACGCCTTTTCCGGTGCGCAGCATGACGCCGACGTTGCGCATGGCCGCCAGATCGACGTCGTCGATCGACGACCATTTCTTGTAGGCGGCTTCGAAGTTGCCGGAATCGTAGTCTTTCAATCCGGCGGCGAAGACGGCCTTCATGGCATCCGAAGACGTTTCTGCGTCGCTGGCGCATCCGCCCAGCAGGGTGGCGAGGGACAGGGCGATCGGCAGGATTTTGCGCATCTTACCCGTATGCTAGCGGACGACGCTTCCGTCTGCAAAATGAAGGTGATATGCGACAGCCCATGAGCGAAACCGGCGGTCCCCTGGACGACGGCGGCATGGCGTCCGCGCGCGATCCGTTCGAGCTGTTCGCCGAGTGGATGAAAGCGGCCGAAGCAACCGAGCCGAACGACGCCAACGCCATGGCGCTGGCCACCGCGGACGCGGACGGCCGGCCCAACGTTCGCATGGTGCTGCTGAAGGGTGTGGATGCGCGCGGCTTCGTCTTCTACACCAACACCCAGAGCGCCAAGGGCGTCGAGCTGGCGGCACATCCCCACGCGGCGCTCGACTTCCATTGGAAGACGCAGCGCCGCCAGGTGCGGGTGCGCGGTCCGGTGGCGCCGGTCAGCGTCGAGGAGGCGGATGCGTATTTCGCCTCGCGCGCCAAGGACAGCCAGATCGGCGCCTGGGCGTCGGCCCAGTCGCGGCCCCTGGCAGGGCGCTGGGCACTCGAAAAGGAAATCGCCAAGGTTGCGGTGAAATACGCGCTGACGAGCGTTCCGCGGCCGCCGCACTGGTCGGGCTATCGCGTCTGCCCGCTCGAGATCGAATTCTGGCGCGACCGGCCGTTCCGCCTGCACGATCGGCTGGTCTACCGGCGCGACGGCGCGGACAAGCCGTGGCGCACGGAGCGGCTGTTCCCATGACGTCGGCCGTCTCTGCGTTCGACCGCACCGTTTCCAAGCACGGCGTGCTGATGCGCCGCGTGGCGCTGGCCGCGGTCGTCACCGCGGCTTTCCTGGTGGCGCTGAAGGCAGTGGCCTTCATCCTCACGGACTCGATGGCGATGATGGCCTCGCTGGCCGATTCCGCGCTCGACGTGTTCGCTTCCTTCGTCAACCTGCTGGCGGTGCGCCAGGCGCTGACGCCGGCCGACCGCGAGCACCGTTTCGGCCACGGCAAGGCCGAGCCGCTGGCGGGATTGGCGCAAAGCGCTTTCATCGCCGGCTCGTCGGTATTCCTGGTGATCGAATCCGTCGTCCGCATGATTACGCCGCGGCCTATCGAGCATAGCACCGCCGGCTTGGCCGTGATGGCCGTTTCGATCGCGGCAACGGTGATCCTGGTGACGGCGCAGCAGATCGTCGTGCGGCGCACGGGCTCGATCGCCATCGGTGCCGACCGCATGCATTATTTGAGCGACATCCTGGTCAATGTCGGGGTGGTGGTCGGCATCGTTCTGGCGTCGAATTTCGGCATTCTGATCGCCGACCCCGTCGTCGGGCTGCTGGTCGCCGGCGTGCTGGCCGTCGGTGTCGCGAAGGTTTTCCTGCAGAGCTACAACCAGCTCATGGACCGCGAGCTGCCGGACTCCGACCGCGAGCGCATCAAGCAGATCGTCATGCGCCATCCGGCGGTGCAGGACATGCACGACTTGCGCACCCGGGCGGCGGGCCTGCACGCCTTCATCCAGGTTCATATCGAACTCAACCCGGCGTTCAGCCTGATGGCGGCGCATGGGGTGGCCGACGACGTCGAGGCCGCCCTCAACGAGGCTTTTCCCAACGCCGACGTCATCATCCACCAGGACCCCGAAGGCTACGAGGCCGTCGCCGGCCTGGCGAAATCGTAGCGTTCCTCCAGACACCGCCCGTTCTCCCTGCTAATCTCCCGCCATGGGCGCGCCCGGAACCGAAACCAAGCCGGCGCCGGCCGAGGAACGCCGCCAAGGCGATATATTGTTTGTGTACGGATCGATCCTCCTGCGTCACGGGAGCGCCGCCCTCCCAATCGAAGGAGACCGGAAATGAAAATGACCTTCCGCTGGTACGGCGACGCCGACCCCGTGTCGCTCGCCTATATCCGCCAGATTCCCGGCATCTACGGCATCGTCTCCGCCGTCTACGACGTTGCGGTGGGCGAGATCTGGCCGCTCGACAAGATCCGCGCGCTCAAGGAGAAGATCGAGGCCCACGGCCTGAAGTTCGAGGTTGTCGAAAGCGTGCCCGTGCACGAGGACATCAAGCTCGGCCGCCCCACGCGCGACCGGCTGATCGCCAATTACGCCAAGACGCTGGGCAACCTCGCCCGCTGCGGCCTCAAGGTGGTGTGCTACAATTTCATGCCGGTGTTCGACTGGACGCGCACCATCCTGGCGATGAAGCTGGACGACGGCTCCTCCACGCTGGCCTTCGATGCGGAGGCGGCGGCGAAGATCGATCCGGCGCAGGGCATCGATCTTCCCGGCTGGGACACCAGCTACAAGCCCAAGGAGCTGAAGGCGCTGCTCGCCGAATACCGCGGCGTGAGCGAGGAGAAGCTGTGGGCCAATCTCGCCGCTTTCCTGGAGGGCGTGATCCCGGCGGCGCGGGAAGCCGGCATCAAGATGGCGATCCATCCCGACGATCCGCCGCGACCGATCTTCGGCCTGCCGCGCATCGTCAAGAACGCCGAGGACATGCGGCGTCTGCTGAAGATCGTGGACACGGAAGCCAACGGGCTGACGCTGTGCGCCGGCTCGCTGGGCGCCGACGTCCACAACGACGTCGTGGCGATGGTGCAGGAATTCGCAGGCGCCGGACGTGTCCACTTCGCCCATATCCGCAACGTCAAGCTGGACGAGAAGGGCGGTTTCTACGAGACGGCGCACAAGTCCGATTGCGGCTCGCTCGACATCGGCGCCATCGTCAAGGCGTATGTCGACGCCGGCTACGAAGGCTACGTGCGCTCCGACCACGGCCGCATGATCTGGGGCGAGACCGGCAAGCCCGGCTACGGCCTGTACGATCGCGCGCTGGGCGCGGTGTACATCAACGGACTGTGGGAAGGCGTGGCGAAAGGGGAGGCGCATTAAGCGCTGCTTGTCCGGCGTAGCCGCAGGCGAAGCCGGGTGGGAAGGTGTGGCGAAAGGGATGGCGGCAGCGAAGCATTGATTTTCTTGGGTCCCTACTGGAAGGGTAGGTAAAAAATTCGCACAGCGGATTTTTCGGTGGGAGGTAATGTTACCAATCTGACGATATAAGGCAGGTGATATGAATGGCAGAAGATATTGCGCCTATTGCGGCTCACTAGATGTTTTGACTTCAGATCATGTCGTTCCAAAGGCTTTGTATCCCGAGTCCAAAAGGGCAACGCGGTTTTGTCCCATCGTAGTCGATGCGTGTGGCCCGTGTAACAACAGCTGGTCCGACGACGAGGCTCATTTCCGGAATGTGCTCTTAGTCGCTGGTGAACCTCCCCCCGTCGTTCACGAATTGTGGGAAGGTAAGGCGCGGCGAGGTTTTCATCAGGTTGATGGTAGAAAGCGCGCGCGTGATTTGTTTGCCCAATTTGTGGCGGTCCAAACGTCGGAAGGTGAGCGCTATATGATATATCCTGCGCGCGACGCACGGGTGACTCGGATTGTAAGAAAGATAATCAGAGGACTTTGTCACCATCATCATCTTTTATCTCCTGTACATGACGAACAGTTCTGGGCTGACGTGCAAAAGTTTGCAGTGCCTGACAAATTCTTAGCTGAAATGATTTCGGCTGACGCCGACCCCGATATTCTCACTTATCAATATGCAGTGTTAGATGATGACACACACCTTCATTCTTGCTGGTTGCTAAAGTTTTTTGGTCGGACACCGTTTTTTGGTGTTGTGTATCGTTCAATTGATTTTTGCAATTTGTTCAAAGCAGGAAACTCAGAACCAATGGATTGATATCCTCACCGCTTTCCATCCCCGCAACTCTCCGATCCCGTCGATCGCGACGTCGGCCGCGAGATAGGTCGCCAGAATCTCCGGGTCGGATGCGTCGTGGCCCTGGCGTGGGAACGTCGCTTACAAACTCAACGTCCACGTCGCGAAGGCGTGCCACGCCGGCGTGGCGCCCACGATCAGGCACAGCGGCTGTGCGGCGATCAGGATGGCGCCGGCCCACAGCGTCGCCGGATGCACGCGCCGCAGCGTCGCCCAGTCGTAGAGCGCCATCGCCGCGATGAAGAGGTCGGCAAGCGCGAAGAACACCGGCGGGCCGCCGCTCTCGATGAAGCCCAGCGGAATGCGCGCGATGGCCGCCGTGACAAGCGCCACGCTCGACAGGATCATAAAGCGTTTGTGCCACGCGGGCCGCGCGCGGTTGGCGATGCCGATGCCCACCAGCACCGGGAACGTCGCGATGGCGAACATCGGAATGGCGAAGAAGACGATCGGCGACGGCGCACCGGCGGGCGCGGAGCCTCTGCGCAGCGCGTCGATGGCGAGCATCGTGCCCAGCACGACCATCAGCGCCGCGATCGCGGTGCCGAGGATGCCGAGCTTCATGTGGAGGTCGCGCCGGTTCGCGGCGACCAGTCCGGTCTGCGTCGCCAGCAGCGCGATCCACGCCGTGAAGACCGTGCCGTGCACGATCATCAGCGTGGACAGCGGCGGCGGCGCGAACATGCCTCGCAGATAGAACGTGCGCGAAAACCCGGCGAACACGGTGAGCGCCATGGCTGCGGCCATGGCCGGAAAGAATACGGAATCGCTGCGCGCGGACTGCGCCAGACGTTCTGCGGTGGCCACCGGCCCCTCCCCCGAATAGTTGACGACGCGAGTAGGAGAATAGCACGTCGCGGCCGGCCGTAAACCGCTTGACCTCGCCTTTGAGGTCCGGGCATCCCGGCGAAAACGGCTTTTCAGCCCCGCTTGGCTTGCTTGGCCGGCCTGGCCGGCTCGGGCTTGTGGGCGGCGAAAACTTCGGCGATGGCGTCCTTGCCTTCGTCGCTGTGCATCCAGCCTTCCGCGGCTTGCAGCGTCGGAAATTGCTGGGCGAGGCGATGGGGTTTCACGCGGTCGGGCAGGGGCACCAGGACCTCGAAGGTGCCGGCATGGCGGTGGTCCTTGCTGGGGGCGGCATAGGCTTGAGGCTTGGCGTACTTTTTCATGGTGGCGCTCCAAATCTATGCGGGGCGCTGCATACCAGCTTCCGCCGCCCGTGCAACCTCAAAGATCGTAGGCGTGCCAGAAACCGAGTGTGGAAGTTCCGCCCTTGTAGCCCCGCGCGCGCATGCAGGCGCCATAAGCGCCGTTGAAGATCTTGTGCTTGTCGACGTTGTCGGCCTCGACGCCGCGCAGCTCGTAGGAACGCGCTGCTTCCGCCTTGCCGGCGCAGGCTTGGCTGTCCAGCGCGAATTGTTCCTGGGAGGCGCTGCCGCGGGCGAAGGCGTCGGAGTCGAGATCGGCCCAGCGGCCGCAGCCCGCCGCCGCCAGTACGCAGAATGCGGCCAAAATCTGTCGTTTCATGGCTGCTCCTTCGCGTGCTTCTTGCGTCCGATGCCGAGTTGCTCGCGCCACAGCTTGGCGGGGATTTCCTCGACTGCGCCCTCGGCAAGCTGGCCCAGGTGGAACGGTCCGAACTGGACGCGGATCAGGCGGGCCACTTTCAATCCAAGGCTTTCCATGACGCGCTTGACCTCACGGTTCTTGCCTTCCTTGAGCGTGACGCTGGCCCAGGAATGTACGCCCTTGGAGCGCTCCAGGTCGGCGACGACAGGCCCGTATTTCACCCCGCCTATGGTGACGCCTTCCGCGAGTTTGTCGAGGTCCTGCTGCGTCACCTTGCCGAACAGCCGGGCGCGGTATTTGCGGGGCCAGCCGCCGGCCGGCAGTTCCAGGCGCCGGGCGATCTCGCCGTCGTTGGTGAGCAGCAGCAAGCCTTCGGAGTTGAAGTCCAGCCGGCCGATCGAGACCACGCGCGGCAGGGTCTCGGGCAGGTTGGCGAACACGGTCGGACGGCCTTGCGGATCGCGGTGGGTCGTCACCATGCCCGCCGGCTTGTGGTAGCGCCACAGCCGCGCCGGATCGGGCTCACCCAGCGGCTTGCCGTCGACCGAGACGACGTGGTTGTTGCCGACCTTGGTGGCGGGCGTCGTCACCGTCTCGCCGTCGAGTGACACCCGGCCTTCGGCGATCAGCTTCTCGGCGTCGCGGCGCGAACAGATGCCGGCGCGGGCGATCACCTTGGCGATGCGGTCGCCCTGCGGGTTCTCTTGTGCGATGTGTTCGCCTTTCCTCGTGCTATCGTCGGCCAATGAAGGTTCCGCCATGAATGACGACGAAGCCATAGCACTGGCCATCGCCGAAGCCCAAGCGGCGGGGGCGCGCGGCGAGGTGCCGGTCGGCGCGGCACTGCTGTCGGCTTGCGGCGAGTTGCTGGCCCGCGACGGCAATCGCACGGTCGAGCGCCGCGATCCGACCGCGCATGCTGAAATGCTGGTCCTGCGCGCCGCCGCCGGGAAATTGGGAAACGAGCGGTTGACCGGAACGACGCTCTACGTCTCGCTGGAGCCTTGCGCCATGTGCGCCGGGGCGATCAGCATGGCGCGGGTGGCGCGCCTGGTGTTCGCCGCCGAAGACCCCAAAGGCGGCGCGGTCCTGCACGGGCCGCGCTTCTTCGAGCAGCCCACCTGTCACCATCGCCCCGAGATCGCCCGCGCCGGTGACGCTGAGGAAGCAGGATCGGTCCTGAGGGCTTTCTTCCAGGCGCGCCGCACTTAACGCTTGAACGCGCCCCTGCGCCGCCTACATCTATCGTCCTTGGGAACATTTGGGAGGCGGCAATGGCATTGATCGTTTACGGCAGCAGTCTTTCGCCCTTTGTACGCAAAGTGTGCGTGGTGTTGGCCGAGAAGGGCCTCGATTACGCCGTGGAACAGGTCAACCCTTTCAACCCTCCGCCCGATTATGTGGAAATCAGCCCTCTCAAGCGCATTCCGGCGTTCCGCGACACTGATCTGCCCGAGCCGAACACCCTGGCCGACTCCTCGGTGATCTGCGATTACCTGGAGCACAAGTTCCCCGCGCCGGCTCTGTATCCGAGCGATCCCTACCTGCGGGCCCGTGCGCTGTGGTTCGAGGAATACGCGGATTCGGCGGTGGCCCAGTGCGTCACCCGCGGCCTGTTCTTCGAGCGCGTCGTCAAGCGGATGATGCGCAAGCAAACGGACGAGGACGTTTGCCGCAAGACGCTGACGGAGACGCTTCCACCGCTGTTCGATTACCTGGAGAACGAACTCGGCGCCAACGACTATTTCGTCGGCAACAGATTCTCGATCGCCGATATTTCCGTCGCCGCCATGCTGGTGAATTTCGAGCATGCCGGCGAGACGCTCGACGCAACGCGCTGGCCCAGGCTCGCCGCCTATCGGGCGCGGCTGCTGGCGCGTCCGTCGTTCAAAGCTTTAATCGATGCCGAACGGCCGCTCGTGGAGCGGTTCCGCGCAGCCTGACCGGAGGACCGATGATTGACCTGTACACCGCCGCGACGCCCAACGGCCACAAAGTTTCCGTGGCGTTGGAAGAGTTGGGTCTGCCTTACGAAGTCCATTGCCTGCAGCTCGGCAAGTTGGAGCAGAAGACGGAGTGGTTCCTGAAGATCAATCCCAACGGGCGCATCCCGGCGATCGTTGACCGCGACGCTGACAACCTCGCCGTCTTCGAATCCGGCGCGATCCTGATCTATCTGGCGGAGAAGACCGGCAAGCTGATGCCGGCGGACGCCGCGGGCCGCTCGCGTGTCCTCCAATGGCTGATGTTCCAGATGGGCGGCGTCGGCCCGATGATGGGGCAGGCGAATGTGTTCTTCCGCTACTGGCCCGAGAAATATCAACCCGCCATTGATCGTTATCAGAACGAGTCGCGCCGCCTGTTTGAAGTGCTCGACGGCCGGCTCAAGGATCGCGAATACCTGGCCGGCGAATATTCCATCGCCGACATCGCCAACTGGTGCTGGGTGCGCCGCCATGATTGGTCCGGCGTGCCGGTGGAGGGTCTCGAACATCTGCAACGATGGCTGTGGGCGGTGGGCGAACGCCCGGCCGTGCAGCGGGGCATCCAGGTTCCCAAGAAACCCGAAGTGGACGAAAAGGAAGATCCCGCAAAACGCATCGCCCAGGCGCAGTCGATTTTACAGCGCTAAAACCAGGGCAGCGCGAGCTGCGGGAAGAACAGTACCAGGGCCTCGCGTGCGCTTATCAGGCCGATACCGGCGCCGACGAAGACATCGCTGAGGAAATGCGCCGTGAGCAGGGCGCGTGTCAATCCGAGCCAGAAGGCGACGGCAAACCACAGGACCGACAGTTGCGGCCAAAGTGCCGTGGCGATCACGGCCACGCACATGATCGTCAGCGCGTGGCCGGAAGGAAACGAGTTCCAATCGAGGTTGAACCCGAACAGGATGAAGCCGTATTGGTTCATCTCCAATTCGTCGCGCGGGCGCCGGCGTCCGAGTATCAGTTTGACCCCGTGCAGGACCGCGCTGCCCAGCGCCAGACTGGCGACGAATGCCAGCGCGGCCTGCGAAGCCAGCCTGACGCCGGCATTCTCTCCGATCCAGCGCAGCCAGGCCCAGCTTGCTCCATAGACCAGGCAAGCCGCGATGAGCCAATGCGCCGCCTTGGCCAAATGTGTGGTTGCGGAAAGGAAGTTGTGGAACCGGGCGCCGACATGGTCGTAGATAAGATGCACCGCGCGCCGGTCGACGGCCACGCACGCTACGCCGAGAACGATGAGGAGGAATCCCGCCCAAAACAGCATGGCGACTGCTTGCCGCGATGGAAGTCCGCTGTCAAATCGGTCTGCCGTCGCCCGCGGGCGAAATCAAGCGGCGGCGCGCTTGTTGGCGATCAGAGGGAAAGTGACGCAGACGGCCGTGCCCACACCTTCCTCGCTCTCGATGGACAGCTTGCCGCCGTGTTTTTCCATCAGCGCGCGCACCAGCGCCAGGCCGAGGCCCGATCCGCCCTTGGCGAGCATCGGGTCGCTGTTGACCTGCTCGAAGGGATTGCCGAGCCGCGGCAATTCTTTCGCCGGAATGCCGACGCCGGTGTCGCGCACGGTGATGGTCGCCAGACTGTCACCATAACGCACAATGACGCCGACGTGACCGCCGGCCGGTGTGAACTTGAGAGCGTTCGTCAGCAAATTGAGCAGAACCTGTTTCACCGCGCGCTTGTCGGCGATAAGAAACAATGGCTCCTCGGGAAGCGACAGCGTAAGCTCCAAACCGTTGTTGTCGGCGCGGTCGCGCAACATGCGGACGCAATCCTCGACGGTCCCGTTGACGTCGACGCGCTCGTAATTGAGTTCGAGCCTGCCGGCCTCGATCTTCGCCATGTCGAGCATGTCGGAGATGAGGTCGAGCAACAGCTGGCCCGAATCGTAGATCAGCGTCGCGTATTCCTCATAGCGTTCGCTGCCGAGCGGGCCGAAGGTGCGCTGGCGCATCAGGTCCGTGAAGCCGATGACCGCGTTGAGCGGCGTGCGCAGCTCATGGCTCATGTTCGCCAGAAACCGGGATTTCGCTTTGTTGGCGGACTCCGCGCGTTCCTGTGCGGCTTTCACCGCAAGCTCGTGGTTCATGCGCTCGGTGACGTCGCGTGAAACGCTTATCAGATTATGCAATTCGCCGGTTTTATGATCGTAGATCCCCCGCGTCGTCGTTTCGACCCAGATGTAATGGCCGTCGCCGTGCCGCGTGCGATAGGTGGCGGACAGCATTTTGCCTGGCAGGGGCACGGCGTTGACCTTGGCGGCTTCCTGCATATCGTCGGGATGGATCAGATCGAAGAATTTTTGCTGCTCGATTTCCGCCGCCGTGCGCTTGAGAATCCGCTCCAATGCCGAGGAAGCGAAGAAGATGTGTCCGTCGGGCTCGTGCAAGATCACGATGTCCGAGGCTTCCTCGGCCATGAGCCGATAGGCGTGGTACGCCTTCTCGCAGTCCTGGTCTTTAGCACTCCGACGGTCTTCGACCGACATGACGTTCCTCGCTCTGAGTACAAGTACCTCGCTCGGATACGAGCCTAGTCTCATCGTGTTAATCAACGATTTCGCAACTCAAAGGCGTGGCGGGTGCGTTAAGGCTTGCTTAAGCGGCGCTTGCCGGCGTAAGGGTCCGTTAGTATTCGGCACACAGAGGGGTTTATTCGAAATGCGTCCGATCTTGACAGCCGTGCTTACCGTCATGTTGCTGAATGCGCCCGCCCCCGCCGCGGGCGACCGTTTGAGCGACGCCGCGAACGCCGCTTATCTCGCCGGCAATGCGAAGCAGACAGGCGTCGTTTCCCTGCCGGGGATCCAGTACCAGGTGATTAAGCGCGGAAAAGGGGCGCAACCCGGCCGCCACGATTGCGTCACCGTCAATTACAAGGGCTGGCTGATCGACGGCAAGGTGTTCGATCAAACCAAGGGCAAGCCTGCCACGTTTCCCGCGGGAGCGCTGATTCCGGGTTGGGTCGAGGCGCTGCAGATGATGCATGCGGGCGACAAATGGAAGCTCGTCATCCCGGCCGGGCTCGCCTATGGCAGGACAGGCGCGGGCGACGGCGCCATCCCTCCCAACCAGACCCTCGTTTTCGAGATCGAACTGCTGAAGGTTTTTCCGCCGACGCCCAAAGGTTGCCAATAGCGGTCGAGGTTTTCACGCCAGCCCCGTCAGCGCGCCAGCGCCCGCCAGCCGATGTCGCGGCGGCAGTAGCCTTGCGGCCAATCGATCATGTCTACGGCCGCGTAGGCGCGCCTTTGCGCATCGCCGATGGTCTTGCCCGTCGCGGTGACGCTCAGCACGCGCCCTCCGGCGGCCACGATTTTCCCGTCCCGGCGCGCCGTGCCCGCGTGGAAAATCCGCACGCCGTCGAGGCTTGCCGCTTCGTCCAATCCGCGGATTTCCGAGCCTTTGGCGTATTCGCCGGGATAGCCTTTCGCCGCCATGACCACGGTCAGGGCCGCGTCGTCGCACCAGCGCAGGTCGATGGCGTTCAGCACGCGGTCGCGCGCCGCGAGCAGCGCCGTCGCCAGGTCGGATTTGAGGCGGGTCACGAGCACTTGGCACTCCGGGTCGCCGAAACGGCAATTGTATTCGATGAGGCTCGGCTCCCCGTTCTTGATCATCAGCCCCGCGAAAAGAACGCCCATATAAGGCGTGCCGCGTTCCGCCATCGCCGCGATCGTCGGCTTGACGATACGGTTCATCGCCTTGTCCACGACAGCTTGCGTCAGCGCCGGCGCCGGGCTGTAGGCGCCCATGCCGCCCGTGTTCGGACCCCGGTCGCCGTCGAAGGCGCGCTTGTGGTCCTGGGCGCCGATCAGAGGCACGACGTGCTCGCCGTCGGTCAAGGCGAAAAAGCTCACCTCCTCGCCGTCGAGGAATTCCTCCACCACGATTTCCGCCCCGGCCGCGCCGAAGGCGCCGTCGAACATGAAATCGATGGCGCGGATCGCATCATCCCTGGTTTCGGCGATGACGACGCCCTTGCCCGCCGCCAGCCCGTCCGCCTTAACGACGACCGGTAGCCCCAGCGTCTTGGCGAACGACTTGGCCGGTACCGGATCGCGGAAACGGCGATAGCGGGCGGTGGGGATGCCGCGGTCGTCGCACAAATCCTTCACGAAGCCCTTGGAGCCTTCCAGGATCGCCGCTTTGGCGCCGGGGCCAAGGGCCTTGATGCCGGCAGCCTCGAAGCGGTCGGCCAGACCGGCGACAAGGGGCGCTTCCGGCCCGATCACGGCAAAGCCGATTTTCTTCTCCTTGGCGAAAGCGACCAGCCCGTCCAAGTCGGCGGCGGCAATCGGCACGCATTCGGCGACGGCTTCGATACCGGGATTTCCCGGCGCGCAGTATAATGTGGAGACGATGGGGCTGGCCGCAAGCGACCAGGCCAGCGCGTGCTCGCGGCCGCCGGAACCGATGAGGAGGACGTTCAAAGCAAGGCTCCTTTTCCGCAGAACCCTTCCCCAAGGAGAGGGTGGATTCAAGCGCGACTCCTATATCATCTGTGAATCATGTCCGACCGCCCCAATTTGCCTGAATTCAGCGTTACGGAGCTTTCGGCCGTCCTGAAGCGCACCGTCGAGGACGCATTTCCGTTCGTGCGTGTGCGCGGCGAGATCAGCGGTCTGAAGTTTCATTCCTCCGGCCACGTTTATTTTGACCTCAAGGACGACAAGGCGGTGCTCAACGCGGTGATCTGGAAGGGTGCCGCCAGAAGCCTGAGCGTGCGTCCGCAGGCGGGGCTGGAAGTCGTCTGTACCGGGCGGGTCTCCACTTACGCCGGGTCTTCGCGCTATCAGCTCATCGTCGAGCAGGTGGAACTCGCGGGCCTCGGCGCGCTGATGGCGATGCTGGAGGAGCGCAAGAAGAAACTCGCGGCAGAGGGCCTGTTCGACGCCTCCCGCAAGAAGCGGCTGCCATTCCTGCCGGAGGTGATCGGCGTCGTCACCTCGCCGACGGGCGCGGTGATCCGCGACATCATGCACCGGCTGGAGGCGCGGTTTCCCCGCCGCGTATTGCTGTGGCCGGTGGCCGTGCAGGGCGAGCGCGCGGCCGGCGAGATCGCCGCGGCCATTCGCGGCTTCGCGAGATTCCCGCAGGCCGGCCTGCCGCGCCCCGACGTCCTGATCGTGGCGCGCGGCGGCGGTTCGATCGAAGACCTGATGGCTTTCAACGAGGAAATCGTGGTTCGCGCCGTCGCCGATTGCGGTATTCCCGTGATTTCGGCCGTCGGGCACGAGACCGACACCACATTGATCGATTTTGCTGCGGACGTGCGCGCGCCGACGCCGACCGCCGCCGCCGAGCTTGCCGTTCCGGTGCGAACGGAACTGATCGCCCAGACTCTGGATTTCGAGCGTCGCCTTTTGCGCAGCTTCGCCAGGAGCATGGAGGATCGCCGCCTGGCGCTACGGCAATTGGTTCGCGTTTTGCCGCGGGCCGATCAGTTGTTCGCTCAGCCACGGCAGCGCTTCGACCTGACGGCCGAACGCCTCGGCCATGCCTTGCGCCGCAACCTCGAGGCCCATCGGCGAACCTTCATCGCTGCGGCATCGCTGCTCAGGCCCACGGGCCTCAAGAACCGTCTGTCGCTCGGCTCGGAGCGGACTCGGATGCTAACGCTGCGGCTGGTCCGAAGTCATCGCGTCCGATTGGCCGGGTTCCAGAGCCGTCTTGGCGCCTTGTCGCGTGTGTTGGACGGTGTCAGCCACCATGCCGTGCTGGCGAGGGGGTTTGCGTTGGTTCGCGGCGCAGACGGAGCGCTGCGCCGCCGTGCCGCCGCCTTGGTCGCCGGCGAGTGGCTGTCCTTGACGTTTGCTGACGGTACGGCTCCTGCCGTGGCGGGAGACGGTGGCCACAAACCCAAGTCCGCCGGCAAGAAAACGCCCGGCAACCAAGGCGACTTGTTTTGATGGCGCCGGGCGCTTCAGTCGCGTAGAAATCGTATTGCACGAAGGGCGTCCGCGAAATGAACAAGATGGAACGTGAGCTGCGGCCCGAAGGCTTGGCGGAATTGGAATATCTCGACGGCGAATACCGCGTGGTGAAAGCGGGGTCCTTCGTGGTCTGCGCGGTCACCGGCGTGAACATTCCGTTGGAAGCGCTGCGCTACTGGAGCGTCGATATGCAGGAAGCCTACGCCACCGCGGCCGCCGCCCTCAAACGCCTGCAGGAGACGGGCAAGACACCATGAAATTCGCGCGGCGCGCTTTTTTGACGGCTGGCGGCCTACTCACCCTAATGCCGCGCCGGATGCTGGCGACGCCGCCGCCACCGGATTTTTCGCTGACTGGAACGCGGGAGCAAGGCTGTTTGATGATCGGCAGGACTTTCGAGCCCGCGCAGGTGACGCTCGAAGGCAAGGCCATTCACGTATCTCCGGAGGGCTATTTCGCTATTGGCATTGCCTATGACCGAACGGACCCCCTGCACTATTCTGTGATTTTGCCGAATGGCCTGGTCGAGAACAATTGGATTACACCCATCGCCCGCCAATACGAAGTTCAGGCCGTCAACGGTCTGCCGCAGCAGTTCGTCACGCCCTCGGCGGAGGATCTGGTCCGTATCAGGCGCGAGGGCGCATTGATCGCCGAAGCGCGCACGCGCGATACCGACGGCGTCGGTTTTGCCGAGCCGTTCGATTGGCCGTTTGCCGGCATCGTCACCAGCGTTTACGGCAGCCGGCGCATCGAAAACGGTACGCCGATGGCGCCGCATCTGGGCGTCGACATCGCCGCGCCGGAAGGAACGCCCATCCATGCCGCGGCGGACGCCGTGGTGTCGATCGCGGACGACTATTTTCTCGACGGCGGCTTTACGCTGCTCGATCACGGCCACGGCGTGTCCAGCTGCTATCTGCATCAGAGCAAACGCCTGGTGACAGCGGGCGACATGGTGGCGCGCGGAGAGGTCATCGGCTTGGTGGGCCAGACCGGACGCGCCACCGGCCCGCATACCCATTGGGGGCTCAACTGGTTTCAGGTCAAGCTCGACCCTTCGCGCTCGACGCCGACGCCGGAGCCGCCCAAGGCCTGACTGTTCCGTTTGTTGTTCTTTTTGATCTTATCGCGCGGGCTTGGCCAGCGCCGGTGAATCCACAGCCACTGCGACGGGCGGGCGCGCACGATGGCCTCGATGGCTTCGTTGATCTTGGCGGTCAGTCCCGCGACGTCGCGCTGGTAATCGCCGGTTGGCGTGAATTCGATCGGCTGGTGAATCTTGGCGCGGAAGTGCGCGCCGCCGATACGTTCCGCCGAGGCCGGCAGCAGGATCGCGCCCAATTTGAGCGCGAACGAGGCTGGCACGGGCGTAGTCATGGCGTCGCGGCCGAAGAACGGCGCGGCGACGCCTTCGCCGGTCTTCTGGTCGACCAGCATCAGGATGGATTTTCCCCTTCTCAGCAGCGTGAAGATGCGCCGGGTTCCTTGTACGCCTTTGGTGATGAGTTCCTTGGGGCCGAGTTTGGCCCGCTGACGCTCGATCCAGCGGGCGACAAACGGGTTGTTGGGGGGACGGTAGACTAGGCCGCTGTCGTAGCCGTGCAGTGCGGCGGCAATCGGCATGGTTTCCCAGTTGGCGAAATGCCCGGAGATGAACATCACGCCCTTGCCGCTGGCCATGGCCCTATCGGCGATCTCCAGGCCGTCCGCCTCGATGCGGGCGCCGGGACCCAACGTCAGCTTGTCCAGGTGCGGATATTCCCCGACGATCCGCCCGAGATTGTCGCACATTTCGCGCACGGTTTGTTCGATCTCGGCGCCGTCCATGCCGGGGTAGGCGGCGCGAAGGTTCGCGCGCGCCGTGTTGGTCACGGGCAAGCGATAGAACAGGTGCCGGCCGATGAAGCCGCCCACCGCCGATGCCGCATCGATCCCCATGACTTTGAAGAATGCCATGAAAGCAAAGAATGCCGCGGATTCCGCGCCATAGCGCAGGAACTTCCAGAAGGTCAGGGGCGTTTTGCTGTTCATGTGAGTGGCGCGCTAACGCGAAGCGCACAGCCTGTCAAGCAGAAGCTCCAACGCCTTGGCGTCGCTGATGACGGCCCGCACCGGCAGAACTGCGATTCCTTGGCGTTCGATGTCCGTCATGCGCACAAAATCCTTCTCCGTCGTGACCAGCACGGCATTCGCGTCCCGCGCCGTCGCCTTGAGGCGGGCAATCTCCGACGAGGTGTAGATATGGTGGTCTGCGAAATGTTTGGTGGCGACGATTTCCGCGCCAAAGACCCGCAGGGAGCGGAAGAACTTTTCCGGACGGCCTATGCCGGCGAAGCCCACCACACGCCTCCCCGCGAGTTCCGGCGAATCGACATGGGTCAGTTGGGCACGCAGGATCGGTCCGGCGTATCCCGTCAGCTTCGGTTCGCCGTCGCCGACGATGACGACGGCATCCGCGCGCGCAAGGCCTTGGCTAACGAATTCGCGCAAGGGTCCCGCGGGCACGACGAAGCCATTGCCGAACGGCTGCGCGGCATCGACGACCACGATGGAGAGATCCTTGGCGAGGGTGAAATTCTGATGTCCATCGTCCATCACGATAACGTCGGCGCCGTGCTTTGCGGCCAGTCGTGCGCCTTCGCCGCGGTTATGCGACACCACGACGGGAGCGGCCGCGGCGAGCAGCAGCGGCTCGTCGCCGACGTCGCCGACGCTGTGTTCGGGCGCGACGAGGAGCGGGCCGCGCAGCTTCCCGCCATACCCGCGCGACAGGAAAAATGGCTTGCGCCCGCGGGCCTTCAGGGCGCGCGCGATGGCGATCGCAACCGGAGTCTTGCCGGTGCCGCCGACCGTCAGATTGCCGACGCAGAGGATGGGGATGCCGGAACGATAGGGTGTCGCGTTGTGCGCTTTCCACGTCACGGTTGCGCTGTATATCCAGCCGATCGGGGCCAGGGCCGCAACCGCAAGCCGCGACCAGCGGTCCCGTCGATCCCAGAGCTTAGGCGCGCGCATCGGCGAGCATCTTCTCGACAATCTCTATTGTCTTGGCGACGGCTCCACCCAGACTTTCGGCACCGGCGTGCGCCGCACGGCCAAGGGTTCGCGCTTGCGCAGGGTCCGCAAGCAGGCTGGAGGCCAGCGCCGTGATCTCGCCGCTCGCATTCACGCGGCCCGTGCCCTGCGCCCGGAAAATCGCCTCGTAGGCGTTTGTGAAGTTGAAGGTATACGGACCGGCAAGGATCGCGCAGTCGAGCTTGGCGGGTTCCAGCGGATTTTGGCCGCCGTGACGGATCAGGCTTCCGCCCACGAAGGCAAAAGGCGCGATACGGTAGAACAAGCCCAGTTCGCCCATCGTGTCCGCGATATAAACCGCCGTGTCGGGCCCGGGATTGTGCCCGTTCGACCGCAAGAGCCAGTGGCGCGTGCCGCATAACATCGCGATGTCCGCGCCGCGCTCGGGATGGCGCGGCACGATGATCGTCAGCAGATCGGCGAAGCTGCGGCGCAATGCATCATGCGCCGGAAGGATCGTCGCCTCTTCGCCAGGATGCGTCTGTGCGGCCAGGAAGACCGGGCGCGCGCCGACGGCCCTGCGCAGCGCCTCGAGTTTTTCCGCGTCGGCGGGAAGAACTGGCGCGTCTGCTTTCAAGCTGCCGATCACGCGCACGTCCTGTGCGCCCAGCGCGCGGAATCGCGCGCCGATCTCTTCGTCCTGGGCGAGGCAGACCTGGAAGGCCGCCAGCAGTGCGCCTGCCGTGGCCGGCACCAGGCGCCAGCTTTCGAACGAACGCTTCGACATCCGCGCGTTGACCAGTGCCAGGCGGATGCCGCGGTTCTTGGCGCCGAGCACCAAGTTCGGCCAGATGTCGGAATCGACGAACAGGCTGATCTGCGGGCGCCAATGATCCAGGAAGCGTGCCGTCGCCGCCGGCGTGTCGATGGGAACGAACTGGTGCAGCGCGCGCGCCGGCAGTCTGTCGCTCATCATTTTTGCGGACGTCACGGTGCCGCTGGTGACGACGACATTGCAGCAGTCGCGCGCCAGCAAGGCGTCGATCAAGGGAAGTGCGGCGACGCATTCGCCGACACTCGCCCCATGCACCCATGCCAGCGGTCCCGGCGGCCTGGCTTGCGAGGCGATGCCGAGGCGCTCGGCAGTTCGGCCGCTATGTTCCTTGCCGCGCAGGATTCGGCGGCGCAGCAGCAGCGGCACGAACGGGGCCAGCGCCGCCGTCGCATACCGGTAAAACGTGATGCCGAGGGGTGTACGTTCCATGCTTCACGCCTGCTCTGCGGCGGCGCACGGCGCCGAAGTCTCGCCGTCGATGTCGTGCTGCTGATACAGGCGCGCGTAAAGACCGCCCATCGCCATCAACTCCGCATGGGTGCCGGCTTCCGCCACGCGCCCGCGATCGAGCACGTAGAGCTTGCTGGCATCGACCACGGTGCTCAGCCGGTGGGCAATGACGATCGTCGTGCGGTCCTTCATCAGGCGCGCCAGCGCCTCCTGCACGTGCCGTTCGCTTTCGGTATCGAGCGAAGAAGTCGCTTCGTCCAGCAGCAGGATGGGTGCGTCGCGCAGCATGGCGCGGGCGATGGCGATGCGCTGGCGTTGGCCGCCGGACAGCTTCAGTCCGCCCTCGCCGACGCGCGTGTCGTAGCCATGGGGCAGTTGCATGATGAAGTCGTGGGCGGCGGCGTCGCGCGCGGCGTGTTCGATGTCGGCGCGTAAGGCTCCCGGCTTGCCCAGCAAGATGTTGTCGGCGATGCTTTCGTCGAACAGGATCGGATCCTGCGTCACCAGGGCGATGTTACGGCGGAGCGACGCCAACGTCACACTGCGTATGTCATGCCCATCGATCTCGATGCTGCCGGAATCGATGTCGTAGAAACGCAGGAGCAGATTAAACACCGTCGTCTTGCCGGCGCCCGAAGGCCCCACCAGCGCGACCTTCTGTCCGGGCGCGATGGCCAGGCTCACGTCGCGGATCGCCGGCGCGCTGTCGTCGGCGGCGTAGCCGAAGGAAACATTCTTGAATACGACGGCGCCGCCTTTCGGCGCCGGCCGAACGCAGATCGACCGGGCATCGTGGGCGTCGACGATTTCGGGCTTGGCGTCGATCATGGCAAAGACGCGGGTCGCCGCCGCGGTGCCGGTGGAGGCGACGGGCAGGAGCTGGCTCAGATTGCGCACCGGCTGCAATGCCAGCAGCATCGCCGTGATGAACATGCCGAACAGTTTGCTGTCGAGCGTGCCGTGCGCCGCTTGATAGGAGGCGTACAGCACCGTCGCGGAAACCACGATGCCCGCGAAGATGTCCGTCACCGGAACCGCCGCCGCGCGGGTGCGGGCCAGCTTGACGAGCTGCTTCAGCCGCGTCGTCAGCCTTTCGTCCGCAAGCTTCGAGGAATGCAGCTCCAAGCCGTAGGCCTTAATCACTCTCCGCCCGTCGAGCGCTTCCTGGATCACGGTCGAGAGCGAGCCGGTTTCCTCCATGTTGCGTGTCGTGGTGCGGCGGATGGAGGCGCCGATGCGCTCCATCGCCCAGGCGACACCGGGCACGACGACCGCGATAAAGGCAGTCAGTTTCCAGTCGGCGTAGATCATCAGCCCCACCAGCCCGGCTAGCGTCGCAAGTTCGAGCGCCACGCCGGCGATTCCCTTGGTGATCGCATCGCGCATCAACGTCGCGTCGTAGAGGAAGTTGGAAACGAATGATCCGGAATGAACCGCATTGAGCGCGGCCAGATCGCGGCGTACGAGCGAATGAAACATGTCGCGCTGGGCGGCGGTCACGACCCGTTCGCCGACCGTGTCGATCCGCGATTGCTGGAGAAACGACGCCACCGCCCGCAGCCACAAAATGCCCAGCGCTTCCAGAGGAAGTATCCAGAATGCGCCGGCCTGTGCGGGAGGGACGACATTCTTGCTGGCCTGGCCGAGAAGGCTGAACGCGCTGCCGACCAACGGAGCAAGAGCGGCGGTCATCGCTGCCGTCACGACCATAAAAAAGATCGCTATCGCCAGCGTGCTTTTCTGGCGGCTCAGGTAGTCGCGCGCGATCCTTCGCGCGATGGCAAGACTGTCGGTCTTCGAGGGAAGAATCGCCTCGGGGCCGGTTGGGACGATCGTCATGGCGCGCGGGTTTAGCATGCGGTAAGGCGTCATGCGAGGGCGGCAAATGGCGCCTTTTGGCCGTCCTCAGGGTCCATTTGCGCAACGGCGCGACAAAATCGCTTCGTGCAGGGCGCGCCCCGCGGCCACCACCGGCGGCTGGACGACGGCCACCCGATTGAAGCGCAGAGCGCTTCCGTCGTGCGATGAAATGAAGCCGCCGGCTTCCCGCACGATGAGATCCGCGGCGGCCAGGTCCCAGTCGTGCGTGGCCGATAACGTCAGGGCCGCGTCGAAAGCCCCGCAGGCGACCAGGGCGATGCGATAGGCGATGGAGTTTGGCGTTTCGACCGTCATTGCCGGCCAGGGTGCGCCGCCCCAACAGGAATTCCTAAGCGACGTCTTGCTGGCGAGCATGCGGCAGCCTTCCAGCCGGTCGCGGTCGCTGACCCGGATCGGCTCCCCGTTGAGGCGCGCGCCGGCGCCGCGGGCAGCGGTGAAGCATTCTTCCGTAAGCGGATTATATACGGCCGCGGCGATTGGAATCTCTTTTTCGACCACGGCGGCGCAGATCGTGAAATGCGGCTTGCCCTTGAGGAACGCGACCGTGCCGTCGATGGGGTCGACGACGAAGACGCGCTTGGCGGAAAGCCGCGCGAGGTCGTCTTCGCTTTCTTCCGACAACCAGCCGTATTCGGGGCGCGCGGCACGCAGGCGTTCGTTCAGGAAGCGGTCGACGGCCAGGTCGGCGTCCGAGACCGGGCTTCCGTCCTGCTTGCTTCTGGCTCTGTTTTTCCCCGCCAGGAACGTCTTGGCGAGTGCTCCGCCTTGGCGGACCACTTCCTCCAGCAGCGCCGTGTCGGCGGCGTAGTCATGCTCCGGCAACGGTCATACCCTCGATGCGGCAGGTGGGCGCGTTGGTGCCATAGCGGAAGACGAGATCGTTGGCGGGCGTCAGCGCGCGGTACATGTCCTTCAGGTTTCCGGCGATCGTGACCTCCGACACGGGATAGGAAATCCTGCCCTTCTCGATCCAGAATCCCGAAGCGCCGCGGCTGTAGTCGCCGTTGACGCCGTTGACGCCCATGCCCATCAGCTCGGTGACGTAGAAGCCCTCCGCGATGTCCGCCATCAGCTCCTCGGGCGACAGCGTGCCCGGCAGCATGTGGAAATTGGTGGACGAGGGATGTGGCGGGCCGCCGGTGCCGCGCGCGGCGTGTCCGGTGGTCCCAAGTCCGAGCTGTTTGGCGCTGGCGCAGTCGAGCAGCCAGGTCTTCAGCACGCCGTTCTCGACGACGGCCATGCGGGCGTTGGCCACGCCTTCTCCGTCGAACGGCTTGGAACGCAAGCCGCGCAAACGGTGAGGATCGTCCACGACGGTGATGGACGGCGCGAAGATTTCCTGCCCGAGGCGGTCTTTGAGAAAGCTCACGCCGCGGGCGATGGCGGCGCCGGAAATCGCACCCGTGAGATGTCCGAGCAGCCCGGCGGATTCGCGCGGATCGAAGACCACCGGAACGGCCTGCGACTTCGCCTTGCGCGGCCCCAGGCGGGCGACCGCGCGTTCGCCGGCGCGTTTGCCGACGGTTTCGGGCGGGTCGAGATCGCCCGCGCGCCGCGCGCCGGCGCTGTCGTAGTCGCGTTCCATGGCCGTGCCTTCGCCGGCCAGCACGGCGACGCCGATGGAATGATGCGTGCCGGCATAGCGTCCGTAGAAGCCTTCGCTGGTGGCGAGCGCGATGGCCGAGCGGCTGAAACTCGCGCCGCCGCCTTCGGAGTTCGTGATGCCTTTCACGGCCATGGCCGCTTCTTCGACGGTGCGGGCGCGCTCGACCAGTGCGGCGGCCGGCGGCTCGGCGGGGTCCTCGAGGTCGAGGTCGGGGATCGATCTCGCCAGCCTTTCGCGAGGCGCCAGGCAGGCGAATTTGTCCTCCGGGGCCAGCTTGGCCATCGTCACCGCGCGTTTGGGCAGGGCGGCAATGCCGTCCTTGGAAAAATCGGTCGAGGAAACGAACGCCACCTTCTGGCCCAGGAACACGCGCAGGCCGATGTCGGAGGATTCGGAACGCTCCACGTCCTCCAGCTTGCCCAGGCGATAGGACACGCTCGCGGAGACGTTCTCGACGAACAAGGCGTCGGCCGCGTCGGCGCCGGCTGCCTTGGCGGCACGGAGCAGACCATGAAGCAGGTCTTGGGGATCGGGTTTGGCGGTCATGGCGGGGTTTTGGCCCGCCGTCCCCCCGAAGGCAAGCCGCGCAATCGTTCCGGGCGCCGAGATGCACCAAATAGCCGAAAGGCGGGTCCCGACCCGCCTTCCGGAAGAATAGCTACGGCAGGCGGGCCGCCGGGCGCGTCAACGCCGCGAATGCAGTCAGCACCTTTGCTGTTCCATGGAGCTTCTCGAAGCAGGCGTCGAACCAGCCTGCCTCATCGTCATGCGCGCGAGGGCGCACTCTCACCCCATTATGTTTCGCGACAACTTTGCACCATCTCTTCGCCCCGCGTCCGAGGCACGGAAACCCTCTTAACTGCATCGGACAAATGGGGAACGCATTTTTGGGTTTCAAGGGGTGCGCGCGGAAATATTTTCGCGAGCGCCGATCAGGAGCATTCTCATCCGCGACCGGACTGTCGGTGCGAAGAACGTCCGCCTGCGAGCGGGAACCGGACGATCCCGAGAGCGGCAGGATGGCAAACTTGCGCCAATGTTGGTCATTCATGTGGCCAACTCAGCGAGTTGGACCGGCGCGAAGTACCATTACGGCCGTTGCCACTTCCAGGTGAATCTTGATTGGGGTTTCTTTGGCATGTTAGCGAAAACCCGAGAGAGCAGGCAGCACTCATGGAGAGCGTCCGATGTCAGCAGAGGTTCGTTCCTCACCGCCTGGATTTGTTGTGCTCTACCGATGGCGGCTTCATCCGGGCACTGAGAACGGTTTTACTCAGGCCTGGTCGCACGTCACAAATCTGTTACGATCGCGCGGATCATTAGGCGCAAGGCTTCATCGCGGTTCAGATGGCTTGTGGTACAGCTATGCACAATGGCCGGACGCTCAATCCAGGGAGAAAGCCTTTGCGGCTGGACCTGTGGACGCATCGGCAAGTGCGCAAATTCGAGAAGCTGTAGCTGAATCATTTCCTGAAATTGTTCTCGACGTGGCCGCCGATTTCATCGCTCCGACAGAGTAAAGGCTCCCGGACGCGGATCGAGGCCGATAAGGATCACTGACAGCGCGACCGATGCGCTCAATATCGGAGGGAACAACGATCATCCTGTACGTCTGAATGGCGAGCTCTCGCGCCTTTGCGACCTGTTCTGATCGGGGATTTTGGGGCTGACATCGGACATAGCCGCGACGACCGGGTCGCGCCAAAACCGGTCGTTCGTTGTCCGCTACTGGAATGCCATTTCGCGGACAACTTGTCGTTTTGCCGGGTCCACAACAGCAACGAAGGACTTACCGTCGTTACCGACGACAAAGGAAGCACTGTATGGGGCCTTTCTGTAAACAACCCAGTACATGAGCAATCCGTTTTCAGTTCGATTGAGCTGCACAGAGTATGCGTCCTTCGGCCAATGTCTTGAACGTTCTACGTAGGCGATGACCACTCCTGTCATCGTCTTGTCGGCGCTCGCTGACGTACTGCTGTAGGACGGTTGGAAGATTGCGGCGGAAAACACGAAGACAGACGCAATCGCGCCGAAAAGGATTTCTTTCATCGGGGCCGTCTTTCCCACTTCCCGACCATCATGAAGCGGAAATCGCATCAATCAAATGGCAACTTCTGGCGCATTTGAGACCTCATCCGAACGGTGAGTTTGGGGCGGGAAGCGGACATACACCGCCGCCCTTTGCGGTGTGTCGGTCCTGCGGTGATCGTGCGGCTTGATCGTTTGCCGCCGCCGCGTTGGTATGGCTCCGGATACCTTAGCCCGGGAGGACCCGATCAATGCAGACCATACGGCTGATTGCCGGCGCACCCGATGAGCCGGACACGGGCGATTGGGATGCCATCTGCGCGACGCCAGGGCCGCAGCAAGTCATCGCCGCCGCTTATCGTGCGTTCACGGGTGAACCCCTGCCGGGCAAGACGTCGGTTTCGCCGGAAGAGGACGACGTGCATCGCGTTCACACCATTTGGCTTGGAACACCTCAGCGCGGCGTGAAGGTGACGGAAATCGAGTCGGTCGAGTCGTCGGCATTTCCCATGACCTGCATCTGGGAGAGCCACGGCTGGCCGGGCATCGGACTTGTCTGGCAATACAAGCTCGAGAAGGCGGGACAGCTCGGCTATTCGGCGTTTCGCCATGTGAACCTTGAGGCCAGCTGCCAGGCCGAGCACGACGTTTTGAAATTCGCCGAAGTGTACGAACAGGTTATCGGCCGCAAGCCCGCGTTCGAACAAGTCGGGTGACCGGTCGACGGCGTGCTCCGCCGCTTGCCGTGGAATCCATTAAGTATGCCGGGTGCCTCTTTTCCGGTATACTGGCGGATGCAGGCAAAGGGGAAACGCCCGTGGGCTGGGTCAAGGCGGCGCTGCGCGCCGGGATGTTGTCGCTGATTCTCGCGGGATCGATGGTTCCCGCGCACGCGACGCTCAATCATCCGCAGATTTGCAATGGCACCAACGTGCTGGTGGCCGTGGCGATCGCATGGTGGGGGCGCGACAGTCCCGGCCTGCACTCGCGGGGCTGGTATAATATCCAGCCCGGTCAGTGCCGCGCGCTGTTTCCCGAAGACAGCTATTCGTATCACCGCTATGTCTTCGCTTACAACGAATACGATCCCGCGCATCCGGACCTGTCTCGTGCTTGGAGCGACGGGCCGCCGAGCAGCGACGGCTGGTGCGTCGGTGCAGGAGCCTCCGCTCTTGATTTCAGCAGCGGAAGCGGCGGCGGCGCGCGCAGCTTCGAGTATCAGAACGCCATGGGTCCGTGCGAATCGAACGACATCAAACGCGGTTTTCTGCAGATGCCCAGCGCCAGTGATCCCACCGGCGTATTCGGCGACGATTTGGAAGTTGACTATGACTTCACCCTCACCTGGGACAACGCCCGCCCCGGCAGCCTGATATGGTGAGGAGCCGCTCTTTCGGACCGAGGCGGCCGGGGCCTTTGAATGCGATAGTGCAAAGGCCTCAACGGCGCCCGAGCGCGATGACCTGAAGGAGTTGTGCCGATGAGACGGTCATTCTTCATCCAGTTTCAACCGTTCCAAACCGGTGTGCTGGTGCTATGCCGGTCGATCGCCATCGCCGGCCTTCTGAGCGGCGCAGCCAACGCTCAAGCGAACAATGAGCCGTACGGCCCTCCACTCGATCAACTGAGTAAATTTGACGACGACACACTCCTCAATTACGAAAGAAGCGGTGAGGTCCTCACGCAAGAGGACCAACAGTTCCTGAAAGCCAGTGGAATAGAAATCCCGTCGCAATGGCTCAGTTCGGCTCAGATGGCAGGGCTCCACGCCGCCATCCATGACCCGGTGAACGGGAATGATGTATCCGCTAGGAAAAAGTGGATCACGGAATATCTGATGGCGGCTGAAATCCAATCGAAGGTGTGCATCGCGAACACGAAACAAGGTGTCCCAAACCCACCGGAGAATCATTGCGAACTGACGCCAAGCTCGAACGGGTCGAATACACATCGCTGAATTTGGAAGGCGTGCCGCCTCCGGCTGCATTCATAAACGAAGGGGCATGATCCAGATGAAATCGATCGCATTGACAGCATGCGTCTTGCTTTTATGCGGCAGTTCGGGCGCGGCATCCGCGCGATATGTGCAGCTCGCACAGGATTCAACCACCGGAAGTTTCGTCAGCAAGTGCACCGATGCTGTGGGGGACGATCAGAAATTGTGCAACGACTACATCGTGTATGTGTCCGAAAACGAGTCGACAATGCGCCCTTGCTACTCCAACATCGAGAACGCGAGCTTATCTGCGGTGCTCGACTGGCTTCGCCAGCACCAAGAGGTCTGGTCCAAGGATTCATATGAAGGCGTCAAGGAGGCGGTGCTTACGCTTTATCCCTGCCTAAAAGCGCCCTAGCGGCCCCCCTCTGGAAACACCTGACAGTCTTCCGTGAGCGTGCAGAGCTTACCATTTCGAGGTCGCGCGGAATGACCGAAGATGGCGCGTTTGAGACCTCATCCGAACGGTGAGTTTGGGGCGGGAAGCGGACATACACCGCTGTCCCTTGCGATGGTCGCTCGCAGGGCGCGCTATTTCCACACCGGTTTGCCGTCGCCGGGAAGGCCTAGGCGCGGCCATTTCTCGCTGACGGTACGCACGATCTCGTCGTCCATGCGGATGAGGCGGCCCCATTCGCGCTTGGTTTCCGGCGGCCATTTGTTGGTGGCGTCCAGCCCGATCTTCGATCCCAACCCGCTCTCGGGCGAGGCGAAATCCAGATAATCGATCGGCGTGTTCTCGACGACGGTGATGTCGCGCGCCGGGTCCATGCGCGTGGAGATCGCCCACATCACGTCCTTCCAGTTCCGCGCGTCGATGTCGTCGTCCACCACGATCACCCATTTGGTGTACATGAACTGGCGCAGATACGACCACACCGCCATCATCACGCGCTTGGCGTGGCCGGGATAGGCCTTCTTCATGCCGACGACGGCGATGCGGTAGCTGCAGCCTTCCGGCGGCAGCCAGAAATCGACGATCTCGGGAAACTGCTGGCGGATCAGCGGCACGAACACTTCGTTCAACGCCTCGCCCAGCACCGACGGTTCGTCCGGCGGCCGGCCGGTGTAGGTGGACAGATAGATCGGATCGCGCCGCATGGTGATCGCCGTCACGGTGAAGACGGGGAAGCGCTCCACCGAATTGTAATAGCCGGTGTGGTCGCCATACGGGCCCTCGTCGCGATAGTCGGTCAGCGAAACCTCGCCTTCCAGAACGATCTCAGCTTCGGCCGGCACCTTCAGCGGCTGCGTCAGGCAATCGGCAAGCTCGACGCGATTGCCGCGCAGCAGTCCGGCGAACTGGTATTCGGACAACGTATCGGGGATCGGCGTCACCGCCGCCAGGATGGTTCCGGGGTCGGCACCGAGCACGACGGCGGCGGGCAGCGGCACCGCCTTTTCCTTCGCCCAGCGCGCGTGGTGCTGCGCCCCGCCCCGGTGCCGCAGCCAGCGCATGACGGTCTGGCGGCGGTTCAGCACCTGCATACGATAGATGCCAAGATTGTAATCGTCCTCGCGCGCCTCGCCCGGTCCCTTGGTGACGACCAGCGGCCAAGTGATGAGCGGCGCGGGTTCTCCTGGCCAGCAAGTCTGGACGGGAAGCCGCGACAGGTCGATGTCGTCTCCCTTGAGCACGACCTCCTGACAAGGCGGTTTGGATGTCGTTTTCGGCCGCATCGCCATCACGCTGTTCGCCAGCGGCAGCAGGTCGAACGCTTCGCGCACGCTGCGCGGCGGTTCCGGCTGGCGCAGGGTGGCGAGCAGCTCGCCGACTTCGCGCAGCGACGCGGCGTCGGTGCGTTCGACGCCGCCCATCGTCACGCCCATGGCGACGCGCTTGACCGTGCCGAACAGATTGACGAGGACCGGAATGTCGCTCGGCGTGCCGTCCGCCTTGAGCGGCCGCTCGAAGATCGCCGCCGGTCCGCCCTGGGCGATCAGACGTGTCTGGATTTCCGTCATTTCCAGCACGGTGGAGACCGGCTCGCGCACGCGCACCAGTTCGCCCGCGGCTTCGAGCTTGGCGATAAAGTCACGCAGCGAGCGGTAACTCATATTGCAGAGTCCTCACCCTGAGGTGCGAGCGCGGCGAGCCTCGAAGGGTCAGCTTTCGTTGGACACTTTCCACTTCGACGGCGCGGCGTGCCACACACCATACACGAAGTAAATGACAAGGCCCACGCCCGTCCAGACGATGAGCCGACTCAACGTATCCGGCGATGAGACAAAGAGGCTGACCATCATCAGCGTGCAGATCAAGAGGCCCGCCGGGGCGATCAGCCACACATAGCGAATGCGGAACCGCCGCGTCGCGCGCGGCGCCGTCACCCGCAAGATGAGGATTCCGCCGCATACCGCGATGAACGCCAGAAGCGTGCCGACGGAAACCAGCTCGGCGAGGATGTCGAGAGGAAACGCCGCCGCAAGCACGGCCGCGAGCACGCCCGTGATGATAGTGCCGTAATGCGGCGTCCTGAATTGTTTGTGCACCGCCGAGAACATTCGCGGCAGGAAACCGTCGCGCGCCATGCAATAGAACACGCGCGACTGGCCGTAGAGCGACACGAACACTACGGAGGCGAGGCCGACGACGGCGCCGACATCGATGGGAGCTACCAGCCAGTGCAGCGGCGCGATCTTGCTCACCGCGAACGAGACAGGGTTTTCAACGTCGAGGGTGCGCCAGTCTGCAACGCCAAGCAGCACAATCGTCATGAGGATGTAGAGGACGGTGCAGATCCCGAGCGATCCGAGAATGCCGATCGGCAGGTCGCGCCGCGGATTCTTCGCTTCCTGCGCCGCCACCGACACCGCTTCGAAGCCGATATAGGCGAAGAAGATGTTGCCGGAGGCCGCGAGGATTCCACTGATGCCAAACTTGCCCCATGGACCCTCATTCGGCGGAATGAACGGCGTCAAGTTCTGCAGGTGCACGAACGGCAGTCCGAATAAGATGACGAGCAGCACAATACCTGTTTTGATGAGCACCATGAGCCCGTTGAAATTCGCTGACTCGCGCACGCCGATCACCAGGAACACGGTCAATCCCACGACCAGCGCTACGGCGGGAACATTCATAAACGCGCCGGTCGCATGAAGCGCATGAAGCCCCGTCCCGGCGACGGGGGCATTGGCGAACGCAGCCGGGAAATCGAGGCCTATATCGTGCAGCAGGCTGACGAAATAGCCCGACCAACCCGCGGCCACACCCGCAGCCGAGACGCCGTATTCGAGCACCATGTTCCAGCCGATGAACCACGCCATGAAGCGGCCCATCGTGGCATAGGCATAGGTGTAGGAACTTCCCGACTCCGGAATCATGGAGGCGAACTCGGCGTAGCAGAGTCCGGCGAATAGACAGCCGATGCCCGCGATGACGAACGAGACAAGCACAGCCGGTCCCGCATGCTCCGCCGCCGCGTGGCCCGTGATGACGAAAATGCCGGAGCCGATGATGCAACCGATCCCGATCATAATGAGGCTGAACGGCCCCAGCGCGCGATGCAGATGGGCTTCGCTGGCGACGATGGGATCGGGCAGTTCCAGTTCCGCCGCTTCGTCAAATTCGGCCATGCATCGGCTCCATCTTGCCTGCGCGGCGGATCACTTGGCGGGGTGTTCCTTGATGTGCCAGCGCGGAGCCTTAGCGTGCCAGATGCCGTAAACGAAGAAAATGACGAGGCCGATGACGGTCCAGAGGATGAGGCGCAGCCAGGTGTCGATCGGCAGCCACGCCATCATCGCGCCGCACATGACGATGCCCGCCGGCGCCACGAACCACACGAACGGCGTTTGGAACGGGCGTATTGCTCTCGGCTTTGCGATGCGCAGCACCATGACGCCGAAGCAGACGATGACGAAGGCCAGCAACGTTCCGATGGATACCAGCTCGCCGAGAATGTCCAGCGGCAGGGCGCCGGCGAGCAGAGCCGCGAAGATGCCGGTGATGATCGTGCTCTTCCACGGCGTGCGGAAGCGCTTGTGCACTTCGCTGAACAGCGGCGGGATCATGCCGTCCTTCGACATGGCGTAGAAGATGCGCGACTGGCCCAGCAGCAGCACCAGCACGACGGAGGCGAGCCCGACGATGGCGCCGACGTTGACGAACGGCGCAAGCCATGTCGTTTCGGGTATCGCCTCGACGGCCATCGAGACTGGGTGCGCCACGTTCAATGTGGTGTAGGAAGCGAGCCCCGTCAGCACATACGACATCAGCATGTAGAGCACGGTGCAGATGGCGAGCGAGCCGAGAATGCCGATGGGAACGTCGCGTTTGGGATTCCTGGCCTCCTGTGCCGCCACCGACACGGCATCGAACCCGATATAGGCGAAGAAGATGACGCCGGTGGCGCGCAGCACGCCGCTGAAGCCGAACTGGCCCCAAGTCCCGGTATTGGCCGGAATAAAGGGTACGTGGTTGGCGGCGACGACGTGCGGCAATCCCACCGCGATGACGAGCACGACGATACACAGTTTGATGCCGACCATGAGGTTGTTGAAATTCGCCGACAGGTGGACGCCGACGATCAGGACGGCCGAGACCAGGGCGATCAGCGCCACGGCGGGCAGGTTCACGATCGTTCCGGTCTGGCCGATGTGCATCATGGCGTTGAGCGCGCTGGCGCCCGCACTGTAGGTCGAGCAATGGATGTCCGTCGCCACGCACAGCGGCGCCGAGGCGAAAGCCGCCGGAATCGGATGGCCGATGTATTTCATAAAATCGTTGAAGTAGCCCGACCAGCCGTTGGCGACGGTCGATGCGGCTGCCAGGTATTCCAGCACCAGGTTCCAGCCGATGAACCAGGCCATGAAGCGGCCGAGCGTGGCATAGGTGTAGGTGTAGGCGCTGCCCGCCACCGGGATCATGGAAGCGTATTCGGCGTAGCACAGCCCCGCGAACAGACAACCAAGCCCCGCGATGGCGAAGGAGATCACCACGCCCGGCCCTGCATAGGTTGCCGCCGCGTGGCCGGTGATGACGAAGATGCCGGCGCCGATGATGGCGCCGATGCCGAGCGCGATCAGGTGGATCACACCCAGCGTGGGATTCAGATCGTGAACTTCGTGTTGTTCGGCAATTGGGTCTTCGGTGATCCCAGCCATGCAGTAGCCCCCTTCGTGGCAGTCAGCCCGCGAAGCAGGCCCAACATGGGGTCACTGTGCACGAGCTTGACGCTCGCGCCAACAGGGAACGGGCCACTTGAACTGTTGCTAAACCTTGGTCCAGACGGCAATTTCGTTGCCGTTGGGATCGCGGAAGTGGAAACGGCGGCCACCGGGGAACTCAAGGCGGGAGAATATCTCCGCGCCTGCCGCGCTCACTTTGGCCTCCATCGCCTCCAAGTCGTTGGCGTAGAGCACGGCGAGCGGCCCGCCGTTCGCCACCACCTTGCGTTCCGCATTGAAGCCGCCGACGCGGTCGCCGCTATGGAACTCCACATAATCCGGCCCGTAATCCACGAAGGTCCAGCCGAAGACCGATCCGTAGAACGCCTTGGTGGCCGGAATGTCCGACGCGGGCAGCTCGATATAGTCCAGAAAACCATCGTTTGGCATCATCATGTTCCTGTTTTGTTCGATCCTATGCGGCGGCGTCTCCCGAGTCAAGTTTCGCGCAACGCATAGACGCCGGTTTCGCGGACCTCGCGGTCCTCCAGCTCGCGCGTCGTCTCGACGCGATAGGTAGCCAGCTTTTCAACTCCCGATTTCGGAAAATAGCTGCGCCCGGGATCGCCCAGCAGAACAGTTGCTCCGGAGCGCGGGCGTTCTGCGAGCCAAGTCAGCAGCCGCTCGGCCAACGGCCGCTCGTAGCACATGTCGCCGACCAGGATGGTTTCCCAGCGGCCGCTGCTCCCGATCAAGTCTTCGCGAGTGGTGGCGAGGCGGACGCCGTTTGCCTCGGCGTTCAGTTGGATGGCCGCTTCCGCGAAGGCGTCGATCTCCGCCGCCAGGACCTGCGACGCACCCGCTTTCGCCGCGGCGATGGCCACCAGCCCCGAACCGGAACCGAAATCGAGCACCGATTTTCCGCGGACGATTTCGGGATGGTCGAGGACATAACGCGCCAGCGCTTGTCCGCCCGCCCAGGCGAAGGCCCAATAGGGCGGGGGCACGCCTTGTTCCGCGAGTTGGTCTTCGGTCTTTCGCCACAGCGGCACGACTTCCGTCGCCAAGTACAGCCTTATTTCCGGGACCAAAGGCAGCGCGGTCAGGGCCGTGTTGTCGCGGATGAAGGCGGCGGGAACCGTCATGTGCAGGAGGCGCCTTTCGTGTATAATGTTCAACAAAATAGGCGTCGGGGGTGGGTATGTCGAAGCGCTTTACGGGCATCAGGCTTCTACTGGCTTTTGTAGCTATCAACCTAATCATGTTCCTCATGCTGGTCACGAGCATGACGAGCGCCCACCCGTGGCTGGCGCGCGTGCTGCCCGGACATTTCGAGGCCGGCGTGAATTCCTCCGGCTATTGGGTGTTCTTCGCCCTGGTGCTGCTGGTCGACGCGGTTGCCGTTCTGCTTGCCGGCCTGGCGCTGCTGTTGCCCGCGATGGTGGACGGCGCGGCGGCGGAGGAACGCCGCCTCACGCGCCATCTCATCGACCGCGGCGGCATCTCGGAGGAAACCAAGGAGGCCATCTTCGTGGCGATGCGCGAGGAGGTGGTGAACGCCCATTACCAGATCGTCGCCGGACGGACGATCCTATTCGCGGGCGCGGTCTTTCTGGTGTTCGCATTTTTCGCCGTATCGCTCAGTTTCACCCGCGCGCTGCCGGGTGGCTCGATGTACGCCACCGAGACGGGCTCCGTGCAGAACCAGACGGTGAGGGCCTGGGACATTCAACTGTTCACCGCCGACCAGATTGCGGGCGCCGCGCTGCTCAATGCGCCGGACATCTACGGCTGGCAATTTGGCACGCTCGAAAACAACAGCGACAACGCGCTGTATACGAACTTCGTCTTCACCTTCCGCGCCATCACAGGATTCGTTCTGCTTCTGATCGTGCTCAGCCTGCTGCGCCGCGGCCGGCGGCCGAGCCGGGAAAAGAAGACCATCGAGAGCGTCGAAGCCGCGGCGGAAGAGAAGAAGACGGCCTGAGTCGGGGCGGTTCACCCTTCTTCGGCGCCCGGCTTCCGATTCACGCTAGAGGCAGCCACTCGGCGACGAAGGACGCTTTACTTGGGAGACGCATTTGCACGATGGCGGCGCGACATGGCGGCCAGAGTGGCAGACATCCTTTCGCGCAAGGCCGGCGGGCCGATCACTTCCACTTCCTCGCCCAGTCGCATCAGTTCGCGCGCGCCGAAGTCGATGGATTCGATCGGGATCGTGCAGCGCACCCAGCCGTTGCGATCCGGACTCGTCGCGGTCTTTGCGGCGGCCTCCGTTACATAGGGTCCGAGAAGTTCGAGAAGCGAAAAACTCTTCTGCGAAAGGCGCACCTCGGCCTTCTCACGATAGACGCCCAACTCATATTCGCGCGACGCTCTTTCCCAGTGGGCTGCAAGATCGAACGCCTTGGGCCGTGCGAACGGCTCGTCGTCGATCTGCGCATCAAGGATGTTTGCCACGCGGTAGGTACGGATCGACTTTCCGCTTAGCGCGACGAGGTACCAGACGCCGCCCTTGAGAACCAGACCGAGCGGACCGAGCTTGCGCGGGTACGGCTCCGCTTCGCCGGCGCGCCGGTATCGCAGTTTCAAGTAATGCCCGCTCCAAACCGCGCGTGCGACGGGTTGCAGCGAAGGAAGCGGTTCGGCGCCACGAAACCACGCGACAGGATCGAGATGAAAGCGCGCGGCAATGCGCTCGGCGTTCGCCTGCACGGGGGCCGGAAGGGCGGCCGTCAATTTCAGTCGCGCGGCCGACAGAAGATCGGCGAGGCCAAGTTGTGCCGCGGGTCCGGGGAGCCCCGCGAGGAACAACGTCTCCGCTTCCGATTGCGTAAGGCCCGTAAGCTTGGTGCGATAGCCGTCCAGCAATTGAAACCCGCCGGCGCGTCCGCGATCCGCATAGACGGGAATGCCTGCGGCGCTTAATTGATCGATGTCGCGGTAAATTGTGCGCGCAGAGACCTCGAATTTTGCCGCCAGTTCCGTCGCACTCATCCGGCCGCGCGTCTGCAGCAGCATCAGGATCGACAGCAACCGGCTTGCCAGCATTTTTTGAGGGTACGGCTAATATATGACAGTAGATGTCATGTATAGAAGGTTACAACCTCTCCCGCAACCCTGAGGGCAAGCCCATGAAAATCGCCGCCGCCCCGGTGACAGGAGGAACAACCTTGACCGACCACGCCCACGATTTCGATTTTCTCATCGGCAAATGGCGCGTCCATCATCGCCGTCTGAAAGAGCGGCTCGCCAACAACCATGAATGGGTGGAGTTCGAAGGGATGTCCGAACTCCAAATGACAATGGGCGGTCACGGCACGATGGACGACAATTTCGTCGGCTTGCCCGGCGGCGCTTATCGCGCGATGGGCATGCGCGGCTATGATCCCAAAACACAAACCTGGGCGATCTGGTGGCTCGATGCGCGCGATCCGCACACGATCGGATCGCCCGTGATCGGCAATTTCAAGAACGGCATCGGCACGTTCGACGGCGACGACACTTTCAACGGAAAATCCATCAAAGTTCGCTTCGTATGGTCGTGCATCACGGCCAACTCGGGCCATTGGGAGCAGGCTTTTTCGCCAGACGGCGGAAAAAGCTGGGAAACGAACTGGGTGATGGACTTCACGAGGGTCAAATGAGCAACGTCGTTGAATTGCGCCAATACACGCTGAAGCCGGGCAAGCGCGACGTGCTCATCGAATTATTCGAGCGCGAATTCGTGGAAAGCCAAGAAACCGCCGGCATGGATGTCATCGGCACGTTTCGCGACGCGGACAATCCGGATCGCTTTGTCTGGCTGCGGGGCTTCGCGGACATGGAAAGCCGTGCACAGTCGTTGAGCGCTTTCTATGGCGGCCCCACGTGGAAAGCCAATCGCGATGCGGCGAACGCCACGATGATCGATTCCGACAACGTGCTGCTGTTGCGTCACGCCTGGAAGGATTCAGGCTTCGCGAAGGAGGGAAGCAGGGCGCCGCGTGGGTCAACGACGTTGCCGGAAGGGCTCGTCCTCGCCACGATCTGCAATTTCGCGGCGCCAATGACGGACGCGCTTGTCGCCGTATGTCGCAGCGCAGTGCCTTCCAGGTGCGCGGCGGCTGGCGCGGAATTCCTCGCCGCGTTTGTCACCGAAGAAAGTCCCAACACTTTTCCCGCGCTGCCCGTGCGCGAAGGCGAGCATGTCTTCGTCTGGTTTACTCTTTTCGCGAACGCCGGGTCGGAACGCGCGATTACCCTTCCGGCCGAACTTCAGCACGCCTTGTCGAAACCGCCGGAAGCATTGCGCCTGCTTCCGACCGCACGTTCGCGACTACATGGCTAAAAAGTCGGCCAGCGCGTTACGGACACCGCTCGGTCCGATCAGGTATCGCACTGTTGCGTGGTTTTGCCCGGCGCCCGGCAAACAAAAGTTTGCCGGGCGCTCGCGCGAAGCCCGCTTTTTGTTTGAAAACGCCTGGCTGCTTTATCGTAATGGAAGCGTTCGATGGCCTCGTCGTGCTTGCCGCTTTCGACGGCAGCGATAAAAGCCCTCAAGAATTTTTGGTCTGGCATCGTTCAACCTATCCAGCTCGAAACGATCAGAGCCGCCGCGATCAGCGCGCCGGTCTCGCGGTTGGCGCGGAAAAGTTTAAGGCAGCGTGCGGAATCGTCGATGTCCAGCGTGTGTACTTGCCACAGCATATGCGCGCCGGCCAGCAGCATGAGCAGGACATAAGGCCAGCCCTCGTGTTCGGCGAAGCCGGCCGCGAGGATCAGCGTGAAGGCGACGGCATAGAACCCCAGGATCCAGTCGCGCGAGCGCGGCCCGAGCAGACGCGCGGTCGATTTCACGCCGATCAGCGCGTCGTCGTCCTTGTCCTGATGGGCGTAGATCGTGTCGTAGCCGAGCGTCCAGAAGAACAGTCCGGCGTAGAGCATGGCGTCGGCGGCATCGATGCCGCCCGTCTGCGCGGCGAACCCGAGCAGCGCCCCCCAGTTGAAGGTCAGCCCCAGCCAGGCCTGCGGCCACCAGGTGATCCGCTTCATAAAGGGATAGCCGGCGATCAGCAGCAGGGAGGCCGCGCCCAACGCCATGGCGAAGCGGTTGAGCTGCAAAAGGATCAGTAGCCCGACGAGGCACAACGCTGCCGCAAAGCGCCAAGCCTGCTTGACGCTGACTGCGCCCGAAGGAATCGGCCGGCCACGGGTGCGCGCGACTTTGGCGTCGAAATCGCGGTCCACGATGTCGTTGTAGGTGCAGCCCGCGCCGCGCATGGTGATCGCGCCCAGCCCGAACAGGATCACGAACCACAGATCGTGCCAGCTGCCGAAGGGACGGCTGTCGGCGACGGCCCCCATCGCCAGCCCGAACACGCAAGGCCAATAAAGCAGCCAGGTGCCAATGGGCCGGTCCAGACGCATCAGGCGCAGATAGGGCTGGACGTTGGCGGGTGCGCGGTCGACCAAAGTCCAGGGAACCGCGTCAGCAGGGGACGGTTGCCTACTCACGGCGCATAGATCTTCATAAGTGCGGCGACGGCCGTCCGGTCTTTGGGCGTGATGTCACCAAGTCGACGCGCAATCTGGCCGTTGCTGACCGTCGCTAAGCGCGCCACGCGAATGACGCAGTCTTCGGGCAGACCCGCGCGTTCGCGGTTGGTGACCGCAATATCATTTGTACGCCGCCCCGACTTCGCTGTGGTTATCATTGCGATCCAATAGACGCCGTGTTCGCCGTGGAGGCGGTCGGCGGACACGACCAAGGCGGGCCGCCGCTTCGCATCCGTGCCTTCCAGGAAGGGGAAGTGGACTGCCACAACGTCCCATCGGCTATAGTTCACGGAACGCGGCCTCGTCTTCCGGGCTGTTCCATTCCTCGAACGCCGCTTGGGCGAGTTTAAGGAATGCGCGATCGAGCGCTTCGGCGCGGCGCAGCGTGACTTTGCCCCTCTGCATCTCGAATAACACGCTGTCACCTTCCTTCAGGCGCAGTACTTTGCGAACTTCGACAGGGATGGTTGCCTGACCTTTCGAAGTCAGTCGGCTTGTGAGAGGTTTGTCCATGTTTGACCGTGATAGGTATTACGTAATACCTATTACCTCAAATGTTCACGACTGTCGAGGCGCGGTGATGGACCTCAGTTATCCCGGCGGCAAGGTGCGCCTTTATGTGGAGGCGGCGCTGGGGGACGGTGTACGCGTCGCCCCGGACGACGGCCAGACGCATTACCTGCTGCACGTCATGCGCGCCAGGGTCGGCGATCGCGTCGGGCTGTTCAACGGGCGCGACGGCGAGTGGCTGGCGCAGATCGTCGAGGCGGGCAAGCGCGGCTGCACGCTCCAGTGCCAGCACTTCACGGCAAGACAGACGGATGTGCCCGACCTCTGGCTGGTCTTCGCCCCGATCAAGAAAACGCCGGCCGATTATCTGGCCCAGAAGGCAACGGAACTTGGCGTGCGCGCGCTGCAGCCGATCATCACCCGCCGCACCATCGTCAGCCGCGTCAACGTCGAACGGCTGCGCGCCAATGCGGTGGAAGCAGCCGAGCAATCCGGTCGTTTGAGCATACCCGAAGTGCGAGAGCCGCAATCGCTCGACAAGCTGCTCGATGCCTGGCCGAAAACGCGCCGCATTCTCTTCTGCGATGAGGCCGGAGAGGCCCCTTCTATCGCCGAGGCGCTGCGCTGCGCGCCCGACGGTGCGTGGGCCGTGCTGACCGGTCCCGAAGGCGGCTTCGATCCCGCCGAACGCGCGGCTCTGCGCGCGCAACCTTTCGTGATGCCGGTTTCCTTGGGCGGCCGCATTCTGCGCGCGGATACCGCGGCCCTTTCCGCCCTTTCCGTCTGGCAGGCGGTCAAGGGCGACTGGGCCTGACTTGTCGCGAGCGTGGGGCGCGCCTACATAACCCGCAACCGGGCAAGTGCACTGCTGTTCACACCTCTGTCCAGGGCCATTCGCCCAGAAAAGGTTTGCGAGGAATGTCCATTCCCCAGTCTGCCGGCGGGCCGATCGAGTCGCGCGACGATCTCGTGCGCTACCTGGCGGAGGGCTGCAAGCCCAAGTCCGAGTGGCGCATCGGCACCGAGCACGAGAAATTCATGTACGACCTCGGAAACCGCAAGCCGCTGCCTTACGAAGGCACGCCCGGGATCCGCGTCCTGCTGGAGGGTATGCGCCGCTTCGGCTGGGAGCCCCTGACGGAAGGGGACCACATCATCGGCCTCAGCCAGAACGGGGCTTCGATCAGCCTCGAACCGGGCGGCCAGTTCGAGCTTTCCGGCGCGCCGCTCCGATCCGTGCATCAGACCTGCGCGGAGGTGAGTACCCATCAGCAGCAGGTGCGCGAGGTGGCCGCCGAGATCGGCGCCGGCGCCATCGGCCTGGGCTTCGCGCCGAACTGGACGATGGACGAGACGCAGCGGATGCCCAAAGCGCGTTATGCGATCATGCGCCGCTACATGCCCAAGGTCGGCGGGTACGGCTGGGAGATGATGTTCCGCACCTGCACGGTTCAGGTGAATCTCGATTTCTCCTCCGAAGCGGATATGGTGAAAAAATTCCGCGTCGGGTTGGCGTTGCAACCCGTGGCGACGGCGCTGTTCGCCAACTCGCCGTTCCGCGAAGGCAAACCCAACGGCTTCCTGTCATATCGCAGCCACATCTGGACCGACGTCGACAACGACCGCACCGGAATGTTGCCCTGGGTTTTCGAAGACGGCATGGGCTTCGAGCGCTACGTCGATTACGTGCTCGACGTGCCGATGTACTTCGTCTACCGCGACGGGAAATACATCGACGCGTCGGGCAGGAGCTTTCGCGATTTCCTGGCGCGCGGGATTCCCGAGTTGAAGGGCATCACGCCGCAGTTGGCGGACTGGGCGGATCATCTGACGACGATCTTCCCGGAGGCGCGGTTGAAACGCTTTCTCGAAATGCGCGGCGCCGACGGCGGAAGCTGGCGGCGCATCTGCGGGCTTCCCGCGCTTTGGGTCGGGCTGTTCTACGATCAGACCGCGCTGGATGCGGCGTGGGACCTCGTCAAGGACTGGACGGCGGAAGAACGCCAAGCCATGCGCGACGCCGTGCCTCATCTCGCCTTCAGGACGCCGTTCCGCAAGGCCACCGTGTGGGAGCTTGCGCACCGCATGATCGAGATTTCCGCCGAAGGACTCAAGCGCCGCGCTTCCGTGGATGCGGGAGGCATGACGGAAGAGGGGTTTCTCGTTCCGCTGCGCGATCTGGTCTCGCGCGGTTACACGCGTGCCGAAGAACTGCTGCAGCTCTACCGCACGGAATGGGGCGGCGACTTCGCGCCGCTGTTTCGCGATTTCAATTTCCTGTGAGACGGACGCAGTGCCGCCGAAGCCGTTCCGGAAGCGTCAGCGCCCGAGTCGACTCGAAATCCACATCAGCACGATCCCAAATCCCGCGATCCCCGCGCCGTAATAGGCCCAATGCATATCGGAGATCATAAAGCTGGTTCGCGGCCAGGGGATGTATCCCGTTCCCTGACCGGCAAACAGCAGTCCCGCCAGCAAAGCGGCGATGCCTACGATGAGTAGTAAGGCCTTCATCGGTTCCTCCCGTTCCAATCCGCCGACGATACCACTATTTGCCGTCGGGAAGGCGCCCGACGGTTTGGCGTGCCACCATGTAGCCCGGATATTCCGGCTCGAACGCGCTCAGATCGTCCAGCCGCTTGATTTCTTCCGGAGACAGCACCAGGCCGGAAGCCGCAAGATTGTCGTCGAGCTGTGCGACCGTTTTGACGCCGGTGATGACGCTGGTGACGAACGGCTTGGAGAGGACCCAGGCCAGCGCCACGCGCGCGGGGCTGGCGCCCTTCGGCTTGCCGATTTCGCGCATGGCGTCGACGATGGGCCAGACGCGCCCGCGGTCGACCGGCGGAAAATCGAAGGTGGCGCGCCGCGCGCCTTGCGGGCTGCTGCCGGGACCGAACTTGCCCGAGAGGATGCCGCCCGCGAGCGCGCTCCACACCATCAGGCCCATCTTCTGGTCCTCCAGCATGGGGGCGATCTCGCGCTCCAACCCCCGCCCCGCGATGGAATAGTACGCCTGCACTGTTTCGAAGCGCGCCCAGCCGCGTTTGTCGGCCACGCCCTGCGCCTGCATGATCCGCCACGCCTGCCAGTTCGAGCAGCCGACGTAGCGCACCAGACCGCGACTGACGAGATCGTCGAGCGCCCGCATCACTTCCTCGACCGGCGTGACCGAGTCCTGGGCGTGGACCTGATAGAGGTCGATGTGGTCGGTCTGCAGACGCTCCAGGCTTTTTTCCACGGCGTCCATGATATGGCCGCGCGCCAGCCCCGTGTCGTTCGGTCCCGGCCCCATGCGGCCGTAAACCTTGGTGGCGACGACGACGTCGGAACGCTTGGCGCCGATGTCCTTCAGCGCCTTTCCCAGCAGGATTTCCGACAGGCCCATCGAGTAGACGTCGGCCGTGTCGATGAAGTTGACGCCCGCTTCGAGCGCGCGCGCGACGATCGCCGTCGCCTCCTTCTGGCCGAGGTTTCCGACTTTCTCGTAGAACGATCCCTGGCCGCCGAAGGTCATCGTGCCGAGGCAGATTTCCGAGACGAACATGCCGGTATTGCCGAGCTGTCTGTAACGCATGGACACATCTCCGAATGAAGGGGGCCGGAATTAATCTAGCGGTCGGCCAGCGCCTTCGCCACCGCTCATACGCATTCCTTCGGCAAAAGGAACGTGCCGTCCGGCGCGCGGCGGATGGGTTTCGCCCAGCGCACGAACGTCAACGGCAGGGTCGCGTAAAGATGGGGATACAAGGCCCCGCCGCGCGACGGCTCGTGCTTCAAAGCCGTGCCGAGCGTCTTCGGATCGACCGCCACCAGCACCAAGTCGCCCGCCTCGGCGTAATACCGCCGCAGCGTGCCCGGCACCTGTTCGGCCGACGAGAAGTGCATGAAGTGGTCTTCGCGGTCCTTCGCCGAGCCCGCATAGATGCCGTCGCGCTCGGCCTGCGCCCACTCCGCGCGATGGCAGATTTTGTAGATGAGGGACAAAGTCTATCCTGTGGCCGCTGATGCCGCGGCTAAAATGAAGCCACTGATGGGCTAGTTGAGCAACTCAATTCTGGCCCGATGCCCATGGGCCCGGCTCAACTTGGCATCGAAGGTCAAGAGCGGGGCCTCCAGCGCTTCGGCAAGAACCACGTAGCTTGCGTCATAAGCGGAAACGGAATTTCTCATTTCCCAGATGCGCTCGAGCAGGGGAGCATGCTCATGCCGCTCCAATCTCCAGCCTCGCATGCCTTGCAGGGCATTGTTGGCGGTATCCCGGTTCAGCCCGCCGGTAAGCGTAAGACGCCGCAGAGCATTGACGAACTCGACATCGATCAGGTGCGGTGCATGAACGTCTTCGTTCGCGACGCGCACTGTGTGTCTTATGCCGACAGGCGTTCGAATAAGAATCTCAAGCGCCACGGATGCATCGACGACGATCATGTCAGGAGCGGCTGTCCCGCTCTTCGCGGACGATCTGGGTGGGCGATACCTTCAAGTGCGTCACGGGCCGTGCCGCAAGGCGTTGCAGGAACTCTTCCCTTGTCGGCCGTTCGGCGATCTTGCTCGCCTCGCGGGTGAGGAAATCCGACAGCGACAAGCCTTCGCTTGCCGCGCAGGCCTTCAGCCGCCGGTGCAGAGAATCGGGGACGTTTCGTAATTGAATCATCTTGGACATGTGAAAACGATAGTCACATGTGGGGCACATGTCAATGATTCTCGGCGCAGCGGTGAACCTCATTCGGCAAATGCTATGCCGCGTTTGAGATTACGCCGCCGTCCCGCCTACCGCCCGCGGCCGTTAGGCCGCAGTTCCTCCGACAGTAAGCCCGTCCAGCCGCAGCGTCGGCTGGCCGACGCCCACCGGCACGCTTTGTCCGTTCTTGCCGCAGGTGCCGATGCCGCTGTCGAGTTTCATGTCGTTGCCGATCATGCTCACCCGCGTCAGCGCGTCCGGCCCGTTGCCGATGAGCGTCGCGCCCTTGATCGCGGGGCCGACCTTGCCGTCCTCCAGCAGATACGCCTCGGTGCAGGAGAACACGAACTTGCCGTTGGTGATGTCCACCTGACCGCCGCCGAAATTGGTGGCGTAGATTCCCTTCTTGACGCTGGCGAGGATTTCCTCCGGCGTCTTGTCGCCGCCCAGCATGTAGGTGTTGGTCATGCGCGGCATGACCATGCTGCCGTAGGATTGCCGCCGTCCGTTGCCGGTAGGCGCCATGCCCATCAGCCGCGCGTTCTGGCGGTCCTGCATGTAGCCCTTCAGGACGCCGTCCTCGATCAGCACCGTGCGCGACGTCGGCGTGCCTTCGTCGTCGATGGTGAGCGAGCCGCGCCGTCCGCCGATGGTGCCGTCGTCGACCACCGTGACGCCGGGCGAGGCCACGCGCTGGCCGAGCAGGCCCGAGAAGGCGCTCGTCTTCTTGCGGTTGAAGTCGCCTTCCAGCCCGTGACCGATGGCTTCGTGCAGCAGGATTCCCGGCCAGCCCGGACCCAGCACCACCGTCATCTCTCCCGCCGGTGCGGGCACCGACGAAAGATTCACCAGAGCCTGGCGCAGCGCCTCGTCGACCGCCGCGCGCCAATAGTCGGCGGCGATATAGGTCTCATAGCCGCCGCGTCCGCCGCCGCCGAAGCTGCCCGATTCCTGACGGCCGTCTTGCTCGACCACGACCGACACGTACAGCCGTACCAGCGGACGCACATCTCTATAGGTCTCGCCGCCGGGACGGATGATCTCGACGTTCTGCCATTCGCCCGCGAGGCTGCACGACACCTGCCGCACACGCGCATCCTTGTTCCTGGCGTAGGTGTTCATGTCTTCGAGCAGCTTCACCTTCTTCTCGAAGGCGGCGGTCCCGAGCGGATCGCTGTCGGTGTAGAGCTTTACGTTGGTGCGGGCGGGGGCGGCGGACGAGACGCCGGCATGTCCGTGAGCCACCGCGCGCACCGTTTGCGCGGCTCTGGCGATGGCTTCTTCGGACAGCTCGTTGGCGTGGGCATAGCCGGTCGCCTCGCCGCTCACGGCGCGCAGGCCGAAGCCCTGAGTTGTGTCGAAATTGGCGGCTTTCAACCGGCCGTCGTCGAAGGAAAACGATTCGCTTTGACAGAATTCCAGGAACAATTCGCCGTCGTCGGCGCCTTTCAGGGCCTCGTCGACCTTGGCCTGAACGCGGCCGCGGTCCATTCCGTTACGGGAGAAAAAGAGATCGCCGGTCAAGAAAAGCCTCCGCGTTTTGCCGTCTGGGGCGCGATTATCCCTGCAAACAAGGACATTTACCCATATCGGCGTTCTCGGGCGCCGGCACAAGAGCATAATACGGGCCAATTGGAGGAAGAGCCGCCCGTGCCATAAGGTCGCAATGACATTATCCCTGCAATTCCTGTAAATCAGATATAGAATCTTTCTAAATCGGGCGCTGCGAAGCGGCACAGATCGCGCGCGGGCCCAGCTTTTCACGAGGTGCCCATGTCCCTCAAAAAGACCGCCTTTGCAGCGGCGCTCTCGGCGGCGTTCATCGGCGGGGCCGGTCCGGCCGCCGCTGCGCCGTACAATTGGCAGCTCGGAATGCAGCAGGGCGTTACGCCCGTGATGAACGGCGTGCCAGGCGTGATGGGAATCGAAAGCTTCCATCACATGCTGCTCTACATCATCACGGCGGTCTGCCTGTTCGTGCTGGCACTCTTGATCTGGGTGATGATCCGCTACAACCAGCGCGCCAATCCGGTGCCCAGCAAGACGCACCACAACACGCCGCTGGAAGTCGCCTGGACGCTGATCCCCGTCGTCATTCTGGTGGCCATCGCGATTCCTTCGTTCCGGCTGCTCTATTTCGAAGCCGACATCCCCAAGGCCGACGTGACCATCAAGGCCGTCGGCAAGCAATGGTTCTGGACCTACGCGTATCCCAAGGACGGTGGTTTCCAGTTCGATGCCTACATGCTGAGCGATGCGGCGGCGGCGAAAGCGGGCGAGCCGCGCCTGCTCGGCTCCGACCATCCCGTCTATGTGCCGGTGAACAAGGTCGTCGAACTCGACACGACCGGCGCCGACGTGATCCATTCCTGGTCGGTGCCGGCGTTCGGCGTGAAGATGGACGCCATCCCGGGGCGCATCAACCGCACCTGGTTCGAGGCGACCGAGATAGGCACCTACTACGGCCAATGCTCGCAACTGTGCGGCGCCAACCACGCTTTCATGCCGATCGAGGTGAAGGTGGTGAGCGAGGCGGATTACGAAGCCTGGCTCAAGGCGGCGAAGAAGAAATACGCGGCAGACCCCGGCGCGTTCCGCGTCGCGGCGGATAAATAAGGACGGCGACATGGTGAATTTGGCCCACGCAGACCACCCGCACGGCTGGCGGCGCTACGTCTATTCGACCAACCACAAGGACATCGGCACGATGTACCTGGTGTTCGCGATCGTTTCGGGCGTGGTCGGCGGCCTCCTCTCGATGATGATCCGCGCGAACCTGATGTTCCCCGGCATGCACGCATTTCCCAACGCGCACATGTACAACGTGTTCGTCACCGGTCACGGCCTGATTATGATCTTCTTTATGATCATGCCGGCGATGATCGGCGGCTTCGGCAACTGGCTGGTGCCGATGATGATCGGCGCGCCGGACATGGCGTTCCCGCGCATGAACAACATCTCGTTCTGGCTGTTGCCGGTTTCGTTCACGCTGCTGATTATGAGCATGTTCGTCGAAGGCGATGCCGGCGGCGCCGGCGTCGGCGGCGCCTGGACGCTCTATGCGCCGCTCTCCACCTACGGCTCGCCCGGACCGGCCATGGATCTGGCGATCTTCTCGCTGCACATCGCCGGCGCGTCCTCGATCCTGGGCGCCATCAACTTCATCACCACCATCCTCAACATGCGCGCGCCGGGGATGACGCTGCACAAGATGCCGCTGTTCGTGTGGTCGATCCTGGTGACGGCGTTCCTGCTGCTGCTGTCGCTGCCGGTCCTGGCCGGGGCCATCACCATGCTGCTCGCCGACCGCCATTTCGGCACCAGCTTCTTCAATGCGGCGGGCGGCGGCGATCCCGTGCTCTACCAGCACCTGTTCTGGTTCTTCGGCCACCCGGAGGTCTACATCCTGATCCTGCCGGGCTTCGGGATGATAAGCCACATTATCTCGACCTTCTCGAAGAAGCCGGTGTTCGGCTATCTCGGCATGGCCTACGCGATGGTCTCCATCGGCTTCATCGGCTTTCTGGTCTGGGCGCACCACATGTACACGGTGGGCCTGTCGGTGGACACGCGCGCCTATTTCGTCTTCGCCACCATGGTCATCGCCGTGCCGACCGGCATCAAGGTGTTCTCATGGATCGCGACCATGTGGGGCGGCTCCATCGAGTTCAAGACGCCGATGCTGTTCGCCATCGGCTTCATCTTCCTGTTCACCATCGGCGGCGTGACGGGCGTGGTGCTGGCCAACGCGGCCGTCGACGTGTCGCTGCACGACACCTACTATGTCGTGGCGCATTTCCACTATGTCCTGTCGCTGGGCGCGGTGTTCGCGATTTTCGCCGGCTGGTATTTCTGGTTCCCGAAATTCACCGGCTACACCTACAACGAGACGCTGGGCAAGCTGCATTTCTGGATCACCTTCGTCGGCGTCAACCTGGCCTTCTTCCCGATGCATTTCCTGGGGCTGGCGGGGATGCCGCGGCGCATCGCGGACTATCCCGCCGCCTTCGCCGGCTGGAACTACATCTCGTCCATCGGCGCCTTCATCGCCGGGGCGGCCGTGCTCGTGTTCCTGGCGGCGATGGCCGAAGCCTTCCTGCGCAAGCGCCGAGCGGGCGACAATCCCTGGGGCGTGGGCGCCACGACGCTGGAATGGACCTTGCCGTCGCCGCCGCCGTTCCACACCTTCAACGAACTGCCGAAGATCAGCTGATGGCCGACGCCGTGACATTCGCCGTTTCCCGCCCCGCCGCCACGGTGGGGGATTTCTTCGCGCTGTTGAAGCCGCGGGTGATGTCGCTCGTCGTCTTCACCGGGCTGGCGGGCATCGTCGTGGCGCCGGGCTGGGTGCATCCGCTCACCGCGTTCAGCGCGCTGCTGTGCATCGCGGTCGGGGCGGGCGCTTCGGGCGCGCTCAACATGGCCTACGACAGCGACATCGACGCGCTGATGTCGCGCACCGCATCGCGTCCCATTCCCATGGGCCGCATCGCGCGCGAGGATGCGCTGGCGTTCGGCTGGACGCTTGCAGCCGGTGCCGTCGCGTTGATGGCGCTGTTCGTCAACATCCCGGCCGCGGCGTTGCTGGCCTTCACGATCTTCGTCTATGTCGGCGTCTATACGCTGTGGCTGAAGCGGCGCACGCCGCAGAACATCGTGATCGGCGGCCTGGCGGGCGCCATGCCGGCGGCCATCGGCTGGGCTGCGGTGACCGGCAACTTGTCGATGGCGCCATTGCTGCTGGTGGCGATCGTCTTTTTGTGGACGCCGCCGCATTTCTGGTCGCTGGCGCTGTTCCGCTCCGAGGATTACGCGCGCGCCGGCGTACCGATGATGCCCGTCGTCCGCGGCAAGCGTTCGACGCGCCGCCAGATCCTGGCTTACGCGCTGGCGCTGGTGCCGCTCGGAATCGTTCCCGCCGGAATCGGGTTGGGCGGGGCGCTGTACCTGGCGGTCTCCGCAATCTTGGGCGGCGTCATGCTATGGAATGCGGTTGCCGTCTTGCGCGAACGCGACGAGGCGCGCGAGCCGGCGGCGCGGCGACTGTTTGCGGTTTCGATCTTCTATCTGTTTTCGCTGTTCGCGGCGCTGATCGGCGAACATCTGCTCGGGCTGGCGCCCCTGCGGGTCTGGACGTGAGGCGATGGTCGACGACCGGCGCGACGCACGCGAACGGCGAAAGCGCAATATCGCTTTGGCGCTGGTTCTGCTCGGTTTGGTGGTTCTGTTCTATCTGACGACGATGCTGCGGGTTCATCCGTAATCCGCACGGAAGAGGATTGGTCATGGCGCATAGCGAAGTGAAGCACGATTATCATCTGGTCGATCCCAGTCCGTGGCCGGTGGTGGGCTCGATCGGCGTCTTCACCATGCTGATCGGCGCCGTGTTCTGGATGAACAAGAATTACACCGGCTTCTTCGGGCTTCCGGTAAACGGCCAGCCCTGGATCTTCGCGACCGGATTGGTGCTGGTGCTTTACACCATGGCGGGATGGTGGCGCGACGTCATCGCCGAATCCGTGGTGCGCGGCGACCACAAGCCGGTGGTCAAGCTCGGCCTGCGCTTCGGCATGGTGCTGTTCATCGCCTCGGAGGTGATGTTCTTCGTCGCCTGGTTCTGGGCCTATTTCAACACCGCGATCTTCCACAACGACGTCGGGGTCTCGAGCTGGCCGCCGTCGGGCATCGTCACCCTCGACCCCTGGCATTTTCCGCTGCTCAACACGCTGATCCTGCTGACCTCCGCCACCACCGTGACCTGGGCGCACCACGCCATCCAGGAGGGCGACAAGAAGGGCGCAACCATAGGCCTGCTGCTGACGGTTCTGCTGGGCGCCTCCTTCACCTGCATCCAGGCCTACGAGTACAGCCACGCGCCGTTCACCTTCGGCTTCAACGGCGCGGCGCTGGCGCCCTTCACCGATCCGGTGCACGCCAATCTTTCGATCGGCGCGGGCAACCTCGGCGCCATCTACGGCTCGACCTTCTTCATGGCGACGGGCTTCCACGGCTTCCACGTCATCATCGGCACGATATTCCTGACGGTGTGCCTCGGCCGCGCCATCGCCGGGCATTTCACGCCCGCGCGCCATTTCGGCTTCGAGGCGGCGGCCTGGTATTGGCATTTCGTCGACGTGGTCTGGCTGTTCCTGTTCACCTGCATCTACGTTCTGGGGCAGGGACCGCTGACGGCCGCCTGATGAACGAGATCGTCGAGCCGGGCGCCGCCAAGGCCGCGCTCTTCGGGCTTTGTCCGCGTTGCGGCCAAGGCAAGCTGTTCGAGGGCTATCTGAGCATTGCGAAGCGCTGTGCCCATTGCGGCCTCGACTACGCGATGTTCGATGCAGGCGACGGCCCGGCGGTGTTCGTCATCCTGATCGTGGGAGCGGTCGTCTGCGCCGGCGCGCTGTTCGTGGAGTTCACCTACCAGCCGCCCTATTGGGTGCATGCCGTGCTGTGGATTCCCACCATCGCGATCCTGACGTTCGGCTTGCTGCGCCTGATGAAATCGCTGCTGCTGGTGCTGCAATACAAGCACCGCGCCGGCGAGGGGCGGCTGACGGAATAATTCGCCTCCCCACAAGGAGGAGGTAAAGAAGTCCATGCCCCACTTCCGGCCGCTCCCCGTTTTTACCGCCGTCTTCGCCGTCATGTTCGCGGCGCTGATCGCGCTCGGCGTCTGGCAGATTCAGCGTTTGCACTGGAAGCTCGGACTGATCGCTGAGGTGAACCGCAGCCTCGCCGCGCCGCCGGTTTCGCTCGACCGCGCCCTGGCGACAAACGCGCAGTACCGCCGCGTGGCGCTGACCGGCCGTTTCGAGAACGCCAAGGAAGCCTATGTCTACGAGACCGGGCCTAACGGCGCGCCGGTCTATCACGTGCTGACGCCCTTCGTGGACGGCGGCGGGCGCACGCTGATGGTGGATCGCGGCATCGTGCCCGTCGAGCTTCGCGATCCGGCGCGCCGCGCGCGCGGCCAGCTCGAAGGCGAGCGGCGCCTCGTCGGCGTCTGGCGCACGCCCGGCGCGCCGGGGTTCTTCACGCCGCCGCCCGACGCCGCGCACCGCATCTGGTATTCGCCCGACGTGACCTCCATCGCCGCCGCCGATCGCGTGAAGCTCGCCGCGCCGGTGATCGTGGAAGCCGACGCCGCGCCCAATCCCGGCGGCTGGCCCAAGGGCGGGCAGTCGAAAGTCACCTTCCGCAACGAGCATTTGCAATACGCCGTCACCTGGTTCCTGATGGCGGCGGCGCTGCTGGGCGTCTATGTCGCCTACCACATCGGCAAGGGACGGCTGGGGTGGAGGTGATAACATGAACGTCATGGACCAGCCGCCTCCCGACGATTACCACCAAAGGCAGCGAACCAATCTGCTTGTGGCCGGCATCGCCGTTGTCATCGTCGTCGTGACGGTGCTCCTGATGCTCATGCTCAAGCACGGCATCGAGCTGCAGGACTGCTTCGCCGCCGGGCACCACCACTGCGCGCCAGTCGACACGACGCAATAAACTGCCCTTAAATTTCGTCATGGCCGGCCTTGAGCCGGCCATCCAGATTGTCACGCGGAGACATGGAGAACGCGGAACGGGAGTGCATCGCCGCGATCTCCGCGTGCTTCACTGCTGGATGGCCGCCTCAAGGGCGGCCATGACGGAACGGGGTAAAGGTGGACTTTGCCCGAAGCGAGCATCTAAAAACGATTTTCCCGGCGGCTTAATCCTTCGAACGGCGTTTTCATGCTTTACCTGAGCACCCGCGGCCAAGCTCCGCCGCAGTCCTTCGCCGACATGCTGCTCGCCGGACTGGCGCCCGACGGCGGGCTTTATCTGCCGCAAGCCTGGCCCAGGTTCACGGCGGCGGAGATGGCGGGTTTCGGTTCGCAGGCCTATGCGGAGGCCGCGCGCGTCATCATCGGCCGCCTCGCGGGGGACTCGTTTTCGAACGAAGACCTCGCCGCCGACATCGCCGCCGCCTATGCCGGTTTCGACGATCCGCGCATCGCGCCGCTCACCGAGATCGGTCCGAATCTTTATCTGCTGGAACTGTTCCACGGTCCGACACTCGCTTTCAAGGATGTGGCGCTGCAGGTGCTCGGGCGGCTGTTCGAGCGGGCGCTGAAAAAACGCGGCGGGCGCGCCACCATGCTTGCGGCGACCTCCGGCGATACCGGTTCGGCGGCGATCGCGGCGCTGGGCGGGCTCGACAACGTCGAGGTCTTCGTCCTGCATCCGCACGGGCGCGTCAGCGAGGTGCAGCGCCGCCAGATGACGACGGCGCCGTTCGACAACGTCCACAATGTCGCGCTGGAAGGCAGCTTCGACGACGCGCAAGCGATCGTGAAGGCATTGTTCGCGGAAACCGAATTCGCCCGCGCGGTGAACCTGACCGCGGTCAATTCCATCAACTTCGCGCGCATCGCGGCGCAGAGCGTCTATTACTTCACGGCCGCGGCGCAGCTCGGCGCGCCGCCCGTCTTCGTCGTGCCGACGGGGAATTTCGGCGACGTCTTCGCGGGCGAGGCGGCGATGCGCATGGGCCTTGGCGTCGAGAAACTCGTCGTCGCCACCAACGCCAACGACATCATGGCGCGCGTGCTCAACGACGGCGTCTATGCGTCGGGCCGGGCGCAGCCGACTCTCAGCCCGTCGATGGACATCCAGGTCGCCAGCAACTTCGAGCGCGCGCTGTTCGAGGCTTCTTGCCGCAACGTCGCCTGGCTGCGCCAGGCCATGGCGCGCTTTGCGGCATCGAAGAGTCTCAAGCTCCCCGACGGCGTTCGCACCGCTTTGCGCGCGCGCTACGCGGCCAGGCGCTGCGACGACGAGCAGACGCTGGCCGCCATCGCCCGCGTCCATGCCGAAACCGGCCGCCTGATCGATCCGCATACGGCTGTCGGCGTGGCCGCCGCATACAACCTGAACGAGCATCAGAAAGTACCGGTTGTTGTCCTTTCCACCGCCCATCCGGCCAAGTTTCCCGACGCGGTCCGCCGTGCCACGGGCCAGATTCCCGCGCCGCCCCCGAGGCTTAGAGTGGCGCTCCAGGCACCCGAAAAAATGATCGTTCTGTCCGCGGACAAGGGCTTGGTCCGGGGCCTCATCGAGGCTACAGTGCCCCGGCCATGGACCTAAAAATTTCCCGTCTTTCCAATGGGTTGGTTGTCATCACCGATCCCATGCCGCAGCTCGAAAGCGCCGCTGTCGGCGTGTGGGTGAATTGCGGCGCGCGCAACGAGTCCGTCTCGCTGATGGGCGTCTCGCACATGCTCGAACATATGGCCTTCAAGGGCACGCGAAGGCGAAGCGCGCGCGACATTTCCGTGCAGATCGAATCGGTCGGCGGGTTCCTCAACGCCTACACGAGTCGCGAGCAAACGGCATTCCACGCGCGCACGCTCAAAGCCGATGTGCCGCTGGCGCTCGACATCCTCGCCGACATCCTCACCGAGCCCGCCTTCGATCCGGTCGAGATCGACCGCGAGCGCCAGGTGGTGTTGCAGGAGATCGGTCAGGCGCGCGACACGCCAGACGACATCATCTTCGATTATCTGCAGACCGTCTGCTATCCCGATCAGCCGATGGGCTGGCCCATTCTCGGCAACGAGGAAACCGTCAACGCCTTCGGACGCGACGATCTTTTCGCCTACATGGGCACCAATTATCGCGCCGGCGGCATGACGCTGGTCTCGTCGGGCGCTGTCGATCACGATGGGATCGTGCGCATCGCGGAAGAGAAGTTCGCCGCGTTGCTTCCCGGCGAGCCGCGATCGCCGCTTGCCGCGCGTTACGTCGGCGGGGAGGGCCATTACGAAGGCGATCTGGAGCAGGCGCACATCGCTTATGCTTTTCCGGGCGTTTCGGCGCAGGATCCCGACTATTACGTCGCGCAGGTCTACGTTACCGCGCTCGGCGGCGGCATGTCGTCCCGGCTGTTCCAGGAGGCGCGCGAAAAACGCGGGCTGTGCTATTCGATTTACGCCTTTGCGCACAGCGCCAAGGACAGCGGCGTGATCGGCGTTTACACGGGTACGGGCGAAGTCGAGGCGGCGGAGATCGGCGCCGTGGTGGCCGGCGAAATGGCCGCGCTTGCCGAAACGGCGAGCGAGGACGAGATCGCGCGCGCCAAGGCGCAGATGCTGTCGGGCCTGTTGATGGGCCTGGAGCGGCCCAGTACGCGCGCCGAAATGATCGCGGGGCACGTCTTCAACTACGGCACCGTGCCGTCGGTCGAAGAATTGACGGCGAAGCTCGAGGCAGTTGACGCCGCCGCGGTGCGCCGCTATGGCGCACGGACGATGTCGACAACAGAACCGCCTGCGATCGTCACCGTCGGTCCCGCCGGCAAGCTCGAGCGTTATGAAGTCTTTGCGGGGCGTTTCGGTTCGCGGCAGGCCATGCGCGCGGCCGAATGAAACCAGGTCCCATGGCCTTCATGCGCGGGCTGACGTTTCCCGGCGGCCAGCAGCCGGTATTGCGCGGCCGGGAGGTCTATCTTCGTTACCCGCGCATCGCCGATTACAAGCGCTGGGCGCTGCTGCGCGGCGAGAGCAGGGCGTTCCTCACGCCATGGGAACCCGCCTGGGCCAGCGACGAATTGACCAAGGGCGCGTTTCGGCGGCGCATCAAACGTTACCAAAAAGAAATCCGCCAGGATTCCGCCTATGCTTTTTTTGTGTTCCGCAGCGAGGACGATACGCTGATGGGCGGCTGCACGCTGTCCAACGTGCGGCGCGGCGTCACGCAATGCTGTGCGCTGGGGTACTGGATCGGCGAACGTTTCGCGCGGCAGGGCTACATGTTCGACGCGGTGAAGGCGCTTGTCCCGTTCATTTTCTCGACCCTGGGCCTGCATCGGATCGAGGCGGCCTGTCTGCCTTCGAACGAACCTTCCAAGAGCCTGCTGGTCAAGATGGGGTTCCGGCAGGAGGGATTCGCACGGCGCTATCTGCAGATTAACGGCGAATGGAGCGACCACGTCCTATTTGCTTTGCTCGGGGACGAGGCGCAGGTAGGTTAGCGGCCCAAAGTGCAGACGCCCTTGGATCATCGACGCCAGTGATGATGAGACGGTTGACCCTTGCGGCCATCGCGGCCGCGTTCCTGTTCGGCGCGCAAGCGGCCTCGCCTGCGCCGCACGGCGTCAGCCTGAGCGGGCCGGAAGGCGTCATCGAACTCAAGGAGACGCTTGGCCCTTACAAACCTGCGCCGGGTGTCGTCTCGGCGGGCTGGTTCACGTTCACTGCCACGAATGAATCGAACAGGCCCGTGATCCGGGTCCTGCAAGCCGGCCAGCCCCCGGATACCGGGCTCGGCATTCTTCCGCGCGCGACAAGACCGGCGATCCTGCAGCTTGTGAGCACGAATCCGAACGTCGTCGTGGAGGGCGCCAGCACCTATGGCCGCCATGCCTACCTTGTGACGATTCCGGCCGCGGCCTCCGCACCGCTGGCGGTGCGCATCGCCGGAGCGCAATCGCCGCCGTCTCTGTTGGCCTGGACCGAGCCCGCGCTGGCCGGCCACAACCGCCAGCTTGCGATCTTCGTGGCGGCGGTCGCCGCGTTGATCGGAGCCGCCGCGGCGATGGCGGCCGGTCTGGCGGTGATGACCCATCACGGTCCGCCCCGTTGGGCGGCGTTGACGCTGCTGCTGATGCTGCTGACGAGGCTCGCCGTGGCCGGCATGTTCGACGGCAGTCTGGTCACCAGTATTGGCGGCCCCTATGGCCTGATCGCGCTTTTTGCCGGTCTGACGCTGGCCGCGGGTGCAAGGCTCGTCGATCTGATCGTTCCGCTCAAGGAATTGTGGGCCGCTGCGGAAAAATGGTTCGATCGTTCCCTGTTCGGTTTGGTGGGGTTGTCCGTGCTGGCCTATCTGGGTGTGCCGGCGGCGACCTTGCTGACCGACATCGCGTTGCTTTGCGGCACGCTGGCACTTGCGGCCTACCTGGTCTACCGCGGCCGCAAGGGCTCCAGGACCGCGCGCGTCCTCACGCCGAGCGCCGGACTGTTCGTGCTGGTGGCGTTGGCCGCCGCGTTCTCGGCCGTGGGCGGCTTTGGCAGCGCGCCGCTGATGCCGGACGTGGCGGGCGGCTTCGCGGCGGCGGGCGCCGTGCTGCTGGTGCTGGCCGTGGCCACCGGCGAGGGGATCGCCGTCCTGCCGTTTGCACGCCAGCCGCACGGCGCGCTGCCGGTGCACCAACCGCCTCCGCCCGCGCCGGCGCCGAATGCGGCGCTTGAAGCCATCGACGCTTCGCGTCAGGGCGTCTTCGAACTGGATTTTGCCGATGAAGCCGCCGTCCTGTCGCGCGAAGCCGCCGCGCCGATCGGACTCGATGCGGGCCGCATGGCGCACCGGCTCTGGGTGGCGCGCGTGCATCCCGAGGACCGCGGCGTCTACGAGCGGGCGATTTCCGACTTCCGCACCCGGTCCGGGCTGGCGTTCCGCATCGAGTTCCGCGTGCGCGCCGAAGACGGCGCTTATCCGTGGTTCGAACTGCGCGCGACGATGAAGGGTCCGGAAAACCAGGCCGCCGAACGCTGCGTGGGCCTGCTCGCCGACATCACGCTGCGCAAGGAATCCGAAGCGGCGATGATGGACCGCACCTTGCGCGATCCGCTGACCGGGCTCGGCAACCGCGTGGCGCTGATGGAGGAGCTCGAGAAGCTCGGCGAACGGCTACGCGATGCGACCTTTGCCATGCTCGACATCGACCGCTTCAAGACCATCCACGCCAGCCTGGGCGATGCCGGCGGCGACGATGTTCTTTCGGAGCTTGCCCAAAGGCTCGCCAAGCGGTTCTCCGGCATCGGGCAGATCTTCCGCGTCGGCGGCGATGCCTTCGCGGTGCTGTTTCGACAGGCGCGCGACAAGCCCGCGGAAGTGGGCGCGGAACTGGTGCAGGTTTGCGGCGCGGCACATCGGCTCGCCGGCCGCAGCGTCTTCGCGCCTGCCAGCGTCGGGATCACCGAGGGCCGCGAAGCGCGCGATCCCCTGGATTTGCTGAAGAATGCCGAACTCGCGCTGATGCAGGCCAAGCGCCAAGGCGGCGATTGCGCCAGGGTGTATACGCGCGCGCTTGAGGCGCAGGCGCCCGCCGACGCCGTGACGCTCGATGCCGAACTTCGCAATGCGCTGGAAAAGGACGAGATCGAGGTCTTTTATCAGCCCATCGTCAGATTGTCGGACCGCACGGTGGCGGGATTCGAAGCTTTGCTGCGCTGGCGTCATCCGGCGAAGGGCTTGGTGGCGCCGGCCGACTTCATCGCCCATTCGGAAGAAACCGGGCTCATCGTCTCGCTGGGGCGGCTGGCCTTGAAGCGGGCCGCCGACAGCATCGCGCAATGGCAGCGGTTCTTTCCCATGTCCGAGGCGCTGTTCGTCAGTGTCAATCTTTCGCGGCGCCAGCTTCTCGATCTCGACCTCGAAACCTTCCTCGTCCAGCTCTTGTCCGATGCCGCCATCGAACCGGGTACTTTGAAGCTGGAGATAACGGAAAGCGCTATCGTCACCGACACCGACGCGCCCGCCTTGATGACGCGGCTGCGCGCACTGGGCGCGGGACTGGCGATCGACGATTTCGGCACCGGCTTGTCGAGCCTGAGCCAGCTGCGCGATCTGCCGTTCGACACGGTGAAGATCGACAAGAGCTTTCTGTCGCGCCACGGCGGCACCGATGCGGATTGCGGCGTCGACGTCGTCTTGTCGTCCATCGTCTCGCTGGCGCGCGATCTCAAGCGCAACGTCATCGTCGAAGGCGTTGAAAGCGAAAGCGACGCGCAGCGCATGCTGGAATTCGGCTGCGAATACGCCCAGGGATTCCTGTTTTCCGAGCCGCTCACCGCCACGGACGCGCTCACCTATATTGCGCGCCATTATCGTACGGTGACGGATGGCCGGAAATCAGGCGCGGCCGGCTTCGGCGGATAACCCGGAAATATCCGCGCCCAGCTTGGCAAGCGCTGCCCGCCATTTCGCTTCGTGCTCCGTGTCGAACACGATCCGGGCGTCGGCGTCGCAATGAATCCAGCCGTTGGCGAGGATTTCCTCTTCGATCTGTCCCGTGCCCCATCCGGCATAGCCGAGCGCCAGAACGGATTTCTCGGGGCCGCGCCCTTCCGAGATGGCGCGCAGAATGTCGACGGTCGCGGTCATCGAGATTTCCGGCGTGAGCGGCAGTGTGGTCTCCGAACTGCCGTATTCGGCGCTGTGCAGGACGAAGCCTCGGCCCATCTGCACGGGACCGCCGAACAGGATCGGCGAGTCCGCGTGGTTGGCCGTCACGTCGATGCCGAGCTTTTGCACCAGTTCGTTGAACGAGAGTCCTTCGATCGGCTTGTTGATGATCAGCCCCATGGCGCCTTTCGCCGAATGCGCGCACATGAAGATGACGCTTTTCTCGAAGCGGGGATCGGGCATGCCGGGCATGGCGATGAGAAGCTTTCCCTCAAGGAAGCTCTCGCCGTTGTGCGATCCCTGCGGTCCCGATTGCGCCATGCGGAAACCATAGCATAACGGCTTCACGGGCGCACGGCATTAGGTTAGAACTCTTCGAACATGCAACGGCAAGGAGGTGTCCATGAGCATCAAAGTCGGCGACAGGATTCCATCGGCCACACTGATGCAGATGAAGGACGGCTCTCCCAAGCCGGTGAAAACGGACGAGCTGTTCTCCGGCAAGAAGGTGGCGGTGTTTGCGTTGCCCGGCGCGTTCACGCCGACCTGTTCGGCGAAGCATCTGCCCGGCTTCATCGGGCACGCCGGCGAGTTCAAGCAGAAAGGCGTCGATGCCATCGCCTGCGTTTCCGTGAATGACGTTTTCGTCATGGGCGCTTGGGGAGATCAGCAAGGCGCCGGCGGCAAGGTGATGATGCTGGCCGACGGCAACGGCGATTTCACCCGCGCGGTCGGACTGGAGATGGACGGCACGAAATACGGCATGGGCAAGCGCAGCCAGCGTTTCTCGATGCTGGTGGATAACGGTGTGGTGAAGCAGCTCAACGTTGAGGAACCCGGCGCGTTTGCGGTCTCCAGCGCGGAGCATCTGCTGAAGCAGATTTAAGCAGGTATCGCCGCCCGCGCCAGCGCGTCGGCGCGCTCGTTTTCCGCATGGCCGGAATGGCCCTCGACCCAGCGCCAGGAAACCGCATGCCGCGAGGAGGCGTCTTCCAGCGCCCGCCACAATTCCTCGTTCTTGACGGGCTTCTTGTCGGCGGTGCGCCAGCCGTTGGCTTTCCAGCGCTTCAGCCATTTGGTGGCGCCGTCCATCACGTACCGGGAATCGGTGTGAACCACCGTGGCGGACGGCTGCTTGAGGGCTTCCAGCGCGCGGATGACGGCGGTCAGTTCCATGCGGTTGTTTGTGGTGGCGGGATCGCCGCCGGACAATTCCCTTTCGTGCTTGCCCGAGCGCAGGATCGCCGCCCAGCCGCCGGGCCCCGGATTTCCCGAGCAGGCGCCGTCGGTGAAGATGTCGACGCGCGGCCGGCTCACAATCCGTACTCCGCCGCGGTCTTCACCTTTTGATGGAAGCGCAAGCGCTTGGCGAACTCGCGCGGATCCTTGGGCCTCACCAAGGCATTCGGGTCGTGGTTCAGCCAGTCGTAAAGGCGCGTCAGCAGAAATCGCAGCGCCGCACCGCCGGCCAGCACGGGCAAGACCTCGATCTCGGCATCCGTGAGGCTGCGTTCCCGGCGATAGGCCGCGATCAGGCTCCTGGCTTTGGTGATGTTGTAGGCGCCGTCGGCTTCGAAGCACCACGAATTCAGCATCACGGCGAGATCGTAGGCGTAGGCGTCGTTGCAGGCGAAATAGAAGTCGATCAGGCCTGAGACCTGGCCGTTCATAAACAGGACATTGTCGGGAAACAAATCCGCATGAATGACGCCGGCGGGCAGATCGCGCGGCCATTTCGCCAACAGTGTGGCGTGCGCCGCCGCGATGAGCGCGTCCAGGCCGTCCTCCACGCGGTCGGCGAGCGGGATGCAGAACTCTGCCAGTTCGCGCCAGCCGTCCGCACCCAGCCTGTTGGGACGCGTCAAGGAAAAGTCCTTGCCCGCGTCGTGGAGCGCCGCCAGCGCCGCGCCCGCCGCGGCGCAATGCACCGCTTCCGGCCGGCGCAGCGACAGACCGTTCAGGAACGTCAACACCGCGGCTGGCCGGCCGTTCAGGGTCGCCGATTGTGCGCCGTTGCGGCTGCGCACGGGCAGCGGGCAGGCGATGCCGCGCGCCGCCAGGTGCTCCAGCAGCCCCAGGAAAAATGGCAGGTCGTGCGAATGCACGCGCTTTTCGTAGAGCGTGAGGATGAACGAGCCGCGCCCGGTCTGTAGGAAATAGTTGGAATTCTCGACGCCCTCGGCGATGCCCTTGAACGTCAACGGCGCTCCCAGTTCGTAATCCGCCAGGAAGAGTTCAAGGTCTTCGAACGAAACCTCGGTGTAGACGGCCATCGCGCGGCGCTTTCAGGAAGCCAGCGCGCGCGGCAGATTGAATGCCACGTTTTCGCGGGTGATCGCGGTTTCTTCGACGGCGACGTCGTAGCGCCCGCGCAGTGCGTCGATCACGTCGCGCACCAGCGATTCGGGTGACGATGCGCCCGCCGAGAGCGCCACCGTTTTTACGCCCTGCAGCAGCGACCAATCGATGCTGCCGGCATTCTCGATAAGGGCGGCCCGTTTGGCGCCGGCGCGCACGGCCACTTCCACGAGTCTGACCGAATTCGACGAGTTCCGGGCGCCGACGATCAACACCAGATCGGCAGCGGGGGCGACCCGCTTGACGGCCTGCTGGCGGTTGGTGGTGGCGTAGCAGATGTCCTCTTTGCGGGGACCGGCGATCTCCGGAAAGCGGCCGTGCAGGGCGGCGACCAACTTGTGGGCGTCGTCCACCGACAGCGTCGTTTGGGTGATGAAGGCAAGGTGCGTGGGATCGGGCGGGTTCAACGCAGCAATATCGGCCAGCGTTTCGACCAGCGTAATGGCGCCCTTGGGCAACTGGCCCATGGTGCCCTCGACCTCGGGATGGCCCGCATGGCCGATCAGGATGACATGGCGCCCGGCGGCGTGGTGACGTTCGGCCTCCGCATGGACCTTCGACACGAGGGGGCAAGTCGCGTTCAGATAGAAGAGATGCCGCCGCTTGGCTTCGGCGGGGACGGATTTGGGTACGCCGTGCGCGGAAAAGATCACCCGTGCCCCGTCCGGAGCCTGGTCCAACTCGTTGATGAAGACGGCCCCCATTGCTTCCAATCGCTGGACGACGGCGCGGTTATGGACGATTTCGTGGCGGACATAGATGGGCGCGCCGAATTTGCCGAGCGCCAGTTCGACGATTTGGGTCGCCCGCTCCACGCCTGCGCAGAAGCCGCGCGGAGCCGCCAGCAGCAGCCTGAGCTGCGGCTTTTGAGCCTTCTCCTGCTCCGTGCTTCCCATGAAGAGCCCGCTTGGCTACATTCCCAGCGCTCTAGGGCGCTGATCCAGAAGTCGACTGCGGGATTTGAAAAGTCAAGCAAAAGGCGAAGAAGCGGCCGGCCCGCGGATACAGCCGCTGCCGTACAAACAAGGCGTTGTGACAAGCCATGAAATCCAGACTTATCGACGTCGCACTGACATGCGCTCTTGCCGGCCTTCTGGCCGGGTGCTCGGTATATGATTCGGTTTCTTCCTACATCGGCTCCGACAGCGCCTCCAAGTGCCCCGACGCGGCCATTCTGGCGAATACGGCCAGTCTGCCCGCATTCAACCCCTCGGCGGAGGGCGATCCTTCCGGCGTGATCTACACGATCGCCATGACCGACGTGTCGAGCCGGTGCAGCTACGACAAGAGCGAGAGGACCGCCGATACGCGGCTGAAGATCGAGCTGCGCGCCCAGCGCCCGCCGGGCGCGGGCGAGGTGAACTATCGTGTTCCCTATTACGTCGCGGTAACCTCGGGCGGCGAGCTCCTCGACAAGAAATTGTTCTGGCTGGAATTTACGTTTCCCGCCGGCGCCGTCACCACCGATGCCGAAGAGGTGATCGAGTCCGAGGTCGTGAAATTCGCGAAAGACAAGATGCCTTACGACTACCACTTCCTGGTGGGTTTCCAGCTGACCAAGGCGCAGCTCGAATACAATAAGAAGATGGGGCAATACGCGCCATGACGACGCTCGTTGCAGAGCTGAGCGCGATCGCAGGAAGCGCGTTCGCGGCCGAGGGACTGTCTGCCGGGTTCGGGCAGGTGCAGCCGTCGGACCGGCCCGATCTGGCGCAGTTCCAGTGCAACGGCGCGCTGGCGGCGGCAAAGCAGACGCGCGCCGATCCGCGGCGGATCGCGCAGAAGATCGCCGACCGGCTCAAGGCCGATCCGGTATTCGCCCGGATCGAAATCGCCGGACCCGGCTTCATCAATCTGGACGTAACCGACGCCGCGCTCGCCGTGCGCATGGGCGCGATGGCCAAGGACGCGACGCTCGGGGCGCCGCGGTCGGGCGCCGGGAAAACCGCCGTCGTCGATTTCGGCGGTCCCAACGTCGCCAAGCCCATGCATGTCGGGCATCTGCGCTCGGCGATCATCGGAGACTGTCTGCAACGGCTGTTCCGGGCCAACGCCTGGACCGTGGTGAGCGACGTGCACCTGGGCGACTGGGGCCTGCAGATGGGCCAGCTCATCGGCGAGATCGGTCGGCGCAGCACCGCGCCGGTTTATTTCGAGGCCGGCTTCGAAGGTCCGTACCCGGAGGAATCTCCGGTCACCATGGACGATCTGGAAGAGATCTATCCCGTCGCCGCCGCCGCCTGCAAGGCGGACCCCGGGCGGCTGGAAGAGGCGCGCCGCGCGACCGCCGAACTGCAGGCGGGGCGTCCCGGTTACGTCGCGCTGTGGCGCCACTTCGTCGAGGTTTCCGAGAGCGGGCTGCGGCGCGAATACGCGAGCCTCGGCATCGGCTTCGATCTGTGGAACGGCGAGGCCAGCGTCGATCCGCTGGTGGGGCCGATGATCGAGGATTTGAAGCGCCGCGGCCTGGCGGAGGAAAGCGACGGAGCGCTTGTCGTGCGGGTGGCCGAGCCGGGCGACAAGAAGGACATGCCGCCGCTCATCCTGCTCAAGTCCGACGGCGCGGTGCTCTACGGCACGACGGACCTGGCGACGATCGTCGACCGCGTGAAGACTTGCGATCCGGACCTCATCCTCTATGTCGTCGACCAGCGCCAGCACGGCCATTTCGAGCAGGTGTTCCGCGCCGCGCGCAAAGCCCGCCTCAACGGCAAAGCCGAACTCGAACATGCCGGTTTCGGCACCATGAACGGGGCGGACGGTAAGCCGTTCAAGACGCGCGCCGGCGGCGTGATGAAGCTCTACGATCTCATCGCCATGACCACCGAGGAGGCGAAAAAGCGGCTCGCCGAGGCCGGGCTGGCGAAGGAATACCCCGAAGACGAGCGTAACGACATCGCCCGCAAGGTGGGAATCGCCGCGCTCAAGTTCGCCGATCTTTCGAATTACCGCCTTACGGACTACGTCTTCGACCTCGCGCGCTTCACGCGTTTCGAGGGCAAGACCGGCCCCTACCTGCAATATGCGGCGGTCCGCATCCAATCGATCCTGCGCAAGGCGCAGGCGCAGGACATGGCTCCCGCCGCCCGGTCCATTCTTCAAACGCCCGAAGAGCGGGCGCTGATCCTGCAATTGCTGGCGCTGCCGGACGCGATGGCCGCGGCGGAAGGCAAACGCGCGCCGAACATATTGTGCGATTACGCCTTTACGCTCGCCCAGATCTTCAGCCGGTTTTATTCCGAGCATCACATCCTGTCGGAAAAGGATGCGGCCCTGCGCGCCGCCCGTCTCGGCCTGGCCGGGCTCACGCTGGCGGCGCTTACCAAGGTTTTGGACCTTCTCGGCATCGAAATCCCGCAGAGAATGTGAGCACATTCGATTGTGGCCTCGCCTGCGTTGACTCCCCTATGGTCCCCCCTATGATGCCCTCGACGCACGGGCCCGCCGCGAGGCGCGCCCGAGGCGGCGAGCAAAAGATCCCTCGCGGGAGACATCCTCCGCAGCCTTGGGCGACGGAGGGGGCCGAAGGAGCAACCGCCCCGGAAACTCTCAGGCAAAAAGGACCGCGAAGGGGATGAACTTCTGGAAAGCGGGGCCGCAAGCGTTGCGGCCCTCACCGAAGGGGTAATCTCGGGCCGGTTCCTTTTGGGAACGGGCCCGGGGGAAATCTCTCAGGTCCGATGACAGAGGGGCGCGGGTTTCGTCCACGGATGGGCGGATCGCGCCGCAACAACCTCTTGGTCGGACCGTCATGGCACAGACGACAAGCCTTCTTCGCAAGACGCCGCTCCACGCTCTGCACGTCGAGCTGGGCGCCAAGATGGTGCCGTTCGCGGGCTACGACATGCCCGTGCAGTATCCCACCGGCATCGTCAAGGAACACCTGCATACGCGCGCGAAGGCCGGCCTGTTCGACACCTCGCATATGGGCCAGGCGTTCCTCTCCGGCGCCGATGCGGCGCGCGCGCTGGAACGCGTCACGCCCGCCGATGTCGCCGGCCTGAAGGAAGGCATGCAGCGCTACGGCCTGCTGCTCAACGACGAGGGCGGCATCAAGGACGATTTTATGACGACGCGGCTGGCGGGCGAGAGTGACCTCTACCTCGTCGTCAACGCGTCGATGAAGGAATCCGACTTCGCCTATATCGCCGAGCGGCTGAAAGGCTTGGCCACAATCGCGCCACAGCCGGAACGCGCCCTGTTGGCGCTGCAGGGACCGGCCGCCGCGGCAGCGTTGGCGCGTCACGCGCCAGGCGTCGAGGCGCTGAGCTTTATGAAGGCGGTGCGCACGGAAGTTGCCGGCGTGCCGGCGATCGTCAGCCGCACGGGCTATACGGGCGAGGACGGTTTCGAGATTTCCATTGCCGCCAAGCACGCCGAGGCGGTGGCGCGTGCGCTGCTGAAGGAACCGGAGGTGCTTCCTATCGGCCTGGGCGCGCGCGATTCGCTGCGGCTCGAGGCCGGCCTTTGCCTTTACGGACACGACATCGACGAGACCACCGATCCGGTGGAGGCCAGTCTCGTCTGGGCGATCGGCAAGCGCCGCAAGCTGGAAAAGGATTTCCCCGCCGCGGAAAAAATCGTCGGCGAGATTGTCAACGGTACGGCCCGCAAGCGCGTGGGCATTCGCCTCGACGGCAAGGCGCCGGCGCGCGACGGTACACAAATCGCGGACAAGTCCGGCCGCGTCATCGGGCGCATCACCAGCGGCGGCTTCGCGCCGAGCCTGAATGCGCCCGTCGCGATGGGGTACGTCGAAACCGCATTCGCGGCGGACGGAACCGAGATCGGCCTGCTGGTGCGCGGCAAGGCCCTGCCGGCGCGCGTGGCGCCGATGCCGTTCGTGCCGCACGGCTACAAGCGTGCGAAATGAATATTTGGGAGTGAGGACATGAACGAGACACGGTTTACCGACCAGCACGAATGGGTCCGCGTGGACGGCGGCGAGGGCACCGTCGGCATCACCCGCTATGCCACCGAGCAATTGGGCGATGTCGTCTATGTCGAACTGCCGAAGATCGGGCGCAGTCTCGCCAAGGGCGCCGAGGCTGCCGTGGTCGAAAGCGTAAAGGCGGCCAGCGAGATCTATGCGCCGGTCGGCGGTTCCGTCACCGCGGCGAACGAAGCGCTCAACGACGACCCCGCCAAGGTCAATGCCGATCCCGAGGGCGAGGGCTGGTTCTTCAAGCTGAAGCTGGCGAACGCGGCGGAACTTTCCGCCCTGATGACCGCCGGTCAGTATGCGGATTACGTGAAAGGTCTGTAGCAATGCGTTACCTGCCGCTGACGAACGACGACCGCGCCGCGATGCTCGCGAAGATCGGCGCGCGCGATGTCGATGCGCTGTTCCGCGACGTGCCCAAATCGGCGGTGGTGCCGCTGTCCGCTTTCGAACTTCCGGACGGCCAGGGCGAGATCGAGGTGGAACGCGCCCTTTCGCGCCTTGCCGCGCGGAACGTGGCGGCGGGCGCGGGACCGTTCTTCTGCGGGGCGGGCGCCTACAAGCATCACGTTCCGGCGGCGGTCGATCATCTGATCCAGCGCTCGGAATTCCTCACCTCCTACACGCCGTATCAGCCGGAGATCGCGCAAGGCACGCTGCAATATCTCTTCGAGTTCCAGACGCAAGTCGCGCTTCTCACCGGCATGGAGGTGGCCAACGCCTCGCTCTACGACGGCTCGACCGCCACGGCCGAGGCCGTGCTGATGGCCCAGCGGCTGACGAAGCGCCCGAAGGCCGTTCTGTCCGGCGGGCTGCACCCCCATTACGCCGAGACGGTCGAAACGGTCGCCGGTTTGTCCGGCACGGTCGTGCGCGCACCCGTGCGTCCCGGCCGCGCCGAGGACATCGCCGCTCTGATCGACGAGGAAACCTCCTGTGTCGTGGTGCAGAGCCCCGACGTTTTCGGCCTGATCCGCGATCTCAAGCCCGTGGCCGAAGCGGCCCACGCCAAGGGCGCGCTGCTGGTTGCCGTGGTGACGGAAATCGTCTCTCTCGGCTTGATCGAGCCGCCGGGACATCAGGGCGCCGACATCGTGGCTGCCGAAGGACAATCCATCGGCAACGGCCTCAGCTTCGGCGGACCGTATGTCGGCCTGTTCGCGACGCGCGAGAAGTTCATCCGCCAGATGCCGGGCCGGCTGTCGGGCGAAACGGTCGATGCGGAAGGGCGGCGCGGTTACGTGCTGACGCTGTCCACCCGCGAGCAGCACATCCGCCGCGAGAAGGCGACCAGCAACATCTGCACGAACTCCGGCCTTTGCGCGCTGGCTTTCACCATCCATTTGTCGCTGCTCGGCGAGGACGGCTTTACGCGTCTGGCGCGCGCCAATCACGCCAAGGCGGCGGCGCTGGCCGATCGTCTCGCAAAGCTGAACGGCGTGTCGCTGATGACGCCGTTCTTCTTCAACGAATTCGCGCTGCGGCTGCCCAAGCCCGCTGCCGGGGTGGTGGAGGCGATGGCGGCGAAGGGGATTCTCGCCGGCGTGCCTGCTTCGCGGTTGTTGCCGCACGAGCCGGCGGCGCGCGATCTTCTGATCGTCGCCGCCACCGAGACCAACACCGAAGAAGACTGTGCAGCCTTCGCCAAGATGCTCGGGGATGTCCTGCCATGACCATGAACAATCAAGGCAGCCCTACCGCGACGGGCGCCGGCCAAACGCGCGAGCCTGCCACCATCTCCGGCGACCGGGGCATGGACCATGAGGAAAGGCTGATTTTCGAACTCGGCCGGCCGGGCATGTCCGGCGTGGACATTCCTCGCGTCGAGATCGCTGAATCCCGTCTCGCAGGACAACGGCGCAAGGGTCCCATCGGCCTGCCGGGACTTTCCGAGCCGGAAGTGGTGCGCCATTACGTGCGCCTGTCGCGGATGAACTATTCCATCGATGCCGGCCTTTACCCGCTCGGTTCCTGCACGATGAAGCATAATCCGCGCCTCAACGAGAAGCTGGCGCGGCTGCCCGGCTTCGGCGACCTACATCCGCTGGCGCCGCTGTCGGCCGCACAGGGCGCGCTGGCGCTGATCGGGGAACTGATGCGCTGGCTCACCGCGCTGACCGGCATGCCGGCGGTGACCATGGTCCCCAAGGCGGGCGCCCACGGCGAGCTTTGCGGCATGTTGACGATCCGTGCCGCCATCGCAGCGCGTGGCGAACAGCGCCCTCGCGTGCTGGTTCCCGAATCGGCGCACGGCACCAATCCCGCGACGGCCACGTTCGCGGGCTTCACGGTCGATGAGATCAAGGCCACGCCGAAAGGCCGCGTCGATGTCGCCGCTCTGGAAGCCAAGCTCGGCCCCGACGTCGGCGCCGTCATGCTGACCAACCCGAACACCTGCGGCCTGTTCGAGCGTGATGTCCTGCGCATCGCCCAACTGGTGCACAAGGCGGGTGCCTATTTCTATTGCGACGGCGCGAATTTCAACGCCATCGCCGGACGCGTGCGTCCCGGCGATCTCGGCGTCGATGCGATGCACATCAACCTGCACAAGACCTTCTCGACGCCGCACGGCGGCGGCGGGCCGGGTGCGGGACCGGTGGTGCTATCCGCCGCGCTGGCGCCGTTCGCGCCGCTGCCGCTGCTCGTGCATGATGCAAGCGGTTTTCGCCTGATCGAGGATCGCGATGAGGTTCCTGCCGGGGCCAGGCCGTTCGGCCGCATGTGCGCCTTCCACGGCCAGATGGGCATGTTCGTGCGCGCGCTTGCCACCATGCTCAGCCATGGCCGCGACGGCATTCGCCAGGCGAGCGAAGACGCGGTGCTGTCGGCGAACTACATCCTGGCCTCGCTGAAGGACGCGATGAGCGCGCCGTTCGAAGGGCCCTGCATGCACGAGGCGCTGTTCGACGACGAATTCCTGCACGACAGCGGCGTCACCACGCTCGATTTCGCCAAGGCGATGATCGACGAGGGCTATCACCCGATGACCGTGTACTTCCCGCTGGTGGTCCACGGGGCCATGCTGATCGAGCCGACGGAATCGGAATCGAAGGAAAGCCTCGACCGTTTCATCCGCGTGCTGGGGACAATGGCGCTGGAGGCGAAAGCCGGAAAGCGCGAGCGCTTCGAGGGCGCGCCGCGCCTGGTTCCGCGCCGCCGGCTCGACGAAACGGCGGCGTCGCGCAAGCCGGTGCTGCGCTGGAAGCCGAAGGAGATGCCCAAGGCCGCGGAATAAGAAAAACCCCGGCATAACTCGAGCCGGGGCCAAGTTCGTGTCCCAGGAGGCTAAAGGAAACTCGTTACGAACAGGTTTGCACCTTCATGCCGGAAGGCACCTTGGTGTCGGTATCGCCGCAGGCCGCGTCGAGTTGTTTCTGGGTGAGACCCCGGACATGCGTCAGGTCGGCGCCCTTGATCGAGGTGATCGTCATGTTGGCGCCGGTGAGGTCCGCGCCGTCGAGATCGGCGCTGGCCAGGTTGGCGCCCGAAAGGTCGGCGCGACGGAACGTGGCGCCCCTGAAATCGGCGAAACTCATGCACATCAGGACGAGGCGCGCGTTGTCGAAATCCGCACCCCTCAGATTTCCCCCTTTGACGCAGGTGTTGGCCAAATCCGCGCCCGCGAGCACGCAATAGGGACAATCGTGATGGCCCGCCTTGATGGAGGCGACGGCGTCCAGATAGGCGGTCTGCGTGCCTTGGCTGTTGGCGGTCGCGGCGAAGGCGGCGAGATTGACGATTTGGGTTTCTTGGCCGTAGGCGGGGTTGGCGGCGAAGGCGGCGAGAGCAAGACCGGCGGCGGCGAGGCGGAGCATGGCGGTGTCTCGTTCTGATACGTGCCGCCGTCGCGTCGCAAGGACCGGGCCGCAAGAAACGGGTCGATGCGGACGCGACCGCATCCCATAAACGCCTCCTGCAAAGGAGGTATGCATGAAATTCCGTTTCCAAGGGCTGTCGGTTGCCCCATTCCGGTCCTTGTTTGCGCTCGGCGACGGCGAACTGGCGGCGCGCGGCATGCGGCGCATGATTGCCGATGCCAAGCCTGGGTTTCCTTGCCGCGTCAGCCTGGAAGATGCCGAGCCTGGAGAGCGCGTTCTGCTCGCCAATTTCGAGCACCAGCCGGCGCATTCGCCCTATCGCGCCACCGGCCCGATCTTCGTGCGGGAAAGCGCCGGGGCGCCGTATGACAGCACGGACGTGCCGCCGGTTCTGCGAGGTCGTCTTCTTTCGCTAAGGGCATACGACGCGGACGGAATGATCGTCGACGCCGATGTGGTTCCCGGCGACGATGTGGAGTCTGCTTTGTCGCGGCTGTTCGCGCGCGACGGCAGCGCCTATGTCCACATCCATAACGCCAAGCGCGGCTGTTACGCCTGCCGCGTCGAGCAGGCGTGAATGCGAGGCGGTCGCGGCGAACGCGAAAGACGTTCCCGTCAATCCCCTACATTCGTCATGGCCGGGCTTGACCCGGCCATCCAGCCTTTCAGACTTCCCGAATGCGCCGGGGGTTCGTCTACATCATGGCGAGCAAACGCAACGGCACGCTGTATCTCGGCGTGACGAGCAATTTGGGCGAGCGCGTCACGCAACATCGCGAGGGCCGGGGGTCGGATTTCGTCAAGCGCTACAAGGTGACGATGCTCGTCTGGTACGAAGAGTGGGCGTTGATTACCGACGCGATCCAGCGCGAAACAAGCCTGAAGCGCTGGCCGCGAAAGTGGAAACTGGCGCTGATCGAGAAAATGAATCCCGACTGGCGGGATTTGTATGGCGACCTATTCTAATCTACCGCCTCTCCCCACTCGTCATGGCCGGGCTGAGGTAGGACAGCCGCCACACCCCAATTCGTCATGGCCGCCCTTGAGAGGCGGCCATCCAGCCGCCACGCGTCCGCGCGGCGGAAGACTCCATTTATTCGCTGGATGGCCGGGTCAAGCCCGGCCATGACGAAGGGTGGAGATGTAGGGCGAGGTCAGACCCGGCCATGACGAATGTGGCGTGACGTAGCTCTAAGTTAGTTGGAACCTACACCGACGATCCATTTCGTATTCGATCTTTTCCATTACGTGACTGAAATGCTGCCACCTCATTTCAGCCTCATCGAGCGGTATGTCCATCGTGCGATGCGCCCGATAAGATTGCTTTGCTCGCCGCCATCTGGCGTACAGCTGTGAGATGTCCTCTTCGTTTAAGAGCCGTAACATCATTTTTTCCTCAACTGCACCCGCTCGTGGACCCGCAGGTGTCGCATTTCATGCAGGTGCCGTTGCGCACCAGGGTGAAGTTGCCGCAAGAGCCGCAGGCGTCGCCCTCGTAGCCTTTCATGCGGGCTTCGGCGGCGCGCTTGGCGCGGGTGTCGCGCGCCCCGGCGGCGAGCCGCGTCTCGATGGCGGCCATCTGCACGCCGACGGGATTGGCCGGCCCGTCCGCGGCCAGCGTGGCTTCGATGCTCGAGGCGATTTCGCTCAAGTCCACGGGATCGACGCGATCGAGCAGTTCGCCCATGCCGTCTTCGGGTTCGTGCGTGTGGCCCAGGTCGTGCTCTTGTTCGTGGAGTTCCATCATCTTGGGCGCCGCGCCGCCGCGCACCACGGCAATGCGATGGAAATTGCCGCGCACGTAGCCGACGGAGGTGGTGCGGTTCACCACCTGCAGCTCGCCCTTGGGCGCGCGCTGGCCCTCCGCGACGCCGCCGCCGAGGTCTTCGTCGTGCGCCGGCGCCACATGGGCGAGATCGTCGCGGCCGAGATAGGACACGGCCAGTTCGCGGAAAATGTAGTCGAGGACGCTGGTGGCGTTCTTGATTGAATCGTTGCCGATCACCATGCCGGCCGGCTCGAAGCGCGTGAAGGTGAAGGCGTCGACGAATTCCTCCAGCGGCACGCCGTATTGCAGGCCGATGGAAATGGCGATGGCGAAATTGTTCATCAGCGAGCGGAAGGCCGCGCCTTCCTTGTGCATGTCGATGAAGATTTCGCCGGGACGGCCGTCTTCGTATTCGCCGGTGCGCAGATAGACCTTGTGGCCGCCGACGATCGCCTTCTGGGTGTAGCCCTTGCGGCGCTGGGGAAGCGTTTCGCGCTCGCGCGTCCGCTCGATGCGCTCGACGATCTTTTCCACCACGCGTTCGGCGACGACCGCGGTGCGCGCCGCGGCCGGCGCCGCCAGGGTTTCCTCCAGTTCGTCCTCGTCGTCGTCGAAGGAGAAGATCTGGCTGGCCAGCGGCTGGGACAGCTTGGAGCCGTCGCGGTAGAGCGCGTTGGCTTTGAGGCCGAGCTTCCAGGACAACAGATAGCTTTCGCCGCAATCCTTCACGGCCGCGGCGTTCGGCATGTTGATGGTCTTGGAGATGGCGCCGGAGATGAACGGCTGCACCGCCGCCATCATGCGGATGTGGCTCTCCACGGAGAGCGCGCGCGTGCCGATGCGTCCGCAGGGGTTGGCGCAATCGAAGACGGACAGATGTTCCGCCTTCAACTGCGGCGCGCCTTCGAGCGTCATCGCTCCGCAGACGAACAGATTTGCCGCTTCGATTTCGGACTTGGCAAAGCCCAGCGCCTTCAGCATGTCGAAATCCGCCGCGTCCATCGCCGCCGCGTCGAGCTTCAGCGTGTCGCGGCAGAACGCCTCGCCGAGCGTCCATTTGTTGAAGACGAAGCGGATGTCGAACGCCGATTCCAGCGCGGCTTCGATCCTGCCGATTTCCTCTTCGCCGAAGCCCTTGGCGCGCAGCGCTTCGGCGGTCAGAGCGCCGCTGTAGCCGTCCAGCGTGCCGTGCCCGACCGCATAGGCGACGATGTCGTCGATCTGTTTCTGGCCGTAGCCCAGGGTGGCCAGTGCTTCGGGCACGCAGCGGTTGATGATCTTGAAATAGCCGCCGCCGGCGAGCTTCTTGAACTTCACCAGCGCGAAGTCCGGCTCGACGCCGGTGGTGTCGCAGTCCATGACCAGGCCGATGGTGCCGGTGGGGGCGATCACGGTGGCCTGCGCATTGCGGTAGCCGAACTCCTCGCCGACGACCAGCGCATCGTCCCATGCCGCCTTGGCGGCGCGCGCCAGGTCCGGCTGCTTGATGGCCGGCAGATCGAGCGGAACCGGCGGGGTGGACAAGCCCTCGTAACCTTTGCTCTCGCCATAGGCGGCGCGGCGATGGTTGCGGATCACGCGCAGCATGGGTTCGCGGTTGGCGGCGAATTCGGGGAAGGGCCCCAGTTCGCTCGCCATCTCGGCGCTGGTGGCATAAGCGACGCCCGTCATCAGCGCCGCAATGGCGCCGGCGACGGCGCGGCCTTCGCGGCTGTCGTAAGGAGTGCCGGCAGCCATCAGCAGACCGCCGATATTGGCGAAGCCCAGCCCCAGGGTGCGGTAGTCGTAGGAGAGTTGCGCGATCTCCTTCGACGGGAACTGCGCCATCAGCACCGAGATTTCGAGAACGATCGTCCACAGCCTCACCGCGTGCTGGAAGGCGACGACGTCGAAGACGGTCTTGCCGTCCGCTTCCTTGCGGAAGGCCAACAGGTTGAGCGACGCGAGATTGCAGGCCGTGTCGTCCAGGAACATGTATTCCGAACACGGATTCGAGGCGCGGATTTCCCCGCCCTTGGGGCAGGTGTGCCAGTCGTTGATCGTGGTGTGGAACTGGATGCCGGGATCGGCGCAGGCCCAGGCGGCGTAGGAAACCTTTTCCCACAGTTCGCGCGCCTTCATGGTCTTGACGATTTCGCCGCCTTTGCGCGCCGTCAGATGCCAGTCGGCGTCGTCCAGCACGGCGCGCAGGAACGCGTCGGTGACGCGCACGGAATTGTTGGAATTCTGGCCCGAAACGGAAAGATAGGCATCCGAATCCCAATCGGTGTCATAGGTGCGGAAGTCGATGTCCTCGTAGCCTTGCCTGGCGAAGGAGATCACCCGTTCGATGTAATTGTCGGGAATCATCGCCTTGCGCGCGGCCTTCACTTCGCGGCGCAGCGCCGGATTCTTCTTCGGATCGTAGCAGTCGTCGCCCGAACCCACACAATTGACGCAAGCCTTCAGCACCGCCTTCAGGTGTTTCTCGGCGAGCTTGGAACCGGCCACCATGGCCGCAACCTTCTGTTCCTCGATCACCTTCCAGCTGATGAAGTCCTCAATATCCGGATGATCGATGTCGACGATGACCATCTTGGCGGCGCGCCGCGTGGTGCCGCCCGATTTGATGGCGCCGGCGGCGCGGTCGCCGATCTTGAGAAAGCTCATCAGGCCGGAAGACTTGCCGCCGCCGGACAGTTTCTCGTTCTCGCCGCGCAGGGCCGAGAAGTTCGTTCCGGTGCCCGAGCCGTACTTGAACAGCCGCGCCTCGCGCGTCCACAAATCCATGATCCCGCCTTCGTTGACGAGATCGTCCTTGACGGACTGGATGAAACAGGCGTGCGGCTGGGGATGCTCGTAGGCGGAGACGGACTTGGTCAACCGGCCGCTCGTGGAGTCGACGTAGTAATGGCCCTGGCTCGGTCCGTCGATGCCGTAAGCCCAGTGCAATCCGGTGTTGAACCATTGCGGCGAGTTGGGCGCTGCCTTCTGAGTCGCCAGCATGTGGCAAAGTTCGTCGTGGAAGGCGCGGGCGTCGGCCTCGTTGTCGAAATAGCCGCCTTTCCAACCCCAATAGGTCCAGGTTCCCACCAGGCGGTCGAACACCTGCTTGGCCGACGTCTCGCCGGTCGTCTCGCTGCCGTCGGCCATCTTGCGCCACAGCCATTCGGGCATGCCTTCTTCCGGCACCGGGACCAGCGCTGTGGGCACGCCCGCCTTGCGAAAGTATTTTTGCGCCAGAACGTCGCAGGCGACCTGGCTCCACTCATTGGGGATTTCGATGTCCGTCTGGCGGAAAACGACCGAACCGTCCGGATTTCTGATTTCGCTCGTGCCTTGACGGAATGCGATCCCGTCATAGGGCGAACGGCCTTCCACGGTGAATTGACGCCGAATACGCATAAAGCCCCCAACCGGATGCAAAATTGAGCCCTCAATCACCTTTCCGGCACCGTTTTGGGGACAATTTCCCACTCCGCGGAGTTCGCCTGTGCGGCATGAACTCCGGCGGCTAGGGGTAGTTCGGTCCGCCAGATTTGGTGTCGCGAGAAGCGACTGCTGCAAAGTATTGGCCCCAACGCGGAGGGTACGCAAGTGATAAGTGGTAAACGAAACCTTACCCACCAGATGTGGGGTCTTAACGGGCGCTGGAAAAGCCGCGAGTCAAGCGGGGTTTCAGAATCGTGCAGAAAAATTTTTCGTTTCGATGACACACAAGTCGCAGACGCTTTGTGGATCGATTGTGAACAGGGCCGGCGACCGGAGCGAGCGGGCGCGAATGTCTCTTTTCGCCGTGCGCCCAGCCATTCCCTTGGCTATCGCCGGGCTGCGCCTCTATATTCCTGCGAATCTACAGGATTGAGGGACCGCATGGGCCGGCTGCTGCGAATGCTTTTCGTGTGGTGGCGGGACGCCACACCGGGAACGCTGTTGACCGTTTGGTTCCGTGGAGTGCCCGTCGGCGCCGACGAGTATGGCAACCGCTATTACCGCAGCAAGAACAGCAGGCGCCGCTGGGTGCTGTACAACGGCACGGTGGAAGCCTCGCGCGTGCCCGCCGATTGGCACGGCTGGCTGCATCACACCTTTAAGGAACCGCCCAGCGGGCCGGCGAAGGTCAGGACGTGGGAAAGGGACCATCGGCCCAATATGAGCGGCATGGAAGGCGCCTATTATCCGCCCGGAAGTCTGGCACGCGGCGGCGTGCGCGCGCCCGCGACCGGCGACTACGAACCCTGGAGCCCGAACTAGACGATGCACAACGACACCGTAGAAACGCTGATCGGCGCGGCCGTCGTGGCAGTGGCCGTCGTCTTTCTCGTCTTCGCCTATCGCAGCACGGGCTCGGCGGCCGTCGAGGGCTATGAACTGACGGCCAAGGTGGCGCGCGTGGACGGCATCGCCGTGGGCACCGACGTGAGGCTCTCCGGAATCAAGGTCGGCGTAGTTTCCGCGCTCACCCTCGATCCGAAGGACTATCTCGTCATCGTGCATCTGAATATCCACGACGATGTGAAAATTCCCGACGATTCGTCGCTGATGGTGACGTCCTCGGGCCTGCTCGGCAGTTCCTATCTGTCAATTTCGCCCGGCGGCAGCGACAAGATGCTGATGGCCGGCGGCCGCATCCGCAACACGCAAGGCTCCATCGATTTGATGAATCTGCTGTCTAAGTTTTCCGGGGGAGGATCGGGGGGCAGCAATGCTCCCAATAACGCCAACAGCGGTGCGCCCAAGCCATGACGTTGCGTTCGATCCTGGGAACCGTGGCGGTGCTGGCAGTCGCTGCCCAGGCGCAGTCGTCGTCTGGAGATCCGGCGGACCTCGCCCTTCCGGCTACGCCGCCTACGACGGCTGCTGCGCCGCCGCCTGCGCCGTCCGTTACGGCGCCGCCGCCTGCGGCATCGCCGGCGTCGTCAGCGCCAGCGGCGAGCGATCCACATGCCGTCCTGGAATTGCGGGCCCTCGACAAGATCACGGGACGGGCAAGCGTCGTCATGGCGCCGCTCAATGTGCCGGTGAAATTCGCCACGCTGACCATCGTCGCGCGCACCTGCTATTCGACGCCCGCGAGCGAAACGCCGGAGACCTCGGCCTTCGTGCAGATCGACGATCGCCGCCCGGACAAGCCGGCGCGGCGCGTGTATTCGGGTTGGATGTACGCCTCCAGTCCGGGCCTCAACGCGATGCAGCATCCGCTCTATGACGTGTGGGCGATCCGCTGCAAGACCAACGCGCCCGGCCAGGCTCCGTCCGTGACGGCCGCCGCGCCGGTCAAGCCCGTTTCGCCCAATGCGGGCGCCAATGAAGGCATGCCGGAGTTGCCGGAAGACGCCGGCCAATAGGCTGGCGCGGCGATCGCCGTGCTCAACTTGGCGAGATACGTCTTGCGCGGGATTTCCACGGCGCCGAAGCGCGCCAGATGCGCGGTGAGGAACTGCGCGTCGAGCAGCTTGAATCCGCCCATCTTGAGCCGCGCCACCAGATGGACGAGCGCCACCTTGCTGGCATCGGTTTCGCGCGAGAACATGCTTTCGCCGAAGAAGGCGCCGCCAAGCTGCACGCCGTAGAGTCCGCCCGCCAGCCGGCCTTCGCGGCGGCATTCGAGCGAATGGGCGTGGCCGCTCAAGTGCAGCGCCGTGTAGAGGCGGACGATCTCGTCGTTGATCCAGGTCTCTTCGCGTCCCGGCGCGGGCTCGGCGCAGGCCAGCAGCACGCCGGCGAACGCGGTGTCGGCGGTCACGGAAAACCTGTCGCTGCGCACGGTGCGCGCCAGGCGCTTGGGCACGTGGAAGGTGTCGAGCGGGAAGATGCCGCGCTTCTGCGGCGACACCCAATAGAGCGTGGGATCGTCGCGGCGCTCCGCCATGGGGAACAGTCCCTCGGCATAGGCGCTGAGCAGGATCTCGGGCGTGAGCCGCGGGGCGTGCATGGGGGGAGAATAGCACAAACCAAATTCGTCATGGCCGGGCTTGAGGCAGCCATCGCCCTCGCGTTGCGGGCCAGCCGCTTACGGGGCGACAGCGGCCCTAACGCGAGCGGCGGGAATGCGGGCATTTGCGGATGTTCGTTCCGCGAAGATGCCCATGTCTGCGGCACTGAAGACGCGTCCCAGACCCGAAGACGGGTTGGCAAGAGCGCCAATATGCATTTTGCTGCTGCGTGACGAAAAAATGACGGTTTGGCGGAGGCGGTTATGAAACTGACACTGGTCGCACTCCTGGCAGTTGTTGCCTTGCCGCTTCACGCGGCAGACGCTTCGTCCGGCGCTGATTGTCGGCCTACCGTCACAGGCAAGCTCGACATCTTCGATCTGCAGAGCAGTACCTTTGGAAACAGCCGGAAACTGCGCGTGTGGTTGCCTCCCGGTTACTCCGATTCAACCAACGAACGTCGTTACTATCCGGTACTTTACATCTTCGACGCTCAAAATGTCTTCGATATCTGTACGTCATATGCCCACAAAGAGTGGCAAGTGGATGAGACGCTTACGCGTTTGATCGGCAAAGGAAAAGTCGAACCTCTTATCGTCGTCGGCATCGATCATGCCGGCGAACGTCGTGCCTACGAATGGCTTCCTTGGCAGGACAACATTCAAAACCCCGGTGGCGGACCGACCGGCGGAGTTCGCCTAACCGAGTTCATGGTGAAGGACGTGATGCCAGCGGCCGAGGCGCGTTATCGCATTCGCAAGGGTCCCGAGAACACCGCTATCGCCGGATCGAGCTATGGTGGAGTTGCTGCGCTCTACGTGGGCATCATGGCTCCGACGGTGTTCGGCAAGGTGCTCGGCGAGAGCCCCGTTCTTTGGGTCGGCAACGGACAGCTCGTGCGTGACACCGTGGGGATTCCCATGGCACCGTCACGCACATACCTTGGCTACGGCATGAAGGAATGGAAGCTTCCCGGCGAGAATGAAACCTCGGCAAAAATGCTGAGCCAACTTGCAGCCAACTTGCGGTCAGCGACCTTCAAACCCGGGGAAGTCCGCGTCGAAATCGATCCCGATGCCACACACGATGAAGACGCATGGGCCAGGCGTTTTCCCGAAGCAATTCAATTCCTTTTCCCAAGGAATGCGGTACCGGCACCACCGTCGGTCGAAACAAAACACAGTCGAGGAAACTGAACGCGTCAACGAAAGGGCGGAATTGGCGCATCTGGGACCTACAGTGCGGTCGGATGAACGTCCGCCTCGCGGCGAACAAGACATTTTCCATGTTGCGGATCGTCGATCCGTATGCGAACTGTAATGCGTTGGATTCGCACAAACTTTTTCTTCGCGCCCCTTGAATCGCGTCTTCCGCACCCCATCTCACACGCATAGCATCCGTTCGCGATGCTTCACCGACAATGGAGGCGTACCACAGGCGGCCGACGGGCCGCCGCCAGGATCAGTGCATAGCCGACGCGGAAACATACAGGGTCAAGGGTGCGATTTCGCGTGCATCCGAACGGAGTGAGCCGGCGAAAAGGCCGCCAGGAGCGGCCGGAACTGCGAAACGCCTGCTCTGCGCAGCCCGTGGAAAAGCAAAGGTGCTCGCGGTTTCCGCGTCGGGCGGATTCCACTTGCCTGCCGTAGCTTTGCGCCGAAGGCGGGATCGTGTCGCTGTCGATGAAGCGTCCACGAGTCCCGCCTTCGGTTTGTCAGGCTCCCTTCTTCGCCAGAAAATGCTCCAGCCAGTGGATATTGTAGTCGCCGTCGAGGATGTCGTGCTCGCGCACCAGCTTCTGGAACAGCGGAATGGTGGTCTCGATCCCGCCGACCACGACTTCGTCGAGCGCCCGACGCAGGCGCATCAGGCATTCGTTGCGGCTTCGGCCGTGAACGATCAGCTTGCCCGCCAGGCTGTCGTAATAGGGCGGGATGCGGTAGCCGGCGTAGATCGCGGAATCGAAACGCACGCCCAGCCCGCCCGGCGTGTGGAATTGCGTGATGAGGCCGGGCGAGGGCAGGAAGGTGTAGGGATTCTCCGCGTTGATGCGGCACTCGATGGCGTGGCCGGAGAAGCCGATGTCCCCTTGCTTGATTTCGAGCGGCGCTCCGCCGGCGATGCGGATCTGCTCGCGCACGATGTCGATTCCGGTGATCGCTTCGCTCACCGGATGTTCCACCTGCAGACGCGTGTTCATCTCGATGAAATAGAAGCGCCCGTCCTCGTAAAGGAACTCGACCGTGCCCGCGCCGAGATAGCCGAGCTTTTCCAGGGCGCGCGTGACGGTGCCGCCGATGTCCTTGCGCTGGGCGTCGTTGAGCGCCGGGCTGCCGGCCTCTTCCATGACCTTCTGATGGCGGCGCTGCAACGAGCAATCGCGCTCGCCCAGATGCACCACCTGGCCCGCGCCGTCGGCCAGCACCTGTATTTCGATATGGCGCGGCTTTTGGAGATATTTCTCGATATAGACTGCGTCGTTCGCGAAGGCGGTCTTCGCCTCGGCGCGGGCTGTGGTGAGTGCAAGCCTCAGGTCCGCCGGCTTGTGCGCGACTTTCATGCCGCGGCCGCCGCCGCCCGCCGACGCCTTGATGAGGACCGGATAGCCGATGTCCGCGGCGATGCGCGTGGCTTCTTCGTCGGAGCCGACGGCGCCCTCGGAACCGGGAACGGTCGGGATGCCGACGTCCCTCGCGGCCTGCTTGGCGGCGATCTTGTCGCCCATCAGCCGGATATGCTTGGGCTCCGGTCCGATGAAGGTGATGCCGTGCTCCTTCACGATCTCCGCGAAGCGCGCGTTCTCCGACAGGAAACCGTAGCCCGGATGGATCGCTTGCGCGCCGGTGATCTCGCAGGCGGAAATGATCGCGGGAATATTGAGGTAGGACTGCGCGGCCGGCGGCGGTCCGATGCAGACGCTTTCGTCGGCGAGACGCACATGCATGGCGTCGGCGTCGGCGGTAGAATGTACCGCGACGGTCGCGATCCCCATTTCCTTGCAGGCGCGGTTGATGCGCAGCGCGATCTCGCCACGGTTTGCAATGAGGACTTTCTCGAACATCACGAGATTGCAAGTAGGGGCTGGCCGAATTCGACCGGCTCGGCGTCATGCACGAACACTTCGCTCACCGTGCCGCCGCGCGGGCTGAGGATAGGGTTCATCGTCTTCATCGCTTCGACGATCAGCAGCGTATCGCCTTCCTGCACTTGGTCGCCCACCTTCACGAACGGCGGCTTGCCGGGCTCCGGCGCGACATAGACGGTGCCGACCATGGGCGATGTCACGGCACCGGCTTGCGAGCCTTTCTGTGTAGGCGCTTCCGCGGCGGCCATCGCGACAGGGGCGACAACGGGTGCCGTGGAGACGGCGAAGGTGCCTCCGGGCTGGCGCGCCACGCGCAGCCGCGCGCCGCCTTGTTCGATCTCGATCTCGGTCAGGCCGGTCTCGGCCAGCAGCTCTGCCAATTCGCGAATCGCCGTAGCATCGATGGCCGGCAGGGATTTTACCTTTCCGCCGGCGGCAAGGCGCGCCCCAATCGCCTTTACGTCCTTCATGTTCATGCGGCCGGCCCTTCAAGGAGAGAGGCCAGTGCGTCCACGGCCAGCAGGTAGCTGCCTGCACCGAATCCGACGATCACGCCCTTGGCGAGGGAACTGATGTACGAATGGTGGCGGAATTCCTCCCGTGCGAAGGGATTCGAGAGATGGATTTCCACCAGCGGCTTGTCCAGGGCGCGCAGAGCGTCATGCAGCGCGAGGGAGGTGTGCGTATAAGCTCCGCCGTTGAGGATCATCCCGGCCGATTTGGTGCGCGCTTCCTGGACCCAGTCGATCAGCTCGCCTTCGTGGTTGGATTGGCGGAAAACGACGGAAAGTCCGTGGGTTTTCGCCTGCTTGGCCACCATCTTGCCGATCTCGTTCAACGTGGTGCGACCATAGATTTCCGGCTCGCGCAGACCGAGGAGGTTGAGGTTCGGGCCGTTAAGGACATATATCGGAAGGGGCTTCTTGGCCAAGAACGGCTCCGTTAACGCTTTCGAACTCCGCTTTATACTGGGCAATCGGGGCGAGGCAAACAACCAATCGGGAACAGTCTTTATGGACGTGACAGTGACTATTAACGGGGAAGCCCGCCAGCTTGGCTCTTCTGTCAGCGTAGCCGCGCTTTTGACCGGTATGGGACTCGATCCTGCCAAGATCGCCGTGGAACGCAATCGCGAAATCGTGCCGCGCTCACAATATGGGCAGACGGTCGTGGGGGAGGGCGACAAGCTGGAGATCGTCCAGTTCATCGGCGGGGGCAACGAACCGCTGCGGGACAAGCCCTTGGTTATCGCCGGCAAGACCTACCGCTCGCGTTTGATCATCGGCACAGGCAAGTACAAAACCTACGCTCAGAACGCCGCGGCGCTGGAGGCCAGCGGGGCGGAGATCGTCACGGTCGCGGTGCGCCGGGTGAACCTGACCGATCCGAATCAAGAACGGCTGGTCGATTTCATCGATCCCGAGAAATACACTTATCTGCCGAACACGGCGGGCTGCTTTACCGGCGAGGATGCGGTTCGCACCTTGCGCCTGGCGCGTGAGGCCGGCGGCTGGACGCTGGTGAAGCTGGAAGTTCTGGGCGACAAAAAGACGCTTTATCCGAACATGATCGAGACGTTGCGTGCCACCGAGCTGCTCCTGAAGGAGGGATTCCAGGTCATGGTCTATTGCAGCGACGATCCTTTGATGGCGAAGCGGTTGGAAGAATTGGGCGCTTGCGCGATCATGCCGCTTGCGGCACCGATCGGGTCGGGTCTGGGCGTGCAGAATCCGGTCGGCATCCGCATGATCGTCGAGGAGGCGCAAGTGCCGGTGATCGTGGATGCCGGCGTGGGTACGGCGTCGGATGCTGCTGTGGCGATGGAACTCGGCTGCGACGCGGTGCTGATGAACACGGCCATCGCCGAAGCCAAGGACCCGATTATGATGGCCCGTGCGATGCGTCATGCCGTAGAGGCGGGGCGTCTCGCCTATGTCGCGGGGCGCATGGCCAAGAAGCGCTACGCGGATCCGTCGAGCCCGCTGGCGGGACTGATTTGAGTCTCAGCTTTTCAAGAGAGCCTTCAGCTCGGCCTCGGTAATTTCGCCTTCATGCACTTTCCCGTTGACGATGAACGTCGGCGTGCCTTGGAACCGCGCCTCCTCCGCCAGCTTGTGTGCGGTAGCGAGCGTTCGGTCGATGTTAGGGTCTTTCATGTCGTTATCTAACCGTCCCATATCGACACCGGCCTTCTTGGCATCGGCGGAGAGCAAATTGGCATCGATAGGCATTGCTTCGCTCATAAGCTGGAAATGCAAGGCGATATAGCGATCGCCCTGGCGCCGCGTGGCGACAGAGGCGCGCGCCGCCGCCGTCGAGGCGTCGCCGAAGACCGGATAATCGACGAACGCAAAGCGCGTGTCGTTCTTGTGTGTCTCGTAGAATTTTTTGACGACGGGGAAATTGTTTCGGCAGTGGCCGCAATTGTAATCGAAGAACTCGACAAACGTGTTCTTCGCGTCGGCGGGACCGGTGAGATAGGCGACGGACGGATTTATGAAGCGCTTGAGTCCGACTTTATCGACGGCGGCCTGAAGGGTCCGCTGTTCCTTGTCCGCTTCCTGCGTCTGTAGCTTGTCTGTCATATCCACGAGTAAGTCGGGATGCGCCAGAAGGTAGTCGTGGATTCTGGTGTCGCTCGTACCCGGGAGATACCCGAACCTGCCCGCTGCAAACACAATCACCACCGCCAAGGCCGCGCCGATTGCGCCGCCTATGACGGCCATCTTCCATTGCTCGCTCATGGGATTCATTCCGATCGTTGTTGCTTCGGCTGTGTTGCAGCCACCGCGATGATGTCGTTCGCACGTTCCCAGTCCGGCGAGCCTTTGGCAAGCTTTTGTCGGGCGCGTCCCGCGAACATGGCAGCAGGTTGTATGGCACCGAACACATAATAGCGTTCCGCAGTCGCCAGATTTGCCATCGGTTCGTTGTCCAGATCGCTATAAGCCTGGGCCATCTCGTACCACGCGAATGGCTGATCGTTATCCTGCTGCAGGGCAATCTTGAGGTTGTCGATCGCAGCTTTTTCGACGGGTTTTCTTTCGGTCGCAATTTGCGCCGCCGCCAGGGACACGCGCAATTCGGGCGCGTCAGGCAGGAGGTCGACCGAGGTCTGATAAGGCGTTATGCCCTTCGTGGGCTGGCTCATCGAGACATATATCTGGCCGAGCACCTCGTAAAAGTACGGGTTCTTAGGTTCATCCTTGATCAGGCTGTTGATCTCCGCGAGCGCCTTCGGAAGATCCGGCATCCGCATGTAGACCATGGCGCGGGCATAGCGGGCCGGTTCGCTTTTGTCCGAAAGGGGATAGCGGTAAAGCACGTCCCGCACGGGCAGCAGAAAGCCGATCACCTTCGCCTGGACCATTTCGTACGCATGAATTGACGCCGGACTGTCGGGGACGTCGCGGTATGGGGAGGCGTCCGCTTCATCCTCCATCAAGGCGACGCGGTCGCGGTCCGCAGGATGGTCACTGGCGAACTGCTTTTCGTCGACGCCCGCCCTGGCCGATTCGTTGGCCATGCGATCGAACACATGCACCATGCCCAGGCCGGACTGATGCGTCTCCCGCAGGAACCTTTGGCCCATCTGGTCGGCCGTGGCTTCCTGGACCCGGCTGAAACTCAGAAACTGGGCCTGTGCGGCGCTTTGGCCTATCCCCATCAGGATCATGCCGGCTTCGCCCGCGCCCGCGATGGCTGCGGCCATTCCCACCACCATCGACAGCAACATGGGGATTTCGGCCTTCTCGATGGCGCGGGTGTCGCGGATGAGGTGTCCGCCGGCCATATGGCCGGTTTCGTGTGCCAGAACGCCGGTGAGTTCGTTGGGGTTCTTGAGTTGGATAAACAGGCCGGCATTGCAGAAAATGTTCTGTCCTTCCGCGACAAAGGCGTTTAACGACGTGTCGTTGACGATGTAAATCTTGACCGCGTTGGCATCGATGCCCGCCACGTGCAGGATCGGGTCCTCATAGGAATGCAGAAGCCTTTCGGTCTCTGTATCCTGCAGCAAGGTGATGCCCTGCGCGGAGGCGGGCGTGACCATCGCGCCAAATGGGCCTAAGAAGCCCACCAGGAAGGCGACCACGCGCCCTGAAATCGGCCGGAAGACGCTGTGTCCCGGAAACTGCCGCAAAGGGTTGCAAATCGTCAAGGCTTGCACTCTCCTCTCGCCCTTCAGGAGAACGGTAGGTTTGTCCAATTCGTGCGTCAACGGACACCACCGTACCGTTTCGTCGTCAAACAGCCAAGGATTACACCCGGTTCATGTTTTGCTCACGCCTCTTCGCCGGTACGGCCGGCCTTTTTCTTCTCGCGGGTTGTTCGGTAGACGTCGGCAGCACGCTGGGGCTCGACAGGTCGGACCAAGCCACGGCGCAGGTGGTCGGCGATGAACCCTTTGCCGTGAAAGTGGGGGCCGCCACGCTGGCGCAAGGCGGCAACGCGGTCGATGCGGCCACGGCAATGTATTTTGCGCTGTCCGTCACCTATCCGGTCTCGGCGGGGCTTGGCGGCGGAGGCATCTGCATCGTTCACGATCCGGCGCACAATCAGAGTGAGGAGTTCGATTTTCTGGCGCGCGACGTAACCGGGGGCGGCGCCTACGCGGTGCCGGGCGTTGTCCGTGGATTTGCGCTGATGCAAAGCGCTTATGGCGCACTTCCCTGGCAGAAGGTGATTGCGCCGGCGGAAGTCTACGCCCGCACGGGCTTTCCGATTTCGAAGGCCTTGGCGCTCCGTCTCAACGATGCGGCGGATGTGGTTCGCCTCGATGCCGGTCTGGCGGCGGAATTCATGGATGAATCCGGCCATCTCAAGAGCACCGGAAGCATCGCGACGAATCTGGATCTTGCGGAAACCTTGTCGTCGATCCGGACGGGGGGCGCCGACGCATTCTATACGGGTGCCGTCGGCGAAAAGATCGCCGCCTATTCCGCATCGCAAGGCGGCGCTATCGGCCTTGCCGATCTTGCGTCTTATCAGGCGGAGCGCACGACTCCGCGTGTTATGCAGATGGGCGGCGACTATGTGTTCCTGCCGGCGTCCCGTACCGGCGCGGGCGCCTTTGCCGGCGCGCTGCTCGACAATTTGAGCCGCGCGCAGGCGACGCCGACCGGCGCGAAGGACGCGGAGGCTGCGGTGATCGTGGCCGTCAAGCAAACGCTCGACAACTTCAAGCTCAACAGCCTGCCGAAAGATCTCGGTGCTACCGGGTTTGCGGCGACGGACGCAACCGGTCAGGCGGTCGCCTGCGCCGTGACGATGAACGGTCCCTTCGGGTCCGGTCACACGGCGTTGGGTACCGGCGTGACTCTGGCGCGGGCACCGTCGTCGGATGCAACCGGCTTGGCTTCCGCATTCCTTACGCCTGTGATTGCGAGTCCGAGTGGCGACCGGCCGGCGACACTTGCCGGCGCCGGTGCAGGCGGGCCCAACGGCAGCGCGGCGATAGCGTATGCCCTGACTCGCATTGCGCATGACGAGGAAATCGTTACCCGCAATGAACTTCGCTCCACCGGCGTTGCGCCATACGACACGGTGAATGCGATCATCTGCGGCGGCAGCGTGTGCGCGGCGCTGCCGGATCCGGCAGCGAGCGGACTGGGTGCCGCCGTAACGCCGAATTAGCGAGCGGCTTCGATCAGTCCGTCCTGAACGCCCTCTGCCACCAGCCTTTCTTGCTGGGCTGCGGCGCGGTCTCGCGCGGCGGCGCGTCGGGCGCCGCGGGCGGTTCGGGTGCCTGCACTTTTTCAGCGACTGGCTTTCGCGGCGGCTGGGTGCGTTCCACCTCGAGCGACCAGACGGGCGTCGAGGCGGCATTGGGAATGGCTTCAGGCGGAACGGCCGGGCGCATTTCCGGTAGATTTCGCGGTTCCTCGCGGGGCGTGGTGTCTATTTCGTCCGGTTGGCCGTAACGATCGTTGACCGGTGCGTCAACCGAGGCCGGTGCGTCGCCGTCGGCGCGCTGTTCGCCGCCAATGTTTTCCCGGTCGCGACCGCCGCGGCGTCCGCGTCTGCGCCGGCGTCTGCGCCGGCGGCCTTCGCCGAATTGTCCTTGTTGTTCGCTCGGCGGACTTTCGCCGTTTTGCGCCGCCTGAACGGGGCGCTTGTCCGTCTCCTCGACGGCCCCAGCCGTGTTGCCGCTACGGGCTTCGCGGCCATTGCCGTCCGCAATCTGCGGGGCATCGTGTTCGGGGCGCTGATCGCCCTGCAGCGGATGGTCGCGATCACGACCGCCTCGACGGCGCCGCCGCCGACGACGGCGGCTGCCGCTGTCGCCCGGCTGCAGGTGTTGACGGGATTCCGCCGGTATTTCCTCATGCATTGTATCTTCGGAAGGGGCGGACTCGATCTCCTCGACGATCTCCGGCTCGGCCTCCGCCTCGACGGCCGGCGGAGCGACCTCGACCGGCATCACCGGTTTTGGGCGGGTTTCCGGATCGCGTTGCCCGACACGTTCGATGTCGAAGTCGCCGGCCTTGAGACCCTCTTTGGGATCGAAGCTGATGGCGATGTCGTATTCGCTTTCCAGGCGCGCGAGTTCGCGGCGCTTCTGGTTCAGCGTGTAGATGACGACGTCGGTCGCGACGCGCACGACAAGGCCGTCCGCGCGCTGACGCTGGGCCTCTTCCTCCAGTCCGCGCAGCACGCGCAGCGATGTCGATTCGACCGAGCGTACGATGCCTTGGCCGCCGCAGTGCGGGCAGGGCACGGTGGAGCCGGCGACAACGCCGGCCCGTAGACGCTGGCGCGACATTTCGAGCAGACCGAATTGGCTGATTTTTCCGATCTGCACCCGCGCGCGGTCGTTCTTCACCGCGTTGTGTATCCGTTTTTCGACAGTGCGGTCGTTGCGGCTGTCTTCCATGTCGATGAAGTCGATGACGATGAGGCCGGCCAGATCGCGCAGGCGCAGCTGGCGGCCGATCTCGTCGGCGGCTTCGAGGTTCGTCTTGGTGGCAGTGTCCTCGATCGAATGCTCGCGGGTCGCGCGCCCCGAATTCACGTCGATGGCAACGAGCGCTTCAGTCTGGTTGACGACGATGTAGCCGCCGGACTTGAGTGTGATGGTCGGTTGGAACATCGCATCGAGTTGCGCCTCGATGTGGTGGTGTTGGAAGAGCGGCACCGCCTCCTTGTAGGACTTCACATTTTTCGCATGAGACGGCATCAGCATTCGCATGAAATCTTTTGCGTTGTGATAACCGCCATCACCCTCGACAACGACCTCCGAGACGTCCTTATTGTAGAGGTCGCGAATGGCGCGCTTAATCAGATCGCCTTCCTCGTACACGCAGGCGGGCGCGTTGGATTTCAGCGTCAGCTCGCGGATCGTGTCCCACAGGCGCAGCAGATATTCGTAATCCCGCTTGATCTCGACCTTGGTTCGGTTCTCGCCCGCCGTGCGGATAATGAGTCCCATGCCTTCCGGCAATTCGAGTGTCTGGGCCGCCGATTTCAGCCGCTTGCGGTCGTTCGCATTGGTGATCTTGCGACTGATGCCGCCGCCGCGCGGTGTATTGGGCATCAGCACGCAATAACGGCCGGCCAGCGAAAGATAGGTCGTGAGCGCCGCGCCTTTGTTGCCGCGTTCTTCCTTGACCACCTGCACCAGGATGATCTGGCGGCGCTTGATGACTTCCTGGATCTTGTAATGGCGCCGGCGCATCCAACGCTGCGACGGCCGTTTCGCCTGCAGCGGCTGTGCGGCATCGCCGGTTTCGGGTTCGACGCCGGAAGGCTGGGTGGCGGCCTCTCGCGTTGAAATGTCTTCGGGCTCGAACGTCTCGTCGTCGTCCGAGTTTGCCTCGGTGAGAGCTTCAGCCACACCGCTCTGATCCCCAGCATCGTCCTCGTCGGTCGAGCGCTCTTCTTGGTCAGTTTCACCTAGGAAAGTGTCCGCTCCCGACGGCTCATCCTGGTCGGGGCCGTCGTCTTCCGTCAGAGTTTTGCCGAATTTGTCGGTGTCTGAATCTTCTATCCCGGAAACGGAGGCCTCCTCTGCTCCCGAGCTTGACACCTCTTCCGCCGTGACGCCGGCCTTCTGTCCCGAGCCGATTTCGAAGGATTCGAAATCGTCTTCCTGCCGGTGGCGCGCGTCAGCCTCTTGTTCGGCGATCAACGCCATGCGGTCCGCGACGGGGATTTGGTAATAGTCCGGATGGATTTCCGAAAAGGCGAGGAAGCCTTGCCGGTTCCCGCCGTATTCGACGAAAGCCGCTTGCAGCGACGGCTCCACGCGCGTCACCTTGGCGAGATAGATGTTGCCTTTGAGCGGCCGCTTGGATGCGGCCTCGAAATCAAATTCTTCGACTTTTTGTCCGTCGAGGACGACGACCCGGGTCTCTTCCGGGTGGCTTGCATCGATCAACATACGCTTGGGCATAGAAATCTCCAGGCGGCGCGCCGGAGCCAGCCGTGCGCCTGGACGCGCGATCCGGGCTCAAAATGGGCCACCTTGTTGGGGACAAGCGCCGCCGTGCCGCCGCCAGCGGCAGTGCCGCGGGCTGGTGCAAATAGGCGTACGCTAGGTCGTTCATCTCATCACGTTTTGCGGCCAGACAGCACCAAGCCGCCTGGAGGGGAAAGCTGCTGCCGTGGCAGGGAAACCTGGCGGCCAAATCCCGAGGCTTGTCCTCGGATTTTTCTGGCCTGCGTCCGGATCCTTTGGGCGAGCCGAAGCTTGCCCTTTTGCGACGCAGCTTTAAGCATTTGTAGGTGTCCTGCCGCACCACGGCAAGAGGAAGCCCTTTGAAATAGTCAAATTCCTAAGGTGCTAACGAAGCGTAAATAGTTTATGCACAACTCTCGGTTCGAGGGTCGGGATTGCTCCGGAAGCGATGCGAAAAGTTCGAAATATCGCTTTAGGCATAGTGGTTTGCCTAGTCGCAGGGGGTGCGGCAGCCAAGGATGCGGCAACCCCGGCGCCGCGTACGGTTGACGATGTCATCGCCAAAATCCTGCGGAAGACGCCGGACCAGGCTCCCCCAATTCCGCAGAATGGCGAGGCGGCCAAGACCGGGGTCCAGCCTTCCGAATCCATCGTGCTGAGCGCGCGCATCGGCGAGCATCCCGATCGCACCCGCTTCGTGGTGGAATTGTCCGATCCGGTCGATATACGCACCTTCACTCTGACGAACCCGAGCCGCGTGGTCATCGATATGCCCGCCGTGCGGTGGCACCTGGAAGGCCCGCCGCTGCCGACAGGCCAGGGGGCCGTGAAAAGTTACCGCTATGGGTTGTTCCGGCCCGGCAATTCCCGGTTTGTGATCGATCTCAACCAGCCGGTTCAGGTGAGCGATGCGCTCGTTCTGCCGCCGTCGAACGGCTACGGCTACCGTGTCGTCATCGATTTGTTTCCGACCACGCAGGCAAAATTCGACCGCACGGCCGGCTGGCCCGCAGACCTCAAAGCCAGGGAATACGCCGCCGAACAGATGGCAGCGCCGCCACCGCAGATGGCCGTGCTTCCGCAAGCGTCCGGCGGGAAGATCATCATCATCGATCCGGGGCATGGTGGCATCGATTCGGGCACAGTGGGTGCGGACGGGACGATGGAAAAGGACATAGTGCTTGCCGAAGCGCTAAGATTGAAAAAAACACTCCAGGCGCACGGCTATGCGGTGCACATGACGCGAGACAGCGATGTTTATGTTCCCCTGCGTCAGCGGGTGAACATGGCGCGCGCCTGGCACGCGGACCTCTTTATCTCGATCCACGCGGATTCCATCCACGATCCGGCTGTCGAAGGGCTTTCGATCTATACGCTGTCGGAGAAGGGATCGGACAAGGAAGCCGCCGCGCTGGCCGCAAAAGAGAACCAGTCCGACATCATCGCCGGCGTCGATCTGTCGGGCGATAATTCCGCCGTAGCGCCCATCCTCATAGACTTGGCGCAGCGCGACACGATGAACAAATCGTCACGTTTTGCGGAAACGGCCATTGCGGGACTTTCACATGCTACGGACATATTACCACGCCAGCCCCATCGTTCCGCCGCGCTGGTTGTACTGAAGGCTCCGGACGTGCCTGCGGTGCTGATCGAGCTTGGTTACCTGTCGAACGCGCACGACACAGAACAACTGAAATCTCCCGCTTGGCGCGACGGCGTCGCCAATGCTATCGCAGAGGCCGTAGATCGCCATTTCGCAACTGCAGCAACGGGCGAGCAAAAAACGGCCCAAGGCGTGCCGTGACGGAATGGCTTTGCACGGTCATAATCGCGTTCCATGAACGATAGAACAGAAGAGCACCCCGCGCCGGACGACGGTACCCCTGAGGCGCAGGAAAGGCCGGCGGAACCCGTCGTACCGCCACCGGAGTCCGTCGGCGCGGCCGAGACGGAAACAGTCGTGATGGATGAACCAGCGTGGGCCGGCGAGCCGGTCGCGGTGCCGCCGCCGGAACCCATCGCCTCGGCTGAGGCGAAAATTGCCGCGATGGATGAACCGGTGCGGACCATTGAGCCTGTTGTCTTGCCGACGCCGAAGTCTTCCCCGAACTTAGGAGGTTGGGAACTTCCCCTCGCCCCAGACGGCTTTTCCAAGAATGCCAGCAGCGAGCCGCGGACGGACGTCGAGCCGCTTGACGAGCCGCCGGCCGCCACGACGGAACTGCGGTTTTGGGATTACTGGCTGGGATCCTGGAGTTCCTGGCGCGCCCGTGCCGTGGTCTACGGCGGATTGTCTGCGGCCGTCCTTCTGATCCTCGCCGCGTTGGGGGTCGTGCTCTACATCTGGTCCGTCACGCGCGACCTGCCGAGCGTCGAGGCGTTGCAGAACTACGCCCCGCCCGTCACCACGCGCGTCTATGCCGGCGACGGAACGGTGATCGGGGAATATGCGCGCGAGCGGCGCGTGTTCGTGCCGATTGCCTTCGTGCCCAAGCTGGTGGTGGAAGCGTTCACTTCGGCTGAGGACCGCAATTTCTTCAACCATCCGGGCGTCGATCCGAGCGGCATGCTGCGAGCGGCGTTCAAGGACATCGGCAAAGTCGTTGCCGGCCGCCGCCCTGAAGGTGCTTCGACCATCACGCAGCAGGTGGCGCGCAACTTCTTGCTCAATTCCGATGTCCGCATCGCGCGCAAAATCCGCGAAGTGGTCCTCGCATTGCGCATCGATTCCACCTATTCGAAGGAAAAGGTCCTTGAACTCTATCTGAACGAGATCAATCTCGGCCAGAACTCCTACGGCGTGGCCGCAGCGGCGCTGAACTATTTCGGTAAGTCGCTGGACGATCTCGATATTGCCGAAGTGGCGTTTCTCGCAGCGTTGCCCAAGGCGCCCAGCCATTACGACCCGCGGTTCCACCACCAAGCCGCCGTCGACCGCCGCAATTGGGTCATCGGGCAGATGGAAGAGAACGGCTACATCACCGAGGAACAGGCAAAATCCGCGATCGCGGAACCTTTGAACGCCAATACGCGCCCGCTCGGCAGCCAGGCGGAGGACGCGAATTATTTTGTCGAGGAAGTGCGGCGCGAACTTTATGCCAAATACGGCCAGCAGGCGCTCTACGACGGCGGTCTGCAGGTGCGTTCGTCCCTCGACACGCGATTGCAGAACTATGCCGTGAACGCCTTGCGCATGGGGCTGGTGCGGTACGACCGGCGGCACGGCTGGCGCGGCGCGGTCAGCAACATCAATGTCAACGGCGATTGGCAGACAACGCTGAAGAGCGTCGCCAACCAGTCGGGCATCGACACTTGGCGGGTCGCCGTGGTGCTGGGATTTTCGCCGGACAAGAGCGCGCGCATAGGGCTGAACGACGGCACGCTGGCGCGCATCCCGTTCAGCGAACTCCTATGGGCGCGCAAGGAAATCAAGGAAACCGCCGACGTCGGCGCGCAGCCTGTCAAGCCTCAGGACGTCGTGAAAATCGGCGATTTGATCTACGTCGAAGCACTGGACGTGCAACCAAATGCCGGTCTTCGCATGTTCGGCTTGCGCCAGGTGCCGGAAGTCAACGGCGGCATCGTGGCGATGGATCCTCACACGGGCCGTGTCCTGGCTCTGTCCGGCGGGTTTTCGTACGCCTCCAGCCAGTACGACCGCGCCATGCAGGCACTGCGCCAGCCCGGTTCGGCCTTCAAGCCGTTCGTCTACGCCGCCGCGCTCGACAACGGCTTCACGCCGGTCGCCAAGGTGCTGGATGCACCCTTTGTGATCCAGCAGGGCCCCGGGCTGCCGCTTTGGCGCCCGGAGAACTTCGAGAAGAAGTTTATCGGCCTGGCAACGCTGCGCCGCGGCATCGAGCTTTCCAAGAACCTGATGACCGTCCGTCTGGCACAGGCCGTGGGCATGGACAAGATCGTGCCTTACGCCGACCGCTTCGGCGTTTACGATCACCTGCAGCCGCTGCTAGCCAACGCCCTGGGCTCGACGGCAACGACGCTGCTCAGGATGACCACCGGCTATGCGGAATTCGTCAACGGCGGCAAGAAGATCACGCCCTCGCTGATCGACCGCATCCAGGACCGCAACGGCAAGACGATATGGCGCCACGATGCGCGCCCATGCGAGGGCTGCAACGACCCCAACTGGCATGGCCAGGCTGAACCGCTGCTGGCCGACACGCGCGAGCAGATCATGGATCCGAACACGGCTTATCAGATCGTTTCCCTGCTGCAGGGCGTGGTGGAACGCGGCACCGGCCGCTCGGTGTTGGCCGTCGGCAAGCCGCTGGCCGGCAAGACGGGTACTTCGAACGAGTCCAAGGACACCTGGTTCGTCGGTTTCTCGCCCGACTTAGCGTGCGGTGTCTATGTCGGCTTCGACAATCCGCGCACGCTCGGCAGGCTTGAGCAGGGCGCTACCGTCGCCGCGCCGGTCTTTCGCGATTTTATGAAGGGTGCGCTGGCGGATGTACCGCCGACGCCGTTCCGAGTGCCGCCCGGAATCGAGTTCGTTCCCGTGGACCACCTGACGGGCGCGGTGGTGGCGGAAGGCACGCCGGGAGCGATCGAAGAGGCCTTCAAGTCGGGAACGGCGCCTGGCGATCCCGGGGCGCCGCCTCAGATCGTGATCGGCGGCGACACCCCGGCCGGCCCCAACACCACGACGCCCAGCCAGGTCGGCGAGGGTACCGGCGGGCTATACTGAACGGCACTTGGCCCCTATATCAGCGCCTCCACCTGAGTGATCTCCCATGCGCCCGGAAACCGAACGCAACATCGACGACATCCAGCAGGCCATCGCCCTGCTGAGGAGGCATCTTTGACTGGGACAAGTCCGTCCGCCGCCTCGACGAGTTAAACGCCAAAGCCGAAGACGCCTCCATCTGGAACAATCCGCAGGAAGCCCAGAAGCTTATGCGCGAGCGCCAGCGGCTCGACGAGGCGCTGTCGTCCGTGCGCAAACTGGAAACCGAGCTGGCCGACGCCCACGGCCTGATCGAGCTGGCCGCCGCCGAGAACGATACGGCGATGGTGGCCGACGCCGAGAAATCCATCGCCGCACTGGCGAGGCGCGCCGACGAGTTGCGGCTGCAATCCATGCTGTCGGGCGAAGCGGACGCCAACGATACGTACCTGGAGATTCATGCGGGAGCGGGCGGCACCGAGAGCCAGGACTGGGCGGAGATGCTCATGCGCATGTACACGCGATGGGCCGAGAAGAAAGGCTACAAGCTCGAATATCTCGAAGAAAGCGAAGGCGAGGGCGCCGGCATCAAGTCCGCGACTGTGCTGGTCAAAGGCCCGAACGCCTATGGCTGGCTGAAGAGCGAGGCAGGCGTGCACCGGCTGGTGCGCATCTCGCCCTTCGATTCGAACGCCCGAAGACACACCAGCTTCTCTTCGGTCACGGTCTATCCCGTGATCGACCAGACCATAGAGATCGACATTCCCGAAAAGGAAGTCCGGATCGACGTGTATCGCTCTTCCGGGGCGGGTGGACAGCACGTCAACAAGACGGAAAGCGCGGTGCGCATCACCCATCTGCCGACGGGCATCGCGGTGTCGTGCCAAACCGAGCGCTCGCAACACCAGAACCGCGCCAATTGCTGGGACATGCTGCGCTCGCGGCTCTATGAGATCGATCTCGAGAAGAAGCAGGCGGAAACCGGCGCTTTCGTCGGCGAAAAGAGCGACATCGGCTGGGGGCACCAGATCCGCTCGTACGTCCTACAGCCTTATCAGCTTGTGAAAGACTTGCGCACGGGTGTCGAGAGCCGTTCGCCGGAGGACGTGCTCGACGGCGATCTCGATCCCTTCATGGCTGCGGCCCTGGCCCAGGCCGTCGGCGGCAAGGCCAAAGAGAAGATCGAGGACTTGGAATAGCCCGAACGCAAAACCCCGCCTCGATTTCTCGAAGCGGGGTTTGGCAGGCCGTCAGGCCGATCGGTTAATTCGATTTGAGCGGTGTGTACGCTGCCGCCGTGGCGCCGCTCCCCGTCATCGGCCGCGATACCATCGCGGACGGTGAGGGCGTTGAAGGATGGGCGTTTGCCGTGGTGCCCGACGAGCGGTAGTCGGTCGTCTTTTTCGGGGCTTCCTCGGCCAGCGGATTGTCCGCGTGGCGGCAGTTGCCTTCGAAGAACGCACCCGTTTCCACCGCAAAGGCCTCGTGAAGGATGTTGCCCTCGACATGGCACGTCGAGCACAGCAGCACCTTGCGGGCGCGAATGCTGCCCTGCACGCGGCCGCGAACGGTCACTTCTTCCGACGCCACGTCGCCGTGGATGAAGGCCTTTTCGCCGATCACCAGGCCCGAGCTCTGAACGTCGCCCTCGACGCGCCCGTCGACCTGGATGTCGCCTGTGGACGTCAACGTACCGGTGACGGTGAGATCGGCACTGATGATCGATGGCGCGGACGATGTGCGCGGCATCCGCTTTTGCATGGCACCCGGAGTTGAGGGGGCCGACGCAGGCGCGGAATCCTTGTCCTTATTCTTGCTGGAGAACATAACGACCTGCCTCGATGAAGTTCCTCGGGTTTCTCACGACGTCATCGTACCAGACTTCGTAATGGACATGCGGCCCGGTGCTGCGCCCCGTCGATCCGAGTTTTCCGATCAGGGCGCCTTTTGCCACCTTAGCGCCGACTTGCACTAAGATCGATGACAGATGTCCGTATCGCGTATGAATTCCGAAACCATGGTCAATTTCGACCATATTTCCGTATGTGCCCCTGGGCCCCGCCCAGACAACGGTGCCCGCCGCGGTTGAATGTATGACGGAGCCCCACGGGCCGGCGAAATCGATACCGGGGTGGAAAGCATAATGACCGGTGAACGGATCGAGGCGCGGACCGAAGCCGCTGGTGCGCTCGAACTGCGGGCCGCTGACCGGCGTGGTCAACGGCACATGGCGCATGCCCATCAGCAGCTGGTTAAGCTGGTCGAGGATGGCCGAGGCGCGCAGGTAGGCGCCCTGGAAGGCTTCGTCGCCGATCCCCTCGATATGCACGGACGTGAGCGGTATTTCAGGCCCGCCGATGCCTTCGACACTTTCGACGCGCTGCGCGAACTGGTCGGGATTAATGCCGGTGCGGTGCAGAACAGCACGGATTTCCTGTACGCCTTGACCCACTTCGTCCTGCGCGCGGGCCATGAAGACCGTTTCTGTCGCGCTGAGGCGGCGGATGCGTTCTGTCTGCGCCGCCAGACGCTTCAGCACCGGATGGCGGGCAAACGTCGCTTGCGGGATGGCGTCCGGCTGGTGTCTGCCGAACAGGGCGCCGGCGATGCGCCCGACGGCGCCGCCGAGGTCCAGAAAGGCGTGGGTCGGCTTGCCCGTTCGGGGTTGCGCCTTGACGGGCTGCGGGCTGACCGTCAGTTCGGAAGACCCGCCGTCGTCGGCATCGCCGCCGCCGACGCCCGCGAGAGGCGGTGCGGCGCTAAGACCGTCGCCTGCCGGTGCAGTGTCCGGCGCGCCGCCGGATCTGTCATTGCTTCCGCGGGCGCTCGGCGCTCCGCCGCTCGCCAACGTGGCATCGACCTGCTGTTTGCGGTCGAGGAAATGCAGAATGGTGTTCTGCTTGGTCTGCAGTTCGTCCGCGGCGAACTTGAATTTGTCCTCGGCGGAAACCAGAGCGCCGTTGACTTCGTCGTAGGACAATTGCAGGTCGGCCACCCGGTTTTCGTAGGCCGATTGCATTTGCTGGTAGCGATGATCCTTGGCCGAGATGATGCGGTCCTTGAAGATCACATTCACGGTCGCAAACGCGACCCAGCCGAGGAAAATGAGCGAGAGGCCGGCAAGCGTCGCCTGCAGCGTCGGACCGAAGGTGAAGAACTGCACCCTGCCGTCGCTTCGCACGTAAACTTGGCGCTCAGGAAAAGTTTCGTGAAGCCACAACCAAACGCGCTCCACGAGCGTTTCCGCCATCTCTGGACTTCCCTCTTTGGCGTTTTTGTTTTCGCCGACCCCAGTTGGGATCATTTCACCCAGATGCCCCCGGGTAATCAAGCTATTAGCCCAGAAAAATGACGTCGAGGTTAATCGCGGGCCGAACTGTCGCGGGGTCCTCAAAGCGCTTTTGCCGCGGCGAGGACGGCCTCCGGGTGTCCAGGAACCTTCACTTTGCGCCAGATTGCGCGAATTTTACCTTTGGTATCCACGAGGAACGTCGCGCGCTCCATGCCCATGTATTTCCTCCCATACATGCTTTTTTCGACCCAAACGCCGTAGGCCTGGGCGACTTTGGTCTCGGGGTCGGACGCTAAGGTGAGGTTCAACTTGTAATTGGTCTTAAACTTGTCGTGCGAGGCGACGCCGTCTTTGGACACGCCGATCACGCGCACGCCTAATTCGTTGAATTTCTTAAATAGCTTCGTGAACTCGACCGCTTCCTTTGTGCAACCGGAAGTATTATCCTTTGGGTAGAAGTAGAGGACGAAAGGGTGGCCCTTCAATCCGGAAACGGAAACCTCACGCCCGCCGTCGGTCGCGAGCTTGAACGCTGGGGCGTTATCGCCAAGCTTCAAGTCCATACATGTTCCCAAAGTAAGTTGCAGTCGAACGTCTGGCCGTATAGGCGATAAAGTGATGCGCGATTCAGCGCAAGACCCCGCTTGCGTCTCAACAATTGACCAAAGATCGGGTGAACGAGGTGCGCGGACCTTGAAACTGTCCGACCTTTACCCGTGGAACCTGGGTCTGTTGCTGCGGCAATATGTCAAGGCCCATCACATTAGCCGGGCGGCGCTGATCGCCGGCGGCACGGCAGCGGCCATCCTGTTTTTCGTTGCGGGGGCGGGCGTTCGCTTGCTGATCGGCCCGGTGTCGCTTGGTCCGTTTGCGGGCACGCTGGCGAATGCACTTGCCACGGCGCTGCCAGGAATCACCGTCAAATACGATCAAGCCGCGATCGAATGGGCCCGCGACGAGGGCAAGGTGAACCTCGTCATCCTGGGCGCGCGCGTCTTCGATGCCGACGGCCGGATCATCGCCCAAGCCCCGAAAGCCGACGTCGATCTCGCCGCCGGGCCTTTCCTGAAAGGCAAAGTCGTCGTCAAGCGCATCGCCCTGGTCGGCGTTCAACTGACGCTTGTGCGCACGAAGGACGGCGGCTTGCGGTTGGGCGTCGAGAAGGACAAGCGCGAGCGGGACATCTTGAGCCGCATTTCCGATGCGATCAGGGCGAACAACGGCAGCACATCGTCGCTGGAGAGCTTTGCGATCCGCAATGCGCGACTTGCATTTTACGACGAGACGACGGGCCTGTTCATCGTCGCCCCGCAGGCGGATTTTCGTTTGGCGACGGCCGGCGCAAACCTCCAAGCCAGGCTCGATGCTGCAGTCGAAATCTCCGGGCGTCCGGCCCATATCGTGGCCGAAGTGGTATTTCCGCCCAAGGACGGCAAGGTCGAGGGCCAGATTACCGTCTCCGATTTCGAGCTTGGAGCACTCGCGGCCAACAGCAAGACATTCGCCGCCGTCAAGGACACGGCGCTCAAGCTCGATCTTTCGGGATCCTTCGCGGTGGAGGGCACGCATCTGTTGTCGGCGGATTTCGGTGTCGAAGCCCGGGGAGCATTCCTCCTGCCCGGCTCCGAGGGCGGGCTCGTGCGCGTGCGCAATCTGCGCGCCATCGGCCGCTATGACGGCGCCACCGGACGGCTGCTGCTCGAAGACGCCACCATCGACTCCGACAAGATCAAGGGCCATCTGCAGGGCAAGTTCGATCTGGTCAACGATGGCGGCGGCGCGTTGGCGGACGTCCGCGCCGACCTGCGCATGGACGGGATCACGCTGGCACTGCCGGCGATTTTCTCGCAGCCGGTCCAGTTCCCGCTCGTCGATCTGCGCGGCGATTGGCGGCCTGCCGAACGGCGGTTTGTCCTCGATCATCTGGGCGTGAGCGGGACACCTCTGGCGTTGCAGGTTTCCGGCAGCGTGACGCTGCCCGAGGGCCAATCGCCGGCCCTCGAACTCAAGGGCACCATTGCGCCGATGGGCGCGCGCGATTTCGTACGCTATTGGCCGCTTGTGGCGGCGCCGGGCGCCCGCGACTGGGCAAACGAAAACGTGTTCGCGGGAACGGTGGGGCCGTTTGCCTTCGAGACGCATATCCCCGAGGGCGCCCTCGACCGGCCCGCATTGCCGGCGGGCTCGCTGTCCGTGACGTTCTCCCTCAAGGGCGGCGAACTGAATTACATCAAGGGGCTCACCCATCTGACGGAGGTCCAGGCCACGGCCAAGGTAACCGACGCCTCGCTTGTTGCGGATGTTTCCTCGGCGCGGATCGGCCCGCTCACGGCGGCGGCTGGAAAATTCGTGATCCCGAACCTGAACCTCGCGGAAGAGGCGGGCGACATCACGGGCCGCATCCAGGGAACGGTGCCGGACGTCCTGGCGCTCGTGAACATGCAGCCGCTCGGCTATCCGTCGCGCTTCGGCGTCGCCCCCGCCGACACCAAGGGAGCAGCGACGGTCGATCTGGCCGTCCACGTGCCGATGCGCAAGGCCTTGAATGTCGATCAGGTCAATATCGCGATCAAAGCAGCCGTCAACGGCTGCGCCATAGCACTCGGCCCGCACACCCAACTCACCGACGGTTCGCTGAAACTCACCATCGACAACAACCGGCTGCACGCCGTCGGCACGACCGGGATCGGCGGGTCGCCGTCGCGCCTCGCCCTGGATTGGACGGAAGATTTCAAGACGGCGAACGCGGTTACCACCAAGATCGCCGTCAAGGGCATCTTCGACGATCAGGCGCGCGCCGGCCTGGGTTTTCATACCGCCGACTTCCTGAAGGGACCGATCGGCGCGAACGGCACGCTGAGCGGGCATCGCGGCGCGCTCGCTCAGGCCAATCTGACGCTGGACTTGACCCCGGCGACCGTCACCTTCGATCTGATCGGCGTTGACAAGCCGGCGGGTTTTCCGGCGACGGCGCGCGTAACCGGGATTTTCGGTCCGCACAGCGCTCTCACCAACGAAGCCATCCGTGTGACGGGCCCCGGCATCGCGGTGGTGGCGACCGCCAGGTTCGATGCCGAGGGCGGGCTGATCGAACTCCAGGCACCCACCGTCCGCATCGCGCCGCAGGACGATTTTTCCCTGAACGTGTCGCGCGGCCCGGCAGGCGTCGACATCGCCGTGCGGGGAGCATCGCTCGACGGCACCCGTCTGGCGCGGCACGGCAGCGGCGGCAACACGGAGGAACTCGACGAACCCTTTCACATCAACGCCAAGCTCGACCGCGTGATGATGCGCGAAGGCGTCGTGGTGTCCAACTTTTCCCTTGATGTTTCGGGTGTGGGCAGCAGGCCCGGATCGTTGTCGCTGGCCGGCACGCTGTCGAAAACGGCGACCGTGTCCGGCACCATCACGACAACGGAGGCGGGCCGCCATGCGGTCTTCACCACGAACGATATGGGACTGGCGAGCAAGGGCCTGTTCGGCTTCAACAGCATGCGTGGCGGCAAGCTGGAGTTCGTCGCGAACCTGCCCGGGAAAGCGGGCGACACGGCGGCCAAGGACCCGAACGCGCCGGATTTCCAAGGCAGGTTGGTGCTGAAGGACTTCCGCGTTCTCAACCAACCGTTCCTGGCGCGTGTCTTCACGGCCGGTTCGCTCGGCGGGCTGGCCAATCTGATGCAAGGGCAGGGCATCGCCATCGACACGCTGGAGGTTCCCTTTTCCTCGCGCAACGGCATGATCTCGATACGCGACATGCGCGCCACGGGCCCCGCCATCGGCGCCACGGCGGACGGCTATATCGACCGGCCCAAGAACAACATCGGGCTTAGAGGCTCTCTGGTGCCGCTGTTCGGCATCAACAGCGTGCTCGGCAACATCCCCCTTTTGGGAAACGTGTTGACGTCGAAACAGGGTGAAGGGATCATCGGCATGACCTACAGCGTCAGCGGCAATGCCGACGAGCCGTCGGTCAGCGTCAATCCGCTCTCGGCGTTGCTGCCGGGAATCACGCGCCGCATCTTCGAAGGCAGGATGCCCGTCGCGCCTCAGACGCCGCCTGACGGCGTCAAGCAGGGAACGCCGCCCGCCAACGCACCGGCGAACGCGACTCCGTCAACCCCGCCGCAGAATCATCTCTGAGAAGCCGTGCCCTAAACCGGCTTGACCAGGATGTGCTTCTTTTTACCCACCGACAGTTTGATGATGCCATTAACGGTGACATCAGCCGCGCCGACCTTCGCCTTCACGTCCTTTATGACGGTGTCGTTGACACGCAATCCGCCACCTTCGATGTGGCGGCGCGCTTCGCTCGCAGACGCGGTCAATCCCGACCTCTGCACCAGCGCAGTGACTGTCATGCCCTCAAGCTCGCCGCGAGCGATTTCGACCGTCGGCAAGCCCTCGTCGATGGCGCCTTCCTCGAAAGTACGCCGCGCGGTTTCCGCCGCCTGCTGCGCCGCCTCACGGCCGTGGGCCAGCGCGGCGGCTTCCGTCGCCAGCACTTTCTTGGCGTCGTTCAGTTCGGCGCCCTTGAGCGCTTCCAACCGCGCGATGTCCGCCTCCGGCAGTTCGGTGAACAGGTGCAGGAAGCGGCCGACGTCGGCGTCCTCCGTGTTGCGCCAGTACTGCCAGTAGTCGTAGGGGCTGCACATGTCGGCGTTGAGCCACACCGCGCCGGCGGCGGTCTTGCCCATCTTGGCGCCCGAAGCCGTGGTGAGAAGCGGCGAGGTCAGCCCGAACAGCTCGGCATTCTCGACGCGCCGTCCCAGATCGGTGCCGCTGACGATATTGCCCCACTGGTCCGATCCGCCGCATTGCAGGCGGCATCCAAAACGCCGGTACAACTCCACGAAATCGTAGGACTGCAGGATCATGTAGTTGAATTCGAGGAAGCTGAGCGGCTGGTCGCGTTCGAGCCGCAGTTTCACGCTGTCCATCGTCAGCATGCGGTTGATCGAGAAGTGCCGGCCGATGTCGCGCAGGAACGCGATGTATTCCAGCTTGTCGAGCCACTCGGCGTTGTCGACCATGATCGCGTCCGACGCACCATTGCCGAAGGTCAGGAAGCGTTCGAACGATTTGAGGATGCTCTGCTTGTTCGCCTCGATCCGTTCGGCGGACAGGATCTGCCGCGTTTCGTCCTTGCCCGACGGATCGCCGACCTTGGTGGTGCCGCCGCCCATCAAAACGATGGGCCTGTGGCCAGCCTGTTGCAGCCGCCGCAGCGTCATAATCTGGACCAGGCTTCCGACGTGCAGGCTGGGCGCCGTGCAATCGAAGCCGATGTAGGCGGTGACCCGTTCCTTGCAGAACAGCGCGTCGAGCGCTTCGGGTTCGGTCGCCGCATAATACTGGCCGCGCGCCGCGACGGTGCGAAGGAATTCGGAGCGGAATTTCGGCGCGTCTGTCATGCTATAACCCGGAGTGGAAAGGCAGGGTGTGTAACACGAATGGCCGGCGTTCAAAAAGTCATGGATCTGATAAGCGCTGGACGGGGTGTATCCGGCCATCCTGGCCGCGGCGGCAAAGGTGTGACGATCCCCGGCACCGCGCGTGCCGTGCGCGGCCTGCCTTCCGCCACCGGCGTGTGCGAACCGACGAGTGCGGGAAAACTTCACAAAGCCAGGTGAGGAGGGACGAGCAATGAGAAAATTGTTTGAGATATTGGCTTTTTTGGCAATGGTACCGCTCGCGCCGTGCTTTGCCGCCGACGGTGCGGGGCACCCGATGCAGGACCGACTCCTGGACAAGATGGTCGGCCATTGGACGTTGACGGGGACGATCGCGGGACGGCCTACGCATCATACGGTGGACGCCCAGTGGATTCTCGATCACCAGTTCTTGCAGCTTCACGAGCTGGGCGCGGTCGATCCGAAAACCGGCAAGCGCGAATACGAGGCGCTGCCGACGATCGGCTACGACAATACGAGCGAGCGCTACGTCGCGCATTGGCTGGACGTGTTCGGCGGCCGGTTTTCGGAGACGCTCGGCTACGGCACGCGCAAGGGCGACGAAATCCTCTTCGTCTTCGAATACCCGGACGCACCGTTTCACACGAGCTTCCGTTGGGATGGTGCGAGGAATCAGTGGCGTTGGCAGATGAAGCAAAAGGGTCAGGACGGCAAATGGACGCCGTTCGCCGACCTTGTCATGTCGAAGATATAGTTCTCGTCGAAGCTATCGTCCCTCGTGCGGATTGTTCATCCGGTTGGAGACATAGTCCTTCACCATCTCCACCACGTCGGCTTCGTGCTTGTCGAAGAAATGATTGGCGGCCTCGATCTTCTGGTAAGTGATCCTGATGCCCTTTTGCGCGGTGAGCCGGTCGACCAGCTTCTGCACGTCGGGTTCGGGCACGACGAGGTCCTTGGTGCCGTGCACGATCAGTCCCGAGGCCGGACAGGGCGCCAGGAAGGCGAAATCGTACATGCTGGCGGGAGGGGCGATGGAAACGAAACCGGTGATTTCGGGCCTGCGCATCAGCAGCTGCATGCCGATCCAGGCGCCGAAGGAAATGCCGCAGACCCAGACGAAGGACGGATTCGGGTACAGCGTGTTCATCCAGTCGAGTACGGCGGCGGCATCGGACAGTTCGCCCGAGCCCGAATCGAACGTCCCTTGGCTGCGGCCCACGCCGCGGAAATTGAACCGCACTGCGGTGCAGCCCAAGCCGTGGAACATGTGGAAAAGGTCGTAGACCAGCGGGTTGTTCATGGTGCCGCCGAACTGCGGATGGGAGTGCAACACCAGGGCCATCGGCGCGCCTGGGGCTTTCTGTCGCTGATAACGGGCCTCGATCCGGCCCGCGGGTCCGGGGAGGATGATGTCAGGCATGGGCGGAGCGGCCCTCCTGCAGCAGGGGAATCAGCGGATTTCTCATCATTTATTTGTGGATTCCCGGCTCTGCGGTCTAAAATTAAAATCGTTCAAAAACAGTGACATAGTACTTTCTTCACCGGATAGCAGGGAGGAATTCTTGACCAGGTTACTCAGGAATCCTATATCCGCACTCGGAGAACGTCGTGCGAGGGACCGCTGTTCTTACACCAAGCGGCCCCCCTGAAAGCAAGGAAAACGCGCACGGCGGTTTGGAGTGGAAAAAGATGAGGCTCAGCACCAAAGGCCGCTACGCGGTGATGGCGATGGCCGACTTGGCTCTTCACGAGGCCGGTGCGCGGCCGGTTTCATTGGCCGATATAGCCGAACGGCAGGAAATCTCGCTGTCCTACCTGGAGCAGCTCTTTGCCAAGCTACGGCGCAACGGGCTGGTGTCCAGCGTTCGCGGCCCGGGCGGCGGCTACAGGCTGAGCCGGCCGTCGGACGAGGTCAGGGTCGCCGACATCATCATGGCAGTGGACGAACCTATCAACGCGACACGCTGCAAGCCGGGCAGCCCCAAAGGCTGTGCGACCCAAGGCGCGCGCTGCATCACCCACGATCTCTGGGAAGAACTCGGCCGGCAGATTCATGTATTCTTGTCGTCCGTATCGCTTGCCGATGTGGTGGAGAAGCGCGTATTGGGCCGGGCCCAACGCGATTTGCAGTCCGGAGACAGCCGCGTGGCGGCTTGAGGTTCGCGTAAAGGTGCAATGATTTATCTCGATCACAATGCGACGGCACCCTTGCGTCCGCAGGCGAGGGACGCGATGGAAATCGCTCTTGGCATCGGCGCAAATCCTTCGTCGGTGCACGCGCGCGGACGCGCGGCGCATGCCGTGGTCGAACGCGCCCGGGCGCAGGTTGCCGCGCTGGCGGGCGCCCGGATCGAGGACGTCGTTTTCACCAGCGGCGGCAGCGAAGCCAACGCGTTGGCGCTCCACGGCGCCATCCATGGAGCAGCCGATCAGGGCGCGCGCATCACACGGCTGTTCGTCTCGGCCATGGAACATGAATCCGTTCTGGCCAACGCGGCGGCGCTCGCCGAGCGGATGGCGGGATTGCGTCTCGAAATCGTTGCTGTGACGCGCGACGGCGTCGTCGACCTCGAATCGTTACGGACGCTGCTGCGCGAAGGCAAAGGCCGCACGCTGGTCGCCTTGATGGCCGCCAACAACGAAACGGGTGTCGTGCAGCCGATTGCCGAAGCCGCCGAGATGACGCGCGAGGCAGGCGCGCTGCTGTTCGTGGACGGTGTGCAGGCGGCGGGCAAAATCGCCTTGCCGTCGGCGGATTACGTTTCGCTCTCGGCGCACAAGATCGGCGGACCGCAGGGCGCGGGCGCGTTGATCTTGCGGCAGGGCGCGCCGTTCGCGGCCCAGATCCTGGGTGGCGGGCAGGAGTTCGGCCGCCGCGCCGGCACCGAAAATCTTTCAGGCATCGCGGGCTTCGGCGCCGCGTCGGAGATTGCCGCCCGCGAACTGCCGCACGCCGGCCGGATGGCAGCGATGCGCGACCGCTTCGAAGATGGGTTGAAGCGGGTCGCGCCGGACGCGGTCGTCTTCGGCGGGCCTGTGGCCCGCCTCGCCAATACCTCGAATTTCGCGCTGCCCGGCCTGCCGGCGGAGACCGCCTTGATGGCGCTCGATGCCGACGGGGTGATGCTCAGTTCGGGCGCCGCCTGTTCCTCCGGCAAGGTGAAACCTTCGCATGTGCTGGCCGCCATGGGCGTCGGCGATGATTTGTCGCGCTGCGCCCTGCGCGCGAGTTTCGGCTGGAATTCCGCTGAAGCCGACGTCGATGCGGCGTTATCATCCATCACCAGATTGCTCGCGCGCGTTCGTGCGCGCGCCGCGTGAGGCCGCCCATGTCCGCTGCCGCCGATACCAAAGACCAGGTCGCCGCGCTCGGCGAGAAATACAAATACGGCTTCGTCACCGACATCGAGATGGAGCGCGCGCCCAAGGGGCTGACCGAGGAGGTCGTGCGGTTCATTTCGGCCAAGAAAGGCGAGCCGGACTGGATGCTGGACTGGCGCTTTGCCGCCTATCGGCGCTGGCGCGAGATGACCGAGCCGACCTGGGGGCGCCTGCATTATCCCAAGATCGACTATGACGACGCCTATTACTATGCCGCGCCCAAGAGCGCCGAAAAAGCCAAGAGCCTGGACGAGATCGATCCCAAGCTGCTGGAGACCTACAGCAAACTCGGCATTCCGCTCTCGGAGCAGAAGTTGCTGGCGGGCGTCGCGGTGGACGCGGTGTTCGATTCCGTTTCCGTCGCCACCACGTTCAAGGAGAAATTGAACGAGGCGGGCGTGATCTTCTGTCCGATCTCCGAGGCCATCCGCGATCATTCCGACATGGTGCGCAAGTACCTCGGCAGCGTCGTGCCGGTCAGCGACAACTTCTTCGCCACCTTGAATTCGGCTGTGTTCTCCGACGGCACCTTCGTTTATGTGCCCAAGGGCGTGCGCTGCCCGATGGAGCTCTCCACCTATTTCCGCATCAACGCCAGCAACACCGGCCAGTTCGAACGTACGCTGATTATCGCCGACGAAGGCTCCTACGTCTCTTATCTCGAAGGTTGCACCGCGCCGATGCGCGACGAAAACCAGCTGCACGCGGCGGTGGTGGAACTGGTCGCGCTGGAAGGCGCCGAGATCAAGTATTCCACGGTGCAGAACTGGTATCCCGGCGACGAAAACGGCAAGGGCGGCATCTACAATTTCGTCACCAAGCGCGGCGACTGCCGCGGGGCGCGCTCGAAGATTTCCTGGACCCAGGTGGAAACCGGCTCGGCGATCACCTGGAAATATCCGAGCTGCATCCTGCGCGGCGACGATACGGTGGGCGAGTTCTATTCCATCGCCATCGCCAACCACTACCAGCAGGCCGACACCGGCACCAAGATGATCCATCTGGGGAAGAACACGCGCTCGCGCATCGTCTCCAAGGGCATTAGCGCCGGCAAGGCGCAGAACACCTATCGCGGCCTGGTCAGCGTGCATCCCAAGGCGGTCAACGCGCGCAACCACACGCGATGCGACTCCTTGCTGATCGGCGGCAAATGCGGGGCGCACACCGTTCCTTACGTCGAGAGCCGCAATCCGACCGCGCGCGTCGAACACGAAGCGACGACGTCGAAGATCGCCGACGACCAGCTATTCTACTGCCTGCAGCGCGGCATCTCGGCCGAGGAGGCGGTGGCGCTGATCGTTAACGGCTTCTGCAAGGAAGTGCTGCAACAGCTTCCGATGGAGTTCGCCGTCGAAGCGCAAAAACTCGTCGGGATCTCCCTGGAAGGAAGCGTGGGATGAGAGAGATCGGTAACCGGGGTTCGAGCATTGCGCTTGGCATGGGTGTCGGCGTGGCGATCGGTGTCGCGCTTGGCGCCGCGTTTCACAACCTCGCTTTGGGATTGGCCCTCGGTGTCGCCATCGGAGCCGCGATGGGAGCCGGGTTCGGAATGTGGAAGAAATGAGCATGCTTGAGATCAAGAACCTCCACGTCACCGTCGGCGGCAAGGAAATCCTCAAGGGCCTGACGCTCCGTGTGGCGGCGGGCGAGGTGCACGCCATCATGGGGCCGAACGGTTCGGGCAAGTCCACGCTGTCCTATGCGCTGGCGGGCCGCGAAGACTACCAAATCACCCAGGGCGGCATTTCGTACCGCAGCGCAAATCTTGCGGCGATGAGTCCGGAGGAGCGGGCGGCGAAGGGCGTTTTCCTGGCGATGCAGTATCCGGTGGAAATCCCGGGCGTCACGACGTTGAATTTCCTCAAGACGGCGCTCAACGCCCAGCGCCGGGCGCGGGGCGAATCCGAACTCGACGCCATGAGCGTCCTCAAACTGGTGCGCCAAAAGGCCGGGACGTTGCAGGTCAGCGAAGAGATGCTGAAGCGCGCGCTGAACGTCGGTTTTTCCGGCGGCGAAAAGAAGCGCCTGGAAATCCTGCAGATGGCGGTGTTCGAACCCGTGCTCGCCATTCTCGACGAGACCGATTCCGGACTCGACATCGACGCGTTGAAGCTCGTCGCCGACGGCGTCAACGCGTTGCGCGCGCCACACCGCGCCATGCTGGTCATCACCCATTACCAGCGCCTGCTCGATTACATCGTGCCCGACCGCGTACACGTGCTGGCGGGCGGCCGTATCGTTGCCGAGGGCGGCAAGGAGCTTGCGCACGAACTGGAAGCGAAGGGCTATGCGCATTTCGCGAAGGAGCCCGCATGAACGCGGCGGCGATCGAAACGCGACGCTCCGAGGCGCTGGACAACTTCCACACGCGCGGCATGCCGCATCGCCGCTTCGAGCACTGGCGCTACAGCGACCTGCGCGCCATCCTTGACGCCGGCCAGGTTGCCCAATCGGGGACGGCAAAATGGCAAGTCGAGAGCGTTCCCGATGGCGTCGAGCTTTTCGACCTCGCCGCTCCCGCCGAGCAGGCGCCGGAATGGGTTGTGCGTTATCTCGGCACCGTCGGCAATCGTCCGACGATGAAGGAAGCGTCCCTGGCATTCGCGGATGGCGGCGTTGCCTTGCGGGTGACGCGCGGACGGAAATCGGCCGCACCCATGCGGCTGCAAATCTCGTCCACGGGCAATGTGCGGCTGCTCCTGGTTCTGGAGGATGACGCGTCGTTGACGTTGATGGAAACCCACGCGTCCGATGCGGGACTTCTGCGCAACGTCGGCGTCGAAATCGTGCTTGGCTCCGGGGCGAGTCTTTCCCACGTGCGCCTTGCGCCCAGCGCGCCGAAGTCCATCACCGTCGAGCACATCGGCGTAACCGAGGCACGGGGTGCATGTTATCGCGCGCACTTCGCGAATTTCGGTTCGAGGCTGTCGCGCACCGAACTCCATATCCTGCTGCAAGACGTGGGCGCCGAGGCGCATCTGTCCGGCGTCATGGTTCTTGGCGGCGAGGGCCACGCCGACGTCACCTCGCACATCGAACACGTGTCCGGCGGCACCCGCAGCACGCAATTGTTCAAAAAGGTGGCAGGGGGCAAATCGCGCGCCGTGTATCAAGGCAAGATAACCGTGCGCGAAGGCGCCAACGGCTCCGACAGCTGGCAGACGGCGAAAGCTCTGCTCGTCGGCGACCGCGCGGAGGCCGATCTGAAACCCGAACTCATCATCTTCGCCGACGACGTGAAGTGCGCGCACGGCGCAGCGGTCGGCGATCTCGATCCGGAATCGCTGTTCTACCTGCGCTCGCGCGGAATCCCCGAACGGGAGGCCCGGCGACTTCTCGTCCGCGCCTTTCTCGAAGAAGCCGTGGAACCGATCGAAGACGGCGGTCTTCGCGCGGCAGTCTGGCGCGAGGTCGAGGAGGCATTGTCGCGCGCCATGGTGATCGTCCGATGATGGCGCAATTGAAACAGGTGCGGCCGACCGTCTTCGAGCCGCCGCGCGCGGATTTCGAGATCCTTTCGCGCGCGATCTACGGCAAGCCGCTGGTCTATCTCGACAGCGCCGCCTCGGCGCAGAAGCCGCGCCAGGTTGTGGACGCCATGAACGCGTTCGCCGCGAACGATTACGCCAACGTGCATCGCGGCGTGCATTATCTGTCCGCGGCGGCGACGCAAGCCTACGAAGCCGCGCGCGGGACCATGCAGCGCTTTCTGAACGCGGCGCAGGCGGACGAGATCGTCTTCACCAAGGGCGGCACCGAGGCGATCAATCTGGTTGCCTATTCCTGGCTCGCGCCCCGCATCCGGGCGGGCGACGAGATCGTGCTGACGGTGATGGAGCATCATTCCAACATCGTGCCCTGGCATTTCCTGCGCGAACGCCAAGGCGCGGTCCTTTGCTGGGTCGATGTGCGCGACGACGGCTCGCTCGACGCGGACGCGCTCGACGCCGCCATCGGAGCGAAGACCAAGCTGGTGGCCGTGGCGCACATGTCGAACGTGCTCGGCACCGTAACCCCGCTGAAGGACATCGTGGCGCGCGCCCATGCCAAAGGCGTTCCGGTTCTCGCCGACGGCTGCCAGGGCGCGGTGCACGCAACCGTCGATGTGCGCGGTCTCGACGTCGATTTCTACGCGCTGACCGGCCACAAGCTCTACGGGCCGACCGGCATCGGCGCGCTTTACGCCAAGCGCGCGCATCTCGAGGCGATGCGGCCCTTCAACGGCGGCGGCGAGATGATCCGCGAAGTAACGCGCGATTTCGTCACCTATGCCGATCCGCCGGCGCGTTTCGAGGCCGGCACGCCGCCGATCATCGAAAGCGTCGGTCTGGCGGCGGCGCTCGATTACGTTTCTTCCTTCGACCGCAACGCCGTCAAGGCCCACGAAGCGGCGCTCTATTCCCATGCGCGCGAAGCGGTGCGCGAATTCGACTGGCTGCGCGTCATCGGCGACGCTGCGGGCAAGGGCGCCATCCTGTCGTTCGAGTCCGCAGGGATGCACGCGCACGATGTCGCCACCGTATTGGATCGCGAAGGCGTCGCGGTGCGCGCGGGGCATCACTGCGCCCAGCCGCTCATGGAACGCTACGGCGTGGCCTCGACCATACGTGCGTCGTTCGCGTTGTATAATACGCGTGAAGAGGTCGACGCCTTGATCGAAGGCCTGCACAAAGCACGAAAGATTCTGACGCGATGAACGACGATTTACGCGAACTCTATCAGGAAGTGATCCTCGATCACTCGCGCCACCCGCGCCATTTCGGGGCCCTGGCGGGCGCCACGCACTCCGGCCAGGGCTATAATCCGCTCTGCGGCGACCGCGTCGCGGTGTACCTGGCGGTGGACGGCGGCCGCATTGCCGACATCAAGTTCGAAGGCAAGGGCTGCGCCATCAGCCAGGCCTCGGCCTCCTTGATGACGGACATGCTGGTCGGGCGCACGATTGCCGAAGCGGAAAAGCTGATGGGCGGATTCCTCCATCTGGTCAAAGGCGAAGATGCCGCCGACCTGCAAGGCGACGACCGCGAACGGCTTAACGTCATGGCGGGCGTCTCGGCCTTTCCGATGCGCGTCAAGTGCGCGACGCTGGCGTGGCATACGATGAAATCGGCGCTGGAGGGCGGCGCAGCCGCGAAAACCGAATGAACGCCGAACGGCAGAAGGTCGCGTGTACACCGACGGCCTCGGCGATCCCGCCCGACGAGCTGGAGGCGTTCACGGCCAAGCTGGTGGCCGCGCTCAAAAGTGTCTACGACCCGGAGATCCCGGTGGACATCTACGAGCTCGGGCTTATCTACAAGGTGGACGTCGCCGACAACAAGGATGTCGCGGTGGATATGACGCTGACGGCGCCCGGCTGTCCGGTGGCGGGCGAAATGCCGGCCATGGTGAAGGCGGCGCTCGAAACGGTCGAAGGCATCGGCGCGGTGACCGTCAACATGACCTTCGACCCGCCCTGGACGCCGGAACGCATGAGCGAAGAAGCCAAACTCGAACTGAACATGTTCTGACCTATGAGCACGACAACCAGACCACGGCGCGAGCGCCCCAAGGCGATGCGGCTGACCGACGCCGCGGCGGCGCGCATCCGCGACATCGTGGCGGGCGCCGACGGCCGCTATCAGGGCGTGCGCGTGGGCGTCACCAATGGCGGCTGCGCCGGCATGAGCTACACCATGGATTATGCCGAGAGCGCCCAGCCGCTGGAAGAAGTGGTGGAAGACAAGGGCGTCAAAATTTTCATCGACCCGAAAGCCATCCTGTTTCTGATCGGCACCGAAATGGATTTCGTGCGCGAGAAACTGGGCGCGCGCTTCGTCTTCAACAATCCCAACCAGACGGCTGCCTGCGGCTGCGGCGAATCCGTCTCGATCACGCCCGCCAAGGCGGACTAGCGTGCGCCCCGAGCCGGCGTGGTAGGCTGGCGGACATGCGCGTGCGTATTCTCAACGGGGACTGGTTTTCGCCAGAGCGGCGCAAAGCCGCCGGCGAGAACGGTCCCGGCGTGATCGCTTCGCTGCTGCTGCACGGGCTCGCCGTCCTGCTGATCTTCATCATAGCGAGGAACGCGTCCCAGGCGCCTCGGAAAGCCGTACCCTTCGTGCCGGTGGACTTGGTGCGGCTCGGCATCGACACCGAGTCGCCGCCAGAACCGAGCAAGGCCCTGGTGCCGCAGCAACGCGCTGCGGCGAAACAGGAGGCGGCCAGCCCGACACCCGAAACCGTCGCACCCGACAGGATCAGGCCCGCGCCCGCCGATACGCTCGACGCCAAGCTGCGCGCGCTGGCGAGGCTGCGCCAGCCGCAAACCGTCGCGAAGGCCGACGAGGGGCAGGGTCTCTCGAACGTCGACGCCGCCAACGAGGCGCCTGGCGACCGCGCGCTGTACAGCGTGAAGGACTACGTCCGCGCCCAGGTCGAACGCCGCTGGAGTCTCAACCTCGCCAAGGCGGCGGGACAAAATCTCACGATCCGCATCCGGGTCGTGATGAAGCGCGACGGCACCGTCGTTTCCGCCGCGATCATGGAAGAAGCGCGCACCAAGATCGATGCGATGTACCGCGACATCGCGCTCAGCGCGCGCAATGCCGTGATCCTGTCGTCGCCGATTTCCTTGCCGCCCGGCGACTATCCCAGGACCATGCATTTCACCCTGGACCTCGATCCCGACGATACGCAGCACTGAAAGATTTTTTTTGCAGGCCGTTTTCGGCGGACTCCACCCGCCCGGCATTTGGGACTTTTTCAAAACGCATTGCCATCCCGGCCAAGCTCGCGAAGCGAGCATGAGCCGGGACCCACAGAGAAACGTCACGGCGGGTCCCGGATCGGCCTCCGGCCGTCCAGGATGACAGCATAAATTAGACGCGCACGGGAAATGAACTGCGTTGCCGCAGCCTGGGTCCGTGCGCAAATGTGTTGATGTAAGGGAAATGGTCATTCGACCTTGGCGGTTCAAGGGGGGACTGGAAAAAATCGACGCTGAGAGTGCGCTCGAGTCGCAACGCCCAATGACGCCGGAGGCGAACGGCCACAAGGCAGGGCGCTTCGCGGTACTTGACGGTGGTGTACGCCAAACGAGTCTGCCGTTCGCGAATCGACTCCCGGTAGCGAATCAGTCAGATTCTTGGGCGATTCGTGATTCGGGCGGCGTGGTTCAGACGCCGCCCGCTTCAATCCCGCGAATAGGTTGATCGCCTGCGGGACCGAGTCTCACGACGCACCGAAACTGCGCCATTCAGACTCCACGGTCAAGGCGATCTTTCGCGTCAATGAAAGGTCACCCACACGATGGGCAAAATAGCCACTGCCACTTTTTCAGGTGAAAGCGGAACGGATTACTCCTTTAACGTCTATACATCAGACACAACGTTCAAGGACATCTCCGCCGTATACATTTTTACGAAACGCACAGAAAAAGACAACAAGGGTACACACGAACTTCTTTATATCGGCGAAAGCGATCAGCTTGGCACACGCATCGCAAATCACGAGAAATGGGATAGCGTGAATAAGCACGGCTGCAATTGTATCTGCGTTCACGCAATTGACGGTGACAAAGCGCGCGTCAAAGCGGAGACCGATTTGCGAAATGGCAACATCACGCTCTGCAACGATCAATAACCGAAGAAATATTTTCCTGCTCCCTCACGGCAAATCGCGCGCCACGCGGAAGCCGGCGAGGCTGGAGTAGTCGTATTCCCCGCCGTCGGCGCCGCCTTCGCTGCGCGTCGCCGAGCGGATGAAGATCGCCACGTTGTCCCACGAGCCGCCGCGCAGGACGTGCTTCCTGCAGCCCGGTTCCGTCCAGGCGCGGCCGTCGGCCGGCGCGCCGACATAAGAGCGGTGCCAGCAATCGGCCGTCCATTGCCAGACGTTGCCCAACATGCCGTAAAGCCCGAACGGGTTGGGCGCAAAACTGTCGACGTCGGCAAGTTCGCGGTTGTCCCAGGCGCTGCCGCAGCCGTTGCAGTTGGCGTGGCCGGCGCCGATGTCCTTGCCCCACCAGCGCGCCGTCGCCGTTCCGGCGCGCGCGGCGTATTCCCATTCCGCTTCGCTTGGCAGGCGGTAGGGCCCCGAGCCTTTCGCGAGGCCCGGCCGCTCGAGCCGCACCTTCTTGTTCAGCCAGGCGATGTAGGCCAGCGCATCCTTGGTGTCCAAACACGACGCCGGCCAGCGGCGCGGCTCTTCGTCGTAAGGCGGATAGGCGAAGCCGTTGCCGAGCGAGCGCCAACGCATGTTCAGCAGCGCGTTGCAGGGCGCCGGCTGGTAGCCGGTCTGCTTCAGGAACGCCAGGAATTCCTCGCTGGTCACGTCGTATTTGCCGAGCGCGAACGCCTTGATCGAGACCACATGCTGCGGTCCCTCGTTCTGGAAGCGGCCCGGTTCGTCCGCCAGACTGCCCATGACGAATTTGCCGGCGGGAATGCCGACCATCTGCGGGCAGCCGGCGCATTCCTGAAATTCGCGCTCCGGGCGCTCCTCGGCCGCGGCCGCCGACGCAAGGGCGGCGGTCAGCAGGAAGCAGAGAAATCCGCGGCGCCAGTCCATGCGAGGCTACCTTATCCGGCGCTGCCGACATAACATGGCCGGCAATTTCGGCCAAAGCCGCCCAACCAACTCGCGAGCGGAAACGATGACGAAGATGCGCCCCGGCCTGACCATTCTGTCGCTGGCGACGATGACGTGGGGCGCGACGCTGCCGGCCTTCGCCGTCGGCGCGTTTCATCCGGCCAAGACGCCGGCCGAGATTGCGCTCGACGGAATCCTCCACCGCGCGGACGCCGATCCCCGGCAACTGGCCAACCTGCTGCACCGCCCCGGCGCCGACGGGCGCGTCGATTACGCGCGGATGCTGACCCCGGCGCTCGTCGCGGCGATGTCCAAGGCCGAGAAAACACTGGTGCGGAAGGATTGCGGCGGCAAGTATCTGAAGGACGAGATTTGCGGCCTCGACTACAGCCCGCTCACCTGTGCGCAGGATTCCTCGCCGTCCTACATCTACCACACCATCCTCGAACTGCCGGGCAGAACCGTGATCGAATACGCCTGGCCGGGCGGCAAAGTCGCGGAGGCGACATACACGCTGATCGAGGACAAGAGCGGCTGGAAGATCGACGGCGTCACCTGCGCCCACGGCGCCGGATTCAATTAGCGGCGGTGCGGCCCGCGCGAATATCCTCCGCGCGGGCGCGTTCCTCATCTCACCACAATTTCACCCGCTGGTCCGGCGCCAGGTAGTATTTGTCGCCCGGCTTGACGCCGAACGCGTCGTACCAGCCGTCCACGTTCCGCGAGGCTCCGATGACGCGGAAGTTGGAGATGGTGTGTTCGTTCGACAAGGTCTGCGTGCGGATGGCGTTGTCGCGGTATTTCGAACGCCAGATCTGTCCGAAGCCGAGGAAGAAGCGCTGATCTCCCGTGAAACCGTCGATCACCGGCGCCGGCTTGCCGCCGAGCGACAGGTGATAGGCCTTGTAGGCGATGGTCAGCCCGGCGATGTCGGCGATGTTCTCGCCCAGTGTGTTCTTGCCGATGACGTGCAGGCCGGGCAGCGGCTCGAACGCGTCGTACTGGCTGACGATCATGGCGGTGCGCGCATCGAAGTTCTTGCGGTCGTCCGCCGTCCACCAGCTTTCCATGACGCCCAGGCCGGTGTACTTCGAACCCTGGTCGTCGAAGCCGTGACTGATCTCGTGGCCGATCACGGCGCCGATGCCGCCGTAGTTCACCGCGTCGTCGGCGTTGGGATCGAAGAACGGCGGCTGCAGGATGGCGGCCGGGAACACGATTTCGTTGAACGGCGGATTGTAATAGGCGTTGACCGTGGGCGGCGTCATGCCCCATTCGCTCTTGTCGACGGGATCGTCCAGGCGTTTCAGATCGCGGTTCCACTCGAAGAGGTTGCCGCGCTGGACGTCGCCGACAAGATCGTCGCGCGCCACCGTGTAAGGCGAATAATCGCGCCACTTGTCGGGATAGCCGATCTTGAGCGTGTAGTGGTGGAGCTTGTCCAGGGCCTTCTGCCTGGTCGCCTCGCTCATCCAGGGCAGCGTCGCGATGTCCTGCTCGTAGGCCTTCATCAGGTTGGCGACGAGGGCCTGCGCCTTGGCCTTGGCTTCGGGCGGGAAATACTTGGCGACATAGAGCCTGCCGAGCGCTTCGCCGAGCTGACGGTCCAGCAGATGCACGCCGCGGATCGGCCGGTCGAGCTGCGCCGTGCTGCCGCCGAGCACCGTGCCGTAGAAGGCGAAGTCGGTGTCGTCGAACTTCTTGGGCAGATAGGCGGCGTAGGCGTGCAGATAATGGACCGCCAGATAATCGCGCCACACCGCAACCGGCGTCTTGGCGAAGATCCCGGCCAGCGGCGGGAATGCCGACTTCTCGGCGACGATCACCTGGCGCGCGCCCTTGGGGCCCGTCGTCGGAACCCCGGCTTCGGCAAAGAAAGCGTCCCAGGGAAATTGCGGCGCCAGCTTCTTGAGGTCGCCATAGGGCATGGGGTTGTAGGTCAGGGTGTCGTCGCGGCGGTGCGCGCGGTCCCAGGACACTTTGGCGATTTCCGTTTCCACGGCGAGGATTTTCGCGGCGCGCGCCCCGGCGTTCTTGAATCCCGCCAGGGTCAGCATGTCGACGAGGTATTTCCGGTAGGCGGCGCGGGCCTCCACCATCGCTTTGTCATCGCGCAGATAGTAATCGCGGTCGGGCATGCCCAGGCCCGATTGTCCCAGGTTCACCGAGTAAGCATCGGGATTCTTGTTGTCGATGCCGATTTCGACGTTGAAGAGGCTTTTGGTGCCGAGCCGGACAGAGCCCATGGCGCGCGCTACGTCGGCCTTGGTCTTGAGCCGGGCAAGGGCGTCGAGGTCGGCCTCCACCGGCGCAAGGCCACGACCCTCGATCTGTTTTTGATCGACGAAGGCGTCGTAGAAGTCACGCAGCTTGCGTTCGTCCGGTGAGAGCTGGTCGGCGGGACGCGCATCGAGCCCATCGATGATCTCGCGCATGCGCTTCTCGCTCAGGATGCGCAAGTCCTGGAACGAGCCGGTGCTCGAACGCTCCGCCGGGATGGTCGCCGTCTTGGCCCAGCCGCCGTTGACATACTCGAAGAAGTTGTCGCCGGGCTTCGCGGCCGTGTCCATTCCGCTCAGATCGACGCCCCAGGTGCCGAGGGTCGCTTTCGGCGGGGGCGGAGGCGCGGGCGGAGAGGCTGTGGCCGCCATGGTGCAGCCGGCTACGACAAGACCGATAAGCGCGAACAAACTCCTTCGCATGATGAACTCCGCAATGAAGTGAGAGCACGGACGTCGCCGTCCGGCCAAGGATGGTTTCGGGGAGTCTGTCAGCAGAACGCTCTCCGGCGCAAGTCACGCTCCCGCGACTGTGCTTATTTTCCTTCGAAGGCAGGCGGCCGTTTTTGCAGGAAGGCGCCGACGCCTTCGACAAAGTCCTTCGTCCCGCCGGCCTTTTGCTGGCTGCGGCGCTCAAGGTCGAGCTGCTGTTCGTAGGTATTCTGCGGGCTGGCCCAGTACAGCCGGCGCATCGCGGCGAGAGCCAGGGTGGGACCCTGCGCCAATTTGTCCGCGAGCTTCATCGCCTCGTTCAGCAGCGTATCGTCGGGGAACACGCGGTTGATAAGTCCCCATTCCAGGGCCTTTTCCGCCGGCAGCTTTTCGGCGAGGAGCGAAAGTTCGCGGGCGCGCGCCAGCCCGATCAGCCGCGGTAGGAGCCAGGTGGAGCCGCCGTCCGGCACCAGGCCCAGGCGTGCGAACGCCTGCAGGAAATAGGCGGAACGCGCCGCCACGACGATGTCGCCCATCAGCGCAATGCTCATCCCGAAGCCGGCGGCGGGACCGTTGACGGCCGTCACGATCGGCATCGGCAAGTCGCGCAGGCGGCGCAGGAACGGGTGATAGATCTTCTCGATCGTCGCCCCGAGGCTCGCCGGAATGTCGGCGCCCTCGGCGACGCCTTCGGCGAGATTGGCGCCGGAGCAGAAGCCGCGCCCCTCGCCGGTGATTACCAGGGCGCGAAATCCACTGTCCGGCCGCGCGGCGCCATCCAGCGCTTCGCAAGCGCCGCCGATCATCTTCGCGGATATGGCGTTCAAGACTTCGGGGTGATTCAAGACCAGCAAGGCCGTGCTGCCGTGCGCCGCAAGGTAGACGTGATCGAATTCGGTTCGCATGCAGACCCCCGCATTCCGGGGGTGAGCATGGCCGGGATCGCTTGGTATGAAAAGGGCTTCAGGCGGCGTCGATTTCTGCCTGAACGGCAAGTTCGCACTCGCCGACCACGCGGTTTCTACCCGTGTGTTTGGCCCGGTAAAGGCAGGTATCGGCCCGCTGGACCAGCGATTCGACCTGATCATTCTGGGACAGTTGGGCGACGCCGATCGAGATCGTGATGGAACCGAGGATGTCGCCGGTCGATTTCTTGACCAGTTTCTTGCCTTCGACGTGCGAGCGGATCTGGTTGGCGAGCTTGATGGCGTCAGTGAGCGCGGTCTGGCGCAGGATCACGACGAATTCCTCGCCGCCGTAGCGCGCCGCCGTGTCGCGGCCCTTCACGTTCTCCGACAGGCAGTTGGCCACCAGGCGCAACACCTGATCGCCGGTCGGATGGCCCCAGGTGTCGTTGAAGCTCTTGAAATGATCGATGTCGCACATCAGCAGCGTCAGCGCGGCGCCCGTCTGGGCGGCATCTTCTATGGCGGCCTGCAGTTCGGCGTCGAAGGCCTTGCGGTTGGCGATTCCGGTCAGCTGATCGATCCGGCTTTCTTTGCGGACGTCGTCGAGCTGGACCTTGAGTTCGTTGACCTGCTCGGAGGAACGTTGCAGCTCGTTCTCCAGATTGCTGGTGCGCTCTTCCATGGCGCGGGTGGCGCCGAGCAATCCGTCGACCAGCTTGCGCAGCGCCGCCGGCGAATGGTCGTCGTTGAGTTCGCCGCTCGCTTCCGACAGGGCGCGCCCGTAATCGCCCGCATGCTTGCCCGCGTCCTCCAACTTGTCGAGGACGATGTCCAGCATGTCGCTGATGCCCGTGCCGACGTCTTCCATGGCCTTCGCCGCGCGTTCGCGCGACAGGGCGCGCGCGCGCAGTTCGCTCAGGACTTGCGGCCCGAACGGAAGGCGCTGGCCGATCATTCCGCTGACGATCTGGGAAAGCACGGCGTTCTCGCCTGAGGCGTAGATGTAGAACAGTTCGAAGTTTTCGGGCGTGGGCATGACGTTGCAGTCGCCCATCAGGGCGAGAGCGGTCTTGGCCAAAGCCTGTTCGCGGTCCATCTTGTGCACAAACGTCCCCGAAATTTGCCGTCAAGTCTCTCGGCGACAGCCAATGGAGGCCGATTTTCGATCGCGGGGTGGTAAGAAACCGTTAAACGCCAATTGAAGGCGCACGACCCGGCTGCTTTACTCCGGCAGAAAACCGGCGGTGATTTGACATGAGCGCAGTGGAAGCACGCGTCCTCGACCCAAATGGAGCCATGCGTCAGGTCCTGGACCGTCAGCGGCAGGCCTGTCTGGCGGACGGCCCGCCGAGCGCGGAGCTGAGGATCGACCGGATCGACCGCGCCATCGGCCTGCTGATCGGCCATCAGGACGCCATCGCCGCCGCGTTGCGCGAGGATTTCGGCCACCGCTCGGTGCATGCCACGCTGCTGACGGACGTCGCCGGCTCCATCGGGCCACTGAAATTCGCCAAGGAAAATCTGCGCGCCTGGATGCGCCCCGAGAAGCGCAAGGTGAACCCGTCGATCCTGGCACTGTTCGGGGCGAGGGCGCGCGTGGAATATCAGCCCAAGGGCGTCGTCGGCGTCATCAGTCCGTGGAATTTTCCGGTGCAGCTGACGTTCGGACCGCTGGCCGGGATCTTCGCCGCCGGCTGCCGCGCCATGGTCAAGCCGAGCGAATTCACGCCGCGCACCTCCGAACTGATGGCGCAGATGTTCCGCGCCGCCTACGACGAGAGCGAAGTCGCGGTGTTTCCCGGCGGGGCGGAGGTCGGCGCGGCGTTCTCCAAGCTCGCCTTCGACCATCTGCTGTTCACCGGCGCGACGTCGATCGCCTATCATGTGATGCGCGCGGCGGCCGAAAATCTCGTGCCGACGACGCTGGAGCTGGGCGGCAAGTCGCCGGTGATCGTCGGCCGCTCGGCGAACCTCGATCTCGCCGCCAAGCGCGTGATGTTCGGCAAGACGCTGAACGCGGGCCAGATCTGCCTGGCGCCGGATTATGTCTTCGTGCCGGAAGAAAAAGCGGCCGAGTTCGTCGCCGGGGCGCAAGCCGCGGTCGCGGCGATGTTCCCGACGCTCAAGGACAATCCCGATTACACCTCGATCGTCAACCAGCGCCATTACGAGCGGCTGACGGGCTATCTCGCCGACGCCAAGGCGAAGGGCGCCGAGATTGTCGAGCTGAATCCGGCGCGCGAGGATTTCCGCCAGCAGCCGTTCCACAAGATCCCGCCGACGCTGATCCTCAATCCGACCGACGACATGGCGATCATGCAGGACGAGATTTTCGGGCCGCTCCTGCCGGTGAAGACCTACGCGGCCGTCGACGACGCCATCGCCTTCGTCAACGATCGTCCGCGGCCGTTGGGCCTTTATTATTTCGGCGGCGACGCGGCGGAAGAAAAGCGCGTGCTGTCGCGCACCACCTCGGGCGGCGTGTCGGTGAACGACGTCGTCATGCATGTCAGCATGGAGGATCTGCCGTTCGGCGGGGTGGGGCCGTCGGGCATGGGCGCCTATCACGGCATCGACGGGTTCAAGACCTTCAGCCACGCCAGGGCGGTGTTCCATCAGGCCAAGCCCGACGTCACCGCGATGATCCGCCCGCCTTACGGCGCCAAATTCCTGAAGACCGTGGCGGGGCAGATCAAGCGCTAGCTTTCCGTCTTTTCCTTCTTCGCCGCGCGCACGGGCTTCGGCGGCGGCAGATTGACCGGCCGCAGGAGGAACGCGGGAAGCTGCTGCGGATCTGGCTTTTTCGGCTCGTGATGATGCTGCTCGCGCGGCTGATGCTGCTTCGGTTGCTGCTGCGGTTTGGGCGGCCGCGGCGTGTGCTGCTTCGGCGGCTGCGGCGCTTGCGGGGCGGAGCCCATCCTCACCGGCTCCATGGCGGCGACTTGGCCGTGCGGTTTCACCGGGCGGTCGTGATGACGCTCGCGCCCGCGGTGACGATCGCGGCCATGCTTGTCCCTGCCGTGACGGTCGTCGCGCGGCGGACGCGCGTCGGACGCCTCGGCGAGGCCGTCCAGCGACCGGCGCGCCAGCGTGGTCTTGGTCAATTTCTCGATGGCTTCCACGTATTTCGCGTCGCGCGGGGTGGCGAGCATCAAGGCGGTGCCGCCGCGCCCAGCGCGGCCGGTGCGCCCGATGCGGTGGACGTAATCGTCGGGATGATACGGTACGTCGAAATTGAAGATGTGGCTGGTGGCGGGAATGTCCAGCCCGCGCGCGGCGACGTCGCTGGCGACCAGCAGGGTGACTTCGCCGCTGCGGAACCCGTCCAACGTCCGTGTACGGACGGATTGGTCGAGATCGCCGTGCAGCGGCGCGGCGTTGAAGCCGTGTTTCGACAACGAGGCCGCGACGATGTCCACGTCGCGCTTGCGGTTGCAGAAGACGATGGCGTTGGTGATCTCGCCGGCCTCGCGGATCAGGCGGCGCAAGGCTTCGCGCTTGGCCCAATCGTTGCCGGGAACGTCGATGATCTCCTGGCGGATGTTGGCGGCGGTGGTGGCGGGACGCGCCACTTCCACGCGCACGGGATTCTGCAGGAACTGGTCCGTCAGCCGGCGGATTTCCGGCGGCATGGTGGCGGAATAGAACAGCGTCTGCCGCGTGAAGGGGATCAGCTTGCAGATGCGCTCCACGTCCGGGATGAAGCCCATGTCCAGCATGCGGTCGGCTTCGTCGATGACCAGGATGTTCACCTGGGAGAGCATCAGCTTGCCGCGCTCGAAATGATCGAGCAGGCGGCCCGGCGTGGCGATCAGCACGTCGACGCCGCGGTCGAGCTTGCGGTCCTGGTCGTCGAAGGAGACGCCGCCGATCAAGAGCGCCATCGAGAGCTTGTTGAACTTGCCGTATTTCTCGAAGCTCTCCGCCACCTGCGCGGCGAGTTCGCGCGTCGGCTCCAGGATCAGCGAACGCGGCATGCGCGCCTTGGCGCGGCCGCGCGCCAGCAGCTCGATCATCGGCAGGGTGAACGAGGCGGTCTTACCGGTGCCGGTCTGGGCGATGCCGATGACGTCGCGGCGTTTCAGGACATAAGGGATGCCCTCGGCCTGGATCGGCGTGGGGACGGTGTAGCCCGCCGCGGCGACGGCCTTCTGCAGGTCCGCCGAGAGGCCGAGCGAGTCGAAGCCGGCCTTCGTTTCCTCGGCGGGCGAGTTGGCCAAAGCCGGATCGGGCGCAGCCGCATCGGACCTCGGATTTTCGGGGGTGGGGGGTGATTCCGTTTTTTTGAATTCAATTCCCTCAGTAGAGGAAATTGTCGAAGTTTCCGAAAGGCTTACTTCAACTGTGCCGGCTTGCGCGCCGGCGGTCGTCAGGTTGTTCAAACACGCTCCTTAAAGGGGGCGCATTCGAGCGCCCACGACCAGCCCGAATCGGCGGTCGGTTCCACTGTGCGCCGCAATATGGGTACAAAACGTGAAAAGTCAAGGTGGGGAGAATTGCGGTAGTGGGTCAGTTTGAATGAGGGAAGTACCAGGTGAGGAACGCAAATAGAGCATTAAGGCCCGACGTGGCGGCAATCGCGATCACTGACAGGAGCATATATTTCGCAGAGGCGACTTGTGCCGCCGTTTGCCGACGAAGCATTTCGATTTCAACCGATTGGGAATCCATCGAACCCGGCTGACCCACTCGGCTCGCTAAATCTTCAAGACTTAGCGTTGACCACATGTATGGCATTTGCCGTTTCCTATTCCTCGATCACCTTCACAATATCACCAATCTCCCTTCTTCGTCATGGCCGCCCTTGAGGCGGCCATCCAGTCGCCGCGTGTCCGCGCGGCGGAAGACTACTTTCTTCGCTGGATGGCCGGGTCGAGCCCGGCCATGACGAAGTAAGAAGTGACGATAGACAAGCGCCGCGAAGCGCGGCACCGTCCGGCGGCAAAAGCTTGAGCGGGCGGACGCATGGTTCCCCACGGCCCCATCTATTGCGAGACCGGACATCCCTGGCTTTTCATGGCCGAGCCGGTCAACACGCTGACCAACGCCTTCATCATTCTCGCGGCGATCCTCGCGGTGATGCACGTGCGCCGCTCGCGGGTCGGCTTCTCCGCCGATCTCGTCGTGCTGCTGTTCCTGCTGTTCGCCGTCGGCATCGGCAGCTTCCTGTGGCACGGGCTGCGCACGCTGTGGGCGCTGCAGCTCGATTGGATTCCGGGCATGCTGTTTCTGATCGTCTTCTGCGGCCTGTGGATGCGCCGGTTGTTCGGACGCATCGCGGGGATCGCCGGTCCCGTCGCCATGCTCGCGGCGGCGGTCGGCAGCGTCGCGCTGGCGTTCAAGCTGACCGGCGCCGACGCGCCGCGCGCCCTGACGTTCGCGCCGGCGTTTGCCACCATCGCGGCCGTCGGAGCGGGCCTTGTGTTCGCCACCGACCGCAAATTCGGCCCGCGCCAGGCGTCGCTCGGCGCCGTCATTCTGATGTTCGGCGTGGCGGCGGCGGTGTTTCGCTCGATCGACCTGATGATGTGCGGCCTCGTCCCGTTCGGGACGCATTTCCTCTGGCACATCTGCCTGTCGACGGCGTCGTATCTGGGGATCGTGCTGCTGGTAAGGTTGAAGACGCCGGCCAGGGCGACTTAGACATCCACATCCTTCACGAACCGCGCGTTCTCCTGGATGAACTGAAAGCGCAGTTCCGGCTTCTTGCCCATCAGGCGTTCGACGAGGTTCTCGGTTTCCTTGCGCGCGTCGTCGGCGATCTCGACGCGCACCAGCGTGCGGCTGCCGGGCTTCATGGTGGTGTCCTTGAGCTGCGCCGGCATCATCTCGCCCAGCCCCTTGAAGCGCGAGACTTCCACCTTGGCATTCGCCTTGAACGCCGACTTGAGCAGCCGCTCGCGGTGCTTGTCGTCGCGGGCGTAGACCGTCGTGGGGCCGTGGCTGAGCCGGTAGAGCGGCGGCATCGCCAGGAAGAGGTGGCCGTCGGCAATCAGCTTGGGCATCTCGCGATAGAAGAACGTCAGCAGCAGCGAAGCGATGTGTGCGCCGTCCACGTCGGCGTCGGTCATCACCACGACGCGCTCGTAACGCAAATCCTCGCTGCGGTATTTCGCGCCGGTGCCGCAGCCCAGCGCCTGCACCAGATCGGACAACTCCTGGTTCTGCTGAAGCTTGCCGGCGGCGGCGCTGGCGACGTTGAGGATTTTTCCGCGCAGAGGCAGCACCGCCTGGATGGCGCGGTCGCGGGCCTGCTTGGCGGAGCCGCCGGCGGAATCGCCTTCCACCAGGAAAATCTCGGTACCCTCGGCCGCGTCGCGCGTGCAATCCGCCAGCTTGCCGGGAAGGCGCAGCTTGCGCGTCGCCGCCTTGCGGGAGATTTCCTTCTCCTGCTTGCGCTTGAGGCGCTCCTCCGCCCGGTCGACGACGAAATCGAGGAGGAGGTCGGCTTCCTGCGGACTTTCGGCCAGCCAATGGTCGAAGTGATCGCGCACCACGTTCTCCACCAGCCGCTGCGCCTCGGGCGAGGAGAGCTTGTCCTTGGTCTGGCCCTGGAACTCCGGCTCGCGGATGAAGATCGACAGGATGGCGCAGGCCGACGCCATCACATCGTCGGGCGTGACGAGCGCGGTCTTGCGGTTGCTGGCGCGTTCGCCGTGGGCGCGCAGGGCCCGCGTCAGCGCATTGCGCAAACCCTGCTCGTGGGTGCCGCCTTGCAGTGTCGGGATCGTGTTGCAGTAGGTGTAAAGGAACGGGTCCGCCTCGGGCGCCCAGGCGACGGCCCATTCCACCGCTCCCTTGCCGTCGCGGTTCTCGGTGCGGCCGCAGAAGGTGCGCGGCGTGACGGTCTGCTTGCCTTCGATCTCGCCGGCGAGGAAGTCGGTGAGGCCGCCGGGGAATTTCAGCGTGTCCTCGGCGGGCGTGCAGTCGTCGATAAGACCGGGCGCGCATTTCCAGCGGATTTCCACGCCGCGGTAGAGATAGGCCTTGGACTTCGCCATGCGGTACAGCCGCGCCGGCGAGAAATGCACGTCGTCGCCGAAGATCTGCCGGTCCGGCTTGAAGGCGACGACGGTGCCGCGCCGGTTCGCCGCGCCCATGTCCTTGAGCTTGCCGACGGCTTTGCCGCGCTCGAAGCGCATCTTGTGGCCGCGCCGGTCGCGCGCGACCTCGACCTCCATCCATTCCGACAGGGCGTTAACCACGGAAGCGCCGACGCCATGCAGGCCGCCGGAGGTGTCGTAGACCTTGCCGCCGAACTTCCCGCCCGCGTGCAGCGTGGTCATTATGACTTCCAGCGCCGACTTGTTCTTGAACTTGGGATGGGCGTCCACCGGAATGCCGCGGCCGTTGTCGCGCACGCTCAGCACGTCGCCGTCGTCCAGCTCGATCTCGATGCGGCCGGCGTGGCCCGCCACGGCCTCGTCCATTGCGTTGTCGAGGATTTCCGCGGCGAGGTGGTGCAGCGCGGCCGTGTCGGTTCCGCCGATGTACATGCCCGGCCGGCGCCGCACGGGCTCCAGGCCCTCGAGGACCTCGATGTCTTTCGCTGTGTAGCCCTTGGAGGGCGGCGGTGCCGCATCGAACAAATCTTGTGCCTTGCTCATGTCTCGAAATAACCGCGATTCGTCCGTCACCGATACGTTAACGGGTCCTTTTCCATACAGCACCAACTGCTTTCGGCAAAACGCCGAGCGCCGGTGCCCGCGGCGACGAGGCGGGCAAATCGCGACCGCATCGATAACGATGTCGGAAACGGCAAACGTGTTTTTTTACGCTTCGTTAGGGATGGACCTTCCGCAAACGCTGAATCCTCGGGGCCGCGATCGAGTGGTGCATTCTCAGTAAATCTTAACGGACGTTTCGTAGGATGCCCCGCTCGACAGAAGTAATGCGATGCGTAATGAGGGGAACGACGTGACGTTCATCAAGCGGCTGCGCAGCCAGCGCAGCACCGACGTCCGCGTGCTCAAGGCGCAGCTCGATCTCACATCGCAGACGGTTCGTTCGACGCGGCTTTCGTCGCCGTTCTGGGCTCTGGCGATCGCCTGGCTCGGCTCGGACAGCTTCGGCTTGTTCGGTCACGCCAACTTCAACATCGCCGTCTTCGTACCCGTGATCGTCTCGGCGACGATGATCCTGTCGGCAAGCGTCGTCTCGATCTACCAGTACGACACCGCGGAGAGCAACGACTACGACCGCACCAAGCCGTGGTTCTCGCGCATCGTCGCGATGCAGGCGGTCATCAGCGGCGCCTGGGGCCTCATGCCCTGGCTTTTGTGGGATCCGACCAGCGTGGTCAACCACATTTTTCTGGCATGCGCCACGGTCGGCGTCATGGCGATGCTGATCGTCAGCCGGTCCAGCCACATGGACATGTTTCTCGCCAGCATCTTGCCGCTGACATCCATGGCGGCGCTGCGCTTTCTGTTCGGCGGCATGTTGGTGGACTCCGGCATCGCCATAGCCATCCCGGCGTTGGCGGCGCAACTGCTGGTCGACGGCCGCCGGCTGATGCATCGCCTGGACGAAGACTCGCGATTGCGTTTCCAAGTGGAAGACCTGGCGCGCGAACTCGAAGAGACGCGCGACGACGCCTTGCGCAAGCGCTTCGAAGCCGAGACCGCGAACGCCTCCAAGACCGCTTTTCTCGCCAACATGAGCCACGAACTGCGCACTCCCCTCAACGCGATCCTCGGCTTCTCCGAGATCATTGCCCAGGAATGCTTCGGGCCGGTCGGCTCCGCGCGGTACAAGGAATATGCCGGCGACATCCACTCCTCGGGCGCGCATTTGCTCAGCCTCATCAACGACCTGCTCGACGTCGCCAAGATCGAAGCCGGCAAGATGGAAATCGCGCCACATCCGCTCGACGCGCCCCGCGTTTTCGACATCGCGCTGAAACTGATCGGCTCCAAGGCGCGCGAGAAGAAGCAGCAACTTACGATCGCGGTGGCCCCGGACGCGCCGCCGCTTTATGCCGACGAGCGCGCCCTCAAGCAGATCCTCATCAATCTCGTCTCCAACGCCGTGAAGTTCACGCCGGAAGGCGGCGCCATCAAAGTGACGGCCGGTCAGGCGCGTGGTGGCGGATTCCAGATCGTGTGCGAAGACAACGGCCCGGGCATTCCGCGCGAGAAACTCGACAAGATTTTCACGCCCTTCAGCCAGGTCGACAACCGTTACGACCGTCAGGCCGGCGGCACCGGCCTGGGACTGGCGCTGGTGCGCGGCCTGACCGAACTGCACGGCGGCCGCGCCTGGCTGGAAAGCGAATACGGCAAGGGCTGCCGCGCCTATGTCGTCCTGCCGACCGAGCCGCCGGTGCAGGCGACGAAGGAGTCCGCGGCGGCGTAGCGCCGGGCGCCGCTTCGCAGAAGTCCGGTCGCTAGACCGAGTAGTACATCTTGAACTCGACCGGATGCGGGGTGTGCTCGAAGGCATGGACCTCGCTCATCTTCAGCTCGATGTAGCTGTCGATGAAGTCGTCGCTGAAGACGCCGCCCTTCTTGAGAAAGGCGCGGTCGGCGTCGAGGCTCTCTAGCGCCTGGCGCAGGGAGCCGCAGACGGTCGGGATTTCCTTCAGCTCCGCCGGCGGCAGGTGATAGAGGTCCTTGTCCATCGGATCGCCGGGGTGGATCTTGTTCTCGATGCCGTCGATGCCCGCCATCAGCATGGAGGCGAAAGCGAGATACGGATTGGAGCCGGCATCGGGGAAACGCACTTCCACGCGCTTGCCCTTGGGGCCCTGGGCGAAGGGAATGCGGCAGGAGGCCGAGCGGTTGCGCGCCGAGTAGGCGAGCAGCACGGGCGCCTCGAAGCCGGGGATCAGCCGCTTGTAGGAGTTGGTCAGCGAATTGGTGAAGCCGTTGAGCGCCTTGGCGTGCTTGATGATGCCGCCGATGTAATAGAGGCAGGTGTCGGACAGATCGGCGTAGCCCGATCCGGCGAACAGCGGCTTGCCGCCTTTCCACACCGATTGGTGCACGTGCATTCCCGAACCGTTGTCGCCGTACATCGGCTTGGGCATGAAGGTCGCCGTCTTGCCGTAGGCCGCCGCGACCTGATGCACCACGTATTTGTAGATCTGCATGGCGTCGCCGCCCTTGGTCAGGGTGCTGAATTTGCATCCCAACTCGTGCTGCGCGCCGGCCACTTCGTGATGGTGCTTTTCGGGATTGATGCCCATGTCGCCCATGATCGAGAGCATCTCGCCGCGGATGTCCTGGGCGGAGTCCACCGGTGGGACGGGGAAGTAGCCGCCCTTGACCGCGGGGCGATGGCCGAGATTGCCCGCTTCGTATTCGGTTCCGCTATTGAAGGCACCTTCGACCGAGTCGATGGAATAGAAGCACTTGTTCATCGAGGCTTCGAAGCGGACATCGTCGAAGATGAAGAATTCCGCTTCCGGTCCGAAATAGGCCGCGTCGCCGATGCCGGAGGACAGCAAATATTGCTCGGCGGCCTTGGCGATGGACCGCGGGCAGCGGCCGTAGCGCTGTCCGGTCATCGGCTCGATGACGTCGCAGGTGAGGACCAGCGTGGTTTGCGCGAAGAAGGGGTCGATCACGGCGGTGTCGCAATCGGGCACCAGCGTCATGTCGGAGTCGTTGATGGATTTCCAGCCGGCGATCGAGGAGCCGTCGAACATCAGGCCGTTGGTGAGGGTGTCTTCGTCGATCTGCGAGAGGTCGAAGGTGACGTGCTGCCATTTCCCGCGCGGATCGGTGAACCTCAGGTCGACGAATTTGACGTCCTTCGCCTTGATCGTCGACAAGACGCTTTGTGCATTAGCCATGGTCGGTCTTTCCCGTTCTGCAGTTGGAATTTCGCGGCAGCCGCTAGATGGCGTCCGCGCCGGTTTCGCCGGTACGAATTCGGATCGCCTCTTCGACATTGAGGACGAAAATCTTGCCGTCGCCGATGCGGCCCGTGCGCGCAGCCTTCTGGATGGCGTCGATCGACGCCTGTAGGCGGTCCTCGCCGACCACGATCTCGATCTTCACCTTGGGCAGGAAGTCGACGACGTATTCCGCGCCGCGATACAGTTCGGTATGGCCCTTCTGACGGCCGAAACCTTTGGCCTCCGTCACCGTGATGCCCTGGACGCCGACTTCCTGCAGCGCCTCTTTCACTTCGTCGAGCTTGAACGGTTTGATGATGGCCTCGATCTTCTTCATCCGGAGCTCCTTGCGCGGTTCCCAAGCTCCGCGCTGTTAACGAAATAGCAGGGGTTGTGCCAGTTTCCCGGCGACTTAATCACAAGTAATTTCAGCGGCTTATTATAATCCAGCTTGGTGCGGGGCGAAACCTGCTTAGAAAATAGCCACACTGCATCAGAAACGGGCAGCGCAGACGGCGGCTGGGCGTTACCGCGCGGAACACGCGCTTGCAGCGACGCCCTTCGGCTCATATCGCTAGCGCCTTGCGGAGGGTAGGCTAACCTCGCCGGCCATGACCAACGAGATCGTCACCGTCGCCGAGATGTACGCGGCCGACCGCTACGCGGCGGACCACGGCGTGCCGTCGCTGACGCTGATGGAGAATGCCGGGGGCGCGGTCGCCGAGGAAATCCTCAAGCGCTGGCCGCCGCGTCCGACCGCGGTGCTCTGCGGGCCGGGAAACAACGGCGGCGACGGCTTCGTTGCGGCGCGACTCTTGAAGGCGCGCGGCTGGGACGTGCGCGTGGCGTTGCTTGGCGCGCGCGCAAACCTAAGGGGCGACGCCGCCGCGATGGCGATGCGGTGGAACGGCGCGCTGGTCCCGCTGTCGGCCGATGCGCTGAAAGGCGCGGAACTGATCGTCGATGCGCTGTTCGGCGCGGGTCTCTCGCGCGAGTTGGAGGGCGAAGCGCTGGCCGTCGCTGCCGCACCCAAGAACGGCGCGCCTGTCGTCGCCATCGACATGCCGAGCGGCATTTCCGGCGATCTTGGACGTCGCCTCGGTATGAAGGCCGTCTTTCGCGCCGATCTTACCATCACGTTCTTCCGAAAGAAGCCGGGGCATCTGCTCATGCCCGGGCGTATGGCCTGTGGTGAGGTCGTCGTGGCCGACATCGGCATTCCCGAGGAAGCGCTGAAGGAGATAAAGCCGCGCACATTCGAGAATGCGCCTGACCGGTGGCGTTACAATTTTCCTTGGCCCGATCCGCTCGCTCACAAATATGGCCGCGGTCATGCGCTGATCGTCAGCGGGCCGGCACACGCGACGGGTGCGGCCCGTTTGGCGGCGCGCGGCGCATTGCGTATTGGTGCGGGCCTTGTAAGCGTCGCCAGCCCGCCAGAATCCGTGTCGGTCAATGCCGCCCATCTGACCGCGATCATGGTCAAGCCGTTCGACGGTCCCGATGGTCTCGCCGGTCTCCTGAAGGACAAGCGCTTGAACGCGGTGGTGATTGGGCCGGGTTGCGGGGTGGGGCGGCCGATTCTGCACCTCGTTGACGCGGCGCTGGCGAGCGAGGCATCTGTCGTGCTCGATGCCGACGCGCTGACCGCAATCGCCCACGACGTGAAGGGACATCTTACCCGGCCGCACGCACGCGTCGTGCTGACGCCGCACGAAGGCGAGTTCGAACGGCTGTTTCCCGGCTTGCTCGCACGGATGCCGACGCGGCTTCATGCGGCGCGTGAAGCCGCCGCTATCACCAATTGCACAGTATTGCTCAAAGGGCCGGATACCGTCATCGCCAGCCCGAAGGGCGATGCCGCGATCAATGCGAACGCGCCGCCCTGGCTTGCCACGGCCGGCTCCGGCGATGTGCTGGCCGGGTTCGTCGCGGGACTGCTCGCACAAGGCATGGGCGCGTTCGAAGCCACCTGCGCCGCCGTCTGGCTGCACGGCGAGGCGGCGAATCTTTTCGGTCCGGGGTTGATCTCCGAGGATTTGCCCGAACAATTGCCCGCCGTGCTGAAACGGCTCTTCGACGGGACTTGACATGCAACCCAAATGGCTTCTGTGGGCGCGCGAGCTGCAGGCCTTGTCGCAAAGCGGCCTGGCCTACGCGGAAAACCCTTACGACCGCGCCCGATACGAGGACATGATGTCGCTTGCGGCGCGGATTATGGCGGAAGGTTCCGGCGCCGATCTATCCGTGATCGAAGGGCTGTTCGCGCAACAGACCGGTTATGCGACCCCGAAGGTGGATGTGCGCGGCGCCATCTATCGCGAGCGCAGCGTGCTGCTGGTCAGCGAGACGATCGACAACGGCCGCTGGACGATGCCGGGCGGGTTCGCCGACGTCAACGAATCCCCCAGCGAAGCCCTGTTGCGGGAAGTGCGCGAAGAGGCCGGCTACGTCGTCACGGCGCGCAAGCTCGCGGCCGTTTACGACCGCGACCGGCACGGCCACGCGCGCCCCCATCCGTTCCACATCTACAAATTGTTCTTCGTGTGCGACGTCGTCGGGCGCTGCGGGAAATCGGACCTGGAGACCGGCGAAGCGCGCTTCTTCCCGCTCGACGCCTTGCCGGAACTGTCGGAAACGCGCGTCCTGGCGTGGCAGATCCAGCGCATGTACGAACATTCGCAAGCGCCCGGTTTGCCGACGGATTTCGATTGATGACGGCCGAAACCGTCATCCGCCGCGCCGAACGGGACGATCTGCCGGCGCTGCTGGCGATCTACAATCACTACATCGTCCACACGCCGGCGACCTTCTACATAAAGCCGCACAGCCTGGCGCAGCGTCGGGCGTGGCTCGACACCTTCGCGCCGACAGGGCGGCATCAATGCTTCGTCGCGGCGAAGGGCGGCGAAGCGGTCGGTTGGGCCTGTTCGGGCAGATTCAAGGAGAGGGAGGCGTACGACATTTCGGTCGAGACAAGCGTCTATCTGGCGCCGGGCGAGCAGGGCAAAGGCCTCGGCCGCAGGCTTTATCAAGCGCTGTTCGAGGCGCTCGCACGGGAAGACGTGCACCGGGCTTTCGGCGGCATCACGCAGCCGAACGAGGCGTCGGTTGGCCTGCATCTCGCGATGGGGTTCACCCATGTCGGCACCTACCGCGAAGTCGGGCGCAAATTCGGCAGGTTCTGGGATGTGGCGTGGTACGGCAGGGCCGTGGGCTAGGGAGTCCCCGCTGCGCGGCTGAAAAGGCCGGTAACTGGGCCTGAGCCTGATCCACCTTTATGGAAGCGTCTGCGTTGCGTGCGGGCGAGGCTATCCGCCAGGCGCGGCGCGAAGGGCGATGCGGGACATCGGTCGAGCGGCGCAACGAAGCGGGCGCCCGCCCGCACGCAACCCGAAGGGCCGGAGGCTTTTGCGCCGTGGGTTCGTCGAAGGGCTCGCCCGTAGTCCCCGCTACGCGCGTCGCCCTTCTCCTGCCCACACCGCAAAATCCTCTCGGCGCAGCGCTTCTATAAGGGTGGATCAGGCTCTAGCGGCGCGCCAAAACCCCTGCTATAGCGGCCCCCTTCCGCCGGGATCGGGTCGAAACCGTGCGGCGGAACAGCCCGCACGCGGGCGTGGCGGAACTGGTAGACGCTCTGGATTTAGGTTCCAGTGACGAAAGTCGTGGGGGTTCAAGTCCCTCCGCCCGCACCACGAACGGCAAGGATTGGGATACGTCATATGCAGATTACCGAGACCGTTTCCGAAGGTTTGCGGCGCGAATACAAGGTCGTGGTCGGCGCCGCCGATCTGGAAGAGCGCCTGACCGGCAAGATCGAGGAAATCAAGCCGCGCCTGAGCCTCAAGGGATTCAGACCGGGCAAGGCTCCCGTCTCGTTCCTGAAAAAGACCTACGGCAAGTCGATGATGGGCGAAATCGTCGAAGCCGCCGTCAGCGAAGGCAGCCGGAAGGCCGTCGCCGACAACGCGCTGAAGCCGGCTTTCCCGCCGCGCGTCGAGCCGGTCGGCGACGTGCAGCAGGTCATCGAAGGCAAGGCCGATCTTGAATTCCGCGTGCTGATCGACCTGATGCCCGATTTCGAGCTGGCCGACGTGTCGAAGCTCGAGGTCGAGCGTCTGGTCGCCGACGTCACGGACGAGGACATGGACAACGCCGTCCAGCGCCTCGCCGAACAGTCGCGCGGCTATTCCCCGCGCGCCCAAGGCGAAGCCGCGCAGACGGGTGACGCGGTGACGATGGACTTCGTCGGCAGCGTCGACGGCGAAACCTTTGCGGGAGGCAAGGCCGAGGATTTCAACCTGGTGCTCGGTTCCGGCCAGCTGGTTTCCGGTTTCGAGGACCAGCTCGTCGGCGTCAAGCCGGGCGAGGCGCGCGACGTCAGGGTGACCTTTCCCGCCGACTATCCCGAAGCCAAGCTCGCCGGCAAGGACGCGGTGTTCGCGGTCAGCGTGAAAGAGGTGAAATCGCCCGATCCGCTGGTCGTCGACGACGAGCTTGCCAAGAAGCTGGGCGTGGATTCGCTCGGCACCCTGAAGGAACGCTTGCGCGAGCAGATGAAGCGCGAATATGCCGGCGCCAGCCGCCTGCACCTCAAGCGCCGCATCCTGGACGCGCTGGACGAAAAGCATTCCTTCTCACTGCCGCCGACCATGGTGGAAGGCGAATTCGACGGCATCTGGAAGCAGGTCGAGGCCGAGCTGAAGCGCGAGAACAAGACCTTCGCGGACGAGGGCAAGACCGAAGAGGAACTGCGCCAGGAATATCACGACATCGCCGAGCGCCGCGTGCGGCTTGGGCTGGTGCTGGCGCGGGTGGGCGAGCAGAACGGCCTCACCGTCGCCAACGACGAGATCCAGCGCGCCGTCACCGCACGCGCGCGCCAGTTCCCCGGCCAGGAGCAGCAGGTGTTCGACTACTACGCCCGCAACGCCCAGGCGCAGGCCGAAATCCGCGCGCCGCTGTTCGAGGACAAGGTGGTGGACTTCATCGCCGAACTCGCCCAGGTCACCGACCGCAAGGTCGACCGCGAAACGCTGTTCCTCGACCCCGACGACGCGGCGGAGAAGCTGAAGGGGGCGTAGGAAGGCTCAGGCGCCTTCGCCGATCAGCGGGACCTTCTCGGCCTTCGCGGCGGCGATCAACTCGCCGTCGAGCGTCGCCAGCGGCACGACCTTCCTCTGCGCCAATTCGAGATATATGGCATCGTAGAACGAAAGCCGATGCGTGCGCGCCAGGCCCAGCACAAGATTCCCATCGGGATCGGGGTCGATTTCCAACGGCAGATCGCGCACGAAGCCGAGAAAGCGGGCGGTGTCCGTTTCGGCGATCCGTCTCCGCCGCTCGCCGATGAGAAGCACGTTGCGCAATTCGAACCAGAACAGGGAAGGAATAAGCGCACTGTCCTCGGCCAGACGGCGCAATGCGGCATCCGCCGCCGGGCTCGCCTCGTCAGGGAAGCACCAGCTTGCCGCCACCGACGCGTCGATGACGAACATCAGCGCTTGTGGCCTTCATGGCGGGCGGCGAGGATTTCGGCGACGCTCATCTTCTTTGTCGTCCGGCGCAGAGCCGCGATCCCGTCGAGCGCTTTGCGAACACGGTCCCGGTCAGCGGCGGGGGCGGGCACCAGATGCGCCACGGGCTTGCCATGCCGGGTCACGACAATGGTTTCCCCGCGCTCCACAGCATCGAGAAACTCGGGCAGCCGGGCCTTGACATCGGAGGATTGAATTTCGCGCATTCTCATATTGACCAGTCGTTATGACTAGTCAAATATAGTCAGAATTGCTCTCGGCGGTCAAGTGATGAAATCAGGTTATGTGCATCTTCGATGCGGCCGAGACCCCGACGATGCGGCGGAGAAGCTGAAGGGGGCCTAGACGGTTCACCTTCCGCCGCGGCGCGTGCCCTTAGCCCGTTGACACGGCGCTTCGGCGCACTACACCCTCGCCGTCCGAATCAGGAGCCTCCATGAAAGACCCGCGCGACGTTTACATGAACACGCTGGTGCCGATGGTGGTCGAGCAGACCGCCCGCGGCGAGCGCGCGTTCGACATCTATTCCCGGCTGCTCAAGGAGCGGATCATCTTCGTCACCGGTCCGGTGGAGGATTACGGCGCCAGCCTCGTCACCGCCCAGCTCCTGTTCCTGGAGGCGGAGAACCCCAAGAAAGAGATCGCGATGTACATCAACTCGCCGGGCGGCATCGTCACGGCGGGCATGGCGATCTACGACACCATGCAGTACATCCGCCCCGCCATCCAGACGCTGTGCGTCGGCCAGGCGGCTTCCGCGGCGTCGCTGCTGTTGTGCGCCGGGGCGAAAGGTCAACGTTACTGTCTGCCCAATTCGCGCATCCTGGTCCACCAGCCCTCGGCGTCCTATTACGGGCAAGCGGCGGACATCGCCCGCCACGCCCAGGAAATCGTCAAGCTCAAGAGGCGGTTGAACGAGATTTACGCCGGCCATACCGGCCAAACCGTGGAGGCGATTGAAAAAGCGTTGGATCGCGATACTTATATGAATGCCGAGGAGGCCAAGGCCTTCGGATTGGTCGATTCCGTGCTGTCCAGGCGGCCGGAAACGCCGGAAGGCCCGTGAGATTGCGGAATCCGGCCGGAAAAACAGGATGTTGGCCGGCTTAAACAAATCTTGATCCGGTTGGCGCTAACGTGGTCGAATGAAATCGGCGGCAAGCCGATTTGGGTTGGCGCGGGTTGTGCAAGGCATTGACAACAATGCCTAATGCAGTCTTTGAGGGCGGGTCGTCGAGACCCGAGAGAGCCGATGAGTAAAGCGAGCGGCGGCGAGTCCAAGAACACGCTCTATTGTTCGTTCTGCGGCAAGAGCCAGCACGAGGTTCGCAAGCTGATCGCGGGCCCGACCGTGTTCATCTGCGACGAATGCGTCGAGCTGTGCATGGAGATCATCCGCGAGGAGAACAAGACCTCGTTTATGAAGTCGCGCGAGGGCGTGCCCTCGCCGGCGGAGATCTACAAGGTCCTGGACGATTATGTCGTCGGCCAGCAGCACGCCAAGAAGGTGCTCTCGGTCGCCGTCCACAACCACTACAAGCGCATCAACGCCAGCGGCAAGAATTCCGACGTCGAGTTGGCGAAATCGAACATCATGCTGCTCGGCCCCACGGGCTGCGGCAAGACGCTGCTGGCCCAGACGCTGGCGCGCATCCTCGACGTGCCGTTCACCATGGCCGATGCCACCACGCTGACCGAAGCCGGCTATGTCGGCGAGGACGTGGAGAACATCATTCTCAAGCTGCTGCAGAACGCCGACTACAACGTCGAGCGGGCCCAGCGCGGCATCGTCTATATCGACGAAGTCGACAAGATCAGCCGCAAGTCCGACAATCCGTCCATCACCCGCGACGTGTCGGGCGAGGGCGTCCAGCAGGCGCTGCTCAAGATCATGGAAGGCACCATCGCGTCGGTGCCTCCGCAGGGCGGCCGCAAGCATCCCCAGCAGGAATTCCTCCAGGTCGACACCACCAACATCCTGTTCATCGTCGGCGGCGCCTTCGCGGGCCTGGAGAAGATCATTTCCCAGCGCACGCACGGTTCCTCGATGGGCTTCGGCGCCGCGGTGCGCGCGCCCGACGAACGCGCCACCGGCGAGGTGCTGCGCGAAGTGGAGCCGGAAGATCTGCTCAAGTTCGGATTGATCCCGGAATTCATCGGCCGTCTGCCGGTGTTGGCCACGCTGGGCGATCTGTCGGAGCCGGCGCTGATCGAGATCCTGACGCGCCCGAAAAACGCGCTCGCCAAGCAGTATCAGCGGATGCTGGAGATGGAAGGCGTCAAGCTGCGCTTCCAGGAGGAGGCGCTGCACGCCATCGCGCGCAAGGCGATCGCGCGCAAGACCGGCGCGCGCGGACTGCGTTCGATCATGGAAAGCATCCTGCTCGAAACCATGTACGAACTGCCGACGCTCAACGGCGTGCAGGAAGTGGTCATCACCGCCGATGTGGTCGACGGGCGCGCCCGACCGCTTTACACCTACTCCGACAAGGGACAGGCCCGCGAGCAAAGCGCGAGTTGACGGTAACATTACAACATCTGTTGCCATGATGGCGCGGCGGCCGGATTAAGCGCCATACGTGGTTATCCCGCCTTGAAACAGCCATTCCGCAGGCCCACTTTACATTGTCTGGGAGTCGGCCCATGCGGGCGACGTGTGAGGCGCTGTATGCCCGTCCGGGGTACGGTTCCTAAACAAACCCGGCCTAAGATGGCCCGGGCGAGGAGAGTGCAATGTCGGAGCAAGAGGTCGTGACAATCGGAAAAGGCGAGCCGAGCGCCGTGCTGGCGCCGGTGCTTCCCCTGCGCGACATTGTTGTTTTTCCCCATATGATCGTTCCCCTGTTCGTCGGCCGCGAGAAGTCCGTGCGCGCCCTCGACGAGGCGATGAACGAGGAAAAGCAGATCCTTCTGCTGACGCAGAAGAACGCCGCCGACGACGATCCCACGGCGGACGGCCTGCACAAGATCGGCACGTTGGCCACGGTGCTGCAGCTGCTGAAGCCGCCGGACCAGACCGTGCGCGTCCTGGTGGAAGGCAAGAGCCGCGCCCGGGTCACCGGCTTCGTGCCGCGCACCGATTTCTTCCAGGCGACGATCGAACGCGTTCCCGAAAGCGTCGGCGGGGCGAAGGAGACCGAAGCGCTGATCCGCACCGTCAAGACCAATTTCGAGCAGTACATCAAGCTCAACAAGAAGGTGCCGGCGGAGACGCTGGCCTCCGTCGCCCAGATCGACGAGCCGGCCAAACTGGCCGACACCGTCGCCTCGCATTTGTCCGTCAAGATCGCCGACCGCCAGGCATTGCTGGAAACGCTGAACACGGCCGAACGGCTGGAGAAGGTGCTCTCCCTGATCGAATCCGAGATTGGCGTGCTGCAGGTCGAGCGCAAGATCAAAAGCCGCGTCAAGCGCCAGATGGAGAAGACGCAGCGCGAGTACTATCTCAACGAACAGCTCAAGGCGATCCAGAAGGAGCTCGGCGAGGGCGAGGAAGGCCGCGACGAACTGAACGAGCTCGAAGAACGCGTCCGCAAGACCAAGCTGTCGAAGGAGGCGCGCGAGAAAGCGCAAGGCGAGATGCGCAAGCTGCGCCAGATGTCGCCGATGAGCGCCGAAGCGACGGTGGTGCGCAACTACCTCGATTGGATGCTGTCGCTGCCTTGGGGCAAGAAGTCCAAGATCAAGAAGGACATCAAGCTGGCCGAGGACATCCTCAACGAGGACCATTACAGCCTCGAGAAGGTCAAGGAGCGCATCCTCGAATATCTCGCGGTCCAGCAGCGCGCGGGCAAGATGAAGGGCCCGATCCTGTGCCTCGTCGGGGCGCCGGGCGTCGGCAAAACCTCGCTCGGCAAGTCGATCGCCAGGGCGACCGGGCGCGAATTCGTGCGCATGTCGCTGGGCGGCGTGCGCGACGAAGCGGAAATCCGCGGCCACCGGCGCACCTATATCGGCTCGATGCCCGGCAAGATCATCCAATCGATGAAGAAGGCGAAGGCGGCCAATCCGCTGTTCCTGCTCGACGAGGTCGACAAGCTCGGCGCCGACTGGCGCGGCGATCCCTCCTCGGCGCTGCTCGAGGTTCTCGATCCGGAACAGAACCACGCCTTCAACGATCATTACCTGGAGGTCGATTTCGATCTCTCGGACGTGATGTTCATCACCACGGCCAACACGCTGCACATGCCGCAGCCGCTGATGGACCGCATGGAGATCATCCGCATCCCCGGCTACACCGAGGACGAGAAGGTCGAGATCGCCAAGCGCCACCTCATTCCCAAGCAGCTCAAGGCACACGGCCTGAAGGACGGGGAGTGGACGATTACCGACGAGGGCCTGCGCGACCTGATCCGCTATTACACGCGCGAAGCCGGCGTGCGCAACCTGGAGCGCGAGATCGCCAATCTGGCACGCAAGGCGGTGAAGGAAATCGTCTCGAACAAAACGAAATCCATCACGGTCTCGGAAGAGAACGTCAATACCTACGCCGGCGTGCGGCAATTCCGCTACGGCGAGATGGAAGGCGAAGATCAGGTCGGCGTGGTCACGGGTCTGGCGTGGACCGAGGCCGGCGGCGACACGCTGCAGATCGAATCCGTCATGCTGCCCGGCAAGGGCCGCATGCAGACGACCGGCAAGCTTGGCGACGTGATGAAGGAGTCGATCGACGCGGCACGGTCCTATGTCCGCTCCAAGGCGACGACCTTCGGCATCAAGCCGACGACTTTCGACATCAAGGACATCCACGTCCACGTCCCCGAAGGCGCGACGCCGAAGGACGGTCCTTCGGCCGGCGTGGCGATGGCTGTGTCCATCATCTCCGTGCTGACCGGCATTCCGGTGCGCCGCGACGTGGCGATGACGGGCGAGGTGACGCTGCGCGGACGCGTGCTGCCGATCGGTGGACTCAAGGAAAAGCTGCTCGCCGCGCTGCGCGCCGGCCTCAAGACCGTCATCATCCCCCAGGAGAACGAGAAGGACCTGGCCGAAATCCCGGACAATGTGAAATCGGGATTGCAGATCGTGCCGGTGGCCAAAGTCGGCGAAGTGCTGAAAGTGGCGCTGGTGCGTCAGCCCGAGCCGATCGAGTGGCAGGAGCCGGACGTTGTCGTTCCCGCCGCGCTGCCGAACGACGAAGGCGACGCGGTCGTCACGCATTAACCAAGCATTGGAACCGGCCGAAAAGGCGCGTTTTTGCCGGTTCCGCCTTGTGTCCCCAACAAATGAGGGTGAAAAAGGCCGAATCCCGGTCTTTCGGACGCCGGAATCGGCCTTTTCGGCCCGTTCTTGCTTTGACGCCGGGCGCGAGAAAGCCCTAGATTCCGCCCAATAGCCTTGGCGATTCATTAGGAAGGAGCCGTCGCAGTGAACAAGAACGATCTGATCCAAAGACTTTCGGACCACACCGGCCTGGCCAAGACGGATGCCGCCAAGGCGGTCGACGGCGTATTCGACCTGATCGCAAGCTCGCTCAAGGCGGGTGATGAGGTGCGCCTGACCGGCTTCGGCGTGTTCGTCGTTGCCACCCGTGCGGGCGGCAAGGGGCGCAATCCCCAGACCGGCGAAGAAATCACCATCAAGCCCTCCAAGCAGCCCCGCTTCCGCCCCGGCAAACAGCTCAAGGATTCGCTGAATTGACCTGACGCCCGTGAGGCCATCCCCGGCGAGCGCTGCGACGCGCCTGGGAGTTCATAGCGACAGCGTATGAACGATCCCGGTTTTTCGTATGATATATTGCCGGAGCCGGGCGGTTAGCTCAGCCGGTAGAGCACATCGTTTACACCGAGAGGGTCGGTGAAACGCGCTCGATACCGCATGGCTCAGAAGTCCTTGTTGTTGAAGGCGTTACTATACTTACGACGTTCGGCATTTTCTACGGCTCGATCGAAAATCTTCTCGGGGGGCAGCTGGGGGGCAGACGACGCAGGATTGTTCGTGGCCATCGCGCCTCGCCGAGATACTGTCCGTGGCGGAAAGTGGTGGACCAACCAGGACAAATCTGGGCACTGGGTTCTGATCATCGCCGCACCGCCTAATAAATCCTTATTTTCGCAGAAATGACTGAGGCTTCGACTAACGCACAGTCCCGCACAAGCGGAAGTAACGGCTCCAGACAAGGCGCCTGGGCGCTGTCTGGCACATCGTCTCAGCCAGTCACATCGGGACGCCTTGGCGCATAATGGCCAAGCCCCTCTGATTTAAGCCAAATCGAAGCGGTCGGCGTTCATCACCTTGGTCCATGCCGCCACGAAGTCCTTCACGAACTTCTCCTTCGAGTCCGCGCACGCATAGACTTCTGCAAAAGCGCGAAGCTGCGAGTGCGAACCGAAGATGAGATCGACGCGCGTGCCCGTCCATTTGAGCACGTTCGTCTTGCGGTCGCGGCCCTCATAGAGGTTGTCGCCAGCGGGCTGCCACACCGTGTCCAGGGTAAGGAGGTTGGCGAAGAAGTCGTTCGTCAATGTCCCCGGCGTCTTGGCGAAGACGCCGTGCTTGGAGCCACCGGTATTCGCGCCCAGCACGCGCAAACCGCCGATGAGCACCGTCATTTCGGGTCCCGTCAGGGTCAGCAGTTGCGCGCGGTCCACCAACGCCTCCTCGGGCGCCATAAACTGCCGCTTGCCGCTGATATAGTTGCGGAAACCGTCGGCACGTGGCTCCAGCGGCGCAAAGGATTTGACGTCGGTCTGCTCCTGCGACGCGTCCATGCGTCCCGGCGTGAAGGGGACCTTCAAGTCGATCCCGGCATCCTTCGCGGCTTTCTCGATCGCCGCGCAGCCGCCCAGAACGATCAGGTCAGCCAGCGAGACCTTCTTGCCACCGGGGGCCGATCCGTTGAACGCCAATTGAATCGCTTCGAGCTTCTGAAGCACCGTCGCAAGCTGCTTCGGCTCGTTGACCTCCCAGGCCTTCTGAGGCGCGAGGCGGATACGCGCGCCATTCGCGCCGCCACGCTTGTCGGAGCCGCGGAACGTCGAGGCTGACGCCCATGCGGTCGAGACGACCTGCGACACTGTCAGACCGGACGCGAGAATCTTCGCCTTCAATGCGGCGATGTCCTGCTCCGCGATCAACGGATGATTCACGGCGGGGATCGGATCCTGCCAGATCAATGTCTCCTTGGGAACGAGCGGACCCAAGTAGCGCGCGATCGGGCCCATGTCCCGGTGCGTGAGCTTGAACCACGCGCGGGCGAACGCGTCCGCGAACTGGTCCGGGTTTTCCATGAAGCGCCGCGAGATTTTTTCGTAGGCCGGATCGAACCGCAGCGAAAGGTCCGTCGTCAGCATGGTCGGCACATGCTTCTTTGATGGATCGAAGGCATCCGGGATCGTGGCTCCTGCACCCTTCGCGCGCCATTGCTTTGCGCCCGCCGGGCTCTTCGTCAGCTCCCATTCGTAGCCGAACAGATTCCAGAAAAAGTTGTTGCTCCACTTGGTTGGTGTCGTGGTCCAGATGACCTCCGGCCCGCCGGTGATGGCGTCGCACCCGACGCCCGTCTTGTATTTGCTTTTCCAGCCGAGTCCCTGATCCTCGATGGCAGCGCCTTCCGGCTCGGGGCCGAGCAGCGACGGATCGCCGGCGCCGTGGGTCTTGCCAAACGTGTGGCCTCCCGCAATGAGCGCCACGGTCTCCTCATCGTTCATCGCCATGCGGGCGAACGTCTCGCGGATGTCCTTGGCCGCCGCGACCGGATCCGGATTGCCGTTCGGCCCTTCCGGGTTCACGTAGATCAGGCCCATTTGCACGGCGCCGAGCGGCTCCGCGAGCTGGCGTTCGCCGCTGTAGCGCTCGTCGCCCAGCCACGTCCCTTCAGGACCCCAGTAGAGCTCTTCCGGCTCCCAAACGTCGGCGCGTCCGCCGGCGAAGCCGAAAGTCTTGAAGCCCATCGATTCAAGGGCGACGTTGCCGGCGAGAATCATCAGGTCGGCCCATGAGATTTTCCCTCCGTATTTCTGCTTGATCGGCCACAGGAGACGGCGCGCCTTGTCGAGGTTCGCATTGTCCGGCCAGGAGTTGAGCGGCGCGAAGCGCTGCTGACCTGCCCCGGCGCCGCCACGGCCATCGGTGATGCGGTACGTGCCCGCGCTATGCCATGCCATGCGGATCATCAGACCGCCGTAGTGACCGAAATCGGCGGGCCACCAATCCTGCGAGTCCGTCATCAGGGCACGCAAATCTTTGATCACGGCGTTAAGATCGAGGGTCTTGAATTCTTTGGCGTAGTCGAACGCCTCGCCCATCGGATTGGACAAATTGGAGTTGCGGTGGAGAACGGAGATGTCCAGCGCGTTCGGCCACCAATCGCGGTTCCTGCGTCCGTGCGCGCCACCCGTGAACGGGCACTTGCCTGCGTTCTTTTCATCGGCCTTTGCGTCCATGTCTCCCTCCGATAGGTTTGTTAGAATATTTCTAATCATACTACACGATTTGTGCCTTGATCTTGATCAAGGACCGACATTATCACCGCGCGTTCCACGTATGGAAAATGGCCTCGCCGGCGCGAATTTACACGCGTTCCAGCGACGGGCTTGGCCTTGTTGTCCCCGCTTGACCGGCGACGGGGCTGGCTGCCGCCGTCAATGGCGATTTATGCATGCATAGTCTGGGGATTTTTTCTGCTCTCCGGGCTGAGCTATCTGCTCGCTAGGGCACGGCATGCGGGACCGCTTTCGGAGACGGTAAGCATGCAGGTGTCGCGGTGGTCGTTCTCGCTATTAGCAAAGCGCTCGGTCTGCTGGTCAGAGGCATGATTGGCTCCGCCTGATTGCAGGGGGCAACACGTCAAGACCTAATTGTGATGTACATTCCAGTGATGGTGGGCGCGACAGGATTCGAACCCGTGACTTCTCCCGTGTAAAGGGAGCGCTCTACCAACTGAGCTACGCGCCCGCCGAGCGGGAACCAATGTGTCGCCCTCTCGTGTGTTCGCGTCAAGACGTGGAATGTGGCGAAGTTGCTAGCGACCGTCGTGGTCCAACGGTACGCCTTCGGTTGTCAATTTCTGCGCTTCCATCCAGGCAGCAATGTCGCTCTCCCGCCATGCGATGCGAGTCGTCCCTAACGACACGGGCGCCGGGAACGTACCCTGCCGAACACGCCGCCAGACCGTCGTGCGTGACAAGGTGACGAGCCG
>JAGWMG010000020.1 GCA_028871795.1 Alphaproteobacteria bacterium | reverse complement strand
TTTGCAATTGTTCCAAGAATTTGTCGTAAATTCTTGCGTCGACCAGAAGATTGCCGTCGGCCGAACAGCCCGAACCATTATCGGACGTCTTGCTGATGCGCGTATTGCGCGCGGCATGTTCGACATCGGCGGTCTCGTCGATCACCATTGTCGCGTTGCCGGCTCCCACTCCGTAGGCCGGTTTGCCCGAGCTGTAGGCGGCTCTCACCATGGCCTGGCCGCCGGTCGCAATGGTCAGATCGCAAGCCGCCATCAATTCCTGCGCCATGGGAATGCTCGGCTTCTCGATCACCTGGAACACATCTTGGGGTACGCCGAGTTTTTTCACAGCCGCACGCATGACGCTGACCATTTCGACGGTCGTGTTCCGACTGGCGGGATGCGGCGAGAAAATGATGGCGTCCTTGCATTTGAGCGAGTAGATGCCGTTTCCCGCTTCGGTCAACGCGGCATTGGTCACCGGAACCAGCGAGGCGATCACGCCCACCGGCTTGGCGTATTTCACGATGCCCTTGGCCTTGTCTTCTTCGACGATGCCCATGGATTTGGCGCGCAACGCGTCGCGCAGAATTCCATGTAGCTTGAAACGCTTGTTGGGACGTCCGGCGCGATCGCCCAGACCGCTCTCGTCGACACCCGCGCGGGACAAACGGGTAAACGTCTTTTCGTTGGCGGTGGCCCAGCCGACGGCCTGGATCAAGCGATCGATCGCGGCTTGGTCATAGCCTTCGATTTGCTTCATGGCGACGCGCGCCCTCGCTACCAAATCTCTGACCGTCTGCTTTTCTTCTGCGGTGATCGCACGCGGCGCCATGATCGTCTCCTGGGATGCATCTCCCTCAGGTTGCGTTCCATCGCCCTCATGGCACCGGATGCGCCAGCCAATCTTGGGGAGAGCACGTTTCCAAACGTTATTATGTACCGTTTAGTCCATTTAAACCTAATGTCCGTCAATCCGCAAGAGAAAAGGCGGATTCATAAGCGGTGCGGTTTGCTTCGGCGCCCGCCCGCGGAGGCGTTCAATCCCTCGGATGGCGCGCAGACTGGTGGAAAGAATCAGGCGGATGAAACCCGTGGGACCTGCCAACGTTGGCGGATTTCTAAGGCGCTCGACGGCTGGTAGGCCAAGATCTTACGTCGCGGCATCGGCATCGCGCTCTATGATGGAGCCCATGTCGAGTGCAAATTGCCCTAATAAACGGTCCGCGCCCACTTCATGTATCGTTCGAACTGCTCCTTCGTCACACGCAGGTCGACGTATTTGGGCTGATTGTCGTCGGGATCGATCAGGGCAGACATGTCGTCGGTGAGCTTCAAGCCGCTGACAAGCTCGCGCGTGAGAACTATATGGTTTGCTTCTCCGGGTGGCGTTGCATACACGTCGACGACCAGCAGAATGTTGTTCGCAAACCAGTATTGCGAACGTTCCGACTGCTCGGCGATATGGGCCAAGGGGAGACGCTCGCCCAGGGCCTTCTGATACGCGACGCGCCCGGCATAGGCGAGCACATGGGCGCCTTGGATATCCGCGGAAGAGGCTGAAAGGTGAATTTTCTGAGGTAGCATCTAGGCAGTCGCTTTCTTGAGATCGGGACATTCCGGCGTGCCGCTTTTGCGGTCGTTTCGCGGGAGGGACGAGGTCCGTTGCCCTGTGGTGGCGCGCCAAGGGCGACGGCACGAATTATCCACCCTCTTCACGCATAAACAAAAGTAATGTTCCAAACATCGTTAAGCATTCTTCAAACACTTATATGATGATACAAAGCGTTCTTTATTATGGCAACAGCATGATAAAAATGTGGCCTGTGGTAAAGTTTCCAGGCTCTTCCGGCCGCCCGGAGTCACGAAACGGTTGGTTCAAGTTAAGAGCCGGTACCCAACCTCTGCCCGCGCGCGACCGGCGCCGGCGAAAGGTGATTGTTCAAGCGATGATCTCAGGCGCCAAGTGCAGAAGCTCAATTCCTGTCGTGTAAATTGCACTCATCGGTTAACTATGCCGACGATCGATCGAGGCAGGAAAACGCTACGGCACGACACAAGGCAAGCTACCCGCGACTCGTGAACATAATCTCGAAATGTCGCTTGTCAGATGTAATAATTGTCAGCGCGGACATTGAGAATTTGGATGTTCCTTAAATATTAATATTTTGATATGTGAATTAACAGTTGCAATGGTGATAAACATGTTTTAATTATCATATATGATAATAAATATGTCATTGAGATTATTCTTTACATGATCACGGCAGCACAACTTCGCGCCGCCAGAGTGCTTCTCGGGCTCGATCAGCGGACGCTGGCGGAGCGTGCCGGACTGTCGCACCCGACCGTTCAGCGCATGGAGGCAAGCGACGGGCTGATCCGGGGCAATATCGATTCACTGACCAAGCTTGTTTCCGCCTTGGATGCGGCGGGCATCGAATTGCTCGGCGAAGGTACGCCGGGCAATGGCGTCGGGCGCGGCGTCCGTCTGAAGGCGCGCGCAACTGTTCCGAGCATCACCGGCGTCAACTCACCGGCTTCCATTCTGATGCGGCGATAGCGAGCAGGGTGCGATGCTGGTTGGCAATGTTCTGTTGTGCGTAGCCGCGCTGATTGGCGTTTCCTGCTTTGCCGTGTGGGCCTGTCGCAGGCCATGGGCAAATTCCGCGATCTATGGCGCCAGTGCCGTCTTCTGTGCCGTGGCTTTGGCTGGTGCGATTGCCGCCCTTGTCGGCGGCGCAGCCTCGACGCTGACTCTGCCGCTTGGCCTGCCGTGGATCGGCATGCACTTCCGCATCGATGCTCTCGCGGCGGTTTTCCTCTGCGTCGTCAATCTCGGAGGTGCCGCGGCCGGCGTATTCGCGCTCGGTTATGGCCGCCACGAACACGCGCCGCAAAGAGTTCTTCCTTTTTTCCCCGCCTTCCTGGCGGCAATGAATCTTGTCGTCGTCGCCGACGATGCGTTCGCTTTCCTGTTGTCCTGGGAGTTCATGTCGCTGACGTCATGGGCGCTGGTCGTCAGCCATGACCGCTCTGCGGAAACCCTGCGTGCCGGACTTATCTACATCGTGATGGCGAGTTTCGGGACGCTGTCGCTGTTGCTGGCGTTCGGCATCCTGGCCGGTCCGGACGGGCACTACGCGTTCTCTTGGATGCGCGCGCGCGGGCCAAATCCGAACGAGACGATGATCGCGATGTTTCTCGTGCTTTTCGGAGCCGGATCGAAGGCCGGGATATTCCCGCTGCATGCATGGTTGCCGCTGGCGCACCCCGCGGCGCCCAGCCAGGTCTCCGCTCTGATGAGCGGCGTTATGACGAAAGTCGCCGTCTACGCGTTCGTCCGCATCGTGTTCGATCTGCTTGGGCCCATCGATTGGCGCCTCGGCATGGTCGTCATCGGCGTCGGCGCGGTCACGGCATTGTTGGGCGTGCTCTACGCGCTCATGCAGCACGACTTGAAGCGTCTGCTCGCCTATCACACGGTGGAGAACATCGGCATCATCTTCGTCGGATTGGGACTGGCGCTGGCGTTCCGCGCGAACGGGCTGACCGCCGCCGCCGCGCTCGCCGTCACGGCCGCACTCTTCCACGTCTTCAACCATTCGCTGTTCAAGAGTCTGTTGTTCTTCGGCGCGGGCGCGGTCCAGGCCGCCACCGGCGAGCGCGACATGGATCGCTTGGGCGGCCTCATGCACACGATGCCCAGAACAGCCGTGACGTTTCTCATCGGAGCCGCCGCGATTTCGGCGTTGCCGCCGCTCAACGGGTTCGCCTCGGAATGGCTGACATTTCAGGCAGCCTTCTTGAGTCCCTCTTTTCCGCAATGGGGTCTGCGCCTCTTGACGCCCGCATCAGCGGCGATACTGGCGCTGTCGGCGGCGCTGGCGGCGGCCTGCTTCGTCAAGGCGTTTGGCGTCACTTTCCTCGGCCGCGCGCGGAGCGAAGCCGTGAATCTCGCCCGCGAGACCGACAAGGCCTCGCAGTTTGCGATGTTCGCACTCGCCGGGGCGTGCGGCGTCGCCGGCGTTTTTCCCGGCTTTTTCACGAATCTGCTTGGCCCCGTCGCGCAATTTCTGACGGCGGCCCGGATTCCGGCACAAGCGATTGCAGCCCCCTGGTCGCCGCTGTTGCCGGTAGCCGCAAGTCACAATTCCTACAGCGGCTTTGTTATTGCTGGGTGCTTGATCGTTGCAACGGCCGTCGTGGCGTTCGCCATTCGTCTGGTTGCGAACGGCGCCAGCCGGCGCGGCGCTGCCTGGGATTGCGGATACCCCGATGCGAGCGCGATGACGCAATACACGGCCGGCAGTTTTGCCCAGCCCATCCGCCGCGTGTTCGCGACGATCGCATTTCGCGCCCGCGAAATGGTTTTCATGCCGGCACCCGGGGACACGGCGCCGGCGGAATTCAAAGCGACGCTGCACGATCCGGCTTGGGATCTGCTTTATACACCCGTCGGCAAGGCAGTGGGATTTTTGGCTGACAGTCTCAATCGGTTCCAATTTCTCACGATCCGGCGGTACCTCAACCTGGTGTTCCTGACACTGGTCTTCCTGCTCACGGTGTTGGCGCTATGGCCATGACCGCCACGCTGGCCTTGCAGGTCATTCAACCGATTTTGGTGCTGCTGCTGGCGCCGCTTCTCACCGGAGTTGTCCGCAAGACGAAAGCAAGGCTCCAGCGCCGCCGCGGACCGAGCATCGTTCAGCCGTATCGCGACATCATCCGCCTGCTGCGCAAAGAATCCGTACTTGCCCACAACGCATCGTGGCTGTTTTCCGCCACGCCGTATTTTGTGCTCGCAGCGACGTGGGTTGCCGCAACGCTGGTGCCTACGTTCAGGTTCGACACGGGTCTCGGCCCGGCGGCGGACCTCATCGTCATCGTGGGGTTATTGGCAAGCGCGCGCTTTGCGCTGGCGCTGGCCGGACTCGACGTGGGCACCAGCTTCGGAGGCATCGGCGCCAGCCGGGAAATGATGATTGCGACGGTGGCCGAGCCGGCGATGCTGATGCTCATTTTTTCCTTGGCTCTGGTCGCTGGAACGACGCGGCTGTCGGATATCGCGATTTTCGTGCAGTCGCCGATCCTTGGATTGCGCATTTCCTTGATGCTGGCGTTTGTCGGTTTCGTCATAATCGCCGTCGCGGAGAACGGGCGCATTCCCGTCGACAATCCGTCGACGCATCTTGAATTGACGATGGTGCACGAGGCCATGGTGCTGGAATATTCCGGCCGCCATCTCGCGCTGATCGAACTCGCGCATTCGACGAAGCTACTTCTTTATGTCTCCCTGATCTCCGTCGTCTTCTTTCCGTGGGGAGTCGCGCCCGTCGGCAGCGACATGGCGCGGCACGGTGTGGCGATACTGCTCTACATCGCAAAACTGTTCGTCGGCGCCAACTTGCTCGCACTCTTCGAACTCACAATCGCCAAGATGCGCGTTTTCCGGGTGCCGCAATTCATCGGTGTGGCGCTCATGCTGGGGCTGCTGGCCGCTTTGCTCCGGCTCGTTTCGCGGAGCCTGTAGATGAGCACGTTCGCGTTTGACGTTTCCCACTTCCTGGCCGGCAGTCTGGTGTTGCTGAGCTTCTTCTTGCTTTATCAGGACCGGCTACCGCCTCTGATCAACATTTTTGCCGCCCAGTCGCTGGTTCTCGCTGTATCGATCGCGTGGCAGGCCCAGACCCAGAACGCTCCCCATCTCCTCGTAACCGCGGGGATCGCGCTTTGCTTCAAGTCGATCGTGATTCCGTTTGTCCTGTATCGGCTGATCCGAGACCTGCGGATTCATCGCACGGTCGAGACCGTCGTCGGGATAGGTCCGACGATGATCGCGGGAATGGCGCTGGTCGGCCTCTCGATGGCGCTTATGATGCGCGCAACATCGGGGATTGCCGATCTGGCGCGCGAAGACCTGGCTTTCTCGCTGTCGGTCATCCTGCTCGGTCTGCTGATGATGGTCACGCGCCGCAATGCGGTCAGCCAGGTGATCGGCTTCATGTCGATCGAGAACGGCCTCGTTCTTGCGGCGACCGGAGCGAAAGGCATGCCTTTCGTGGTGGAAATGAGTGTCGCCTTCTCGGTGCTGATCGCCCTTATCGTCATCGGCATCTTCCTGTTCCGCATTCGAGAGCGTTTCGACACCGTGGACGTCGCGATATTGGATCGTTTCAGGGGCGAACGTCCGTGAGCGCGATTCTGAACCCCGTGGCCGCCGTTCTTATCGTGCCTCTTGCCGCGGCTTTTGTTTTGGTGCTGATCCCCGGCTATCGCGTCGCGGCATGGATCAACGTTGCCGCGGCATTTCTGACATTCGCAGCCGCACTCGCCTTGCTGGTCTGGAGACCGGCGGCCCCTTCGCGCCTGTTGCTTGTGGACGATTTGAACATCGTCTTCATCGTGCTCAACACGCTTGTAGGGTTCACGACCAGCGTTTTCAGCAGCGGATATATCGCGCACGAACTCGAGATCGGGAATCTGAAACCCGCACACCTGCGTTTCTACCACGCCATGTACCAGATACTGATGGGCGCCATGAATCTCGCCCTTCTGACGAGCATAACCGGCTTGATGTGGGTGGCCATCGAACTCGCGACGCTGACGACGATCTTGATGGTCGGCATCTACCGCACGCACGAGGCCCTCGAAGCCGCGTGGAAATACTTCATCCTCGGCAGCGTCGGGATTGCGCTCGCCCTGTTCGGGACGATCCTCGTCTATTCGGTGGCGCAGCCGGTCGTCGGCAATGGCCTTCCGGCGATGACGTGGAGCACTCTGGCGGCGCATGCGGCGCGTTTCGACCCCACGATCCTCAATATCGCGTTTGTGTTCCTTCTTCTCGGCTACGGCACCAAGGCGGGACTGGTTCCGCTCCACGCCTGGCTGCCGGACGCCCATGCGGAAGGGCCGACACCGATCTCCGCGGTCTTGTCCGGCTTGCTGTTGAATGTCGCGATATACGCGATCCTGCGATTCAAGATAGTGCTCGCCCACAACCCGGCAACGATTGCACCGGGCCCTTTGATGATGGCTTTGGGGCTTCTCTCCGTGGTCTTCGCGGCCCTGATGCTTTACCGCCGCCGCGACATCAAGCGCTTCTTCGCCTATTCGTCGATCGAACACATGGGGATCGTCGCATTCGCATTCGGCCTGGGCGGGCCGTTGGCGAATTTCGCCGGCCTTCTGCACATGGCGATGCACAGCCTCACGAAGTCCGGGATTTTCTTCGCCGTCGGCCACATCACTCGCATTAAGAACACGCAGAAGATCGGTGCGATCACGGGCCTTACGACGAGTCATCCCGTGCTCGGATGGATATTTGTCGCGAGCGTCGTGGCCATTGCCGGGCTTCCGCCGTTCGGCGTCTTCACCAGCGAATTCCTGGTCGTGAGCTCGGCGTTCGCGCACCGTCCGCTGCTTGCGGTGCTGCTGGTCGTCGGGCTGCTGGTCTCGCTCGGCGCGCTCTTTCTGCGTCTGAACAGCATCGCTTTCGGCGAACCTAGCGGAGACACCTCGCCGGACCGCATGTCTGCCTTGCCGATGGTTTTCCACCTTGGGCTCGTCCTGATGATCGGCATTTTTATCCCGGGACCTATCGTGAGTTGGTTCCAGCACGTCGCGGGATTGTTGGGGTAGGGGCGCGACGCAGATGACCACACTCCCCAAAATCCTTGGCGGCGGAACCGATGTCACCGGCCGATGGCCCCGCGTGGCGGTTTCATCGAAGGTTTGGGAATTCGCCGGCCAGCAGCTCGAAAAAGGCGCCTGGACACTCGTCGCCCATTGGGCGGAACCGGCGATGGTGCATGCCGCGTTGCGCGAACGGGGCAGCGGGGCGACGGGCATTCTGAGCCTGGACGTTCCCGACCGGCGATACCCGTCGCTTGGCCGCCATTGTCTGTCCGCGAGACGACCCGAGCGGGCAATTCGCGATCTTGTCGGCCTGGAGCCCGAAGGCGCGCCCGATCCGCGCCCTTGGCTTGACCACGGAAAATGGGGCTTGCGTCATCCTCTCGGCGAACGCGGGGCCGCCGGGGATATGGAGTCTTATCGCTTTCTGCCGGTCGAGGGCGAAGGCTTGCACCAGATTCCCGTCGGACCCGTCCACGCCGGCATCATCGAACCCGGACATTTCCGCTTCACCGCGAGCGGCGAAACCGTGGTGCGGCTGGAAGAACGGCTCGGCTATGCGCACAAGGGGATTGAGGCTCTTCTGATCGATGCGCCTTTGGAGCGCGCCGCGAAGATCGCAGGGCGCGCATCCGGCGACAGTACGGTCGCGTATGCCGTCGCCTTCGCACAGGCCGTCGAGGCGGCATGCGATACTGCGGTTCCCCCACGGGCCGCCTATTTGCGCGCCGTCATGCTCGAGCTGGAGCGCATCGCAAATCATGTCGGCGACATCGGCGCGATCTGCAACGACGCGGCATTCAGTCTCATGCACACGCATTGCGCAATCATGCGCGAGCGCATATTGCGGGCCGCGGATATTGCCTTCGGGCATCGGCTGATGATGGACCGCGTCGTGCCGGGCGGCGTCGCCAACGACATCGCGCCGGACGGCAAGAACCAAATCGTCAAATTGCTTGCCCTTATCACCCGGCAGTTTCCGGCGTTGATCGCGATATATGAGGATACGGCGTCGCTGCAGGACCGCACCGTCCGGACGGGCCTGCTGCGGCACGATCTGGTGATGCAGTTCGGCGCCGGCGGGTTTGTCGGACGCGCGTCCGGCAGGACGTTTGACGCGCGCAAGAATCTTCCTTGTCCGCCCTACGACACCCTGAAATTCGAAATTCCAATGCTGGAGAGAGGCGATGTCGACGCGCGCGTCCGCATCCGCATTCGCGAAGTCGAACAGAGCATTTCGCTCCTCGGACAGTTGTTCGCGCAACTGCCCGACGGCGATATTCGCACACCCGTCGCCCCACGGGCTGCCGAGGGGAGCGCTCTCGTGGAGGGCTTCCGCGGCGATGTTTTCGTATGGGTACGAATGAACGAAAACGGTTCAGTCGCTCGCTGCCATTTGCGCGACCCGTCCTGGTTCCAATGGCCGCTGCTCGAGGCGGCGATCGACGGCAACATCGTGGCGGACTTCCCGCTCTGCAACAAGTCGTTCAACTGTTCATACGCCGGGCACGATCTCTGATGCGCAAACTGTTGTACAAGAGTATTCTTTCCTTGCCGCTCACGGAACGCGCGCCGCCGGTCGACGAACGTGCGCTCGCCGAACTGGCGCAGAATGTCCAGGCAGCAGCAAGGCTCCGCCTAGGACGGAGCCTTGCCATACGCCAAGTCGACGCGGGATCATGCAACGGCTGCGAGCTTGAGATTCACGCGCTCAACAACGCGTTCTACGATCTGGAGAGGTTCGGCTTTCACTTCGTCGCGTCGCCGCGTCACGCCGACGTCCTGCTTGTAACCGGTCCGGTTACGACCAATATGCGCGAGGCCCTCGAACGCACTTATGCCGCCACGCCCGATCCGAAATGGGTCGTGGCGGTGGGCGATTGTGCGCTGGACGGAGGCATCTTCGCCGGAGGTTACGGCGTGGTCGGCGGGGTGAGCGCCGTCGTACCCGTCGATCTGCATATCCGCGGATGTCCGCCAAGCCCGCGCGACTTGCTGGCGGGCCTGTTGGCGCTCCTTTCGCACCAATCGTGAACACCCGGACCGACGCAGGGGCACGCGCGGAATTAAGGTATTGAGCTATCAACCGCGATGGACAACGACACCGACATTAATTTACATCGTATATTGACAACTAAACTTTACAACGTATATTTAATCGGGATTCATCGGGAGAGCATCGCAAAGCCATGAACAACTACAGGTACTTGGCTTGCTGGCGGCGAACATGCGGTCTCGCGAACGACACGCCGCTGCATCCAAGAAAAACCGTAAATATGTTGTGGGTATGGGTAAATCCTAAAGTGGCCTGCCATGTTTCGGAGGGGAAACGGCGATGACCGATAAACCGGAAAACAGGCCGATCGTCAGCCTGCAGAATATCGTCAAGACCTACAACGGCGACGGGCTGAAGGTGGCGGCGGTAAACGGCATCAGCTTCGACATCCGCCGCCAGCGTTTCACCATGATCGTGGGGCCATCGGGCAGCGGCAAGACGACCTTGCTTAACCTCATCGGCTGCATCGACGTCCCGACAGCGGGGCGCATCGAGGTATGCGGCGAAGATGTCGCCAAACTCTCCGACAACAAGATCACCGATTTCCGCGCCCGCAACATCGCGTTCGTTTTCCAGAACTTCAATCTCTACCCGGTCCTTTCGGCTTACGAGAACGTCGAATATCCGCTGCTGTTGATCGGCATGCCGGCGAAGCAACGCCACGAGCGCGCGATGGCGATGCTCGAATCCGTGGGCCTCGCGGACCAGCACCGCCACCGCCCCAACCAATTGAGCGGCGGCCAGAAGCAGCGCGTCGCCATCGCCCGCGCGCTGGTCAAGCATCCCGAAATCGTTCTCGCCGACGAGCCGACGGCCAACCTCGACAGCCAAACCGGCGAGCAGATCATCGAACTGATGCACAAGGTGCAGCGCGAGCAGAAGGTGAGTTTCATCTTCTCCTCGCACGATCCACAGCTCATTTCGCGCGCCGAGGACACCTTCGTCATCCGTGACGGCAAACTCGTCGAACAGCGCGCGGGAGAAGGCCAATGATGCTCTTCAAGATTGCCTTCCGGAACATTCTGCGCAATTCGCGCCGTTCGCTGATGACGGCGTCGGCCATCGCGGTCGGCGCCATCGCCATGATCCTGTTCGGCGAATACGTCGCTTTCATCATGGTCGGTTTGGAAACCGGCGCGGTGGAAAATGGGGGCCACCTTACCGTGTACCGCAAGGGTTATTTCGATTTCGGTTCGGGCAATCCTTCCGCCTACAGCATCGACAAGTACCAATCCGTCATGCGCCTGATCGAGAACGATCCGGAACTCAAGTCCGAGGTCACCGTCGTCACGCCGAACGTGACGTTGTTCGGCATCGCGGGCAATTTCGCCATCGATTCGTCGAAGACCTTTTTCGGTTCCGGCTTCGTGGCGTCGGACCGCCGGAAAATGCGGCAGTGGAACGAATACGGCATCCAGCGCCTCAACAGGGCGGACGACATCGGCACACGAGACGACGACGAAACGCACGGCATCGTCGGCATCGGACTGGCGCGCGTCCTTGGGCTGTGCCAGCCGCTCAAGATCGCCAATTGCCCGTCGCCGCCGAAACCCAAGGTGTCTGCTGTTGCGGACGCCCCCGCGCTGGACGTGAATCTGACGGAATTGTCGGCGCGCGATCGCGAGACGGTAAAAGTGCCGCCTGCCGACAAGGCGCCGCGCATCGATCTTCTGGCCGCGACCGCCGAGGGCGCCCCCAATGTCGTCAGCTTCTTCGTGAATAAGGCCATGAATATGGGTTTCAAGGAGTTGGACGACGCTTATGTCGGCATGAATCTGAAGCTCGCCCAGCAGCTCCTGTACGGGCGCGGCGAACACAAAGCGGTGAGCATCGAGGTCCAGCTCCGACGCACCGAGGATATGGAAAAGGCCCACGCCCGCCTCGACGCGCTGTTCAAGGAGCGCGGCCTCGACCTGGAAGTGCACGACTTCAAGGAACTGACGCCGCAGTATAATCAGATTATCAGTTTCATGGGCGCGATCTTCACCTTCATCTCCGTCATCATGGGCGTCATCGTGTTGTTCACGATCGTCAACACCATGAGCATGAGCGTCATGGAACGGACAAACGAGATCGGTACGGCGCGCGCCATGGGGGTCAGGCGCAGCGGCATCCGCCGCCAGTTCCTGATCGAGGGCTGGATGCTCGGCGCCATCGGTGCCACGGCCGGCGTGATCCTGGCGTCGCTTCTCGCCACTTGGTTCAACCATGCAGGCATCATGTACACGCCGCCCGGCCAGGCGCATCCTGTTCCCCTCGTGGTGCTGACGCATGGCGTGGAGAAATTACTGTTGTCCGTCTGGTTTGGACTCATGCTGATGGCGACGATCGCCGCGATTATCCCCGCCGGCCGCGCCGCGCGGATGCTCGTCGTCGATGCGCTGCGCCATGTTTGAGGTTTCTATGAACAGATTATTTGTCCGGTTGCTGCCAGTTCTGCTTGCGCTTGCGTTTTCCGGAGCCGCGTTGGCTACGCCTTCCGCACAGGACATCGTCGCCGCCGCCGACAAGGTGCGCAATCCGGGCCAGCCGTTCCGGCTGACCAACACGCTCACCGAGTATGTCGGCGGGTCGCCGCGCGATCGCGTGACGCTGGTCGTCTACGCCAAGGAGAATCCGCAAACGCACCAGTTCAGCAACGTCGTGCGCTACGTCGATCCGCCGCGCGACACCGGCAAGATGGTGCTGATGAACGGCAGCAACATGTGGTTCTACGATCCGTCGTCGAAGGTCAGCGTCCGCATCTCGCCGCAGCAGCGGTTGATGGGGCAGGCCTCGGACGGCGACGTGGTCACGGCGAACTTCGCCAGGGATTACACCGCGAAGCTCATCGGCGAGGAAACGCTTGAGGACGCCGACCGTAAGAACCGCGCCTGCTGGCATCTGAACCTCACCGCCGCGTCGGACGAAGCGGTTTATAGCCGCGTCGAATATTGGGTCGAGAAGGACACCAACCGTCCCGTGAAGGGCAAATTCTTCTCCGACAGCGGCCGGCTGCTGAAGATCGCCTATTACCACAAGTATGTGGAACAGCTTGGCGGCATGCGCCCTAGCGAAACCATCATCATAGACGCGGTCGATCAGAATCTCGTGACCACGATGTCGAACTCCGACATGCGGGCTCAGGACATTCCCGATGCCTGGTTCCAGCGCGAATACCTGCCGCATCTCACGGTGGAGTGATGCGGGCCGGCGCCGCCCTTTGGCTTGGCCTGCTGGCGGCGATGCCGGCCGCGGCACAGGAAAACGGCGATCTCGACCGCATTCCTGCGATGCTGGAGAACGCTCCGCCCCCGCCGGCGGCCTCGAACGCGCACGGCAAGTATTATGCCGAGGATGCGTTCACCCTGTCGTCGCTGCGCGGTACGCTCGCGGTTCCCGTGCCGCCGCCGTCTTCATCCCGCTGGGTGAACCGCACCAGCCTGGATGCCTACGACCAATGGTCGCTGGACAAGAACCTGTCCTTCACCTTCAGCGACCGCTTCAACCTCTCCGAAGCAGAGGGCATCGGCTTTCCCGGCGAAGCGGCGCGAAACGATTTGCGCGAGGCTTATTTCACCTGGGAGCCGGTGACGCAGACTTTTGTGGAGGCGGGCCGCATCAATCTCAAGAGCGGCATCGCGCTGGGCTTCAATCCGACCGATTTCTTCAAGACGCGCACGGGCGTGGCGCAGGCTTCGGCCGATCCCTCTTCGCTGCGCGAGGACCGCTTCGGCACCGCGATGCTCCGTGTGCAGACCATCTGGGACGACGGTTCGGCCACCTTCGTTTATGCGCCCAAGCTCCACACGCCGAGGCAGATCGGAGGCGCCGCACCCGGCTGGATCGACCCTAGTTTCGATCAGACCAACGCCTCGGACCGGTTCCTGCTCATCGTCAATTTCGAGGCCGGGAACTTTAGCCCGCAGGCGCTCGCCTATCACGAAAGCGGCCGCACCAAGCTCGGCCTCAATCTTTCCTATCCCATCGGCCAAAGCGTCATCGCCTATGGCGAGTGGGCGGGCGGCAGCGAGCCGGACCTCATCGCGCAAGCCATCGCTTACGGCAAGGCGACCGGAACCTTGCCGGCCTTTGTGCCGGTTCTGCCGCCCACATCGACGAGCCACGCGTTCCGCAACGATCTCGCCGTCGGCGCATCGTGGACCAGCGTGACCAAAGTTACGCTCAACCTCGAATACCATTTCCATCAGGCGGGATTTTCCGGCGGGGACTGGCGCAATTGGTTCGACACCGGCGCCGCGAACCCGGCGGCGGCGTCCGAGCTTTGGTATGTCCGCGGTTTCGCCGCCGCCATGCAGCAGCCGATGAGCCGGCACCAGGCATTCCTGCGCGCCGACTGGCAGGACGCTTTTGTTACCGATCTCGAACTTTCCGCCATCTCGTTCGTCAATCTCACCGACGGTTCCGGCATGGCGCAGTTCGCCGCCAGCTACAATCTGTCGGATGCATGGAGCGTCGGCGCCTATGTCGGCGGCACGTTCGGCTGCCGCCGCACCGAATGGGGCAGTCTGCCGGGCGACGCCAGCGCAATCTTCCAGATCGACCGGTATTTGTGAATGACGATCTTCGCGCTCAAATTTCCCGACCACCCCCTTTCGCCGCGTTGCGGGCGGGCGCGGACTGGCATAGTTTCGTGCGCCGATTTGGATAAAACCGCTTGAAGATCAAACTCCACAAGAACGACCTGCCCGACGGGCTCGACCTCGGTCCCGTCGTCGCCGTCGACAGCGAGACCCTCGGCCTCAATGTGCAGCGCGACCGCCTCTGCCTGGTGCAACTTTCCGCCGGCGACGGGGTGTGCCATGCCGTGCAATTCGAGCGCGGGGCTTATGCCGCGCCCAACCTGAAGCGCCTGCTCGCCGATCCGAAGGCGCTGAAGCTCCTGCATTTCGCACGCTTCGACATGGGAATGTTCCGGCGTTATCTGGGCGTGACCACGACGCCCGTCTATTGCACCAAGATCGCCTCGAAGCTGGTTCGGACGTACACGGACAAGCACGGGCTGAAGGACCTGGTGAAGGAACTCCTCGGCGTCGATCTTTCCAAGGAGCAGCAAAGTTCCGATTGGGGCGCGGCGGAGCTCAGCGAGCGCCAGCTCGCCTATGCCGCGAACGACGTGGCCTATCTGCACCGGCTGAAAGTCGCGCTCGACGTCATGCTGGCGCGCGAGGGGCGGACGGAACTGGCCAAGGCGTGTTTCGATTTCCTGCCCGCGCGGGTGGAACTCGATCTCGGCGGCTGGGCCGATACCGACATTTTTGCCCATTAATGCGGCTGTTTACTGCGCCCGTTATGTCGCCTTGAAGTGAACGGCGCTTTTGTCCACACTTGGCATGAATTTCGCGTATGGCGGTTCCCCTAAGGGCAGCTTCTCGAACGGCTGACGCTCTGGCCCGGGGCGAGGATCGGTCGATCTCAAGCAGCGAGTGTGTTCATGCGTCCCATGAATATCAAAGCCGTCTCTCCCGCGCGACCGCACACGGCCGGCGATCTCGCCGCTGCGCGCAGGGTGCTGGAATCCGCCGGCGAAGCCATCAAGTCGCTGGGCGCCGCGCTCGACGGCCAGTTCACGCGCGCCGTCGATGCGATCATGGCGGTCAAGGGGCGCGTCATCGTCAGCGGCATGGGCAAGAGCGGGCTGATCGGCCGCAAGATCGCCGCCACGCTGGCGTCGACCGGCACTCCTGCCTATTTCGTCCACCCTGCGGAAGCCAGCCACGGCGATCTCGGCGCGGTAACCCGCCAGGATGCATTGCTGATGCTGTCCTGGCGCGGCGAGTCCGCGGAACTTTCCGATCTCATCACTTACGCGAAGCGCTTCCACATCCCGCTGATCGGCATGGCCAACAATCCCGGGTCCACGCTGCTGCAGGCGTCCGATGTGGCGCTGCTGCTGCCCAAGGTGCGCGAGGCTTGCCCGATGGGACTTGCCCCCACCACCTCGACGACGCTGATGCTGGTCCTGGGCGACGCGCTTGCCGTGGCGCTGATGGAACGGCGCGGTTTTTCCGCCGACCAGTATCGCGATTTCCATCCCGGCGGTTCGCTGGGGCGCGCGCTGATCCGCGTCTCGGACCTGATGCATGGGCCCGACGAATTGCCGCTGGTGGAGGAGGGCGCTTCGATGCGCCAGGCGCTGGCGGCGATGGGGAAGTATAATTTCGGCTGCGTCGGCCTGGTCGACAAGAAAGGCGCGCTGGCCGGCATCATCACCGACGGCGATTTGCGCCGGCATTGGGACCGCGATCTGCGCAACAGCAAGGCGGGCGAGGTGATGACGCGCAATCCGAAGGTCACGCGCGCCGATCAGCTCGCCGCCGAGGCGATCGCCTTTATGAACGACAAGAAGATCACGCAACTTTTCGTGCTCGATTCGAAGGACAAGTCGAGGAAACCCGTCGGCATCCTGCACATCCACGACTGTCTACGCGCGGGGCTGCGATAGATGACGCGCGACGAATTCGGACGCGAAGCGGTCGCGCAGCCATTGGCGCAGCCGGAGACGGCTGAATCCTCGCGGCACCCGCTGCACGATTGGACCGAGCGGACGCGCAGCAGCGCGCTCGAAGCGCTGCGCTACACGCGCTACGTCGGCTTTATGAAGAGGGCGTTGCCGCTCGCGGCGGCCGCGATCCTGGTCACGGTGGTTGCCTATTGGGTGTCTCCCCGCCATCAGCAACGTATTTCGCTCGGGTATGAGAAGATCGGAACGCTGCGCAACGATCTGGCGATGATCAAGCCGCGGCTGACGGGCACCGACACCAAAGGTAATCCTTACACCATCACGGCCGATGCCGCGATCCAGGACTCTCCAGGCAGTCACCGCGCCACGCTCAAGCAGGTCCAGGCGGACGTCCAGCTCGACGGCGGGCACTGGCTCACCGCTTCCGCCGCCACCGGCTTGGTCGACAAGGATGCGGGGACGCTCAAACTGAGAGGCGGTATCTCGCTGTATACGGACAGCGGCTATGAACTCCACACCCAGAGCGCCGATGCCGACCTCAAGAGCAATATCTTTCGGGGCACCGAGTTGGTGAAGGGGCACGGGCCGCTGGGCTCGCTCAGCGCCGACAGGTTCCAGATCGACCGGTTGAAACGCCATATGAAGCTGAACGGTCACGTCCACATGGTCATGTATCCGAACAAGGCAAAGAGACGATGATGCGCGAATTCCTGATGGCGGCGGTTGCGTTGGGCCTTTGCGCCGCGGCCCACGCCCAGCAGAGCCCACGGACAACGATCGGCATGAAGAATCCCAATGCGCCGATCGAAGTCTCGGCCGACAATTTCGATGCCGATGCCAATGCGAAGACCGCAACCTATTCCGGCAACGTCATCGTGCACCAGGGCGATGTGCGTATGCATGCCAACACGGTGCGGGTCAATGTGGTCGACGGCAAGCCCGTCAAGATTTTCGCCCAGGGTCGTGTCGTGATCGATGCGCCGTCCGGCGAGGCGGTCGGCGACAACGGCGTTTATGACGTCAATCCGCGTTTGGTCACGCTGACGGGGCACGTGGTGCTGACCAAGGAGAAGAACGTGATGCGCGGATCGCTTCTGACCGTCAATCTGATCACCGGCATGGCGACGCTCGACGGCGGCAAGCAGCAGGGCGGCCGCGTTCAGGGGTTGTTTACGCCCGAGTCGCAAAAGACCGAAAAACCGTAGGTTTCACAGTTCCTTAAGCACAGGATGGCACAGTTCTCGCATGACGCAGCCAGAGTCCTCACCGGCCGATGCAAACCAGCTCCGTCCTCGCGTGGTCGAGGGCGGCAAGGGTCTCGTCGTCACGCGCATCGCCAAAAGCTTCAACAAGCGCCCGGTCGTGCGTTCGGTCAGCCTGTCGGTCAAGCGCGGCGAGGTGGTCGGGCTGCTTGGCCCCAACGGTGCCGGCAAGACGACGTGCTTTTACATGATAACTGGCCTCATCCCCGTCGACGGCGGCACCATCGAGGTCGACGGCTACGACGTGACGCGTCTGCCCATGTACCGGCGCGCGCGGCTTGGCATCGGTTATCTGCCCCAGGAGGCGTCCATCTTCCGAGGCCTGACGGCGGAGGAAAATATCCGCGCGACCGCCGAGCTGGTCGAGCCGGAACCGGGAATGCTGGAGGCCGCAGTCGAGGAACTGCTGGCGGAATTCGGCGTGACGCATGTGCGCAACACGCCCGCGATCGCGCTGTCAGGCGGCGAACGCCGCCGGGTCGAAATCGCGCGCGCGCTGGCCACGCATCCCGCCTACATCCTTCTCGACGAGCCGCTGGCCGGCATCGACCCGATCGCCGTCGGTGAAATCCGCAATCTCGTGAAGCACCTGAAGAAGCGCGGCGTCGGCGTTCTCATCACCGACCACAATGTCCGCGATGCGCTGGACATCATCGACCGCGCCTACATTCTCCACGACGGCCAGGTGCTGAAGGAAGGCACGCCGGAAGACATCGTCGGCGACCGCGACGTGCGGCGCGTCTATCTGGGCGAACGGTTCTCGCTATGAGAACGCGCATTCCTGGTACGGAGGGAGGTCATTAGCCATGGCTATCTCCCAACGTTTGGAAATCCGGCAGGGCCAGACGCTGGTGATGACCCCGCAATTGCAGCAGGCGATCAAGCTGCTGCAGTTGTCGAACGTCGAGCTCGCCGAGTATTGCGAGCAGGAACTGGAGAAGAATCCGCTGCTGGAGCGCGACGAAAGCGCGCCGTCGGCCGAACCCGAGCGCGAGCCGGCCGAGCGCGAAGCGCCGGATGAGCCGCTCGAAGCCTCGCTGGCGCGCGAGGATTTCTCGAAATGCGAAGCGATGGATACCTCGCACGACAATCTCTACGACAATGACGAGCCCCCCGCTGCTTCCGTTCCGAGCGCGCCGCTGGCCGATTGGACCACGGTCAAGGCCGCCCGTTCTTTCGACGGCGACGAGGACCTTCTGGAATCCACCGTGGCGGGCGGCGGCACGCTGAAGGACCACTTACTCGAACAACTCGCCATCGCCGCACTGGATGCCGACAAACGCCTGATCTGCGTATCGTTGATCGACGCGGTGGACGAGGCGGGCTATCTGCGCGTCGATCTGGGCGAGCTGGCCGAGCGGCTGGGCGCGGAACCCGCCGCGATCGAGGTTACGCTGACGGTGCTGCAGGGCTTCGACCCCGTCGGCGTCGGCGCGCGCGATCTGGCCGAATGCCTGGCGCTGCAATTGAAGGACAAGGACCGCTTCGATCCGGCGATGCAGGCGATGGTCGCCCATCTCGATCTGGTGGCGAAACGCGACGCGGCGCAGCTTGCCCAAGTGTGCGGCGTCGATGCGGCGGACATCGCCGACATGATCGCGGAGCTGCGCGCGTTGTCGCCCAAGCCCGGCCTGTCGTTCAACACGGAACCGGTGCAGCCCGTGGTGCCGGACGTCATTGTGCGCGACGGGCACGACGGCGGCTGGACCGTCGAGCTGAATTCGGACACCTTGCCGCGCCTGCTGGTGAGCGCGCGCTACTACGCCAAGGTTTCGGCGCACGCCCGCGACAAGGAGTCCAGGACCTATCTCACCGAGTGCCTCAACAACGCCAACTGGCTGGTGAAGAGCCTGGACCAGCGCGCCCGGACGATTATGAAGGTCGCCAGCGAGATCGTGCGCCAGCAGGACGGCTTCCTGACCTACGGCGTGCGCCATCTGAGGCCGCTCAACTTGCGCACCATCGCCGACGCCATCGGCATGCACGAATCGACGGTCAGCCGCGTCACCTCGAACAAATACATCGCCACGCCGCGCGGTCTGTTCGAACTGAAATACTTCTTTACCGCCGCGATCCAATCGCTGAACGGCGCCGAATCCCATTCCGCCGAGGCGGTCCGCGACCGTATCCGCGAAATGGTCGAGCGTGAAGGTACCGGCGATGTCCTGTCCGACGACCGCATCGTGTCGCTGCTCACGGCGGACGGCGTGAACATCGCCAGGCGCACGGTGGCCAAGTACCGCGAGGCCATGCGCATCCCGTCATCCGTGGAACGGCGCAGACTCAAAGGCGGAGAACCTGTCAATCCCGGGATTCGATAATTTCAAGCGTTGACTTTGGAAAAAGTGCGGACTATTGGTCCGCGCCCTTCGAATGAGGCCCAGCGTGGGCGGTGCTGTTGTGACACAAAAGAACGATGCGGCGGGCAAGAAAAAAAGCGACGCAGGCATGGTCTCGCAAGGTAAAGGTTCGAGCGGGCGTTAAGGCTGTTTGTCAGCCAAATCCAAAGGACCGTCATGCAAATTGCAGATTTGCTTAGTCCCGAAGGCGTCGTTGCGGCGTTGAAGGTCCAAGGCAAGAAACAGCTTCTTCAGGAGCTGGCGTCGCGGGCGACGAACCTCGTGCGCATTCCCGAACGCCGCATTTACGAGACGTTGACGGAGCGCGAGCGGCTGGGCACCACGGGCGTGGGCCAGGGCATCGCCATTCCGCACGGACGGTTCGCCGACCTGGAGAAGATCGCAGGCCTCTTTGCGCGGCTGGAGACGCCGATCGAATATGACGCGGTGGACAATCAGCCCGTCGATCTCGTCTTCATGCTGCTGGCGCCGGAAGGCGCTGGCGCCGACCATTTGAAGGCGCTGGCCCGCGTTTCGCGGTTGCTGCGCAATCAGACCGCCTGCGAGAAGCTGCGGGCGGCGAAATCCGCCGAGGCGCTTTATGCCATCCTTACCGAACCATCCGGTAACGCGAATTCGGTAGCGGCGTGAAGGGAAGGGGCGAATAGCGAATGGAAGTCCTGCCTATTCGCTACTCGCCGTTTATTCAGTGCAGGCTCACCGGCACGAGTTCATTCTGCACGGCCGCGCCGTAGGCGGAGTCGTACGCATCGGTGTAGCCGAGCACGCTGCCGTCCACCGCGTGCAGCACATAGAGTTTCGCACCGGGCGGCAGCTCGATGCCGGGCGGGATGATGCCGAGGCGATGGGCTTCCGCGCTGCCGGTCGGCTTGATGTAGGCGATGCGGCCGGCGTCAAGCATGTCGGGAAATGTCTTCTCGGTCATGACACGGACCTCTTCGGTTCCAGGCGCCCCGCCTTGATGTCTATGGTACGCACGATTGTGTCGGCCTTGGGGCGCGACAGTTCGACCGTCAGCAGGCCGTTTTCCAGCGCCGCGCCCGTCACTTCGATACCTTCCGCTAGGACAAAGGCACGTTGGAACTGCCGCGCCGCAATGCCGCGATGCAGGAAATTCCGGTCGCTGCCCTCTAACTGTTTGCCGCGGATGACGAGCTGACGGTCCTCCACGGTGATATTCAATTCTTCGCGAGAGAAGCCGGCCACCGCCAGGGTGATGCGCAGGCTGTCCTCGCTCGATTGTTCGATGTTGTAGGGCGGATAACCGTCGCCGGCGCTCTTCGCCGTGCGTTCCAGCAGTCGCTCCAAATGCTCGAAGCCCAGCAGAAATGGACTGTTGAAATATACGGTCCTGTTCATCGCCAAAGCCCTCCTTAAGCGGCTTCGCTACCGTGATGCGGCCCATCAAGGCGCCGCCTGTTATGGAATGTGGGGATGTTGCCGCGGCTTATCAAGATGCCGTGTCGAACATCCTGAACCGGATGTTGCCGCGAAAGAACAGGCGGTGCACAAGGGGCCGGAAATGGCGAATCCCATCGTGATCCTCGACGACGCCGCCAAGAGCGCGGCAGAGGCGTTTGCGCGCCCTCTGGGCACGATTCGCGCAGATGGGCCGGAGGAACTTCCGGCGGCCATGAACGCCATCGAAGGCGCACGCGCCGCGGGACGCCATGTGGCGGGATATTTTTCCTACGAGCTTGGCTATGCGTTGGAAGCGCGGCTGATGCCTCTGCTGCCTCGCGTGCGTGCGCTGCCGCTGTTGTGGTTCGGAGTTTTCGACGCTCCTGAGACCTTCGAGGGGAGGCGTCTCGATGCCGCGTTCGAGACTTGGTGCGAAGGCCGCGCCTATGCCGGTCCGTTGGTCCACGAATGGGATGCGGCAGCCTATCGCGCGCGTTTCCGCCGCGTGCGGAACCTCATCGCCGCCGGTGATCTTTATCAGACAAATTTGAGCTTCCGCTCGCGCTTCGCGTTTATGGGCGATCCGCTGACGCTGTTCCGCAGTCTTCGCGCGCCCTCCGCCGCCCGCTACGGCGCCTATGTGGACGACGGCGAACGGCAACTCCTCAGTCTTTCGCCCGAACTGTTTTTCGACCTCGCGGCCGACCGGCGCATCGCAGCGCGTCCGATGAAAGGCACGGCGGCGCGCGGAGCCGACCCCGCCTCCGACGCCGAAGCACGGGCGAGACTGGCGGCCAGTCCGAAGGACCGGGCCGAGAATCTGATGATCGTCGACCTGCTGCGCAACGATCTGGGACGGGTCGCGGAGATCGGCAGCGTGTCAGTCGGCGATCTGTTCGCGGTGGAGACTTATCCCACGGTGCATCAGATGGTTTCCACGGTGACGGCGCGGCTCAATCCCGGTACGGGCGTGAGCGACGTCGTGCGCGCGTTGTTTCCTTGCGGCTCGGTGACCGGCGCGCCGAAGATCCGGGCGATGGAAGTGATCGCGGAGCTGGAGACCAGCCCGCGCGGCGTCTATTGCGGGGCCATCGGCCAATTCGCGCCCGACGGCTCGGCCCGCTTCAACGTCGCGATCCGCACGCTGACGATTTCCGGCAATCGCGGCGAGCTCGGCATCGGCGGCGCGGTGGTACAGGATTCCGTCGCCGACGGCGAATACGCCGAATGCCTGCTGAAGGCGCGTTATTACGAAGCCCTCCGCCGGCCGCTCGAGTTGATCGAAACGCTGCGCTTCTCGCCGGGCGAAGGTCTCGTGCGCCGGGCTCTGCATCTGGCGCGCATGGCGCGCTCGGCGGAAGCGTTCGGGATCACCTTTGACGAAACGGGTGCGACGCGCATGCTCGATGAAACGGTGGTCGGCGCGCAAACGGATTTGCGCGTGCGGTTGGTACTCGACGAATCCGGCGAATTCTCCTGCACGGTCGCACCGTTGCCGCCGAACCCGGAACGCTGGACCTATGCCGTCTCGCCGCAGAGGATTTCCGCCGATGCGCTCTCCCGCCACAAGACGAGTTGGCGCGATCTCTACGAAAGCGAATTCGCCCGCTTGGCGAAATCACCGGGTTGCGACGAAGTCCTCTTTCTCAATGATCGTGGCGAAGTAGCGGAGGGCAGCCGCACCAACGTCTTCGTGGCGCGTGGCGATACGCTTTTCACCCCACCTCTGTCCGCGGGCGCGCTCGACGGCTGTCTGCGCCGCGCGCTGATCGACGAAGGCCGCTGCGTGGAAGCCGCGCTTCTGCCGGGCGATCTGCACGGCGAGGTTTATTTCGGCAATTCCCTGCGCGGATTGATCAGCGCCATTCCTCTATGAGGACTCCTACGCTGCGGCTTTGGCGGCGAGGGCGCAGAGCAGGGCGAGGGTTTGGGGCAAGACCCAGCCGCTGGCTTCCAGCAGCCTGCCTTCGGCGGCGTCTGCGCCGACGGCCTGCGCCAAGGTATGCCGGGCGAGGCGTTGGCGCACGCCCGCCGACGCCGCTTTGGCATCGAACCCCTCGACGTCCGCCAGCACCGCTTCGCCGATCTGGGCGTCGGCATCGCGGTCGTCCAACCGCGCCAGCAGGTCGTCGTAAGGGGTGGGCGCATAGCGCTTGCGCAGCAGGCGGCCCTCGAAGGCCGTAGCGGCGAGCACGGCCGCGCCGCCCGCCCCCATCACGACCCGGCGCCGGGTGAACAGCTTGTTCATCGCAGCACGCCCTTCAGATGGTCGGCCAGCCTAAGCGTCAGAGCCAGCAGGTTCAGCGTCGGATTGGCCGCGCCGTAGGTGGGATAGACCGAGCTGCCCGCCGCGAACAGGTTGGAGACGCC
>JAGWMG010000014.1 GCA_028871795.1 Alphaproteobacteria bacterium | reverse complement strand
GCCTTCGGGGACGGCCCGGGCGTCGATGAATGCGCTCAATGCGCCCGCCTTTCGAAGAACCCACGCGACAACGCACCACCGATGCTATCGGCCTCCGCGCGCTCCTGTCTTGTCGGATTTGTCGCAGCCGCACAAGCCGGAATTTGCCGTGCCCTTATCCTCCGCATCCGGCTCAAGACAGTAAACGTGCCACACGGCATCAGCCTCCCTGCGCTGAAGCTTCGGGAGGCACCCTACGCTGAATTCGGATTTGGCGGCGCGCCACCCGAAGCTGCGAAGCATAGGGTGGTGGAGCCAAGCTCCCCCGGAATCGAACTTCACCCCGTCTCACACCGTCTCAAAAATCCATATTTGACAGTATTTATCGCGATGGCATCGTCTCATGCGGACTCTTGACAACGCACGAGATAGCGCAGCTATTGGTGGGTAGGTATGGGGTCAAATTGAAGGGGCGGAAGGATGCCACGCAAAGCGAAAGAGCTAGGGGCCTTGGCGGTATCACGTTTGACGGAACCGGGCGCGCACGCTGTAGGCGGCGTTGACGGCCTCACCCTTCAAGTGACTGAGGCCGGAGCGCGGTCATGGCTGCTGCGGTACAGCGCGGGCGTCAAGCGGCGCGAAATGGGGCTGGGCAGCTACCCCACTCTGACGGTCGCTGGCGCGCGTGACGCGGCACGGCAGGCCCGCGAGCAGATCAGGGCGGGCATTGACCCTATCGCGGAAAAGAAGGCCGCACGGTCGGCCCTGAGCGCTGCACAGGGCAAGGAAAAAACGTTCAAGGCGTGTGCCGAAGACTACATCGCTGCGCATGAAGCCGGGTGGCGGAACGCCAAGCACCGCGAACAGTGGGGACATAGCCTAGCCAGCTTCGCTTACCCGAAAATCGGGAACATGTTGGTGCGGGATGTCGAATTGCCGCACGTCATGGCGATCCTAGAGCCGATTTGGCAGACGAAAACCGAAACCGCCACGCGGTTGAGGGGCCGGATCGAACAGGTGTTGGACTATGCGGCGGTGTGCGGGCACCGGGACGGTCTTAACCCGGCCCGCTGGCGGGGGCACCTTGATAAGACGCTCACCGCGCCCGCCAAAATCGCCAAGGTCAAGCACTACGCGGCCCTGCCGTTTTCCGAAATGGGCGACTTTATGAAACGCCTTCGCAAGCAGGAAGGCACGGGCGCGCGAGCGGTTGAATTTGCGATCTTGACCGCCGCGCGCAGCGGCGAAGTGCGCCTTTCGGTTTGGTCCGAAATCGACATGGAAGCTGCTGTGTGGACCGTGCCTGCCGAACGCATGAAGGCTGGCAAGGAACACCGCGTGCCCCTATCCGCCGACGCTGTGAAGCTGCTACGCGCTCTGCCCCGCATGGCGGGCACGGCCTTAGTTTTCCCGGCCTCGCGCGGTGGGCCGATGAGCGACATGACGATGGTTGCCGTTTTGCGGCGCATGGGCGTCAACGCCGTGGTGCATGGTTTCCGTTCATCGTTCCGGGATTGGGCCTCGGAACAAACGAACTACCCCCACAATGCTGCCGAAATGGCGCTTGCCCACAGTATCGGGAACAAAGTTGAAGCTGCATATCGGCGGGGCGATTTGTTTGAGAAACGCAAATTGATGATGCAAGATTGGGCTGCATTCTGTGCAAAAACGGAAAGTGGCAATGTGGTTTCGATAAAAAGTAAGAAGGTGCGCGCATGAGACGGCTGAGAGATAAGGACGGAAACGGCGTCGTAACAGATATGCTTCCTGAAATGGGGTTGTTGTCGGAGGTAGATCAGGTTTGTACCGAAGCGCGAAATGGAAATGTGTGGCCGCTCGCAATCCTAGAGGCAAAAGCTGGGGATCGCAGCCGCCTCGCAAATCTAGTATGCAAGCATGGTCTAATTGCCGAAAGCGAGCCTTCTCAATTTGTCGCTGACCTGCTGAAAGGCACTTTCAAAGCGACGAAGCGAGAAAAGGCCATATACCGCAAACACTCGGTATTAACTCACGTCTCTCTGTATAATTGGTTGCGCGTATACGCAAAAGATTATCCCGAACAAATCGACAAGACAAAATTTTCTGCTGCTGATCCCATTATGAAAAGCATGGAAGATGTATACGTGAAAGTTGCTGCCGAACTAAATATGAGTCCAGACGCGGTAGAGAAAATAGTTACGCGCAATCGAATACGAATAAGCGCCCAGCCATAGCCGAGCGGACAATACCCCACCTACATTTGTCCGGAGACGCCGTGTAATTTCATAGGCAGTCTCTACGCGTCAAATACGAGGACGCGTCAATGGCTACCCCCGCACAACTCAGTGAGCTACCGGCCACGGGATACATTCGGCAGGCAACGCTCCTGACGATTATCCCGTTTAGTAGCGCGACGCTCTGGCGCAAGGTCAAAGCGGGTACGTTCATCGCGCCGATCAAATTAAGCGAGCGTTGCACCGCGTGGCGTGTGGAAGATGTGCGTGCTTGGATGGCCGCTCGCACGACGGCTCAGGTCGATTGACCAATGCCCCATTATCAAATCATCCCCAATATAGACCGTGTGCCCGCTGTGGCACCATTTCAATTTCAATCGGTTGGCAATCGCATTTCCGCAAGTTGCGCAATCATTTTAGGACGCTTTTATAATGACTACTGCGACGCCCGGAGAAACGGGCAATGACTTTCCACCCGGCCTTGTCGGGGAGATTGCGCAATTCATTTATGACGCTGCACCGCGTCCTGTTGCTAAGATTGCGCTTGCGGGTGCAATTGGTTTGTTCGCTGGAATTACCGGACGCGCTTATAACGTCAGCGGAACAGGACTAAATCAGTACATTATAATCATCGCTGAAACCGGACGCGGCAAAGAAGCTGCAAGCGACGGCATTGATGCGCTCATGGAAGCGGTCGCGCAAACCGCACCAACTGCAACACAGTTCAAAGGCCCGACCGAGATTGCATCCGCTCAAGCAATATTGAAATGGTTGGCTGACTCGCCATGTATCTACTGTGTTGTTGGCGAACTCGGATTGAAACTCAAAGAAATGTCTGAGCCTCATGCACCTGCACACGTCGCCGGGCTAAAACGCGCATTGCTCAATCTGTACAGCAAATCAAAAAAGACAAGCAAACTTGGCGCAATGGCATATTCAAAACGTGAAGAAAACACTCCGGTCATTTCGGCTCCCGCGTTCACGTTGCTAGGTGAAACGACACCGCAGGTTTTCTTTGAAAATATCAGCGAGGGGCTAATTTCAAACGGCGTGCTGCCACGGTTTCTTGTTATCGAATACACCGGCAAACGTGTTCCGCTCTGCAAAGCCCACAATCAAGCGATCCCGTCACCGGACCTTGTAGTGAGGCTGGCCGGACTTGTTGCGCATTGTGCGGGTCTAAATGCGGCGACAGGTCAAGTGCATGACGTGCGTGCGGATACTGACGCCGATGCAATTTTTGATCGGTTCAATGAGTACGCCGATGCGCAAATCAATGATGATAACGAATGTGTTGCGGGGCGCGAACTATGGAACCGCGCTCACCTTAAGGCGCTTAAGTTGGCGGCGCTTGTAGCTGTCGGCGTCAATCCACATTTTCCAACTATCGACGCGAAACAAGCGCAATGGGCGTGCAATCAAATTCACGCGCAAACGATAGCGCTAAGGGCAAAATTCACAAATGGTGAAGTGGGCGCTGTTGAAGACAACGAAAACCTACGACGCAAAGAGATTATCAAGGCAATGTTCCAATACGCCACAACACCGTTCGAGAAATTGCGGAAGTACGGCATTAGCGAAAAATTGCACTCCGCGAGAGTCATCCCGCAAAGTTATCTGCAACGCCGCCTTGGTGACACCGCCGCCTTTCGTAAGGCGCGATACGGCGCGACAAAGGCAATTACAACGACGCTTCAAAATATGCGCGAGAATGATGAGCTTCGCGAAATCCCAAGAACTCAAATGGTGCAACAATTTGGCACCTATGCGCGAGCGTTTATGATTTCAAAGCCGGAAGTATTTTTGCCGGATGAAAATTGAATGTGAACCGTGTTTCGGCGGTTTCCGAAACCATAGAAGGAAGGACCAATTCAAATGAAACTATCACCATCAGACATTCTAGCAAAAGCGGCCAAATCAAAAGCGCTCGCCACAAAACTAGCTGCGGCTGCGGAAGCGGCGTTGCAAGACGTAGAAGCAATCCAAGACAATGCCAGTTACGATGCGGAGAAAAAAATTAGGCTTGTGGCTGACGCGCGCAAAAAGCACACCGAAGCGATGGTCCCTCTGTGGAGGGAGGCAACAACGATTGGCGAAGAACTCAAAGCCGAAAAACAATTCCATGAGAACCTCGCGTTTCTTGCAAGCCAAGCCGAATTCGGGAGCGGGAAATCGGGCGATGCTTCACTTCGCAATCAACTTTTTCAAGAATTGCTTCACCTGCCTGCGCCGCTCGTAAAGCTTCACCTGGACGCGGCAATTGCGAAGAACGACATCGCGACGGGATACCAAATCTATCGCGTGAGCTTGCAGCGTGCGCGTCAAGAGGATTTCAAGGAAGTATTCACCCGCGTCTCCATTCTTGAGAAATTCAAATACGAAGGCCGCGACGAAGTGTTGCAGGCCGTCGCGGTCGCACAAGCGCACGCCGCTGCTGCGCTTTCAAGTTATCGAATTGCTGCCGGTACGCAGAAGGCGGTTAGCGTTCAAAAGTTGCAGGACGCGCGCGCCATGCGAGAAGCCGAAAACATTTTTCCCACGCCAGCGCGCGAGACGCCACAACCTCTGCCGGGCACGAAACCAATTCCTGCTGATGCTGAATAATTGCAGCGGTGGGCAGCGCAAATGCTTTCCACTCTTGCCTATATGGGAATACTCAAATGCGTGAAATTGTTGACGGCGATCCCCGCTACATTGTCGGAATTCTCGATGCTGCGGCTGATCTTGAATGCGCAGCCGGTGGCGTCGCTAGACGTGAAGGCGAAACTCTCGAAAATATCGCCAAGCTGCGTGCCGCCGCGTTCGGCTTCCGTGAAGCAGAGACGTTGTTTCAACTGCCTTACAAAAATCGCAAGCCGGTCGATGCACGACACGACGCAGCACTATCTGCAAAACACGCCAAGGAAGCGGACCAAAAAGCTGACAAGCTCTCTAAGGAAGTGCATCTGCCGTTTGAAATGCAAGGGCACAGCGAAAGTCTCGCACAAATGTTCTGGACCGCGTATCGCAACGTCCACGTTGAAGTGGAGAGCCAGAATATAACTTGGTTGCTGATTTTGCTTGCAGTTATTGAGGATGCCTTTGTTTCCAACCGCGCTCGCAGGGCTACGCACGGCGGCACGGCGGAAAGAATTGCTGCCTGGAATGCGCCAATTGATGCCGATATTGCAAAGGACCAGTGCACGCGCGAAGAGATTTTTGAACGACTTGCGCAGTCGAGTGCCGCTGACAAGCATTATGAGAGAGACACCGAATTGATGCACCATGCCCACAAAGCTGCGTGGGCATTTGGTGCGTTGCTGACCTCCTATGGTGTGGCACGCGCAAAGGCGATGCAGAATTGATTGTGCTTGCACAGAATTAATTGAATTGGATTTTGAAATGACGCGCAAGATTACTGACAGGCCGTTACTTGCTAAAGGCCGCAAGCCGAAACAACCGCCGCGCGATGCCGCGACACGCATTGAAGCGTTCGCAGCGGATGGCTTTTCAATTCGTGGCGTCGCCGCCGGACTAGGCGTGGCGCAAGATACGTTCCGCAAGTGGCTTGATGAACACGCGGAGTTGCAGGAAGCATTTGATAATGGGCGCGAGAAAGAACGCTATGCGCTGCACAACATGCTTTACCGGCAGGCAATGGAAAAGGGAAATGCAACTGCCGCAATGTTCTTGTTGAAAAGCCGTCACGGGTACCGCGAAGGGGACCAAGCGGAAACCGGAAATAAAATTCAAATCAATTTTCAGTTGCCCGGTGCAATTTCTATGGACGAATTTTCAAAGCTGACAAAGGTTATAGAACATGAACCAAGAGACAATTCCATTGAACGAGTTTCAACACAAAACGTTGTTGTTGCCAGAGGAACTTGACGTTTTTTGTGGCGGTGGGCGCGGCGGTGGTAAATCGTATGGTTTGGGGGTGCTAGGGCTTCGTCACGTCGAGCAATATGACGAGCGCGCGCGAGTTCTCTACATCCGAAAAACTTACAAAGGACTTGCCGATTTTGAATTGTTGACGCGGGAGCTATTCGGCAAAGTGTACGGCAATGGCGCTCGCTACAACGGTGCAGAGCATGTGTGGCGATTCCCAAATAATGCCTATCTCGAATTGGGCCAGCTTGAAACGCATGGCGATTATGCAAAGTACCAAGGCCGTTCTTTCACGTTGTTGATGGGCGATGAAATTGGACAATTTGAAACCCCTGATCTTTTAGATTTGCTTCGTTCAAATCTTCGCGGCCCGAAAGATGTTCCGGTGCGCGTAGTGTTCGCCGCAAATCCCGGTGGTCCCGGTCATGCGTGGGTTGCGAAACGATATGTTTTCAAAGCCGCGCCTTGGACACCGTTCTATGAAGAAAAATCTAAGCGCACTTGGGTCTATGCACCTTCGACGTTTTCTGAAAATCAATTTATTGACCGCGATCAATACCGCGACCAACTCGAAAGTTCGTGCCCACATGATCCTGAGTTGTTGCGTGCGTGGGTTGAGGGCGATTGGACGGTTTCGCGCGGTGCATATTTCGCATCCGTCTTAGATGAAAAACGAAATGCAATTGATCCGTGGCAAGCGATACCGACACGCGGCTGGGGCATGTGGGAAAACTACCTTGCCCACGATTTTGGAAGCTCTGCACCGTCCGCGACTTACGTTGTTGTGAAATCTCCGGGTGCCGAAGGCCCGGATGGTCGTTGGTATCCGCGCGATAGTTTGATCCTTGTGGACGAGCTTGCGACCAACAAGCCCGACCGTCCTAACGAGGGCTTAGGCTGGACCGTGCCGATCCTGGCCGAAGAAATTGTCGCCATGTGCAAGCGATGGAAAATTAGGCCCCAAGGTGTCGCGGACGATGCCTGCTTTGCCAAGACGGGCCACAGTACCGGCAGCATCGCCGATGAATTCACACGCTGCGGAGTGTACTTTAGACCCGCGAAGAAAGCGGATCGAATTACCGGCTGGAACATGATGCGCCGGTTGCTGCAAGACGCTGGCAAGCCCGATGTTCCCGGCCTGTATGTAAGCCGTGGTTGCACCTACTTTTGGGAAACCGTGCCCTATCTCGGTCGCGATATGAAACGAGTTGAAGATGTTGACTCGCAAGGGCCGGATCATGCCGCCGATGCTGTTCGATATGGTTGCCTTAAATTGCGGTCTGAAATGCAGCGCGTGAAGCTCGCCGGATATTGAGTGAATGAAAAAGCATTCCGCAAATTCAGACTTGTTGGCAGAGGCCGCACGCACGGTTGATGGACGCCGCAAATCGTATGGCGATCCTGTTTTGTTTTTTGAGAATGTTGCCCGGCGATGGTCAATCACGTTAGGGCGCACCGTCACGCCAGCGGAGGCCGTCTTGTGCATGATGGATTTGAAGCTAACCCGCCTTTGCCATGATCCGCGCCACCGTGACAGCGTGGTTGACCTTGTGGGCTATGCCGCCGTGTTGCGGGAGGTGACGGGGCAGGAATAGGTGTCCACACGATTGAAACGTGTCTCGCTAATTCAAGTAGCAGGCGTCTTATCGCAATCAAATTTAGAATCCGTCTATTGTTGAGACAATGAAGCGTTGCCCAGTTATCCGTTGTCAACAATAAGTTGTAGGAATAAGTTGCAGCGGGGATCAGAGTTGACATGCGAAGGCTCTGACTATTTGGAGGCAACAATGAAGCGCTTACATTTGATCGCAACGACAGCACTTATATTTGTTGCGGGATGCGCTACCGCGCCCGTCAAAACTGACTTTGAGCATAGTCGGGTCTATAACGAAGGATTCGACACGGTTTGGACGCAAACGGTTCAATTCTTTGCGACCAACAATATTCCGATCAAAACCATCGCTAAGGACAGCGGTGTGATCTATGCCGAAAGACTTTCATTCGATGTTGGCGACGCGGATTGTGGCAGTCATCCGATGACGCAGCCGCTGAATAGTTCCGTGTCGCTAAATGTTTTCGTACAGAAGCTAGCCGACATGCGTACTCAAGTCAGCATCAATGCCACATATCATCAAACCCTGGGAGATTTGTACCGCAATCCTGTCGGAGATGTAGCGTGTGAGTCTCGCGGCAAAATTGAAGAAACGATTTTGAATTCAATTCACTGAATTCGACAGGGACTGGCATCGGGCAATCCTCAGTGTGCCCACAAAGAGACTCGCTGAGGCCGTTCCGCGTGTCCGTGTCCACACCCTAGCCGCTATGGCGACAATCGACTCAGGCGAGCCTCGTTCGGGCAGGACGCCGGGGATTGCGCACATGAAAGGGGACGGTGCCGGGCACGGTCGATTGAGGTGGGCCAGATTGCACACGCCGCTTTTATAGTGCCGCGTATAGTGCCTAACTATTTGAAATAGAACGATATATAGCGATTTAGCAAATATAGTGCTTGTCACTCACAAACCCCGACAACCTGGATTGAAACATTATTGCGTAATTAGAAAACCCCCTCTCACTACTACTATACTACTATATATACTATATATGTAAGTAAACCAATGAGTTAGCTACTCTACAACTCGCTATATTCTCTGCCGCTGCACTATACATTCAATGTGGGCAAATCGAACAAAGGCGGAGGATCAGTCCGCCATTATGTGTTGAATTCATTGATGATATTCGACGTGCAAGGTGTAAACCACACAAACACCCCCGCAACTAGGCAATGCGTCTTTTTTTAGCGACCAAGAAATAGGGCAAAGCACGATTTTTGTTCTGCTTCGTGGTCGCTACAGTCTCAACTTGAAATTATGCTTGTATCGACAGACACACTACTCACTGAAATTCTGACTGCAAATTTTGGGACGAACGACATGAAAGACGAACTTCAAACCAAACTCGACTCAGTTTTTATAAAGCATGAAGCGTCAAAAGCTGCTGCTGCTCAAGTGCAACGGATTGCAAAGAACAAAGAGGATGAGTGTCTTGAGGCGTTCGCTGTTGTGCGGCACACCTTGATCGGCCCGGCAATGAAAGAGATTGGCGAGTACATCAAGGCCAAGGGCTACACCTATGAGATTTCAGTGGTGAATGGTGGGTTTGAACCTGGTCGTGATCGTCGCGAAGTTCCGGCTTCAATTCGGCTGACGTTTCTTCTAGGGGACCGCAACCTTCCCGACTATGAGTATCCGGGCTTTTCGGTTATCTGCGAAAAATCGCGCGGGACCGTTCTCTTTCATGAATCTACATCCTCGCCGGGACGTGGCGGACATAGTGGGCCTGCCGGTGAAGTAAAAATCTCCGAATTGACGAAAGAGCTATTGCAAGAGCGGATTTTGAAGGTCATCGCGGAAATTTTTGCCTAATAGTGACGCTATGTGCGGTCGCTTTACTAATCGCTACACATGGCGCGAGCTTCACGCGCTCTACATGCTGTCTGTCGGCTTCCCACAATCAAATTTCCGGCCGCGATACAATATCGCCCCGACGCAAATTGCGCCTGTTGTTCGATTGGAAGACGGCACACGCGAAATTGCGTTTCTAAAATGGGGCCTCGTTCCATCGTGGGCAAAAGATGCGAACGGCGGCGCAAAATTGATAAACGCGCGTGCAGAAACGGTTGCGGACAAGCCTGCCTACAAGAACGCATTTCAGCGTCGCCGCTGCCTTGTCATTGCAGATGGATTTTACGAATGGAAAAAGGAATCTGCTAAAGCGAAACAACCGTACTTCATCACTTTGAAGGACAATGCACCGTTTGCGTTTGCGGGCCTGTTTGAGCATTGGAAACCGAATGACGTGAGCGATCTAATTGAGACGTTCACAATCATCACGACAACAGCGAACGAATTGATTGCGCCGTTGCATGATCGAATGCCGGTGATCCTTGCACCCGATAATTGGCCGCGCTGGTTAGGCGAGGGGGCGGGGCCGGTTGCGCCGGATCGGCTCAAGGCAATGCTGGCCCCGTTTCCAGCCGGGCGCATGACGGCTTGGCCGGTCACGAAAGCTGTGGGCAACGTGAAAAACGATGATCCGAGCTTAGTTCAGGCGGTCTAACTGCGTCTCACACGATGTCACGCCGTTTGGCGGGTGCTTGTGTAGGTAAGGATAAAAAACTCGAAATTATCCTTATATTTCAATGATGAGTGGTGGAGCCAAGCGGGATCGAACCGCTGACCTCCTGCATGCCATGCAGGCGCTCTCCCAGCTGAGCTATGGCCCCATGTGCCGCCCGGTTTGGGGACCGGGAGCAAAATACTTTAGCGCTCGTCCTTCTCGATGTCCGCGTCGATGATTCCGGTGACATCGTCTTCGTCTTCTTCGACCTCTTCGAGGAGGCTGTCGTCTTCCTCTTCCTCGTCCTCAGTCTCTTCGATATCCTCGATCGCGGCGTCTTCGCCTTCGACGACCGAGATGCCGACCCGGGGAGCCTCAGGCTCTTCGGGCGCGGCTTCTTCTTCCTCTTCCTCGGCGGTTTCGATTGCGGGCTCGTCCGCTACCGGCTCGACGATGGCCTCTTCCTCGGCCTCCTCGACCTCTTCCTCCTCTTCCTCGACTTCCGCCACGGGCTCGGGCGCCGGCGCCGGTTCGGGCTGCCGCGGACGGCGCTGCTTGTACATGGCCTCCGGCTCGAACGCGAAATTGCATTTCGGGCACTCGATGGGCCGCTTCGAGAGATCGTAAAAGCGTGCGCCGCAACTCGGGCAAACACGTTTCGTTCCGAGATCGCCTTTGACCAATGCCGTCTGTCCCGCCTGATGATCCGTTGCCGAAGGGGGGGTCGTTTGCCACGGCTGCGGCCACCTGTCAAAGCCCTTGACGAGGGCAACTATTAGGTTAGGCAATCCTTGCCTTTTTGCTGGGACTCAGAATGCCCGATCTCGCCCGATCCCGCCCGCTGAAAGCACTCCGTTCCGCTTCCTTGAAAGGCATCGCCGCCGTTCCGGGCGACAAATCGATCTCCCACCGCGCGCTGATCCTGGGGGCGCTGGCGCTCGGCGAGACCAGGATTACGGGCCTGCTCGAGGCGGAGGACGTGCTCAACACCGCCGAGGCGGTGCGCTCCTTCGGCGCCCGGGTGATCCGCGTCGGCGACCGCGGCGCCTGGCATGTCCACGGCACCGGCGTGGGAGGCTGGGGCGAACCGGAAGACGTGCTCGATTTCGGCAATTCCGGCACCGGGTCGCGGCTGGTGATGGGAGCGATGGCGACGACGCCCGTGACCGCCGTGTTCACCGGCGACGCTTCATTGCGCAAGCGCCCGATGAGCCGGGTGCTGGCGCCGCTCAAACTGTTCGGCGCGGAATACGAGACGCGGGGGGGCGGGCTGATGCCGGTGATGCTGAAAGGCGCGGCGCGTCCGATCTGCGTGGACACCACGGTGACCGTCGCCTCGGCGCAGGTGAAGTCGGCCATGCTGCTGGCGGCGCTGAATGCGCCGGGCCGTTCGCGGATTTCGCAAACGACTCTCACCCGCGACCATACGGAGCGCATGCTGGCGGCGTTCGGAGTCGAGGTTTCCGTCGAGCCCTTGCCCGAAGGCGGCGAAGCGGTCTCGCTCACGGGCGAGGCGGAATTGAAGGGCGCGCGCGTCGAGGTGCCCCGCGATCCGTCGTCGGCCGCCTTTGCCATTGTCGCCGGGCTGATCGTTCCGGGTTCGGAGATCACCTTGCCGGGCATCCTGCTCAATCCGCGGCGCACCGGGCTGATCGAAACACTTCTGGAAATGGGAGCACAAATCGAAGTCGCCAACCCGCGCGAGAGCGGCGGCGAGAAGGTCGGCGATCTCGTGGTGCGCGGCTCCGCGCTGAAGGGCGTCGAGGTTCCCGAAGCGCGCGCGGCGTCGATGATCGACGAATATCCCATCCTGGCGGTCGCATCGGCCTTCGCCGAAGGGCCGACGGTGATGCGCGGGCTGGAGGAATTGCGCGTCAAGGAGAGCGACCGGCTGGCGGCCATCGTCGTCGGCCTGCGCGCGGGCGGCATCGCCGTGCAGGAATTGGAAGACGGCATGATGGTGGAAGGCCGCGGGGCCGACGGCGTTCCCGGCGGCGGTCATGTCGCGGCCCGCATGGATCACCGCATCGCCATGTCGTTCCTGGTCATGGGGCTGGGGTCGCGCGAGGCGATGAGCGTGGACGACGCCTCGGTGATCGCCACCAGCTTCCCCGAATTCGAGCATCTGATGCGCCACCTCGGCGCGCGGTTCGAGGGGGTGGGGTGAGTCGCAACAAACTCAACGAAAAGAGGCGCTCATCAATGGCAAAAATTTTAGGAGGTGAGGAACTCGAACGACGATGCCGCGAACTTGGCGTCGATACGCAAGGGACACCACGCACCCAAAGTTCATCCGGCTCTAGTCCGCGAGCTTCCGATTATGAATTGCAGCGGCGCTTGATAGAGGCTGAGCGTTCAATTCGAGAAAACCGCTTATGGTTGGTGGCGCTCATGTCAGCGATTGCATCGGTTATCAGCGCCGGAGCGGCCCTCTTTGCCCTTTACATGTCAAAATAGTGTATGTTTCAAAATTCAGAAATTTTGCACTAAGGCACCTTTTCGCGTCATTGGAGATTTTGCCCCCGGCTTTTGCTTTCCCCCTATCCGGGTTATGATAGTGCCATGGCTCCGAAACACGCGCCCGCCGCCGATCAAGACGCCCAAGACCGCGCCGAATATCTCGCCGCCGTGGACGAGGGCCTTGCCGATACCAAGGCGGGGCGCATCATGCCTTATGAGAAAATCCGGCGCTGGCTTCTGTCGTGGGGCAGCGACAAGGAATTGCCCCCGCCCAAATGCCCGTGAACTTCACGCGCCGGGCATTGCGTGATCTCGCCAATATCCGGGTCCATATCGCAAACGACAATCCCCGCGCCGCGTCTCGCGTGGCGGTGGAGATCGTCGCGGCCTGCGACCGGCTTGAGTATTTCCCCGAACGTGGCCGTCCGGGGTTGCGGCGCGGCACCCGCGAGCTTACGACCGTTTGGCCTTATGTGATCGTCTACCGCGTCACCGGCACGAATATCGACATTCTTGCCGTTTGGCACGGCGCTCAGGACCGGCACCGACCATGACCATCGTCATCGCCGTTGACGGGACTGCCGCGTCGGGGAAGGGGACGCTGGCCAAGAGGCTGGCGCGCCATTTCGGGTTCGCGCATCTGGATTCCGGATCGCTGTATCGTCTCGTGGCGCTGGGCGTGGTGCAGGCGCACGGCGATCCGGCGAACGAAGCCGATGCGTTGAAAGCCGCGCGCGCCATCGATCCGAAGCGCGCCGGCGATCCCGTCATCCGCACGGCCGAGATCGCCAACGTCGCCTCCGTCGTCTCCGCATTCCCCGCCGTGCGCGCCACGCTGTTGGATTTCCAGCGGGCCTTCGCGGCGACGGCCTTGCCCGGCGCCGTGATCGACGGGCGCGACATCGGCACGGTCGTCTGCCCCGATGCGACGGCCAAGCTGTACGTCGATGCCGCCCCCGAGGTGCGCGCACATCGCCGCTGGCTCGAGCTGCAGGCTGCCGGCCATCCACGCGAGGAATCCGCCATTCTGGCGGAAATCGAGGCCCGCGACGCCCGCGACCGCAACCGCGCCGTAGCCCCCCTCAAGCCCGCAGCCGACGCGTACTTGCTCGACACCTCGTATTTGGATATAGACGCCGCGTTCGCGGCAGCCCTCGCGCTGGTCAAACCCGGCGTCGAGAACGCGCTCAAGGCCCGCCAAGGGGGTTAGGAGACCCGGCGGCGCCTCTCCCGAGCGGCCCCGAACTTAGCAGAAACCATCACCGCCACGCGGGCGCGCCCGCGTGGAAATCCGCCGGAGCGATCCGGCCGGCACGCCCGTTCAACCCAGAGGAATTAATGGTCCGCCACCAATCCGTCACGCAAGTCAGAGAGCCGTCGCTCGCCAGTCCCAGCCGCGACGATTTCGCGACCATGCTCGAAGAGAGCTTCATCACCCAGTCGCCCGCCGAAGGCTCGGTCATCAAGGGCAAGATCGTCGCCATCGAGAACGACTTCGCCATCGTCGATGTCGGGTTGAAGACCGAAGGGCGCGTCAGTCTCAAGGAATTTTCGATGCCGGGCTTGCCGGTGACGGTCGTCGTCGGCGACGAGGTGGAAGTCTATCTCGAGCGGGTCGAGAACGCGTTGGGCGAGGCGGTGCTGTCGCGCGACAAGGCGCGGCGCGAGGAAAGCTGGGTCCGCCTGGAGCGGGCCTTCAACGAGCAGACCCGCGTGACGGGCGTGATCTTCGGGCGCGTCAAGGGCGGCTTCACCGTCGATCTCGACGGCGCGGTGGCGTTCCTTCCCGGTTCGCAGGTGGACGTGCGCCCGATGCGCGACGTCGGCCCGCTGATGAACCAGCCGCAGCCGTTCCAGATCCTGAAGATGGACCGCCGCCGCGGCAACATCGTGGTGTCGCGCCGCGCCGTGCTGGAAGAACGCCGCGCGGAAGAGCGGTCCTCCCTCGTCGCCAGCCTGCAGGAAAAACAGGTGGTGGAAGGCGTGGTCAAGAACATCACCGATTACGGCGCCTTCGTGGACCTGGGCGGCGTGGACGGCCTGCTGCACGTCACCGACATCGCCTGGCGGCGCGTCAGCCATCCGACGGAAGTCCTCAGCGTCGGCCAGACCGTCACCGTGCAGATCATCAAGATCAACCACGAGACCCAGCGCATCAGCCTCGGCATGAAGCAGCTGCAGACCGATCCGTGGGAAGGCGTCGGCGCGAAATATCCGTCCGGCGCGCGCTTCAAGGGCAAGGTCACCAACGTCACCGATTACGGCGCCTTCGTCGAACTGGAGCCGGGCGTCGAAGGCCTGGTCCACGTCAGCGAAATGTCGTGGGTGAAGAAGAACGTGGCGCCCGCCAAAATCGTCACGCCGGGTTCGGAAGTCGATGTCCAGGTGCTGGAGGTCGATTCCAATAAGCGGCGCATTTCTCTCGGTCTCAAGCAGACGCAGGACAATCCGTGGCAGGTGTTCGCCGCCCAGCATCCGCCGGGCACCGTTATAGAGGGCGAAATCAAGTCGATCACCGAGTTCGGCCTGTTCGTCGGCGTGGCGGAAGACATCGACGGCATGGTGCATCTGTCGGATCTGTCCTGGGACAAGCAGGGCGACCAGGCCGTAGCCGATTACACCAAGGGCCAGACCGTGAAGGCCAAGGTGCTCGACGTGGACGTCGAGAAGGAGCGCATCAGCCTCGGCATCAAGCAACTCGACAAGGACCCGATGGAGAAGGCCGGCCCGCTGAAGAAGGGCGCGGTCGTCACCGTCACGGTCACGGAAGTGAACGACGGTGGCATCGAGGTGCAGCTCGAAGGCGGCGCCAAGAGCTTCATCCGCCGCTCCGACCTGTCGCGCGACCGCGCCGATCAGCGCCCGGAACGCTTCGGCGTCGGCAACAAGGTGGACGCGCTGGTCACCAGCGTGGACAAGACGGCGCGCAAGATCGGCCTGTCGATCAAGGCGCGCGAAGTGGCCGAAGAGAAGGAAGCCGTGGCGCAGTACGGCTCGTCGGATTCGGGCGCGTCGCTGGGCGACATCCTCGGCGCGGCGCTGAAGCGGGCGACCAAGAAAGGCAAGACCGCCGAAGAGAAGCACGACGAGAAGGTAGAAGAGAAAGAAGAGGACGCGGAGTAGGCCTCGCGCCGAGCCTTTTTCTTTCAACACGCTACATCGCCCTCAGGCTTCGACAGCTTGCCGACCAGCATGAGGGTTTGGATAAACCTTTCACCCTGAGCTTGTCGGAGGGTGAAGGGATTACGTCCTCCGCAACACGAAGTAAGGTTGGTTGGTCGGATCGGCGTCGAACCTTAGAGGGAGCCACGTCTTGTCGGGCGCCGCTTTTGGCGGCCTGCCCGAATGCCAGAGGCTTGGCCCCCATCCCCTGAGTCGCCCTTCCCGGTCAGCCAACCCGCTTCAAATAGTCGCTTCCCAGGCTGAGGGGTTTTCGTCACATTTATGGAAAATGCTGATTCTTCAGTGGGTTCCGGTTGACGAAAGCACCGTCCTCTGACAGGGTTAACACTTGCCGGGACAGGTTTTGGCAATATCGGGCCAAGCTGTCCTTTCGGGGGCATGGGATGATCAAATCCGAACTGGTTGCGCGTCTCACCGCACGTTATCCGCACCTCTACCACCGCGACGTGGAGCGGATCGTCTCGACTGTTCTCGACAACATCACGAAAGCGCTGGCGGACGGCCATCGCGTGGAGCTTCGCGGCTTCGGCGCGTTCTCGGTGAAGGTGCGCCCGTCGCGCATGGGGCGCAATCCGCGCACCGGCGAGCCGGTCGAGGTCGACGAAAAGCGCGCGCCGTTCTTTCGCACCGGCAAGGAATTGCGCGAGCGGCTGAACGGCAACGGCAAGGCGTGACGCCGCACCCTCGGTTGAGCCTGTTTGAAAGCGTTTGAAATGAGCGCGGCGCGTTTTGCCAATCCCGTTTTTGTCGCCCTCGACACACCCGATCTGGCGCGCGCCTTGGCCGTCGCGCATGCCGTGAAACCGCATGTCGGCGGCCTGAAGGTCGGGCTCGAATTCATCAGCGCGCTGGGTCCCGATGCGGTGCGCCGGATCGTCGAGGTCGGCTTGCCGGTGTTTGCCGATACCAAGTTCCACGACATTCCCAATACGGTCGCTGGCGCGGCGCGGGCCGTCGCGATGCTCGGCGTCGCCATGTTCAACGTCCATGCCTCGGGCGGCGAGGCGATGATGCGCGGTGCCGCCGAAGCGATCACCGACGTGCATCCGCGTCCGCTGCTGATCGCGGTGACGGTGCTGACCAGCCTGGACGATGCGGCGCTTGCCGCTGTCGGCCAACGCGGCTCGTCGGCGGAGCAGGTCGAACGCCTGGCGGCGCTCGCCCAGGCCGGCGGACTGGACGGTGTGGTCTGCAGCGCCCACGAGATCGCCTTGGTGCGCAAGGTTTGCGGCCCGGATTTTCTGACGGTGGTTCCCGGCATCCGTCCGTCCGGCAGCGCGCCAGGGGATCAGCGCCGGGTGATGACGCCGTCGGAAGCCTGCACGGCGGGGGCGGACATCCTGGTCGTAGGCCGGCCGATCACAGCCGCCGCGGACCCCGCCAAGGCCGCCCAGTCCATCGCCCAAGAGCTTTCCAGAACAAGACCTTAAGTAATCCGGCACCCTCTGCTTGATTTCCCGTGGCCCCACGGCCATAAGGCGCGACCCATGAACGTCCTGGTCAAGGTTTGCGGCATCAACAGCGCCGAGGCGGCGGACGCGGCCGTGCGGGCGGGTGCCGATCTTGGCGGGCTGGTGTTCCATCCCAAATCGCCCAGGCACTTGTCGCTCGATGCGGCGCGCGCGCTCGCCGAGCGGCTGCGCGGACGGCTGCGGCTGGTCGTGCTGGTGGCCGATGCCGACGACGCGGCCATCGCCGCCGCCGTCGGCGCGGTGCGGCCCGTCTATATCCAGCTTCACGGCCGCGAAACGCCGGAACGCACCAGCAAAGTGCGCGCCCGCTTCGGTCTGCCGGTCATCAAGGCGATCGCCGTGGCCGAGGCCGCGGACTTCGCCCAAGTGCCGGATTACGAGATCGCCGCCGATATTCTTCTGTTCGACGCCAAGGTGCCCGACGGCGCGCTGCGTCCTGGCGGTCACGGTGCCTCCTTCGACTGGCAGTTGCTCCGCGGGCGGCGTTTCTCGCGGCCCTGGCTGCTCGCCGGCGGCCTGACACCCGCCAACGTCGCCCGCGCCATCGCCAGTTCCGGCGCGCCCGGCGTCGACGTCTCGTCGGGCGTCGAAACCGCGCCCGGCGTCAAGAGTCCGCAACTGATCGCGGATTTCGTAGCCGCCGCCCGCAACGCGCAAGCCGCCGAGGTTCGTTCGTGAATCAGTTTCCTCCCAATTCCTTCCGCACCGGTCCCGACATAAGCGGCCACTTCGGCGCTTACGGCGGACGTTTCGTGGCCGAGACGCTGATGCCGCTGGTCCTCGAGCTGGAGCGCGCCTACGAAGCGGCCAAGCGCGATCCGTCGTTCCACGCCGAACTCGACGGGCTGCTCAAGCATTATGTCGGCCGCGAAAGCCCGCTTTATTTCGCCGAACGCCTCACCGAAAAGCTCGGCGGCGCCAAGATTTATCTGAAGCGCGAAGACCTCAATCACACCGGCGCACACAAGATCAACAACTGCCTCGGCCAGATCCTGCTGGCGCGGCGCATGGGCAAGACGCGCATCATCGCCGAGACCGGCGCCGGAATGCACGGTGTCGCCGCGGCGACCGTTGCCGCGCGCTTCGGACTGCCGTGCGTCGTCTATATGGGCGAGGTCGATACCGAGCGGCAGAGGCCCAACGTCTTCCGCATGCGGCTCTTGGGCGCCGAAGTCCGCACGGTGACGTCCGGTTCGCGCACCTTGAAGGACGCGATGAACGAAGCATTGCGCGACTGGGTCGCCAACGTGCACGACACCTTCTACATCATCGGATCGGCGGCCGGCCCGCATCCTTATCCGGCGATGGTGCGCGATTTCCAGACGGTGATCGGCAGCGAAACCCGCGCCCAGATGCTGGAGCGCGAAGGCCGCCTGCCCGATCTGATCGCGGCCTGCGTCGGCGGCGGCTCGAACGCGATCGGCATGTTCCACCCCTTCCTCGACGATCCCGAAGTGGAAATCCACGGGGTCGAGGCGGCGGGCGAGGGTGCAGACACCAAGCACCACGCGGCGACGCTGTCCAAGGGCACGCCCGGCGTGCTGCACGGCGCGCGCTCCTATCTCCTGCAGAATCGCGACGGCCAGATCCAGGAAGCGCATTCGATCTCCGCCGGCCTCGATTATCCCGGCGTCGGGCCGGAGCATTCCTGGCTCAAGGACCAGGGCCGCGTGACGTATTTCTCCGTCACCGACAAGGATGCGCTCGACGCTTTCGTGGCGCTGTCGAAGCTCGAAGGCATCATTCCGGCGCTTGAATCGGCGCATGCCGTCGCCCACGTCATGCAGGTGGCGCCGCGGATGGCGAAAGACAAGCTGATCGCGATCTGCCTGTCCGGCCGCGGCGACAAGGATGCGATGACCGTCGCCGCCGCGCTGGGGGAGACGACATGAGCCGCATCGCGCAGCGCTTCGCCGAACTCAAGGCCGCCAACCGCACCGCCTTCATGCCGTTCATCACCGCGGGCGATCCCAATGCGGAGACGACGTGCGCGCTGCTGGCGAAGCTTCCGGCCGCCGGCGCCGACGTGATCGAACTGGGCGTTCCGTTTTCCGATCCGATGGCGGACGGACCGGCGATCCAGGCTTCGTCGTTGCGCGCGCTCGATGCCGGCATGACGCTGCAGAAGGTGCTCGATGTGGTGCGCAGGTTCCGCAAGATCGACCAGACGACGCCTCTCGTCTTGATGGGCTATTACAATCCGATTCACGCCTACGGCACCGCGCGGTTCGCCAAGGACGCCGCCGAGGCCGGCGTCGATGGTCTGATCACGGTGGACCTGCCGCCGGAAGAAGATGAAGTGCTGCGCCTGCCCGCTACCGCGCAGGGTCTCGACATCGTGCGGCTGGCCACGCCGACCACCGACGACGTACGCCTCGAAGCCGTGCTCGATGGCGCGGGCGGCTTTCTCTATTATGTCTCGATCGCCGGGATCACCGGCACCAAGAGCTTTGCCGAAAGCGACGTGCGAGGCGCGGTGGCGAGATTGAAGGCGGCGAGCGGGCTGCCCTGCGTGGTCGGGTTTGGGATGAGGACGCCGGAGCAGGCGGCCGGGGTTGCGGCTTTTGCGGACGGCGCGGTGGTGGGCTCGGCGATCGTCGAACGCATGGCGGCGGCCGGCGATAAGAACGAGCGCATCCGCGATGCCCTGGAATTCTGCGCTTCTCTGGCGCAGTCCGTGCATTCGGCGCGCGGCGTGCTAGAATGACGCCATGAACTGGATCGCCAATTTCGTCCGGCCACGGATAAAGAGCCTGATCGGCGGGCGGACGAGCGACACGCCGGAAAACCTGTGGAAGAAATGTCCCGCCTGCGGCGAGATGATCTTCCATCGTGACCTGATCGCGGCGCAGAACGTCTGTCCGCAGTGCGGCCATCATCTGCGCATCGGCGCCCCCGAACGCTTCACAGCGGTGTTCGACGGTGCGTCGTACGACGAACTGATTCCGCCGGAGGTGCCGGCCGACCCGCTGCGCTTCCGCGACGAGAAGCGTTACTCCGACCGGCTGCGGGAGGCGCGCTCCAAGACCGGGCGCATCGACGCGCTCGCCGCCGCCCGCGGCACGCTCGACGGGCTGCCGGTGATGGTGGCCGTGCAGGTCTTCGATTTCATGGGCGGTTCCCTCGGGATGGCGGTGGGCGAGGCCCTGATCAACGCCATGCAGACGGCGGCGGCGGAAAGCCGCCCGTTCATCCTGTTCGTCGCCTCGGGCGGGGCGCGCATGCAGGAAGGCCTGCTGTCGCTGATGCAGATGCCGCGCGTGACCATCGCCGTGGACATGTTGCGCGAGGCGGGGCTGCCATACATCGTCGTGCTCACCGATCCGACGACCGGCGGCGTCAGCGCTTCCTACGCCATGCTCGGCGACGTGCACATCGCCGAACCCGGCGCGCTCATCGGCTTCGCCGGACAGCGCGTCATCGCCCAGACCATGCGCGAGCATCTTCCTGAAGGCTTCCAGCGCGCCGAATATCTGCTCGAGCACGGCATGGTGGACATGGTCGTTCATCGCCATCGGATGCGCGAGACGCTCTCCCGCGTGGTGCATCTGCTGATGAAGCGCCCGCGGCCCAAGGTGCGGCAGGCGCCGCCCACCGTGATCAACGCCGGCGTCGCGCGCCTGCCGGCCGGAAACGCCGTATGAGCCGCGCCGGCAGCGACGCGATCCTCGACCGACTTCTGAAGCTCCATCCCAAGAGAATCGATCTGGCGCTAGATCGGATTCTTCAGTTGCTGGGCGCGCTCGGCCATCCCGAGAAGCGTCTGCCGCCGGTGATCCATGTCGCCGGCACCAACGGCAAGGGCTCGGTTTGCGCCTTTGTCCGCTCCATGCTGGAAGCGGGCGGCCGTCGGGTGCATGTCTATACCTCGCCGCACCTGGTGCGTTTCCACGAGCGCATCCGCGTGGCGGGCAACCTGATCAGCGAAGCGGAGCTGATGGGCCTCCTGCTGGAGTGCGAGCAGGCGAACGAGGGCCGGCCCATCACGTTCTTCGAGATCACCACGGCGGCGGCTTTGCTCGCCTTCGCGCGTCGTCCGGGCGATGCGCTGGTGATGGAAGTCGGCCTCGGCGGGACATACGACGCCACCAACGTGATCGCCCGCCCGCGCCTGACCGTCGTCACGCCCGTCGGCCTGGACCACGCCGAATTTCTCGGGAATTCGCTGGCCGACATCGCCGCCGAGAAGGCCGGCATCATCAAGCCGGGTGTGCCCGTGATCGTCGGCCCGCAGGACGATGCGCCGCGCGACGTGATCCTGCGCCGCGCCGACGCGTTGGGCGCGCCGGCTTCGATGTTCGGTCAGGATTTCTTCGCCCACCAGGAACACGGCCGCATGGTCTATCAGGATCACGACGGATTGCTGGACCTGCCGTTGCCGCGGCTGATAGGGCGTCATCAGATCGAAAATGCCGCGCTGGCGATTGCCGGCTTACGGCGCGTCGGAGGTGTTTGGGCCAAGGACGGCGCCATCGAGCAGGGCCTGAAAACCGTCGAATGGCCGGCGCGCCTGCAACGTCTGTCGCGCGGTCCGCTGATCGACGCCGCGCCGGACGGTGCCGAAGTCTGGCTCGACGGCGGGCATAATCCGCACGGCGCCGTCGCCGTGGCGCGCGCCATGGCGGATTTCGAGGAGCGGGCGCAAAAACCCCTCTATCTCATCTGCGGAATGCTGAAGACCAAGGATGCCGTCGGCTTCCTGTCCGCCTTCCGCGGCCTCGCGCGGCACATCGTCACCGTCGACATTCCCGGCGAGGAAGCGAGCCTGGGCGCCGGCGCCCTGTACGACTGCGCGCGCACGGCAGGCCTCGACGCCGCGCCTGCCGAGGATGTGGAAGACGCCATGATGCAGATCGCGGCGCGCGCCCGCATCGAGCCGCGCGATGCGCCGCCGCGCATCCTCATCTGCGGCTCGCTTTATCTGGCGGGCCAGGTGCTGGCGGAGAACGGATAAGGTGTTCCAGTCTCAGTCCTGTGGCTTCCCTAAACTCTTAGTTCAAGTCATAGTTGCGTGCTGGGACTAAATGGGGGGGATTCATGTCGTACCTTTTCAGCTTTCAGGGCCGGATCAACCGCGCCAAGATTTGGCTGTTCATTCTGGTTACGCTCGCGTGGGAAATCGTGGTCGGCCTTGTCGCGAGGTTTGGGTTGAGTTGGACGAACTATGTCCATTCTTTTCACGCGATGGCCGAGAACTCCAAGGCGGGGTACGCGCTGGGACGTGCGCCGCTGCCGTGGCCCGATCCGGTCAACGGAACTGGCTGGATCGCTGTCGGCGTCATCGCGCTGCTTGTTCTGCTGTACTTCTTTGCGCTTCTGGCCGTGTATACAAAGAGGCTCCACGACCGCAACAAGAGCGCTTGGTGGCTGCTCCCATTCGTCTTCATTCCGTGGGGGCTGGCCATCTTTCATTCAATGGCTGCGCCGAACGTCTTTGCCATGGGACCGTTTTTTGGTCCGTTGGGCATGGGGCCGGGAATGGCCCATCTCGTCGGCACGATTCTTGGGCTTTGGGCTTTTATCGAGCTGTTCTTCTTCCGCGGCACGTCCGGCGAAAACCGTTTCGGGCCGGACCCGCTGCGTTAGATCGAGCTTTCGATCCATTCCTTGATCTTCGACTTGGGCAGGGCGCCGACCTTGGTCGCCGCCACCTGGCCCTGGCTGAAGATCATCATGGTGGGAATGCCGCGCACGCCGTATTTCTGCGGCGTCGTCGGATTGTCGTCGATGTTGAGCTTCGCGATCGTCACCTTGTCGCCGAGTTCCGCCGCCAGTTCTTCGAGCGCCGGGGCGATCATGCGGCAAGGTCCGCACCATTCGGCCCAGAAGTCGACCAGGACTGGCTTTTTCGCATTCAGGACATCGCTCTGGAACGACGCATCGGAGATCTTAATCGGCGAAGACATACGCATTTCCTCACATGTGACGGTTCTATATCTAGGAACCGGGCCCATCGCGGTCAAGGCGGGCGCGAATGCGGCCCGTTTCGGCGTCTAGCAGGGTGTCGCTCAGCGGCATCAAGGTGGGGCCCTCGGTCCACACCAGCGCGCAGTCGATTCGCTTTCCGGGGAATATCCTTTCCGCCGCGGCGCGATATAGGGCCATTTGTGTCGCATAGATTTGCGGCACGTCCTGTTCGCGGGCAGGCGGCGGGCGGTTCGTCTTGAAATCGACGATGAGGACATTGTCGCCGTCGGCCGCCAGGCGGTCGACGCGGCCATGGACGCGGGCGCCGGGGCCCAATTCCGGCAGATCGGCGACGATGGCGACTTCGGCACGGCTGTCGGGCGCGAAGGCGGCTGCGAACCTCGGATCGTCGAGGACGGCCAGTGTCTCGGCGGACAAGCGGGCGGCTTCTGGCTCGTCGAGCCCGCGCGCCCGCAGGAACTTTCGCGCTGCCGCTTCGCGCCGCTCGCGTTGCACGCCGGGCAGATGCGCCAGCATGGCGTGGACGAGACGCCCTCGGCGGAATCGCGCTGCGCCATTCTGTCCCAGCGGCGACGGCAGCGCCGGCTCGTCGATGCCCGCCGCCGCGGAGGGCCGGATGAGCCAGGGCGACGGACGTTCCGTTTTCGGCGGCGTGTGCGCCCAATCGGGAATCACGATGGCGGCGGGCGCGGCTGCGGCCTCGCCGGCGGATGGGCCGGGGATCGCGTCTCCAAAGACCCGGATGGTCGCGTCGTCCTGCGCGGTTTCGGTCCCCAGCGCGTTTGCCGCGCGTTCGGCAAGCCGATGCCAGGAGCCTTCCTTGATGCCCTTCTTGTTCTCGAAGCCGCAGATGATGAGCCGCTCCTTGGCGCGGGTGAGCGCGACGTAGAAGAGGCGGCGGTGCTCCTTGAGCGCCTCGGCCTGGGCCGCGAGTTTCGCCTGCCTGACCTTTTCCGGCGCGGCCCTGTCGGAGAGCGGAAACAGCACGCCTTCATCCGTATACAGAAGATGTCCCTTGGCCACATCGGGCAGCGAGGCGGTGTCCGGCAGGATGACGATGTCGGCTTCGAGCCCCTTGGCGCCGTGCACGGTCATCACCCGCACTTCGTTGCGGCCACGTTCCATGTCGCGTTTGACTTCGGCACCGCCGCACTCGATCCAGTGCAGGAAACCTTCCAGTGACGGCGTGTTGGCGCTTTCGTAAGCCAGCGCCAGCGACAGGAATTCGTCGATCGAATCGCCGGTTTCCGGACCCAGGCGGGCCAGCAGCTTCTTGCGGGTTTGGATCAGAACCTGGGCGTAGAATTCGAACGGCGGCGTGCGGTCGGCGCGCGCGCGCACCTCCGCCAGGAAGACGTGTGCTTGTACGAATTTCTCGCGCCGTTGCGAAATCTCCTGCCACAGCGTCGCTTGGCGCGCGTGGCAGAGCGCGAAGAGGTCTTCTTCACCGAGCCCGACCAGCGGCGAACGCAGCAGCGCCGCCAGATTGAGATCGTCTTCCGGCAGGAGCGCAAAGCGCCCCAGCGCGATCAGGTCCATCACCGCGATCTGTTCGGTGAGCTTGATGCGGTCGGCGCCCGCCACCGGCACGCCGCGATCCTTCAGCTTGCGGATAATTTCACCGCCGAACGGCTCGCGCCGCGGCAACAGGACCATGATGTCGCCGGGCTTGATCGCCTCCTTACGGCCCGGCAGGGTGACGCGCCGCTCCAGCCAGTCCTTGATCTGGTCGGCGATGCGGTCGGCGAGGCGCACGACCGGGCTGTCGCTGCGCTCCAGATCGACCGGGCGCAGATCCCAGGGATCGGGGGCGGGCGCATCGCTTGGCTTCAGCGTCGGCCAGAATTCCACGCGGCCCTTGGCTTCGGTGCGCAACGCCTCATGCCCGATTTCCAGATTGCCGGAGGTCAGTCCCTCGCGTGCCGCCGGATCGGCGAAGGTCTCGTCCACGAAACGCAGGATCTCCGGCGCCGACCGCCGCGAGGTGCGCAGATGCTTGTAGGAAAAATCGCGGCCGGCCTGCATGGCCCGGCTCTCGAAGAACCGGCGCCGGATGTCGAACTGCACCGGATCGGCGCCCTGAAAGCTGAAGATCGACTGCTTCTCGTCGCCCACCGCGAACAGGGTTCTCGGCATCGCCCGCTCGACGCCTTCGCCGGCGAAGAACTCGTCCGTCAGGCTCTGGATGATGTCCCATTGCAGGGCGCTGGTGTCCTGCGCTTCGTCGATCAGGATGTGGTCGATGCCTTCGTCGAGCTTGTAGAGGACCCAGGCCGCGCCGCATTGCTTGAGCAGGCGGTGCGTTTCGACGATCAGATCGTCGTAGTCGAGCGCGCTGCGGGCGCGCTTCTCCGCGGCATAGACCTCGCGCACCGCGGCGACGATCGTCAGCGCCGCTTCGGCGAGCGCGGCAGCATGTGTCGCACGCAGGCGGTTTTCGAACTCCAGCACGCGGCGGCCGAGTGCTTCCAGATAGGCAAGAAGATCGGGGCGGGCCTGCGCCAGAGCCTTTGTCGCCAAGGTGGCGCGAAGCGCACCATCCTGGGTGAGAAGGGCGTCTCGAACGGCCTCGAGCCGCGCGGATGCATCTATGTTTTCCAAGGCGACGGCCAATGCCATGCCGCGCTTGGTGTCGTTCGTGCTGCCTGCGGTCAGCCAGGCGACAGTAGCGCGCAAAGCCGCCTCCTCGGCGTCCAGACCATGGGCGAAGGCCGCCGCGATGGAATCCGCCGTGTCGTTGGGATCGGCGCTATGCGCCCGGCAAAGCAAACCCTTCCACTCGTCCGCGGCGGCCTTCGCCAGGAAAGCGTCGAGCTTGTTGCGGTCGGTGCCCAGCGCGGCGTCGAGAATGCGCTCGAGCCGGAAGTCGCTGAGATGGGTGGCCAGATAGGCGATGGCGGCGGCGCGCGGCGTATCGCCGGAGCCGGCGCGCTCCAGCACGCGGGCGCGAGCCTGCGCCATCAGGTCGCGGGCGGTGCGTTCGTCGAGCACGCGGAACGATGCGGGCACTCCCGCTTCCAGCGGAAAGCGCGTCAGCACGTACTGGCAGAAGGCGTGGATGGTCTGGATCTTGAGCCCACCGGGCGTTTCCAGTGCGTCGGCGAACAGGCGGCGCGCCTTCTTCAGTTCTTTCCCCCCGCCAGCCTCGGCACCGACGTCGGCAATGTTCTTCGTCAATTCTTGGTCGGGCAGCATCGACCAGCGGCCGAGCTGATCGAACAGCCGTCCCGCCATCTCAGCCGCTGCGGCCTTCGTATACGTGAGGCACAGGATGCGTTCGGGGCGGGCGCCGGCCAACAGTAGCCGCGTCACGCGATTTGCCAGCGTGTGCGTCTTTCCCGCGCCGGCATTGGCGGAAACCCAGGCGGAGCGCCTCGGGTCGGAAGCGGCGAGGGCGTCGCTGCTCATTCGCGCTCTCCGCTCCAGCCGCTAACCGACCATTCCCGCACGCGCGCCAGATGATCGTAGTCGCTCGCCACCTTGGCGAAGAGCGGCCCGACGCGCGATTCATAGGCTTTCCCTTCGTCGTCGAATGCCGCGATGCGCCGGGCAAGCCTTTCGGCCGACTCGCGCGCGATGTCCTTGGCGTCGGTCTTGACGGTTTTGAATTCGCCCGCTTCCGCGCCGCCGGTGATGCGCACGTAGACCAGTTCCATCGGCTCCAGCGGTCCGATCTCCTTGAAGCCGCCCGCCATCAGCACGGCTCCTTCCAGCGGCAGCTGCGGCGCCAGATGCTTGAGCACCTGCGGATCGGTGGGTGGGGTGCCCGTCTTGTAGTCAAGGACGACTCCGCCGCCCGTTTTCAGCCGGTCGATGCGGTCGGCCCGGCCGTAAAGCACGAAATCTCCCGCCGGCCCCTTGAACGTTCGCTCGCCTTTGATTTCGACGAAGCTCTCGGCGATGGTCCCGCGCCGTTTGCGTTCCTGCTCGACGAACCAGGTTGCGGCTCTCAGGAAGCGCGGCCGCCACAGTGCCAGGGTGGCTTTCGGCGTGCCCAGTTCGTCGAACACCTCGTCGGCGATCGAGACCAGGTGCATGGCGGCATCGGTCGGCAATTCGTGCGGGAACCGTCGGACGAACAGTTCCAGCGCGCGATGCAGAGCGCTGCCGCGTTCCATCGGCCCGATCTGCGCATCCAGCGGATCGAGCGGCTTCAGCCTCAGGATGCGCTTGGCGTAGATGGCGTAAGGATCGCGCACCCAGGTTTCGATTTCCGTGAACGACAGTTTGCGCGGCCGCGCCTCCACCGGCGGTCGCGGCGAGGGCGGGGCGATCGGCGTCGCTTTGCCGGGATCGGACAGCGCCGCGACGATCTGCCGGTAAGGCGCAGGCGGCGTCAACGCCGTTTCGAGCTTCAAGCCTCGGGTGAGCTGGATCAGACGCTGCAGCCAGCGCGAGGCCACGGTCGGAGCTCCTTCGGACTTGACCGCCCGCGTCAGCACGACGCGCGGTCCCCCCGCCAGCATCGCGAAATCGTGCGCGGAAAGGCCGATGGCGCGTTCGGGCTGCTCCAGGCCCAGCGTGCGCCGCATCGGGCGGGAGAACCAGGGGTCGTTGGCGGCGGACGCCGGCCACGAACCTTCGTTCAGACCGCCGAGCACGACCAGATCGAAATGCTGCAGGCGGGCTTCCAGCGGCCCCAGGATGGCAAGGCGGGGGTGACGGCCGAATGGGGGTCGCACGGAAGGTTCTTCCGCCAAGGCGCGGAACAATGCCGTGTACGAGCGCGCTTCGATGGGCGGCAAATCCGCGGCCGCCTCCGACAGCTCCCTGACGAACTGGTGCGCGACGTCGCCCGCCGTCCCGCGCCACAACGTTTGTTCCTGCGCCAGTCTTTCCGCGGCTGCGACATGCGCCGTCAGCGCCTCGCCGATCGCGACGTCGGGCTTTGCCAGGACGGTTGCGAACGGCGCCAGCGTCTCGGCGACCTTTGCGAGCCAGGTCCGCAGTGCCGACCGTGCGGGACGGTCTTCTTCGTCCGCTTCTTCAAAGGCATGAGCGACAGCGGAGGCGATGCCGTCCAGGCCCCAATCGGGGCGCGGCCCCCGCAGCACCAGATCGAGGTCTCTCGCCCGCGCGCGGAAAACGGCGGCATCCTGGCCCATCGCGGCGAAGGGATGCTTGAGCAGAGCCAGCAGTGGCACCGGCGCGAAGCCGCTGTCGACGGCTTCGGCGATCAGGCAAAGAAAAGCACCGGCCTCGGTTTGCGCCAGCGGACGGCCGGCGGAATCGTCGATGGCGATCGACCAGCGGCCAAGCTCTGCCGTCACGCGCCGCGCCAGCGACCGATCGCGCGTCACTAGCGCTGCCGTTTGTGCCGGCGCCTCCAGAGCTTCGCGCAGCAGAAGCGCGATGACGGACGCTTCCTCCGCCGGGTCGGCGGCTTCCACCAGCGACAGTCCGTCGAGGCCATTCGACAGCTCGCCGGTGTCCTTTTCCGCCAGGGTTCGCCAGGCATCGGTCGTCGGTGCCGGGCGCAGCACTTCGCGCAGGATTTGCTCGCGCCGCTGCGACCCCGCCGGCGGCATCCAATCGGCGACACGCCGCCGCTCGACGCCGATCCGTTCCAGCAACTGCTTCAAGGCGAATTGGGGATGGCCGGGATCGAGCCGCCGCCAGCTGTCTTCGTCCAGTTCGCGGTCCAGCCCCGGCAGGACGACGGCGCCCTTCGGCAGGCGCGCGACGACGCCAAGCAGTTCCGCGGTTGCCGGAATGCTGCCGGTGGAACCGGCGGCGACGATGGGACGGTCGGGCCGATCTTCCTGCAAACGTTTCGCCAAGGCGCGCAGCGCTTCGCCCCGGTGCGCTTCGGGATTGACGCAGCCTTCGGCCTCCAGCAGCGCGGGCCATTGCGTGCGGATCAGTGAGAGGAATTCCTTGACCTCGGCCCAGTGCTCGGCCAACGCCAGCGGCGCGAGGTCGTCGAGCTTTTTCAGATCGGCGCCTTGCCGTTCCACTTCGTCGATGACGCCGGCCAGGCTCTTGGCGAGGCCTGCCGCCTGCCCGAAGTTCATGCGTCCGTAGTCTCGCGCCAGGCTCCAGCGGCGGATCAGTGCCGCCAGCAGCAGGCGCCGGCGCAGCGGCGCAATCGCCGGTTTCAGGTCCAGCGCCTCGTCGGCGAGCAGCAGCTCGTCTTCGTCCACGTCGCCCAGCGGCCTGAAGTCCGGCAGCAACGCGGCGCCACCGGCTTCCTTGGCGAAGATCTCGGCGATGCCGCGTGCCGCGCGCCGCGTCGGCAGATAGATCGTGACGTCGGCGAGAGCGAACGGCCCGTCGGTTCCGAGGCGGCGCAAAAGTCCCTGCGCCAAGGTCGCGGAAAAGGGCGCGCCGGCGGGGATGGTGAAGACGTTGGCGCCGCGCGCGTTGTCAGACGGCGGGGGCAAGGTCTGCCAGATATGCTTCGGCCTCGGCGACGGCTTCCGGGGTGCCGACGTGAATCCACACGCCGTCGAGACGCACGCCGAACAGCCGTTCCTTTTCGATGGCCCGGTCCCACAGGACGTTGGTCGAGAAGCCTCCGCTCGGCAGATTTTCGAACAGGCGCGGATGCACGATCTGCACGCCGGGATAGGCGAATGGCGAAACGCGGCTCGGCGGCACGCGCGTCAGCCGGCCCGCGGTGTCCATCATAAAGTCGCCGGTACCTTCGTAACCCATGGCGGTGACCATGGGCGCCATGAGCAGGAGCGCGTCCATATCCGCCGGGTCCCAGCGCGACTTCATGCGTTCCAGCGCGGCGCCGTAGCCTTCCACCCACACGGTATCGGAATTGTGGATGAAGAAGGGCTCGCTCCCGAAATGCGACAATGCCTTGGCGACTCCGCCGCCGGTTCCCAGCAATCCGTCGCTTTCGTCGGAGTAGACGATCTCGAAGCCCTTGCGCCGGGCCAGGTGCTCTTTGACCAGATCGGCCTTGTAGTGGAGATTGACGACCATCGTCGTGACGCCCGCCGCGGCCAGCCGGTCCATGGCATGATCGATCAGCGCCTTGCCGCCGACCTTCACCAGCGGTTTGGGCAGATCGTTGGCCAACGGCCTCATGCGCGTTCCCAGCCCGGCGGCCATGATCATCGCGCGCCTGGGTGAACTCATGTCATACTCCTTCGTGGCGCGGGACGCCTCGCGCTTCGTGGGGAACGGCGCGGTCATACCACGATTTGAGCGCGGCGAGCGCGGGATGTTGGAGGTCCCGCCCCAGATAGGACCAGACCCTGGGCAGATAAGTCAGATAACGCGGCTTGGCGTCGCGCCGGAACAGCCGCGCGAAAATGCCGACGATCTTGGCGTTGCGCTGGGCGGCGAACGCGGCCATTTCCGCCGCGAAGGCGTCGGCGTCGAGCGCGGTACCTTGCTCGCGCATGTTTTTCAGATAGATCCCGGCGGCGCCTTCGCCAACGGCCGGCGCCACGTCGCGGCGCGCATCCTCGATCAGCGACACCAGATCGTAGGCTTTCGCCCCGGCCACCGCGTCCTGGAAATCGATCAGTCCCACGCGCGCCACGCCGCCGCGCGCCGGCAGCCACAGCAGATTCTGCGCGTGGTAATCGCGGTGGACGAACACCGGCGGCGCGCGCAGATGCGGCGCCAGCGCCAGCCGCCACAGATGGCGATGTTCCTCGCTCTCGGCCGTGTCGGCTTTGCGTCCCAGCGCGACAGGGAAGAACCACTCGGTGAGCAGATCGACTTCGGCCAGCAGCGCGGTCTCGTCGTAAACATGCAGATCTTTGTCGGGCGGCAACACGTTCGGCGCCGCGTCGGCATGGAGCTTCGCCAGCACCTCGGCGGCGGCGGCATAAAGCGCCGGCTCGTCGGCGCCGCGCCTCAGCACGTCGGCAAACAGATCGTCGCCGAGGTCCTCGATCAGGACGAAGCCTTGCGCGGCATCGTGCGCATAAATTTCCGGCGCGCTGAGACCCTTGCTGCGCAGGTAGTTCGCGGCGGCGACGAAGCGGGCGCAGTCCGCGCCCGCCAGCCTGGCCACCGCGTTGTAGCCGAGCGCGCGTCTCTCGTCGGGCGTGGCGCCGGACGATGCCGCCGGAGTCTCGGCCGATTGCGGCTGATCCATCAGCAGCGCCGCGCGGTCCCCGAGCCGCAGGCGGATGTAGCGCCGCGTGGAGGCGTCGCCGGGCAGGGGAATACTGTCCGCTTTGCCCCATCCGGCGCGGGCGAGGAACTCCCGCATGGCCTCGTTGCGTTCAGCGGGCAAGGGCGGCATCCGACAGGAATGGCGCCCAGCGGGCCGGTCCGGCGACGTCGGCGCGGCGCGACTCCGCCCCGGTCGCGGTCAACACGATCGTGAGCGCGTCGTGGGGCAGACGATTGCCGGCATTCTCCGGCCATTCGACCAGCGCCACGCCGTCCTCCAACGCGTCTTCGAGCCCGAGTTCGTCCACTTCGCGCGGATTGCTGATGCGGTAGAGATCGTAGTGACACACGACGAGGCACGGCGTCTCGTAGGTCTGGACGAGCGTGAAGGTTGGGCTTGGCACGCTTTCCGCTACCCCGAGCGCGCGCAGGATGGCGCGGGCCAGCGTGGTCTTGCCGGCACCCAGGTCGCCTTTCAGCGCCACGGCGTCGCCCGCCCGCAGTCCCGCGGCAATCCGCGCGCCGAGCGCCTCCGTGGCCGCAAGCCCCGCGAGAAGGACCGACATCGAAAACCCAAGCGAGTCCGCGTTCATAGCATCGTTCTAACGCGGTCGGGCGGGACCCTCAACGGGTTGCTGACGGTTGATTCCCAGTGCCCGCTCGCCCATCTTACCCGCGCTTTTTTGCCTTTTCTTCTTCCGGATCGTCATGGTGAAGAACATCGTCATTGCCGGCGCCGGTCAGGCCGGCGCCCAGGCCGTCTTCACTCTCCGGGCGGAGGGGTTTTCCGGCGCCGTCACCATGATCGGCGAGGAGCCTTTTGCGCCCTACCAGCGTCCGCCGCTGTCCAAAGCCTACCTGTTGGGGACGTTCGAGCGCGACCGGCTGTTTCTCAAGCCGGACGCCTTCTACCGCGAATCCGCTTGCGAATTGATCCTGGGCGTCGGCGTGCGCGCCATCGACCGCAAGGCGAAGGCGGTGGCGCTCTCCGACGGACGTTCGCTGCCTTACGACCGGCTCTTGCTGGCGACGGGGACAAGGGTCCGCCCGATACGCTGCCCCGGTGCGGAGTTGGCCGGCATTCATTACCTGCGCGGCATCGCCGACGTGGACCGGCTGCGTCCGGCGCTTCGGAAGGGCAAACGGCTGGCGGTGGTCGGCGGCGGCTATATCGGACTCGAAGTCGCGGCCGTGGCGGTCAAGCACGGCCTCGACGTGACGGTGTTCGAAGCCATGAGCCGGGTGATGGCGCGGGCCGTGTCCAGACCCGTCTCCGCGTTCTTCGAACGGTTGCACCGGGCCGCGGGCGTGAAGCTGTTGCTGAATACCGGCGTCGCCGCGTTCGAAGGATCGGGCCGTCTGGAGGCGGTGAAGGCGGAAGGCAAGAGTTATCCGGCCGATTTGGCGCTGGTCGGCATCGGCGTCATCCCCAACATGGAAATCGCGCGCAACGCGGGTCTGCCGTGCGAGGACGGCATCGTCGTGGACGGGAATTGCGCTTCGCCCGCCGATCCCGCGATCTTCGCCGCCGGCGATTGCACCTGGCATGTCGGGCGCGAAGGCATCGCGCTGCGGCTGGAAAGCGTGCAGAACGCCATCGACCAGGCCAAGCACGCGGCCTATGCGATGGCGGGCCGGCCCAGGCCCTATCGCGAAGTTCCGTGGTTCTGGTCCGACCAGTACGACGTGAAGCTGCAGATCGCGGGCTTGGCGCGCGGGGGCGACCGGATCGTCCTGCGCGGCGACCTCGCGTCGCGGAAATTCGCCGCCTTCCATTTGCGCGACGGTGCGGTCGCCGCGGTTGAGGCGGTCAACGCGCCGTCGGAGTATCTTGTGGGACGCAAGCTGATCGCCGGCGGAACGCGCGTCGCGCCGGAACGGCTGGCGGACGCGTCGGTTCCGATGAAGAATATCGTCTGAAGGCCCGTCCATGCCCAAGATCAAATACATCGACGAGACCGGCCGCGAGCGCGTCGTGGAGGTGCCGGTGGGCTGGACGGTGATGGAAGGGGCGGTGAAGAATCTCATTCCCGGCATCGACGCGGATTGCGGCGGCGCCTGCGCCTGCGCGACGTGCCACGTTTACATAGAGCCGCCGTGGCTCGACAAACTCCCGCCCAAGCAGGAGATGGAAGAAACCATGCTGGACTTCTCGCAGGACGTGCGGCCCAACAGCCGGCTGTCCTGCCAGATCAAGGTGACGCCGGAACTCGACGGCCTCGTCGTGCGCACGCCCAAGAGCCAGCATTAACGCGTCGCGGTCACCGGGCAGTCTTGCGACTCGAGCGCATTCTCAAGCGAATATTTTTCCAGCCTCCCCTTGAACCGGCAAGGTCGAACGACCATTTTCCCTATATCACGACATCGGCGACCGGACGGCAGGCTGCGGCGACGCGGCCTAACCTCCCTTCGTCATGGCCGCCCCCCGAGGCGGCCATCCAGCCCCGTGCGATTTGCACGCGGAGACGCGAGGAACGCGGAGTGTTCATCTTCTCCGCGGTCTTTGCGCCTCCGCGTGAGACCTTCTGGATGGCCGGGTCAAGCCGGCCATGACGAAATAGGAGAAGAACGGTGTGTTTTCAAAGAGTCGCAAATGTCGGGCGGGAGGAGTCCGCCGAAAACGAAGTCGAAAAAAGATCCTTGGGCCGCTCTATGCTGTTTTTCGTTCTTCGCCGGGCGTCGGCGCATCGTGGATGCGCCGCGGCAAGTGGCAGCGCACCAGCGTGCCGTCCTCGCTTTCGATCTCGACCCAGCCGTCGTGCAGTTCCACGAAACGGTTGACCAGCGCCAGCCCGAGGCCGGCGCCGCCGCGCTGCCCGGCGTTGCTCTTGGCGGAGAAGCGTTCGAAGACGTTGGCGCGCACTTCGGGGGCGATGCCCGGCCCGTTGTCGCATACGGAGATTTGCACGTCCTCGCCGTCGATGCGTCCGCCGAGCACGATGACGCCGCCCTTCGGCGTGAACTTGAAAGCGTTGGACAGCAGGTTGAACACCACCTGGCGGATGCGGCGCGCGTCGGCCAGGAAGGAGCCGGCGTCCTCCGGGCAGTCGACTTCCAGGCTCAGGCCCATCTTCGCGGCCCAGTCGTTCGCATGTGCCGCCACATCGACGAGCAGCAGGCGCAGGTCGATACGTTCGAGTTCCAGCCGCAAGGCGCCGGATTCGATCAGCGCCAGATCGAGGATGTCGTTGACCAGGTTCTTCAGCGTGTTCGATCCGGAGACGATCGCCTGCACATATTCGCCCTGGCGCTCGTTGAGCGAGCCGGGCACTTCGGTGGCGAGATGCTCGGCGAAACCCAGGATCGTGTTGAGCGGCGTGCGCAGCTCGTAGGACACGTGCTTGATGAAATCGGATTTCAGACGGTCGGCGGCCTCCAGCGCCTCGGCGCGTTCGCGCAGCACGCTCTCGATGCGGAAACGGTCGGTCACGTCGGCGAAGGTGACCAGCGTGGCGCCGTCCGGCAGCGGCGCCAGCGCCAGCGAAAGGATGGTGCGGTCGTTGCGTTCGACCTCGCCCATGTCGCGCTGCACATTGGCGCCCGAGACGATGTTCTGGATCAGGCGTTCCCACACCAGGCCGTCGCCGAATTTCTCGGCGCACGCCGCGGCGATAGTGCGCACATGGGGCTCCCCCGTCAGTTCTTTCGCGGTCAAGTCCCAGATCGTTTCGAACGCCGCATTGTGCAGCTTGAGCTTGCCGTCGGGGCCGAACACGGCGACGCCTTCCTGCAGCGTGTTGAGCGTCGCCGACTGCACCTTGATGAGCGTGTTGTACGAACTTTCCAGCGTGATGCGCTCGGTGACGTCCTCATAGAGGAAGGTCAGTCCGCCGAAGGGATGGGGCTGCGCCACCACGCGCAAGGTCTTGCCGCCGGGCACGTGCCACAATTCTTCCGACGGGTAGTCGCGCGCCGCGTGGTAGAGCGCCAGCCGTTCGCGTTTCCATCCCTGATAATCGCGCTGCTCGGGAAGTTTGCGCGCCTCGCGCAGGCGATCCAGGATGTCGCCGTCGGCGGGATGGGTGTCGAGCCACGCTTCGGGCAGGTTCCACAGCTTGGCGAAGGCGCGGTTGAAGAAGGTCAGCTTCTGGTCGCGGTCGAAGATGGCGACCGCCGTCGCCAGCTTGTCGAGCGTGTCCGTGTGGGCGTCGATATGCTGCTGCAGGCGCGCTTCGCCGGCCACCACGTCGGTGACGTCGCTCGCGGTGCCGACGACGCCGGCTTCCACGGGCACTTCGGTGAGCGCCAGCGCGCGGCGCTGTCCGGCGACGATGGCGAAGCGCTTGGATTCCACCGCCCGGCTTTGCGACCGCGCGGCGGCGGCGAGGTCGCGTTCCGTTTTCTCCAGCGCCACCTGCTCGCGTTTCGCGGCGTCCAGGTCGGCGGCGCCGACCACCGACAGGAACGCGCGATTGGCCCAGGCGAGCGACAGGCTACGGTCGCGCAGCCACACCGGAACGGGCAGGGCGTCGAGGACCGCACGGAAATCGGTGGTGTCCGTCGCCGCCTGGGATTCGAGCTCGATCCAGACGGCAGCCATGCCGCCGACCGCATGTCCGCGCACACTGACCTTGCGTTCCAGCGCGTCGCGAGCGGTCAGAACGAACGCGACGCCGCGGTCGCTCAGATCGTCGAGCGCTTTGGCGAGTTGCGTCGCCTTCGCACCTTTCAGGCAGGATTCCAGCAGCGCTTCCCCGCCGCCGTAGAAATAGGGCCCGGCGCCGTCGCGGCCCCAGACGATCAAGGCCTCGCGCCCCGCGCCCAGCAGAGCGTCGCGCTCGCCGACGGCCGCCCGCGTGCGCGCCGCCGAATTCCGCAGCACGCGGCGCAGCCGCGTCGCGAGCTTCTGTTCGGCCAGCGCCCACAGGCCCGCGGCAATCGCGATCGCTGCGGCACCGGCGGCGATGGCGGTCGCAATCGTGTCGTGTTCGGCGAAGAGCGAAGACGCCAAAGCCGGATGGGCCGCTAGGGCAAAGCTGGCAAGCGCGGCCCCCAGGCCCCGCCGCCTTCCGTAGGTGAACCCCGCACCCGGGTTTTTGTTTTGTCCCATTCTGGGACCCATCCCGGCTTCCCCCGATTCCCGCCCCATGCGGCGAATCACTGTGGAATCAAGATGATACGGTCGTTAACGAGCCGCGCAATAGAATGTGGTTAAAAAAGTGTAAAAAACCAGATGTGGGGTCGAAGGCCAGTTTTAGGGCTAATGGTTAATCTTCGAGTCAAATCAGGGCATTAAGAAATCCGAGTACTGAGCTTCTGGTTCCGGCCGAATCGCCGCGCCAGCTCAGGCAGGAAAACGAGGTTGAGAACGGTCGAGGTCAAGAGCCCTCCGAGCACCGTCACGGCCATCGGGCCTTGGACCTCCTGACCGGGTTTTGCCATCGCCAGCGCCAGCGGCAGCAAGGCGAGCGCGGTCACCGAAGCCGTCATCAGAATCGGAATGAGTCGTTCCTGGGCGCCGCGCAGGATCGTCGCCGGATTCCAGTCGAGACCCTCTTCCTCCACCAGATGCTCGTAGTGCGCCAGGAGAAGGATGGCGTTGCGGGCGCTGACGCCGAACACCGTCACCAGGCCGACTAGTGCGCCGAGCGAAAGGCCGAGACCGAACAGGGCTGCGGCGAATATCCCGCCGATCAGGCTGAACGGCAGATTGGCCATGACGAGCCACGCGTGCGCGGGCCAGCGAAAGCACATGACAAGCAGCATGACGATGAGGACGAACGCGAATGCGGAGTAGAGCAGGAACTGCGTTCGCGCCGCTTGTTCCGCCGCGGCGGCGCCGGCGAATTCCAGGAAGGTGCCCGGAGGAAGCGCCACATTTTGCGCGATTCTCGCTTTCGCATCCGTCACGGCGCCCTGAAGCGAACGTCCGGAGACGTTGAACGTCACCGGGACAAAGCGCTGGCCGCCGTCGTGGCGGATGCTGTAGCGCCCGTCGGTCGGCTTGATGTCGGCCACCTGCGACAATGGAACCGCGCCGAGCGGCCCGCCGATCATCACGTTGGAAAGATCCTCCGGGCCGCGGCGCTGACCGGGAGGAAGCAGGATGGCGACGTCGATCGAGCGCGTGCCGACATAGGTCTGGCCGACGGTCAGGCCGGCATAATCCGCCTCGACGGCGTCCAGGACGTCCTGCACATTCAAGCCCGCCGCTGCCATGGCGTCGGGTGCGAGGCGAATGCTCAATTGCGGCGTTCCGCTCTGGCGCGCGAACTGGAGATCGACAACGCCCGGTACGCCGGAAACCGTATGGACAATCTCGGTCGCCACCGAGTCGAGCGTATCGAGATCGTCGCCGAAGACCTGGACGGCGACCTGCGAGGTGTCGCCCGACAGGCTCTCGCTGATGCGGTCGCCCAGGAAGGTCACGACGTCGGTTTGGAAACCCGGATAGTGCGAAAGGATTTCACGCAGCTGCTCCTCGGCCGCGGTCTGATCGACGGGGACATCGTCCTTCAGTTCCACTTGGAATTCGCCGCGGTGCGGGCCGCTGGTGTCCTCGGAAAGTTCGGCGCGGCCGATCTGCTCGGAGACGCTGGCGACGTAGGGAAGCTTCAACACCTCGTCGGAAATGCGCTTTCCGACCCGCATCATCTCGTCGAGCCCGGTGCCGGGAACGGCGCTGGATACCTGCAGGACGAAATGGCCCTCCTTGAAGTCGGGCATCAGCGTGCCGCCGAGGAACGGCAGCAGCAGAAGCGCCGCCGCGAACAGTCCGGCCAGCGCGCCGGCGACGAGCTTGAAGTGGCGGTCCGCACGGCCGATGGCGGCCCCCTGCAGCGCCTTCAGCCGGATCAGCCAGCGCGGGTCGGCGTGGGTGTCCTTCTCGGTGAGAAAGAGGGCGCAGAGCGCCGGTGTCGCCGTGATCGCCACGACCAGGGAGGCGAGAACCGAGAGGATGAAGGAGAATGCCAGCGGGCTGACGAAGTGCCCCTGGACGCTGGTCGAGAACAACTCCGGCAGAAAGACGGCGATGACGACGAGCGTGGCGTAGATCATCGGTGTGCGCACTTCCAGCGCGGACTCCAGGATGATCTCCGTGCGCGTGTGCGGCCGGCCGGCCTGGGCGTTCTCGCGCAGCCGCCGCAGGATGTTCTCGATCCCGATGATGGCATCGTCCAGCAGCATGCCGAGCGACACGGCGAAGCCGCCGAGCGTCATCGTGTTCAGGGTCTCGCCGCGCCAGCGCAGCACCGCGACCGCCGCGATCAGCGACAGCGGAATCGCCGTAAACGTGATGAGCGCCGAACGCCAGTCGCGCATGAAGAGATAAAGGACGATGAGGATGAGAAGTCCGGCGATGGCCAGCGCCCATTCGAGGTTGCCCAGCGCCCGCTCGACGAAATTCGCTGGGCGTTGCAATGCGGGATAGACGCGAATGCCCTCGGCTTCGAGCCGCGGCTTGAGTTCACCCAGCACGGCCTCGACGGATCGGGTCACCGCGAGCGTGTTGGTGCCGTATTGGCTGGCGAGGGAAAGCAGCACGCCGGGTTTGCCCTGGACCAGGGCGTCTCCGGAGCGCAGAGCCGGGGCCTGTTTCACGACGGCCACATCGCGCAGCAGGATCGGCGTATTCGAACGCACCGCCAGGACGGTGTCGCGCAGCGCCTGCAGGTCGGGTGTCGGGGTCGGCGACTGCAGAAGGATGCGCTGGTTCTTGGTGTCGATGAAACCCGTTCCGCGCAGCGCCAGCGTCTTGCGGGCCGCGTCGGCGACGTCGCCGAGCGTGAAGCCGTAGCTGGTGAGCTTCTGCAGGTCCGGCTGGATCTGGATTTGGCGCACCGCGCCGCCGAACACGACCACATGCGCCACGCCGGGAACGGCGAGCAGACGCTGCTTCAGGAACCAGTCGGCGCGGTCGCGCAAGGTGTAGTCGTCGACCTTGTCCGAGGTGAGGCCGATGAGGAGCAGGTCCATCGTGCTGGAGAACAAGGGCGAGAGTTTCGGAGGCCCGACGCCGGTCGGCAGGCTGGTTTGGACTTCCGACAGCAGTTCCGAGATGCTCTGGCGCGCGTGATAAAGATCGATCCCGTCGGCGAACTGGATGGTGATGACGGACAGGCCGGGAATCGATTCCGAGCGCAACGTCAGCAGGCCTTGTGCGCCGTTGACCGCGTTCTCGACCGGCTTGGTGACGAGCTGCTCGACTTGTTCGGGGGCGAAGCCCGGCGCCTCGGTCTGGATTTCAACCTGGGGCGGGACGAATTCCGGGAAGACGTCGAGCGGCGCCTGGAACGTGGCGATCCCGCCAAGCACCAGCATCAGCAATGCCAGCGCGGCGACGGCTCCCTTCCTGCGCAGGCACAGCGCGGCCAGCCAGCGCATCGCCTCAATCTCCCGCGGCGGAGGGAGGATTGAGTTCGCGCGCGATGAGCAGGCTCTCGCCCTCGACCACCACGGGGCGTCCCGGCGCGACGCCGCCCGTTGCGAAATACCCGCCGTCCATCGGCCTTGCGACGTCGAGCGCGTGGCGCGCGAACGCCCCGTGGCCATCGTCCGTATAGAACCAGGCCTTGTCGCCGCTGAGCACCATGGCGTCGGCGGGGATCAACACGCCGGCAACCGGCTTGCCGGAGGGCATGGAGACCAGTACGCGGTCGCCCTCGGCCAGATTGCTGCCGGCCACAAGTGCGAAGTATCCCCGGCCCGGAATGGCGGCGTCGGCGGGCGCGTTCCAGATGTCCTTGGTCGTCCAGCCGGCCGCATTCGGCGCATGGCCGATGCGCTCCACGATCAGTTCGCTGGGCGTGCCGTCCGCGGACAACGGGAAGGTGAGATGAACGAGCACAAGCTTTCCGTGCGCCAGCTTGGTCAGGATCGCGCGGTCGCGCAGCCAAGGCGCATCGCGACCATAGCTCGTCTCCTCCTTGCGCTGGGCCAGAGTGAGCGCGGCGGCGTCGGTCGCGGCCTGCTTCTCGGCCGCATCCAGCGCTTCGCGCGAGATGGCGTCGCCGCTGGCGAGATTGCGGACGCGCTTGAGTGCGGCCGCGCTTTGACGCACGGCGGCTTCGGCGGTCGTCACGTCGGATGCCGCCTGTGCCAGTGTCTCGAAGTTGCTGACCTCGCCGTAACCGTGAATCTGCGGCGTGTAGGTGGCGGCGCGGACGAGCGCCGTACGGATTCCGAGATCCTCGGCGTCGTCGGCGGCCAGCCTGACACCCATCGTCGGCGCGGCGGGTTCCCTGACCGCGGCCTTGCCGGACGATTTGTCGCCACAGCCCGCCAGCGCCAGCAGGCCGAGCCCGAGCACCGCGCACGCTTGCCATTTCGACGAAATCACCACGGCACGTCCCGCCGATTTGCGCAGGGGAAACTAATGGACCGGAGGGGATTGCGAAAGGACAATCCGCCTAATAGCGATACTGGTCCGGCTTGAACGGGCCCGACGCCGGAATGCCGATATAGGATGATTGCTTTTCCGTAAGCTTCGTCAGTTTGACGCCGATCTTGTCCAGGTGCAGCCGCGCCACCTTCTCGTCGAGGTGCTTGGGCAGGGTGTAGACCTTCTTCTGGTACTTGCCCGGATGGCAGAACAGTTCGATCTGCGCCAGCGTCTGGTTGGTGAACGAGGCCGACATCACGAAGCTGGGATGGCCCATGGCGTTGCCGAGGTTCACCAGCCGGCCTTCCGACAACAGGATGATGCGCTTGCCGTCGGGAAACTCGATCTCGTCCACCTGCGGCTTGACGTTGTGCCATCTGTAATTGCGCAGCGCGCCGACCTGGATCTCGGAATCAAAATGGCCGATATTGGCGACGATGGCGCGATCCTTCATGGCCCGCATGTGTTCCACGGTGATGACGTCCACGTTGCCGGTGGCGGTGACGAAGATGTCGGCGCGCGGCGCGGCGTCGTCCATGGTCGCGACTTCGTAGCCTTCCATCGCCGCCTGCAGGGCGCAGATCGGATCGACCTCGCTGACCATGACGCGGCAGCCGGCCTGGCGCAGGGACGCGGCGGAGCCTTTGCCGACGTCGCCGAAGCCGGCGACCATGGCCACCTTGCCGGCCATCATCACGTCGGTGCCGCGGCGGATGCCGTCCACCAGCGACTCGCGGCAGCCGTAGAGATTGTCGAATTTCGACTTGGTGACGCTGTCGTTGACGTTGATGGCGGGGAACAGCAGTTTGCCGTCCTTCTCCATCTGGTAGAGGCGATGCACGCCCGTTGTGGTCTCCTCGGTGACGCCGCGGACGTTCTTGGCGATCTCGCCGTACCATCCGGGCTTGCTCTTGAGACGTTTCTTGATGGCGGCGAACAACGCTTCCTCTTCTTCGTTCGTCGCCTTGTCGAGGAAGGCGGTGTCGCCGCCTTCCGCGCGCACGCCGAGGTGGACGAGCAGGGTGGCGTCGCCGCCGTCGTCCAGGATCATGTTCGGCGTGCCGCCGTCGGCCCATTCGAAGATGCGGTGCGTGTAGTCCCAGTATTCCGGCAGGCTCTCGCCCTTGATCGCGAACACCGGCGTTCCGCCCGCCGCGATCGCCGCCGCGGCGTGATCCTGCGTCGAATAGATGTTGCACGAGGCCCAGCGCACGTCGGCGCCCAGCGCCTTCAGCGTCTCGATCAGCGCCGCGGTCTGGATCGTCATGTGCAGCGAGCCGGCGATGCGCGCGCCCTTCAGGATTTTCTTGGGGCCGAACTCCGTGCGCGTGGCCATGAGGCCCGGCATCTCGACTTCCGCGATGGCGAGTTCCTTGCGGCCCCAATCGGCCAGGGCGATGTCTTTGACGACGTAATCGTGGGGGGCGGACATGGAGAACGATCCTTCGTTGGCGGGCGCGCCGGATATAGCAGCGGTTCCGGGCCTGGGCAAGAAGTATATAAAGAAATGTGCATATCCTTATTTGTTTGAAAGTCGGAGGAATTTTGGCCTTTCACGCATAAATGACCGGCCCCCCGGACCGACACCGTTTTGAACGGGGCGGAGATATGCCAGCATCCGGCGGTCGAATCCGCACCTGCGGACCAGCCGTTGGGGAGCTCCGATGAAGTATGCCTACGTTTTGATCGCCGCGGTCCTGCTCGTTGCCACGGCCGCTGTCGCCGCGACCATCGCCTCCAAAGACAAGAGCGCCAGCGTGCCCGCAAAAACCGGCTATCTGCAGCCCAGCGAGGTCAAAACCTCCGGCACCATCAGGGCCGGGCTGTCCTCGATCCCCTACGACGCAGTGGCGGGAACGCTGATCGTCCATCCCAAGGGCTGGGACGACACTGCCGACGAATACAAGGACAAGGACAAGGCCGCGGCCGACGCCAATCCGACGGCCGAAGCGGCGATGTTCTACGTCGCCTATTTCCGCAAGGGTGCGAACGCGGCCAGCCGGCCGATCATGTTCCTGTACAACGGCGGACCCGGCTCTTCGACGGTGTGGCTGCACATGGGGGCGTTCGGCCCGAAACGCGTGGTGACCGCCGACGATACGCACACGCCCGCCGCGCCGTACAAGGTGGTGGACAATGCGTACAGCCTGCTCGACGTGGCCGACCTCGTGTTCATCGACGCGCCGGGAACGGGCTTCAGTCGCATCGCCGGCAAGGATAAGGAAAAAGCGTTCTACGGCGTCGATCCCGACGCCCATGCCTTTGCTTCCTTCGTCAAGCAGTTCCTGGCGAAATACGGGCGCTGGAACTCGCCCAAATATCTGTTCGGCGAAAGCTACGGCACGCCGCGGTCCGCGGTGATGGTGAACGAACTGGAAACCGGGGACGACGTCGATTTCAACGGTGTGATCCTGCTGTCGCAGATCCTGAACTTCGACCTGGACGTGGACGGTGCCGAAGCCAATCCGGGCGTCGATTTGCCTTACGAGCTGGGATTGCCGACCTTCGCGGCGACCGCGTGGTATCACCACAAGCTGCCGGGTAAACAGCCCGGCGACCTCGTTGCGTTCGTGCAGCAGGTGGAACGTTTCGCCATGACCGACTACGCCCGCGCGCTTTCGGTCGGCACCAGCCTCAGCCCGAAAGAGCGCGCGGCGATCGCCGAGAAGCTGCACCAGTACACCGGGCTTCCCGTCGCCTATATCCTGAAGGCCGACCTGCGCATCAATGGCGGGGAATTCGAGAAGAACTTGCAGGATTCGGCCAACATGACGACGGGCCGCCTCGACACGCGCTTTTCGGGCCCGACGATGGACCCGCTGAGCAAACAGGCCGACTACGATCCGCAGTCCGCGGCGATCAGCTCGGCCTATGTCTCCGCCTTCAACCACTATGTCCGCAGCGAACTGAAGTACGGGGAAGGCGAGACCTACAATCCGGAAATCGAGCTGTTCAAGTTTTGGGACTTCAAGCACCAGCAGCCGGGCGCCGGCTTCGCGTTTCCGGGCGCCACCAACGTGATGCCCGACCTCGCCAGCGCCATGAAATACAATCCGGGCCTCAAGGTGATGGTCAACGGCGGCTACTTCGATCTGGCGACGCCGTACTATGAAGGCTGGTACGAGGATCATCACCTGCCGATCCCGCCGAGCCTTCAGGGCAATATCGAGTTCCACTACTATCGGTCGGGACACATGGTTTACGCGCACGAGGAATCGGCAAAGGAACTGCACGACAACGTCGCCGCCTTCGTCCGTGCGACGGACAACGTGAAGTAGGGGCTTCGCCTACTCTTCGCCGAAGTTGGCCGCGATCAGAGCCAGGATGGCGGTCAGCGCTTCCTGTGCGTCCTCGCCTTCGGCGCAGAGCTCCACGTCGGTTCCCAGACTCGCCGCCAGCAACATCAGGCCCATGATCGAACGCGCTTCGACCGAGTGGCCGTCCTTGCTGACGGTGATGTGGGCCTTGAAGCGGGAGGCGGCCTCCACCAGCTTGGCGGAGGCGCGCGCGTGCAGGCCGCGCTTGTTCGTGATCCTGGCGACGGCGCTCAGCCGCGCGGCGTCGGACATCGGCCTCAGACCCCGCTGCCGACGAGATCCGCGGAGCCCGCGCGCATGTATTTGCGCCCGGCGTCGATGGCCTCCTTGACCGCCTGTTCCAGCCCCATCTTGGTGCGCGCATCGGCCAGCTTGATGAGGCTGGGCAGGTTGACGCCGGCCAGCACTTCGATCTTGCCTTTCTCGAGCAGCGTCAGCGACAGGTTGCACGGCGTCCCGCCGAACATGTCGGTGGCGATGACGACGCCCTTGCCGAGATCGACCGACCTCACGGCCGCGGCGATCTCGCGCTGGCGCCGTTCGATGTCGTCCTCGGGGCCGATGCAGACCGCGCGCAGATGGGTCTGCGGGCCCACCATATGCTCCATCGCCGATATGAATTCCTGCGCCAGGCGGCCGTGGGTTACCAGAACGATGCCGATCATGGGTGTGTCCGTTTGAGCGGCGAACGATAGCAATCCCGCCGCTCCAGGGAAGCCTTAAATGGGCTTGACATTGTCGCGATGCAAGCAAAACGCATAAGCCGCCGTAGCGGCAACGATTTTCGCAGGCCCGGAAGCCTCGAACGGAGCGATTTTAACGATCGGCGGGGCCGCTTTCGGGACCAGCGCCAGGGTCGCGGGCGGCCGGTACCGGCGATGGCTGGGGAGGCGCTGCGAACCCCGGCCCACCTCGACGACCAAGGCCACGCGCGCACGCGGCGCATGGGCAAGCTCGATGATGCCGACGCCGCGGATCTCGATCAGCCCTGCGAGACGGGCGGGCGCCTGCGCATAAAGTTTTCCGTGCCAGACGTAAAGATCGGTGCGATCGTCGGCGACGAGCTTGGCCCCAAGGGCGATCAGCCTGAGCGCCAGGTCGGATTTCCCCGCGCCGCTGTGTCCCAGCAGAAGGATGCCCGCGTCCGGCGGCGCGCCGAAGGCGGCGCCGGCGCGGTCCAAGCGCACGCAGGTTGCGTGGATGTTCACAGGCGCCCGATGCGTCATCGCGCCCACGGCAGCTCCACGACGAATCGCGCCCCGCCTTGTTCGCGGTTCTCCGCCCAGATGCGGCCGTACACGCCCGTCACGATCTGCCGCGCGATGGAAAGACCGAGGCCGGAATTCTTGCCGAAATCGTGATCCGACGGGCGTTCGGTGTAGAAGCGACCGAAGACGGTTTCGAGATTGTCGGGCGGGATGCCCGGGCCTTCGTCCTCGACCGCGAAGCGCAATCTGGTGCCCTCGACCCATGCCGAAACGGTCACGGTGCCGCCTGCGGGGCTGAACGATACGGCGTTGTCGACGAGATTGCGGACGACCTGTCCGACCCGTTCGTTGCGGCCGATGACGATCGCCTCCGGCGGCAAACGAAGGTCGAGTGCGAGCTTCACCCCGCGGGGCAGTTCCATGAGGCCGTACGCTTCCGCGATGCCCTCCAGCAGGCGGGCTATGTCCACTGGTTCGCTCGTTTCGCGGCTCAGTTCGGCGTCCAGACGCGACGCGTCGGAAATGTCGGTGATCAGCCGGTCGATGCGTTTGACGTCCGCGCGTATGATATTCATCAGCCGCGTGCGGGCTTCGTCGTCGGCTGCCCGGGAGAACATCTCCACGGCGCTCTTGAGCGAGGTGAGCGGATTCTTCAGTTCGTGCGCCACGTCCGCGGCGAAGCTTTCGATGGCGTCGATACGGTCGTAGAGCGCGCGCGTCATGGCGGAAAAGTTTTGCGAAAGCTCGCCGATTTCGTCGTTGCGGTCGATGTCGGGAACCGTTTCGCGGCCGCCGCGTTGCCGGCGCACGCGTTCCGCCGCCGCGGCGAGCTTGCGCAGCGGGTCGGCGACGGTGCCCGAAAGGTACAGGCTGGAACCGATCATCACGGCAAGGGCGAGGGCGATGTACATTATCAATTTCGCGCGTTCCTGGCGCAGGATGTCGTCGATGTCGCCGCCTTCGGTGGAAACGAACAGCACGCCGTAGATGGCTTTGAAACGCTGCACCGGCACGGCGACGGAGAGGACGAGCTTGTTCTGCTCGTCGACGCGTTCGGCGGTCGCCTCCTCGCCCTGCAATGCCGTGCCGACCTCGTGATAGACGCGCCCGTCCTCGCCGGCTTCGAAATAGGGATCCAGCTTGGCGAACGGACGCACGCCGATCACGCCGTCGTAGAGGCGGCCGACGGTCGCCTCGAAACGGCTCCAGTCGTCGATCGGCGGCAGTGGCACGGTCTGCACGATGTTGCGCGCCAGGAGGTTGCGCGTATCTATGACCAGCTTTCCGTCGGTATCGTACAGGCGGGCGCGCAACCGCGTTGGTGCCAGAAAATCGCGCAGCAGCGGGGCCGCGTCGGAGATTTTGAGCGAACGGGTGTCGGTGTTTCTGGCGTATTCCGCCAGCGTGCCGGCGACGATGCGGGCCTGCTCCTCGATGCCGGTGAGCCGTTCGTCGACGAGGCCCTCATGGCTCGACTGCACCGTAATCACGCCCGCGGTCAAGAACGCGAAGACGAGGGCATTGATGAAAATGATGTGCCGCCGCAGCCCGGACCGGCGCGAAGGGAGCTTGTAATCGAACATCGTCATCCGGCGAAGCTCGCCTTCGGCTGGTGTATCGCTGTGACGGTCAGTGTCGCTTTATCACGTCTCACGATAGCGGTAGCCGACCCCGTAAAGCGTTTCGATCGCCTCGAAGCTGTCGTCGACCTGCTTGAATTTCTTGCGCAGCCGCTTGATGTGGCTGTCAATGGTGCGGTCGTCGACATAGACCTGATCGTCATAGGCCGCATCCATGAGACTGTCGCGGCTTTTGACGAAGCCCGGCCGTTGCGCAAGGCACTGCAGGATGAGGAATTCCGTGACGGTCAGGCGCACCGGCTTGTTTTCCCAGGTGCATTCGTGGCGCTGCGGATCGAGTCCGAGCTTGCCGCGCACCAGCGCTTCCTTTTTTCCGTCCGGGGCGCCGGCCTTGTGTCCTTCAGCGCGGCGCAGCACGGCTTTCACGCGTTCCAGCAGGAGGCGCTGCGAGAACGGTTTGCGGATGTAGTCGTCGGCGCCGGCATTGAGCCCCATCAGCTCGTCGATCTCCTCGTCCTTCGAAGTCAGGAAGATCACCGGCAGATCGGCGCCTTGCCGCAGCCTGCGCAACAGTTCCAGCCCGTCCATGCGCGGCATCTTGATGTCGAGGATGGCAAGGTCCGGCGGTGAGGCGCTGAGTGCGGTCAGGGCGGAAGCGCCGTCCGCGAAGGTGCGCACGTGATAGCCCTCCTGCTCCAGCAGCATCGATACCGAAGCAAGGATGTTCTTGTCGTCGTCTACAAGCGCGATGTCCGCCATGGCTCCAGCCGCCAGAATCCCCACTTAGTATAAGGCCATACGGCGCAAAACAAAGCGCCACCGGCGCGGGTTTGCGACGGTTTCACGCCCCGCCCCGGCGGACCGCGGCTCTGCGCATCATCCAACCGTATAAAACCAGGATCAGCACGGCAAACGCCGCCCAGCCCACGTAAGGCGCCGGCCAGAAATCCGCGGGCACCAGCCCCAGCGGCGCGTCCGTGGAAAACGCCACGATCAGTCCCGCCAGGACGACGCCGAACAGGCTCTCGCCGACGATCATGCCCGACGCGACCAGGACACCCAGCCGCTTGGTGTAATTCGGTTCTTTGGTGCGCTTGGCCCAGCGGTCGTAGAAGTGGCCGATCACCGCCCCGATCACGACCGGCAAGGTCGCCGACATCGGCAGATAGATGCCGATTCCGACCGCCAGCGGGGGTAGGCGAAGCCATTTGTGCCTTCCCAGAAATTCGTCTAGCACCACGAGCACGACGCCGAGTGCTCCGCCAATTGCAATCATTCTCCATTCGAGCTTTTGCTCGATGACGCCCTGCGCCAGCGCGGAGATCAGATTCGCTTGCGGCGCTCCGAGAGGCTGGGCTACGGCACTTGCGAGACGAGGCGCGCCGGCGAAGCCGTAAGCTTGATTGAGCAGGTTCAACACAGGCGGGATCACCGCCGCGCCCGCGACCACGCCCATAATCAACGCCCATTGCTGGGCGCGCGGTGTGGCGCCCACCAACTGGCCGGTCTTCAGATCCTGCAGGTTGTTGTTGGAGATGGTGGCGATGGCGAACACGATCGCGGTCGCGAAGAGGGCATAGGCGACGAGGGCCTTGCGCGTATCTTCCGCCGGATGGGCCACCATAATCAGTAACACCGCGCAGCAGATGATGGCTAGAATCCCGACGCCTGAGAGAGGGCTATTGGAGGCGCCGATCAGTCCGGCCATGTAGCCGCAAATCGCCGCCACCAGGAACCCGCCGATGAAAATGAACGGCACGATGGCGGTCACCAGTTGCGACATCTGGCTCGCCAACGGTGTGGTTCCGAGGAACGTCTGCAGCAGCCACGCGATGACGATCAGGCAAACAACCGCGAGGAGCGCAATCCAGACGGGTGACATGTCGACATCGCGCGTATCCCCCGCGTGGGTCTTGGCTCGCGTTGCCGTCATTGTGGAGATCACGCCGCGCACCACGGGTCCGGCCAGTTTCGTCAGCGTCCAGATGGCGGCCACGGCTATGGCGCCGGCACCGATGAAGCGGACCTTGTCGTGCCAGATGCCCGTAACATAGTCGCCGAGCGCCACCCCCCCGTGGGACGGCTCGAACAACGCCAGGATCGGCACGGCGCCCGCCCAGGCGATGAGAAGGCCGAGCAGCATCGCCATGCCGACGGACAGACCGACAAGATAACCGGCGCCCAGAAGCGCTAGCGAGAACGACATGTCGTAGCCGCTGGCCGAATTTGGACCCAGCCGGAAATAGCCGGTGACTTCGCCCGCCATGACGCGCGTCGCCGCGAAGATCGCCAAACCGGCGGAAGCAATCGAGCCGTAGATAACCGCGCGCAAACCTTCGCCGGCGTCGGAGGGCGTATCGGTGCCGGCGGTCTTGCGCGCCTGATCGCCGACTTCGAGGACTTCAGCCGCCGCCACGCCTTCCGGGTAGGGCAAATCCGACGTCGTCACCATGGCGCGGCGCAAGGGGATCGTGAACAGAACACCCAACACGCCGCCGGAAGCGCAGATCCAGAATGAGGTCCAGAACGGAAAGCCGGTCCACCAGCCCACGATCACCAGTCCCGGAAGGACAAAAATGACAGAGGACAATGTGCCCGCCGCCGAGGCGACGGTTTGCACGATGTTGTTTTCCAGGATGGAGGAGTCTTTGAAGGAAGACAGCACGGCCATCGAAATCACCGCTGCGGGAATGGAGGTGGCGAAGGTCAGTGCCACCTTGAGGCCGATATAGATGTTGGCCGCCGTAAAAATGACCGTAATCAAAACGCCGAGGATAAGCCCGCGGATCGTGAGTTCGGTGACGCGTTTGGCGGCGGATGGCGAGCTCACGATGCCCCCTCGAAGGATTCGCGGTGGAAAGTGTCACATCGGGCGGGCATGGGCCAGCGCCGTCAAACCCACTCCACTTTCAGAATCTCGTAAGACCGCGGGCCGCCGGGAGCCGAGACTTCAACCGTGTCGCCCTTGCGCTTGCCGATGAGGGCGCGTGCGAAGGGCGAGGAGATGGAGATGCGGCCGTTCTTGGCGTCCGCCTCGAGATCGCCGACGATCTGATAGGTGCGCCGTTCGTTCGTGTCTTCGTCGGACAGCGTGACGGTCGCCCCGAACTTCACGGTTGTACCGGACAGCTTCGACACGTCGATGACGTCGGCGCGGCCGAGCTGGTCCTCCAGCATGATCACACGCCCCTCGATGAACGCCTGACGGTCCTTGGCCGCGTGATATTCCGCGTTCTCCGACAGATCGCCGTGACCGCGTGCTTCGGCGATCATCTTGATGATCGCGTGGCGTTCGACGTTCTTGAGCTGGTTGACCTCGTCTTCCAGGGCTTTGTAGCCCGCGGCGGTCATCGGTATGCGTTCCATGTCACCAACAATCCCGTTAACGGCACAATCGCTGCGTCCCGCCTTGCGCAGGCAACGCAGCCAGATGCGAAAGTCGCGAAGTTCTGCCCTAATCCCTTGTCACGCCTGGACGTTTTTACCCACGTTCGGGGCGGGCGTCTGTAAACTGTAAGACTGGAGGGGAGCGACTTCAAGGGACCCGGCACGTAAAGCGGCTATGGCCTCGGTGGCGGCCGCGGCGCCTGCCATGGTCGTGTAATAGGGGACTTTCATGGTCAGCGCCGTACGGCGAATCGATGCCGAGTCGGCCAAGGCGCGGGCCCCGTCGGTGGTGTTGAACACAAGTTGCACCTCGCCGTTCTTCATCGCGTCGACCACGTGCGGGCGTCCTTCGAGCACCTTGTTGATGGTTTTGACTTTGAGGCCGGCGGCTTCCAGCGCCCTGGCGGTGCCGCGTGTCGCCACGACCTGAAAGCCCATTTGGATCAGCGCCTGCGCCGGCCCGATGGCGTCGTTCTTGTCGGCGTCGCGCACCGAGACGAAGACATTGCCGGACAGCGGCAGCTTGAGCCCGGCGCCGATCTGACTCTTGGCGAAGGCGCGGCCGAAGCTTTCGTCCTGGCCCATGACCTCGCCGGTGGATCGCATCTCCGGGCCCAGGATGGTGTCGACGCCGGGAAAGCGCGCGAACGGCAGCACCGCTTCCTTGACGCAGGTGCGGTTCGATTTGAGGGCGATGTGCGGCACGGTCGCGAGCGTCTCGCCGGCCATGACGCGCGCGGCGATGGCCGCCACGGGCAGCCCCACCGCCTTGGCGACGAAGGGCACGGTGCGGCTGGCGCGCGGATTGACTTCCAGGACGTAGAGGTCGCTGCCCTGGGCGGCGTATTGCACGTTCATCAGCCCACGGACTTTCAGGGCGCGGGCGAGCGCGACGGTCTGCCGCCCGATTTCCGCGACCATGTCGCCGTTCAACGAATGGGGCGGGATGGCGCAGGCGGAATCGCCCGAATGCACGCCGGCTTCCTCGATGTGCTCCATGATACCGGCGATGAAGACCTCGCCCGTATCGTCGGCGATGGCGTCCACGTCGATCTCGATGGCGCGGTGCAGGAAGCCGTCGATCAGCACCGGATTGTCGCCCGAGATGCGGAACAGCTCGCCGGACTGGACGGTGGCCTTCAGTTGCTCCTCGTCGGCCACCACCACCATGCCGCGTCCGCCGAGCACGTAGGACGGGCGCAGGATGACCGGATAGCCGATGGCGCGCGCCGCTTCGACGGTTTCCGCCGCCGTCATCGCGGTGGCGTTGCGCGGCTGCTTGAGGCCGAGTTCGTGGAGCAGGACCTGAAAACGCTTGCGATCCTCGGCCAGGTCGATGGCGTCGGCGCTGGTGCCCAGGATGGGAACGCCGGCTTCCACCAACGTATTGGCGAGCTTGAGCGGTGTCTGTCCGCCGAACTGCACGATCACCCCCGCCAGCGTGCCCGCCTCCTGCTCCTTGGCGACGATCTCCAGCACGTCCTCGGCGGTCAGCGGCTCGAAATAGAGCCTGTCGGAGGTGTCGTAGTCGGTCGAGACCGTCTCGGGATTGCAGTTGACCATGATGGTCTCGAAGCCGCGTTCCGAGAGCGAAAAGGCCGCGTGGCAGCAGCAATAGTCGAATTCGATGCCCTGGCCGATACGATTTGGTCCGCCGCCCAGGATGATGATCTTCCTGGCGTCGGTGGGCCGGCTCTCGCATTTCGCCGCGCCGGCGACCGGCGTCTCGTAGGTCGAATACATGTAAGGCGTCAGCGCCGCGAATTCTGCCGCGCAGGTGTCGATGCGCTTGAAGACGGGCCGCACGCCCATCGCTTGGCGCAGGGCGCGAACGTCCTTTTCCTTCCTGCCGGTCAGGGCGGCGAGGCGCGCGTCGGAGAACCCCATCCCCTTGAGCGCGCGCATTCCGCCGGCGTCCTTGGGCAAACCGTCCGCCCGCACGTCGGCCTCTACGGCAAGGATCGCCTCGACTTCGCGCAGGAACCAGGGATCGTACTTTGTGATCGCCGCGATCTCCTCGAAGGGAAAGCCGTGGCGCAGGGCCTGCGCCGCCAGCCTCAGCCGGTCGGGCGTGGCGCGCGCCAGCGCCGCGCGGATCGTATTCTTATCGTCTGCCAGCTCGATCTCGTCCAGGCCGGTCAGCCCGGTTTCCAGCGAACGCAGCGCCTTCTGCAGCGACTCCGCGAAGGTACGCCCTATGGCCATGGCTTCGCCGACCGATTTCATCGAGGTGGTGAGCAGCGGCTCCGCGCCGGGAAATTTCTCGAAGGCGAAGCGCGGGATCTTGGTCACCACGTAATCGATGGTCGGTTCGAAGGAGGCGGGCGTGACCTTGGTGATGTCGTTCTTGAGTTCGTCGAGCGTATAGCCCACCGCCAGCTTGGCGGCGATCTTGGCGATGGGAAAGCCCGTGGCTTTCGAGGCCAGCGCCGAAGAGCGCGACACCCGCGGGTTCATCTCGATCAGAACCATGCGCCCGTCCTCGGGATTGATGGCGAACTGCACGTTCGAGCCGCCGGTTTCCACCCCGATCTCGCGCAGCACCGCGATCGAGGCCGAGCGCATGCGCTGATACTCTTTATCGGTCAAAGTCAGCGCGGGGGCCACGGTGATGGAATCGCCGGTGTGCACGCCCATCGGATCGACGTTCTCGATGGAGCAGATGACGATGGCGTTGTCTCTTTTGTCGCGCACGACTTCCAGCTCGAATTCCTTCCAGCCGAGCACCGATTCCTCGATCAGCACTTCGTTGGTGGGCGAGGCGTCCAGGCCGCGCTCGACGATCTCGAAGAATTCCTCGCGGTTGTAGGCGATGCCGCCGCCGGTGCCGCCGAGCGTGAAAGAGGGCCGGATGACGGCCGGCAGGCCGACGTGGTCGAGCGCCTGCAGCGCGTGGGTGAAGGCCTCGGGCGACATCTCCATTACCGGGTTAGTCTCGTCGTCGTAGAGGAAATTCCCGGCCGAATCCTTCTTGTGCCGGAGGTAACCCTTGAGCGTGATGCCGCGCGGCACATCGAGCCCGATCTTCATCATCGCCTGGCGGAACAGCTCGCGGTCTTCCGCCTTGTCGATGGCGGCAGCCGACGCGCCGATCAGTTCGATATTGTATTTCTCCAGCACGCCGCGCTTGCGCAGCGACAGGGCCGTGTTGAGCGCGGTCTGCCCGCCCATGGTCGGCAAGAGCGCGAAGATCCTTCCGGGCGGAACGTTGACGCGCTCGCGCACGATGATCTTTTCCACGAACTCCGGCGTGATCGGCTCGATATAGGTGGCGTCGGCCAGCCCCGGATCGGTCATAATCGTGGCCGGGTTGGAATTGACCAGGACAACGCGGTAGCCCTCGGCGCGCAGGGCCTTGCAGGCCTGGGCGCCGGAATAGTCGAACTCGCACGCCTGGCCGATGACGATGGGCCCGGCGCCGATGATGAGGACGGTGTGGATGTCGTCTCTGCGCGGCATTCAACTCATACCCATAAAAAAGCCCTCGCCGGGTGCCGGGAGGGCCGTCCGATTGCTGTCCTCGACTTCGCCATCGCGGCGTTTTTCCTCTACCGGATTGACGGACGGGACGCCACCCGCCGCCGACACGGCCCACGCCTTCCAGAGGCGGTGATACCGTAGGGGGGCATATCCGCGTCCCGGATCAACATCAAGGCGGGATTGTCGATATTTCCGTTGCGGAGCGCTTTATTTGCCGGCTTTCGCGCTTGTGCGGGGCTTCAGCAGACCGTCGACGGGCGTGGTGAACTGCGTGCCTTTGTAGGCTGACAGCTTGTAGGCCCAGCCCTGCGCGTCGGCGTTGATGTCGTGAGCCTCCCTGGCGGCGTCGGGCTTGCCGGGCACGGCATCGGCATACACGCGCGCCCAGGTATCCGCGCCTTGCTTGACGACGTCCGCGCTCACGATCAAACCGTCGAAGGTCCTGGTGACCGTGTGCCAGCTTTGATCGTCGAAGTCGAAATCGACGGCGGGCCGGACGTCGGTGAACGAGAAATCGGCGATGGCGGACGCCACACCGTCGGGAGAGCCTGGGTCGGACACCTCGCGGCCGCGCGGCACCGGCGTCAGAGCGAAATCGGCGTCGCTCGGCTTGTCGCGGCGGACGGTGTAGGCCGCTCCCGCCGGCGGACGGACGTCGACTTCCTGGATGCGGGAGCGGTCCACGTCGACGACATTCTTCCTCAGCCAGTCGGACGGGCTGGCCTGCGGGGCGAACGGACTGCTGGCCAGCCAGCTTTGCGTCTCGCCCGGCTTGCGCACGAACAACGCCACGGAATCGGAGTCGCCGCCGACGTCCTCGTTTTTGCCGACGATCAGCGAGGCCAGCACCCGGTCCCTGTCGCCGCGCAGGGAGATCAGCACGCCTTCGCCTTTGGGCGGCGCCTCGAGATCGACATAGTGGAACCAATCGGGGCGCGCGGTCTTGGGTTCGACGGTTTGCAGATCCGCGAGACTGCGCAACGTCTTGCGCACTTCTTCGAACGAAGCGGGATAATTACTGCGGCCGGGCAGTACCCATCCCTTCATCGGTACGAACGCCACGTCGAAAGTGCCGTCCTTCTTGGACTCGATGTGGATGCGTGTGACCTCGCCCAGCCTGCCGCTCAGCCCCGGAAAGAACGTCTGCGGCGGGTATTTCGGCGCCACTTCCGCCGCGCGTCGGTCGAGCGCCAGCACGGCGAGGAGCACGCTGGCCAGCGCCAGTGCGGCAAGGATCGCCAGGTTGCGCCGTCGCGGATCGGAAAAGGTGGTCTTCAGCTCCATCGCGGCCTCAAATCTTGATGGCGCGCGCCCGGCGCCGGCGGCGCAGGGCGGCCAGCGCGAGCGCGAAACCCGCGACGAGAAGCGGCACGAGGGCGATGTTTGCGAAGGCGAGGACGGAGCCCAACAGGTCGATGTCCTTGCGCAGATTGCGTTGCACCTCCCGCAATTGTTCGCGGGTCCGGCTCAGTTCGCGCTTGAAGCGTTCGATCTCGGTCTGCTGCTGCGGAGTGAGCGTCACGCTGTCGCCTTTGCCGCCCTGGCCCTGTTGCAGGTCGTGCAGGCGCTGCTGGGTGTCGGTGAGGCGCGTCTGCAAGGCTTCCGCCTCCTGTTGGTACTGCGCTTGCGCCTGCGCCTGCAGGTCACGCACCACGGTGAAGGGCCTGTCGTCGGTCGCGCGGGTGCGCAGCGAGATCAGATCGCCGGAGCCCATCAGATTCTCGACCGCGTTCATCACGAAGGCGCCATTGTCCGCGAATGGCGCGGCAACCTGCTTGCCGTAGAGACTGCCCAAGCGCACCCAGAAACGGTTGTCGAAGATGTCGGTGTCGGCCATGACCACGACGTTGATGTTTTTTGCGCTTTTCACCTGCACGCCGCCGACGCCGGGAGGCCCGTCGGGAAACGCCGTCTTGGCCGGACCGGAAATGCGCGCCGCGATCGCGAACGGCTTGCCGCCGGGCGTGATGTCGGACGACAAATCCTCCGGTTTGGCGTTCAGACGCACTTCCTCGGAATCGAGCAGGGCGGATTGCGGCGACGAGGCGGCCAGGGTCGCAAAATGCGTCGTGGCGTCTTTGCGGGGAAACAGCGCGCCGGCGCTTGCCAGGTTGAGCACCTGAAGATTCGCGGTGATGGGATCGCTGGCGTCGAACTGATCGTGCGCCAGATGCAGCCAGACGGGGTATCTGACCGGCTCGCCGTTCTGGGAGGTTTGTACGCGCTGCGCCAGCTTCAGATCGCCGATCACCTTGTTGGCGTAAAAGCCCAGGCCCCAGGCCTGGAACAGGCGCGGCAGCGATGACGACGCCGGAGGAGACATGGACGGATCGGTGCCGCCTGCGCCCGCAGCCAGCTCCGAATTGGGATCGACGAAGACCAGCGCGCGGCCGCCCTTCAGCACGAACTGGTCGATGGCGTAGTTCTGCTCGTCCGTCAGCGCGCCCGGCTGCACGATCATCAGCACGTCGGCGTCCGACGGGATGCTCGTGAAAGCGCGATCGAGCATCTGCGTGTCGTAGGTCTGGGACAGTTCCTGATAGATGGCAAAGGGCTGCGCCGTGCCCTGCATCGCCGCTGCCATGCCGCCGATGCCGGTGTCGAGCGGCAAGCTCGTGACGATGGCGAGCTTGGGCTTCTTGGGCGTCGCCAGGCGATATATCAGCGAGGAAAGGTCGTATTCGAGGAACGGTTCGCGCTCGGGCGTGAAGTAGGGAACGGCCTCTCTTCCATCGATGCGGTTGGAGCCGACCAGGCCGAAATAGACGACGTCGCCGGAATCGGTCGGCGCGGCGGTGAGGCCGTCGGCGGTGGCTTCGTCTTCGGCGGGCGTGTAGGGCTCCGGATCGACCTCTTCCAGGACGATCTTGCCGTGACTCAGCGCGGCGTATTCGTGCAGCAGGTCGCGCACGCGATTCGCGTAGGCACGGGTCTGGGCGTAATCGGCGGCGACCTTCTTCGAGTAGAAGAATTTCAGCGTGATCGGTTCCTGCAGGCCTGCGATGATGTTGCGTGTGCCGCGCGACAGCGTGAAACGCCCGTGTTCCGTCAGATCGAGGCGGGCGGTGGTGATCGAGGCGTCGACGGCGATATTGAAGCCGACGAACAGCACCGCCGCCAGCACGATGGCGCCGATCGCGTAAAGGCGGCGGGAGAGCGGGTTCATCGTCTCAGCGGTCCTTCGACAGATCGACGATCACGACATTCGCGGTCAGGAACAGCGCTATCAGCGAGCCGAAGAACACGACGTCGCGCAGATCGATCACGCCCTGCGTGATCGCCGTGAAATGGGTGAGGAAGCTGAACGACGAGACGGCTTCGATCAACGGCAGCGGTGCCCAGGCGCGGAAGAAATCGAGCACCAGCGGCGCGCCGGAAACCGTGAACAGGAAACAGACGACGACGCTCACCACGAAGGCGATCACCTGGTTGGTTGTCGCCGCCGATATGCACGCCCCTATGGCAAGGTATCCGCCCGCCATCAGGAAGCTGCCGATATAGCTCGCCAGGATCACGCCGTTGTCCGGCTCGCCGAGGAAATTCACGGTCAGCCAGATCGGAAAGGTGAGCAGAAGTGCGATTGCAGTGAAAACCCACGCCGCCAGATACTTGCCGACGACGCTCGCCCACAGCGGCACGGGCAGCGTCAGCAGCAGTTCCACGGTGCCGCTTTTGCGCTCCTCCGCCCACAGCCGCATGGAAATGGCGGGCACCAGGAACAGGTAGAGCCACGGATGAAAGCCGAAGAACACCGACAGGTCGGCGATCCCGTTCTCGTAGAAATGGCCGACATAGAAAGTGAATACGCCCATCGCGAACAGGAAGATCACGATAAAGACGTAGGCCAGCGGCGTCGCGAAGTAGGCGGCGAACTCGCGCTTGAAGATGGGCAGGACGTAATTCATGCCCTTGCCGCCTTGGCACGCTGGGCATCGTCGGTCGTGATGGCGCGGAAGACCTCGTCCAGGCGGCCGGGCTCGGCGACCATCTCCCTGACGGTCCACTTTTCGCGCATTGCCAATGCGCTCACGGCCTCGATCAAGAGCGCGCCGCTCCTGGGGAAGGCGGTGAGTTGGACGATGCCGTCGGGGCGCGCGGTCCGCTCGACGCCGGCAACAGGGGAAAGTCCCTTGAGTTTCGCGGCAGCGGCATTGGCTTCGCTTTCGGGTAGCACGACCGTCACCGCATTGTGATAGCGCGAGCGCGCCAGAAGCTCCCCCGGCGTGCCGTCGGCGACGACGGCGCCTCGATCGATGATGACGGCGCGGGTGCAGATCGCTTCCACTTCTTCCAGCAGATGCGTCGAGATGATGATCGCCTTTTCGGCCGCCATGGCGCGGATCAGCGTCCGCACGGAATGTTTCTGGTTGGGATCGAGGCCGTCGGTGGGTTCGTCCATGATGAGGACCGGCGGGTCGTGCAGGATGGCCTGCGCCAGGCCGACGCGGCGCTTGAAACCCTTGGACAGCGTTTCGATCGGCTGATCGAGGACCGGTCCGATCTCGGTCTTTTCGACGGCGTCTTTCACCCGCGCTTTTGCTTCCGTCCCCCGGAAGCAGCGCACTTCCGCGATGAAGGCAAGAAAGCGGCCGGCCGTCATATCGCCGTAGGAAGGCGCTCCTTCGGGGAGGTAACCGATCAAAGCCTGCGCTTCGACGGTCGCCGTCTCGATGTCGTGGCCGCAGACGCGGATTTTGCCGTCCGTCGGCGCGAGGTAGCCCGTCACCATTTTCATGGTGGTGGATTTGCCCGCGCCGTTGGGGCCGAGAAACCCCAGCACCTCGCCTTTACCGACCTTCAGGCTGAGGCCAGCCACCGCCGTGACGGCACCGAAGCGTTTGGTCAGGCCCTCGATTTCGATCATGGAGATAGGCGGCGGGTTGACGGCACGAATCCCCTTAGAGAAATCGCCTTTCGCTCGCAAGCCCGGAAGGATTACGAATGGGACATCGACCGGCGAAAAGGAAGGAAAATGCCATGGTCAGCGCCCGTATTCTGCTGCGCGCAACGTTCGTCGGGCTGAGCTTGCAATTTGCCTTGGCGGGGATCGGCCATTTCTCCCCCTGGGTGGCGGTCCATCTTTTCGTGTTCGGCCGCATGATGATTTCGGCGACCGCGGGCTACCTCTATGCAATGGACTTCGGCCGGGGCTTCGCCGTCGGCGCGCTGGGCGGAGCGCTCGCCGGCGGGCTGTGCGTGGTGCCGGCCGTGGGGCTGTCGGTGCTGTTCGGCGATACCTACGCCTCGATGGTCGCGATCGGGACGGGCATTTCGATCCTCACCGGGGGCGTGGGCGGGCTCTTCGGCCAGATAGCCGCGAACCTGCGCAAGCTCGGGTTCTAGAGATGGAGAGTGGGAAGACAAGAGGTCGGCTGGCCGATCAGGACCACCCCGGACTGGGGGCTGGGGGGCTTGAAAGTCGCAGGACGGTCCTTCGTTTCGAACCAGCCGACGGGGCGGAACTTGCCGGTCGAGTAAGGCTTCGCGGTGGTCCAATCGTGGCGGTTTCGTGACTTAATCTGAAGAATATTTAAGCGAATCAAGGCTGCGACATCGTGCAGCCCCGCGATGTGCGCTCGGCATATCGATTCGCCGACAAACGAAAAGGCCCCGATGTCGCCATCGGGGCCTTTCGTGTTTTCCGCCGGACTGCTCAGCGGCGGTTGCCCAGCAGACGCAGCAGCATCAGGAACAGATTGAGGAAGTCGAGATACAGCTTTAACGCCCCGAAAATTGCTTTGCGGCCCGCCACGGAACCGTCGTCGTTGACCGAATAGCTGTTCTTGATCCACTGGGTGTCATAAGCCGTCAGGCCGGTGAAAATCAGCACGCCGGCTACGGAGACGATCCAGCTCATCATCGAGGACGCCACAAATATGTTCACCACCGACGCGATGATGATCCCGATCAGGCCCATGAACAGGAAGGAGCCGAGCCCGGTCAGGTCGCGGCCGGTGGTGTAGCCCCACAGGCTCATCGCGCCGAACGTCGCCGCGGTAATGAAGAACGTCTGAGCGATCGCGGCGCCCGTATAGACCCAGATAATCGGTGTCAGCGATATGCCCATCAACCCGGCATAGGCCCAGAATGTCGCCTGAGCGGTAGCCAGGCTCATGCGCTGGATGCGGAATGACAGCAACATCACCAAGATGAACGGGGCGATCAGCGCCACCCAGCCCAGCATCGACAGGCCGATCATGCCGGTCTGCGGCTGAACCTGAAAGAATACGTCGCGCAACGGGGTGGAGGCCGTCAGCCAGGCTGTCGCACCCGTCAGGACCAAGCCCACCAGCATGTAGTTGTAGACGCGCAGCATGTAGGCGCGCAGGCCGGAGTCGATGACTCCTGCCTCGGCCGTCTGGCCGCGAGCAAGCCTATTGTCGAAGTCCGCCATGGAGAATCCTTCCTTTCGGCCCCAAAGGGCCGCAACGCACTCTAATATCGTGCTTGGGCGCCTCGGTATCAAGGCATTCCGAAAAATTCGGGCCGATATAGGGGGTTAACGAAGCACAAGACCATGACGGATTGGTCATCCCGCGAACTTGACGCAGGGCGCCCTGTCTGGTGCATGAAAAATCGTCTATTCCGAAGCAGTCGCTGGTGAGTCTGAATTGAACTTGGCTTCCTGATGTTCAAACGCCTTCTCACCGTTGCCGGCTTTACCGCGGTCTCGCGGGTGACCGGCTTTTTGCGCGACATCGTTATGAACTTCGTGTTGGGCGCCGGCCCGATGTCGGATGCGTTCATGGTGGCCTTTCGGCTGCCGAACAATTTCCGGGCCATCTTCGGCGAAGGCGCCTTCAATGCCGCGTTCCTGCCCCGGTTCGCGAAATTGCGCACCCAGGAGGGGCCGGAAGCGGCGGATCGATTCGCCGACGCCATCTATTCTTGGCAGATCGTTGCGCAGCTCGTCCTGCTGGTCGCGGCGCTGGTGGGCATGCGCTATGTCATCGCCGCCCTGGCGCCCGGCTTCAACGCCTATCCCGAGAAGTTCGAGCTGGCGACCGCGCTCAGCCGCATCACCTTTTGGTACCTGATTATGACGGTTTCCTCCGTACAGCTTTCGGCGATGCTGAATGCTGTGGAGAAATTCGCCGCCGCCGCCGCTTGGTCGATCCTGCTCAATGTCGCGATGACGGCGACGCTGCTCCTCGCACACTGGTTTCCCAACGCGGCGTATGCCGCCGCCTGGGGCGTATTCCTGGGTGGCGTGACGCAGCTCGGTTTCATCGCCGTCGCCGCCGCGAGAAGCCATCTGCGCCTGCATATCCGCATTCCGCGCTGGACGCCGCAGGTGAGGGAATTTCTGTGGGCGCTGGGGGCGGCGACCATCGGTTCCGCCAGCATCCAGATCAGCGTGTTCATCGACACGGTGCTGTCGAGCTATCTGCCGGACGGTCCCACCGCGCTTTACTACGCGGACCGCATCAACCAGTTGCCCACGGGCACGCTCGCCATCGCGATGGGGACGGTGCTGCTGCCGGAAATGTCCAATCTTCTGGCGAAAAACGATCTGGCGGGCGCCAACGCCGCCCAGAACCGCGCCGCGGCGTTGGTGCTTTTCCTGACATTGCCGTTCGCCGCCGCTTTCTTCGCCGTGCCCATGACGATCATGCGCGGGCTGTTTCCCCATGTCGCGTCCGACCTCGTCGCCGGCCATATGGCGGCCGCGGCAATCGCCGGCTACGGCGCGGGCTTGCCCGCTTTCGTGCTGGTGCGCATCGTTTCGGCCAGCTTCTATGCGCGCCACGACACGGCGAGCCCGGCCCGGGCCACCATCGTCTCGGTCGTCCTGAATATCGCCTTGAAAGTCGTGCTCGTCTGGGGATTGCATTTCGGCGTGCTGGGCATCGCGCTCGGCACCTCGTTCGGCGCCTGGGCGAATGTCGGGATGCTGGCGTGGATGGCGAAGCGTCGCTCGCTGTTGTCGGTCAATCGGAACTTTTGGCGTTCGCTGGCGCCGACAATCATCGCCGCGGCGGCGGTCGGGGCCGGCGCGCTTGCGGGCGAGGCGCTGGGCGAAAATCTCGTGCTGCATCCGGGGTTGCTGCGGGACGAAGTCATCCTCGGGCTTGCGGTTCTCGCCGGTGGGCTCAGCTATGGGATCGCGGCATTGGCCTTCCGCAAATTCTTGCCGCTCGAAAGGCTGAGGCGATGAGACTGTTCGTGGCAATTGCCCTTCCCGATGCCGTGGCGCAGTCCCTCGCGCTGCTGCAGGCCGGCGTGCCGGGCGCGCGCTGGCAGACGCGCGACCAGTTGCACCTGACTCTGCGCTTCATCGGCGAGGTGGACGGGCGCGATGCGGCGGCCATCGACGACGCGTTGGCGACGATTTCCGTTCCCGCGTTTTCGGTGGAGTTGAAGGGTGTGGGGTCGTTCGGCGGCAAGCATCCCCACGCGCTGTGGGCGGGTGTAGCGGCCAACGACGCGCTTCTTCACCTGCAGCGCAAGATCGAGAGCGCGCTGCAGCGCATCGGCCTCGAAGCCGACGGCCGGAAATACAAGCCGCATGTCAGTCTCGCCAAGCTCAAGGGAACGCAAAACGGGCACGTGATGGATTTTCTCACCGATCACGCGCTGTATGCGAGCGGGCCGTTCGCGGCGGATGGCTTCATTCTGTATTCCAGCCTGCTCACGCCGAACGGAAGCATCTACCGGGCCGAGAAGGCGTACCGGCTGAAATAGGCCTTAGGCCGCACCCTCGATCGCTTCCATGTCGTCGTCCGACAGGCCGAAGTGATGGCCGATCTCGTGCACGATCACGTGGCGCACCAGGACGTCCAGTGAGATGTGACGCTCCGCCCAGTAGTCGAGGATCGGCCGGCGGTAGAGGAAGATCATCGTCGGTTCCGGCTGACCATGGTGGCCGACCCGGTCCGCCAGGGTCGAACCCTGGAACAGGCCCAGAAGATCGAACTCCGTCTCGAGATCCAGGTCGCGCATGACCTCTTCGGCGGGGAATTCCTGCACCAGGAACACCACGTCGCCGCACAAGGCGCGGAATTTCTCCGGCAGGCCCGCGTAGGCTTCGCGCGCGAGACGCTCGATCTCGTCGATGGAAGGTGCTTCGATGCCCGTCCAGTTCATCGCCGCCAGCCCGATGGAGTACGCAGCATGAAAAAGCTCGATACCGCCGCCCGAACCGCCTTTTTAAGGGAATTTCCGGAATGGCGCGAGATCAAGGGCCGGGACGCAATCACCCGCCTGTTCCAGTTCAAGGATTTCAACCACGCCTTCGGTTTTATGACCAGGGTGGCGCTGCTGGCGGAAAAGCTCGACCACCATCCCGAGTGGTTCAACGTCTACAACAAAATCGAGGTGACGCTCTCCACCCATGACGCGGGCGGCGTCACGCAGAAGGACATCGAGATGGCGAAGGCGATGGAGGAATATTCAAAAGGGCGCTAAGTCGAGCGCTTGGAGTGCTCGACCAGATCGTTCACCACCGCCGGATCGGCCAGGGTCGAGATGTCGCCCAGGTTGGAGACGTCGCCCTCGGCGATCTTGCGCAGGATGCGCCGCATGATCTTACCCGACCGCGTCTTGGGCAGGCTGGGCGCGAACTGGATCACGTCCGGCCTGGCGATGGCCGACAGTTGCCGCGATACGAACTGCTTTAGCTCTTCGTTGAGCGCGGCCGATCCGTGTTCCGCCGCTTTCAGCGTGACGAAGGCATAGATGCCCTGTCCCTTGACGTCGTGCGGGAAGCCCACCACGGCGGCCTCGGCGACCTTGGTGTTTTCCACCAGAGCCGATTCCACTTCCGCCGTCCCCAGCCGGTGGCCGGAGACGTTGATGACGTCGTCGACGCGGCCGGTGATCCAGTAATAGCCATCCTCATCGCGCCGGCAGCCGTCGCCGGTGAAGTACTTGCCGCGGTAGGTGCGGAAGTAGGTGTTGGCGAAGCGCCGGTGATCGCCATAGACGGTGCGCATCTGCCCCGGCCAGGAGTCGAGCAGCACCAGGTTGCCGCTGGCGGCGCCTTCCTGCGGCTTGCCTTCGGCATCGACGATCTGCGGCCGGATGCCGAACAGCGGCTTGGTCGCGGAGCCCGGTTTGAGGTCCGTGGCGCCGGGCAGCGGCGAGATCAGGATGCCGCCGGTCTCCGTCTGCCACCAGGTATCGACGATCGGACAGCGGCCGTCGCCGACGACGCGGTGATACCACAGCCAGGCTTCGGGGTTGATCGGCTCGCCCACGGTGCCGAGCAGCCGCAGGGACGCACGCGAGGTCTTCTTCACCGGCGCCTCGCCTTCGCGCATCAGCGCGCGGATCGCGGTAGGCGCGGTGTAGAAGGTGTTGACCTTGTGCTTGTCGATCACCTCCCAGAAGCGCGAGGAGGTCGGGTAGTTCGGCACGCCTTCGAACATCAGCGTCGTGGCGCCGTTCGCCAGCGGTCCATAGACGATGTAGCTGTGGCCCGTCACCCAGCCGACGTCGGCCGTGCACCAGTAGACGTCGCCGGGATGGTAATCGAAGACAACCTGATGTGTGAACGCGGCGAAGAGGAGGTAGCCGCCCGTGGTGTGCAGCACGCCCTTCGGCTTTCCCGTCGAACCCGAGGTGTAGAGGATAAACAGCGGGTCCTCGGCGTTGATCTCCGCCGGAGCGCATTCGGCCGGCACCTTCGCCGCCGCTTCGTGGTACCAGACGTCGCGGCCGGGATGCTTCAGCTCGTGCTTGCCGGTGTGGCGTACGACGATGACGTGGCGAACGGCCGGACATTGGGTGAGCGCCAGATCGGTGTTGACCTTGAGCGGTACGGTCTTGCCGCCGCGCAGTCCTTCGTCGGCGGTGATGACGATGGTCGAGTCGCAATCGAGGATGCGGTTGGCAAGACTGTCGGGCGAGAATCCCGCGAACACCACCGAATGCACGGCGCCGATGCGGGCGCAAGCGAGCATGGCGTAGGCCGCCTCGGGGATCATCGGCAGATAGATGGTGACGCGGTCGCCCTTCTTGACGCCGTGCCGGCGCAGCACATTGGCGAAGCGGCACACCTCGTCGTGCAGTTCCCGGTAGGTAATGGACTTGGACTGATTCGGATCGTCGCCTTCCCAGATGAGCGCGACGCGGCCGGCATGGGCGGGCAGGTGGCGGTCGATGCAGTTGACCGTGACGTTCAGCGTGCCGTCCTCGAACCATTTGATGAACAGATTGTCAGGGTCCCAGGAGACATTCTTCACCTTGGTGAAGGGCTTGATCCAGTCCAGCCGGGTGGCCTGCTCGCGCCAGAAGCCGTCCGGATCGGCGAGCGAGCGCGCGTACATTTCCGCGTATTTGGCGAGGTCGATGTAGGCCCGGCTTCGCCACGCGCTCGGGACGGGCAAAATTGCATCGCTCATAAGACTTTCCTCGGCTCCCGGATTTCCCTTAATTTTAAGTCTATTGTGGCGGAGCGGCGCCCAAGCTTCAAGGCGTCCAGGAACGGTCCGGAGGTTCACCATGGGAAAGCGGATGCAAACCTATCGGCCGGCAATCTCCGATGTCGCCGTCATCGCCAAAACCGGATCGAGCTGGGCCCAATGGTTCAAAACGCTCGACAAGGCGGGCGCGGCCAAGCTCGACCACAAGAGCATCGTGAAGCTTGCGGGCAAGGAGGGCGGCGCCGGTCCGTGGTGGCGCCAGATGGTGACGGTGGAATACGAGCGCGCGCGCGGCCTGCGCGAGAGGCACGAGACCGCGGCCGGCTATTCGGTCAGTGTTTCCAAGACGGTCGGCGCCGGCGTCGGCGCGCTCTACGCGGCGACGGCCGACGCCAGGCGGCGCAGGAAGTGGTTTCCGGCCGGCGAGGTGAAGGCTTCGTCCCAAACCCGGAATAAGTACTTCCGTGTCGGCTGGAACGGGGGCGCGCGGCTGGAGATCAATTTCACCGCCAAGCCCGGCGGCAAGGCGCAGATCGCGGTGCAGGTGAACAAGCTGGCGAAGAAGTCCGACGTCGAACGCGAACGCGCGGTGTGGAAGAAGGCGCTTGCCAAACTTGAAATCCTACTGAGCGGCTGATGCAGCTCCACCTCTCTTGCTGGCCGGAAATCGAAGCGTATCTGGCGGCGTCGAAAGCCATCGTCATTCCCATCGGCTCGACGGAGCAGCATGGCCCCAACGGTCTGCTCGGCACCGATGCGCTGTGCGCCGAGATCATCGCGCGGCGTGCGGGCGACGAGGCGGGCATCCTGGTCGGTCCGACGTTCAATGTCGGCCAGGCGCAGCATCACATGGCTTTTCCGGGCACGATCACGCTGCGTCCCTCCACCATGATCGCGGCGATGACCGACTGGGCGCAGTCGCTGGCGCGCCACGGCTTCGAGCGCCTCTACTGGCTGAACGGCCACGGCGGCAACACGGCGACCATCAACGCGGCCTTCTCCGAAATCTATCACGGCGCGACTTTCGGACCGGCCCGCCCGCCGCTGCGCTGCATGTTGCGCAATTGGTGGGAGCTTCCCGGCGTGACCGACCTGTGCAAGCAGCTTTTCCCGGTGGGCGAGGGCAGCCACGCCACGCCCAGCGAAGTCTCGGTCACTTGGTTCGCTTATCCCGAGGCGGTCAAGCGCGTGGAGATGTCGCCCAAGATCGCGCCGACCGGACCGATCGCCGATGCTGAGGATTACCGCCGCCGCTTCCCCGACGGGCGCATCGGCTCCGATCCCTCGCAGGCGAGCGTCGAGGCGGGCGGGAAGCTCGTCGCCGCGGCGGTGAAGGGCGTGATCGCGGAATTCAGGCAGTTCGCCGAGTCCTAACGCACGAAGGTGTTTTTCACCCGTTTCGAGATGTCGAAATACACGATGAAGAGTCCCGAGACCGCGATGACCAACGTCGTCTGGAATCCGATCCAGCCGGACGAAACGGCCGTGCCGGCCAGCGTCGCGTAGAGGTCGGGATCGATCGAGAACGGAATCACCGCGGATACGCTGATGGCGATGCCGAGCCCGTAAAAGATCGTCATCAGGCGCGGCAGCTGTGCCTTTCTGCGGAGGAGCTGGACGAGGCAGAACAAGCCGAACAACAGCCGGGCGATCAGCAGGATGACGAAAACTCCGGTCAGCGCGAGAAATACGGGATAGCCGGTCAACTCGTGCAAGGTTGCCGGCTGGAAAAGCGGCTTCAGGCGCGCCATGGCCGTCATCGCGACGAAGATCGGCGTCGCGATCAGGTGGAGAAGCACCAGCCAGAGCCAGCCGCCGATGCCCTTCAGTTCCCGCGGTATCGTGTCGTCCCAAGGGTCCGCCTGCGACATGTCCCTCTCCGGTCGGTCGCCCGCAATATGCCGCGTAATTCCGCCCGCTGCCACCTGTGGCGGCGTCTTGACACGACCGTCTTTCGGCGGATGATCGCCCCATCCCAGGGGCGCTCCATGGCCGGACTTGACCCGGCCAGGAAAGCTGAGATCGCAATCGTGCGAGTCCCTTAGAACCTGATCCGGCCAGCACCGGCGTAGGGAGAGGCAAGATGAACAAGCCCATTCTCAAATCCGTGGCCCTCTCGCGCGGCCCCTTGCCCGGCTCGCGCAAGCTGCTGGTGGACGGCGTGCCGTTCCGCGAAGTGGCGCTGTCGGGCGGCGAGCGGCCTGTGCGCCTCTACGACACATCCGGTCCGTACACGGACGATACGGTCGAGATCGACATCGAGCAGGGCCTGGCGGCGCGCAGGCGCGAATGGATTGTGGCCCGCGGCGACGTGGAGGAATACGGCGGCCGCGCCCGCCAGCCGCAGGACGACGGCCTCAAGCCGGGCGAGCTGCTCTCGGTGCCGCAATTCGACAGAGCCGGGCTGAAGCCCTTGCGCGCGAAGGCGGGCAGGAACGTCACCCAGCTTCACTACGCCCGCGCCGGGCTGGTCACGGAAGAAATGAAGTTCATCGCGGCGCGCGAGAATCTGGGCCGCAGCGCGCTTGCGGACGGCAATTCTTTCGGCGCCTCGATCCCCGGCGAGATCACGCCGGAATTCGTGCGCAGCGAAGTGGCGCGCGGCCGCGCCATCATTCCCTCGAACATCAATCACCCGGAAAGCGAGCCGATGATCATCGGCCGCAATTTCCTCACCAAGGTCAACGCCAATATCGGCAATTCCATCGTCGCCTCAGGCGTCGCCGAGGAAGTGGAGAAGATGGTGTGGTCGATCCGCTGGGGCGCGGACACGGTGATGGACCTCTCCACCGGCCGCCACATCCACACCATCCGCGAATGGATCGTGCGCAATTCGCCGGTGCCCATCGGCACGGTGCCGATCTATCAGGCGCTGGAGAAGGTCGGCGGCGTGGCCGAGGACCTCACCTGGGAAATCTATCGCGACACGCTGGTGGAACAGTGCGAGCAGGGCGTCGATTACTTCACGGTGCATGCGGGCGTGCGCCTGGCGCATATTCCGCTGACGGCGGAGCGCGTGACGGGCATCGTCTCGCGCGGCGGCTCGATCCTGGCGAAATGGTGTCTGGCGCATCACAAGGAGAATTTCCTCTACACGCATTTCGAGGAGATTTGCGAACTGCTGGCACAATACGATGTGGCGTTCTCGCTGGGCGACGGGCTGCGCCCCGGATCGATCGCCGACGCCAACGACGCGGCGCAATTCGCGGAGCTGGACACGTTGGGCGAACTCAACAAGATCGCGCAGCGCCACGACGTGCAGGTGATGATCGAAGGCCCCGGCCATGTGCCGATGCACAAGATCAAGGAGAACATGGACCGCCAGCTCGCGGCGTGCGACGAGGCGCCGTTCTACACGCTGGGGCCGCTGACCACCGACGTGGCGCCGGGCTACGATCACATCACCTCGGCCATCGGTGCCGCGATGATCGGCTGGTTCGGCACCGCGATGCTCTGCTACGTCACGCCGAAGGAGCACCTCGGCCTGCCGGACCGTGACGACGTGAAGGCGGGCGTCATCGCCTATCGCATCGCGGCGCACGCGGCCGATCTGGCCAAAGGCCATCCGGCGGCGCGCCTCTGGGACGACGCGATGTCGAAGGCGCGTTTCGAATTCCGCTGGCGCGACCAGTTCGCGCTCGCCCTCGATCCGGAAACCGCGCAAGCCTTCCACGACGAAACCCTGCCTGCCGACGGCGCCAAGCTGGCGCATTTCTGCTCCATGTGCGGCCCGAAATTCTGCTCGATGAAGATTTCGCAGGAAGTGCGCGACGCCGCGCGCGGCAAGAACGATATAGGGCAGGGGATTGACGGAGGTCTCTCAACCGCCGAGATCCGCGCCGCCATGGCGAAGAAGGCGGCCGAGTTCCGGGAACACGGCAGTGAAATCTACCTGCCGAAGACGGCGGGGGAGTGAACGTTCGGCAACATGGCCGTGCGGCCCCCGCGCACCGCGTCGCGCCCTATGCGCCGGCGACGGGCGACATGCGCGGCTAGGTTCTACTTGAGCGTCGTCCGCCCCGTCGCGGCGTGCCAGAGGTAGAGGACGATCACCGCGCCGAGCACGGCCACGAACATCGACCACAGGCTGAAGTGGAACCACACGGGATGACCGAGAAAGGCGAAGATCGCGCCGCCCATCACGGCGCCGACGACGCCCAGCGCGATATTGAGGAAGCAGCCTTCGCCGCGGTCGTTGACGATCTTGCTGGCGATGAAGCCGGTGATCAGGCCGAAGAACAGCCAGCCGAGAATGGACATCCGTTGATCCTTCCGTCTCTCAAATAGGGGTGGACGGCGCCCTGCGCAAGCCCGCTATTTCCCCCGCTTTTCCGTCAGATCCTCGAGCATCTCCGTTTGCATCTGCTGGATTTCGAGCAGCCGCGCCCATTGGTTGTGCAGAAGCTGGTCCATCTTCTCCGACAGCACGCGGACTTCGATCTCCGCCTTGAGATTGACTTGGTAGTCGTTTTCGGCGCGCATGCGGTCGCGCGCTTCCTGGCGGTTCTGGCTCATCATAATGATCGGCGCCTGGATGGCGGCCAGCATCGATAAAATGAGATTGAAGAGGATGTAAGGATAGGGATCCCAGGGATGCCAGAGGAAGTACACGCTGTTGGCGACGATCCACGCCGCCATGACGACGAAGAACAGGATGATGAACTTCCAGCTTCCCCCGAATTCGGCGACCTTGTCGGCCAGGCGGTCGCCGAACTTCTTGCTCGCCTCGAATTCCTTGTTCAGGTTGTCGGCAACGAGCTGGCTCTGATGGAGGCTGTTGACCACCTCCTGCTCGAGCGCCGAGAGTTCGCCGCGGTCCTTCTCCAGTTGCTGGCGGACGAAATCCGTCCGGAAGCGGTTGAGACAGGACGTGCAGATGAAGCCGTCGGCGGCCCAGTCGGGCTTCTTTTGGCGGATCAGCGCGGCAATATTGGGCCGCACGAAAACGGCCGGGACGGTTTCGGCCGCCGGCTTTGTCTGGCCGCAGATCGCACAGCTGTTCCGTTCTTCGGCCATGGGGGGTTCCTGAATACCATTATTGTGTTTGGGGGAAAACATAAGGGCAGCCCAAGGCTGCGCCAAGAGTCGCATTCGCACGCGTGTTATTGTACTCTGCCCGGGTGAGGGGCGCCCAGAGGATCGGGAGCCGATGAAGAATTCCTTGATTGTGGCAACGCTGCTGACGGCAACGGTGGCGCTGCCTGCGTATGCCGCCGACGATAGGTGTCTGATGCGCCATTACGTCGACGGCTGGAGCGCCCACGGCGACCACGCGATGATCGTCGACGACACGTTCGGCCGGAAGTACCTTCTCAGTTTGGCCGGGTACTGCGCGGACCTCGATTTCAGCTTCGCCGTCGGGATTCGTTCGCCTGTCGGCGGCGGAGATATGTGCGTAGAGCGCGGCGACAAGATCGTAATGCGCGGCGGCGGCGCCATGCGCGAACCGTCTGCCTGCTGGATCGCCAAGATCGAGCGCTACACGCCGGACATGGAAAAGGCGGACAAAGCCGCTTACGAGGCGCGGCACGGACACGGGTCTTAAAGCAAGGCGAGATCGGCCAGCACTTGTGCCGGCCGGCGCTCGCCGACCGTTTGTCCGCGTGTATTGCGGACGGGGGCGTGCAGAAGCTCGGGCACTTTCCCCGCGCCGAGTTTGTCGAGAAGGACCGCGATGGTGGTTTCGGCCGCGCGCGCCGCGCCGTCGTCGATCTTGATGGCGATACCCAACCCGCGTTCGGGCACGATCGCCGCGTAAACGCCCTCAGCGCCGGTCTTCACCGCAGCGCGGCCCGTGGCGGCACGCATCAGGGCCGTGCAGGTTCGTCCGGTTCCGGCAACCAGTTCGGGATGGGCGATCATCGAGCGGACGATGCGGGCTGCGCCCGGCGTCCGCCCGCCCGCCAGCTTTGCCAGGGCGCGCGCGAATCCGCCGAGCGGTAGAGCAAAGTTCGGCGCGGTGCAGCCGTCGACGCCCCAGGGCAATTCCTCGACGCCGGATAATTCGCGCAACGATGTGGCCACCGCCTGCTGGACCGGATGATCGGCCCGCTCGTACCCCGCCGTGGCTACGTTCCAGTGCCGTGCGACGGTCAGGAACCCGGCGTGCTTGCCGGAGCAATTATTATGGATTCGTGTAGGCTTATCGCCGCGTCTTAACATCTCTTCTAAAGCAAGTTCGAAACGTGGAGCTTGAGGTCCGCAGGCCAGATCGCGCTCGCCGCAGCCGATGCGCGCCAGCCAGGCCGCGACGCGCTGCGTATGCATCGGCTCGCCGGAATGGGAGGCGCAAGCCAGCGCCACTTCTTCGTCGCTCAGGTCGAAGGCATCCGCAGCTCCCGATTCAACCAGAGGCAGGGCCTGGACCGGTTTGAGCGCGGAGCGCGGATAGACCGGCGTTTCGACGTCGCCCAGCGCGAATCGAATGGCACCTTCGGCGTCGGCAATGGCGATGGAGCCGCGATGGATGCTTTCCACCAGCGCTCCGCGCGTGACTTCGACGAGGATGGGATTGGGCATGGAGCAACTTACCTCATTTTGTCATCCCGGACGGACGCGCTAGCGTCCGATCCGGGACCCACCGGGATGCTTCGCTGTGGGTCCCGGCTCACCGCGATGCTTCGCATCGCTTGGCCGGGATGACAAGGAAATTAAGGAATGCGCGGCTATTTCGCAGTGGGCGTGGACGGTATTTCCAAGCCGATGAACCTCGGCAATCTCCTGCGCATCGCCCATGCCTTCGACGCAAGTTTCTTCTTCACGGTCAGCGCTCACGTGAAATTGTCGGACGCCCAGTCCGACACCTCGCGTGCCCACGGGTCGCTGCCGGTCTACACCTTCCGCACGGCCGAGGAGTTCCGCTTGCCCGCCGGCTGCCGTTTGGTGGGCGTAGAGATCACCGACGACGCCACCGAGCTGCCGCGCTTCCGCCACCCGCAGCGCGCGGCATACGTTTTCGGCGGCGAGCGCACGTCCCTGTCCGAAGGCGTGCTCGCGCGCTGCGAGTTCGTAGTGAAGATCCCGACGCGCTTTTCGATCAATGTCGGCATGGCGGGCGCCATTGTGCTCTACGACCGGCTGATCAGTCTCGGCGGCTATCCTGCGCGCCAAATCGCGCCGGGACGCGAAGCAAGCGCCGACGTCCCGCCGCCGCACAAATGGGGTGCACCGATGATGCGGACGAGGCGGCGCTAAGGAAAGAAAAGGCCCTGCGGAGTGCCCGTGCTTGCAAAGAACTGCTCGCACGGCCGTATTGACTTTGCTCGTATCTTTTGTCGTCGCCCGAACTAGGCGCTGTTTACAAAGTGGTTGATGCGTGACTCAGGCTTTGATTCAAGAATGCCGCTTGAAGGGAAGCAGGATTGAGTCGCGGTGAAGCGGCGGACTCGAGTCAGCGAGACAATCAGCGGGAAAAGCCATAGCTTCACGTCCTTTTACTTTTGCGTACTTTCGCTCGAGGTCCCGCAGGCGCTTTCTTCTTCAATTTTCTCTGATTGTAATCGACAGCGGCACGGACGAGATTTTTCAGGGCACGCTCATTGATCTTATCGCCCTCGAAAAAATCGATCGCCCGCCAGACGTTGCCTCCGAAGCCCGCGTTGAAGAGCTTGTCGGGATCCGGGAGGCTCGCCCCGTGGAAAAAAGTCAACTTCACCTTCTCCTTATGGGCGTTGCCGACCGCTTATGGGCGTTGCCGACCGCGATGATCCCGTCGCGGGACCACACCGGGCTTCCCCTCCACTTCCATTCCTCGATTACCTCCCGGTCGGCCTCCAGGATGCTCCTGCGGACACTGGCCAAGGTTTTGCCGCGCCAGTCCGCGAGGTCTGCGATCAGCCGGTCGATACGTTGCGACGGATGCATTGGATCTTCGTGCCTCGAATTTGCTCACCAGGGTGCCATGCCGCCGAACGCTCGTCCTACCAGCGCGCCAGCTGGCTGATTTGAATGAGATTACCGCAGGTGTCCTTCAGTTGGGCGATGGTCGCGCCGGTTACCGCGGTCGGCGGCTTGGCGAACTCGGCGCCGCGCGCTTTGATGCGCTCGTAGTCGCCCTTGACGTCGTCGGTGAAGAAATTGACCGCGGTCTGGCGCTGCTGGAACATGGCTTGCTGGTAGGTCTTGGCCGCCGGGTTGTCGTTGAGCGCGAGTTGCAGCTCGGTTCCGTCCGGCTCGTCGGGCGAGGCCACGGTCAGCCAGCGAAACGGCCCGTTGCTGAAATCGGCCTTCTTGGTAAGGCCAAGCACTTCGGTGTAGAAGCGCAGAGCCTTTTCCTGGTTGTCCACGTACACGCTGGTCAATTTGATCTTCATTGGTACTTCCTCCTTTTGTCACGTTCGCGATGTGCGGCAGACTTCAGTCTATCCGCGCCAAGACCTGTTCCAGGTTCGCAAGGAACTTCTGCCAGCCGAACTTGGCGCCCGCGTAGCTCTGCGGCTGATCCGGCCGGAAGCCCGACTGTTCCATGCGCAGGTGGGTCCCCGTGCTCGTAGGGGTGAGAGTCCAGGTGACGACACTCCCGAGACCAAGGGCACCCCACGTGTAAGACAGCGTTTTGTTCGGTTCGACTACTAGGACCTGACAGTCAACAACGCCGTTCCAGTTGGGTTGCGGGTCCATTCGAAGACTGAAACGGTGGTCGACGACAGGCTTGAAATCGTTTTTCATCAGCCACTCCTCGATCAGGTGTGGCTGCGTGAGCGCGCGCCAGATCTTTTCCGGCGGAGAAGCTATCTCCCGTTCGACAACGACGGAAAGCGTTTCGGTCGCGGGGTTGCTCATTGGTCCATCCTTTTGAGCAGGTCTTCGAGGTGGTCGAACCGGCTTTGCCAGAAGCCGGCCATTTGGCTTGTCCAGTCGATCAGCGGGGCCAAGGCGCCGAGCTGCGCGCTATAGTGCGTTTGGCGACCTTCGTGGCGGTCGCGCACCAGCCCGGCCTGCTTCAGGACCCCAAGATGCTTTGAGACGGCCGGTTGCGAGACCCCGGCCCGAGCCGTCAGGGCCCCGACAGTCTTCTCTCCTTCGCGGCATAGGCGCTCGAAGATAGCCCGCCGAGTCGGATCGGCGAGCGTTCTGAAGAGCATATTGTGAGCGTTCGGCATTTGCGATCGATAACCTTCTGGCTATTGGTTTACATATAACCGCCGAGATATGTGTGAGTCAAGCGGGAACGTGCAGGAACTTTCCCCCGCCCTGCTAAAAGGCGGCTACCCGCAATTCCCCGAAGAGATCACCTTCATCCACACCGAGGTCTCCTGGCGGAGTATCCTGGCCTGACCCGCAAGGAACGGGAGACGGCGATCCAGCACCCCCCGCGCTCTTCATCATCGGCATCGGCCAGGTGAGGACGTTCATATGCCTGCTGCGCACGGCCCATCTGGGGGAAGTGACCGTGTCTGTGTGGCCGAAACAACTGAAGGACATCTGCGCGAAGAAGAACATCGTGGTGCTGGAATAGGGGAACCGCGTTGAAGCCACGGTAACGCGACGTAAACAAGATCGGCGTGTGATCGGCGCGGAATGGTCGTCCGCGACGAAGGGGATGTGGTTCTCCGACGCGTATAACCGATATGGCCGTTTTCAAATGGTGCCCGGCTATGATACTCCCGGCGGCCCATGACTCCAGCCCTTTCGGTCTCCCATCTGCGCAAGGTCTATCGCCGCGGCACTGTTGCGGTGGACGATCTTTCCATGACCATCGCGCCGGGCGATTTCTTCGGCTTCCTGGGACCCAACGGCGCTGGCAAATCGACCACCATCCACTGCGTCACCGGCATCGCCACGCCGACGTCGGGCACCATCGAGGTTTTCGGCGTCGATGCCGTCAAGGACTATCGCGAGGCGCGACGGTTGATCGGCCTCAGCCCACAGGAGTTCAACGTCGATCCGTTCGCAACGGCGCGTCAGATCGTGGACTGGATGGGCGGTTATTTCGGTTTGCGCGCGGCCCAGCGCAAACGTCGCACCGACGAGCTGATGGAGCGTTTCGATCTCGCCGAGCACCAGAAGAAAACCTTTCGCGAATTGTCTGGCGGCCTCAAGCGGCGGGTGATCCTGGCCCGCGCCCTGGTGCACGATCCGCGGCTGCTCATCCTCGACGAGCCGACGGCGGGCGTGGACGTGGAACTGCGGCGCGACCTCTGGCGCTATCTGCAGGAACTCAATCGCGACGGGACCACGATCCTGTTGACCTCGCATTACCTCGAAGAGGTCGAGCGGCTGTGCCGCACCATCGCCATCGTCAACAACGGCAAGATCGTGAGGAACGGTCCGAAGGAGGAGTTCCTGGCGGGCGGGCTCGAGGCGAGCTACCTCACCGCGACCGGCGCCGAACCGGACCACATCGCGGGGGCCGCATGATGACCGTCAACTGGATCGGGCTGTGGTCGCTGATCCGCCGCGACACCTCGCGCATCCTGCGGGTGCCGATCCAGGTGTTCGTCGCGCCGTGGATTTCCGCGCTGCTGTTCATTTTCATTTTCGGCTACGTCGTCGGCCCGCGCATCGCCACGATCGGCGGGCACCGCTACCTCGAATTCGTGCTGCCGGGCATCCTGATGATGAACGTCATCAACGCCGCCTTCCTGCAGTCCTCGTCCCAGATCTACTTCCAGCGCTTCCTGCGTTACATCGAGGAGACCCTTGTCTCGCCGCTGTCCTATGTGGAGATGATCGTCGGCTCGCTGGCGGTGGTGATCCTGCGCACGGTCGCGACCGCTCTGGGCATCCTCGTGATCGCCGCCGCGTTCGGCGTGACCTCGATCCACGACGTCTGGGAGTTCCTGTTCTGGGTGGTGGCGGTATCGGCGATCTTCGGGCTTCTGGGGATCGTCGTCGGTCTGTGGTCGGAGAATTTCGAGCAGCTCACTGTGCTCAACGTTTTTTTCATCACGCCGCTGTCCTTCGTCGGCGGCGTCTTCAACACCGTGAAGATGCTGCCGGAATGGCTGCGCTGGCTGGCCTATGGAAATCCTTTCTTTTATTTCATAAACGGACTTCGCCACGCGATGATCGGCTTCAGCGAGGGTTCGGGCGCTTTCGGCGCCGCCTTCACGCTTGCGCTTTTGGCGGTTCTGGCGGTCTGTGTCTGGCGGCTCTTTTCGATAGGTTACGGCCTGCGCGAATAGCCGCGGCGTTAACGGTTGCGATTTTTTGCCTCGCCGCATGGACGCGCCGTATCGGCGACTCTATTGTCCGTGCGGTCCTGTGAGGGAAGGCCATTTTGAGGAGACGGAGTTTGTTGCACGGCATGTGGCGTTCTGTGTCGATTCTAGCGCTCGGCGTGGCGGGTCTCGCCTCCGCGGCGGCCGCGGCCGAGAAGCCTACGCTTCTCGGCGTGGCGAAGAACTGGTCCGCTTATCAGGCGACGACGAGCGACGGCAAGGTCTGCTATGCGCTGTCGAAGCCCAGGTCGATCGTGCCCGTCAAGGTCGCGCGCGACCCGATCTACTTGCTTGTCAGCGACTGGCCCGAGCGCAAGGTGCATTCGGAACTGGAAGTCGTGCCCGGTTATTCCTACAAGGACGGTGAGCCGGTGATGGCGCAGGCGGGCTCGGAGAAAATCGAATTCTTCACCCGCAACGACGGCGAAGCGGGCTCCGCGTGGGTCAAGGACCCGAACGACGAGGCTCGGATGGTCGCGGCGATGCGCAAAGCGAGCACGGTCACGATCAGCGGCGTTTCGCAGCGCGGCACGCACACCAAGGACACCTATTCGCTGAGCGGGATTTCCGCGATGCTCGACCTGGTGCACAACGCCTGCTCGAAATAACGGGCACTATGAGCGCGGCATCTATCGTCCTCGGCCTTTCGCCCGGCGCCCTGAAAGAGGCGCTGCTCGCGGTCGGCATTCCGCAGAAGGCCGCGGCGATGCGCACGCGCCAGCTGTGGAACTGGATCTACGTCCACGGCGCGCGGGACTTCGCGGCCATGACCAATCTGGCGAAGGATTTCCGCGAGGCGATGGCGGCGCGCTTCTCGCTCGCACGCCCGGACGTCGTGACCGAGCAGGTCTCCGCCGACGGCACCCGCAAATGGCTGCTGCGCGGCGAGGGCGGTCAGGAATTCGAGACGGTTTTCATCCCCGAACCCGGCCGCGGCACGCTGTGCGTTTCTTCGCAGGTCGGCTGCACGCTGAATTGCCGCTTCTGCCACACCGGCACGCAGAAGCTGGTGCGCAATCTCACGGCCGGCGAGATCGTCGGGCAGGTGATGGCGGCGCGCGACGCGCTGGGCGATTGGCCGTCCACCGGAGAAAATCGCCGCATCACCAACGTCGTGATGATGGGCATGGGCGAGCCGCTCTACAATTTCGAGAACGTCAAGGCGGCGCTGGCCATCGTCGCCGACGGCGACGCGCTGGCGCTGTCGAAGCGGCGCGTGACGCTCTCCACCGCCGGCGTGGTGCCGATGATCGGGCGGGCGGGCACGGAGATCGGCTCGGCACTGGCGATTTCGCTGCACGCGGTGCGCGACGACATCCGCGATCGACTGGTGCCGCTCAACAAGAAATATCCGCTGAAAGAATTACTCGACGCCTGCCGCGCCTATCCCGGCCTGTCGAACGCGCGGCGCATCACTTTCGAATACGTCATGCTGAGGGGCGTGAACGACAGCCTCGCCGAGGCGCGCGAGCTGGTGCGGCGCATCGCCGGCATTCCGGCGAAGATCAACCTGATCCCGTTCAATCCCTGGACCGGCGCGCCCTACGAATGCTCCGACTGGGCGCAGATCGAGAAGTTCGCCGAGATCGTCAACCGCGCCGGCTACGCCTCGCCGGTGCGCACGCCGCGCGGCCGCGACATCATGGCCGCCTGCGGCCAGCTCAAGAGCGAAAGCGTCAAGCAGCGCGCCGGCGAACGGATGGCGCAACTGCGCTCGGCGGAATTGGCGCGGATGCCGTCGTAGCGCGATATGCTATGAGTCAATAACGATTCCATTCGAGAGTTGGCCATGAAGACGAAAAAGGCGCCGGCCCGCAAAGCCACTGCAAAACGCAAAGCCAAAGCCGCCAAGCCGGCCCCGCGTAAAAAGGCCGCTCGCCGCAGGAAGGCGAAGAAGCCCGAGAGCGCTTTGGAAAAGATCGAGAATGCTCTCATGGTCGGTGCGGCGGAGATCGACGATATCGCCTTGGGAATGGGGCTGCTGGCCGCGTCGCCGCCACCCGGCCGCAAGAAAAAACCAATAGCCCCCGCCATTCTGCGCCGCTTTGAGCAGCCTGACGAAGTGCGCCAGTTCGATCTGGGCAAGTTCGAGATCGTGCGCATCGGCGGCATGACGATCGGCCGCGCCACCTACCAGCCGGGCTGGAAGTGGTCGACGCACGTCGGCGCCAAGCTCGGCCAGTCGCATTGCACGGTCGAACATCTCGGATATGTCGTCAGCGGCGCGGCGACTGCGGCCTTTCAAGACGGCCGCATCTACGAACTGCGCGCCGGCCGGATGTTCTATATCTCTCCCGAGCCGCACGACAGTTGGGTCCTGGGCGATGAGCCCTACATCTCGCTCCACATGATGGGCGCGGGGCATTACGCGAAGGGTTGATGGCTTCTCGAAGCCGGGAGCGACGCCTCGGCGCTGGCATTTCGGGCGGCAAACCGTATATTCCCGCCTTCTCTTGAAGGCATGACATCGTGGCTGCGAAGACCGTGAAGAAAGTGGTGCTGGCCTATTCGGGCGGGCTGGACACCTCGGTGATCCTCAAATGGCTGCAGACCGAATACGGCGCCGAGGTCGTCACCTTCACCGCCGATCTCGGCCAGGGCGAGGAGCTTGGCCCAGCCCGCGCCAAGGCGGAACTGCTCGGCATCAAGCCGCACAACATCTTCGTCGAGGACCTGCGCGAGGAGTTCGTGCGCGATTACGTGTTCCCGATGTTCCGCGCCAATGCGCAGTACGAGGGCGTGTACCTGCTGGGCACCTCCATCGCCCGGCCCTTGATCGCCAAGAAGCAGATCGAGATCGCGGAGAAGGTCGGCGCCGACGCGGTGTGCCACGGCGCCACCGGCAAGGGCAACGACCAGGTGCGCTTCGAGCTCGCCTATTACGCGCTGAAGCCGGACATCAAGGTGATCGCGCCGTGGCGCGAATGGGCGCTCACCAGCCGCACCAAGCTGATTGAGTTCGCCGAGCATCACCAGATTCCCATCGCCAAGGACAAGCGCGGCGAGGCCCCGTTCTCGGTCGACGCCAACCTGCTGCATTCCTCGTCCGAGGGCAAAGTGCTGGAGGACCCGGCGGTCGAGCCGCACGCCGACGTCTATCAGCGCACGCTGTCGCCCGAGGACGCGCCCGACAAGGCGACGGTGGTGGAGATCGGTTTCGAGAAGGGCGACGCGGCATCGATCGACGGCGTGAAGCTGTCGCCGGCCGCGCTGTTGACCCGTCTGAACGAGTTGGGCCGGGCCAACGGCATCGGGCGCGTCGACCTGGTGGAGAACCGTTTCGTCGGCATGAAATCGCGCGGCGTGTACGAAACGCCTGGCGGCACGATCCTGCTCGCCGCCCATCGCGCCATGGAGTCCCTCACGCTCGACCGCGGCGCCGCGCATCTGAAGGACGAGCTGATGCCGCGCTACGCGGAGCTGATCTATTACGGCTTCTGGTTCGCGCCCGAGCGCGAGATGCTGCAGGCGGCCATCGACAAGTCGCAGGAATTCGTCGCGGGCACGGTGCGGCTGAAGCTGTACAAAGGCAACGTCATCGTCATCGGGCGGTCGTCGCCGTATTCGCTGTATGCCAAGGACCTGGTGACCTTCGAGGACGACCGGGGCGCCTACGACCAGAAGGACGCACAGGGCTTCATCAAGCTCAACGCTCTGCGTCTTCGCACCCTGGCGATGCGCAAGAGGAAAATGAAATGATCACGCGATTCCTTTCCTTCGCTCTGCTTGCGAGCCTGGCGCTTGGCACGCCCGCATCCGCAGACGCGCGCATCGCGGCGATCCATGCCTATGGCGACGTTGTTGCTTCGCCGGCCGCGATAACGGCGATGGATGACGGCGTGCTCGCGAGAACCTATCCCGATAAACGCGCCGGTCTTGCTTTCGAGGAAGGGCGGTTCTCGTCCGACGGCGCGTTCTTCGCCTTCTCTGTCAGCCAGATCGAGAGTGGCGATCCGGAGCAGGTGTGGCTCTACGATCTGCGGGCGCGCAACCTCGTTGCGGCGACGGAGGCCCCGAAGAAAAGCGCGGTCGGGTTCACCATTTCCGCTCTCGCCTTCGGCAAGGACGATACGCTTTATGTCTCGGGCGAACGCATCGACTGGCAGGACCAAAGCAACAATCGAACGCTGAGGGTCGCGGCCACGACGGCGCACAGCGCCGAGGTGAAGGCATTTCCGAAGGACGCCGATGCCGCCTTCGCGGCGCAGGCCGCCGCCGCGACCGAAGACGAGGATACGATCACCCTGCACGGCGATCCGTTCGACGTGATCGCGCGGAATCGGGGACACGGCGTCTTCACGCTGAGTGCCAAGAACCGCAAGACGGCGAAAATCCGGAAGATCGCGGACGGCGGCTGGGAATTCGAGCATGTGCTCTTCGACGGCCGCGCCAAGCTGCGCTTCGGAGACGACAGCGGAATCGTGACGGTGGACCTGAACGGCGGGACCAGCCGAAGGCTTGTCGTGGCGCACAAGCGCGGCCCCGGGCGCCTGCTGGATCAGACGCGCGGCGGCCTCGTCGCCTACGTCATGTACGGCTCGTGCGATCCCGACAAATACGGCGCCGTGCGCGGCGGCGATCCGCAATTCGTCTGCTTCGTGAAGGAACCCTGAGCCGAACGCTGGCGCACCTCGGCGGCGCGGAAACAGAAGCTCGACGAATGAACGACAACGCCAAGCAGCATGAATATTGGAACGGGCCGACCGGGGTGCGCTGGGCGGGACGGCAGGAAGCCGTCGATTACACCCTGCAGAGCGTCAACGGCGCGCTGATGTCGTTCGCCGCGCCCGGACGCGGGATGCGTGCGCTCGACATCGGCTGCGGCGGCGGCACCACCACGCTGCAGCTGGCGCAAGCGGTTGCGCCGGGCAGGGTGACGGGCATGGACATTTCGGCGCCCATGCTGGCGGCGGCGCGGGCGCGGGCCGCGGGCCCGAACGTCGGCTTTCTCGAAGCCGACGCCTCCGTCCACGCGTTTGCGCCCGAATTCGATCTCGTCTTTTCCCGTTTCGGAGTGATGTTCTTCGCCGTTCCGCCGGCCGCTTTTGCCAACATCAGGACGGCGCTCGGACCGGGCGGACGGCTGGCATTCGTTTGTTGGCGTGCGGTCGAAGAGAACGCCTGGGCGTTTGCGGCCTTCGAAGCGGCGCGCGATCTGCTCCCGCCCCAGAAGCCGCCCGTCGCGCACGCGCCGGGACCTTTCGCGTTGGCCGACGGCGAACGCCTCGGGTCCATACTGGCGCAAGGCGGTTTCCACAATATCCGCGTCGAGCGGCTCGACACGGTCATGCACATGGGCGCGACGGCCGAGGCTGCGGCGAACGAAGCGCTGAACATCGGCCCCTTGGCGCACGCGGCGGCGGACCTCGACGAGTCCGCGCGCGAGAAGATCCGCGCCCGCGCGCGGGCAGCGCTGGAGAAATTCAAGACGCCCGCGGGCATCACCCCGCCCGCCTCGTGCTGGCTGGTGGGGGCGGAAGACTGAATGTCCAGCGAAGGCGTCCGCCCTTGGAGCGGGTTACGTTCGCATGTCAGCGCAGGGCATGGGTAAAGGTTGTGCCCGTCCGTTGACGAACTGTATGGTGTCTCGGCATTCTTGGATAAATTCATCTGACACTCTTCCAGTCGCTCGAACATCTATTAGCCATTGGCCAAACGCATTTAGCAACGAGCCTATTCCCGCGATTGGTTTTCCGAGGAGCGTGAACACCAGGCAATAAGTCGATAGCACGCCCACCAATAGCGTGGCACCAATGACGGCGGCGTTGTGGGCGATCGGCTCATACCAAGAAAACGCTGCATTTGTGGAGGCGATTACGCAAGCAACAATGATTGTGCCGAGAAACGCAATTTCTGTTCCAAAGATCACTTTGTTGTTTTGGTTCAAGAGCTCGTTAAATCGACGAACGTCGTCGGCGCGAGCGCGCTTTAACCTTTCTTTCAAGGCGGTCGCGTCTGCCTCAGCTTTGGAAAGCGTTTCACTCTGCTCAGCAATTTGAGTGTCCTGCTTGACCTTTTCCGCCTTATGTTCCGCCACAATGGATTCAAGTTGAGATCGTATCGCCGCAAGGGCCTCTTCGTGCTGCTGTTTTTCCCTCTTGAGTCGCGCTTCGGCTGCCTCAGTGACTTCCTCGACAATGGCGCGGCGCATTCGATCAAATATTCGAGGTACATTATTCTCCGTCACCACTGTCGGATCGCCGAAGGTCTGATCCATTAACGCCCTAACACTCCGTTGATCGGACAGCATCAGTTCGTACTGCGGAATCTTGTCCGGTGTTGCTTCAGCCAATTTCTGGTGGACCGCTTCGGTGACTTCCGGTCTTACACGAAGGACTTGCTCGCAGACCCCGACGAGGAAGCCGCGTGGGACTACATCAGCCGCGTCGAGACCCGTTCGGAGCCACGCTATAGTAGCCAAATCTCTTATGTGAACTACTGGACCCCATTGCCGTTCTTGAATCATGTGAGACTGGAGGCAATAGACACGACTCTTTTTAGCGAAGGCGGGATTATTTGTTGCAAACACGTAACGGCAGCCAAACAGATCTGCGCTGCTTCGTCCCTCTCGGAGCCGCATGATCATGGTCATGCACTTTGCGTCGTGCTCACGTGGGGCAACTTCTTGAACCCAAGTGATCGCCGCAAGAAAGTCTTCGTAGGTCTCCGCCGGAAAGAACGGGTGTAGGTTTGGATATTTCTCGATAGTTATGTTCCTAATCGAGATTCCTGCGTCCTCAACCGCCTTTTCTGGATTATTCCTGACGGCAATAACGTATTCCTCAGATACCTGTCCGCGCCGCATTGCTTCGTGGGTATAGCCATGTCTCTGTATGAAGGTAAGTGCCAACATGCTTGAGAGGTTTCGTGCAATTTCATTACAACTCTCGGGAAACATCATAAGTTGGCAGCCGATGGCCTTCAACGAATCGAGGACGCTTCGTACTTCTGCTTGAAGTTCGTATCCCGATAGTCCGAGGTAGTGTTGCGCCATTGGGGCATCTAGGAATATCGCCAAATTGCTATTCTCGGCTCGTGCCGTGGGCTTAACAAAGTCGTCGACCACCTCGGTGAGTAGACCAATCGACGCGAGACGAACGAGGTAAGGTACAAACTCCGGCTGCGTCGACACGATATCTTTGACGAACCTTGCGGCAATGTAACGCTCTTCATGTGTCAGCTGGTGACCGCCTTCTTCAAACCCAGACAACAGAATTCCTTCAGGGGCTTCCGTATCGAGTTGTTGAATATTAAGACGGAAGAAATCTTCTGTGTACGCATTGAGCGAAACAAGGAAGCGTATGAGTATGTCTTCGAGGTCTGAACGAGAACGTGAGAAATGAAGAAGGTCGTTGATTCTTGACGGAAATGTTTTAAATTGATCCAGAATTTTTTCGATTACGGCGTGTAGTTCTGGTGTGGGATTGGGTTGATTCGACGAAGCCGCAAAATGAACGACGTATTTGTGCGTCCGCGGTATGTGCTGAAGGTAGCCTCTGCGTTCTAGTCTTGGGATAAATTCTTCTGCTATGTGGCGCGTGAAGCGCCAATTGTAGAGCTTTCTAACACCCGCCGAGAAAACGGTAGGATTAAATTCTGCGCCATCAAGCTGCTGCAGTATTGGTTCAAAAAAAGGAATTAGAGCTTCGAGAATATCGCCGCTACGAGTGCCTAGATTTGACAGAGCGGCATATACTCGCAGAGCCTGTTTAGTGACCGTGCCCATATGCCCCCCAAAATTTGAAGGCTGCGCCTACTGCGAGCCCAGAGTGGTATGCAGACTCACCTCACACATCCAGCGCCGCGTTGAGCGCGTTGTCCTGGATGAATTCGCGGCGCGGCTCGACGATCTCGCCCATCAGCTTGGCGAACAGGTCGTCGGCTTCGTCGGCATGCTCCACCTTCACTTTCAGCAGCGTGCGCGCATTCTCGTCCAGCGTGGTTTCCCAGAGCTGCTGCGGATTCATTTCGCCCAGGCCTTTGTAGCGCTGGAGCGTCAGGCCCTTGCGGCCCCAGTCGAAGATCGCGTTCAGCAGTTCTGTCGGCGCGCGCACCTCGCGCGTTTCGTCCTTGCGCGTCAGCACGCCGAATTTCAGGTAAGCCGCCTGCAGATCCCCGGCCATGCGGTCGAGTTTTCGCGCGTCGGTCGACGAGATCAATGCGCCGTCGATGGCGACGGCCTCGCGCACCCCGCGCACGTTGCGCCAGAACTTGAGGCCGCCGTCGGGCGTCGGCTCGCCGTGCCAGCCGCGTTCGGTCTCGTCCGACAAGAGATCGAGCCGGCGCGCGATGTAGGACGCAGCTTCGTTCGCCTTCGCCGCGTCGTTGAGGATTTCCGGATTGAGCGCGCCGGCGATCGCCGCCTGTTCCAGCACGAAGCGCGGATAATGGCGCGGGAAGCCGTCGAGCGCCGCCGCCGCAACCCGCGCCTTTTCCACCAGCGCCGCGAGGTCCGCGCCGGCGACGGCTTCGCCCGTGTGCAGCGTGAAGGCCGCGCCCGCCGCGCCCTCGGCGATCAGGTGATCCTGCAGCTCGCGCTCGTCCTTGAGATAGCGCTCCGACTTGCCGCGCGCGGCCTTGTAGAGCGGCGGCTGGGCGATGAAGAGGTGCCCGCGCTCGATCAGCTCCGGCATCTGCCGGTAGAAGAAGGTGAGCAGCAGCGTGCGGATATGGGCGCCGTCCACGTCCGCATCGGTCATAATGATGATCTTGTGGTAGCGCAGCTTGTCGGGGTTGAACTCCTCGCTGCCGATGCCGGTGCCCAGCGCCGTGATGAGGGTGGCGATCTCCACGCTCGACAGCATCTTGTCGAAGCGCGCCCGCTCGACGTTGAGGATTTTGCCGCGCAAGGGCAGCACCGCCTGGTTGGCGCGGTTGCGCGCCTGCTTGGCGCTGCCGCCGGCGCTATCGCCCTCGACGATGAAGATCTCGCACTTGGCGGGATCGCGCTCCTGGCAGTCGGCAAGCTTGCCGGGCAGCGAGGCGCCGTCGAGCGCGCCCTTGCGGCGGGTGAGTTCGCGCGCCTTGCGGGCCGCCTCGCGGGCGGCGGCGGCCTCGATCACCTTGCCGACGATCTGCTTGGCCTCGGCGGGATGCTCTTCGAGCCAGTGGCCGAGCTTTTCGATCACCACGCCTTCGACGATGGGGCGCACCTCCGACGAGACCAGCTTGTCCTTCGTCTGCGAGGAGAATTTCGGATCCGGCGCCTTCACCGACAGGACGCAGGTGAGGCCCTCGCGGCAATCGTCGCCCGACAGCGCCACCTTGTCCTTCTTGGCGCCCATGGATTGTTCGGCGTATTTCGTCACCACGCGCGTCAGAGCGGCGCGGAACCCGGCGAGATGGGTGCCGCCGTCGCGCTGGGGGATATTGTTGGTGAAGCACAACATGCTCTCGTGGTAGCTGTCGTTCCAGGTCAGCGCGGCTTCCACCACGACGCTTTCCCGTTCGGCGATCATCAGGATGGGATTGGGGATCAGCGAATTCTTGGCGCGGTCGAGATAGCGCACGAACTGGTCCAGGCCGCCTTCGTAATGCAGCTTGGTTTCCTTGGGCTCGACGCCGCGCTTGTCGGCGAGCCAGATCGTCACGCCGGAATTGAGAAACGCCAGCTCGCGCAGCCGGTGTTCGAGCGTCGCGTAATCGAACTCCGTCATGGTGAAGGTCTTGGTCGAGGGCAGGAAGGTCACCTCCGTGCCGCGCCTGTTCTTGACCTCGGCCACCATCTTCAGCGGCGCCACCGCGTCGCCGTTGCGAAAGCGCATGTAATGTTCTTTGCCGTCGCGCCAGATGCGCAGATCCAGCCATTCGCTGAGCGCGTTCACCACCGAGACGCCGACGCCGTGCAGGCCGCCCGAAACCTTGTAGGCGTTCTGCTCGAATTTTCCGCCGGCATGAAGCTGGGTCATAATGACTTCGGCGGCCGAAACGCCTTCGCCGGCGTGGATGTCGGTGGGCACGCCACGGCCGTTGTCGCGCACGGTGCAGGAGCCGTCGGGATTGAGGGCCACGTCGATGCGGTCGGCAAAGCCGCCGAGCGCCTCGTCGATGGCGTTGTCGACGACCTCGTAGACCATGTGGTGCAGGCCCGAGCCGTCGTCGGTGTCGCCGATATACATGCCCGGCCGCTTGCGCACGGCGTCGAGCCCCTTGAGCACCTTGATGCTGTCGGCGCCGTAGTCGTCGGAGGCCTGCTGGTCGGCCGCTTGTTTTGCCGCGTCGCTCATCGCCACCTAACTCGCCGCCACGCCGACGCCGGCGCCCACCATGACGACGGCCGCGCCCTTGTTCAGACGCCCGCGCGCTTTCCGGCTCGCCAGAAACACGCGCGCATGCGACGCGAGCGCCGCATAGGACAGCATGATCGCAGGGATCAGCACGGCCGTCGCCGCAACAAGCTGCAGATAGCCGAAGACGTTGAGCCGGTTCAGCTCGACGACGGTCGGCAGCAGCGCGACGAAGAAGGCGATCGTCTTGGGATTGCCCAATATCAGGGAAAGCTGGGAGAGAAAGCTCTGGCGCGCGCCGCTCGGGATCAAGGTTTCCACATCGGTGACCGGGGCGGTCCAGTAGCGGTAGCCGAGGTAAACGAGGTACGCCGCGCCCGCGAGCTTGACGATCAGGAACAGGCCTCCCATCGTCTGTGCCACCAGCGCCAGTCCGAAGACGGAAAGGGACAGCATGATCCAATCGCCCACAGCCGTGCCGATCACAGCCGGAATTGTGGCGCGGAAGCCGCTGCCCAAGGCGCGGGCGACGATCGCCACGACGCCCGGTCCCGGCACCGCGATGGCGATGGCGTACACGCTGCAATAGAGAAGGTACGAATGAAGCGAAAGCATACGACTACTCCTGGCGCGCGAAGCGGCCGTTGTCGACCGTGAAGATTTCGGTGCGCGATGCCAGACTCTGGAACAGCGACGGATCGGTGCCCGTCATCCAGGCTTGGGCGCCCAAGGCCAATATCTCCTCGAACAAGGCGGCACGGCGGCGCGCATCCAGATGGGCCGCAATCTCGTCGAGCAGCAGCAGCGGCCCTTCGCTGTGGCGGGCGAGTTCCCAGGCGTCGGCGAGGACGATGGAGATCAGCAGCGCCTTCTGCTCGCCGGTGGAACATTCCCGCGCGTCGGCGCGTTTTTGCGTGTGGCGTACCGCCAGATCGCTCAGATGCGGCCCGAAGGTGGTGCGTGAGGCCTCGGCGTCGCGGATGCGGGCGCGCGCGAGGCGAGCGCGCATTTCCGCCTCGGTGCCCTCGCCGGATTCGGCCAGCAGCGCGTCGGCTTCGCCGTCGAGCGCCAGCCGGGCGCAGGGAAACGCCCCGGCCTCGCCGCGTTCGGCCAACATCGCATTCAATCGCGTTACGGTCTCGGCCCGCGCCGCCGCGATGGCGGCACCCGCCTGCGCCATCTCGGCTTCCAGCCCGTCCAGCCACATGGGATCGCGCGGACCGAATTTCAGCAGCCGCGAACGCTCGCGCATGGCGGTCTCGTAGCGCGCCGCGCGCCGCGCATGTCCGGGATCGAAGCCGAGCACCAGACGGTCGAGAAAACGCCGGCGTCCGCTGGCGCCTTCGGCGAACAGCCGGTCCATGGCGGGCGTCAGCCAGATCATCCGCACGATCTCGCCCAGGTCCGCCGAGCTTTGCGCCGCCACCCCGTTCAGCCGCACGGCGCGCCGTTCGCCGCCGCCGGGCCCGAGCGTCAGACCGGTGCCGATGTCGTAGGATTCCCCGCCCCGCGAAACCGTGGCTGCCACCGCCCACAGCGCCTCGCTCGGTGCCGACGGCCCACGGCGGATGTGTTCGGACAGCTTGGCGCCGCGCAGCCCGCGGCCGGGCGCCAGAAGCGAGATCGCGTCGAGGATGTTGGTCTTGCCAGCGCCGTTGGGGCCGGCGAGCACGACCGGGCGCGCGCCGACGGTCAGTTCGGCGTTCGCATAGGAACGGAAGTTGGTGAGTTGGATGCGCGTCACCGCGAGACGCCCAATGGCGTCATCCTGAGGTGCACGCGGCGCCTCGAAGGAAGGATGATCGCTTTTCAAACTCACACCCGCATGGGCATGAGGACATAGAGCGTACGGGTGTCGTCCGTGTCCTCGATGAGCGTGGGCGAACCGGCGTCGGACAAGAGGAAGCGCACCGATTTGCCTTCGATCTGGCCGGTGATGTCGAGCAGATAGCGGGCGTTGAAGCCGATCTCGATCGGCGCGGCGCTGTAGGTGGCGCCGAGCTCTTCCGTCGCCGTGCCGGACTCCGGATTGACCACCGACAGCGTCACCTTGTCCTTGGCGAGCACCAGCTTCACGGCGCGCGTCTTGTCGGCGGAGATGGTCGAGACGCGATCGACCGCCTGGCCGAATTCCTTGGATTCCAGCGCCAGAGATTTGTCGTTGCCGGCGGGAATGACGCGCTGATAATCGGGAAACGTGCCGTCGATCAGCTTGGAGGTGAGGTCGAGACCGTTGAAGGCAAACTGGATCTTGGTGTCGGACAGCGACACCTCGATGGCGCCGTCGGCGTCGTCGAGCAGTCGGCGCAATTCCTGCACCGTCTTGCGCGGAACGATCACGCCGGGCATGTCGGCGGCGCCTTCGGGCAGCTCAAGCTCGTAGCGCGCCAGGCGGTGGCCGTCGGTCGCCACGGCGCGCAAGGTCTTCGCCTTGGCGTCCTTCGCCGCGTGGACGTAGATGCCGTTGAGATAGAAGCGCGTCTCTTCGGTGGAAATGGCGAAACGCGTCTTGTCGATCAGCCGCTTCAGGTCGTCGGCCGCCAGCTTGAAGCGATGGGGCAGGGCGCCCGCCGCCATCTGCGGGAAGTCCTCCTTCGGCAGACACGCCAGCTCGAAGCGCACCGAGCCGGCGGAGACCGCCAGCCGTCCGCCTTCGCTGGTGAGCAGTTCGGCCTGCACCTGCGCGCCGTCGGGCAGCTTGCGCACGATGTCGTAGAGCATGTGCGCGGGCGCGGTGGCCGCGCCGTTGCGCAGCACGTCGGCCGGGATGGCTTCGACGATCTCGATGTCGAGATCGGTGGCGGTGAGCTTCAGTTGCCCCTTCGCCGCCTCGATCATCACGTTGGAGAGGATGGGGATGGTGTTGCGCCGTTCGACGACGCTCTGCACATGGCTCAGCGCCTTCAGGAAAGCGCCGCGTTCGACGTTGATTTTCATGGGTCTGACGACTGCCGTGAGGTTCCTGGAAAAGCCCCTTCCGGTCCCCTCGCGAGGTCCCCGGAAGCCCTTGATTATCTTAAGCTTTTTAAGGCCAAAGACTCAAGCGGAGAATTATAACAGGCATGGTGCGAAGAGGCCAGTATGGGCGGGGGGCAAGGGGGTCGGCTTGTGTGGACGGTTTCCGCTTGCGGAAGCGAGGCGGAGTAGACGTCGAGAGGTACGATTCAATCGAATGGCGAACCAGTATAGGGTCGTCCTGAATCGGGGGCCCCATGCCTGAGAAGAATATCTTTGACCGCTATCTTCTAGCGCTCCGCAAGACTCCGGTCGATCAGAAAACCGAGCATACCGATCGCGCTGCGCTTCAGGTGCTATTACAGGCGTTTGCAGACGAGGCCGCACGCGGGACCGCCGTGCAGCACGAACCCAAGCGCGTTGCTGATAAGGGTGCTCCCGATTTCAAGATCACGAAGGGCGGTCTCATTCTCGGCTATGTCGAGAACAAGGCGGTTGGCGAGAATCTCGACAAGGTGCTGAAATCCGATCAGATCAAACGTTACAAGGACCTGTCGCAGAACATCATTCTCACGGATTACCTCCACTTCACGTGGATCAACAAGGACGGCATCCAGCGCGAAGACCTGTGCCGCCTAACCGATCTCGAAAATCCGAAATATCGGTTGCGTGAAGATCGGATTGCCGCCGTCTCGATGCTGCTTGAAGGGTTCTTCTCCACGGCGCCGGAAGGCATCGGCCGCGCCCAGCAGCTCGCGTTGGCGCTGGCGACGCGCAGCAAGCTGTTGCGCGCTTATTTGGGTGAGGAACTGGTCCGTCAGGAGCGTGAGCACAAGGAGGGCCGCCTTTACGGGCTTTTTCAAATCTTTCGCGATCAGGTTTTCCATGAACTGAAGCTCGCGGAATTCGCCGACGCTTTCGCGCAAATGCTGGCCTATGGCTTGTTCCTCGCACGGCTCAATTCAGACCGAGAGCCGATCACGCTGCACAATGCGCGGGAATATGTGCCCGGCTCCTTCAGGCTCATCCGCGAACTTGTGGACTTCCTCACCGAGCTTGAGAAGGAGGAATACCGCAACGTGCGCTGGGTAGTCGAAGAGGTGCTGTCCATTGTCAACGGACTGGACCTGACAGCGATTCACGAGGACCTGTCGTTTCGCCAGCGCAGGGCGATCAGCCGCAAGGTACGAGCGGCGGACGAGGAGGAGCACCGCCTCTTCGAGCGCGACCCGTTCATCTATTTCTATGAAGATTTTCTGAGAGCCTACGACAAGGAAACGAGCAAAGGGCGTGGCGTCTATTACACGCCGCCGCCGGTCGTGAATTTCATCGTGCGTGCGGTGGACGATATTTTGAAGGACAGTTTCGGTATCCGCGATGGTCTCGCCGACCACCGGCGCGTGACGGTGCTCGATTTCGCCTGCGGCACGGGGACATTTCTGCTGGAGGTGTTCCAGCGCATCTTCGAGAATATCGGCGGAGCGGATAGCGGGCGCGCAGATTTGATCGTGCGCGAGCATATTCTGAAGAATCTGTTCGGCTTCGAATATCTGATCGCGCCTTACACCATCGCGCATTTGAAGTTGTCGCAATATTTAAATGACCAGAAGCATCCACTGAAGGGTGGCGAACGCCTCAGAGTTTTTCTGACAAATACATTAGAACCGATAGAGCCGCAAAAAACTCTACTTTTACCTGCGGTGACTGCTGAGGTTGAAGCGGCGCAGACCGTTAAAGAAAAGCCGATCCTGGTGATCACAGGAAATCCGCCATACTCGGGGCATTCAAAAAACAAGGGGCCGTGGATCACTGCACAAATCGCAAAATATCGAGAAGGGTTTCCGGAACTGTCGAAACCTGCTCAAGGCAAGTGGCTGCAAGATGACTACGTAAAATTCATTCGTTTTGCCCAGATGAAAATGGATGGTGGTGAGTTCGAGTGCATCAATGAGCGTGGTAACGTGCAGTCGATCAAGATGGAAGGTGTGGATCAGGGCGTCGTCGGCATCATAACCAATCACTCATGGCTTGATAATCCAACTTTCAAAGGTATGCGCAAGTCTCTGATGGATACATTCAATCAAATCTATGTCTTGGATTTGCATGGTAACGCGAAACGAAAGGAGCGCGCGCCAGACGGTGGCGAGGATAAGAATGTGTTCGACATTGAACAGGGCGTAGCGATAAGCCTGTTTCTTAAATCTCGGAATCTTGAAAGAGGCGTATGGCATAGTGACCTCTGGGGCAAGCGATTGGTAAAATACAAAGCTGCTGCGATCGCCACCAAAGCATCAATCGCCTGGACTCATTTGGAACCCACTGCTCCTGATTGGCTTTTCAAACCGCAAGATGTAGACCTCGGACGCCAGTACCGTGAATTTTGGTCCATTCCTGCGATCTTCACACCGATGGGTGACCCCGCACCGGGAATTGTAACTACCCATGACGAGTTCGCCGTATCCTTCACCCGAGCGGAGGCACAGGAGAAAGTGCGCGCGCTCTTATCGACATCGGACGAAGAGGAAGCACGTCGGTTATTCAGATTGTGCTCCCAAAACCAGTGGAGCTATGAGGTAGCTAAAGCACAGTTACCGATGATCGACTTACATGCTGTATCGACGCAGTTAAGTTACAGGCCATTCGACACGAGATGGACGATTTGGAATAATAACGTTGCCGTACATCGCCGCGAGCGCGTCATGCGCCACATGCTCGTTGAAAACGTTGCGATAACGACGAGCCGTCAAGCCGGCGCAATTGGGAGTCTTGAATTCGACGCCGTCATGGCTGTTGATCGCCCTGTAGACTTTAACTTTGGGGCTGACGTAGATAAGGAGATTATCTACGGTGGTTGAATGGGGATTAAGCGCTGCAAATTGGGCACGAAACAGCAGTTGCGGCTGCTGGAATGTTTTGTGCTGGAGGTGACGGCCCGTTCGGCGGCAGACGTGTTGGGAATCCA
>JAGWMG010000013.1 GCA_028871795.1 Alphaproteobacteria bacterium | reverse complement strand
TTTGCAATTGTTCCAAGAATTTGTCGTAAATTCTTGCGTCGACCAGAAGATTGCCGTCGGCCGAACAGCCCGAACCATTATCGGACGTCTTGCTGATGCGCGTATTGCGCGCGGCATGTTCGACATCGGCGGTCTCGTCGATCACCATTTGCGCAGCGTTGGGCGTGAAATGCCGCATCGACGACAGACCAAGCCGGCGTCGCTCGTCTCTTCGTATAGGCGAACCCAGCGAAGTCGAGCTTTCCATCGTTCCATATCTGCCGTTTCAGCGCTGTGGATCAGATGGACAGCACGAACGTGCTGCCCACAGCTCCACAGCGTGCAGCAGCAGGGGAAAAATCGCTATAAAAAATTGAAACGATGTCCCCGAACCTCACACCTCATCCTTTCGGGGCTTTAGCAACTAGACATTGTCTGTCTGAAACAGAACGCCTTCGACAGCGGTGAAAAATATTGAAGAGCCAATGTCCCGCGCGTATTCACAAATCAAGCTCGTTTGCGCTTCGTCTCGACCGGGGCTTCCCGCTCGGTCAACGCTCCCAAGGTGTCGATCTGAATTGGCGGCCGGTCCGGAAACTCTGCAATGAGTTTCAGATCACCGCCCATGGCCGCTACATATTTGCGCATGGTCGAAAGCAAAAGATCGGTGCGACGTTCAATTCGCGAGACGCTTTCCTGTTCCATATCGAGCACTTTGGCGACCGACTCCTGGCTCTTGTGAAAGGCCTTGCGCACGTCCCTAAGGCTCATGATCTGAGCCGCTTCACGAGCCGTCTCAGCTTCGATCCGCTGACGCCGCTCCTTGGGTAGCGACTTCATCACGTCAGACAGTGTCTTGGCCATCACACACTCCATTCGCTACTTGTACTTGCCAAACCTCTCATCAGCCGTTGCGATCAGCTCCGCATAGAACTTCTTGCTATTGCCGCCCTCCTTGTTGCCGGCGCACAGGAGAATGGCACGGCGCACAGGGTCGAAGGCATAAGCAACGCGCCAGACTTGCTTGCCGACGGGCGCTCTCAGCTCCTTCATATTCGTGAACTTCGAACCCACTAAAGTATCGGCGTAGGGCCTGGGCAGGTTGGGCCCGAACTGCTGCAACAATCCGGCGCGGGCGAGAATCTTGTCCTGAACGGTCTCGTCGTATTCATCAAACTCCGATTGAAACGCCTTATCGAAGACAACGTCCCATTCTTTTTCTGGCTTCGCCATTTCCGATCCTATGGCTCACGGCAGACCTTTGAGAGTATTACCTCCGAAATATGCTCTTTAAGCCATATGATGTCAAGATCATATTAAAAGGGATCTGATTGCAAGCCACCTCCAACTGCATGCCCGAACCTATGCGCGATATCGCCTTTGCCCCCTGCGAGAGACCTCTATGATCGACCACGCCCATGCAAAGCATCGAACAAGACCCCAAAAGTCCATCGGCGTCTGGCGTTGTGCAGGGGTATCCGGCAAAAAAGCGGGTATCAAAGCGGGTATCAGACACGTTGACGACGATACAGAGTAAACAGATTCAATGAGTTAACCATACAATGCTCCTCCTGATCGACAATTACGGCAGCTTCACCCCAAAGAGCGAATCCTAGAAATGCTAGCTCCGGCTCGCAGCTGGTCGAGGTAATCGGCCCATCAACGCATCATACTTACGCGCTCATCCCAGAAGTCCCCGCGAGCGTAGGCACCGCGAGTTTGGTTGGCCTCAACGTGCGCGAGTTGCCGCTCAATAGCATCCGGATTCCATTTCCCGCTCATGTTAAGCAGGGTCGAGGCTGACGCCCGGAATCCGTGAGAGGTCATTTCCTCCTGAGCAAAGCCGAGCCTGCGTAATGCGCCATTGAGGGTATTTTCGGAAATTGGCGTTTCAACTGATTTGAGTCCGGGAAACACCAATCGCCCACCTCCCGAAGTTTTGCGTAGCTCTTGAAGGATAGCTGTTGCCTGGATGGGCAAGTAGATGCGGTGTTCGCGGCGCATTTTTGTCTTGGATGCCGGGATCGTCCAAATATCCGCTTCAAAGTCAAATTCCGACCACTCAGCTGTGCGAAGTTCGCCCGGCCGGGGGAACAGGATTGCTATAAGCTTGAGGCAAGCCTTTGTGCTTTCGTGACCATCAAAGCCATGGATGGCGCGTAGCAGACCGCCAAATTTCTTAGCATCCGTGATTGCCGACCTTGGCGTAACGGTCGGTGCTGTCAGGGCGCCCCGTAAACTTGCGGTTGGGTCGAACTCTGCTCTTGCGGTTGCAATCGCGTAGCGAATGACTGCACCAACAGTTGACCTGAGCCGTCTTGCTGACTCGTGACAACCTCGGGTTTCCAAATCCTGCAAGACTCTTAGGACATCGATGGGTTTGATCTCAGAGCACTTCTTTTGACCCAGGGTGGGATAGGCAAAATCCAACAACCATTCTTTCTTTACGATGGTCGCAGCCGCTCTTCCCTCGCGCTTGATCTTGGCGACAAATTCCAGCGCGACTGACTTGAAGGTGTCGTCGGGATTTTCACGTCGAGCGCGCTCATCCTTTTTCGCTTGGGATGGATCAATGCCCGCGGCTAATTGACGGTGGGCTTCGTCCCGGACGTTTCTAGCTTGGGCCAGGGAGAAGAGCGGATATACGCCGATCGAGAGTAGCTTTTGCTTTCCCATATACCGATATGCGACGCGCCATAGCCGCGTCCCGCTAGGCTGAACCCAAAGCTGGAGACCTCCGGCGTCGGATAGCTTCTTCAGTTTTGTGCCCGGTTTTGCTGCCCGGCAGGCCGCGTCGCTGAGGGCCATTTTGGGTGCTCCCGACTTGCTATGGCAGGCGCTTCGGGCCGATACCAACAGGGCGGAGGCTCGGGAGCGCCGATACCAACACCGATACCAACAAGCCGACCGGATGCCAAGGGGCCAGCCCGAACCGTAGCGGCCCAACAAAGCCGCTGTTTTCCTTGATTTTTGGTCTACTACGAACCGATGCGAACCACCGCGATCAGTCAAATGGTGCCCAGAAGAGGACTCGAACCTCCACGCCTTGCAGCGCTAGTACCTGAAACTAGTGCGTCTACCAATTCCGCCATCTGGGCCCGGGGGCAGGCGCCCCGTGGGGGCGGGATGTTTAGGGAGGGTGCGGGCCCAAGTCAACGCGGGAATAGAGACGCCGCCGGACAAACCTCCTCGCCCGGCGCTAGAATGGCCAAGATTCGCCAGGAGGCCCTGCCATGCTCGTCACCACGACGGAAAACGTACCTGGATACCGCCGCACCAAGACGCTCGGACAATGTTTCGGCGTCGTGGTGCGCTCGCGCGGGGTCGGCGGCAACATCATCGCGGGGCTGCGTTCCATCGTCGGGGGAGAAATCCACGAATACACCCAGCTGCTGGAGGAGGCGCGGCGCCAGGCCATAGACAGGATGGTGAGCAACGCCACCGCGATGGGCGCCAACGCCGTGGCGATGATGCGCTTCGATTCCTCGGAAATCGGCCAATACATGAGCGAGATCGTCGCTTACGGCACGGCCGTGTTCCTCGAAGAAGAAAAATAGATGCTGCGCAATATCCTGCTCGCCCTGGGCGCGACGCTGTTCGCCGTCGGATTGGTCGCCCTGCTGGGCGGCGCCTTCGGGCCGTCTCTGGTCGCCATGGTGTGGGGCGCAGTCCTCGTCTTCGGCATCTTGTACGAGCGCTACATCTACAAGGCCGTCGTCGCCAAGCCGCCGGCCGGCAAGAACTGGGTGAAAACCACTGAACGCTTCATCGACGACAAGACCGGCAAGCCGGTGACCGTCCATTACAACACCATGACGGGCGAGCGCGCCTATGTCTCCGAATAGAGACGCTTTGTGCACTTGCGCCCCGCACCGCTTGCGGTATGAAGCCTGGGGGAAACCTTACCTTGGGACTGCAACATGAGCAAACTTGTCACCGTCTTCGGGGCCTCGGGACTGGTCGGGCGCCATACAGTGCGCGCGTTGGCGAAAGCGGACTGGCGCATCCGCGCGGTCTGCCGCCATCCCAATCTGGCGAATTATCTGCTGCCGGCGGGACATGTCGGTCAGATCCAGCTTTTCAAGGGCAACGTCACCGACGACGCTTCCGTCGCCGCCGCTTTGGCCGGCGCCGACGTTGCGGTCAACCAGACGGGCATTCTCTTCAGCCGCGGCGGGCAGAACTTCGAGGCGATCCACGCGGACGCCGCCCGCCGCATCGGCCGCTGCGCCCGCGAGGCGGGCGTGGAGGCACTCGTCCACATCTCGGCGATCGGCGCTGACATCGAGGCGGGATCGTCCTACGCGCAGTCGAAGGGCCGCGGCGAAAAGGTTCTGCGCGAGGAATTTCCCGACGCGACGATTTTGCGGCCGTCGCTTGTGTTCGGGCCGGAAGACGCATTCTTCAACAAGTTCGCCTGGCTGGCGCGGATTTCACCGGTGCTGCCCCTGATCGGCGGCGGGCACACGAAATTCCAGCCGGTGTTTGTGGGCGACGTGGCGGCGGCGATCCTGCGCTGCATCGACGACAAGGCCGCCGTCGGCAAGACCTACGAATTGGGCGGGCCGACGGTCTATAGCTTCAAGGAAATGCTGCAGTTCATCCTGCGCGAGACCGGCCGCAAGCGCCTGCTGGTGCCGTGGCCGTTCTTCCTGGCCTCGATCAACGCGTTTTTCCTTCAGATGCCGAGCCTGCTGCTGCCCATCGCGCCATTGTTGACCGTCGATCAGGTGCGCCTGTTGAAGAGCGACAACGTGGTGCGCGACGGCGCGCTGACGTTCGCCGATCTGGGCATCGCGCCGGACGCGATGGAGGCGGTGGTGCCAGGCTATCTCTGGCGCTTCCGGGCCAAGGGGCAGTTCCACGAAATCGCGGGGGCGGTCTCGGATTGAGCCGCCGGTCCGGCAGGATATTGGCGAGCAGGCGGCCGCGCCGACTGCGGGCCGTCGCCAGCCGGGATAGGGCTTGCGATACAGTACCTGGGAGGAAGGCCCCCATGAAGTCGTTCGGCAAATTATTCCTGACAGTCGCCGCTCTGGCGCTGGGGGTGACGTCAAGCAGCGCCCTATCCACCGATTCCGTCGAAAATGGAAGCGCTCCCATCTATTCCAATCCGCAGGCGCCCATCGACGCCCGCGTGGACGATCTTATTTCGCGCATGACGCTCGAAGAGAAAGCCTCGCAGCTGGTCAATCAGGCGCGCGCCATTCCGCGTCTGGGCATCCCCGCCTACAACTGGTGGAACGAAGCGCTGCACGGCGTCGCCCGCGCCGGCATCGCAACCGTGTTTCCCGAGCCGATCGGACTGGCCGCCACCTTCCATCCCGAACTGATCCACGACATGGCAGTGGTCATCTCGACCGAAGCGCGCGCCAAGTACAACATCGCCGGCCGTCGCAGCGCCGACCATGAAATCTATCAAGGCCTGACCTTCTGGTCTCCCAACATCAACATCTTCCGCGATCCGCGCTGGGGCCGCGGGCAGGAAACCTATGGCGAAGATCCGTACCTGACGGGGTGGATGGGAAAAGCTTTCGTCACCGGCATGCAAGGCGACGATCCGAAATATCTGCGCACCGTGGCGACGCCAAAGCATTTCGCGGTGCACAGCGGACCCGAACCGACGCGGCACTCCGTGGACGTCGCGGTCAGCAAGCACGACGAGGAAGACACCTACCTTCCCGCCTTCCGCGCCGCCATCGTGGACGGCAAGGCGCAGTCGGCCATGTGCGCCTACAACAGCATCAACGGCCAGCCGGCCTGCGCCAACGACTTCCTGCTGAAGAATACGCTGCGCGGCGTCTGGGAGTTCCAGGGCTATGTCGTGTCTGACTGCGACGCCGTGGCCGACATTGCGCGCGGCCACCATTTCGCCAAGGATTATGCCGAGGCCGCCGCCGCATCGCTCAAGGCCGGCACGGACAACGACTGCGCCGATTTCTCCCAGCCGACAGAGGACAGCTCCGATTACCAACGCTACATCGATGCCGTGAAGCAGGGCCTGGCGAGCGAGAAGGACGTGGATGCCGCGCTCCGGCGGCTCTTCACCGCGCGCATGAAACTGGGGATGTTCGATCCGCCGGAGATGGTGGCCTACGCGCAAACGCCGGATTCCGAACTGGATTCGGAAGCGCACCGGCAGCTGGCGCTGCAGGCGGCGCGCGAGTCGATGGTGTTACTGAAGAACAACGGGGTGCTGCCGCTCAAACCGCGCGTGAAAAAAATCGCCGTGGTCGGTCCGCTGGCCGATCAGGTCGGCGTGCTACAAGGTAATTATTTTGGAACGCCATCGCGCGCGACGACGGCCCTGGACGGAATCAGGAAGCAGTTTCCCCATGCGAAAATAACCTTCGCGCCGGGCACTAATTTCCTGCGCCCCGTCGATCCGATCCCGGGCTCTGCCCTTTCGACCGAAGACGGCCGGCAGGGGCTGAAGGCGGAGTTCTTCGACAACGCGGATTTCTCGGGTCCACCGATTCTGACCCGCACCGACTCCACCGTAGATTACGACCAGGACAGGCGCGCGTCGTTGCCGCCCGTCTCCAAATTCGCCGTGCGATGGACGGGGTTTCTCACGCCGGACGCGGCGGGCGCCTACAAGGTCGGCCTGGACGCTGCCGCCGGACGCTTGTGGATCGACGGCAAACTGGTGGTGGACATCAGCGTGCCGCGTCAGCGCGCGCCGAAGACGGCCGTCGTTCAATTCGAAAAAGGCCGCAAATACGCGCTCAAAATCGAACGCGACCTGGGCCGGGGTCTGGCGCTCAAGTTCGATTGGGGGCGGCTGGAATCCAAACCGCTGGGGCGCGCCGTCGATGCCGCGAAGCATGCGGACGTCGTGATCGCCGTCGTCGGCATCACTTCGCAGCTCGAGGGCGAAGAAATGAACGTCGAGGTGCCCGGCTTCGCGGGCGGCGACCGCACCAGCCTGGATATGCCGAAGGACGAAGAGGATCTGCTGAACGCCGTGAAGAAAACCGGCAAGCCGCTGGTCGTCGTCTTGATGAACGGCAGCGCGCTGTCGGTGAACTGGGCTGCCAGGAATGCCTCCGCGATCGTCGATACGTGGTACGCGGGCGAGGAAGGCGGCACGGCGATCGCCGAAACCCTGTCGGGCGCCAACAATCCCGCCGGGCGGTTGCCGGTGACCTTCTACACCGGCGTCGATCAATTACCGCCGTTCGAGGACTACGCGATGAAGGGGCGCACCTATCGCTACTTCGCCGGCAAGCCGCTCTACGCATTCGGCTATGGCCTGAGCTACGCGAAGTTCGCGTATGGCGGATTGAAGCTGTCCTCGCCGGCCGTGAAAGCGGGCGACACGCTAGGCGTGGATGTGGACGTGAAGAATGTCTCCAGGCGCGCCGGCGACGAAGTGGCCGAGTTGTATCTCGCCTTCCCGAAACTGCCGGGCACGCCGATCCGCGCTTTGCGGGGCGTCGAGCGCGTGCATCTGAAGGCCGGTGAAACGCAGCATCTGCACTTCGACCTGTCGCCGCGCGACCTCAGCTCGGTGACGGAAACGGGCGACGTCGTCGTGCAGGCGGGCGCGTATGCGCTCAGCGTCGGCGGCGGCCAGCGCGGATCAACCAAAGCCATCGTCGCAGCGGGCTTCAACATCGACGGAGAACGGAAGCTGCTGGAGTAAGCTCAGCGTGTCGCCAGATACGCGATAAGTGCCAGCCCCGACGCCAGACGGTACCAGCCGAACGGCTTGAGCCCGAAGCGGCCGACGAAAGCGATGAACGTCTTGACCACGAAATAGGCCACCACGAACGACACCACGAAACCGACGGCGATGTCGATGTCTGCGGCCGCCGACATCAAATCCCATTTCTTGTACATCTCGAACACCGTGGCACCGAACATCGTGGGCACGGCGAGATAGAAGGTGAAAGCGGCGGCGGCCTTGCGCTCCACGCCGAGCAGTTCGGCGCCGAGGATCGTGGCGCCCGAGCGCGACACGCCCGGGAGAATCGCAAGACACTGGCAAAAACCGATCTGCAGCGCCTTGGCAAACGGCAGCCGGTCGCCGTCGAGATGGCGCGGCTTGGGCGCGATGTGTTCCAGGACGAGGATCAGGATGCCGCCCGCGATCCAAGTGGTCGCGATCACCGGCAGCGCGAAAGTCGGCTGCAGCAGATAACCGTTGATGTATTTGATCAGCGCCGCGCCGAAGACGGCCGCCGGTATGAACGCCGCAATGACGTTGATCGCGAACTGGCGGGCCTCGGGCGACGTCGGCAGGCCGATCAGCACGTCCCAGAACTTGCGCCAATAGACGGCCACTACCGAAAGGATCGCGCCGAGCTGGATGACGATGGTGAAGGCTTCCCATTGATTATCGGGCAAGCCAAGCAGCCGCTCGCTGACCAGAAGATGGCCGGTGGAGGAAACGGGCAGGAATTCGGTCAAGCCCTCGACGATGCCAAGCAGCACCGCATTGATTATATCGTGCATGGAAATCCCTGAGCCCGCGCAACGGAGCACATTCCTAGCATAATATGCCGCAATTGCTTCAGAAAATTATGTATGACTGCTTTATTGACTTATTTTGATGTATGCACATTCTTGGACCATACATTTCCACGATGCCGGCGAATCAAATGGCAGTATTATTGTCGTATGTTCCGATTATTGTTGGATTCGCTGGTCGTTGTGGAATATTGAACCCGTCATGGCGGAAAAAATGCTCAAATTCGTCAATCTTGGTCGGCGCATGCCCGAGAAGCGGGTGGCGGCCGCGCGCGTGCACGATTTCCACGAGATCTACGCGGAGTTCATTGCGGAAAAGGCAGCAGAGCAGGCCTCACGCTGCTCGCAGTGCGGCGTGCCGTTCTGCCAGGTGCACTGTCCGCTCCACAACAACATTCCCGACTGGCTGAAGCTGACGGCCGAGGGCCGGCTTGAAGAAGCCCACGAGCTGTCGCAGGCCACCAACAACCTGCCGGAAATCTGCGGCCGCATCTGTCCGCAGGACCGGTTGTGCGAGGGCAATTGCGTCATCGAAAATGCCGGCCACGGCACGGTGACCATCGGTGCCGTCGAGAAATACATCAACGACACGGCGTGGGAGAAAGGCTGGGTCAAGCCTCTGGTCGCGCGCCGGGAACGCCGCGAATCCGTCGGCATCGTCGGCGCCGGTCCAGCGGGCTTGGCTGCCGCCGAGGAACTGCGCCGCAAGGGATACAAGGTCACGGTGTACGACCGTCACGACCGTGCCGGCGGCCTGCTGGTCTACGGCATCCCGAACTTCAAGCTGGAAAAAGACGTCGTGGCGCGGCGCGTCCAGCGGCTGGCTGCGGGCGGTATCGTCTTCAAGCTCAACTTCGAAGTCGGCCGTGACGCCGCTTTGAACGAGTTGCGCGGCCGGCACGACGCCGTGTTCATCGCTGCCGGAGTCTACAAGCCGCGCGAGATCGAGGCACCAGGCGTCGGGCTGAACCGCATCGTGCCGGCGCTAGACTATCTGATCGCCTCGAACCGCACCGGCCTGGGCGACAAGGTGGCCGATTTCGCATCCGGCAGGCTCGACGCCAGAACCAAAGACGTCGCCGTGATCGGCGGCGGCGACACCGCGATGGACTGCGTGCGCACCGCCGTCCGCCAGGGCGCGAAGAGCGTCGCCTGCATCTATCGCCGCGACCGCGAGAATATGCCCGGCAGCATGCGCGAAGTGGCGAACGCCGAAGAAGAAGGCGTCGAATTCAAATGGCTGACGCTGCCCAAAGGCTTCCTGGGCATGGACAATGTCGAAGGCGTACTCATCTCGCGGATGCGGTTGGGCCTGCCCGACGCCACCGGCCGCAAAACGCCGGAAGAGATCAAGGGCACCGACGTCGTGCTGAAGGCGGATCTGGTCATCAAGGCGCTGGGGTTCGATCCCGAAGACTTGCCGGCGAAGTTCTCCGCGCCCGATCTTGCGGTGTCCAAGTGGGGCACGCTGCGGGTGAAGTCCTCCACCCTGATGACGAGCATCGACGGCGTCTTCGCCGGCGGGGATGTCACGCGTGGCGCCTCGCTGGTGGTGTGGGCGATCCGTGACGGGCGCGACGCGGCGGCGGCCATCCACACCTATATCCAGACCAAAGCCAAGACGGCCATGCCCCAGGCGGCGGAATAAGCCATGACGAAAGCCCGCATCGAAGCCGAACAGGAAATCGCCCGCTTCATCGCCAATGCGAAAATGCTGGAGGCCGCGCACGCCTATTCACCCAATCAGGAGCACGATGCCTGCGGCGTCGGCCTCGTGGCGGCGATCAACGGCAAGCCGCGGCGCGAAGTCGTCACCCGCGCCATCGAGGCGCTGAAAGCGGTGTGGCACCGCGGCGCGGTCGATGCCGACGGCAAGACCGGCGACGGCGCGGGCATTCACATCTCGGTGCCGCAGGATTTCTTCCGCGCCCAGGTCGAGCAGACCGGCCACAAATTGCGCTCAGGCCGCATCGCGGTGGGCATGATCTTCCTGCCGCGCACGGATTACGTCGCGCAGGAAACCTGCCGCACCATCGTCGAAGCCGAAATCCTGCGCTCGGGCTTTTATCTCTACGGCTGGCGGCAGGTGCCGGTGAACATCTCCATCATCGGCGAGAAAGCCAACGCCACGCGCCCGGAGATCGAGCAAATCATGTTCGACGCCGGCGACAGCGAAGACCTCGAAACCCTGGACCGCAGGCTCTATCTCTGCCGCAGACGCATCGAGAAGGGCGTGCGGGCGGCCGCCGTCCAGGATTTCTACGTCTGCTCGCTCAGCACCCGCTCGCTGATCTACAAGGGCATGTTCCTTGCCGAACAGCTGTCGAACTTCTATCCCGACCTGACAGACGAACGCTTCGTTTCGGCGTTCGCCATCTTCCACCAGCGCTACTCGACCAACACTTTCCCGACTTGGCGGCTAGCCCAGCCCTTCCGCATGTTGGCGCACAACGGCGAGATCAACACGCTGAAAGGCAACGCCAACTGGATGAAGAACCACGAGGTCAAGATGGCCTCGGAACTGTTCGGCGCCTCGGGCGAGGACATCAAGCCGATCATCCAGCCCGGCAGTTCGGATTCCGCGGCGCTGGACTCCGTGTTCGAGGTGATGGTCCGCGCCGGCCGCACGGCGCCGCTGGCCAAGACCATTCTGGTGCCTGAAGCCTGGTCGAAGCAGGCCTCCACCATGCCCGAGCACCATCGCGCCATGTACGCCTACGCCAACGCCATCATGGAGCCGTGGGACGGCCCGGCGGCGCTGGCCGCCACCGACGGGCGCTGGGTGATCGCGGGCATGGACCGCAACGGCTTGCGTCCGATGCGCTATTCCGTGACCGACGACGGTCTGCTGTTCGTGGGCTCGGAAACCGGCATGGTCGTGCTCGACGACAACCATATCACGCGCAAGGGTCGCGTCGGTCCCGGCCAGATGATCGCCATCGACCTCACCGACGGCAGGTTTTACGAGGACCGTGAGATCAAGGATCTCTTGGCGGGCCAATATCCCTATCAGGAATGGATCAAGAAGGTGGTGGACCTGGAGCCCATCATCGGGCCCGGCGACGAACCGAGGCTTTACGAAAAAGCGTCGCTGCGGCGTCGCCAGATGGCCGCCGGTTATACCATCGAGGATTTGGAGGTCGTGCTCCATCCCATGGTGGAAGACGGCAAGGAGCCCGTGGGTTCCATGGGCGACGACACGCCGCTCGCCGTGCTGTCGGAGAAATACCGCCCGCTGTCACACTATTTCCGGCAGAATTTCAGCCAGGTCACCAATCCGCCGATCGATCCGTTGCGCGAAGAACGGGTGATGAGCCTGAAGACACGTTTCAGCAATCTCGGCAACGTGCTGGTGCAGGACGAAAAACAGACCGAAGTCTTCGTGCTGGAAAGTCCGGTGATCTCCACCGGCATGTTCGCGCGGATGAAGGAGCATCTCGAAGGGCGCTTCTACGAAATCGACTGCGTCTTTGCGGTTCGCAACGGCGGCCCGCAGGAGGGCGCGCTGCAGCTCGCCATCGAACGCATCCGCACCGAGGCCGAAGAAGCGGTGCTGCAAGGCTACAGCCACCTGATCCTGACCGACGAGCGCATCGCCTCCGACCTGGCGGCAATCCCGATGATCCTGGCGACCGGCGCGGTGCATTCGCATCTGGTCCGCCGCGGTTTGCGCACCTATACGTCGATCAACGTCCGCTCGGCGGAATGCCTCGACACGCACTATTTCGCGGTGCTGATCGGGGTGGGCGCCACGACCGTCAACGCCTACCTGGCGCAGGAATGCCTCGCCGACCGCCACGCCCGCGGTCTGTTCGGCAAGCAGGCGCTGGGGCCCTGCGTGAAGACGTATCTGGATTCGGTGAGCGACGGCCTGTTGAAAATCATGTCGAAGATGGGCATTTCGGTGATCTCGTCCTATCGCGGCGCCTACAATTTCGAGGCCGTGGGACTGTCGCGTTCGATGGTCGCCGATATTTTCCCCGGAATGCCGAGCCGCATCTCCGGCATCGGACTTTCGGGCATCGCCAAGAAGGTCGCGCGCTTGCACGCCCGCGCCTTCGACGAAGACGCCGTCGCGCTGCCCATCGGCGGCTTCTACAAGGCGCGCCAGAGCGGCGAGACGCACGCCAACCGCGCCGACCTGATCCATCTGCTGCAGACGGCGGTGACGAACGAATCCTATTCGATCTACAAGCGCTATTGCGAAGGCGTGAAGGCGCTGCCGGCCATATCGCTGCGCCACCTGATGGATTTCCGTTCCAGCGAAGCGCCGATTGCGCTCGAGGAAGTGGAATCGATCACCGAAATCCGCAAACGCTTCGTGACGCCGGGCATGAGCCTGGGGGCGCTGGGGCCGGAGGCGCACGAGGCGCTCAACATCGCCATGAACCGCATCGGCGCGAAGTCCGATTCCGGGGAAGGCGGGGAAGACCCGGTGCGGTTCAAGCCGAAACCGAACGGCGACAACGCTAATTCGGCGATCAAGCAAGTGGCCTCCGGCCGCTTCGGCGTGACTGCGGAATATCTCAATCAATGCCGCGAATTGGAAATCAAGATCGCGCAGGGAGCCAAACCCGGCGAGGGTGGCCAACTGCCTGGCCACAAGGTCACCGAAATGATCGCCAAACTCCGGCACGCGACGCCGGGCGTGATGCTGATCTCGCCGCCGCCCCATCACGACATCTATTCGATCGAGGACCTGGCGCAGCTCATCTACGACCTGAAGCAGATCAATCCCGACGTGCGCGTCTGCGTGAAGCTGGTCTCCGCCACCGGCATCGGCACCATCGCGGCGGGCGTGGCGAAAGCAAAAGCCGACGTGATCCTGATCTCGGGCCACAGCGGCGGTACCGGCGCCTCGCCGCAATCGTCGATCAAATATGCGGGCGTACCGTGGGAGATGGGGCTCACCGAGGCCAATCAGATCCTGACGCTGAACAATCTGCGCCACCGCGTGACGCTGCGCACCGACGGCGGCATCCGCAGCGGACGCGACATCGTGATGGCCGCGATGATGGGCGCCGAGGAATTCGGCATCGGCACCACGGCGCTGGTCGCCATGGGCTGCATCATGGTGCGCCAATGCCATTCCAACACCTGCCCCGTCGGGGTCTGCACCCAGGACGAAAAGCTGCGGGCGAAATTCACCGGCACGCCGGAGAAGGTCGTCAATTTGTTCAGCTTCATCGCCGAAGAGGTGCGCGAAATTTTGGCCTCGCTCGGCTTTCGCAAGCTGGAAGACGTCATCGGACGCACCGACCTGCTCTGCCAGATCAGCCGCGGCGCCGAGGAACTCGACGACCTCGACCTCAATCCGCTGCTGGTGCAAGCTGATCCAGGCACCTATGCGCGCTATTCCACACAGAAGGGCCGCAACGAAGTACCCGACACGCTGGACGCCCAGATCGAAAAGGACGCGCACGCCCTGCTCGACCACGGCGAGAAGATGCAGCTCACCTACAATGTGCGCAACACGATGCGTTCCATCGGCGCGCGCATGTCCTCGCGCATCGTGCGCAAGTGGGGCATGACGGGACTGCCGCCGGGCCATTTGACGATGCGCCTGCGCGGCTCGTGCGGGCAGTCGCTCGGCGCCTTCGCGGTGCAAGGCCTGAAGCTCGAAGTATTCGGCGACTCCAACGACTACGTCGGCAAGGGACTGTCGGGGGCGACCATCACGCTTCGGCCGATGACCTCGGTCAGTTTCGCGGCGCGCGACAACACTATCATCGGCAACACCGTCCTGTACGGCGCCACGGCGGGTAAGCTGTTCGCCGCCGGGCAGGCCGGCGAGCGTTTCGCCGTGCGCAACTCCGGCGCCGTTGCGGTGGTGGAAGGCTGCGGCTCCAACGGCTGCGAATACATGACGGGCGGCGTGGTCGCCATCCTGGGCCGCATCGGCGACAATTTCGCCGCCGGCATGACGGGCGGCATGGCCTTCGTGTACGACGCCGACGGGCTGTTCACCCAGCACCTCAATCCCGGCAGCGTGGTGTGGCAGCGTGTCGAAACCGTACACTATCAGGAGCTGCTGCGCAGCATGATCGCGGAGCATCGCACCGAGACCGCATCGGCGTTCGCGGGCGAACTTCTGGCACAATGGGACGTCGAATTGCCGCGCTTCTGGCAGGTGGCGGCCAAGGAGATGGTGAACCGCCTAGCGTATCCGCTGACGGACGAGCGCCACGAGGCCATCCCGGCGGAGTAGAGCTCGCCGACACATTGCGCCCGCGCTGGGGGAAGCTTTAATGTGACCCTCACGGGGGCGACACATGATCGGGAAACTTCGCGCTTTCGCGCGCTGGATTTGGGGCGGCGACGGGACGCACACGCCGTGGCTCAGGCGCATCGCGGCGCTGCTCTTCATCTTCCTCGTGCCCGCTCCGATTTTCCTGCTCCTGATCTTCCGCTTTATACCCGTACCCGGAACGCCGCAGATGCTGCTCGATCTCGTGACGTTCCAGCCGGTGCATTATTCCTGGCGCGCCTATGACGAGATTTCGCCCAATCTGGCGCGCGCGGTGATCGGCTCCGAAGACCAGGATTTCTGCAACCATCACGGCTTCGATTTCAACGATATCGACCAGGCGCTGAAGCAGCACGAGCGTCATCCTCACAGGCGCCTGCGCGGCGCCAGCACCATCAGCCAGCAGGTGGCGCGCACGCTGTTCCTGCTGCCGGTGCGAAGCTGGGTGCGCAAGGGCGCGGAGGCCTATCTGACCGTGCTGGTGGAAGCGCTGTGGCCTAAGAAGCGCATCCTCACCGCCTATCTGAACCTCGTCGACTGGGGCCACGGCAATTTCGGAGCGGAAGCGGCGTCCGAAGCCTATTTCAACGTGCCGGCGTCCATGCTGTCTAAGGCGCAGGCGGCCCGGCTGGCGACGGTCCTGCCCAACCCGGACCATTGGCGGGCGTCGCGCCCCGGCCCTTATGTCGCCAGCCGCACGGAGACGGTCATGGACCGCGCCTGGGAAGTCACCCGCGACGGCCTGGACTGGTGCGTGAAGGACTAGGAGCCGTCCCCCTCTTTCTCTACATTGCCGCCATGCGCCGCCTGACCCATCTCGTGTTCTCGCCCGCCTCGCGCCTTGCGCGCCTGATGCTGGGGGAAAAGCGCCTCGTCTGCGATCCGCAGGCCCCCGACGACGCGACCGCGCATCTGCCCGTCTTCATCGACCTCGACGGCACGCGTTGCGAGGGGCTGTGGGCCGTCGTCGATCATCTGGAAGGCAACTACCCGGAGAATCCGCTGATCCCCGAAGACGGGCGCGCCGAAACCTTGCGCTGGCTCGATTGGACGATGGGCGTTTTCGACGACCGCGTGACCCGCAGGATCGTGTTCGAGAAAGCCAACCCGCGGTTTACCGGCGCGTCGTCGCGCAGCACGCCCGACATGAACGTCATCCGCAGCGGGCGCGAGGCGCTGCGCGAGCTCCTGCCCACGATCGGCCGGACCGTCGAGGTGCACGGCAACTTAGCGGCGCGGGTCTGCACCATCGCCGATCTGGCGCTGGCGGCGCATCTGTCGGCGCTGGATTATTTCGGCGAAGTGCCGTGGGACGCCACGCCGGCGATGCGCGAATGGTATGGGCGGATCAAATCGCGCCCGTCGTTCCGCTCGCTGCTTTCCGACCGCGTGCCGGGCCAGCCGCCGGTGACGCAGTATGCCGAACTCGACTTCTGACATTCGCGAAGCCGTGCGGGCGCGTGCTCTCGCCGAAGGCTTCGACGCGGTCCGTTTCGCGCCAGCGGCGGCGACCCGCGAAGCGGCGCAGCGGCTTGGCGCCTTCCTGGCGGCCGGCCGCCACGGCACCATGGACTGGCTGGAGAAAACCGCCGCGAGGCGCGCCGATCCCATAGCGCTTTGGCCGGAAACAAAAAGCGTTGTCGTGGTCGGCGCCAATTACGGTCCGGATCACGATCCGCTGAACGATCTGCAGGACGGGGCGGCGGGCACGATTTCCGTCTATGCACGAGGCAATGATTATCACGACGTGTTGAAGAAACGGCTGAAACGGCTGGCGAGGTTCATGGTGGAGCGTTTCGGCGGCGACGCCAAGGTCTTCGTCGATACCGCACCGGTGCTGGAGAAGCCGTTGGCGCAGGAGGCGGGCCTGGGCTGGCAGGGCAAACACACCAATCTCGTCAGCCGCGAATTCGGTTCCTGGTTGTTTCTGGGTTCCGTGTTCACGACAATGGAAATCGAAGCCGATCCGCCCGAGCGCGATCGTTGCGGGGCATGTCATGCGTGCCTCGACATCTGTCCGACGCGCGCCTTTCCCGCGCCTTATCAGCTCGACGCGCGGCGCTGCATTTCGTATCTGACCATCGAGTACAAGGGACACATCCCGCGCGCGTTCCGCGAGGCCATCGGCAACCGCGTCTACGGCTGCGACGATTGTCTGACGGTGTGCCCGTGGAACAAGTTTGCGCAAGTTTCGCATGAGTTCCAGGCGCGAGAGACGCTCAAGCGCCCGCGGCTCGCCGAGCTGGCTCGGCTGGACGATGCCGCGTTCCGCGCCTTGTTCCGCGGCTCACCGATCAAGCGCATCGGCCGCGACCGCTTCGTGCGCAACGTGCTCGTCGCCATCGGCAACTCCGGCGAGGCGTCGCTGGCGGCGGAAGCCGAACGATTGCTGGACGACCCCTCGCCTCTGGTGCGCGCCATGGCCGTGTGGGCGCTGTCGAGATTGACGGATACTCCGCGATTCGGCGCGCTCTTATCCGCGCGTGCGGCGCAGGAAGCGAATGTACAGGTGCGAGAGGAATGGCTATCTCCCCGCCCTTGATTCCGCATCCAGCGCCGCGAGATTGCGCCGGGCGGCGTCGGCGGCGTCGCTCGTGCCAGCGGCGGCCTTCTTCCAGTCAGCGCGTGCGCCGCCCTTGTCGCCCGCCTCGTAGCGCATCCGGCCGCGTTCGACCAGGGCCGCGGGATAATCGGGATAGAGTTCCAGCGCGCGCAGGATGTCTGTCGCGGCATCCGTCTTGCGGCCCAGGCTCCAGCGCGCGCTGGCACGCAACACCAGCAGGTCGACGCGGTTCTGGTCCTTCAGCACGGCCGCACTGAGGTCGGCGTCCGCGCCGCTCCAATCCCGCAGCATGGCGCGGGCGCGGGCGCGGTCCGCCAGGAAGTCGATGTCGTTCGGGCTTTCCGCGAGTGCCAGGGAAAAGGACTGGATGGCATTGTTCGCCGCGTCGGCCAGCATCCAGGCGTTGCCCGCCTGATCGTACAGCGCCGCGCGATCCATGTTGTCCGTGATCGCCCTGTCGCGGGCCAGCGCATCGAGCTTGCGTGCCGCTTCCGCGTAACGCTTGAGCGCGGTGAGCGCCAATGCGGAACAATGAACCGCGGCGAGGCCGCCGTCTTCGCCCTGCCAGGCGCGCGCGCGTTCTTCGGCGAGCGCCGGATTCTTCTGCACCAGCGCGACGCATTGGGAATAGCTGGCGACGGAGACGGCTGCATGGGCCGGAAGACTTGCAATTGAGGCTAGCGCAACAGCAACACTCGTTGTCACGGCCCGCAAACGCGGGCCGCCCAGGTGACGCACATTCGATTTCATAAACATGGGAGAAGTTTCCTTCGCCACTGGTGCCACGCACAAACTGGGTGGCCCGCATTTGGAGCCATGACAATCTTAACTTGCATCCTCCGCCAGCGCGTCCAACGCGCGTTCCAACAGCCTGAGGTTTGACGGCGTCGACAGGCGGTGATCGCCGTTCTTCACCAGCGTCACCGTCACGTCGGCGTCGATCGCGCCCGCCAGCTTCAGCGCATGCGGCCACGGCACGTCGGGGTCGGCCATGCCTTGCAGAATGCGCACCGGAAACGGGAACGCGTGCCTGTCGCCGAGGAGGAGATGCCAGCGCCCGTCCTCGATCAGCCCGCGCGTGATTGGATAGCATTCTTCGGCGCAAGCGGACTCGCGCCGCCACACGCCCTCCTGTAGCAGCACGCGCCTGACCTCCTCGGGCATCTGTTCCCACATCAGAGCCTCGGTGAAATCGGTCGCCGGCGCGATCAGCAGAAGCCCGGCCACGCGTTCGGGCCGCGCTTTCGCCATCAACGTCGCGATCCAGCCGCCCATGCTGGAACCCACCAGGATCTGCGGTCCCGCCGTCAGCGCGTCGAGAACGGCCAGGCCGTCGTCGCGCCACCGCGAGATCGTGCCTTGCAGGAAATCGCCCGACGAGCGGCCGTGACCGGAATAGTCGAAGCGCACGCAGGCACGCCCGGCGGCGACGGCCCAGGCATCGACGGCCTTCGCCTTGTTGCCCTCCATGTCGGAACGAAAACCGCCGAGCCAGACGATGCCGGGCCCGGCGCCGCTGCGCTTCACGTAGGCAAGTCGTTCCCCGCCATGGTCCAGATAAGAAGGTTCCGTCATCGCCGTCCGGCTGATACCCATCCCGACGTCATCGCACATTCCGACGCAGGCGAACAACCTGCCCGTCATTCGAACAATCTGCTAGGATTCGCGGGGGAACGGATAGGAGCGGAAAACATGGTGAAAGCGGCACGGCGGCTTGCGGCGACAATACTGGTCTGCGCGTTGGCGGGCGTATTCGCGACGCGGACGCTGGCACAGGCCGGCCCCTCGGCTGCACCGACCGCTCATATCCAGGTCCAGGCGCTGCCGTCCCCCGGCGTCACGAATTTCGACGCACAAAAGGCGGTGGACGCCTATCTCGCCCGGGTCAGCGGCAAAGCGAGGGCGCGTTCCGACGCCTATTTCGAGGGCGGATACGTGCTGAACTTCGTCGACGTGCTTTATACCGTGGTGGTTGCCGCCCTGCTCCTGTGGCTGCGCATCTCGGCGATCATGCGCAATTTCGCAACGCGGATGACGCGGTTCCGCTTCCTGCAAGTGCCGATCTATGTCGTACAATACATGGTGGTGACGACGCTGGCCGCCCTGCCGCTCACGGTCTACGAAGGCTTCCTGCGCGAACACGCCTTCGGGCTCTCGAACCAGACTTTTCTGCAATGGGCCGGCGAATTCGCTTTGTCGTTCGGCCTTAACCTGGCTGGCTTCACGATTCTGCTGACGATCATCTACGCGGTGATCCGCGCGGCTAAGCGAAGCTGGTGGGTTTGGGGCACCGGCGTGACGGTGACCCTCCTGGCCGCGCAAATCGTGATCGCACCCGTGTACATCGCGTCTTTGTTCAACCATTACGCACCGCTGCCGGAGAGCGGCATGAAGTCGGTGATTCTTTCAATGGCGCGTTCGAACGGCATACCGGCGACGGACGTCTACACCTTCGACGCCTCGAAGCAGTCCACGCGCATATCGGCCAACGTCTCCGGATTTCTCGGCACGACACGCATCTCGCTGACCGACAACCTGCTCAACCGCTGCACGCCATCCGAGGTCCTCGCCGTGGTGGGTCACGAAATGGGCCACTACGTGATGAATCACGTCGGCATTGCGCTCACCTGGTTCGGCTTCGTGTTTCTGGCGGGATTCGCCTTCGTCGACCGGGCGTTTCGCGGACTGGCCTATCTGTTCGGCGGCAATTGGGACGTGCGGACCATCGACGACCCGGCGGGCCTGCCGCTGATCACGGCGCTGTTCTCCGTCTTCATGCTGGCGGCGACTCCCGTCACCAACACCATCACCCGCATGATCGAAATTCAGGCCGACATCTTCGGGCTGAACGTGGCGCGTCAGCCGGACGCCTTCGCCACGGTCGCCTTGAAGCTGAGCGATTATCGCAAGCTCGACCCTTCGCCGTGGGAGGAATTCGTGTTCTACGACCACCCCTCCGGGCGGACGCGCATCGGGGAAGCCATGCGCTGGAAGGCGGAGCACCTGAACGATCCGGACATCATGGAGGGGCCGATCTCGCCACAGTAGCTACGGCAGTTTCGCGCCAAGCCGTGCAAGCAGCACCGCAGCGAACGCGCGCGTCGGGTCCGGCCAGTCCGCGGCGAAGCTCATCGCGAGTTGTGCCTGGCTCTTGAGGATGACGCCGTCCTCCAGGATCTTCAGCCCATTGGCCTTGAGCGTCGCGCCCGTCGTGGTGATGTCGACGATGGCTTCGGCTGTGCCCGCGGTCGGCGCGCCTTCGGTGGCTCCGGTGCTGGAGACGATGCGGTAATCCGAAATTCCGGCGTGAGCAAAGAAGCCGCGTGTGAGCTGGGCATATTTGGTCGCGACGCGCAGGCGGCGGCGATGGCGATGCGCGAACGCGGCGCAGGCATCGTCGAGGTCGGCCATGGTGGAAACATCGATCCAGGCCCGCGGCACGGCGACCACGACGTCGGCAAAACCGAAGCCGAGCGGCTTCAACAGCGCCACGCGGCCGTCCAGTTCGGGGGCAGCTTCGCGGATCAAGTCCTCGCCGGTGACACCCAGATGAACGTCGCCGCTCACCAACGCGGACGCGATCTCGGACGACGACAGCAGCATCACGTCGATTCCGTCGAGCCCTTCCACCGTGGCGCGGTAGCCGCGCGCGCCCGCCGTCTGCTTCAGCGCCACCCCGGCGGCGGCGAAATAGGCATCGACCTGCTCCTTGAGCCGGCCCTTCGACGGAATGGCGAGCGTCACCGGTTCGGACATCACTTGCCACCCCGGCGCGCGGTCAGCAGGCGTTCGCTGCGAATGGCGATGCCGATGGCGGCGGTGCCGTGCGGCGCGCCCAGGGATTCCATTAGCGTGTCGTAACGGCCGCCGCCCGCGATCTCGATGGGCGCGCCCGCGGCGCGCGACCAGAATTCGAAGACGAAGCCGGTGTAGTATTCGAGGTTGCGCCCGAAATGCGCGGCGAAGCGGACGGACTTCGGATCGACGCCCAGCGCGGCAAGGGCGCCGAGGCGCGCCTGCATCGCCAAAAGCGGGCGTTCCATTTTGGCGGCCACCGATTTGGTCAGTGTGCGGATTTGTTCGAGGGCGGCGGGCGCGGGACCGCTGACCGCCAGCACGCGCGTGATGATCTCGGCGACGGCGGCATCGAGCCTGGGCGCAGCGCCGTCCGCCGCCTGGACCATCAGCCGCTCGACGATCTCCTCGCGCGTGCGCGCGCCTAACGGGGTGTCTCCTTCCTTGTCGAGCAGCGCCTCCACGGCGCGGTGCAGTTCTGCTCCGTCGAGGCCGTGCAGCGCATCGATGGCGCGCTCGGCGTCGCTCGTGGCGCCCGCGACCATGCGCGACAGCAACACTTCGAAGTAGCCGGCGCGCCAGAAATGGCGCTTCAAGCGTCCGCGCCATTGCGCCGGAACCGCGAGCGCATCGACCAGCGTGGAAAACAAGCCCAGATCGCCGATCTTCATGTCGAACCGCGCAAGACCCGCCGCACGCAAGGCCTCCACCGACAGCGCCAGCATTTCCGCGTCGCCGGCGGCGCGGTCTTCCAGGCCGAGCAGCTCCGCGCCCGCCTGAGTGAACTGCGTGGGACCGTCGCCGGGGCGGTGGCGGAAAGCCAGCCCGTGATAGCAAAGCCGTGCGGGATAGGGATTGCCGCTTTCGACCTGCCATTGGCAGGTTGGGATGGTGAGATCGGGGCGCAGGCAAAGCTCGCGGCCCGACGGATCGGTGACCTCGAAAGTGCGTCGGCGGATTTCCTCGCCGGAACGGTCCACGAACATCTGCGCCGGCTGCAGGATGGCGGGTTCGTGGCGCGTGTAACCGCGCGCCTTGAAGACACCGAGGATCGCCTCCGCCTGCTTGTCCAGCGCCGCGATTTCTTCCGGGCCGGTGGTGGGAAACGCGGGCATGACTCAACCTTTGCGCGCCAGCATTTCGCGCACTTTTTCCACAAGCTTGCCGCGATCGACCGTTTCCTGGCCGGCACGGGCGCCGACCCATTCCGCGCGGCTCTCCACCGACTTGGAAACCTCGGCGCCGCGCTTCAAATCCTTGATGGTGATCTTACCGTTGGCGCGCTCGTCTTCGCCTTCCATCACCACCAGCGCCGCGCCGCGCTTGTCGGCGTATTTGAGCTGGTCTGGAATCTTCTTGGTGCCGACATAGGATTCCGCGCGCAGACCGGCGGCGCGCAATTCGCGTGCGATGGCGAAGCTTTGTGCGGCGTCGCCCATCGACAGCACGACGATCAGCGGCTCAACGTCGCCGGTCAGCCCGCGCGATTGCAGCGCCGTGAGCAGACGGCTGACGCCGATGGAAATGCCGGTGGCCGGAACCTGCTGGCCGGTGAAGCGCGCGACGAGATCGTCATAGCGCCCTCCGCCCGCGACGGAGCCGAACACCACCGTCTCGCCCGCTTCGTTCGTCACGGGGAACGTAAGCTGCGCCTCGAACACCGGGCCGGTGTAGTAGTCGAGCCCGCGGATGATGCTGGGATCAAGCCGTATGCGAGCTGCATCATATTCACAAACTTTCAGGATGCCCGTGATCGCCTTTAGCTCCGCAAGACCCGCCGCACCATTTGCAGTATTTCCAAAATCGCGCTCCCAGAATTTGAAGTTGCTCCCCCAATCGCTCGTGCGCATGTCTGGCTCAAAATGACTGACCGAAACAAATTTCAGGACTCGTTCTATTTGGTCGAGCTGCAATTCCGCGCCCTTGGTGAAGTCACCGGACTCATCCTTACGGCCGTTGCCAAGAAGAGCTTCTACACCTTTTCGATCGAGGCGGTCGAGCTTGTCGATAGCGCGCAGTACAATTCCTCTCCGAGCGAAATCATCCGGTGACAAACCCACAGACTCCAGGACGCCATCGAGAAGTTTCCGGCTGTTGACCTTGACGACGTATTCACCCCGCTTGAGGCCAAGCGCCTCCAGCGCGTCGCAGGTCATCATCAGCAGTTCGGCGTCGGCGGCGGGGGAAGCCGAGCCGACCGTGTCGGCGTCGAACTGGGTGAATTCGCGGAAGCGCCCCGGCCCCGGTTTCTCGTTGCGCCACACCGGCCCCACCTGATAGCGGCGGAACGGCTTGGGCAGGTTCTGGAAATTCTCCGCCACGTAGCGCGCCAAGGGCGCGGTCAGGTCGTAGCGCAGCGACAGCCACTGCTCGTCGTCGTCCTTGAGCGAGAACACGCCCTCGTTCGGGCGGTCCACGTCGGGCAGGAACTTGCCCAGCGCGTCGGTGTATTCGAAGGCCGGCGTCTCCAGCGGCGAGAAGCCGTAACTCTCATAAACCTTGCGGATGGTGTCGATCAGGGCGCGCTCCGCCGCGATCTCGCCCGCGCTGCGGTCGCGAAACCCGCGCGGAAGCCGCGCCTTGGGACGGGATGTCTTTTGCTGACTCATGTGCGGGCACCGGGAACGAGCGGGCCTTGTACCGGCTGGATTCCCCCCCGGCAAGAAGAACGCCCGCGACCGGGTTCGCGCGGCGGAAAATTGGCCGGTAGTGTCGTTTCGTTCTTTTTTTGGCTGTTAAGTATATGAAAATATTGAAAATCGCTGGATGCCCGGCTTTGCGCTATACTGGACGGCGCGCTCAGGACCAATCAGCGCAAAGGAGGCTTGAGTGCGCCCCGCACGCCGGCGGGAATGAAACAAGGGGGAAAGATATGCAGAACCAGAATTTGGCCGTCGCTCTTGGTCTTATGAGTGCGACGATACTCGGTGCGCCCGCGGGCGCGCAAACTGCGCAGCCGTCGGGCGTACCTGCCGGGGCGCAAGCGGTGGCTCCCGATCAGGCCGACCAGCCTCTGACCATCGAAACCGTGATCGTTACGGCCACGCGCCGGCCCGAAAACCTGGAGCGCGTTCCCGTCGCGGTGACGGCGATCTTGCCGGAGACCATTCGCGAGGAGAATCTCAGAAGCGCGCTCGACCTGCAGCAGCTTTCCCCGTCGTTGACCGTTGCCGCCAACCTCGGTTCGCGCGACGACAACGTGTTCACGATCCGCGGCCAGAGCCAGCCCTTCGGCGGCGCCGATTCCGGCGTTCAGACCTATTTCAACGAGGTCCCCTTCGGCGGCAGCGGCCCCGCCAATTATTACGACATGGACAACATCCAGATCCTGCGCGGGCCGCAGGGTACGCTGTTCGGGCGCAACACCACGGGCGGCGCCGTCCTCTTCCAGCCGAAGAAGCCGTCCGACCAGTTCGGCGGCTATATCGACGCCTCGGCAGGCGATTTCGCGATGCACGAGGTGCAGGGCGCGCTCAACGTGCCCGTTATCGGTGACAAGCTGGAGATTCGCGTGGCGGGCGACAGCATGCGCCGCGACGGCTTCACGCAGGATGTCACGTTCCCGAGCAAGCTCGACAATGTCGCCTACGACGCCTTTCGCGTCGGCGTGAACATGCGCCCGTTCGCCGGGTTCGAGAACTACCTCGTGTTCGACTATCGCCGCGACCACACCCGCGGCACCGGCGCCGAGCTCACCTCCATCGCGCCGCAATCGCAATTCGTCGCGTTGGCGGAGGGCTACGGGCTGGATCCGGCCACGGCGACGGCGCTGGTCGGCAGCTTCTATCCCACGCTGCAGTTTGCTCTCGCCAACCAGCAGGCGCTCGGACCCCGTAAGACGACGTCCAGCATTCCGCTGTTCTACAAACGCGATGCGTGGAGCCTGACGGACGTCGCGCAGTACGACGTCACCCGTCATCTGCGCATCCGCAACATCTTCGGCTATCTCAGCGACAGGGAGCAGCCGGCTTTCGATTACGACGGCTCGTTCCTGCCGATCCTCGACATTCCGAACCCGCGGACCTGGGAGCAGAGCTCGCATCAGATCACCGAAGAAATCCAGCTTCAGGGCGAGAGCGACGACAATCTGTGGAACTGGATTCTCGGCTATTACTACGAACACGATTATCCGGCCGGCTATACCGAAGTCGAGCGCGACGTGTTCGGCGGCGCCGGCGGGCCGTTCCCGCTTCTCGGCAGCACGGAGATCGACAAGCTCAACAACGGCGGCACCTCGAATGCCGTTTATGCCAGCATCAGCTATGACGCATCCGACTGGGTGAAGGGTCTGAGTTTCACGGCCGGCGGCCGCTATACCTGGGATCACAAGGTTGCGGATTCCACGGTTTGCGTCCAGTCGATCGCGTCGCCGGCGCCTTGCCCCTTCCCGCTGGTTTCGACGCCGTTCAATACCGAACATCAGAGCGCGTTCTATCGCGCCCCGAGCTGGACGTTGTCCGCGAACTACCAGATCACGGACGACACGATGCTCTATGGAACCTATCGGCGGGGCTACAAGAGCGGCGGCTTCAACGGCGGAGCCGCAGGAACCGGTTTTTCGGAGTTCAAGCCGGAATTCCTGAGCGACGTCGAGCTCGGCACCAAGAACAACTGGACGATCCTGGGCACTCCCGGCCGCACCAATTTCGATCTCTATTACGGCTGGTACGAGGACATCCAGAAGAACGATCTGGTTGCGATCCAGACCATACCGATGCCGCCCGCGTCTCCGCCGCCGCCGCGCGTCGTCGCCTTGACGGTGAATGCGGCCAAAGCGACGATCAAAGGTCTCGAATTCGAATCGACCTTCATTCCCGACGAGAATTTCCAGGTCACGGCGTTCTATTCCTACACCGAGGCCGACTACAGCGCGTTCGTGCTGCCCCAGGCGATCGTGATCGATCCGTTGGGCAACGTGCTGCTCGTCAATCCTCTCGACCACAAGGGAGATCCGTTCGCCTTCACGCCGAAGCACAAGCTGGGGCTCACCGGCCGCTACCACCTGCCGATCGACAGCTCGCTCGGCATGCCCTACATCACCGCGACCTGGTATTGGCAGAGCAAGGTGTGGTTCAGCGATCTTGCCGACCTCGAGCCGGCTGCGGCGCAGGCGGACTACGCCACTCTGAATCTGCGTCTGGACTGGAACAATCTCCTCGCCTCGTCGTTCGATGCCAGCGTGTTCGTCAACAATCTGACGGACAGAACCTACAAGGTCGGCGCCAACGCGCTCGAACATCTGACCGGCACGACGTCGTCGATTTACGGCGCGCCGCGCATGTGGGGCGTGGAGCTGCGCTATCGATTCGGAGCCGATGCCGCGCCATAGACGCCGGCTCCGATATTGTCCGCGGCCGTGCGGCGGCGATCCGTCGCACGCCGCAGGGAGATGCTGTACGATGCGACTGCCGGATGGCATTGTTACGGATGCATTGTCCGCCCATCAACGAAGGAGAGCCAACGTGAACCGGTTTGCGTCAGCCGTTGCCGTCGCCGTGATGATCGCCGGACCCGCTGTGGCTGCGCCGCAGGCCGGCGGCTATCATCTCTCGAAAACCGTGGCGCTGGGCGCGCCCGACCGATGGGATTATGTCGTGTTCGATCCCGCGTCGGGCCGTGTCTACGTCTCGCACAGCGACACGGTGACGGTGGTCGACGGCACGAGCGGCGCCGTCGCCGGCCGCATCGACGGGATCGCCGGCACGACCCACGGCGTCGCCTTTGCCGAGGGCAAGGGCTACACCGATGACGGCAAGGCCGGCATCGCCGTGTCCTTCGACCCGAAAACGCTGAAAGTGCTCAAGCGGATCAAGGCCGAGCCCGACGCGGACGGCATCGTTTTCGATCCGCCGAGCGGGCACATCCTGGTGATCGACGGCGACTCCGCCAAGGTCACCGTGATCGATCCCAAGACCGACACTGTCGTGGCGACGGTCGACGGCGGCGGCGGGTTGGAATACGGCGTTTCGGGCGAGAACGGCAAGTTCTATGTCGACGGCGCGCAGAAGAACGAAATCGTGCGCATCGACACCGCGAAGAACGTCGCCGACGCCCATTGGCCGATGCCGGGTTGTCAGCGGCCGCACGGGCTGGCCATCGACCGCGCGCACCATCGCCTGTTCGCCAGTTGCGCGAATAAAGTGATGACGGTGGTGAATGCGGAAGACGGCGCCGTGGTGGCGAGCTTGCCGATCGGCGAAGGTACCGACTTTGCGGAATTCGATTCCGGTCGCGGCCTGGCCTTCAGCTCCAACCGCGACGGGACTCTTTCGGTCATCGCGGAGAAATCGCCCGACAGCTTCGCAGCCCTGCCCCCGGTCAAAACGGCATTCGGCGCGCGGACCATGGCGGTCGATCCGAAGAGCGGGCGCCTCTTCCTGGTGACGGCCGACATGACCGTCAACGACAAGGCCGCGCCGACGGATTACAGGCACCGCTACAACATCACACCCGGCTCGGCGAAGCTTCTGTTCCTGGATCCGGACAAATAGCCTTCGAGGCGGGAAAGAGGACAGGCGCCATCGGGCCGCGGCAACGACATCCGCTAGTCTAAAGCGGTCATTCGCGGCCGCCGCAGGGTGTCCAAGGCAAACGAGGCAGAACAAGGCCGGGATCACGGCGAGCGTGACGTGCCCGTCTTCGCCGCCGTCATCAGACGGTTCTCCGGGTCGCAGGCGCAAATAAATTCACTCTGACCCCGTTTCTTCGGTGGTCAGACAAGGCGAGTGGCGATGTTGCGACCCTGCATGCGCCCGGCACGCGCTGCGCTTTCGCGAACCGACGGGTCCAGCAGATTGCCGCCCACCAAGGCGAATGCCGCCTCGGTCGCCTCATCGGGATGCACAACTTCGACTCTGGCACCGCTGTCGTTCAGTGCCTTCAACCCCGGGTCGAGCGAGGTTGCAGCCATCGCCGGAGTTCGCGGCGTCAGCGCGAGCACGAGAACGTGGTCGCAGCCGATTGCCAGATCAACATTCTCGGTAGCGTAAGTGCCGCCATCCATATACCGGCGTCCCTTGATCGTGATCGGCGGCCACACGCCCGGAACGGCGCAACTAGCGGCGACCGCATCAATCAGATCAACTCCGCTCGACCGGTCGAATACGTATCGTTCCCCGCTTTCGACGTCGACCGCCGCTACGCGGAGTGCACGCTCGGGCCAGACGCGGACTAGGAGTCGCGCGGCGATCATTTCTCTCCGTTGGGCTTCCGATACCGTCCTGGCAGCCGAGGCCCAAGCGCCAACGCGTCGAAGCATCTCGGACACGCTGCCCCCACCTGCTTTGGCGCGGGCGATACCGGCTCGAAGCTCCTTGAAGTCGACAGGCGGCGCAACCTGCCGGTCGGGCTCAATCTGCTGCCCGAACATTTCTTCGATCGAGAGCCCGCTCGTGATTTGCGTCGCGACAACGGACCCAGCCGAGGTCCCGACGAAAAGGTCGGCATCGCGGAGATCGGCGCCTGCGTCCTGCAGCCCCGCTACTACCCCCACCTCCCAGGCGATAGCCGCCGGGCCGCCTGCTCCTAGAACGACCGCACGACGAGTCATCCGAGTCTTCCTGTCCAGGACGGCGAATTCCGCCTCGACCGGCGCGCACTCAGTGCTTGCAAAAATTCGAGCGCTCACCGCGATGGTACAGCTGGGTGGGGTCGAACCACCGACCTCCGGATCCACAATCCGGCGCTCTAACCAACTGAGCTACAGCTGCCCGTCCGAGGAGCCGGAAACTAGGAGCGGAGCCCTGCAAAAGCAAGGTGCGAGGAGGTGGCGCGGGCCGCAAGGCAGGATATGATCGCGCTTGATGAACAAATACCTGCGCAACACGTCGATCGCCGCCGTTGCCGGCCTGGCGATTATCCTGGCCCTCCCATTCGTGGTTCCGACCGGCGTATACCGCAGCCGCATCGAGAACGCTGCCGCGCATGCCACCGGGCGCAGCCTGCATATCGAAGGGCCGCTCAGGCTGATGCTGTTCCCGCAATTCGGCCTCAAGGCCGACAAAGTGACGTTTGCCAACATGCCCGGCGGGCGGGCCGCCGCGATGGCGAGTGTCGGCGACATCAAGCTTGCCGTCCGTTTCTGGCCGCTGCTGACCGGGCGCGTGGAACTGGCCCAGATCGTGCTGGATCGTCCCATCATCGAACTGGAAGTCAACGCCCAAGGCCGGTCGAATTGGAGTCTTGGGAAGAACAAGACTGCCGGCATGGGCGGCAACGCGGTGACGCTGCCCGCGAATACCGAGTTCTCCGGCATCAAGATCAGCGACGGGCGCATCTCCTATACCAACGACAGGACCGGCATTCATCGCACCCTGGATCACGTCAACGCTGCCGTTGCCATCACGAGGCTCGACCAGCCGCTCGCCGTCGATGGCAATCTCACGCAGAACGGCCATCGCGTGGATTTCGACGTCAAGATCGCCACACTCAAGACCCTGCTCGGCGACGAAACCACCGCGCTCGATTTGTCGCTGACCTCCGACATGATGCAGGCGGGCTTCAAGGGCGGCCTCGAGCAAGACGGCGGGCTGGTCGGCACTCTGAAATTCGACACGGCGTCCTTGCGCAACATGCTCGGCTGGCTGGGCGAGAGCCTGCCGGAGGGTGGCGGATTCGGCAGGACTTCGCTGGAAAGTCATATTGCCTCCAAGGACAAGCTGACGACTTTCTCCGGGATGCGGCTGCTCCTCGACCGCGCCACGATGACCGGCACGCTCGCACTCGATTCCGGCGGAAACGTTCCATTGCTGAAGGGGGTGCTGTCCATCGACCAGCTCGATCTCAACCCGTATCTCGCGGCGAAGTCCGCCGTCGGGCCGCCCGCCGGGAAACCCGGGACCGGCTGGAGCGGGACGCCGATCACCGTCGCGCTGCTGAAAAAAGCGGACGCAGAGTTGACGCTGAGTGTGGGTACGGTGCGCGTGCGCAATCTGCGGCTGGGCAAGACGGCCGCCGGCGTGACCCTGGCGGGCGGCGTGCTGACGGCGCGGCTCGATCCGATGACGCTCTACGACGGCGGCGGCCGTGCGGAACTCGACCTCGATGGACGCGGCGCGGTTCCCCGGTTCCACAGCCTGCTCAAATTCGAGTCTGTTTCCCTCGGGCCGTTTCTCAACGATACGCTCGGCGTCAGCCACATCGAGGGCACGGGCTCGCTGTCGCTGGACGTCGACTCGCAAGGAGCGAACGCGAATGCGGTGATGCACGCCCTTTCGGGCAGAGGTGCCATTACCGGCAGCCACGGCCGCATCCGCGGCGTTGATCTGGACAAGGTCTCGCGTACGATCCGAACGGTTCTGGGCGAGGGGACGACGGAACCCGCTGCGAGCTCCGATTACCTTGACATGAGCGGAACTTTCGAAATCCGGAACGGCACACTGTCCAACAGGGATTTCCATATCATCGGACCCGTGCTGTCGATGACGGGCTCTGGCACCATCGACATCGGCAACCGCGGGATCGACTTCCGCTTGGTGCCCAAGGCAGCGGTAAAGAGTGTAAGCGTCGGCATTCCATTCCGCGTCAAGGGTTCGTGGGACAGTGTACATTACGCGCCCGAACTCGGGGGCGTGCTGAAGGGTGTGATGCAGAATCTCCAAACCGGCAAGGCGCCGTTCAAAGGCCTGTTCGGCGGCGGCAACAAGACGCAAGACCAAGGCGGTCAACCGAAAAAGAAGAAGAATATCGGCGACGCCTTGAAGAACATGTTTGGCATCCATTGAAGGGGCTTTTTCGCATGAAACGCCGGCTCGTCGAGATTCTTCTCGGTGCGTCCCTGCTCTGCGTGGCCGTGCTGTTCGGTTATTTGTCGCTTACGCGCCACGGACCCAAGCTGACCGTCGCCAGTTGGGCGGGACAATACGGACACGCGCAGGCAAGCGCGCTTTTGCGCCCTTTTGCCGAACGTAGCGGCGTGGATACGCGTCTTGCCGAATACGATGGCGGTACGACTGAACTGGCTCATCAAGTGGCAACCGGACGGTATGCCTGGGACGTGATCGACCTTGAGCTGCCCGACGCGGTCGCCGCCTGCCGGCAGGGACTGCTGGAGCCCATCGACAGTGCCGCACTTGCCTCTGGCCCGAACGGTATGCCGGCCGCGCGGGATTTCGTACCGGGCGCCATCGGGCCGTGCTGGGTGGGCAGCGTCATGTACAGCCAGATCATCGCCTACGATCCGCGCCGTTTCGCCGGCAAGGAACCTTCGAGGCTCGCGGATTTCTTCGACCTGAAAAACTTCCCCGGAGCGCGCGCGTTGCGCCGCCTCGGCCCGAAATACAACGTGGAAATGGCGCTGCTGGCCGATGGCGTGCCGCCCGGAGAGGTTTATGCGACGCTTTCGACTCCCGGCGGCGTCGCCCGCGCGCTGGCCAAACTGGATACCATCCGAGGCGCGCTGATCTGGTGGAGCAACGACGATCCGCCGGCGCGGCTGGTGACGAACGGCCGGGCTGCTTTCTCCACGATCCTCAACGGCGACGTCTTCGACGCGGAAACGCGCGGCAGTCAGCTCGGCGTGATCTGGGACCGCCAGCTCTACGAATTCGACGTCTTCGGGATTCCAAAGGGCGATCCCAAGCGCGGCATGGCGACGGATTTCATCCGCTTCGCGACGCAGGCCGAGAACCTCGCCGCCGTCTCCGACTGGGTGCCGTATGGGCCGGCGCGCATTTCCGCCCTGCCCCTTGTCGGCGAAAATCCCGGTCTGAATATCGCCATGACGCCGTTCCTGCCGACGACGCCGGAGCATTTTGCCACCGCCTTCGCCGTCGACGACGAATGGTGGCGGCTGCACGGCGCCGATGTGGAAGTGCTGTGGCGGGCCTGGTTGGCGAAAGGCAAATAAGGCAACGGTTTACTTCCGAAACGTTGACACAGGGTCTGCCGGATGAAAATGCTTACGATCTCGTTTACCGTCACGGATTTGCGATCGACCGCAGCGGCAAACGTCTCATTATGGGATCGACGGCCAGCGGTTTGTGGTTTTCCGACAACGGTGGCGTTTCCTGGAACATTTCCGGCACCCGATTGCCCTCCATTTATGAAGTCGCGTTCGCCTGAATTTTCATTTCGTTCACGAATACTCGCTAAGACAATGGCGGCGCACTGACAGTGAGCCCTGCTCGCGGAAGTCTGGCCGATAGAAAATTCTGCGTGCAAGCTGCGAGAAGAGAATAAACGATGCTTTCCTACACGACCCGCCGCTTGCTTGGCCTCCTGCCGACGCTCTTCATCATCGTCACGTTCGCATTCTTTATGATGCGCATGGCGCCCGGCGGCCCGTTCGATTCGAACCGCCATCTGCCGCCGGAGATCGAACGCAATGTGGAAGCGGCCTATAACCTCGACAAGCCGGTCTATCAGCAATATCTCATCTACCTCGACAAGCTGGCGCATTTCGATCTCGGACCTTCGTACAAGACCAAGGATTTCACAGTCGGCGAACTGATCGCGGCGGGATTGCCGGTGAGCGTCAAGCTGGGGACCGCGGCGATGGTCATCGCCATCGTCTTTGGGATCGCGCTAGGAACCGTCGCGGCGCTGCATCAGAACAAAGCCAGCGATTACAGCGTGATGATGCTAGCGATGGTCGGCATCACCATTCCCACCTTCGTCACCGCGCCGATCCTGACGCTGATCTTCGGCGTCTACGGTGTGGATTTCCTGGGTATGAACCTGACGCTGCCGGTCGGCGGCTGGCAGGGCGGCGCACTGCGCAACATGATCCTGCCGGTTACCGTGCTGGCTCTGCCTCAGATCGCGATCGTCGCGAGGCTGGTGCGCGGCAGCACGATCGAAGTGCTGCGCTCGAATTTCGTGCGGACGGCCCGCGCCAAGGGTCTGCCCGCGCACGTGATCCTCCTGCGCCACGTGCTGCACGCGTCGCTGTTGCCGCTGGTGAGCTATCTGGGTCCGGCGGTCGCCACGCTGCTGACGGGCTCGCTGATCGTCGAGCAGATTTTCGGCATCCCGGGGATCGGACGCTATTTCGTGCAGGCGTCGCTGAACCGCGATTACACGCTGATGATGGGCGTGATCGTCGTCTACGCCGTCATGGTTATCGGGCTGAACCTGGCGGCGGATCTGCTGTACGCCGTGCTCGATCCGCGGGTGACATACAAACGATGAGCCTCCTAGCGCCAGATGCGACCGCCGCGATGATCGACGCCCAGGAAATACATGGGCGCAGCCTGTGGGTCGACGCCCGCCACCGCCTGTTCGAGAACAAGGCCGCGGTGGTCGGCATGTTCCTGCTCGCGCTGATCGCGCTGATGGCGATATTCGCGCCGCTCCTGTCGCAGTATAGCTTCGAGTACCAGAACTGGAATGTGGTTTCCTGTTCCCCGGACTGGTGGCCGGACACGACGGTCCTGTGCAATGCCGGCGGCACCCATTGGTTCGGAACGGATTCCCTCGGCCGCGACCTGTTCGTGCGCGTGCTGTACGGCGCACGCGTGTCGCTGGCGGTCGGACTGGTCGCGACGCTGGTCAGCCTGATCATCGGCGTCTTGTACGGCGCGATCGCGGGTTACGTAGGCGGTATGCTTGACGAGGTTATGATGCGCGTGGTGGACGTCCTCTACTCGCTGCCGTTTATCTTTTTCGTCATCATCCTGCTGGTCATCTTCCACCGCAATTTCTTCCTGCTGTTCGTCGCCATCGGCGCGGTGGAATGGCTGACCATGGCGCGGATCGTGCGAGGGCAGACGCTTTCCCTCAAGCACAAGGAATTCATCGAAGCGGCGCGCGCGGGCGGCGTCGGACCGGCGGCGATCATCCTGCGCCACGTCATCCCCAACCTGCTCGGCCCCGTGGTCGTCTATGTGACGCTGACGATCCCCAACGTGATCCTGGCGGAAAGCTTCCTGTCGTTCCTCGGGCTCGGCGTGCAGGAACCGTTGACGTCCTGGGGCGTGCTGATCGGCGACGGCGCCAACCAGATGGAGATCGCGCCGTGGATGCTGATTTTCCCGGCCCTGTTCATGGCGGTGACGCTGTTCAGCTTCAATTTCATCGGCGACGGCCTGCGTGACGCCCTCGACCCGAAGGATCGCTGAGATGGCCGATCCGATCTTCGAAGTCCGGAACCTCGACGTGCGGTTCACCACGCATGACGGCGAAATTCGTGCGGTAAAGAACGTCAGCTTCGACGTTGCCGCAGCCGAATGTCTCGGCGTGGTCGGCGAGTCCGGTTCGGGCAAAAGCCAGCTGTTCCTGGCGACGATGGGGCTTCTGTCGTCGAACGGCCGCGCCACCGGCAGCGTGAAATATCGCGGAAAGGAAATCCTGGGCCTCAGCCAGAGAAAGTTGAACCGTTTTCGCGGCTCGCACGTCACCATGATCTTCCAGGATCCCTTGACGTCGCTGACACCGCACATGACCCTCGGCGAGCAGATCATGGAAGGACTGCGCGTTCACAGTCACGTTCCACGCGAGGAAGCGGAAAAGCGCGCCGTCGAAATCCTGGAGATCGTCCGCATTCCGGAGGCGCGCCAGCGTATGCTTCAATATCCCCATGAGATGTCCGGCGGGATGCGCCAGCGTGCGATGATCGCCATGGCGACCGTGTGCGGGCCCGATCTTTTGATCGCGGATGAGCCGACAACCGCGCTGGACGTCACGGTGCAGGCGCAGATCCTGGAAATCATGCGTGAACTGAAGACCGAATTGAAGACCTCGATCGTCATGATCTCGCACGACATGGGCGTGATCGCCGGCATTGCCGACCGCGTGCAGGTGATGCGCGAAGGCGAAATCGTCGAATCGGGAGCGGTGGAAGACATCTTTTATCGCCCGCGGCACGCCTATACCAAGGTGCTGATCGACTCGATGCCGCGGCTGGACAAGGCGGAGGACACCGCGGCGGCGCGCTCCGCGATCGCGCCCGACGCGGTCAAGCTGCTCGACGTGGTCGATCTTAAGGTCCATTTCCCCGTCAATGCCGCGGCTTGGATCACCAAGCCGCTACGGGCGGTGGACGGCGTGAGCTTCACACTGCGCCAAGGCGAAACTCTGGGCATAGTTGGCGAATCCGGTTGCGGGAAATCCACGCTGGCACGGGCGATTCTGCAATTGCTGCCGCGTACCGACGGAACGGTCGTCTGGCTCGGCCGCGACCTGGATGCGCACCGCAAGGACGACATGCGCAAGCTGCGCAAGGAATTACAGATCGTCTTCCAGGACCCGCTTGCCAGTCTCGATCCCCGCCGCACGGTGGGCCAGTCGATCGCCGAGCCGTTGACCGCCCTTATGCCATTGCTGTCGCGCGCGGAGGTTTCGCAGCGCGTTGCCAGGATGATGACGCGGGTTGGCCTCGACCCCGTCTGGATTAATCGATACCCGCACGAATTTTCGGGCGGACAGAATCAGCGCGTGGGCGTGGCGCGCGCCATGATCGTCGAGCCGAAGTTGGTGATCTGCGACGAGGCCGTGAGTGCGCTCGACGTCTCGATCCAGGCTCAAATCGTGGAGCTGATCGCCGACCTGCAGGCGCAAACTGGCATGTCGCTGATCTTCATCAGCCATGACCTGGCCATCGTGCGCCGGCTCTCCCATCGCGTCATGGTCCTGTACATGGGACAGGTGGTGGAACTCGCCGACCGCGAGGCGATCTACGCCGATCCGCGGCATCCCTATACCAAGGCGCTGATCTCGGCCGTGCCAGTTCCCGACCCCAAAATAGAACGCGCCAGGAAACGCGCAAAGCTCACGGGTGACCTCCCTTCGCCGCTCGATTCGCGCGCCCCGCTGACCTTCCTGAAATCGAAGATCATCAACGATCCGAATGCCGAACAATACCGGCCGAAACTGCTTCAGGTGGCGCCGGGCCATCTGGTCGCCGAGTACGACGAGGTTATTTGATGCGCTTCACCTTGAAGATGGCCGCATGATCGCCGATCGACAAATTGTAGCTGCCGATGAGGCCGCGCGAGATCGTGACCTGATCCTTCGCGTGCTTGTCGAAGTTCGCCCTGCCGGTGTCTGCCTGGAGCTGCTGCCAGATCTGGCCGTTCTCGAGGAACACGGTAAAGCGGCCAAAAGGATTGTACGCGAAATCCGAAACGGTCGCGGTGATATGGTCCAGAGGTTCGTTCGGCTGCGCGCCGGGAGCCGCCGGCGGCGGAGGAAGACTCTCGCTGCCGAACTGTTGCGGCGTCGTCTGCTCGGCCGGACTGGCCTTGTCGCTGCTGAACCAGTCCGCAATGCCAAACCAGGACTCTTGCTGTTCCTTGGTAGTCGGCGCGGCGGCGACCGTATTCGGGCGCCCCGCGGCCTTGTCGTAACAGGCAAGACGCACCGTATTGTCGGTCAACGCTGCGCATTTTCCGATCGCAGCCGTCAAGTCGTCTGCGGCACGGGCGGGAAAAGAAGCGATCAGCAGAACGGCCAATGCGGCCAGCGGATTCGGTTTCATGGCTGGTTCGATTACTCCTCGATTGAAATTGGCAGCAACGGCATGCGGCGGGGGTATCATAGGATATTCGCGGCGACGACGCGAGAGAGGAGCGGAAGAGCATGACAGGCCATCACAAACTGTCGCGCCGGGCCGCGATCGCGGCGGGCGCTCTGACGGCAACGGGCGCGCTGGCGCTTTCGTTGCGCGGCAATTCGAGCAAGATGTTCACACCGTCAACGGCGGATGCGCACTCGCTCCACCGCGGCAACGGCGCGGAGCCGGACACGCTCGATCCCAACCTGATACAGGCCAGTTGGGAGAACAACATCGTCGGCGACATGTTCATGGGGCTGATGACGGAAGACGCCATCAGCGCGCCGATTCCCGGCGCCGCTGAAAGCTATACGGTGAGCCCCGACGGCCTCGTCTACACGTTCAAGATCCGCGATCATAAATGGTCGGACGGCACACCGGTGACGGCGCACGATTTCGTTTATTCGTTCCGGCGCATCGCCGACCCGAAAACCGCCGCGCAATATGTCGCCATCCTCTATCCGATCCGCAACATGCAGGAAGCCGCCGCGGGAAGGATGTCACCGGACCGGATCGGCGCGCGCGCGCTGGACGACCGCACGCTGGAGCTGAGTTTCCTTTACCAAGTGCCTTACTTGATGCAGCTTCTCATGCAACCGACCGCGATGCCCATACCGGCTCACATCGTGGAGAAATACGGCGACGCGTGGATGCAGCCGGAGCATATCGCCACCAACGGTCCCTACGTCCTGAAGGAATGGGTGTCGAACGATCACATCCATCTTGCCAAGAATCCCTACTTCTACGCGCGCGATACGGTTGGGATCGATCACGTCTATTATTATCCGACGCAGGACCAGTCGGCCGCGATCAAGCGGTTCCGCGGCGGCGAATTCGACGTGTTGACCGATTCGATCCCGCCGCAGCAGATTTCCTGGCTGCGGCGCGTCATGTCCCGCGAACTGCGCCTGTCGCCCTTCTTTATGACCAAATACCTGCAGTTCAATCTCAAGCAGAAGCCGTTCGACGATCTGCGCGTGCGTCGGGCGCTGTCTCTGGCCATCGACCGCGAGATCATATGCGAGAAAGTGATGCGCGGCGGCGAAACGCCGGCATATTCTTTCATTCCGCCGGACCTGCCGGGCTATCCGGGCCGACCGCATTTGCGCTTCAAAGCGGAGCCTGAGGCCGAGCGCGGCGCGAAGGCGAAATGGCTGTTGGCCCAGGCGGGATTTGGTCCTGGCAACCCGCTCAGCTTCGATTTCAACACCATGAACACGACGGAGGCCAAGATCGTCGCCGTAGCGTTTCAGGAGATGTGGCGCGAAATCGGTTGCCGGGTGCGTATCGTACCGTCCGACAGCCAGCTTCACTACGCCCTTATGCGCAAGCACAATTTTGCCGTCGGCTGGGCCGCCTGGGCCGAGGACTACCCCGACGCCAAGGACTATTTGTTCCTCATGCAGACGTCCACGACGGACATGAATTACGGGTGGTATTCCAATCCGCAATACGACGCGCTGATCGCAAAATCCGATTTCACCCACGATCCGTCCGCGCGCGCCGTCCTTCTGGAACGGGCAGAACAGATGATGCTCGACGACGTGGCAATTGCCCCGATTTTCTTCGGCGTCACGCGCAACCTCTTGTCGCTGCAGGTCAAGGGCTGGATCGACAATCCCATCAACTGCCACCGCTCGCGCTGGCTGACTCTCGACCGCAAGATCGTCAACGTGTGATAGCGTTGCCCCGATGGAATCGGGCCTCGCCAGAGCGATCCTTGCAGCGGCGACCGTTCTGCTGTTTGGCTGTTCGCCCCACGAAGACGCCGGGCCGGTGCTCAATCGCGGCAACGGGCCGGACATCAAGAGCCTGGATCCCGCCTTCATCCAGGGCACCTGGGAAGCGTGGGTGGTCGGCGACCTGATTATGGGTCTGACGACGGAGGGTCCGCGCGGCGAACCGGTGGCCGGCGCGGCCGTCGGCTGGAGCGTTTCGCGCGACGGCCTGGAATGGACTTTCCACCTGCGCCGCCATCTGTGGTCTGACGGCGTGGCGGTGACCTCCGCCGATTTTGTGACCGCTTGGCGCCGGTTGCTCGATCCCAGGACCGCCGCACCGTATGCCTACAATCTTTGGGTCGTGAAGAATGCGCACGCGATCAGCGCAGGCAAGCTGTCGCCCTCTGCGCTCGGCATCCGCGCGGTCGACGACCGGACGCTGTCCGTCAGCCTCGAACATCCGGCGGCTTATCTGCCCGAGCTCATGGACCATCAGGTCGCATGGCCGATCCCGCGCCATACCTATCTGAAATACGGCGAAGCATGGTCTAAGCCGAAGAACTTCGTGGGCAACGGGCCGTACGCCATCGAGGAATGGACCCCGGGCGAGCGCGTGACGCTGGTCAAGAATCCGCTGTTCTATGACGCGTCCCATGTCCGCATCCGAACCGTCTATTACTATCAAACTGACAATTCCGAGGCCGCCTTGCGCCGTTTCCGCGCCGGACAACTCGATACGCTCGATCCCTTTCCCAACACCCAGATCGATTGGATGCGGGCGCATATCCCCGGTGCGCTGCGGGTCGCGCCCTATCTGGGCGTCGCCTATTTCGCCATGAATTTCACGCGAAGGCCGTTCATGGACATCCGCCTGCGCGAAGCGATCAACCTCGCGACCGATCGCGAGGTCGTCACAGGCAAGATCCACCGCATCGGCGAGACGCCGGCGTACCGTATCGTCCCGCCGGGCGTCGCAAATTATCCGGGCACGGCCGCGCTGTGGTTCAAGGATTTGCCCCACGCCCAGCGCATCGCCAAGGCGCAGAGTCTGATGCGGGCGATGGGATATGGACCAGGGCACACGCTGCGCCTTGAACTGCTCACGTCGACCAATCCCGACAGCATCCGCAATGCCTCGGCCTTTCAGGCGATGATGGAGAGGATATACATCCGTATCGAAATCGTCTCCGTGGAAGGGCGCGTCTTCCAGCAGATGGTCCAGGATCGCGAATTCGACATCGCCACGCCGAGCTGGATCGCCGATTTCAACGATGCGGTCAATTTCCTCGACCTGTTGCGTTCCGGCAGCGGCGAGAACTACGGCGGCTACAGCAATCCGAAATACGACGCCCTGCTCGACGCCGCCGAGGCGACAAGCGATCCCGCCGCGCGCGGCGAAAAAATGCTGGAGGCGGAAAAGCTGGCCTTAGCCGATTACGCTTGGGTGCCCGCCTATTTCATGGTGACGCGCGACCTGGTCCAGCCGTACGTGAAGGGCTGGATCGCGAACCCGCGCGACATCAACCGCACGCGCTGGCTGTGGATCGACGGACGGCGGTGAGACTCTTGCCAAGAACGGCGCTTAAGGGCAGTTTCCCGGCGCGCGACCCCGTAGCTCAGCAGGATAGAGCGGCGGTTTCCTAAACCGTAGGCCGGAAGTTCGAGTCTTCCCGGGGTCGCCAGGAACGAGTCTTCATTTTGCTGGTACAAAATTTCAGTCGGGTCGCCATATTTTGACGGTTGAGCGTGCGGCACGCTTCGCAAACCTCATAATCTTACGCGACGGCGACGGCAGGGCGGCATTGATATTACGCATATAAATCGGCGTTGCGCCAAGTACGTTTGAGCCCAAAGCCCAATGGAGGTTTGGCCGGACAATACCTCGGGAAGGCGGGAGATTTGATGAAATACAAGTATCCGGCCGATTCTTCGGCCACAGCCGCGAGTATTCCTTTGCCTGTCGGCTTGAGGTTGCCGCTGGAAGTGCGCGTGCACGGCCGCGGAGGCCAAGGCGGCGTCACCTGCGCGAAACTGATCGCCGCGCTGTTCACCGAGATGGGCCTGCACGTGCAGACCTTCGGCGATTACGGCAGCGAGCGCTCGGGCGCGCCGGTGCAGGCCTATACCCGCGTCGACCGTTTTGCCATCGGCAACCGCAACAAGGTCTACCGGCCGAATCATCTGATCGTTCTCGATGAAGGACTCATGGGAACTCAGATCCTGGAAGGAGTCGCGCCGGGTTCCCTGCTGCTGCTGAACACCGACGCCGGTCTGGATAGCTACGCCGGCCGCTTCGAGCACTATCGCTTCGGTGTGATCGACGCCACCGCGATCGCGCGCGAGCAAGGCATCGGCTCGAGTTCGGTGGTCATCATCAACACGACCATCCTCGGCGCCTATGCCCGCTTGCTGGAGTTGCCCCTGACGGTGCTGGAAAAAGCCTATGCCTCGCTGGGGCTGAGCGGCGATCTGCCGGCCGCGCAACATGCCTACGAGCGGGTGCGGGTCTGCGAACCGGTTCGAACGAATGACGGTCCCGGCGTATCCGCGCCGACGGCCGGCCCCGCCGCCGTTGGGACCATTCCCGGCCACAGCACGGATTTCCCCCCGAATCTCAGAACCGGATCGTGGAGCAACCAGGCGCCCGTTTACGGCGACCACCCGGCACCCTGCAATCTCGCCTGTCCGGCCGGAAACGACGTGGTGGGATTCGTCCAGGCCCTGAAGAACAACGGTGCCGAGGCGGCGGCGGCGATTTTGCTGCGCACCCAGCCGCTGCCCTCGGTATGCGGTCGCGTCTGCCCGGCGCCGTGCATGCAGGCCTGCAACCGCCAGGTATTCGACGGCGCGGTGAACATCCGCAGTCTCGAGCGCTGGATTGCCGACCACTCTGCGCTGGAGCCGTTGCCGCAAACGGCGGCGCAGCCCCTGCGCGTTGCCGTGGTCGGCGGCGGACCGGCAGGATTGAGCGCCGCCTACCAGCTCGCCCTGCGCGGGCACGCGGTCACGATTTACGAGGCCGGCCCGGCGCTGGGCGGCGTCCTGCGCAACGGCATTCCGGCATTTCGCCTGCCGCCCGAGGCGCTCAAGCGCGATGTCGAACGCATCTTGAAGCTGGGCGTCGAAGCGCGCTGCAATTCCCGCGTGGACGATCTCCGGCGTCTGCGGCAGGACTTCGATGCCGTGATTGTCTGTGTCGGCTTTGGGCAGGCCCTCGACCTGAAAGCGGAGGGCGAGAGTCTGGACGGCGTAGAGCAAGGCCTCGACTTTCTCGACCGCATCAAACGCGGCGGCGTCGCGCTCATGGGAAACGTCGTGGTGATCGGCGGCGGCAACACCGCGATCGATTGCGCCCGCAGCGCGCTGCGCTGCGGCGCCGCGTCGGTGAAAATCGTTTACCGCCGCAGCCGCGAGGACATGCCCGCCATCGTCGAAGAGATCGACGACGCCGAGCGCGAAGGCGTGCAGCTTCACCTGCACCGCCAACCGGTCGAATTCAGCGGTAGCGGTACCGTGTCTGCCATGGTGATCGCGGAGGTCGAACCCGGCCCCCCCGATGTCAGCGGCCGCCGCCGTCCGCTGGTCACGCAACGCACGTCGAGGCTGGCCTGCGACAAGGTTCTGCTGGCACTCGGCCAGAAGAGCGAACTCGATCTCCTGCCTGACGGCTGGACGATGCGCGAGGGTCGCGCCTTCGAGGGCAAGCGCCTGCTCCCCGTCTGGTTCGCCGGGGACTGCGCGACCGGCGACGGCACGGTCACCCATGCCATCGGCAACGGGCGACGGGCCGCGCTGGCCGTTCTGGCGAATCCCGACGCCGGGCCGAGTGAAGCGCCGAGCCGCGGCGCCGAGCCGGTGGCGCCGGGGCAGATACGCTTTTCTCATTTCGACGTGGCGCCACCGCAAACGGATAGGCAATTCAGGCCTTCCGCGCTTACCTTCGAAGAAGTCAATCTTGGTCTGGCAGGTCCGGAAGAAGCGGGGCGCTGCTTTTCCTGCGGCCATTGCACGAAGTGCGATACCTGCCTGATCTCTTGTCCGGACGGCGTGATCGTTCGCAGTGAAGACGGTTATCGCATCGACGGCGATTACTGCAAGGGCTGCAGCATGTGCGTGGCCGAATGCCCGCGTAGCGCGATGGAGATGCAGGAAAAGAACCGGCAAAAGGTGAGCGCATGACCGTCGAACTGTTGAGCGCCAATCATGGCGCCGCCCTGGCGGCGACCCTGGCGGCACGCGCCAACCGCTTTGGCCGCGGCTTCTGCAGCGGCGTTTATCCAATCACACCCTCGACCGAATGCATGGAGTACCTCTGTCAGCAGAAGATCGAGAAGGGCCGGGTCGTCCGGGTAGAGAGCGAGCACAGCGCGATGGGCGTCTGCATCGGCGCCGCTTCTGCCGGCGCCCGGACGTTTACCGCGACATCCTCCAACGGCCTGGCTTACATGGTCGAAAACTGCGTCGCCGCGGCGTGTTTGCGCTTGCCGGTGGTGCTGGCGGTGGCCAACCGCACCCTGGGTCCGCCCTGGAATATCTGGGCCGATCACAGCGATGCCCTGACGTTGCGCGACCACGGCTTGATCCAGTTCTACTGCGCCGACAATCAGGAGCTTTTCGATACCGTGCTCTGCGCCTTCAGGCTGGCGGAGGACCGGCGCGTGATGATGCCGGCGATGGTCAACATGGAAGGTTTCATCCTCTCGCACACCGTGGCCCAGACCCAGATTCCCGAGCAGGCGCAGGTGGACGACTTTCTGCCGCCGACCGACATCCCCCATCGTTTGGGCGATGTGCCCCATACGTTGGGGCAGATCGAAATTCCGCATCAGACCGAAATGCATCGCTGGCAGCACCACAGCGCCATGCTGGAAGTGCCGCGGATCTACGCCGAAATCCAAAACGAGTTCGAGGTCATCTTCGGCCGCCGCCCGGCTGATGCCGTTGAAGCTTACCGCACCGAGGATGCCCAAACCCTGATCGTCTCGATGGGCACCATCGGCGCCACCGCCGAACGCGTGGTGGATAGACTGCGCGCCGAGGGGCAACGGGTGGGCGCGCTGCGCGTGCGCCTGTTCCGCCCGCTGCCGGTCGAGGCGATCCGGGCGTGCTATGCCGGCAAGCAGCGGATCGCCGTGATCGACCGCAATATCAGCCTGGGGCTCGGGGGCGTGCTGTGGTCGGAAACCCGCAGCCTCGCGGACGCTGGCGCGGTGGTGCAGAACTATATGGCGGGGCTGGGCGGGGGAGACGTGCGTCCCGAGCACATCGTCGCCATGCTGGCCGACCTTGAGCCGCGTGAAACGGCGGGTGCGCCGTCCATGATGGAGGCCCTGTGATGAACGAACCGGCACTTGGCGGTATGGTGCAGACTGCTTTGGATCGCGCCGAACCCCTGTTTCGCAAGGGCAACACCAACTGCGGCGGCTGCGGCATGTCCAACCTGATGCAGATGCTGCGGCACGCCGTGGCGGAGCGGCCCGTGCAGCTCATCATTCCGGCCAGCTGCGCGGCGGTAGCCGGCGGAACCTTTCCGCAGAGCACCTTTGGCGTACCCACGCTGATGACCACCTTCGCTTCGGCCCCCGCATCGGCGAGCGGGGTTGCCAGCGTGGCGCAGCTCAACGGGGAAGACCTGCGCGTGATTTGTCTGGCCGGAGACGGCGGCACCTTCGACATCGGTTTTGCCAGCTTGTCGGCGGCGGCGGAACGCAACGAGGACGTGCTCTACATCTGCTACGACAACGAGATCTACGGCAACACCGGCGGACAGCGTTCTTCCGCCACCCCTGCCGGCGCCGTCACGACCAACACGCCCGATGGCAAAGCGGAACAGAAAAAGGACATCCTCGCCGTCATGGCGGCGCACCGCATCCCATACGCCGCCTCGCTATCGCTCGCCCACGCGGAGGACACCCTTCGCAAGCTGCGTTTGGCGCTCGATCTCAAGGGCTTCCGCTTTCTGCATGTGCTCTCGCCTTGTCCCACCGGATGGAAGTCGGAGCCTGCGCTGGGCCTGGAACTGGTGCGGTTGGCGGTGCGTTCCGGCCTGTTCCCGGTGTACGAAATCTTCGACGGCAGGCGCTATGTAGTGAACATCGAGCCGGATTTCTCCGACGAAGCTCTGAATATGTATTTGTCCTTGCAGCGCCGCTTCCAGAAATCGGGGCTCGCGGCCTCCGACCTGCGCCCGGCCATAGACCGCACCTGGCAGAATCTGCGCGCGCTCTCAGGCAGGATCGTTCCTGCCCGGCGCAACGCCTGATCCGATCAACATCGAGGACCGCCCATGAGAAAGTATGTCGGCGAAAGGATCAAGAAGCTGCGCGAGGCGCAGGACCTGACGCTCGCGCAGGTGTGCAAGCTGACCGGCATCGACGCGGAGCGGCTCGGCGCCTACGAGGAGGGCCGCGCCGTTCCCTCCATCGGCGCGGTGATACAGCTCTCGCGCGTGCTCGGATCGAAGATCGAAGGACTGCTGCACGGCGGCGGCACGGTTTCCGAATCCCTGACGATCTGCCGCTCTGGCGATTCGCTCTCGGGCGAACAGGGCGACACCGAGCAGAGCTACGCCTACGGTTCGCTGACCCGGCCCGGCACCGCGGGGCATGTGATGGAGCCTTTCCTCTTGCGCTTCGATCCCAAGGCGGCCCGGGGCGTGCCGATCACCCATGACGGGCAGGAATTCGTGTACGTCGTCGAGGGCGCGGTGGAGCTGTTCTACGACGGCCGCCGCTACAGGCTGGAACAAGGCGACAGCGCCTATCTCGATTCCTCGCATCCCCATACCTTCCACGGGCTGGGAGACAGCGCCGCGCGGATGCTCGCGGTGGTGGGTTCCTGATTATCGCTCGAAGCGGCAAAACGTTTGCTTCGGCCGGACGCAGGGGCCGGACCTCAAGCGAACGCGTTTCCCGGCTTCAGGCCCAGCTTTCGGAACGCGACGGCAGCAAGACAGAAGCCCGTGAAGGCGGCCTGAAACATGTTGAGGCCGGCAAAGGCGGTCAACAACAGCCACCAGGGGCTGTAGAGCTGTGCAAGCGCCAGTCCCGCAAGCACGACGCTTCCGGCAAAGGCGAAGACGGCACGATCGATGTTCATGGCTGGGTTCTCCTTTTGAACGTCTGATCTCGGCGCTTGACTATATATACGCTATATCGTATATACGCAAGTATGAAAATTAATCCCGACCAGATGCTGACCTCCGCGGGCGAAGCCGAGGAACTCCTCAAGGCGATCGCCAACCGGCACCGCCTGACCATCCTCTGCCAGTTGATTGACGGCGAACGTTCGGTGGGCGAGCTCGCGGGCTTCCTCTCGCTGCGCGATTCGACGGTGTCTCAGCACCTCGCCCTGCTGCGCAAGGACGGCCTCGTTTCCACCCGGCGCGACGGACAGACGATCTGGTACGCGATCGCCAGCGCGCCGGCACGGAAGCTGCTGGAGACGCTCTATCAAATCTATTGCGCTCCGGCGTCGATCTGCAAGCCCGTGCACACCGCAGCATCCAACAGGAAAGCGCGCCAATGACAATCAGGAATCTGACCGCCGCCGACGTGGCGCGCGGGCTTGAAAACGACGCCATCCTTCTGATCGATGTGCGCGAACCGCATGAATATGCGGCGGAGCGCATTCCCGGCGCGCTACTGTTTCCGCTTTCCACTTTCGATCCCCGCGCCCTGCCCGACTGCGGCGGGCGCACCGTTGTCTTCCAATGCGGTTCCGGCATCCGCTCGGCAAAGGCCGTCGCGGCCTGCAAAAAGGCGGGACTGCGCCACGACGGCCATTTGAAGGGCGGCCTTCAGGCGTGGAAGGCGGCCGGACTTCCCACCGTCGCCGTCGATCCCTCAACAGGCCGGATACGCCGCCGATAAGGTGCTCCAATGAGAAATCTCTTCGCCGGCATTCTCGCATTCTTCGGATTTGGCGCACCCGTGCACCAAGCGACGCCCCCGCCGCCGACCTATCTTGTGGCGCAGTCGTCCGTCGCCGACGAAAAGGCGGTGTTTGCCACCATCGAATCCGCAAATGTCGTTCCGGCGCGGGCGCGGATCGGCGGCACGATCATCGAACTTCACGTCAAGCAGGGCGACCGCGTCGAGCAGGGGCAGTTGATCGCTACCGTCGGTGACCCGAAGCTGGCGCTGCAGGTGAATTCCTACAGCGCGCAGGTACAGGCCGCGCAGGCGCAACTGGCGCAGGCGCAGCTCGACTATCAGCGCGCGCAGAGGCTCATCGCGGCAGGCGCCATCGCCAAGAATGCCTACGATCAGGCGCGCACGACCTATAACGTCGCGGCATCGAACGTGCGCTCGCTGAACGCGCAAAGGGCCGTCATCCAGCAGCAAACGGTCGAGGGCCAAATCCTGGCGCCGACTGCGGGACGCGTGATTACCGTTCCCGTCACGGCTGGAACCGTGCTGATGCAGGGCGACACGGTGGCAACCGTGGCGGAACAGGATTTCGTGCTGCGACTCGAAATCCCCGAGCACCATGCGCGCTATATCCATGTCGGCGATCCGGTCCGGTTGGACGGCAGCGATATGGGACTCGATGGCCCGCGTTTCGGCACCATCAAGCTCGTCTATCCCCAGATCGACAACGGCCGCGTCGTGGCGGATGCGACGGTGGCGGGCTTCAGCGATTATTTCGTCGGCGAACGGGTCCGCGTCTGGGTGTCGGCCGGCCGGCGTCGGGCCATCGTGGTTCCGGCGCGCTTCATCGTCACGCGCTCCGGCATCGATTACGTCAAGCTGCGGCTGGCAACGGGCGAAGCGATCGACGTGCCGGTGCAGCGCGGGGAGGAGATCCATACGCCCGAGCGGCGCGACGGCATCGAAATCCTTTCCGGATTGGCCGCCGGCGACAGGCTTCTCGCGCCATGAACCTGGGATTCTCGGGGCGGCTGACGCGCGCGACCATACAATCGCCGCTGACGCCGCTCTTTCTGCTCGCCGCCATCGTCTTCGGCCTGGTCGCGCTGGCGACGATCCCGCGCGAGGAGGAGCCGCAGATCAGCGTCCCGATGGTGGACATCTTCGTGACGGCGAACGGGTTGAAAGCGCCCGACGCCGCCGAGCTTGTCACCAAGCCGCTGGAAGAGATCGTCAAGGGCATCTACGGCGTCGAACACGTCTACAGCCAGACGCAGGACGACCGGGTGCTGGTCACCGCGCGTTTCTTCACCGGCACGAACGCCGACGACGCGATCCTGCGCGTGCAGGCGAAAATCCGCGCCAACTACGACAAAATCCCGCTGGGTATTCCCGAGCCGTTGATCGTCGGCCGCGGCATCAACGACGTGGCCGTTGCGGTCCTGACCCTGTCGCCCAAGCCGGAGGCCGCCGCCCGCTGGAACGAAAAGGACCTCTTCGCCCTGGCGACGAAGGTGCAGGCGGAACTCGCCAAGGTCGACAATGTCGGCCTCACCTACATCCAGGGCGGCTCCGCCGACGAGATCAGCGTCGAACCCGATCCCGAGAAGCTGGCGCTTTACGGCGTCACGCTCCAGCAGCTCGAAGCGAAGATCCAGGGCGCCAACCGCTCCTTCCTGGCGGGGCAGTTGCGCGACGGCGGCCGCATGTTGCAGGCGGTCGCCGGCAGGACGCTTACCGGCGTGCCGGACATCGGCCTTCTGCTGGTCGCCACGCGCGATGGCCGGCCGGTCTACGTGCGCGACCTGGCAAAGGTCGTCATCGGCCCCAGTCCGGCGGAACATCATGTCTGGTCGATAAACCGCATGGGAAGGAACGCATGGTCGACGGCGCCCGCCGTGAGCGTCGCCTTTGCCAAACGGCCCGGCGCCAACGCCGTCGTGGTGGCCGAGCAGCTCATCCGGCAAGCCGCCGCGCTGAAGGGACGCATCATACCCGGCGACGTCAATGTCGAAGTCACGCGCGATTACGGCAAGACCGCGAACGACAAGGCCAACGAACTCCTCTTCCACCTGGCGCTGGCGACGGTCTCGATCGTGCTGCTGATTGGATTTGTGATCGGCTGGCGCGAGGCGACCGTGACGTTGATCGTCATCCCGACCACGATCCTGCTGACCCTCTTCGCCGCGAACCTGATGGGCTACACGATCAACCGCGTCAGCCTGTTCGCGCTGATTTTCTCCATCGGTATCCTGGTCGACGATGCCATCGTCGTGGTGGAGAACATCGCCCGCCATTGGGACATGCGGGACGGGCGCACGCGGCTGCAAGCGGCTATTTCGGCTGTCGCGGAAGTGGGAAACCCCACCATCGTGGCGACCCTGACCGTGATCGCCGCGCTGCTGCCGATGCTGTTCGTCTCCGGCATGATGGGGCCGTACATGGCGCCCATTCCGGCCAATGCATCGGCGGCGATGCTGTTCTCGTTCTTCGTCGCAATGGTGGTCGCGCCGTGGGCATTGCTCAATCTCGCGGGCAAAGGAAAAGGACCGCCTCCGGGCGAATTCCACACCGAGGGCGCCATCGGCAGGTTCTACCGGCGTCTCGCGACACCCGTCGTCAGTTCGAAAAGGAACGCCAAGAGATTCCTCGCTTATGTCGCCGGGGGCACCGTTCTGGTCTGCATGCTGTTCGTTACCAAGGACGTCACGGTGAAGCTGCTGCCGTTCGACAACAAATCCGAACTCGAAGTCCTGGTGGACCTGCCGGAAGGCGCCGCCGTGGAAGACACCTCGCGCGCCCTGTTCGAAGCGGCGGCGGTCGTCGAGACTTTGCCGGAAGTGCGTTCGATCCAGGCTTATGCCGGCACGCCCGCGCCGTTCAATTTCAACGGCCTGGTGCGCCATTATTATCTGCGCCAGAACCCGGAGCAGGGCGAACTTCAGGTCAACCTCGCCGACAAATCAGACCGCGACCGCGAGAGTCACGAAATCGCGCTCGATCTGCGCCGCAAGCTCGACGCCTTGAAGCTGCCGAAAGGCACCGTTGTGAAAGTGGTGGAGGTGCCGCCCGGACCGCCGGTGCTCTCCACGCTGCTCGCCGAAATCTACGGTCCGGACGCGAAAACGCGGCGGGCCGAGGCGGAAGAGATCAAAAAGCTGTTCAAGTCGGTTCCGTACATCGTCGATGTCGACGATTCCTACGGCCGGCCGCGGCCGCGGCTGCGCCTCACCATCGACCAGGACAAGCTGGAATATTTCGGCGTCGAGCAGAGCGACGTCTACGACACGCTGAGCGCGCTGCTCGGCGGCGTGCCCGTGGGCTATTCGCACCGCGGCGAGGACCGCAACCCGATCGAAATCGTCGTGCGGATGCCGAAGAGCGAGCTCACATGGTCGCAGAAGCTGGCCTCGACGCCCGTGCCGGCCAATGCGCAACCCGGCAACAAGGCGGTCGTCGAGCTGGGCGACATCGTCAGCGTCGCGCGCGAAGCGGGATCGCCGGTGATCTTCCGCCGCGACCTGCATTACGCCGACATGGTCACCGGCGAACTCGCCGGCGAGTACGAAGCGCCGATCTACGGCATGTTCGCGGTCGACAATCTTGTCAGATCGCACAACTGGGGCCGGCTCGCGCCGCCGCGCATCCTGTTCCACGGCCAGCCCAACGACGAAAGCGCGCCTGCGTTATTGTGGGACGGGGAGTGGGAAGTCACCTATGTCACGTTCCGCGACATGGGGGCGGCGTTCATCGTCGCGCTTCTGGGGATATACGTCCTCGTCGTCGCCCAGTTCGGAAGCTTCAAGCTGCCGCTGGTCATCCTGACGCCCATTCCCCTGACGTTGATCGGCATCGTGCTCGGGCACTGGCTGTTCGGCGCCCCCTTCACGGCCACATCGATGATCGGCTTCATCGCGCTGGCCGGCATCATCGTGCGCAATTCGATCCTGCTGGTGGATTTCATCCGTCACGGCAAAGGCGAAAGCGGCAAACCCCTGCGCCAGGTCCTGCTCGACGCGGGCGCGACGCGATTCCGCCCCATCCTGCTCACCGCCTTGGCGGCGATGATCGGCGCGGCGACCATCCTCAGCGACCCGATCTTCCAGGGGCTGGCGATTTCGCTGCTCTTCGGGCTGGCCTCTTCGACCCTGCTGACGGTGCTGGTGATCCCGGCGATCTATGTCTGGCTGCGCGACCCCGACAGCCCACCGTCGGCGCCTTGGCGGCGTTACACCGATCCGTGGGCCGAACGGATGCAAACGTTCTTTGGGCGCTTCATTCCGAAGTGATCGGCGCACGGATGCGCAACCGGAGCGTTGCGCCAATTCCAAGAGTTCGCGGCCGCGCCGAGCCGAGGCTGTCATGCGTCGCGCGCTACGCCGCGATCAGCTTGTGCTTCTCCTTCGACCATTCGAAGACGATGGAGCGGTCCGCCTGCGACAGCTTCTCGTCTTTGCCGCGGTAGTCGAAGGTGGCCAGCAGATCGCGCAGGAACTCCAGGCGGGCGATCTTTTTGTCGTTGGCGATTACCACGCGCCATGGCGCGCGCGGATGACTGGTGCGTTCGAACATCGCGTCGCGCGCCTTGCTGTAGGGCTTCCAGTTCTTAAGCGCCGCCTCGTCGACGGGCGAAACCTTCCATTGTTTCAGCGGATCTTTGTGGCGCGCCGTCAGCCGCGCCTTCTGTTCCGCTTTGGAGATGTCGAGATAATACTTGCGCAGGTGCAACCCGTCGCGCATCAGCATGTCCTCGAACGGCACCACCGCACGAAGAAAATCCTTGGCCTGCGCCTTGGTGCAGAAGCCCATGACGCGCTCGACGCCCGCGCGATTGTACCAGGAACGGTTGAAGACGACGAATTCTCCGCCCGACGGCAGGTTGGGCACGAAGCGCTGGAAATACCACTCGGTGACCTCGCGGTCGGAGGGCTTGCCCGGCGCGTGGACGATGGTCTCGCGCGGGCTCATATGTTCCGTCAACCGCTTGATCGTGCCGTCCTTGCCGGCTCCATCGCGGCCTTCCAGGATGACGAGCACGCGGGCGCCGTCTTCGATCAGCTGCCGCTGTAGCTTCACCAGTTCGATCTGCAGTTTGCGCAAGGCTTTCTTGTAGTGGGCGTCCGGGCCGTCATCGTCGTCCATGATGTGTCCTCTAGGCATGGCGTGTGATGGCCGATAATAGCCTAAATCCGCCGGAACGACGCCAGCGTGTCCCGTCCGCTTTCGGGGTCCCTCACGCGCAGCGCGGAGATACCGAAGGTCCGGGCCAAGGTGTCGTCCGATAGCGCCGCGGCGGGCGCTCCTTCCGCCACCAGACGCCCCTGATGCAGCACGAGGATCTCGTCGCAATGGCGGGTGGCCAGCGGCAGGTCGTGAAGGGTCACCGCCACCGCGGCGCCGCGGCGCGCCTCTTCGCGCAGCAGCTCCATCAGGTGAAGCTGATGGGCGGGATCGAGGAACGCCGCCGGCTCGTCGGCCAAAAGGATCGGCGCGCCGGTGGCCAGCGCTCGCGCGAACAAGACGCGCGCCCGTTCGCCCGCGGAGAACTCGTCCATGCGGCGGCGTGCGAAGTCGGCGGCGTCGCAGCGACCCAGCGCCTCGCGAACCGCCAGCCAGTCTGCGGCCTGCGGCGGTGCAAAGGCGCCGCGATGCGGCAGGCGGCCAAGCATGACCACCTCCTCGGCCAGCATCGGCCATTTCGCATCGCCGCTTTGAGGCAGGTAAGTGGCCGCGCGTGCCAGCTCCTGGCGCCGCCAATCGGCCAGCGGCCTGCCCAGGATACGGATCGACCCTCCGGCGAGCGGAAGCAGTCCCAAGGCGGCCCGCAGCAGGCTGGTCTTCCCAGCGCCGTTCGGCCCGACGATCCCCGTCACCGCACCGGCCGTGAAACACGAAGAAATGTCGCTCAGCGCGGTGCGTGCGCCATAACGCAGCGAGACATTCTCGAAGACGACGGCGCTCATGCTTCGCGCCTCATCCGCAGGATCAGCCAGAAGAAGAACGGCGCGCCGAGCATCGCGGTCACCACGCCGAGCAGAAGCTGGCCGTCCGGCGCGATCAGGCGAACGGCGATGTCGGCCGCCGTCACCAGCACCGCCCCGCCCAGCGCCGAAGGCAGGATCAGCCGCGCCGGCTGGTAGCCGCAGAACGGCCTGAGCAGATGGGGCACGACCAATCCGACGAAACTGACCGCTCCGGCCGCCGCCGTTGCCGCGCCGGTCGCCAGCGCCACGCCGACGATCACGCGCCCGCGCACGCCGGCGACGTCGATTCCGAGGCTGCGTGCCGCATCCTCGCCGAGCGTCAGCGCGTCCAGTCCGCGCGCGGCCGTCAACAGCAGTGCAAGACCTGCCGCCGTCAGCGGCAAGGCAAAGGCCAGATCGTTCAACGTGCGGTCTTTCAGCGAGCCCATCATCCACAGCACCATTTCGCTCATGGCGTAGGGATTGGCGGAGAAGGACAAGGCCAGCGCGGTCAGCGCGGTGGCGAAGCTGGCGATCGCCACGCCGGCAAGGACAAGCGCCACCATGCCGGCCCCGCTGCGGGAAAGAAGATAAAGGATGCCCGCCGCGGCCAACGCTCCCGCGATCGCGAATGCGGGCAAGGCGAGCGCGTTCGCCGCCGCAAATCCGAAATAGAACGCCAGCACGGCGCCCAGTCCCGCCGCCGACGTCACGCCCGTCACCCCCGGCTCGGCAAGCGGATTGCTGAACAGTCCTTGCAGCGCCGCGCCGCTGCCGCCCAGCGCGGCCCCGATCACGATCGCCAAAGCGGCGCGCGGCAAGCGGATTTCGCGGGCGACGACGCCCGCCGCGCCGTGAGCGTCGAACAGACCCGTCAGCAACGCCCGCGGCGAAAAATCCGCAGGCCCCAACAGGAACGACGCGCCAGCGAACGCCAGCGCCAGCGCCGCCAGGGCGAGCGTCACGCGCGCGCGGCGCGTATCGCCGATGCTCCGCAAAAAGGAAACGCTATCGTCCATGCGCGGCCCTGCTTCGTCGCCGCTGCCGTTCCGGTTTCCCGCAACGAACTCCGTCGGCGCACCCCGGCCGCTCGGATGGACGACACGCGCCGGCAGGTCTCCTGGCTTGGCGGCTTCTCCGTGCGCGTGGCCTTCCCGGTTGCCCAGTGGCCTTGCGCGTTGCGCCGCTTACAGTTGCGGGGGCAGCCGCGGGATTTTCACCCGCTGTTCCCTTCGACCGGTGCGTGGGGGAAGTCTTAGTGCCGTGTTCGGGCTTGCGCAAGCGCACGCGCCTTGCGGGCCATATCGCCGAATGTCCGGGCCGCATCCACCGACCAGGGGCCGGGGCAGAGCAGCGGCGTCAGCACGGCATGTTGCATCGTGGTGCGCCCCTCAAGCGCCTTGAGCGCCGGATGATGCAGGACCATGTACGCCATCGCCGAACCGCTTCGCTCCTCGCCGCCGAGGATGAGAAGCTCGGGGGCGGCGGCGATCACCGCCTCTACGGGCAAGGTTCCCATGCGGGTGAGACGGGCGCGCGGCGCCGCGTTGGCGATCCCCGACAGCGCCATCACCTCGTCTGTGACGCCGGCGGTGCTGGCATAGCCGTTGGGTTCGTAAAGGATCGCCCTGACCGCAGGGCGCGGCGCGGCGGCGCGGGCGGCGGCGATCTTGGCGTCCATCGCGTCGAGCATCGCCTTCGCTTTGGCGGGGGCGCCGAGTTTTTCGCCCAGCATCGCCGTGATCGCGCGCACGTCGGCGAGCGAATTCGCCCACGGCACGTCGAGGACCGCAACGCCCAGTTGCCTCAGATTGAGGTGCAAACGCGGGTTCGTGCCCGCATACATCACCACCAGATCGGGGGCGAGCGACAGCACCGTTTCCGTGGAGGGACGGAGGACGCGGATGCCTCGGGCGCGGTCGGCGATGGTCGAAACTACCGGACGGCGGTCCGTCGCCTCGTAGGAAAGCGCTGCGATCCGTTGGCGCGGAACCAGCCGGAAGACATACTCGTCCGTGCACAAAAACGTCGAAACGACGCGCTGCGGTGCGGCAAAGGCAGGCCCGGCGAGGATGTACGACACGCACAAAATCGTGACAATCCAGCCATGCGCGCGACGCATATTGTTGTACCAGCAGGCGTAGTCCATTTCTGGTTCGGACATCCGGGGAGACATCATGCGCAAGACTCTGTTCGTCGCCGCGTTCGCCGCGACCATATCCTATTCGACACTGGCATTCGCCGGCCCGTCGGCAGGGCAAATCCTCGACGCCTACAAGGCCGCGGCCGGGGGCAGCGCCTGGGACGGCAAGGTGACGATGCGCAGCGAATTCACCCTCGCCGGTTACGGCCTCACCGGCATGGGGCACGCCGTGAACGATCTCAAGAACGGGCGTTCCGAGAACGACTACAGCATGGGTCCGGCAAGCGGCGCCAGCGGCTTCGACGGAACCGTTCCCTGGCAGAAGGACATGTCGGGAACCGTCACGCTGCAGCAGGGCGGCGATGCGCAGGTGCTCGCGGCCAACGATGCCTATCGCGTTTCCGGCAAGTGGTGGCAGCCCGACCGCGGCGCCGCCGCGATCGTCGACGACGGCGCGAAGACCGAAGGCCATGCGACTTACGACGTGCTGACCGTCACGCCCAAGGGCGGCAAATCGTTCGATGCCTGGTTCGACGCCGACACGCATCTGCTGGCGAAGACGGTCGAACAGCAGGGGCCGCAGACGGTCACCACGACGATGTCAGATTATCGGCGGTCGGACGGCGTGATGTTGCCCTTCAAGATCGTCAACGATGCCGGCCAGGGCCCGAAATATCTGCAGACGATGACGCTCACCAAGGTGGAGTTCGTCGGCCCGCAGCCCGACTCCACCTACGCGGCGCCGCAAGTGACCGTCGCCGACTTCTCGATCGCCGGAGGCGCCGTCGAGACCAAGATTCCGATCCAGCTCATCAACAACCACATCTACGGCCAGGCGAACGTGAACGGCAAAGGACCGTTCGTCTTCATCTTCGACACCGGCGGACAGAACATCGTGACGCCGCCGTTGGCCAAGGAACTCGGTCTCAAGATTGAAGGCAGCCTGCCGGGATCCGGCGCTGGTGAAGGCGTGATGGAAGGCGGCTTCACACATGTCGATCAGCTCGAAGTCGGCGGCGCAGCCCTGACAAAGCAACTCTTCATCGCGATGCCGCTCGACACACTCGGCAGCATCGAAGGCACGCCGATGCCCGGAATGGTGGGATATGAGGTGTTCCGCCGCTTCGTCACGCGGATCGACTACGGTGCCGGGACGATCACGCTGATCGATCCCAAGCATTTCGACGCGAAGGCCGCCGGCACGCCCATCAAATTCAACTTCAACGGCCACATCCCGGAGGTCATAGGTACGTTCGAAGGATTGTCGGCGAAATTCGACATCGACACCGGCTCGCGTTCCGAACTGACCCTGACCAAGCCCTTCGCCGAAAAAAACGGTTTGCGCACTTCCCATCCCAAGGGTGTGGACGCCGTCGACGGCTGGGGCGTCGGCGGACCGTCGCGCGGCTACGTCACGCTCGGCAAGACCATGACGATCGGCCCGATCGAGATCGACGGTGTCGTCACCAGCCTGACGACGCAGAACAAAGGCGCCTTCTCCGGCAGCGATTATTCCGGCAACGTCGGCGGCGGCATCCTCAAGCGCTTCATCGTCACCTTCGATTACGACCATCAGACGATGTATCTGAAGCCATTGCCCGGCCCGGTGGCCGACACCGGCACCTTCGACCGCGCCGGCATGTGGTTCAACGAAGGCGACGGCGGCTTCACGGTCGTCGACGTCACCAAGGGCGGTCCGGCGGAAGCGGCCGGATTGAAGGCGGGCGACGTCATCACGGGCATCGACGGCAAACCGGCCGCGGGCATCCATCTCTACGACCTGCGTAAAAGATTGCGCAACGACGCACCCGGCGCCGTCGTGAAATTTTCCGTAAGGCGCGGCAGCTTGAAGAAGGACATTTCTGTGACATTGCGCGACCTCATCTGATCCCGTTTTCGAATGCCGGACGCCGACAAATAAAGTTAATCGCCGCCGCGCACATTTTTTGTCACTGGCCGGGAGCGCGGCTGCTGCGCTGTCCTGGGCGCAAGAAGCGCAAATGCGATCTCTTCGGGACTGGGGTGCTGCCTGCGCCAGGCGCAGGCAGGACGCACAACGGAGGTAGACCATGACCAGAACTGCTTCGACCCTGCTCGGTGCGGCTGCTTTGGCCGCATTCGCTTTCGCCGCGCCCGCGACCGCCGCGCCGCACGGCGTGAAAGTCGGCATCCTCACCTGCCACGTGAAAAGCGGCTGGGGCTATATCGTCGCCTCGTCGAAAAACATGAACTGCGATTACCGTCCCAACGGCGGCAGACCCGACTACTACAAGGGCAGCATCTCCAAATTCGGCGTCGACATCGGCTACACCGACAAAGCCGTGATTATCTGGGACGTTGTGGCGCCGTCCTCGGACGTCAGGGCCGGAGCGCTGGCGGGCGACTATGCCGGCGCGACTGCCAGTGCCACGGTCGGCGCGGGCGTCGGCGCCCACGTGCTGGTCGGCGGCTTCGACAAATCCATCGCCCTGCAGCCGGTGAGCGTCGAAGGCAACACCGGCCTCGATGTCGCGGGCGGCATCGGCGCCATGACGCTGCGCGAGGATTGACGCCGCGCCGCCGATTTCCGGCTTGAAGGAAGAAATCCTCGTGCCGGTCGTTATCCTGGAGAGAGCGCCGGGAATGTCTCCCGGCGCTCTCTCGGGGCGGTTTCGCCGCCTGCAACCATGAGGAAAACCATGAGCGGAAAGAGATTGTCGGCGGCGGGCGCGGCTCTTGCCGGCACGCTTGCGTTATGCGCACCGGCTACAGCGGCGCCGCACGGCGTGAAGGTCGGAATCCTCACCTGTCACGTCCAAAGCGGCTGGGGCTACATCGTCGGGTCGTCGAAGGACATGAACTGCGACTACCATCCGAATGCCGGCGAAAGCGACCTCTACACCGGCAGCATCTCCAAATTCGGCGTCGATGTCGGCTACACCAGCGAAGGCACGATCATCTGGGACGTGGTCGCTCCTTCGTCCGACACGCGCCCCGGCGCGCTGCAAGGCGACTATGCCGGCGCCACGGCCAGCGCCACGGTCGGCGCCGGCGTCGGCGCCAACGTATTGGTCGGCGGGCTGGACAAGTCCGTCGCGCTGCAGCCGGTGAGCGTGGAAGGCGACACCGGCCTCGATGTCTCGGCGGGCGTGGGTGCGATGAGCCTGAAGGCCGACGAGCCGCCGCCGGCCGCGCTGCGCGTCTCGCAGACTGTCGCGCCGCCGACTGCAGCCGAGCCTGCGTCCCCAGCCAACCCGACAGTTTCGCCGCATCGCGGGCATGTCGTGCACCACCGGCACAAGTCGCATGTGTGCCGCTGCCGCGATTGAGGCGATCAGGGCGAGGAGACGCCCCCTCCTCGCCCGCTTTCTCCCGCCTCCAGAACCGGGCTTCCGGCGCGGAAGGGGTGCTCTGACATGATCGACACCCGGGTCTGGCCTGCCTAGACTGCGGCTGAAAACCCGCTGGGATTCGATCATGCCGATCTATCGCGCGCCCGTCGACGATTACCGCTTCGTGATGTACGAGCTTCTGGAACTGGACAAGCAGCGCGATCTGCCGCGATTTGCCGATCTCTCGTCCGATCTCGTCGACGACATCCTGACCAACGCCGCGAAATTCTGCGAAGAGGTGCTGCATCCGATCAACCAGTCGGGCGACGAGGAAGGCTGCCGTTTCGAGAACGGCGTGGTGCGCACGCCCGGCGGTTTCAAGGAAGCCTATGAAGCCTATCGCCGGGCCGGTTGGGGCGGGCTCGGCGCACCCGCGGAATTCGGCGGCTCGGCCATGCCGATCATGGTGACGATGGCCGTGGCCGAGATGGCGCAGTCGGCCAACCAGTCCTTCGCCATGTATCCGGGGCTGACCAGCGCCGCCTATTCCGCGCTGATCGCCACCGGCGCACCGTGGATGAAGGAGCATATCGTCCCCAAGATGATCGACGGCGAATGGGCCGGAACGATGTGCCTGACCGAACCCGGCTGCGGCACCGATCTGCGCCTGATGAAAACCCGCGCGGTGGAACAGCCCGACGGCACCTATCGCATGAACGGCACCAAGATCTTCATCTCCGGCGGCGACCAGGACCTGACCTCGAACATCATCCACATGGTGATCGCGAAAATTCCCGACGAGAACGGACAGATCCGCGACGACCTCTCCACCGTGAACTTTTTCATGGTGCCGAAATTTCTGGTCGGCGAAGACGGCAAGATGGGCGCGAGGAACGGCGTTTCCACGGGCGGCATCGAGAAGAAGATGGGCATCAAGGGCAACGCAACCTGCGTGCTCAATTTCGACGACGTCGTGGCGTGGCGATTGGGACCGAAGCCGTTGCCGCCCAAGCCGGGCGAAAAGCGCTCCGCCAGCGCCGGCATGGCGGGCATGTTCGGGATGATGAACGCCGCGCGGCTGGGTGTGGGCATGCAGGGCATATCGGTCGGCGAAGTCGCTTACCAGAACGGCATGGCCTACGTGCACGAACGGCGCGTCGGCCAGGCGCTGACCGGACCCGCCGAGCCGGACAAGTCCGCCGATCTGCTGATCGTGCACCCCGACGTCAAGCGGATGCTGCTGCATTGCCGATCTTTCGTCGAAGGCGCCCGCGCGATGGCGATGTGGACGACGCTGAACATGTCGATCGCGCACTCGAACCGCCCCGAAGCCGATACCGCGGCGTTGCTGGCCGATTTGATGACGCCGGTGATCAAGGCGTTCTTCACCGACATGGGCTTCGAGGCGGCAAACCTGGCGATGCAGTGCTACGGCGGCCACGGCTACATCCGCGACAACGGCGTGGAGCAGTTCGTGCGCGACGGACGCATCAACCAGGTCTACGAAGGCGCCAACGGCGTGCAGGCGATGGACCTTGTGGGACGCAAGCTCGGCCGCAAGGGCGGCGCCGCGCCGATCGCTTTGTTCGGACTGATCTCGGGCTGGCTCTCGGAAAACGACGACGCCGCGCTGGCGCCGTTCGTCAAGCCGGTAAAGCGCGGACTCGACGCGTTGCAGCAGGCGACGATGTGGCTGGCGCAGCACGGGATGCAGAATCCCAACGATGCGGGCGCTGCGGCATCGGATTATCTGCGCCTGATGGGAATCGCGGTGGTCGGCTGGATGTGGGCGCGCATGGCGAAGGTGGCGCAGGCGAAGCTTGCGGCCAACCCGCCGAACGCCGCGTTCTACAAGGACAAGCTGACCAGCGCCAAATACTGGATGGAACGCATGATCCCCGAATGCCCGATGCTGTTCGAACGCATCCGGGCGGGCAGCGCGACGATCATGGAGTTTGATTAGCCCCTCGCGGGCCGAGGTGCTATTCTGCCGCGCCAAGTCGAAGAGCGAGGGGAAATTCCGATGCGCGCAGCCACTCTGGGCTACCTTGCGGCGGCCGTTGCCGCATTGTCGATTCCGGCGGCGGGTTCGCCGGCACGCAACCCGGCCGCTGCGGGAGCCGAATGGGCGCAGTGCCAAGGCGGACAGGGCATTTCGCGCGACGCCCGGTTGTCGGCTTGCGCGGCGGTCGTCAAGTCGGTTCGCGCGCCGAAGGGCAGACGGACGGCCGCGCATGTCTACCGCTGTTCGCTCCTGTTCGACAAAGGCGACATGGACGCGGCGATCGAGGAGTGCACGCGCGCCATAAAGCTCGATCCCAAGAGCGTCGACGCCTATCACACGCGCGCGGTCGCATATCTCTCCCAGAAGAAGAACGACCTCGCGATCGCCGACTGCAACGTCCTGCTTGTGCTCAGGCCCGAGAGGGCGGGAACGTTGATCCTTCGCGGCATGGCGTATTCGCAAAAGGGCGACTACGACCGCGCCATCGTGGATTTCACGCTGTCCCTGCAGCTTCGCCCGGGATTCGGTATGGCGGAAAGCGGCTTGCGCGACGCAAGGCAGGCGAAGGCGAGGCTCGCGGGCGGGCAGAAGCTGGGCGATCCGCGCGCCTGGTGCGACGGCTTGGCCCTGCCCCAGGAAGGTTTCGTTGATGACCTTCAAATATCCGGCTGCACGAAACTCATTCAATCCGGCGGCGAAAAACCGGACGATCTGGTGCGGGACTACTTCAACCGCGCCGGCGCCTATGACGACGAAGGCAATGCCGAAAAGGCCATTGCGGATTTCGACGAGGTCATAAAACTGAAGCCGGACCATGCGAAGGCTTATTGGTCCCGCGGCTCGCTCTATTGGGTGAAGAAGGATTACGACCGCGCCATCGCCGACCTGACGAATGCCGTCAAGTACGACCCGCGCCAAGCCTCCTCCTTCAGTTACCGCGGCTACGCCTACAGTGCGAAAGGGCAGTACGATCTCGCCATCGCGGACTTCTCCCAGGCGATCGCCTTGCAGCCCGACGACGGCGACGCCTTCGTCAACCGCTGCCGCGCTTACAACGGCAAGGGGGATTACGACCGCGCCATCGCGGACTGCGACCGGGCGATCGAGCTGTCCCGGACCTCCGAAGCCACGGAGGGCCACGACGGCCGCGGCGACGCCCTTTTCCTCAAGCGCGATTTCAAGGCCGCCATCGAGGATTACGATGCGTCGCTCAAACTGTGGCCGGAGTATCCCGAGGCGTTGTACGGGCGCGGCGCGGCGAAGACCCGAAACGGCGACGTCGCCGGAGGGCGGGCCGACCTCGACGCCGCGCGCAAGCTCGAGCCGGAAGTCGAGGCCGCGGAAGCCAAGCTCGGTATAGCGCCGTAGCGGGCGGAGCGGCGGGACGGATGCACTAGCCGAACGTCACGAGCGCGGCGCTGGCCTTGGGCAGATGGAGCGTCAGCGTGCCGTCGCGCGCCGCGATTTTCTCGGCGGCGGCGGGGGACCAGGCGCCGCCCGCGCCCACCGGCGCGCCGCTCAGCGTGGTGTCCGCCGTGTCGTCCAGGCGCGGAGCGGACAGGCGAAGGACGGAAGCGGACGCCGCGCGCCTTCCGGGATCGATCGCCAGAACGGCGTCGCGCTCCGCATCCTTGTTGAACAGCGCGGCCTTCAGCGCGCCCGCCGCGCTCTTGAGGCCGTAGCAGGTCAGCAAAGGGGCATCCGCCGGCTTGTCGAAGTCGGTCTCAACCAGCGTGCCTGCGCCGGCCTCGGCAAAGAGCAGCATCCCGTAATAGAGCGGCCGCGCCAGAAAGCCGTTCTTCGGCGTTCCGGCGATCGGCGTGTACCAACCATAGCCGCCGCCGTGGAAGTTGATGCCCACCCCGCCCGCCGCGGCGAGCCGATACATCAGGTCGGCGCCCCACAACGCCGCGGCAAAGGTATCGCTCACGCCCGGCTTGCCGCCCTGGTAGCAGGAGTTGGCCTCGGTCATGCGCAACGGCAGGCCGCTGTCGCGTCGCGTCCGCGCCATACCGGCGAACGCCTCATCCAGGCGCGGATCGGGGCGCAACAGCCGCTCGATGGTCATTGTCGGATCGGCCGGAGGTCCCTCGGCGTAATAGTGCTGCGACAGGAAGAGCACGTCTTTCTTGAACCGCCGGGAAAATGGCGCGAGCCACTCGCTGTCGCGGGCGGTGTCGGGGCCTGCAAAAGGCGCGTGCGGCGCGCGCTGGCGCACCACTCTGTGGTATCGCAGCCACTCCGCGGCGAACTGCGCAAAATTGTAGTTCGGCTTGCGCACGCCGTTGCGCGCGAAGAGGTCCGGTTCGTTACCGAGCTGGAAGGCGGCGAGTTTCGATCCCATCGTCTTCATCACATATTCGGCCTCGTCGGCGACGGTCTCGGGGCTCTCGCCGCCGATGTTCAGACCGTAGATCAGCCGCCACCCGGTAAGATCGAGGAAGCCGCGCAGATTGCGGATGGCGAGCGGCGTCACGGGCCGGCGGACCTCCGGCGCTTTGCCGGTGTCGGGCCCGACCGCCTCGTTTGGCACAGTGGCGGCCGGACTTTCGTTGCCCGTCGCGACCTCGTCTGACGGCGTCCACACGCTGTAAGCGCTGGTATTGCCGCCGATGCGCAAGACGCCGCCGCCCAGCTGGCGATGGAATCCGGCGAGCTGCGTATTGTCGGGCGAGAAGAAGCCCGGGTCGCCGAGCTGAGCGGTCTCGTAACTCAGTCCGGTGAAATCCTCCGGAATGACGTTTCCGGGTTTATCGGGGCGTAGCGTCAGGTGTAGAGGCAAGCCGGTCCCGGCAACGCCGCGCCTTACGCCCGCCGCCGCCGCGGATGCGAGCAGAAAAAGACGCAGGAAATCGCGGCGATCCATGTCCGTCATTCGAACACGCCCCGCGCCGCGCTGTCAAAGAAACGTCGAGAACAATGCGCCGAACGATCAGCGCCGCGACCGCGATGTTTGCGATCAGGCCGGTCGGCGCCGGCAGGAACACAAAGGCGCCCGCGCCCAACAGCGCCAAGGCGAGCACACCGTACTCGATCCGGTCGAAGCCGCGGTCGCGGTAGAGAAAGGCAATCGCCACCGCGAGCACCGCAAGGTCGTAGAAGAACGCATACGGCGTGGCGAGAAGCGCGGCGACGGCGAGGCCCGCCGCCTTCAGCGCCGGCGCCGATCCGCTGCGCCAGAGCCAGGCAACCGCGCCCGCGCAAGCAAGCGTCACGGCGGCCTGCGCCGTCCATCCGGCTGTGTCCGGCAACCCGAGCCAGCGCACAAGGCCATAGACGCTCTGAAGCTTGCTCCATCCCACCGCGCCCTCGTCCAACAACGTTTGCGTCGTTTGCGGCAGAAGGTCGAGGAAGGCGGCGAAGGTCGGCGGACCGAAAACAAAATCGGAGAATGCGATCAGGAAGGATGCCGTCGCGCAAGCCCACACGAAGCTGCGCCAATGCCCGCCCGCCGCCAGCGCCAGCGGGAACAGCAATCCGAATTGCGGCTTGTAGGTCAGCAGGCCGAGCAGAACGCCGCTCAGGATCGGCCGTCGCTCCAGGTTGAGCAGGACCAGGCCGATAAGCGCTGCGGTGAGGAATCCGTTTTGCCCGACGAACAAATCCGCCAGCGTCCACGGCGCCGCCAGCGCCAGAAGGACGGCCGCGCGGTTCTTCGCGATCGCTGCGATGGCGGCCGCATAACCCGCCACGGTCGCACCCGTCCACACGACAAAGGCCTGCGCATAACCGAGAAACGCCAGCCCCGCCGCGACGAACAGGAAGAACGGCGGATAAGGCCAGCCGAGCGCGCCGTGGAAATCGTGGCCCAAGGCGCCGACTTCCGCGGCATGCTGCAAATGCGCGTCGTAGGCCGATAGCGCCGCGCCGCCGCGCGCCAGACCGCCCGCCGACCACATCGCCAGGAAGTCCGCGACCAGCGGGCGCCCTTGTGCGTCCACCAGCCATTGATGCACCGCGAACATGTGTGCCAGCGCGATCGCGTAGGCGACCGCCGCGCCAGCCGCGCAGGCCAGCAGCAGGTTGTCGAATGACCAAGGCCGGTGCGCGGATTCGGACATCCGCTCAATTTACGGAGCTGGGCTTGCCGCCTCGTTAACGAATTTGCTTCCCGGCCGAACGGCGGCGGTCGGATTGACACGCAAATGGTACGCATTCGCGGCGAAAAAATTTCCAACCTCCCCTTGAACCGACAAGGTCGAATGACCATTTCTCTTACATCAACACAATTACGCACGGACCCAGGCTGCGGCGACGCGGTCCGCGTTCGTGCGTTGCTGTCATCCCGGAAGCCGCGAACTTGGCCGGGATGACGGACAAATTTTGAAAAACCGCCAAATGTCGGGTGGGAGGAGTCTGTCAAAATGAGACCTGAGAAAATCGATTTGCCGAATTCGTCACGCCTCGGCCAGTTTCACCAGCTGCGTTAGCACGGCCTGCACGCCCTTCAGCCGCGCCTCGGGCGTCGGCCAATCGCGGCTGACGACGATCTTCTGGTCGGGGCGGACCTTCATCGAACCGTGCTGCGCGCCGATGAAGCGCACCAGCGCCAGCGGATTGGCGAAGGTGTTGTGGCGGAAGGCGATGGTGCCGCCCTTCGGCCCCGCCTCCACCTTCTCCACCGCCGCCGCGCGGCAAAGCTGCTTGATCGCCACGATCTCGAACAGGTGGCGCACTTCCTCGGGCAGCGGGCCGAAGCGGTCGATCAGCTCGGCGGCGAAGCGTTCGATGTCGTCGCGCGTTTCGATGCCCGCCAGCCGGCGGTACAGCGCCATGCGCACGTTGAGGTCGGGCACGTAGGCTTCCGGAATGAGCACCGAAGCGCCGATGCTGATCTGCGGCGACCACTGGTCGGCGATCTCCGCTTCCGCTTCGCCCGAGCGCATCTGCGACACGGCTTCCTCCAGCATCTCCTGATAAAGCTCGATGCCCACTTCCTTCACGTGGCCGGACTGCTCCTCGCCCAGGAGATTGCCGGCGCCGCGGATGTCCATGTCGTGGCTAGCGACGGTGAAGCCCGCGCCCAACTGATCGAGCGACTGCAATACCTGCAGCCGGCGCTCGGCGGATTCGGTCGGCTTGCGGTCGGGCGGCGTCGTCAGATAGGCGTAGGCGCGCTGCTTGGAACGCCCGATGCGGCCGCGCAGTTGGTAAAGCTGCGACAGGCCGAACTGATCGGCGCGATGCACGATCAGCGTGTTGGCGGTCGGAATGTCGAGACCGCTCTCGACGATGTTGGTGGAAACCAGCACGTCCACCTTGCCGTCGTAGAAGGCCGTCATCACGTCTTCGAGCGTGCTCGGCGCCATCTGGCCGTGGGCATGCGCCGATTTCACTTCCGGCACCGTCGCCTTGAGGAACGCCTGCGCTTCGCCGAGATCGGCGATGCGCGGAACGACATAAAAGCTCTGCCCGCCGCGGTAATGCTCGCGCAACAGCGCCTCGCGCACGACCAGCGCATCGAACGGCGTCACGAAGGTGCGCACTGCGAGACGGTCGATCGGCGGCGTGGTGATGAGCGACAGGTCGCGCACGCCCGACAACGCCAGTTGCAGCGTGCGCGGAATGGGCGTGGCGGTCAGCGTCAACACATGCACGTCGGCCTTGAGCGCCTTCAACCGCTCCTTGTGCGAGACGCCGAAATGCTGCTCCTCGTCAACGATGACCAGGCCGAGATTGCGGAACACGACGCTTTTCGCGAGCAGCGCGTGCGTGCCGATGACGACGTCGACGTCGCCGGACTCGAGCCCGGCTTTGGTCTCGTGCGCCTCCTTGGCATCCACGAAGCGCGACAGCTGGCGCACCTTCACCGGAAAGCCGGCGAAACGTTCGTTGAAGACCTTGGTATGCTGGCGGGCCAGAAGCGTGGTGGGCACGACCACGGCGACCTGGCTGCCCGCCATCGCAGCGACGAAGGCGGTGCGCAGCGCCACTTCCGTCTTGCCGAAGCCGACGTCGCCGCAGATCAGCCGGTCCATTGGCCGACCTCTGGCGAGATCTTCGATGGCGTCGGCGATGGCCTTTTCCTGGTCTTCGGTCTCCTGATAGGGAAAGCGCGCGCAGAATTCGTCGTAAAGGCCTTGCGGCGGATCGCAGGGCGGCAACGACTTCAGTTCGCGCGCCGCGGCGATGCGGATCAGTTCGCCGGCGATCTCGCGCACGCGTTCCCTGGCGCGTGCCTTGCGCTGCTGCCAACCCGCGCCGCCGAGACGGTCGAGTTGCGCCGCGCCTTCTTCCGCGCCGTAACGCGTCAGAAGCTCGATATTCTCGACCGGCAGAAACAGCTTGCCGCCGTCATATTGCAGCTCCAGGCAATCGTGGGGGGCGCCCGTGACGTCGATGGTCCGCAGGCCGACGTATCGCCCCACCCCGTGCTCGATGTGGGTGACGAGATCGCCGGGCGCCAAGCCGGACGCTTCGGAGAGGAAATTCTGCGCCCGGCGCGCCCGCGTATGCGAACGCACCATGCGGTCGCCGAGGATGTCCTGCTCGGTCACGACGGCGAAATCGGGCGCCTCGAAACCGTGTTCGATCCCGAGCACGGCCAAGCCAACGCCGTTCGCGGCCATCTTCTGCGCGTCTGGCCAATCGCCGACGCGGCGGATGGCGGAAAGGCCGTGATCGGCCAACACTCCGCCCATGCGTTCGGCGGAGCCTTCCGTCCAGGCGGCGACGATCACGCGCTTGCCTGCCGCGTGCAGCGCATCGATGTGCGCGTCGGCCGCCTCGAAGACGTTGACCTTGCCTTGCGCGCGCTCGGGCGCGAAATCACGGCCCAGCTTGCCGCCCGCGTCCACGGAAGCTTTCGACTCCGGCGCCTGGAACGGCGAAAGATCGCGCACCGGATGGCGGGCGAGCGCGGCGTTCCATTCCTCGGCGGTCAGATAAAGGCGTTCGGGCTTGAGCGGTTTGTAGGGCGGGGATTTCAGCCCCTCCCTGGCCTTGCCGTCGCCCTTCAGGAATTGCCGCCGCGTCTGGTAGTAATCGGCGACGAGCTCCAGCCGCACGGCTTTCGCCTCGTCGGCGTGGTGGCCAAGCATCAGCAGCGCCCGCGGCGCAAAATCGAACAGAGTCTCGAGCTTGCCGTAAAACAGCGGCAGCCAATGCTCCATGCCTTGCGCCTGGCGTCCCGCACTGACGGATTCGTAAAGCGGATCGTCGCTGGCCGGACCGAATTCGGCGACATAGCCCGAGCGGAAACGGCTGATCGCGGCGTCGTCAAACGGCACTTCGCTGGCGGGCAAGAGTTCGATCGCCGCGGCTTCGCCCGAGGACAACTGCGTCTCGGCGTCGAAGCGGCGGATGGCGTCGAGCGTCTCGCCGAAGAAATCCAGCCGCAGCGGCTGTTCGCCCGGCGGCCACAGATCGACGATGCCGCCGCGCAGCGCGAAATCGCCCGGCTCGCGCACCGTGCCGGTGCGGACATAGCCGTTATGGGCCAGGAACAACGCCAGCTTCTCGTGCGAGACGGCGTCGCCTGCGCGGGCGGCGAAGCTCGCCCCCAGGATGGCTTCGCGCGGCGGCACGCGCTGCAGGATGGCGTTGACCGTGGTGACGGCGACGGCGGGTCCAGAATCCTTGGTGCGCCGCGCCAACGCCGCCAGCGTCGCCAAGCGCAAGCTTTCGATGTCGGGCTTGGGAGAAACCCGGTCGTAAGGCAGGCAGTCCCAGGCGGGGAAGGACAGCACGGACACGCCAGGGGTCAAAAATCGCATCGCGTCGGCGGCGCTGGCGGCGTGGATATCGTCGGGCGCGACGAACACCACCAAGCCCTTCAATCGCAACGCCGCTTCCGCCGCCAGCCAGGCGTCGTAGCCCTCCGGCGCACCGGTGACGGTCAAACGGCCTTCGGCGCGCGCGATATAGCTTACACGTTCCACGTCGGGTTCTTGCGCCTGCACAAGGCTTTGAGCTTCGCGAATACGGAAGTGTCGTACGCCGCCGGCACCGGCGCCTCGCCCTTGAGCCAGGAGAAAACCTCTTGATCCGGCGCGTCGAGAAGGGCTTCGAGCTGGTCGAGACCGGCTTCGTCCAGGTCCGCCAGTTCGCGCGCGGCGAAGGTTCCGAAGATCAGATCGACCTCCTTGAAGCCCCGCCGCCGTGCTCTGAACAACAGCCGTTTGCGGCGGGTCTCCAAAGAGCCACCTTTTCCGATCTCTGTCATGGGCGGGATATAGACCCTGCCGTCCCCGCCTGCCAGAGGCGGGCCAATGACGGGCGGCCGCCCCTCCATTATTCTTTCGGGACCATGCGGCCAGCGATTCTGTTCCCCCTCTTCGCCGAGACGCGCACCCTGCCGGGCGTCGGCCCCAGGCTGGAAAAGCTGATCGCGCAGGTCGCGGGCCGCCGCCTGGTGGATTTGATCTTCGATCTGCCGACGGGTGTCGTGGACCGCTCCTACCGCCCCAAGTTGATCGCAGCCGAGGCGGGGCGCATCGCCACCGTCGCCGTCAACGTGCTCGACCATCTGCCGCCCTACGACAAGCGCCAGCCCTATCGCGTGCGCTGTTCGGACGACACAGCCGCGATGGAACTTGTCTTCTTCCATGCCCATGCGGATTATCTGAACCAGGCTTTGCCCAAGGGCTCGCGGCGCATCGTCAGCGGGCGCATCGAACGCTTCAACAACCGTCTTCAAATGCCCCATCCCGACTATGTGCTACCGCCAGAGCAGGAACCTGAACTGCCGCTGCACGAACCGGTCTATGCGCTGACGGAGAATCTTCCCGGCAAATCGCTGGCCAAGGCGATCCGCGGGGCGCTGGAAAAGGTGCCGGCGGTGCCCGAGTGGCAGGACGCCTCGTTCCTCAAGGCCCGCGGCTGGCAGCCGTTCGCCGAGGCACTGCACAAGGCGCACGCGCCGGTGCACGAGGCCGACCTTTCGCCCGATACGCCGGAGCGCTCGCGGCTGGCCTATGACGAACTCCTGGCGAACCAGCTCGCGTTGATCCTGATTCGCGCCCATATGCGCGCCGCCAAAGGCCGCGTGCTGAACGGCGACGGCCATCTGAAGGCCAAAGCGCTGGTGGCCCTGCCCTTCGTGCTCACCGAGGCGCAGCAGCAGACGCTGGGCGAGATCGAGGCCGACATGGCCTCGCCAACGCGTATGCTGCGGCTGCTGCAAGGCGATGTGGGCGCGGGCAAGACCGTGGTCGCCATGCTGGCGCTGCTGGGCGCGGTGGAAGCCGGCGCCCAAGGCGCGTTGATGGCGCCCACCGAAATCCTCGCGCGCCAGCATATGGCGGCGCTGGAGCCGATCGCGAAGGCCGCCGGCGTACGGATGGCACTGCTCACCGGGCGCGAACGCGGACCGTCGCGCGACGCCACGCTGGAGGCGCTGGCCAAGGGCGAGATCGACATTCTGGTCGGCACCCATGCCCTGTTCTCGGAGGACGTCGCCTTCCGAGATCTGGGTCTGGCGGTGGTCGACGAACAGCACCGCTTCGGCGTGCACCAGCGCATGACCCTGCAGGGCAAAGCCGAGCGGCTGGTCGACGTGCTGGTGATGACGGCGACGCCGATCCCGCGCACGCTGGCGCTGACGGCCTATGGCGACATGGACGTATCGCGGCTGCACGGACGGCCGCCGGGTCGCAAACCTGTGGAGACGCGGGTGCTGCCCGTCGAACGGCTGGACGAAGTGGTGGAGCATCTGCGTAAAGCGATTGCGACCGGCGCGCGCGCCTATTGGGTGTGCCCGCTGGTGGCGGAGTCCGAGAAGATCGACCTTGCCGCCGCCGAGGAACGCGCGGTGGAGTTGAGGAAGGCGCTGGGGCCCAAAGTCGGTCTGGTCCACGGCCAGATGAAAGCGGTGGAACGCGACGCCGCCATGGAACGCTTCAAGAATGGCGACATCGCGCTGCTGGTCGCCACCACGGTCATCGAAGTGGGCGTGGACGTACCCGAAGCGACCATCATGGTGGTGGAACACGCCGAGCGCTTCGGCTTGGCACAACTTCACCAGTTGCGCGGGCGCGTCGGACGCGGGGCGCGGAAGTCGAGCTGTCTGCTTGTGTACCAACCGCCGTTGGGCGAAACCGCCAAGGCGCGGCTCAAGACTTTGCGCGAGACCGACGACGGTTTCGTCATCGCCGAAGAGGATTTGCGCCTGCGCGGCCCGGGCGAGTTGCTCGGCACGCGGCAAAGCGGCGAGATCGAGTTCCGCATGGCCGATCTGGCCGCGCACGGCGAACTGCTCACGGCCGCACGCGACGACGCCAAGCTGGTGTTATCGCGCGATCCCGACCTGAAATCGCCGCGCGGCGAGGCATTGCGGGTGCTGCTGTATCTCTTCGGCCGCGACGAAGCGGTGCGGTACTTAAGGGCGGGATGAAGGAAACAAGGTGTCTGACCACCCGATCCCCACGAACGCGTCCCTTACTGCGTCGTCTTGGCCGTATGGTGCCGATGATGGGCGCGGTGGTGGTGGCGGTGATGGTGGTGCCGCGCACCCTCATGCCTTTCATGCTTTTCGGCAGCCCACGAGTCGATTTTCATCTGCGCTTCCCGGGCGGCGGCCTCCGCCTCTTGCGCCTTCTGCGCAGAGGCGTCCGCGGTGCTTTGCGCCTTCTGCGCGGCGGACATCGCCGCTGAAGCATTCTGCTGCGCAGAGTCCGCGGTGCTTTGCGCGTGTTGCACCGATTCTGTCGTCGCGCAACCGCCGACAAGCAGGCTCGCGCCAAGCATGAGAACTGCGGGACTTCTGACCAAGAATTTGTGCATCGGGTGCTCCCTCCCAGGATCGATCCGCGAACCGCGTCTCAAGGGTGCTCGACTCGCGGAGAACGCTTCGTTCTGCTTCGTCACAACCCGAAAATGCCACGGTGGAAGTCCCATAGGGTGTGACAAGCTTGAGACAGAAAGGGACCTTCTTGCCGTACAGGCAAGCGTGCGGCAGGAAATTTGGCGAAGAAGATCAACCCTTTGACGGAAGCGTTTAAGGAGTCCCCGACGCCGCTTGCGTCTTGGCTCTCTCTTCCGGCAGCGCGAGGCTGCCGAAGGCCAGCACCGCCGCCAGCACGGCTTCGCTCCACGCCAAGAGCGGCGACAGCCACACGGGGTCGCTGGCGCGCGGGAAGAAGACCACAAGGGCTGTTTCGTAATTCAGGCCTTTGACGATGGCGGGAAGCAGTACGTAAAGCGAGAACAGGATCGCCACGGCGGCAAAATCACCGCTCTTCCTGCGCGACATCATGTTCGCGAGCACAACGATCGCCACATCGCGGGAGAAAAACCCGAGCATCGCGCCAACTGTCGCCTGGTCCTGCGGTTCGGACGCCAGCCGAACGAGCAGCGCAGTCCCGAGCGCCAGTGCGAAGAGATAGGACGTCATCCAGCCTTGCAGGCCGCCCAGCGCCGATCTCAGATCGAATTTGGCGAAGGCGCTTCCCAGCCAACGGTAGTGCACGCGGTCTTTCGGTTCGAGAAACACCATCAGATAGGCGATCACGGCGAACGTCGTATCCCCCAGCAGCAGCCGGCGGGCCACCGCATCGAGATGCGCCAGATCGCGATTGCCGGAAAGCCACGCATCGAAGCCCGCCACGTAGATTCCGATGAAGATTAGGAACCCGAGCCATACGAACGGCCCGTTGCGCATCTTGAGTTCGAGCCGCATCTGGCGCACGCAGCCTACCAGCGTCCACGCCGTGAAGATCGCCAGCGACAGAAGCAGGAAGGCTCGCGCGTCCAGCGTCAGTCCCCACCAGACGGTGAAATCCGTGGGCGCCGTCCGGGCAAGGATGGAGCCTGCGGGATCGGCCGTCGCCCAGACCAGATAAACAGCGATTGCCGCGCCAAGTCCGGCGGCTTGATAGAGGAAGACTTCGAATTGCGAATGGGCCTGGCGGCGGCCCGCGGCGACAAGGCTGACAAGCAGCGCGGCCGCCTGTGCGATCACGCCGATGGAGACGTAATAGACGAATTCGATCAGCGCCACCCCGACGCCGTGTTTGCCGAACAGATCGGCCAGGATCACCGCCAGGCATATCGCGCCGCCGAACCAATTGAAGACGGTGGAACCGAACAGCTTGCCCCAAGTCATGGTGCCGGCGCCCAGCGAGGACAGACGCTGGCCGTCCCAGGTGCGGTCGCGGATTTCGCCCACCACGGCGCGCGCCGCGTTGCGCGTGCCCCAGACCACGACGATCAGATAATAGAGCCAGCGCGCCGCTTCGCCTGGACCGCTGACCATCCCGTCCGTCAGCGCCGCCGCGAAAAAGATCAACGCCAGCACCAACGCCATCAGGAACATCCGGCGCGGAGTCAATTCCAGCCACAGATTGCGTTGGAATTCCGGGTTCATGCCCCCTGCCCCACCTGCTTGAAATACGCGTCCTCCAGCGCCTTCGTCGACTCCCCGAAGCTCGACACCTCGAAGCCGGATGCCAAGAGGTCGCGGATCAGCCGGGCGCGCGCGGCTGCGTTCTTGGTGTGTGTGATTAGTGCGTGGTGCTGGTCCGCCTCGATCACGTCCACACCGGCACGCCCAGCCAGGAATTCACGCAGATCGCTGCGCGCGGTGGCGATCTCCAGCATGTAGCGCGGGCGCTCCACATCGCGCACCTTGATCGCCTGGCCGCCGACGATCAGTCCGGCCTCGATGATGATCATTTCCGAACAATAGTCTTCCAGCTCGGCCAGGATGTGCGAGGAGACGACGAGCGTCATGCCTCCGTCTTTGAGCGTCACCAGCAATGTGGAGAGATCGCGGCGCGCCTGAGGATCGAGGCCGGCCGCCGGTTCGTCGAGCAGAAGGACGCGCGGTTCGTGGACGATGACCTGTGCGATTGCCAGCCTCTGGCGCAGCCCGCGCGACAATTCGCCCGCTTTGGCTTCCAGCCGGTCCATCAGGGCGACCCGACCGGCAGCTTTTTCGACCGCGCCGGCGACCATGGCCGCAGCGATCCCGCGCGAACGCGCCGCATAAGTCAGAACGCGTCTAACATTCAGGGCGTCGTACAGGCCGTAGAAGTCCGGCAGATAGCCCAGCCGCGAGTGAATCGCACGCGGGGCGTCGCGCGTGTCCAGTCCATCGATTGTCACGGTACCCGAATAAGGCGGCTCCAGCGCCGCGAGGCATCGCAAGAAGGTCGTCTTGCCCGCGCCGTTCGGACCGACCAAAGCGGTAATGGTCTGCGGCCGGATGTGCAGGGACACGCCCTTCAGCGCGCGCACCGACGGGTACTCGTACACAAGGTCACGGACTTCGATCATGGCGCCCAACTCAGCTTCGGCAATCTTACCGTCATTTTGTCAAGGAATGATAATTTTCGTGACTTTCGCGGTCACGGATTTGTGCAATATAGCGGGTGCAGCCGCAGGGTTTTTGGGCCCGGCGGGCAGGTCATTCAGTCAGGAGCACTCCATGCGAATCGTGATGATCGGAAGCGGATATGTCGGCCTCGTCTCCGGGGCATGCCTTTCGGAGTTCGGCCACGACGTGGTCTGCATCGACAACGATACCGACAAGATCGCCGGCCTGAAACAGGGCGTGATGCCGATCTACGAGCCGGGTCTGGAGGACGTCGTGGCCGTCAACGTCAAGGCCGGACGCCTGACCTTCGATACCGACCTGAAGAAAGTCGTCCCGGGTGCGGAAGCGGTGTTCATCGCCGTGGGAACGCCCAGCCGGAGGGGCGACGGCCACGCGGATTTGAGCTACGTCTTCGCCGTCGCCGAGGAAGTCGCGGCCTGTCTGTCGGATTATACGGTGATCGTCACCAAATCGACGGTTCCCGTCGGCACCAATCGCAAGGTCGAGGAAATCGTCCGCAAGGGGCGCCCCGATGCGGATTTCGACGTGGCCTCCAATCCGGAATTCCTGCGCGAGGGTTCCGCTATCGAGGATTTTCGCCGGCCCGACCGCGTGGTCGTGGGCTGCGATACCGAACGCACCCGCGCGGTGATGAGGGAAATCTACCGCCCCCTCTATCTGAACGAGACGCCTATCGTCTTCACCAGCCGCGAGACCTCGGAATTGATCAAATACGCGGCCAACGCATTTCTGGCGACGAAAATCACGTTCATCAACGAGATGGCCAATCTCTGCGAGAAAGTCGGTGGCGACGTGCAGGATGTGGCGCGCGGCATGGGGCTCGACGGACGCATCGGCAACAAATTCCTGCACGCGGGGCCGGGATACGGCGGCGCCTGTTTTCCAAAGGATACGCTGGCGCTGCTCAAGACGGCGCAGGATTACGGCGCGCCGACGCGCATCGTCGAAGCGGTGGTGGCCGTCAACAGCGCCCGCAAGCAGGAGATGGCGGAAAAGATCGAACGCGCTTTCGACGGCGTGTCCGGGAAGATCATTGCCGTGCTGGGCCTGACCTTCAAGCCGAACACCGACGACATGCGCGATGCGCCGAGTCTGGTCATCGTGCCGTATCTGCAAAGCAAAGGCGCGCGCATCCAGGCCTACGATCCCGAAGGGGGAAAGGAAGCCAAGAAGCTGCTTAATCTCGACCTCTGCAAGGATACCTACGACGCGCTCAAAGGCGCCGATGGCGCAGTGATCCTCACCGAGTGGAACGAGTTTCGCGCGCTCGATCTGGGGCGCGTGAAATCGCTGCTCAAGCGGCCGTTGATGGTCGATTTGCGCAACATCTACCGCCCGGGACCGATGAAGGATGCCGGATTTGCATATTTCAGCGTCGGGCGGGGGCGCGCAAAATAGCCCGCACTTGGGCGATTTTCCGCCGCAATGCACTCCCAAACTGGACGCTGGCCGCCTACGGCTTGTAGGCTGACGAAGGCGTAAGCAAGGGGTGTGCGATGGGAATGATCTGGTTCGTCGCGCCGCTCGTGGTGGCGGGGTTGGGTTTTTTGTTCTTCCTGGGGGGCGCGGGACACATGCTGCACGGACGCGCGGCCAGAGCCGGCCTCGGGCTGGGCGGCGGCGGCGCGATCGCCATCGGCGGGCTCGCCGCGGGGCTTCTCGGCCTTAACCTGCAAAGCTATTCGCGGCTGACCTATGAAGCGCCGGTGGCCGAGATCAGCATCCACGCGCAGAATCCGGCGCAGAAGCTTTACGACGTCACCGTGCATCGCCTCGACGGAACGGACCGCACGACAACCTGCACCTTGCAAGGCGACGAGTGGCTGCTCAGCGGACGCGTACAGAAGTGGAAGCCGTGGGCCAACGAACTGGGACTGAACGCGACCTACACGCTCAACCAGATTTCGAACATGTATTATTCGGCTGAGGAAGCGAATGGCCGGCCGATCACGTCCTGCGACATCAAGGGCCCGCTGCCGCAAATCGACCAGTATCTGCCCGAGAGCTGGGTTAACTGGCTGATCGGCCACGCCTTGGTGCAGGACCGCCGCTTCGGCTCGGCGAATTTCATGCCGCTGGCGGACGGCGCGGTCTATAGGGTCGTCATCACGCAGACTGGTTTCAACGCCGAACCGGTCAACGACGCGGCCGGCAGGGCGAACAATGCAAGAGACGGCGGGTACTGATAAGGCCGACGGGCGGCTCGTGGCCGCCCCTCGCGCCGAGCGTTCACTCCTTGCCTTTCACCAGACCGCGGTGCACCAGCATCGGGCCGATCTGCGGATCGCGGCCCGCGAAGGCGCGGTACATCTCGCCGTAATCCAGCGTGTGGCCGCGTGACAGGACCGTGTCGCGGAAGTGCTGGCCGTTGGCGCGGGTCAGCCCGCCATGCTGCCGGAACCACTGATAGGCGTCGTCGTCGAGCATTTCGGTCCACAGATAGGCGTAGTAGCCCGCCGCGTAACCGTTCGCCCAGATGTGCAGAAAATAGCTGGAACGATAGCGCGGCGGAACATCGGCCAGGCTCAGGTGCGTGTTCTTCAGCGCCTGGACTTCGAATTTGTCGACATTTTGCTTGGGCGCGCTGGCCGGCAGCGTGTGCCACTGCATGTCGAGCTGCGCTGCGGCCAACAGCTCGGTCAAATCGTATCCCTGGTTGAACTTCTCCGCCTTCTTGATCTTGTCCACCAGTGCCTGCGGCATCGGCTTGCCGGTTTCGTAGTGGACCGCGTAGTGCTTCAAGACCGTCGAATTCAGCGCCCAATGTTCGTTGAACTGCGAAGGGAACTCGACGAAGTCGCGCGCCACGTTGGTGCCGGACAGGGTCGGATATTCCTGAGCGGCAAACAGGCCGTGAAGCGCATGGCCGAATTCGTGGAACATGGTGGTGACGTCGTCGACCGAGATCAACGTAGGCTTTCCCGGCGCGGGCTTGGTGAAATTGGCGACGTTGTAGATCACCGGCTTGGTGCCGAGCAGCTTGGACTGACCGACGAAATTATCCATCCAGGCGCCGCCCGATTTGTTGTCGCGCTTGAAGTAGTCGAAATACATCAGGCCCAACGGCGAGCCATCCTTGTCGTCAACCTCGAACACGCGAACGTCCGGCTGATAGACGGGGATGTCCTTGCGTTCCTTGAAGGTGATCCCGTAGAGCTGGGTCGCGGCATAGAGTACGCCATTCTCGAGCACGTTGTTGACTTCGAAGTACGGTTTGATCTGATCCTCGTCGAGATTGTACTTGGCCTTGCGCACCTGCTCGGCGTAATGGTCCCAGTCCCACGGTTCGAGCTTGAAGTGTTTGCCGTCCTTGTTGATTACCGCTTGGATGTCCTTGGCCTCGCCGCGCGCCTTGGCGGTGGCGGCCGGAACGAGCTTGGAGAGGAACTTCTCCACCGCCGCCGGCGTCTTGGCCATCTGGTCATCCAGCACATAAGCGGCATAGTTGGGGAAGCCCAACAACTGAGCTTTTTCGGCACGCAGCTTCGCCAGCGTGGCGATGGTGTCGCGGGTATCGTTGGCGTCGCCCATTTCGGTGCGCGTCCAGGAATGCTCGAACAACTCCTTGCGCACCGCGCGGTCGTTCAGCGACTGCAGCGACGGCTGCTGGGTCGTGTTCTGCAGCGGGATCGCCCATTTGCCCTTCAGGCCGCGGCTTTCGGCCGCCTGCGCGGCGGCGGAAATAGCGCCCTCGCTCAGACCCGCCAATTTGGACTTGTCGTCGACGACCAACGCACCGGCCTTTGTCCCGGCCAGAAGTTTCGCTTCGAAAGCGGTCTCCAGCGTGGAGAGCTGCTTGTTGATGTCGCGCAGCTTTGCCTTGTCGGCATCCGACAGCATGGCACCAGCCTGCACGAAGTCGTGGTGGTAGACCTCGATCAGCTTCAAAGCCTCGGGATCGAGGCCGAGCTTGTCGCGTTGGTCGTAAATCGCCTCGACGCGCTTGAACAGCTTATCGTTGAGAAAGATGGCATCGTGGTGGGCGGCAAATTTGGGCGCCTCGGTCTCCTGCACTTTCTGCAGCGTATCGTCGGTGTTGGCCGCGGTCACCGCGTTGAACACTCTTTGCACGCGATCGAGCATCTGGCCGGATTTCTCCATCGCTGTGACGGTGTTGTCGAAGGTGGGCGGCGCGGGATTGTTCGCGATGTCTTCGACTTCGGCCAACTGGCGCTTCATGCCCTCTTCCATCGCGGGCTGATAGTCGGCGTCCTTGATGCGGTCGAACTGCGGCGCCTGAAACGGCAACGGGCTGGGTTCGAAAAACGGGTTCGTTTCCGCCGGCTGCACGACAGGCGCCGAAGGCGGCACTGGCTTGTCATTCATGGCACAGGCAGACAGCGCCAATGCGGCGACGGCGCCGAGACTGATCGCGCGAATCCGAGACATAACAAGGGTTCCCTCATGGTTGTGGCCGCGATCGAAATCGTCGGGCCCGATAAGCGGTTGATGCGGACCTTACTCGCCGCCACAGGAGTCTGTCTTCAAGAAAAAGTGAGAAGGCCAAGCTGACGCAGGCCGGAGAATTTCACTACTATTTGGGTGCTATGAGCGCGAGCTTAGGGAAGTAAGTGCGGTAGCGCGCGCCATCGCGTGTCAGTAGTTCGTAGCCCGCCACCGCTGCGTGCGCGCCGACGAAAAAATCCGGCAAAGTGGAGGTCCGTGCACCACCGCGCTGCCGGTAGGCCGCGAATGCTTTGCCCGCAAGGAACGCGGCTTCGTAAGGCAGATGTTCGCGGCCGAACATCTCTCTCGGTAACGTTTCTTCAAGGTCTTCAACACGCATGAAACGCACCGACACTTCGGCATAGATGATCGCGTTGATGACCAAACGTGTACGCTCTGCCGCCGCTTCGATCGCCTGGGATGACCATCGAAACCAACGTGGATCCTCGGTCATTAGGTCCAACAGGACGTTGCTGTCGACGAGAACCGCCATCAGTTGCCGCGGGTGAGCGCCATGATCTCATCCGTGCTCATCGCGACATCCCCGCGCCCGCGCAGATGCGCGGTCACGCGTTCGCCGCGGCTCTCATTCGCCCGCCTGAGCTTGCGCATAATCCGCACATGACGCCCGTCGTAAACGAATTCGACATCGGTGTGCGGCAACAAACCGGCTTTCTCACGGATTTCCGCCGGAATGGTCACCTGCCCTTTGGTCGTGATCCGCATGGCACAATCCTTACTCTTACTTGTAGTAGTATTACTAGTAACGCCGGCTGTCAAGAGCCGGCTTTGGTCGCGGATGCTTCAAGCGATGTAACCTCGGTCCTTGAGATAGGAGAGGATGGCTGCGGCCTGCACCGACGGCTCGATGCCGACGGTGTGCAGCACAAGTTCCGCCTCCTCCGGGGGTTCATAGGGGCTGTCGATGCCGGTGAAATTTTTGATCTCGCCGGCCGTGGCCTTCCGGTATAGCCCTTTCGGGTCGCGCTGCATGCAGACCGCGAGCGGGGTATCGACGAAGACCTCGATAAACTCGCCCTCGCCCACCATCTCGCGCGCCATGCGCCGCTCGGAGCGGAACGGCGAAATGAACGACACCAGCACGATCAACCCGGCGTCCACGAACAACTTCGCCGTCTCCGCTACCCGCCGGATGTTCTCGACGCGGTCTGCGTCGGTGAAACCCAGATCGCGGTTTAGGCCATGGCGCACATTGTCTCCGTCGAGCAGATAGGTATGGCGGCCTTGGGCCAGGAGCGCGCACTCCACTTGATTGGCAATGGTCGATTTGCCCGATCCCGACAAACCGGTGAACCAAAGTACGGCGGGTTTCTGGTGCTTGAGGGCGGCGCGCGCATCCTTGTCGATGTCAAGGGCTTGCCAATGGACGTTGGTGGCGCGCCTGAGCCCAAAATCGATCATGCCGGCGCCGACGGTGGCGTTGCTGAAGCGGTCGATCAGGATGAAGCCGCCCATGTCACGGTTCTCTGCATAGGGATCGAACGCCAGCGGCTGGGCGAGCGAGAAATTGGCATAGCCGATCTCGTTCAGGCGCAGGGTCTTGGCCGCCAGCTGTTCGAGGCTGTTGACGTCGACCTTGTGCTTGAGGGCCGTCACCTGTGCGGAGACCGTAGAGGTCGCAAGCTTCAGCAGATATTGCCGACCGGGAAGCAGCTCCTCTTCGGACATCCAAAGTAGATGCGCCGCAAATTGGTCGGACACTTCGGCACGCGCGTTCGCTGCGCACAAAACATCGCCGCGCGAGATGTCGATCTCGTCGGTCAAGGTCAGTGTCACCGCCTCGCCGACGGAAGCTTCGGAAAGCTCGCCGTCCATGGTGACGATGCGTTTGACCGTGCTCGTGCGCCCGGATTTCGCAACCGCAATCGTATCGCCCGGCTTGATGCGGCCGCCCACGATAGTGCCCGAAAAGCCGCGGAAATCGAGATTGGGGCGGTTGACCCACTGCACCGGCATCCGGAACGGCTTATCCGCCAGCGCGGATTCCACGTCCACCGATTCCAGGAAGGTCAGCAGCGGTGGACCACCATACCACGGCATCTTTGCGCTCTTCGAGGTCACGTTGTCGCCAAAGCGCGCCGAAATGGGGATCGCGAAACGGCTGAGGAATCCCAGGTGCGCGGCAAAGTTCGAGAACTCCGCCGAGATGCGGTCGAAGACTTCCTGCGAAAAGCCAACTAGGTCGATCTTGTTCACCGCCAACACGACGTGGCGGATGCCGAGTAGCGAGGCGATGTAAGCGTGGCGCCGGGTCTGGGTCAGCATACCCTTGCGCGCATCGACCAGCAGAATCGCCAACTCGGAATTCGAAGCACCGGTCGCCATGTTGCGGGTGTACTGCTCGTGACCGGGCGTATCGGCGACGATGAACTTGCGCTTTTCGGTGGCGAAGAAACGGTAGGCGACGTCGATGGTGATGCCCTGCTCGCGTTCGGCCTCGAGACCGTCCACCAGCAGCGCGAAATCGATGTCGCCGCCGGTTGTGCCATGTTGTTTGGAGTCCTTCTCCAGCGCGGACAACGTATCTTCGAACAGAAGCTTTGAATCGTAGAGCAGCCGGCCGATCAATGTGGACTTGCCGTCGTCGACGCTGCCGCAGGTCAGAAAACGCAGCAGCGATTTCTTCTCCTGCGCGGCAAGATAGGCTTCGAGGGCGGCGTCCATCAGAAATACCCCTCGCGCTTTTTCTTCTCCATCGAGGCTTTTTCGTCGCTGTCGATCAGGCGGCCTTGGCGCTCGGAGGTCCGCGCCGTGAGCATCTCGGTCACGATCGCCTCCAGCGTGTCGGCGGAGGATTCGATGGCACCTGTCAACGGATAGCAGCCCAGCGTGCGGAAACGCACCAGCCGTTCTTCGGCCGTTTCTCCTTTGCGCAATTTCATCCGTTCGTCGTCGACCAGAATCAGCGTACCGTCGCGTGACACCACCGGCCGCTTCTGGGCGAGATAAAGCGGCACGATGGGGATATTTTCTGCCAGGATGTATTGCCACACGTCGAGCTCGGTCCAGTTCGACAGCGGAAAGACGCGAATGGATTCGCCTTTGTTGATGCGCGTGTTGTAGACGTGCCAAAGCTCGGGGCGCTGGTTCTTGGGGTCCCAGGCATGGGTTGCCGTGCGGAAAGAGAAGATGCGTTCCTTGGCGCGGGATTTTTCTTCGTCGCGGCGCGCGCCGCCGAAGGCGGCATCGAAGCCGTATTTGTCGAGCGCCTGTTTCAGTGCTTCGGTCTTCATCACTTGGGTGTGCAACACCGATCCGGAATCGAACGGGTTGATGCCGCGCGCAACACCCTCTTCGTTCACATGCACCAGCAACTTGAGGCCGAGGCGCTTGGCGGTAGCGTCGCGAAACGAGATCATCTCGCGGAACTTCCACGTCGTGTCGACATGCAGAAACGGAAACGGCGGCTTGGACGGATAAAATGCTTTCATCGCCAGATGCAGCATCACCGACGAATCCTTGCCGATGGAGTAGAGCATCACCGGGTTGGCGAACTCGGCCGCCACCTCGCGCATGATGTGGATGCTCTCCGCCTCCAGTCGGCGCAGATGGGAAATAACAGCCATTACCGTGTATTACCTACAAGATAACAATGAGACACTGTGAAATAAGCCTTCGTATCCTCCCGCGCAAGGGACCGGCTATGTCGCCGCCGTGCGCTTCCGTTCGGCATTGGCCGCATACCAGTCATAGGCGGCCTTCAGCCCGTCCTGGAGGCGGGTTTGCGCCTTCCAGCCGAGGGCGGCAAGGTGGCTCACATCCATGACCTTGCGGGGCATGCCGTCCGGTTTACTGCGGTCGTAGACGAACTCGCCGGACCAGCCCGCGACAGTCGCGCCCCTCTAAGATGCCATATGCGTTGAGTATTTCCAATTTGGCTGCCGCTTCCGCTCAAGCGCAAAATCTCGTTCAAACTGTCAGGTCCCGGCCGTCATTTTAGGGTCGTTTTCAACCTTCCGCGGCAGAAATCAACCTCGGTAAGTTACCCGGCCAAGGAACGGTCATTTCTTCTCTGGAACTCGCCCGTAGACGTCCTCGAAACGCACGATGTCGTCTTCGCCGAGGTAGGAGCCGCACTGCACCTCGATCAGGATGAGCTGCGTCTTGCCGGGATTTTCCAGGCGGTGCTTTTCGCCCAGAGGGATGAATATCGACTCATTTTCTTTTAGCGTAGTTACCTTCTCACCGACTGTCGCCAGCGCGATACCTTCCACTACGACCCAATGCTCCGCACGGTGGTGATGCATCTGCAACGACAGGCGTCCGCCGGGATTGACGACGATGCGCTTGACTTGAAAACCATCGCCGAGTTCAAGGGCCTCGTAATTTCCCCAGGGCCGGAACACCCTGGCGTGCTCGGTGCATTCGCTTCGCTTTGCGTCCTTGAGACGATCCACGATGCTCTTGACGTCCTGTGCCTTCGATTTGTCCGCCACCAACACAGCATCTCTGGTAACGATCACGGCAAGATCGCGTGCGCCCACCAGCGCCACCAATCCTTTTTCGCTGCGCACGAAGGAGCCGCGCGTGTCGTGCGCGATCACGTCGCCCTGCAGGACATTGCCGTCCCCGTCCTGTTCCTGAATTTCCCACAAGGACGACCACGAGCCGACGTCGCTCCAGCCGAGCGCGCTCGGCACCAGGGCGGCTCGGTCGGTGCGTTCCATGACGGCATAATCGATGGAGATGTTCGGCGCCCGTGCGAAGCTCTCGGCATCGAGGCGGATGAAGTCGGGGTCGCGCTTGGCTTTGGCCACCGCATCGCGCACGGCCGCAGCCACCTCGGGCGCGTGGCGGGCGGTTTCCTCCAACAACACATCGGCGCGGAAAACGAACATGCCGCTGTTCCAGAAATAACCGCCGTCGGCAAGGTAGTCGCCCGCCGTCACGGCATCGGGCTTTTCGACGAAACGCCGTACTTTGAAAGCGTCTTCGATGCCGGAGAGAGCAACACCACGCTGAATGTAGCCGTAGCCTGTTTCGGGCCTTGTGGGCGTGACGCCGAAGGTAACGATGTTGCCCGCTTCGGCTGCCCGCATCGCCACCGCCACGGCATCGCGGAACGCCCCTTCGTCGGTCACCACGTGATCCGACGGCAGCAACAGAATGATTACCTTGGGGTCGGCTGCGACCAGCGCCGCGACGGCCGCCGCCGGTGCCGTGTTGCGTCCCTGCGGTTCGAGCACGATGGCCTGCGGCTTCACACCGATACTTTTCATCTGCTCGGCAATCAGGAAGCGGTGGCTCTCGTTGCAGATCACGACCGGCGTCGCGGCGCCCGGCAGCTGCGCCCGCAGCACGGTGTCCTGGATCATCGTGCGCGGCCCGTTGAGCGCCAGTAATTGCTTAGGTAGTGCGGCGCGCGACATCGGCCACAGCCGCGTTCCGGAACCGCCGGAGAGAATGACGGGGTACAGCCGATGCTTGTGATCCATAAGGCAGTCTTTCAAATGATCACGACGCCGCGTATGGGGAGATTATGTTGGACGAGGCAGGATTGGAACTACCCTATAGACTAACGTTAAGGGCGGCTGCGAGCGAGGCCAAAAAGTATTGCCGGGCCGGGGCGGGTCGTCTTGCAGCCGGCCATAGATCGAAAACGTCAGCGTGATGAGCGAGAGGCTGAGCGCTAACGACCGTCGTCACAGGATTACCACGCAACTTCTCGGGCCGACGCCGCATTGTTATTCGCGTCCACTATTCCCGCCTTCGTATCTCGTCGAACAGTTGGAATCATCGCCCGCCGAAAAGGCAGAACATCACTTGGCGACTCGCAGAAGACGCTCAACGGGTCCCGGGTTGCCGAGAATGCCACTTCTCTCAGCCCCAGGGTGAGACGATATCGCCCAGCGGGCGAGTAGACGAAAACCGCACCGATATGCGATGAAAGAGTGTCCTCAGGCAAACAGGTTCCCATGCCCAACTCCAGACCCGTCCGCAAAGCCGTCCTTCCCGTCGCCGGCCTTGGCACCCGCTTCCTCCCGGCCACCAAGGTCGTGCCCAAGGAGATGCTGCCGGTGGTGGATAAGCCGGTCGTCCAATACGCCGTCGAAGAGGCGAAGGAAGCCGGCATCGAGCAGTTCGTGTTCGTCACCGGCCGCGGCAAGCACATTATCTCTGATCATTTCGATCACGCCTACGAGCTGGAATCCCAGTTGCGCGCGAAAGAGAAAACGGCGGAACTGCGAAGCCTTTTGGAAATGCTGCCGCAGACCGGTTCGGTCGGCTTCGTTCGCCAGCAGCAGCCGCTGGGCCTGGGGCACGCCGTGTGGTGCGCGCGCCATTTCATCGGCGACGAGCCGTTCGCGGTCCTCTTGCCGGACGATCTGATGGTGGGAAAGCCCAGCGGGCTGGCGCAGATGGTAGAAGCCTATCACCGCGTCCGCGGCGGCTGCATCGTCGCCGCGGAGGAACGCCCTCGTGAGGAGACCAAGCGCTACGGCGTCGTCGACCCGGGTAAAAAGAGCGGAAACGCCACGGAAGTGAGGGCACTGGTCGAAAAACCTCATCCTGACAAAGCTCCGTCGACGCTCTGCATCATCGGGCGCTACATCCTGCAGCCTCAGATCTTCACCGAACTCGACAAGCAAGAGCGCGGTGCGGGGGGCGAGATACAACTGACGGATGCCATGGCGCGGCTGATCGGGCATATGCCGTTCCACGCCGTGCAGACAAGCTGCGCGCGCTATGATTGCGGCGACAAGGTGGGGTTCCTCCAGGCCAATATCGCGCTCGGGCTCCAGCGACCGGACATTGCCCCGGCTTTACGGGCGGTTCTGAAGGACATGGGCGTCTAATCGACCGTCCAAGCACTCATATCGCATTGAGTTTGCTTCAAAAGTTTGAATAAATGCCTCCTGGTTCGGCGGGCGGGCGAGAGCTTTGCCGGGAGGGCGCAATTTCCTATTCCAGGACGATGCCAAGGCAGCATGCCGCTAGCCGAACGCGGTGCACGCATTCTTGGCGGCAAGCGCGCGCCTACGTCCTCTGCGGCCTCGCCACGATCTGGGGTGGATTGAGCGCGACCGCGCCAGCCGGTGCCCAGGAACAGCAGTCCAACCGCCTACGCGACACCTACGGCGAAATCGGCATCCTCGACCTGCCCAGCGCCCATATGGCCAACGATGGCGAACTCGCCTTTTCAGTCGGTGACGTTGGCTCGGCACAACGCTACAATCTTTCGTTCCAGTTCTTGCCTTGGCTTGAAGGCACTTTCCGTTACGTCCGTGTCGATCCGGTGCCGCAGGATTACCAGCGCAACTTCAGTCTGAAGATCCGGTTGTCCCGAGAAGGGAACTATGTTCCCGACATATCTTTTGGCATCCGCGACCTCATCGGCAACAATGCGTACAATGGAGAGTACCTAGCGGCCAGCAAACATATCGGCAGTCTGGATTTCACGGCAGGGCTGGGCTGGGGACGGCTGGCCGAGAGCGGCACGCTGCCCAATCCCTTCGGCTATGTTTCTTCCTCATTCAAGTCACGCAATGTATCGACCCCTTCGACCGGCGGTACCGTTAATTTCGGCCGGTTCTTCCACGGCCCCAGAACCGGCGTGTTCGGCGGCGCGATATGGCATACACCGGTTGACGGCCTCAGCCTTCTCGCCGAATACAGCACCGACAAATACACGCGCGAGGGCGCCATCCCTGGCGGCGTCAAGGTGCGCTCGCCGGTCAATCTCGGATTGTCCTACCAATTGGTTGACGCATTGTCCGTGTCGGCGGGCTGGTACTACGGATCGACGTACGGCTTCACGATCGCCCTCAGAGGCGATCCGACCAAAGAGCCGGGATCAACGGCCCGCATCGGACCCGCCGTTCCTCCGCCGGTTTTCCGTGACAATGTACAGCAGCAGAAAGCCCTCTCGTTGATGCTCGACCGCAACGCACACGTCGCTGCCGTAGCGGCGGGCAGTGCTTGGGTGCATGTGCCCACCGAGACCGAACGAACCAAACTGGATCTGACACAAGCACTATTGAGTGAAGGCCGCGGCGTGCGCGACATCGATGTCGAGGGCGCCACGCTCGTGGTCGATGCGGCACGCCAAGCCAATGCCGATGCGCAATGCGCGAAGTACGCGGAGATCGCTTCGGCGACCGGAGCGCGCGCCAAGACGGTCGCCATGACCGATCTGCAAAGCGCCGACGGGCTTGTCACTATCTGCCCCATCGCAAGTCGCGCGAGATATGCACAAAATACCACGCAAGACGCGGACGCCTCGAAGGGAACGACAGCCGGCGCAACCGATCAGGCGGCTTTCGAACGCACACTGCGCGCCGATATGAGCAAACAATCGCTTTACATGGACGCGCTTTCGCTCGGCACCAGCGAATTGTGGCTCTATTACCAAAACGGTCGGTATCGCTCGGAAAGCGAAGCTGCAGGACGTATCGTCCGTCTGCTGATGGCCGACGCCCCGCCAACCATCGAGATTTTCCACCTTATACCCACGTTGACTGGCCTGCCGGCGCAGGAAATTACGGTAGTGCGCAGTGCGCTCGAGCGCGCCACAGTGGCACGATCTGCAGATTCTTCCATCGGCGACACAATCACGCTGAGCACGCCGCCGCTCGACAATCCGGCCCTGGACCGTGCCGCGGCGAGCAATTATCCGTACGTCTACTGGTCGCTCGATCCTAAACTCACCGAACATCTTTTCGATCCGGATAAACCGCTGCAGTTCATGGTGTATGCCGACGCCGCCGCTGGAGTGGTGTTGGCGCCCGGACTGACCCTTGGGGTGGAGCTGACAGCGAATGTCTGGAACGACTACACATTGGGTCGCGGCGCCGGCAGCGTCTTGCCGCATGTGCGCACCGATCTTCTTCAATATGTCAGGCATGGACAGAATGGGATTTCCAACCTTCAAGGCGTCTATCGAACGCGGCTGGCACGCGATGTGTTCGCCGAAGTAAAAGCTGGCTATTTGGAGGACATGTACATGGGCGGGGGCGGCCAGGTTCTGTGGCGTCCCGAAAACAGCCGCATTGCCATCAATGTGGACATCTACCAGGTGTGGAAACGCGACTTCGACCGCCTATTCGGAGCGCAGAGCTACAACGTTCTCACCGGGCACGCATCGATCTATTATCAATCGCCTTGGTACGGCTTGAATTTAAAGGTTCATGTTGGACGTTATCTGGCCGGCGATTACGGCGCTACGTTTGAAGTGACGAGACGGTTCTCCACCGGTGTCGAGATCGGCGCGTATGCAACATTTACAAACGTTCCGTTCAGCAGATTCGGTGAAGGAAGCTTCGACAAGGGCATCACACTCCATATTCCGTTCGAATGGGGATTGCCGCTTTACAGCCAGTCTGTCTACGATCTTCACTTGAGCGCGTTGACGCGCGACGGTGGACAAAGGCTTGGCGGCGACGATTCCCTCTACGCCGATACACGCGAGACAAGTTATGGCGAGATCGCTGAACACTTCGACGAACTCATCGAGCCGTAGGGTTCGCCGCGCGGCTCCGCTCATTGTGGCCGTCTGTGCGCTGGCCGGTTGCAGCACCATAGGCGGCGGCGACGTTGCCTCCCTTTATGCAATCACCAAGAGCATTTGGAGCGACGGCGGGAGAGTGACGCTCGAACAGGCCGCCGCCGTGCCTTACGCATCGATGGGGGTGCGCCTGGGCGACAGTCCGGAGGCAATGATCATTCTGGCGGGCGACGCGGGCGGACAGCGCCTCTGGACCTCGGCCGCCGGTGTGGCGATTATGACCAATGACGGCCGCATCGTGCGTACGTCCGGCTTCGAGCACAATCTTGGCGGCTATGAGTCTCGAGTTGGCGCGCCGGGCGAGAACGGCGTTCAAGTCGTGCGTTGGCAGGCGGATTTTACCGATCTGAATCTCTATTCCGTATTGATCACCTGCCGGGATCGTCCGGTGGGGGACGAAACCATCGTCATCCTGGGAAAGAGCATCCGCACGCGGCATGTCGTGGAGTCGTGTGCCAGCGACGCCAGCCGGCTCGATTGGTCGTTCGAAAACACCTATTGGACAGACCCCGTGAGCGGCCTCGTCTGGCGCTCTATCCAGCACGTCCATCCGCAGCTCGACGCGATCGAGACGGAAATACTGCGGCCGCCGGCGTGATCATTGAATTGAATCAAAACAACAGCGGGGCCGCGGAAAATGCCGCAGCCCCTGTTCTAACAAGCGAAATTCGCCTGAATTCGTCTCGACGCGCTCTATTACGTCCCTGTTGTCGTTGTCGTTGTCGTTGTCGTCGGGGGAGGCGGCGGCGGTGGGGTCGGGCAGCCGCTCAGCGGACAGGTCGTCGTCGAACCAACCGTGCCGTGATTGTCGCCGGACGCGACAAGTGCAATGCCACCCGCTACGATGCCTACCCCAAGCAACAGAATTAACGCGTCCGAACCGCCAAAAATTTGTGCCTGCTTTACACCCGCTGCTTTCCCCGGTGTAAGCGCGCCCTGGTTGCCTTGAGCCAACGCGCATGTCGTGCTCGAGATGAGCATCGAAGTGGCCAATGCGACGGCGCTAAATTTCCTCAACATCCTACCCCTCCTAAATACTTCGTAAAACTGCGTGAACTGCGTACCATACGCCGTCCCTTAGGGTCAATAAGCAATCTCTGAAAACTGTTGCGCCAAGGCAACAGGACGCCGCCGTCATACAACCGACAAGATCTTGATCGACCTACTGAAAATGGACTCCTCTTGACAAAGTGTTAGCGACTCACGAGCGGCTTGGACAGCCATCTATGCGGGAAGATCGTCGCAACGAACATGATCGTACTTCCAAGGGCTTGGTTCGATCTAGTATTTGGACAGAACCGCCATCGCCGCGGCTGTCGTCGCCAACTGGCTGAAGATCTGCGTCGTATCGATGATGATCTGGTGCAGGTCGACACCCGAAATATCGCGCGAAACGTAGATCGTGCTCCCAGGCGGTATTTCGTCGCCACCAAAATCGAACCATGATGATTCGACTCGACGCGCGGACCCATCGGGTAGCACCAGGATGGTCTGCGACTTGTCGGCGTAGGGCGAATACCCGCCGGACCGGTCGATGTAGTCCGACACGGACATGTCCGGGGTGAAAGGAACACTGCCCGGCTGCAGGACTTCGCCTAGTACGGACACTGCGAATGGCCGTTGCGGAACATAGACAACGTCGCCTGGTTCGAGCATCGGATCCATCGCGGGGTGCGCCGCGAGCACGGCCGGATCGGCCGCCACCGACACGCGCCCGAGCGCCTTCTGATTCTTCAACTGATTGACGTAGCTCTGCATGGCCACGAACGCGTCCGGCGAAAGCTTCGCATTGGGATCGCGCCGACTCATGGCGAGCAGAAGTTGATCCTCGATTTCCTGGGCCTCGCGCCGGAAGGCGTCTTGTTCTCGCTCGGCCGCGGAACGGCGTAGAAAAATCGTTCCATACGGATAAGCATTGTCGGTGAGCCCACCGGCCCGCATCAGAAGATCGGAGAGATGCTCGCCGCGGACGATCTGGTAGGTGCCGTCATGGCGAAGCTGACCTTGGACGGTCACCGAACCGATTCCCGTATCGGTGAACACCTCGTTGATGCGCACCTCATCGTGCGGAGACACGATGTAGCCTGCCCCAGCGGTCAGCGAGACCGCTCGCCTCTCGGTCTGCGAGGTTCCGGAGTCGGGATCGACATGCGTCGATATAACCTCGACGGAACTTTTGTCGGCCCAGCGGCTAACGCCACCTGCAGCCAACAGCAGCGATTGCAGCTCGGCATCCGGACCTACAAGATACAGGCCCGGTCCCCGCACCGCTCCGTCGACGTTCACGGAGTGATCTTCCAGGAAATTCACTAGGACCAGCGGATCGACATGCAATTGCAAGGCAAGCTGGCTTAAGCGCGTGACGTCTCGATTGGTCGCAACTTCACCCGGCACGATCGGCTCTTCCTCCAGATTTGGAGCCAACGGCCGGGTGGCAGGCGCTTGTCCCTGCATCGTCTGACCCGGAAATACATACGGGCCCTGCCCCTGGTATGGGCCCTGCCCTTGGTATTGGCCCTGTCCCTGGTACGGGCCGCCGCCGCCCTGCCCCTGGTATGGGCCCTGCCCTTGGTATTGGCCCTGTCCCTGGTAGGGGATCTGATTCTGATCTGGGGCCTGACCTTGATTGGCATCCGCCGGGAGCTGTTCCAGGTCCCGATTGTTCATCTGGGAAGTGTTCGCTTCGGCAAGCGCTTGCCGCGCGGCCTGTCCGCCGGCACCTTGCGCTGCCGCAGCTTGCGCCGAGGACGCCGCCCCGGTTGCGGTCCCGCCGAGTTCCGGATTGTTAGTCCCCGTCTCGGCGCTTTGCGGATTGCGAAGCGCCGCCTCGGACGAGGTGCGGCTGGTATTGTATTGCTGCATCGCCAGGAACAGCACCTGCGCTTCCTTGGCAGAAACCACGCGCACGATGTCATCGCTCTGAATATCCATGTCGTCCGAGCCCTTGAGTACAGCAGCCGGCGTGAAAGCTATCAGCGTCCGCAGGAGGGTCACGGGATCACGCCGCGAAATGATGCCAAACAACGTGTATGGATTGTCGCCAAGTGCACCCGGGGATTTCAGCATCTCGGACAGTTTGGTGTTCTTGACCGAATACTGCCCGGCTAGCGCCGTGCCGCCGGAAAGCGTCGCCATGCTTGTCGTTTGATTCGCAGCGGGCTGCGCAAAGAGAATATCGCTGTCACCGACCGTGCCGGCTTGTCCTTCCACTGTCCTCATCTCGTTGCGACCGTCGGGCGCGACACCAAGGATCGACATCCGATACTTGCCGCGAACCTCGAGCCCGCCCGCCAACGACAGCAAATCCCGCACGCTCATGGATGAACGCCCACCAGCGATCTCATAGATGCCGGGGCGGCGCACCCAGCCGACGACAGCTGCGGTCGTGCCCAGCGGCGGCACTACGATTCTGTCGCCGTCGGCGAGGGCGACATGGGAAGCCTCTCCGTGCCCCGTCAGCACGCTGTATAGGTCGACTGGAATTCTGTGGCTACCGCGCAGAATATATACATTACGCAGGCTGCCGGTCTTCTTGATGCCTCCTGAAACCAAAAGCGCGTCGACCGGCGTGGAAAGACCGGTGAGAGTGCGCACCCCGGGGCTGTTCACCTCGCCCGACACCAGGACACCGATTTGCCGCAAACGGCCGATCGTCACATAACCCTCGGTGGCCACGTACGCACGGTGAACCGCGCTAATCAAGTCTCGCCGAAAATCTCCTAATGAACGCCCGCTTGCCGCGATCGGGCTGAGGCGCGGTAATGTCACCAAACCATCCCGGTCTACTTGGGTCCGGTATTCCGAATTCTCCTGCCCACGCAACGTGACAACGATCTCGTCGCCGGGCCCGAGGATGTAACTGTCCTGTGCTGCTCCCATCTGAGGAAGGCTGATTTGTCGACCAATTCCCAGCTGGTCGTAGCCGAACTGTTTGAGCTTTACGCCTGCGCGCACTGATAGAATCTGTTCAAGGCGCGAAGTCGGAAGCTGAGGATTCGGGTTGGCATTTGGCTCCAAAATCGTTTGCTGGGATAAGACATCTTGCCCAGTGCCGGTCATGCCTCCAGCTTGTCCCTGCGCCTGCTGAAGCTGCCGAAGCTGATCCGCGGACAGGTTGGGAAGCTGCTGCGCATCGACGCCGCGGGCAGCGAGACCACCCAACGTCACAACAAGCAGCACAAGACGCGAAGCGCGATAGCCGATCACCGCAATCCCGCGCACTGCGTGTGCACTATCGGCAAAGCGTTTCATGGGCAGCCCCCAACCAAAAAATGAAAACGAAATCAGCAACATGCCTTTAGCATACGGCCTATGGCATTGTGAAGATAAAGAAATATTACGTCAACTTCCTGTAACGGCGCGGCCACCGATTTAGCTTGTGTATGGTGCTGCGGCGTTTCGCCGAGGGCGCTGCGGACATAGACCGACCGCTTGAAAGTGATCTACGCCAGTCTCTCTAATCCTCCACCTTCGGCCGCTGAACCCGCGCGGTACGACGAAACGGCCGAGACAATTTCGAACAGAACTGGGACGCTTTGTCGAGCGCGGCGCTGGAAACTTCACAGTGGCGACTCAGTCTCACCAGGACAATAGGCAAGTCTTACGGCAGGCGACGGCAGCGGTCTTCAGGATGTCGCTTCGCGCGACATGACAATTCCCGTCGCTCCCGGCGGAGGTGTGGGCACGAGGTCTGCCTGACGCGTCGCGACTGCAACGAGATCGGCCGGCGCGTCCAGATTCTGCAACAGCCGCGAAACATGTTTCAACGCACGCGGCTTTGAGAGAATTGCCAAAGCCGTCAGGAAAATGAGCTGGAGGTCGAGCCCCACGTTGCTGTGCTCGATATAGAAAAGACCGAGGCGGCTCTTCCACGGCCGGATAAGCTGGTTGTAGGCGAGGTCGGGATCGGGCCGTCCCGCTAGGATCTCGCCCTCGTCGGAAAAGACGATAGATGCAAAGTCGGTGATGCCGGGGCGCGCGTTCAGCAATCCGCGTTCGATCGGCGTGTACAGATCGGTTTCGCGCTTCACGTTTGGCCGCGGGCCGACCAGGCTCATGTCGCCTATCAGCACATTCCAAAGCTGGGTCAATTCGTCGAGCTTGTAGCGCCGGATAAAGTGGCCGATTCCGGTGATGCGGTTATCGCCCGTCGAAGTGGAATCGACGCCGGTACGATCCGCGCCCTTGATCATCGAGCGCAGCTTCACCATGTGGAATAGCTTGTCGTCCCTTGCCACACGCGGCGCGATGTAGAACGGCGAATAGCCATCTTGCTTCCACACCAGAAACATCACCGGCAGCAAGATGGGACTGGCGACGATCAATCCGAATGCGGCCAAGAAAATGTCAATCAAACGCTTAGCCATGCCTATTCCGCCAGCATTTCCTCCACCGCCGCGACCACGCGTTCGGTGTTGGGATAATAAACCTTTTCCAACAATTTGCTGGTCGGCGCGGGCGCGTCAGGCAAGGTGATGCGCCGTGGCCTGGCGCGGAACGCCGACGGGGGCAAAGACTCTACAGCACCGGCGATGATCTCGCCCGCGAGCCCGCAGGTCCGCCAGCCGCCATCGATCGCCAGGAGACGCCCGGTCTTCTTCACGGAGGCGCACGTTGTGCCGTGATCTAGTGGATTGACGATGCGCAAGTCGATGACTTCCGCCGATACACCTTTTTTTGCAAGGACTTCGGCAGCCTTGCGTGCCAGCGTCACCGAGTAACTGGCCGCCACCAACGTGATGTCCGTTCCGACCCGCAGTACTTTCGGCAATTGCGTCGTGAGATCGATCGGCCCCGGCGGCGGCATCTCCGCCGATAGATCGTAGAGCCAACGGTCGTCGATGTAGAGGACGGGATCGTCGCACAGTGTGGCGGCAATCAGAAGATCGCGCGCGTCCTCCGGCGTTGCGGGCATCACCACCCGCAGGCCCGGAACGTGCGCATACCAAGCATGCAATGCCTGACTGTGCTGAGCACCCTGCTCGCCGCCGCGGTTGACGATACCGCGGATCGTCACTGCCGGCGATTTGCCGCCCAGCATGTGGCGCCATTTGGCGGCTTGATTGACAATCTGGTCCGTCGCCAGGACCATGAAATCCATGCGCGGATGGATGACGATGGGGCGATAGCCGTTGAGCGAGGCTCCGATCGCCGCGCCAGTGGTCGCGAGTTCGGAAATCGGCGTGTCGATCACCCGCGCCTGGCCGAATTCCTTGTCCAGGTCCTTCATGGACGCCCCAACGTACCACGGGCTCCAAAGCCCCTGCCCGATCGCAAATACTTCGGGGTAATTGCCCAGCAGATAGCGGAAGGCCTGGAGAATAGCCTCTGCGTAGGAAACAGGCGCGCTCACTGGTGTCTCCGCGGTGCATAAACGAGATCGAGCAATGCGTTGGTCCCCGGATAATCCGCCTTCCTGGCGTTTGCGACGGCCTTGGCGACCGTGCACTTGATGTCCGCGCAGGTCTTCTCGACGTCGACGCTGGTGACCAAGTCTGCCTCGATCATGCTGTCGCGCAGGCGCCGCACGGGGTCGCGATGGCGCCAAGCCGCCAGGATTTCCGGCTTGCGCCGTACGCCGACATCGATGTCTTCCTTCGGACCCACATGCCCGCGCCAGCGGAAGGTGACGGCTTCCAGGAATCCGGGACCGCCGCCTTCGCGTGCGGCTTTCACCAACTCGCCGGCCGCTTTGATCACTGCCGTGACGTCGTTGCCGTCGATGACGCGGTACGGAATGCTATGTGCCTTGGCAAATCGTGCGGTGCTATCGCTGGGCTGACGCAGTCCGATATCGAGGTGGCTCGCATAGAGGTTGTTCTCACAGACGAACAGAACCGGCAATTTGTAGACGGCCGCCATGTTCAGGGATTCGTGCACGACGCCTTCCTCGCAGGCACCATCGCCGAAGTAGGTTACGGCGACGTCCCCTTTGCCGTCCATCTTCGCCGCCAGTCCCGCTCCGACGGCGATGGGGATCGTCGCACCGACGATCGGCACTGAGCCGCTAAAGCCGACCTCGGGCGCGTAGAGATGCATGGAACCGCCCATGCCCTGCGAGGCGCCTGTCTTGCGGCCGAGAATTTCCGCGTACATCGCGAAGAGCTCTCCGCCCAATGCCAAGTAGTGGGAATGGCTGCGATGGTTGCCGTAAACTCTGTCGGTGCGGCGAAGGGCGGACGAGACGCCCACCGCAATGGCTTCCTGACCGATGCCGAGATGGCACGGGCAGACTGCTTCTCCGGTCTCGACAAGGTCGGCGACTGCTTCTTCTGCGAAGCGGATGGTCAGCATCGCCCGCAGCAGCCGTTTCAGATCATCGGCGGCATAACCCGCGATATTGAGCGCGTCTGTGAACTGGGCGGGATCGGCTAGTGGACCGAGCCGCTGACTTTCCGTCATTTACAGTCCCCGTCCTAATTATTACGCCGATAAAAGTCACGGATCGTGTCGCAAATATATGCGACATCGTCGTCGCTCAGCGCCAGATGCATCGGCAGCATGAAACATCGCTGGAAAAGGCGGTCGGTGTTGGGCAGGTGGCGGTCCAGGCCCAGCGCCTTGATCCGGTGGACGGGCTGGCCCGACCATTGGACCAGGGTGCCGATACCGTTGGCCTTTAGATGATCGCGCAGGGCGTCGCGCTTTCCGGCTTCCATCTCGTAATTCTGGAAGACATCGAAGTGGTCCGGCTCGCTGCCAGGCGCCGGCGGAAGCATGAGATCGGAAATGTCGCCGAGCTGTTCTTGGTAATGGGAAGCGATCTGCCGACGCCGCGCGATGGCCTCGTCGAAGCTCTTCAGCCGATAATGCAGGACGGCAGCTTGGAGATTGTCGAGCCGGCTATTCGTCCCCCAGGAGACGAAGATACCGTCGTCATTGCGGCCGTGATCGTGATGCAGGCGGACTTTCTCCGCGATCGCGTCATCGTTGGTCAGGACCGCGCCGCCGTCGCCGAAACAGCCGAGCAGTTTGGCCGGATAGAAGCTGAAGGTCCCGAAGGCGCCGAACGTGCCCGCGCATTTACCCTTGAACTTTGAGCCAAGCGCCTGTGCAGCATCTTCCGCAACGATCAGATTATGCCGTTTCGCAATGGCTCCGATCGCATCCATGTCGGAAGTGCGGCCATTCACCTGCGTCGGCATGATGACGCGCGTGCGCGGCGTGATCGCGGGTTCGACCGATGCGGGATCAATCATGTGATCGGAGCCGCAGTCGACCGGAACCGGCGTCAATCCGGCGAAATGCGCCGCGGCGGCGGTCGCCACATAGGTATGCGAGGCAATGATGACCTCGCTGCCGGGCGGTAGGTCGAGGGCACGTAGGCCCAGCAGCATGGCGTTGGTTCCGTCGGCCACACCGATCGCATGCTTGGCGCCTGTGAACGTGGCCAAGGCCGTTTCAAATTCCGCTAGATCCTTTTGCAGGATGTACGCGCCGCGACGCAGCACGTCCATGACGACGTCAGTCAACCCGGTTTCGTCCTGCATGAACAAAGCCGGATAGTTGAAAAATGGGACAGAGCGCTGTGCCATAACGACGAACCCCTTCGAATTGACGGCTGTGTCTCCTGATAGCACGCCACGCGCGACCCGGGCCGATCACAATTCATCACCGAATGCTGCACGGACTGCCTTGCAGCACGAAAAGAGTTTTGGTGTCAAACTGGAAAATCCCCCAAAATTCAAGGGCGTAGCGAACTGCCCCCGCTAATTCGCTGCCCAACCGTTTGTGCACGCGTTATGGTCAAAAAACAGCAAATAGGCGAGGAAATAGTGAGAATTAACAAGAGGTTCCAGTGGTCACATGAGGCTATGCAATATGGACCGTAAGCGCTGTTTTCAGGCCACGCGCCTGATGGTGGGCGACGCCGGATAGGCCCAGGGCAGTAGCTCGTCGATCTGCTTGTTGGGATAGCCGTTGACGATTTTGGTGATGGCGTTGAGCTTACAGGTCTCGATCAGCGAGGCGATAAT
>JAGWMG010000012.1 GCA_028871795.1 Alphaproteobacteria bacterium | reverse complement strand
CGGCAATACTATCTCCAGTCGCGCCGCGGCAACCGGCTGTTCGAGCTCGCCCTCGGGCCGCTCGCACTGGCTTTTTGCGGCGCGTCGTCGCCCGCCGATCAGGCGCTTATCGATCGCGCCCTGGTGGGGACGGCACACGGCGACTTTGCTGCTCGGTTCCTCGCCGCACGCGACCTCGATTGGGGCGCCGCTCTTCTCGATCAATTCCACGACAAACAGCTGGAGGCTGCCGAATGACCCGCAAGAAACTCGCAACATGGCTGCTCGCAACAACGCTCGCCTTCGGCGGCGTAGCCTCTCCGGTATCGGCGCAATGGGCCGTATTCGATGCGTCAAATTACGCCCAGAACGTGCTCGAAGCGGCGCGAGCCTTGCAGCAGATCAACAACCAGATCCAATCGCTGCAGAACGAAGCGCTCATGCTCACAAACATGGGCAAGAACCTTCAATCTCTGAACGTCTCTTCGCTCAGCTCCATTGTCGCGGACCTGACGCAGATCAGCACGTTGATGAACCAGGCCCAGGGCATTTCCTTCAACGTCAATGCCACGCAGACGGCGTTCGCCCAAACCTATCCGCAGAGCTACGCGGCTTCGACGACGAGTGGCACACTTGCCGGCGATGCCCTCAAACGCTGGCAGGACGCGATGGCGGCGTTTCATCAGACCCTGACGATTCAGGCCCAGGTGGCACAGAATGTTCAGTCCGACACCGCAACCCTCTCGCGACTTGTCACAGAAAGCCAAGGCGCCGTCGGCAATCTGCAAGTCAACCAGGCGACCAACCAGCTTCTCGCCCTCTCGATCAAGCAACAGCTTCAGATTCAAAACCTGATGGCGGCCCAGTACCGCGCCAATTCCCTGGAGCAGGGGCGAAACGCCGAAGCCGAAACCGAAGGTCAGACGGCGTTCACGAACTTTATCGGCTCAGGCCAGGCATACACGCCTCAATAGGAGCATTCAGGTCGGACGATGGGCAACCTCAACGTCATCGACAACTTCATGCAGACCTTCATCCGCTATATCGACAGCGGATTCGGATTGTTGTCGGGCGATGTTGGCGCGTTGACCACGATCCTGGTCGGGATCGACATCACCTTGGCCGGTCTTTTCTGGGCGATGGAGGGCGACGGCAATGTGCTCGCCCGTCTCATCAAGAAGGTCCTCTATGTCGGCACCTTCGCGCTGATCCTGAACAATTTCTCGACCCTCTCGATGGTCGTCTTCAATTCGTTCTCGACGCTGGGGCTCCAGGCGACTAACAGCGGGTTAACGGCTGCCGATCTGCTCAGGCCCGGCAAGCTGGCCGGAACCGGATTCCAGGCCGCCTGGCCGCTCTTGCAGCAGGCGGGTTCGCTCATCGGCTTCACCACCTTTTTCAACAATTTCGTCACCATCGTGGTCCTTCTGGTTGCCTGGATCGTGGTGGTGCTGTCCTTCTTCATCCTGGCGGTGCAGCTTTTCATCACCATTCTCGAATTCAAGCTGACGACGCTTGCCGGATTTGTGCTCGTGCCCTTTTGCGCTATGGGGTAAGACGGCGTTCCTGGCGGAGCGGGTGCTGGGCAACGTGGTCTCGTCCGGCATCAAGGTGATGGTGCTCGCCGTCATCGTCGGTATCGGCACGACGTTTTTCGGCCAGTTCACCACTGCGCTCCAAGGCCAGCAACCGAGCCTGGCCGACGCGATGTCGTTGGCCCTTGCTTCCCTGTCGCTGTTCGGTCTGGGGATCTTCGGCCCGGGGATTGCCACGGGTCTTGTTTCCGGCGCGCCGCAATTGGGAGCAGGTGCCGCCCTCGGGACGGCTGGCGCCCTCGTGGGCGGCGCGGCGCTTGCCGGCGCCGGCGCTGCCGGGGCAGGCCGGTTGGCCGCGGGCGCCGGTCTCGGCGCAGTTCGCGCCGGAACGGCGCTTACGGCTGGTGCATCGGCGGCCTACCAGCTTGGCCAGGCAACTTCGGGAGCCAGCGGTGCCGCGGGCGTCGGTGCGGGACTAGCCGGCGTTGCGCGCGCGGGGGCGGGCGCCGTCGGCAACGCTGCCAAAGGTGTCGGCGAACGCATTGCGTCGGGTTTCAACGACAGCGTTCAGGCCGGCCGCGACGCCGCGTTCCGTGCCACCGGCGGCACGAGGACAGGCAAGGCCGCCAACGAGAACAGGGCAGGCAGTGCGCCGTCCGCTTCATCGGGCGGAACGCCCGATTGGGCGCGGCGTCTGCGCAACGAACAGCGTATGCGCGCCCACGCACACACCACGAGCCAGGCCATCAAAGAAGGCGATCGCCCGGGAGCCGCCGCCATACCAGACCTCGACGAACGGGAGCGATAGATGTTCAGACGCACGCTGCAGCGTTATGGCCAGACGCCGGAAGCCGCGACACCCTATCAGAGAGCCGGGCAGGCATGGGACGAGCGGATCGGCACGGCCCGTGTGCAAGCGCAGAACTGGCGTCTTGCCTCTTTCGGCTCGCTCGGACTCGCGATCCTGCTGGCCGGCGGAATGATCTGGCAATCGACCCAGAGCCGTGTCGTGCCCTACGTCGTGCAGGTCGACAAATTCGGCGCCGTGCAGGCCATCGGACCGGCGATCCAGAATTACACGCCGACCGACGCCGAAATCGCCTGGTATCTGGCGCGTTTCGTCACGGATGTGCGCGAATTGTCGCTCGATCCCGTCGTGGTGCGGCGCGATTGGCTCGAAGCCTATGATTACGCGACCGATCACGGCGCCGTCTTCCTCAATCAATATGCACAGTCCAACGATCCGTTCAAGGCGGTGGGCGAGCGCACCGTGTCGGTGCAAGTCACCAGTGTCGTGCGGGTCTCCGACACATCGTTTCAGGTCAAGTGGACCGAGCAGACCTTCGAGCACGACACGCTCGCCAAGACCGAACACTGGACGGCGATCCTCTCCATCGTAACCAAGCAGCCCGCGACCGCCGAGACGTTGAAGAAGAATCCCCTCGGTCTCTACATCAACGGCGTGAACTGGTCGCGCGAACTCGACAACTAAGGAAGGACCATACAATGAAGCGTTCCATCCGCAGTGCCGTGTTGTTGCCCGTTTGCGCCATCGCGCTCTCCGGCTGTGCGAGCGCCGACTGGTTACCGTCGTTCTTGCAGAAGGACCCGCCACTGACGCAGGCCACAGTCGTCCCCGATCCGCCGCAGATCGTGCATACCGTGGAGGTCGTACAGCCGCTGCCTCTGCCGGGTCAGCTTCAGCCCAAACCGCAACCCGTCATTCATATTGCGCGTCCGCCAAAGCTCCGCGTGGAAGCCGCCAATCGCGCTGCACTGCAGGAGCCGACCAGCGACGGCTATGTCAACGCGATTCAGATCTATCCGTTTTCGGAAGGCGCGCTATACCAGCTCTATGCCGCGCCGCAGGAAGTCAGCGACATCGCCTTACAGCCAGGCGAGAATCTGAACGCGATTTCTGCCGGCGACACGACGCGCTGGGTGGTCGGCGACACGACGAGCGGCTCCGGTGCGACCAAGCAAGTCCATATTCTGGCGAAGCCCTTCACGGCCAATCTTCGCACCAACCTCGTCATCACCACGGATCGCCGCAGCTATCATCTCCAGCTCGAAAGCACCGACCGCACCTACATGGCGGCGATTTCCTGGACCTATCCACAGGATGGTTTGGTCACGGAAAATCCCAGTGCTGGGGCAGCCGCTTCCCATTCGCCAACCGACAACATTCCGTCAGTCGACAATCTGAACTTCGACTACACGATCACTGGCGACGATCCGCCGTGGAAGCACGTGCCGTCAGAACTGGTCGTTTGGCTGTTTGCGGGGATTCGAGCTGGGCAAACTGCGACCTTAGTCTGGAACAATCGAGAGAGCCGAGAGTAGGATATGAGAGAAGCATCCTGGTTTGATTTACCGTCAAACGAACGTGTTACAAGTCGCAAAGCTATTAGGTTCGATGAGCGTCCGACCTGTACCGTAAAGGAGGCGTGCGAAGCTGCTGGGCTTGGTAAAACCAAAATTCATGAGCTTATTGGCGGAGGTGCGGTCGAAAGCGTAAAGGTCGGTCGAAGGCAGTTAGTCAAAGTGCCTTCTTTATTGCACTATCTAAATGTGTCACTTGGCGCTGATAAGCCTTAAGAACAACGGCAAGCTTTTGCCATTAATTAGCCACCTTCGCCTCAGTGTTAGTGTGTCAGAGGCACGTAGTGTTTTAACTTGCCGGCCGCCGTCCGTTCGAGATGCGCAATCTTCTCAATCGTAATTTCCGGTTCCTGTAGCCCGTAACTCAGAAGTGCTTGGCGCATCTTTACAGACAGCCTGGCGGCGTCGATTTCACCTTTGCTGCGATAGACAAGGTGCGCCCCGCGAGGCGTTTGGCGGATCTGGTATTCCAGAATGCGAGGCTGCTCCAGGACCGCGAGTTCTAAGGTGGCTGGGTGCACTGAAATCGCTTCGTAACGAAACATCTCAAGGCTGCGGCCATGCACCTGGCGGACTTTTTGATATGACGAACCACAAGCACAGGAGCCATCGCTCATTTCGAAAATATCATCGATATAATAGCGGATAATTGGGAGTGCCTTGTTGACGAGATTGGTGAAATAAATGCCAGCCGATCGCTCTCCCGGCGCGACCGGTGCGCCGGCGTCATCCACCGGCTCTATGATGACGAGGTCTTCGCTGATGTGAAATCCATCCCCGTTGGGGCATGGAAATGTTCCGCCGCCTTCGCTTGTTCCCCAACAGGTCAGAATGTCAGCCTGTGGCCAAGTTTGGCGAGCGAGTTGACGACGGCCATCGGACAGATGCTCGGCGCCAAAATACATAACTCGCGGTTCGATTTTAAGTTCTCCAGCTTTTGTCGCGGCGGCCAGCGCGGGAATGAAGCTTGGATAAGAACCCACAAAGTGGGGTTGTATTGCGTTCAGTTCCGGGATGAGTTCGTCGGCGGAGCGCCACGCGGAAAGTCTATGCGTCGGGTTATGCGGATTGGAGAATATCCTGCCCATCACATAAGAGGCGTGTGCGGACATTTCGGCGGCGATCCACGCGAGCCTAACCTGTTGTGGCACCTCAATCCCGCGCATGGCGAGAGGAGCAAGGGAACCCATGAACCCCCTGGCCATCCCTGCCCAGGTCGCAGCCGCTGCGGACCAATCGCAGAGGAACAGCCCAGGCTGCCCTCCCGTTCCTCCGGAAGCGAACAGCACGTTGTCGCCCCAGATGTAGAATTGATCCGTCATCTTCCGCAGGGCTTCTTCGGCTTCGCGGCGGCTGGCGCCCGGGATGGTCACGATCTCATCCCAGTTCTCCATCAAGTCGCTTTTCGTCATGGTCGGGAGACGAACAATGTCGGCCAGTGTCGCCGTACAGGGATCGAGATGCGCGGTACGCCGGGCGTGCCAAGGCGAATGCGCCCGGACGTGGCGCAAGAGTTCTCGGAACGCGGCCGTTCTGTGGGCCTCGATTTGTGCCCGCGACCACGATAACCGCCCGATAAGCTCGGGCATCAGGCTGGCGAGAAAGGCATAATGTGCCACCCGCTGCTGTTCGACATTCATCTCAGCCATAGTTCATTCTCCTTCTTCTCCAATTTACCGCGGACGGCCTCGGCTATTTACTGTGTGCCAAAATCGTCCCCCGATACCCCGTCGTATTGCCCCTCCAAGTCTCTGTCTCGCTGAAGGACGTGAACGGGTCCATGTCATTCCGGTGCAAGATCAATAGTCGGACCACACCTTAGAGGAGCGACATTGCCATTTGCCTCAGGCGCTCAAGCAAGGCATTGATCTCCGCGACGTTACATTCGGCTTCGCCGGATTTGGCTTCGCCTTGTTCGAGGAATTCCTTGAAATGGGTCCACTTCGCATCCGATCTTCCAACCAGCAGGATGAAGGCAATGGTGCCAAGTCATGCGCATATCACCTTGTTATCCGGCTGCTGGATGCGTCACCCCTCCGAACCGGCTCCTCAATCGAAATTGGAAACTCTTCGACCGACCGAATCCACGCGCCCGTGGAGAGCACGCGAATGTCGAAGCTGGTGAAGGCGCGCAAAAGACCGATGGCGGATTCGTTAAGGGCGCGATCCGACACATCGTCTTTCGTTGCGTCGGAGAGAAAGGTTATGTGATTGCCGGCGAGAAGCGCATCGGCGCCAGTCGAGAGACAACCACCGCGTCCCAAGAATCCGGCAAGTACGACCGCGCCTCCCGTCTCGCGCATGCCATCCGCGAAGTATGGGCTCGAATAGCAGGACGCACCGCGACGGTCGAAGATCGCGTCTAGCCGCTGCGGCTCAAATCCTTTGATCCATTCGTTCGATTGATTTGTAGCGCGGCTGTCGCCCGCGCCGCGCACGAATGCGATCGGAAATCCCATCTTGCGCGCATAGGCGAGCGCCCCGCGGCAATTCGTCAGGATTCCGGCCATCTCGGCATGGGTGAGGCCCTGTGTGGACAACAGGTTCGCCTTCCTCATATCGACCAATACGAGGGTCGCGAGTGGAAACGCGTTGCGGAAACAGTTGTTGCCAGGTTCGCAAGTCATGAACGGTTCTCCTTCGCCATCGAACGCACACCACGAGTTGAGGAGCGCTCCAGTATGCCCGGCTGGTCCCAGCGCCCTTCCGGGCGGATGAGCACGTACGGATCATCGCCGACGCGAAGCGCTTCGGAATTGGGCACGATGTCGAGTGCCATCTCTATGTAGGCGACATCAGAGAAGTGAAATTCGTCGCGATCCGGTATCACTCGGAATCCAAATATCTGCCAGAATCGCACCAGGTCCTTGCGCGCATGTCCGTAGATGCGGCGGTATCCCTTCTTGCGGCAGAGATCGATGCCGGCGCGAACAAGGCGGAACGACAGTTTGCTCGTCCGAAACTCATGGCGGACAGCGAGTCGCTCAAACTTCGCGAAGTTGCCGAAATAGCGGATGCGCAAACACCCGGCGGGTTCGTTGCCGATATAGCCGAGGAGATGGGTCGCCGAGAGGTCGTTGCCGTCATACTCCTCCTCATACGGGCAATCCTGCTCGGCCATGTAGACAGCGCTGCGAATCGAAACGATGCGCATGAGGTCTTCGAACGTACGTGCAATCGTGACGCTTGGCCGGATCGAATCACGGCCTCCGTGATAGCTGTCGTAGAGGGGCCGTATGGCGTCGAGGGCGTTGCCGCGAGGGTAGTAATGAAGATGAGACGCAAAATCGCCTTCGAGAGGACAGCCGAGGGTAAAGCCGAGCGTCTCCGCAAAGCGCTTGCCGTCGGGCGTCGCGGCCCAAGCATAGAGGCTGACGCCCGTATAGAGCGGCGTGCTGAGTTTCTCGTATACGAGGGGGATCGCGCCGACGAGTGCCGCAGGCGCAAATATCGCCCAGGTGTAGATGCCCGCAGGACGCTCATTCTGAGCGGCAAGTAAGGAAAGGTCAGGGTTTGAACGATTGAGCGTGCCATCCGCCAAACGCCGCACCCCCTCGTCCTTGAGCATCAAGAATGCCACGAATCCCTCGGCTTCCGGGGCCGCGGCGTCATACGATTGCCTGCTCGCGATGCCCCAGAGCGAGTCGGGATTGTGCGTCACAACCCTGTGCACGACGCCCGCACTGGCCAGCCCCCGGATTTGTCTGCCCGCGCGCGCGAGCGCGCCGCCGACCGCAGCTCCCGTCGGCATGAAGACGACGGTTCGCCTGCCGATTCGACCGCATTCGAGCTCGGACAGCGTGTGATGCTCGTTTTTGGGGCGGGACACTTCAGACATCACACGCGCCAAGGCCAAGGGGTGAGCAGTCATATCTTGTCTCCCTGTTCCGCCTGCATGAAACTGCCGGTTGAAGTACGGTATGAAAGCCGGGGTCGGTCGTATGCACAAAATTCGAGAGCGGGGCGCCCCGCCGGTAGAGCGGGCAAGGCATCTCATCGATGCTCGTTTGCGCAGTTGGGAGGGCGCGCGCGCTTTTCTTGAAGTTGTGCGGTGTGGGAGCTTCCGGTCCGCGGCGCAGTCGCTGCGCATTTCAGCCAATACGCTGCGCCGTGAAATCGATGTGTTCGAACACGAGATAGGTATCACGCTGCTGACGTGCCATGTGGACGGTGTTCGTCTCACCTCTGAAGGCGAACTGCTGATCGGCACGGTCAAGCGCATGGAAGCTGCCGCGCTCGACATCGCGCGCGTGCGCAATCTTGGCGTGTCGATGCAAGGCGAAGTGCGGCTCAGCGTCACCGAAGGCTTAGGCACTTTCTGGATCGCGCCTCGGCTCGTAGAATTCCGCCAAGCTTATCCGGCGCTTCTTGTCGACATACGTTGCGCGATGCACCCTGCCGACGTGCTTCGCCTCGAAACCGACATCGGTATCCAAATCACACCCCCAACGGTCAAGGACCTGCGCGCCGTCAAGATCGGCCGCTTACACGCCATGCCGTTTGCGTCCCAAGCCTATCTCGATGCGCACGGCCATCCGAAGAGCGTCTCCGAACTGCACAACCATCACATCGTGTTGCAGATCGGCGACCAGATCACGTCCACTGAAGAATACGCGCGGCTCTTCCCCAACACGCCGCAAGTCGGCGTGGTGGCGTTCCGCGCGAATGTGAGCAGCGCCCATTACTGGCTGATCGCGCGCGGGGGCGGAATCGGTATGCTTCCCACCTACGCACCGGCGATAGGCGCCGGCGTCGTACCGGTGGACGTTGAAGGTGTTCGCATCGCCCAAGACATTTGGCTCGTCTATCATCCCGACGCCGCGAAAATCACACGCGTCCGACGATTGATCGATTGGCTCATTGAAGCTTTTTCGCCGAAGCAGTATCCTTGGTTCGGGGACAAATTCATTCATCCGCGGGATTTACCGTCCGTCCTGGGCGGGACATCAGTTCCTGCACTATTCGAAGGTTTTGAGGGGTTTCACTGACATCAGTCTGCTGCGACCGATTTTGAGCCCTGCGGCAAGAGTCTCGACTAAAACCGACTCATTCTGACGCGCGTCTGCCGTGCTCCACCAATGGAGCGCCCCATGTCGATTTGATGCACCACCCTGAGCAGCCGATGTCCGTACATTTGCGTACGCAATTGATTCTGTCGCGGGATGCCGCGGCGTTTGTAGGGATTTTCAGTCATGGAAGGTCAATCAACGGTCCTCAATCGGCTCATCACGACCGTTGACAACTGCATCAAGGATGCCGTGGCCGCGCATCTGTCCGAGACAGCCGCACTCCTGCGCATGGCGAAGATCGACCTCATCATTCGGGCGAACGGAATCAACGAAGAAGACATGGATGTCTTCATGTTTATGGTCGAAAGCGGGCTGCGCTTGGCCGAGTATATCAATCCCCCGGAGCTTTTGGGGCAGCACAAGGCCGCAGGTGCCGCCAGTTAACGTCTGAAGCGCACAGCACTCGATCATCTCGCCGCACGAGGGGCCGCCTGTTACAGCATCCCCTTGCCAAGCGGCTTCTCAGGTGCGTTTACTCCCGGTAACGCCCGTAGGCGGCGTTGGCTTAGGGAGGGCCTATGAGCAATACGCGAGCGAACGTGATCGACGCGCTAATCGCTGAACGCATCCGCGCATACCGCAAGCAACTAAGATTATCGCAGTTGGAACTCGCCGCGAAACTCGACATCACCTTCCAACAAGTCCAGAAATACGAGAAGGGCACCAACCGCGTCGCAAGCGGTCGGCTCTTCGAGATCGCGGGCATCTTCCATGTTCCGATTCAGGCTCTCTTTCCGGAGCCCGGCGATTCCGTTGAGCGGGCGCGATACCAAACGGACGAAGCGCGGCAGATTTCGGAATTTGCGGTGAGCGCCGAAGGTTGGCGGCTTTGCCACTCCTTTCTTCGAGTCGCAGATCATCAGAAGCGCAAGAAAATTCTCGCTCTCGTACAGGAGATCGCCGGCGAATAAGCGCGCAAGGTCGCGTCGGCGAGCTGCGTTCGTCGCCGGCCGATGGCGCAGGCCCGCCGCAACAGCTCTTGCAGCTTCGGAGCGAAGAGGCTGTCGCCGTCGTCGATGGCATACTGGGCATCGCGGATGAGGTGGGCAAGACAGACCTGATGTTCCTTCGTGGCCCAGCCCACCTGGGCGGCGAGCCGGTCGGAGACCCAGTAGTCCGGACGATGGCTGCCCAGGAAGCCTTCCACCACGTCCTTGCCGCGGCTGGGAACGATGAGGAAGGCGGCGCTGTCCTGGTGATGAAACACGCAAGTCCACCAAGTTTTCTTGCCCACCCGTATGCTGGTTTCGTCGGATTGCATGTGAATTCGTTTGCACTTTTGCACGCGAAAAGGGGATCACGGTTCAAAGCGATTTGACAGCTCCAGGTTCCAAATACAAAGTCAAATAGTTGCTCGTACAGTCGTAATTGCGGTCATCTCAATAGTCTTGGCCTGTCAGCATTTGTTAGTGCGCATCACCAAAGACGATCATATGGTCGAGGCGTTAACGTGTTTTTTTTGTGAAATCGCTTTGAACCGTGATCCCCTTTTCGCATGCAAAAATGCTCCCCAAATGTGCTGATCAACGGTCACGTTTTGGGACTTGGGCGGATCTCGTTGGCATCGCGCAGGAATTCGTTCAAGGATGTCGTCTGGATCGTGTCGGGAAGCATTTGGGTCGCGTGGTGCAATGCTCCCAGAAACAGAGTGCCCGTTTCGCCGGCCTGCAATGTCTTGTCTATGCGCCGCGCAATGAAGCGGTCCCTGCGATCCAACAGGTCGCGGAAGACCGCGGCGCTTTCGGCCTTATCCGTCTGCGCGGTAGCGCCAGTGCCCGCGCCGGCGGACAAGCCCGTCATCATCAGTTCATATTCCTTCCGCAGCAGGTCCGGGTCTTCCGTTCCTTCGATCTTTGCGCCGCGGCCCGTGAGTTTGAGCAGGATGCGGTAGTTCGCTCCGCCTTGCTGCGCGAGATCGTGGACGATCTTCATTTCCTGCCCGCAAACGGGCAGGCCGTCCTGGTAAAGCCGCAGGCGCGCGCAATCGAGAGCGATGCGGTCCATGGCCTGTTCGATGGCATTCCAGAACTCGGCGACGGCCTCCCGGCTCGCCTTCCACGCCTGCTCTCCGCCCTTTTCGATGTAGGCCTGGCGCACGCGATCCTGGAGCGGGCCGAGATCGGTCTGGCTGTGGACGATCGGAACATGAATGAGCCGTCTCATGGAGCCGTTCCCTTCGCGCTGCCTAACGAGCACTGGCTGTTCCGTGAACGGCGGTCTGAAAGTGCTCCAAGCGAATGACAAGATGTCCGCCCGTTTCGGTTTTTTCCTTGTGGACGGCCAGGTATTCGCGGATCGCTGCCAGACTGGCGTTGCGGCAGGCCAGTTCGATGTCGGCCCCACTCTGGCCTTCGCTCGGCGCGCCGGCAAGTTCGGCAAGGTCCACATCGCGGGCGAGCGGCCGGCCGCGCGTATGGACCTTGAAGATCGCCAGCCTCGCCGCCGGGTCGGGCCGCGGCAGCTCGATCAGAAAATCGAAGCGTCCGGCCCGAAGCAGGGCTGGATCGACAAGATCCTTGCGGTTCGTGGCCGCCAGGACGACGACGCCGGTGAGTTCCTGGATGCCATCCATCTCCGTCAGAAGCTGGGCGATGGTGCGGTCGGTGACCGCACTTGCGTCGCTGCCGCCGCGGCGCGGGGCAATGCTGTCGATCTCGTCGAGGAACACGATGCACGGCGAAGCGAGTTTCGCCTTGTGGAACAGTTCGCGCACCGCGCGCTCGGTCTCTCCCACCCACCGGCTCATCAAAGCCGGTCCCTTGACCGAGATGAAGTTCACTCCGCTTTCCGTCGCCACGGCCTTGGCGAGGAGGGTCTTGCCCACGCCCGGCGGTCCGTAAAGCAGGACGCCCCTGGGTGGAGCGACACCGGCCTTCTTGAACAGATCGGGATAGAGCGCCGGCCATTCGATCGATTCCTTGAGGATGCGTTTGGCTTCGCCCAGGCCGCCGATGTCGGTCCACCGGACGTCCGCCACTTCGGTGAACACCTCGCGGATGGCCGAAGGCTCGATCAGCGCCAGAGCCTCCCGGAAATCGTCCATGCCCACCGTCAGCTTCTCTAGATCCGCGACCGGAACGTCGTCGAAGCCGAGACCGAAGCCGGAAAAAAGCTTGCGCAGCCGCGCCATTGCCGCCTCGCGGCACAGCGACTGCAGGTCCGCACCGACGAACCCGTGCGTGACATGGGCCAGATGATCGAGGCTGACGTCTTCCGCCAAGGGCATGCCGCGCGAATGCACTTGCAGGATCTGCAGGCGGCCCGGTTTGTCGGGAACGCCGATGGCGATTTCCCGATCGAAGCGGCCGGGACGGCGCAGCGCGGGATCGATGGCATCCGGGATATTGGTGGCACCGATGACGATCACTTGGCCCCTCGATTGAAGCCCGTCCATGAGCGTCAGAAGCTGGGAGACAACCCTGCGCTCGACCTGCTGTTCGCCGCCGAGCGAGGCGCGCTTGGGCGCAATCGCGTCGATTTCATCGAGGAAGATGATGCTGGGGCCGGATGCTGCGTCCTCGAACACCTTGCGCAGATGGGCTTCGCTCTCGCCGTAAAACTTGTGCATGATCTCCGGGCCGCTGAGCCCGAAGAACCTGGCGTCGGTCTCGTTGGCCACGGCGCGCGCGATCAGCGTCTTGCCGCAGCCCGGCGGGCCGCACAGCAGAACGCCCTTTGGCGGATCGATCCCGAGTTGTTCGAATATCTCGGGACGCCGCAACGGCAGTTCTATCATCTCGCGGATCGACGCCAGCTCGCGCTGCAGGCCGCCGATGTCTTCATAGGCGATCCGCTGTTGCTGGTGGCCGCCGGCCTGCTGCCCGCTGACTTCGATGTTCGTCGTCGGATGAATCACGACGGCACCCTGCGGCACCGTCTTCAGCACGGTGAAATCACGGGTACGGGTCCCCATCAGCGTGGCGCGAACCCGGTCGCCTTCGGTGATGACCAGACCTTCAAGCAGCCTGGCGACATAATCGTCTCGCCCTCTTATGCGCGATACGTCGTCCGCCGGAGCCAGCTTGACCCGCGCGGCGGGAGCAAATTGCGTCGCGAACAAGCGGACTTTCCCGCCCAGGCTGATCTTCGCATTGTCGCGCGTCAGCCCGTCGATCTGCACGATTCCCTTGTCACGGTCACCCGGGAAGGCGGACATGGCCTTGGCAGCGGTTTCCCTCTCGCCGACAAGCCGGATGATGTCGCCGGGCTCGATTCCCATGCTGACCATATCGGCGGGATCGAGGCGGGCCAAGCCGCGGCCGACGTCCTTGGGGAGCGCTTCGGCGACTTTCCTAGTGATTTCCAGCGGGCTGCTTTCTTTCATCGCGACGTTCTTCTTATCCATGGTGCGCCTCATCAGCCAATTCACGAAAACCGCCGAGCCTGAGAGCGAGGTCGTCATCGGTGAAACCGAAATGCTCCTTCAGTTCCGTCATGCGCTCTTCGAGCCGTAACAGCGCCAGTCCCAGGCGCTCGATTTCGTCGTCGTTCAAGGTTCCGCTGTCGACGCGTCTGATCGCCTGCTTTTCGACGAGTTGACGGATGGTTTCCACCAGGACCAGAACGAGCCTGACGAGATCGTCACCTGTCTTGTCGGGATCGACACAAGACTTCGAGGGACGGGCAAGCTGCCCTTGGTGCGCCGGACAAGCCACGGGTTCTTGCGCCGTCATGGCGCTCCTCCCGAAAATGGCGGCATGGCCACGAATGAATACGGCGCCCATGGGCCAGTACAGGTAATCTCGAATTGCGGGTGCTTTCCACGAAAGCCATTGAGTGCGCCGGAGAATGCCGCGACCCCGTCGCGTTCTACCAGGCATGAAACCGCATAGCCTGCCGCCGAATCCGCCCGCGGCGCGCAAAGGACATCCTTCAAGAGCGCGCCAAGATGCCGGCGCAGCAGCTGCTCCAACTCTTTGCCGCGGCCTTCCCTCGCCGTGTCGTTGCGGAGGCGTTGCAGCCTCGTGCGCAGATACGCCGCGCCTCGGCCGGCTGGCTCATGGTCGTTCGCCGCATCCGGTTCGGCCGCGACGGGTTCTCCGGTTTGCACGCTTGGAACGCGGTCGGCGATCCTTAACGCGATCTCGACCTTGCCGCGCACGCGCCCAAGATCGTTTCGATACAAGTCCGCCGAACCCAGGACGTACTCTTTCAGCGCATCCGCGTCGCGGCAGATCGTGCCGAAGCGCAGCGGCAGCACGGTGTGGTCCCGCATGAGGCGTTCGAGCACGCGTTCGTGGCGCCAGACGTTCTGCGGCGTCGGCGCGATGGCGCCGGCGGACGAGGCGCTCACGGCGGCCGCGAACGCGCCGCACGGCGCGGGCACGATGTCGCCCGCTTCGTGCCCTTCGCCGGGAATGATCCCGAAGCGGACCGAGTCGACGATGGCGTACACATGGAGCATCGTCAGATTCTCCCGCGCTCGGTCAGGCAGTTGCTCGCTGCGGCGCGGAATCTCTGCGCCGTCCCATAGGAAGCCACCAGCACTTTCAAGCCGACATAGACCAGCTCGACGCCGGCGAGCGAAATCGTTGCTTCGCCCCACAGCACCACGCCTTTGTTCAGCGCGCGGTCGAGAAGATCGGCCAGCGCCAATTCATCGTTGTGTGCTAGGCGCAAAGCCATCCTTCATTCTCCCAGTTTGCAATCTGCAAAACTGAACGGCGGCCAGGGCCCGTTGGTCTCGATGTGGAAACCGCGCGGTCCGTGGAGTTGCCGCAATTCGTCGATCAGGGCGAAGAAGAGAGCGCCGTCGGCCACGAGGTATGCATCGTTGGCCACCATGTCGTCGGCGCGCATGTGAACGGCTGCGGGCTGAAATTTCATCGCCGTGTCCGCGCGGGCCGCGGCGCACAGGTGCCGGCGGCTTTCTTCCACGGCTCGCGCGACGGCGCCTTCGACTTCCTCGTCTGCCAGACGCGCAATCCGCCGCTGCAGGAAGAAGGCGCGGCCTTGCGTCGCCGCGGCGAATTCGCCCTGAGCTGCGAGCCTGGCCGCGGAGCCGCCGCCGAGATGGCCGCGCAGAACCGAGCGGTCGCAGAAAATCTTTACGCCCCATTCGCTGGCGCCTTGCACCCGCGCTAACGCTTCGACAAGGTCTTGGCGATACTCAAGCAACGCGCCGCGTACTTTTTCATCGTCCGCGAACAGCGCGCCAAACCGCATGGGCAACACCGTTCGGTTTGCGAACAGCTGCTGCAGAACGCGATGATGATCCAGGATCAGGCTCCTGGCCCGCTCCGCATCCTTCAGTTCGTCCTCGAACGAAGGGCGGGTGGTGCTGACGAGCGCGGCCAAGCCGTCGCCGGCAACGGCACGGACGGGATCGCCTGCGAGTCCCGGCGGCGCACTTGGCACGTCTTCGCCGGCTTCCACATGGATGATCCCGTAGACATAGACGCGCTGTGCCGGCATCGGGCGGAGCCCTTCTCCTTCAAGCCGCAACATTGAACGCAAGCTCCTGGCGCCGCACGGAGACGAGAACCGGGCGGTCTGCGAGGTCGCCGGCTTCCGCATGGAGCGAAAGCAGGCGGCAAGCTTCGGTCAGCGCCGCCATGTCGGCGCTGTCGCCAACGTCTGCCCCCGCCATGTCGGGATGGACCCTCTTGGCGGCACGCCGGTAGGCTGCCCGTATCTCCGCGGCGCCCGCGGCGGGACCGACATCGAGCAGGCGCATGGCCTGCGCCAACGTGCCCGCGTCGACGGTCTCGATCTCGACCGTGGCGAAGCTGTAGGGCGCCAACGGGCCGACGCAGCGGAAGGACAGCCGGCCGCCATGAGTGGCATCGAGTTCTTCCAGGAGGCGGTCGAGCGCAGCCATCCTGTCGGATTTCATCAGCAGCACCAAGTGCAGGGCAACCTGATCCGCCGTGGCCGGATAGGGGATCGCATCCACGCCGACCGTTCGCAGCGTCTCGAACAGCGCTGCCGCAAGCGTGGCGCGGCGGCGCTCCAGCGACTGTTTGACAAGCCCGCCCAGGACGACGCGCAAAGCCTCGTCCGAAGGGCCGACGTTCAACTCCCACTTCTTCTTGAGCCCGGCTATCGCATCCTCTTTCGCAATCTCGGCGAAGACGGCTTGGACATCCCATCTGATGAGGATTTCGACCTGCGCGCAGCCCTCGAGCCGGTCGAAAGTGGCGCTGAAGGCAGGGCCTCCCCGTTCGAGCATGGCGCGAACACTTGCCTCATCCGGCACAAAGGTTCCGAACTTCACCGGCAATACGGGCGTCGCCTGCATGATCTGCTCGACGGTCTTCTGATGGGCGAGAAGCTGACGCACCAGCGCTTCCCGGCTCCGGCTTTCCACCTTCGGACCTTCGCCGACCACCGCCGCAAACGGCCCCGCCGCAATTGTCCGGAGCTGGTCCGCGCCGATCGCCGCGCCGGTTCGCGCGGGAACGATGGCGTAGACGTAGATCGGCGCTTTCCCGGCAAGCCCGATGGGCTGCGTATTCATGGCCGCTGTTCCAAGGCCGGAGATTTCGCGAGCAGCGTCTCGAGACGGTCGAGCCGCTCCTGCAGGAGGCGATTCTGCTCTGTCGTCGCCTGCGCTTGGGATGAGAGATATGGATCGGTCTCCCACCAGTTGATGCCCATCTCGATCGCCTTGTCGACCGAGGCGATCAGCAGACGCAGGCGGATGTTGAGAAGTTCGACACCGACCAGCGAGATATTGATGTCGCCCGCGATGACGACGCCCTTGTCCAGAATCCGATCGAGAATATCGGCCAGCGAGGCGCCCTGCGTCGAATGTTCCATGCGTCCGTTTGCAATGGCCACGTTCAATGCTCCCCCGTCTGGCAGCGGAGGTATCTGCCGCCTCTGTGGTAGTTCAGAAGGTCGCCGGCCTCGTTGAGCGTGGCTTCATAGGTGGCGAGGATGTCCGTCGAGGCCGGAATGCGGCACAATTCGACGACGGTAACGACGAGCCGCCAACCGTCGTCCGTCCTTTCGAACCCTGAAACGCTGTCGATCTTGTAGCCCGTTAGGGCCGCCAGTTCGTCGCGCGCCCGGGTGATGACGGCCGCCGACGTCAGGAGCGTTTGCGGATTACGATGTCGCACGGCCGGTCTTTCGCTTTTTACGGCGGGATCGGGCGGGAGCGGGCGTTCTGCGCTGTTACTCATTCTTGGCCTCTTGAATTTCCTTCAACTGCTGGAGCAATGCGGCTTCGCGCGTCTCGAATTCCTCGACGCCGATCTTGCCGAGATCGAGGTCGAGCTCGAGTTCCGCCAGTCCTCCGACGATCTTGCTCTCGTCCCACCGCTCGGCGTTGGCCTGTTCCTCGATCGTGCGCGCGAGCCAAAGGACGCCGTTGATGGGTCCGAGGACGGGCGAAGTCAGGATGCTGCCGAGAATGCCCACGATCCGTCACGCCTCCCAATTCACGACGATGTTGACGAAATTGTACGGCGGCACCGGGCCGACATATTTGAACATCAACCGGTCGCCGAAATCTTCGTCCAGACGCTTCACCGCTTCGTCCATCGCCGCGCCATTTTCGCGATCGATCAGAAATGCCGCGTTCAGGACCATGCGGTCGCTGATGATCTTGTTGGTCCTGGTCTTGTGCGAAAACGGCTTCAGCCGCGACAGGATCGCTTCCTCGTCGCGGGCGCGGATCAGGTTCATCGCCTTTTCCACTTCCTCGCCGAGCTGGATGCGCTCGTAATAGGTCTCTTCCAGGGATCGCCCTTGGAGCGCGGCGCGCAACTTGCGGATCCTCTCGTTTTCCCTCACGACCTCCTCGAAGGCCGCGCCCTCGTGCCAGAAGGCCTTGAGGCCGAGTTCGATTCGCCCGTGCATGTCTTCGAGTAGAGCGTTGAATTCCTCGTAACGCGGCGCCAGCAGATGGTTTTCGATGGCGTCCGCGCTCGTCGCCACCGTTCCAAACCGCACCGGAAGGATGTCGCACTCCGCCATGATCTCTTCGAGCACGACGGTGTGCGCCATCATGTTGCGGCGGCTGTTCTCGTACTCGATGATCGGCGAAGCGCTCACCGCCGCCGCGAGACGGCGGTAATTGACGGTATGGACGACGTCGCCGCGCTCGCCGATCCCGCGGGTCTTGAACTTTCGCGGCTCGGGGCAGGCGATGATGGCGTAGAGATACCGGCCCTCGGCAGGCTCATTCTCTTTCGTCTTCCTGTCCCCGGAAGGCCGCTGAACCGTCCGGTCGGCGGCATTTGCCAGCGCCGCGTTCACGGCTGCGCCTTTTTCCGCACCCGTATCTCGAGCACGCCGTTGTTGTATTTCTTCTGCAGACTCGCGGCCTCGACTTCGACGGGGAGCACGATCTCCTTGGCGTAGTGGCGTTCGCCCTTGGATTCGATGGTCAGCATGTCGCCCTTGAGCTCCACCGCGATCTCGGGTTCTTTCGCGCCGGGGAGTTCCGCCGTGACCACCACTTGGTCGCGTTCGTCGAAAATATCGGCGAGCGGTTCGCGGACTTCGTCGACGACAAAGCCTTCGCGGCTTGGGCGGACGTTGCCGAAGCGCTCCACCGTGGCGCCGGCCTCGCCGCCCAGCCCGGTGCGGATGCTGAATCCGTAAACGCCGCGGGCTTTGTCGCCCAATCCCTTGACGCGAAACTCGCCCTGACGCGTGTGCGTGCCTCCGGTTTCGACCAGCTTGCCCAAGAGATCGACCGCTTCGCCGAGGCTGCGAAAAAGGCCGCCGATTTCGATCTCGGGCTTGCCGCCGGCTTTGGTGCTCTTCCTCATTGTATTTCTCCTGTCTTCATTTCCTGTCGGTTCGTCAGTATCCGAGCTGCATGGTTCGGTTTGGTGCGGGGGATCTTTCCCGCGTATCCGTCAAGGCGGGACTGCGGCGCTGTCCGCGACCGCTCCGGCAGGCGCCCTTTGGGGCCGGCGCTTCGTCCAGCAGCGGCCGTAGCGCCTCGATCTCTTCGCGGACCTTCGCCAGCTTTTTTGCCGTCGCCTGAAGCCGCGTTTCCCAGATGCCGACTTCGCGCTCCAACCGCGCACGCTCGTTTTCCAGGCGCGCGAAACGGTTGGCAATCTGGTGGCGCTCCCGCGGCCTGACGTCCCGCGCCAGCGTCTGCAGCGTCGCGACGCTGCGAAAGGTGCTCGGGGATTTCCTCTTCTCGTTCGGCATCGCGTCCTCTCCTGTGCGGCGCCTGGCTAGGCTTGTTTTCTGGCGGCGGCGGCGCGGCCGGGACAATGGTGTTCGATCAGGCTGAGCAGCATTTTGTGCTGCTGCGCGCGCTTGCCGTCCGTCTTGCCCGGCAGCGCGGACTTCGAACCCAGAATGTCGATGCAGAGCTGCACGAACTGGCGGTCGTCGATCGTGGGCCTCAGCTTTTCCTGAGCCATGATGCGGCAGATCATAATGCTGGCCCTGAGCGTGGGCGTCTGGTCGTATTCGCCCGTGTCGCGAAACTCGCGCACGATGTCGACGACGGGGGCGACGCGCGCCGCCGCGAGCCCGGAGCGGGCCGCCGCTATGGAAACTTCAAGATCGCGGTCCGCGTAGCCGACGTCGATCGTCACGATGCGGTCGCCCAGGGCATCTTGCGCATCGTGGACTCCGGCGTATTCCTGGGGATTGCTGGTGAAGATCACGCGGAAATCCGGATGGACCTTGATGTAAGGCTCATCCTGGTTCTGCGCCGGCAGGACGAGGAGGCCTTCCTCCAGAACGCCGAGCAGCACGTTGTTTGCTTCGGGGCGGGAGCGCGTGAATTCGTCATAGACGAGAGTGTAACCCTCGCGGCAAGCCGTGGTCAGGCGGTGATCGGCCCATTGTTTGTCCGCCGTCTCCTCCATCTTCGTCACGGTGTGAATGAAACGGTCGACGACCTTGCGGTAATGGTAGCCCTGCTGCGTGCCCACGAGCGTCGATGTCGCCATGTCCTCGTCGCCGGCGATCATCACCGTCGGCCGGCCGAGCAGGGCGGCAACGTGCATGGCCAGTGTCGTCTTGCCGGTGCCGGCGGGCCCGCGGAAATGAACGGAGAAACCCGCCTTCAGATAGGCGAGCGCCCGCTTGGTTATCGCTTCGACGCTCTGCGTGCGCACAAAGTCGGCGCGGGGCTGGAGTTCGAGCGTCGTCACGACGCCGGCGTCTCGCGAATGAGTGAAGTTCAACATCCTCTTTAGATCTCCTGGTTCGCGCCGGCGGCGCCGTGGCTCATGCTGGTGTGGGCTTCGAAGCGGCGGGCGCGATACCAAAGCTCCCGCTCCTTGGTGAAGGCGGCGGGGTCGTTGCCCCAGGATCTGAATTGGTCGAACACCCCCGTCAGTGCGCTCTGCGCGCGGCGCCAAGTGTCTGTGCTCAAGGGCGCGTTCCGGCACAAGCCGGCATCTTCCCGCGAAGATTGCGATGCGAGACTATGGGCGAAGGCGTCGCGCGCGCCGATCATCTCGCCGCTCACAAGCGCGGCCACCTGGTTTCCGAACAAGGCGACGAGATCGTTTGACAGGCCCAAGCGGCCTGCGGCGACCGTCGCCATGCTTTCGACGATGCGCGCGAATGCTTCGAGCATATGCGGTGTCACTTCGAGGCCGAGGCCGCGATGGATCAGGAGCGCATCGGCATAGGCCAGCGAAGGCATCGTGCCCAGTTTCGCGGCCCGGAAGAGACCGAAGCCGTAATCCGCCTCGGCGAAATCCCCGATCTCGTCTATCCCTTCCAGGCCCAGGCGCAGCAGGTCCCACAATTTCTCGAAGATCGGCATGATCGCCTGTAGATCGGGCTGCAGGACGATCTCCGGCGCCAGGCCGTCGCGCAGGTACAGACGGCATGCAATGCCTTCCAGGACTGCGAGTTCGACCGGCAACGTGACTTCGACGCTGCCGCTGTTGCGTCCCGCCGAGCGGATGTTCCGTTTCCCGAAATGCATCACCAGCCTCTATTGCTTATCCCGTCCGGCCGGTACGGCCCTTGGCGATGCGGTCGGAGCAACAGATGGCGCTCCATTTTTTCTAGCAGAACATCCGCTCATGCTTTTCACGTCTCGTCCCGCCCGGCGCCGGAAACCGGCACCAAGCCTGTTTCGTCCATGCTCAGGTGCGTGCGTGCTTTTGTTTGTGTGCCGGCTGCCTGTGCGCCGCCGCCTTGTTCTTGACGGCAATTTGTTTTGCCGCCCGCCGCTGCCGCGGGGCATTGCGCCTATGCCGTTCCCAGATCCGGCCGGCGCGCGCGCGGTCCTTGTTGAAGTCCTCGATCAGCTTGACGGAGCCGGCCAGCAGAGCCTCGACGCGCCGGCGCAGATCCTTCATCTGGGCCCGGCGCAGGTTCTCTTCGCGGCGCGCCATCTTCGCCCGCGCCGCGGTCAGGTGCGCGAGTTCCTCACCGACCGTCTTCCGCAGATTAGCGACATGGCAATCCAGTTGGCTCCGCAAGTCGCTCGCGCACTCTTCGCGTTCGTTCCTGAACCGCTCGATCATCTCGTCCGCGGCGCCGCGCAGGAATGCCGCCGTGCCGAAAATATCGCGCAGGGTGCTTTTGGCGGCGGCGCGATGGGCGGCCATCGTGCTCGCGAGGGAAGCCTTGTTCTTGCGCTTCTCGCGCCGCACGGCCGTTCCCATCTTGGCGAGCGCGGCTAGGCGCGCGCCTTGAGCGGCTTCGAATTCCGTCGTTATGCGGGACATCTCGCTCGTCAAAGTCATTTGCCAGCTCCTTGTCAGCGGTGTGCGGCGGCAGGCGTCGGTGCCCAGGGGCGGGGAGAGCCCGATGACGGGCGTTCCCTGGGCACCGGGCCTTCAGGCGGCTTGGGCGCCCGCGGTGAGGCCGACGGCTTCCGCATATTTCAGGTAGGTGTCCACGCCGGCCACGACGATGCGGGCTTCGATGGACAGCAGCTCGATGCCGACGAGCGACACGCGCGCCCACGCATCGACAACGATGCCCTTGTCGAGGATACGATCGACGACTTCGGCGAGGCTGCTCGACGCATTCATTTTCTCGATTGCCATTTTGGTTCTCCTGTTCTGGACACTTCGTACGAAGGATTTCGTTCGCACTTGAGCGTCGTCAGTGTTTCAAGATTCACGTCGCCGCACTACTCAGGAGACCCCGATCCGCGCGGGCATGATTCCGCGCGATGGAGGAAACGCGCACATCTCGCGGAGGACTTCCTACTTAGCAAATCGTTAGCGTCTCGAATTGAAACACATGTGCTCGCGCCATCGCTCCGCCGTTTGAAATTCGTTCCGGCGCGTACGGCTCGACGCTTCTTCGAATTGAAGAGCGAAATTCTTGTCGGGCGAATCCGTGCGCGCGTTTCGATCGGCCGGTGATCTGCCTTGCAGCGGGGCGTCCGAACAAGCTCGAGAGAAAATGCGCCGCATCGGATGTCCGCGGCCATTAATGGATTGTTTACTATTATACGCGCAAAAGTAGTACACCCCAGTTCACTACAACCAAATCATCATTTCGGTGTCGCAAATATGCTCGAAGCTGTGGAAAGCGATCTGGGCCGGCAGTGGGAACGTGAAACTACGGTGCGCGTGATGACGGCGTATGTGGCGCACGAGCTCAATCACCCGCTGGGAACCATCCTCAACCTGGTCAACACGCTCTCCAGGCATCTGGCCAAGCCCGTAGTCAGACCTCAGGACATCAACGAGTACCTGGGGAGCATCAAGGCGGAAGCGTTGCGGGCGAGCACGACCATCAAGCACCTGCGCTTGCTGACGGAGCGCAGGCCGACCAAGCGTTCCAGCATTCACCTCACCGATGTGTGCCGGGAAGCGATCGACCGGCTCAGGCCCCTGGCGGATGCCAAGCGGGTCCGGCTCCGTCTTGAGGTCCGCACCGATCAAACGCAGGTGAAAGGCGTCAAGGAGCTGTTGGGAACGGCGCTCTACAATTTCCTCGTCAACAGTATCGCCGCTCTCGACGATCCGGCGATCGCCGCCCGGAAGCTGATGATACGCATCGTCGCGGAGACCCCGGACACGACGTCGGTTCAGGTCTTCGACAACGGCTGCGGACTTCCGGAGGACATTCGCGACAAGATTTTCGAACCTTTTGTCACGACGCGCGCCGACGGCAGCGGACTCGGACTCGCCATCGCGGGCGACATCGTGCGCTGGCACCGCGGGCGCGTTTCCTGCCGCTCGCGGCGGCGCGGGACGTGCATGGAGATGATACTGCCGAACGAATAGTTGGGCGGGGGAAGACAGCTGAATCGATATGAGCGCACATGTTTACATCGTTGACGATGACGACCGCTTCCGGGATTCGCTATGCGCCTTGATCGAATCCGTCGGTCTGCAGGTCGAAGGGTGGAGCGACCCCGAGACTTTTCTGAAGAGGGAAAACGTCGACCGGCCGGGCTGCGTCGTGCTCGATTACCGCCTGCCGTCGCTTTCGGGTCTGGAGGTGTTGAGGCTGTTGCGGCAAAAGAGTTCGGTGCCCACCATCCTGATCAGCGCCTATGCCGACGTTCAGACGACCGTGGCGGCCATGGAGATGGGCGCTGCGACCGTGTTCGAGAAACCCCTGGACGACAATTCCTTTCTCAACAGGCTGGAGCGCTTCTGCTTCGACGACCAGCAATGGGTGCTCAAGCGCCGCGGTTGCGAAGCGACGCAGAAGAAGATCGCCCGGCTGAGCGAAACCGAACGCGCCGTCCTCGACCAGCTGAGGCTGGGTCTCTCCAACAAGGCGATCGCCCGGAACTTGTCGAAGAGCATCAAGGCCATCGAACGTCAGCGGCAGAACGTGGCGCGCAAGCTCGATTGCAGCGGTGCGGTGGAAGTCATCCAGAAGGTGCAGGCGTGTCCGTTGCGGGCCGCCATGCCGCTGACATGCTCACGGGAAAACTGTCTGTCGTGCTTCAGCTAAGTATTATTTCTTACATTGATGAGACGGGACACAGATACCGAGATATGCGCACCAAATATGTCAGCATGGGGTTGAGCGAATTGAAGGCGGCAATCGCGGAACGCCTCAAGACCCTGGCTTCATGAGAGCGCCGTGAACATGCACGGTACAGTAGCTATGAGAGAAGCATCCCGGTTTGATTTACCGTCAAACGAACGTGTTACAAGTCGCAAAGCTATTAGGTTCGATGAGCGTCCGACCTGTACCGTAAAGGAGGTGTGCGAAGCTGCTGGGCTTGGTAAAACCAAAATTCATGAGCTTATTGGCGGAGGTGCGGTCGAAAGCATAAAGGTCGGTCGAAGGCGGTTAGTCAAAGTGCCTTCTTTATTGCACTATCTGAATGTGTCACTTGGCGCTGATAAGCCTTAAGAGCAACGGCAAGTTTTTGCAGCTACTTAGCCGCCTTCGCCTCAGGACAGGACTTCTAAGCCGTGCTTTCGCACGATAGCGAGCAACTTCAACGCCATGCCGCTGGGTCTCTTTGCACCAGTTTCCCACTTCTCCACCGTGCTTTCGCTGGTATTGAGATAGCGGGCAAATACCGGCTGACTGACATGATTGCGCTCGCGCAGCTGTTTTATCTGTGCCGGCTTAATCTCTGATGGAACAGCAAGGCTCGCTTCATCGAAGCGCCGCATAGTCGCCTTGTCAATCGCGCCGATCTTATGCAGGGCGGACGCTGACGCATGAATAGCCTCGAAGGCGTCGCTTTTAAACTTGAATTTTGTCGTCATGACAAATCTCCATAAGGTCTCGATCCTCTACGAGCGTGGCAAGCTGCCCGTCATTCAGCGTCTCATAACTTTTGGCAAGCAATCGAAAGCTGGCCAGTTCATCATTCTCTATGTTTGCGCGATCTTTCTTCGCAAACAAATATTCGTACACCCAGATTTTCTTGCCTTTGGCAAGAATGATGCTCCGGTGCATATTCTTGTTGAGACGCTTTTTGAAAACGCCTCCGCCTAAATCGTCCGCCTGGCCTTTCATCACTTCGGCAACAGCTTCGCAAAGCTCCGTATCGCCGATGCGCGCCTTTCTCGCCGCCTTGGCAAACCAAGCGGTTTTGAACACGCGGTTGGCCCGAGGAGGTTGATCGGCCATTTCATAATGTAGCACCCGGTGCTATCGATTTCAAGAGACTTGATATGAGAGGAGGGAGACTCGAGTGGGTTCGAATAACCCGGTGATCCGCCCCCTCACAGGATAAACTGTAAACGCTCTCCGCGATTTGGGTTCCGTCCGCGATGGTTCGCGGGCATTCGAACGAGTTGTTGTTATCGGTGTTGGTGTTTTACTGAGATTGAGAGAAAATAATCAACCCGTGCAGTCAGTTAGCGTCTCTTTTTGAGTCCTCTTCTGGGCACCATTTGTTCTTTTTCCGGCGTACGCTGGCGCTCTGGGCAACCTGCCGAACGTGAGGTCGGCGTTGCCCTTCGGACCGAATGGGCACGACAGATATTCGGCCGGACGATGTCGGGAGTGTCGGGCGCTTGCAAGCGAAAGACGGGAACGTGCGCGGGCGTTTGATGGCGCCACACTCGCCATGCGCTGGGATGTCTTCGATAGCCTGCTCGGTTAAAACCGAGAGGCGGAGCCGCCACATTGCCTAACGGGCGGCGGCGCGAGCGCTAATAAAGGCGATTTTCACCTTTCGGCATTTGCGCGACTCCTGATGCGCACAGAAGATCGCCGCGACACTCTGCGATTCATTCCGCCGGGCGATACTTCGCGAGATCGGCAATGCAGAATTATTCCGGCCGGCTGCCATTCTAAAGCGGCGGATTCGTCAACCGCTTTTCGGCACTGCGACATCGTCCCGCGCAAAAATGCGGCGAGGAGAAAACTGGTTGACGCGACAGTTGTGACTCCGATAGGACAATTGCCGGTCGAACGTTGTGGATACGGAGATTAGGCCGGTCGCACCCGCGCCCCAAGATGGAGCTGTTCGCAATGCTGAAGAAGCTGCAACACGCTTGGGCGTCGCGGGGCATAAGAACGATCGCCGGTTACGGCGCGACGGCCATCATTTTCACAATCCTAGTCATACTTGCGGCCTCGCCCTTTGCGACTTCGTTCATGCAACAGTGGTCTCGCGCGGACGTCGAGCTTCGATCAAAGCTGATCTTCAATCTCACGCACGATAACCTGGAGAACCTTCTCGCCGAAAACCGGACTGGCGACATCGCGGCGCTGTTCGAGCGGGTCGCGCAGGACGAAAAAGTGCTTGCCGTCGGATTCTGCGATGAAAACGGCGCCCTGCGTTTTCCGACCAAATTGATGCCTGCGACTTTCTCATGCGAGAAAGTGGCGCGCACGGAAACGGAGAGTTTCTCATCCTTCCGCGCAGACGGGCACGATTTGATCATCGGGGCATTCCCCATCTCGCTGCCCGGCGCCAGCGGCCACCTCGTCATCCTGCACGACTTGAGTTTTGCGAAACAGCGCGGCTCCGAAATCCGTCAGTATTTCTCGGCTATACTCGCGGTCATCGTGTTGGCGACAGTCCTTGCGGCGGCAGCGGTGGCCGCGTCCTTCATGCGGCATTGGATAGTACGGCTGCGGCGAACGCTCGTCGGCGCAAGATCGGGGAGGTTTGCGGACGGCCCCCGGGGAGAGCATGGACCGTTTGAGGGTGAGGTGCGCCAGCTCATACGGCAGCTGGACGTCAATCGCCGCAACATGGAGGAAGATCGTACGCTGTGGGATGCGTCCGCGCTGCGGCGTCTCATGGAAAGCGAACTTGCCGGCACGGATGTTATCGTGGTCTCCAATCGCGAGCCCTACATCCACAATTTGGGCAAAAACGGCGTGGAGATTCAGCTGCCGGCAAGTGGGCTGGTATCGGCGATGGAACCGGTCATGCGGGCCTGCGGCGGAACCTGGATCGCGCACGGAAGCGGCAGCGCGGACGCGAGCATGGTCGATGCGAACGATCGGCTGTCCGTCCCTCCGGGAGCGCCCAGCTATACGTTGCGTCGGATCTGGATGTCGGACGAAGAGCAGGACCAATACTACTACGGTCTTGCCAATGAAGGTCTTTGGCCGCTCTGCCACATCGCCTTCGTGCGGCCAACGTTCCGCGACGCCGACTGGCAGACTTACAAGAAGATCAACGAGCGGTTTGCTGACGCGGTCGTCAAAGAGGCCAAGACACCGGCGCCGGTCGTCCTGGTGCAGGACTATCACTTTGCACTTCTGCCGCGCCTGATCCGGGAACGGCTGCCCGCGGCGACCGTGGTTACGTTCTGGCACATACCCTGGCCGAATGCGGAGACCTTCAGCATATGTCCATGGAAGGAAGAGATCGTACAAGGACTGCTCGGCAGTTCGATCCTGGGTTTCCATACGCAGTTTCACTGCAATAATTTCCTGGAGACTGTCGACCGGTTCGTCGAAAGTCGGATCGACCGGGAGCACGCTTCCGTGACGTTGGGCGGCCATGAATCGTTCGTTCGGCCCTATCCGATTTCCATCGAGTGGCCCCCCGCCGCCCTGGCGCGCCAGAAATCCGTCAGCGAATGCCGCAGCGCGGTATATTCGCGTCTGGGATTGACCGCCGATGGCCGCCTGGCCGTCGGCATCGAACGCTTCGACTACACAAAGGGAATTGTAGACCGCATGTGGGCCGCGGACTCGTTCCTGACCCAGAATCCGGAGTGGAAGGGCCGTTTTGTATTCTACCAAGCGGCGGCGCCCACGCGCAGCAAGCTCGCCAGCTATCGCGCCGTGCAGGACGAAGCCCACAGCGTCGCGGATGCGGTCAACGCCAAGCACGGTACTGTTTTGTACAAGCCCATTATTCTGTCGGTCAGGCACCACGAACCGGACGAAGTTTTCGAGCTTTTTCGCGCCGCCGACATGTGCTTCGTGTCGAGCCTGCACGACGGCATGAATTTGGTCGCCAAGGAGTTTGTCGCGGCGCGCGACGACGAGCAGGGGGTTCTGGTGTTGTCGAGCTTTGCGGGCGCATCACGCGAACTGTCGGAAGCCCTGATCGTGAATCCGTATGACGCCGACGGAATGAGCGCAACGATCGAGAGGGCTCTGACCATGCCCGCGGCGGAGCAACGCGAGCGCATGCATCTGATGCGCGAATTCGTGCGCGCGCGGAATGTCTACCGCTGGGCCGGACAAATGTTGCTGGACGCCAGCCGCCTGCGCAAGAAGCAACGCATCCTCGATCTGACCGAGCAAAGTCAAGCTCGGGTCCGCCGCGGACTTAGCGTTGTCCGTTACGCAAAAACGGTCTTTCGCGGGAAATAACGGTACGTCGTTCATATGTATTTCGAGAACGCCGCACAGCGGCTTTGCGCTTTCCGGTGGCTGTCCATCCGGGAGGTTTGTTGCAACGATGCGGATTGCATCGGCGATCTTCTTCACCAAGAATAGGCGATATGGAAAGACAGGAAATCCGCGCCGCCGGCTCTCTCGCAGCCGTGTTCTCCGTCAGGCTTCTCGGCCTGTTCATGGTCTATCCGGTATTCGCGGCCTACGCACACCACCTCTCGGGGGCGACGCCCTACAAGATCGGTCTGGCGCTGGGGATCTACGGATTGAGCCAGGGTCTGCTGCAAATTCCGTTTGGTCTTCTGTCGGACAGGATCGGACGCAAGATCATGGTCGTTTTGGGACTTGCGATATTTGGGATCGGCAGCGTGGCGGCGGCTGTCTCAACCTCGATCGATGGCGTCATTGTCGGCCGTCTGCTGCAGGGAGGCGGTGCCGTCGGCTCCGTGGTTCTCGCATTGGTGGCGGATCTGACGGCAGAGGAAAACCGCACGAAGGCGATGGCGATCGTGGGTATCACGATCGGTGTTTCCTTCATGGCCGCCTTGGTTACAGGCCCCGTTGTCGCCGACCTTGTCGGAGTGTCGGGGATATTCTGGCTGATGGCGGGCCTGGCCGTGCTCGGCGCCGCGATCACCATATTCGTCGTGCCCAGGCCAAGGTGCTGGCGCGTACACCGCGACGCGGAGGCCGTGCCGGCGCTGCTGGCGGCGGTGCTGAAGAACCAAAGTCTATTGCGCCTGGATTTCGGCATCTTCGCACTGCACGCCATGTTGACGGCGAGCTTCCTTGTGGTGCCGGGCCTGCTGCACGGAGTGCTCGACTTGACCAGCCGCGACCAGTGGATGGTCTATCTGCCTGTGCTCCTGGTTTCCGTCGCTGTGATGATCCCGGCGATCGTCGTGGCGGAGAAGTATCGACGGATGAAGGCCGTGTTCGTGGGGGCGGTGGTTGCGCTGACAGTCAGCCAGATCATGTTGCTGTACGATGCGCGGAGCGTTACCGCGCTGCTTGCGGCAATCACGCTTTTCTTTGCGGGCTTCAACGTCATGGAAGCGAGCCTGCCATCGCTCGTCACCAAGACCGCGCCGCCGGACGCCAAAGGAACGGCCACCGGTGTTTATTCAAGCTCCCAGTTTCTCGGTATTTTCGTGGGCGGTGTCGCAGGTGGTTTCGCGCATCAGACACTCGGCGACACAGGCGTGTTCGAGCTTACGATCGGTCTCGCGCTGATATGGCTGCTGATCGCGGTGACGATGGAGCAGCCGAGTTACCTGACGACGCGGCTGATGCGGATCGGCGACCGTCAGAATGCCGATGCAGAAATCCTCGCCGCGCGATTGATCCAATTGCCGGGCGTAACGGATGCGGTGGTGGTCGCCGAGGAAAAGCTCGCCTATCTCAAGATCGATGCGAAGATTTTTGACGACAAGACCGCCCGATCACTTCTGGATGCAACGTGACGGCTGTGGAATCTATTCAACCGGAAATGCCGATACTCGATAGCGCCGGATTGCTGCTGTGGATGATACCGGCCGTAAGGGATTGACGGTATCGCCTACATACTGGAACCCGAGTAAGGGCGTACGCTGTCGGCAACCGAATCCGCTACGTGCTCTTTGGTGATGACGCCGACGACGTCGCACGCGTGGGGGACGCCCTTGCCGCGCACGACGACGATCATCGAGGCCTGCCTGCGCCAGAAGCGCCCGATGATGCCGAACATGATGTCTTCCTCGTGTGCAATTGTGAACGCGCGGCTCGCAACGTCGCCGAGCGTCGCGCCGGTGTAGGCGCCTTCGAGCCCGTGCCTGAGCGAGGTGTTGACGCGCAGCGTGCCGACGATCTTGATGCCGTCGGTGACAACGATGTGACGAAACGCGCCGTCGTGCCCGGACCGGCGCAGGAATTCGTCGAAGCCCGTATCCTGCGACAGCAAGAGGAAGTTCTTGTCCATCACGTCGGCCGCTGGCCGGATCAGGAACATGTTGGCGTGAAGGGCCTTCGGGATGAAATGGCGCCGGGCGACGAGCTTGATGGTGTAGATGTTCTCGTCGCTCAGCATCCTGCGCACGCCGATGCTGATGGCGACGGCCACGATCATGGGCATGACGATGTCGTAGTCGCGCGTCATCTCGAAAATCATGGTGACCGCCGTCATCGCCGCTCCGGTGCCGCCGCCGACCATCGCCGCCATGCCGACCATCGCGAAAGCCGGTATGGTCACGTCCGGCAAGGGAAACAGCATCTGCGCCGCGGCTCCAAAGGCGCCGCCCAGCGTCGCCCCCATGAACAACGATGGTGAGAAAATCCCGCCCGACGAACCCGAACCGAGACTGAGCGTCGTCGCCAACAGCTTTCCTGCGAACAGGCCCAGCAGCAGAGGGGCGACGGTCATACCTCCGAAGAGGATGTCCTGGATGGTCGAATAACCGACACCGTCGATGTGGTAATGGCCCGAGCCGAGCAGGAACGCATACATCATCAGCCCGACGGCCGACATGCCGATGGCGTGGCGAAGATATGGATTGTGCATACGGTCGAAAATGTTCTCGGATGCGTGCAGGCCGCGGATGAAGGCCGTCGACGCGAGACCGCACACTGCTCCCAGGAGGGCGCAGAGAAGAAGTGCCACCAGCGACGACGGCTTGTTGACCAAAAACAGCTTCGCCGGCACTTCGAACGCGGGCCGTATCCCCAGGAAAAGGCGGCCGACGAACGTCGCCGTGCCGGTCGCCAGCGCCACGGGCAGGAACGTGCGCACGCTGACTTCGGGCATCATAAGCTCCACCGCAAACATCACGCCACCAATCGGCGTATTGAATGTTGCGGCGATTCCCGCGCCCGCGCCCGCGGCGACCAGCGTGATGCGCTGCCAAGCTTCCATGCGGATGAGCTGGCCGATCGTGGACCCTAACGACGCGCCGATCTGGATGATGGGACCTTCGCGTCCAACCGCCGCGCCGGTGCCGATGGAGAGTGCCGACGCCAAGGACTTCACGACGGCAACGACAGGACGGATCTTGCCGTCCTGGTAAAAGATGGCGTCCATCACTTCGGGCACGCCGTGGCCGCGCGCCTCAGGCGCGAATTTCGATACTAAGAACACGACACCCATGCCGCCGATCACCGGGACGAGGATGATTCCGATTCCCCAGGGACTGGGCGTCGTATAAAGGTTGGCATCGTAGAAAATGGAAAGGTGGCCGAAATAGAAGACGTTATGGATCAAGGCGATCAGGCCGCGGAAGAAGATGGCGCCGAAGCCGGTGACGACGCCAACAACGACAGCTACGAGCGAAATGGCCCAGAGGCCGATGGACCGTTCAGGACGTGTGCTCTGGTCCATGATTTGGATGGTTCCTTTCGATGCGTTTGCGCGGTGGCGCGGTGCGTGGCGTCAACTACCTATGTCACAACGAAGGAACAATTCAAGGCGCTTGACCGGTTCGTCATCGAGCCTGTCAACGATCCCGGCGTAGCCCGCTCCATGGCGCTCGGCAGCCGATCCGCACGCGACGCGCAGTTTGCGTGCTTGCGGGGTTCGTCGCAGGCGCGTTGGTGGGCATTTCGATCACGAAGACCGGCGGCACCTTGGCCCACGGCTACAATCCGGCTACCGCTTGCGGCCGTGCTCTTGTTCGTTTGCGGCGAGATGTTCCTCTATTGAGCAAATTGCCGGCAGGGATGGAGGATGCGCTCGCTTCGGCGTGAGTTCTGCGTTGCATACGAGGCAGAAATGCGTAGCGCGAGCCTCATGCGTCATCCTGCACTGCGACGGTTGCGTCGCTGCACCTCGCGTAAACCCTCGATATTGTAGATTTCCGTTACGCGCGGATTCACTCGGTGCAGGAGCCCCTCGCGTTCCAGTCGCGCAAAGCCGCGCGCCACGGTTTCGGGGGCCGTGCCCAGGTAATCTGCAATATCGAATCGAGTAAGCGGCAAGGTCAGCCGCGTCGATTTCGGGTCAAAGAACGCCGGATGCTGGATGAAGTCGATCAGGAACGACGCCAGCCGCTGATAGGTGTTCTGCTGGCCTAGTATCATTATGCGTCGCTGGGCTTCGCGGAAATCATAGGCGACCTTGACTAACAAGGTAAGCTGCAGCGTCGGCTCGCGCATCATCAGATCGCGCAATTGAATCCAAGGGACGCGATAAACCGTGGACGGACAGGCGACTTCCGCAGAGTTCACGTAGACGCTCGAGTCGGGTAACCCGAACAGATCGCCCGGAAGCATGAACGCCAGGACCTGCCTTCGTCCATCATTGGAGTGGCGGCTGACGCGAACGATTCCCGCTGCGACAGAATATACGAAATGCGCATCCTCGCCCTCCGAAAAGACTGTTATCCCGCCCCTTCGGCATTCAAGCACCGTGGCGATGTTGCGAAATGCAACCTGCTGTTTGCGCGACAACAAGTTCTCGATCTGTGACGGGGTATCACGCGTTCGGTCGAACAGCCGAGCGCGAATCTCAGGCAGGTGGGTTCTAGACGCTGATCTCTCCGATACCGGCATAATTTCCCCCCAATGCTGCCCTGACGTCGTTCCGCAGTCAGCAACCTCACGGAAATATAATCTACCAGATCTGACTGTTGTCAGAGCATTCCGTGACCGTCCAGAGAATTAATAGAGCGCACTTTCCGAGGTGGCGGAGCAGCCAAGCCGCGAGCCCATATCTCATATCAGAGCCGAGCGAGCCCGTCCGGCGGGCGGAGGATTGTCCTTCGCCAGGACGCGCCTCGTTATTTGCATGGGAGAGCATGGATGTACGATTTCGTTAAGGCCGGGCGTTGGGCGACCATTTGCACCGCTCTGCTGCTGGTCGGCTGTTCGACGCCGAAGCCGGCGGAGACGCCTGCAAGTACGGCGCCCACGTCGTCGCGGGTGCAGTCGTCGATCATTCCCGGAAGTGAGAAGGATTTTCAGGTCAATGTCGGCGATACAGTTCATTTCGATTATGATCGCTATGACCTTCATGTAGCCGACAAGGCCGTTTTGCAGAAGCAAGCAGCATGGCTGAACCGTTACCCGGCGGTCCGCGCGACGGTTCAGGGCAATTGTGACGAACGCGGTACGCGCGAGTACAATCTGGCTCTCGGCGCGCGTCGCGCCAACGCCGTCAAGGAATATCTTGTGAGCCTCGGCGTTTCCACGAGCCGTGTCGACACGATTTCATATGGCAAGGAACGTCCTGTCTGCACAGATTCGACGGAGACCTGTTGGGCGAGAAACCGCCGAGCGGTCACCGTCATCTCCGCTGGCGCGTCGTCTTGATCGGAATTTCAAATCTGGTTGCCTGTGTCTTTCGCGCCTTCAAGCGTTTTGAGGCGCGTACATGTGAGGAAGCTGCATAAGGAGCGTTCCAACGTAGCGGTCCGCGCAGATCGGCTGTGGTTCTGGTATCGCCTGGCCGGATACCGTCAAGTTCGTGGGCCGACCGCGGCTGGATGCCATAATTCCGCCGGGGATTTCACATGGAGTCATCGCATCTCAAGCTTGTTGCTCTGAGGGCTCTTTGGGAACGGAAGCGGGGCGGCAAGGCAATGCCCTCGCGCGCCGATTTCGATGTCTCTGAGTTCAAGCCTTGGCTCGGAAATCTCATGCTGATCGACCTGGTCGAAGCGGATGCGGGGACGATCAGGCTGTGCGGCACGAACTTGCTCTCTCGGTTCGGCGGAGATTTTACCGGTTGCAGCGTTACGGCTTTGCCCAATGAAGTCGGCGCGTCGGTTTGCTCAAGCATTGACCGTGTTCGGCGGACGAAAACGGTGACAAGCGGCACGCATATGCGCGTCATTAACGGAAAGCGGGTGACATTCGAGGAGATCGTCCTGCCTTTGTCGGATGATGGCATGCAGGTTAAAACGCTTCTCTTCGCTAGCTACCCGGTTAAGTCGGAACAAGCGCTGTAGCTGCAGGCAAGAGATATTTTGCTCCGGGACATGACCTATGGCTTGGTGCGGCAGAGTGAGCCGACGCCAGCTGCAACGGCGTCGAGAGACCATGCAAGTCAAAGCCATGATGGTATGTTTGACATTGGCGGCGATAGCCACGTCAGCGTTCACAACGGTAGCGTTGGTCCGAACCTCACCGAGCTATTCGACTGACGGGACAGCATCTGGGTAATCCATTGCAGGACCAGAGCACCAGCCGTGGGCCCGTTATCGTTGCTCTGTCGCCGGTCAAACCTACCTCTCCCAATGCCGGCGCTGGTAAAAAGACGCCGACGCTGCCTGAAGACGCCGGCCAGTAAGCCGGAACGGATTTGATTGACGTCGCGTGACGATTGTGAACACTGGCCTAATGGCTAGTATGGAGTTAAATCTGTCGCAGTCGCACGCTCCGGTGCCGCGTCGGGATTGGGCGCTGTTTCTCGATATCGACGGTACGCTGATAGACATTGCGCCCAGTCCCGATGCCGTCAAAGTCTCTGACACGCTTGCAGCAAGCCTGGCGGCAGCGGGACGATGGTTGGCCGGCGCGTTGGCGATCGTGAGCGGCCGCACCTTCGCGAAGATCGACGAATTGATGGCGCCTCTGGTGTTGCCCTGCGCCGGCGAGCACGGCGCAGTCATCCGCCTGCCCGATGGAGCTATCCGCAATGCAGGCGCAGAACATGCTGTGCCGAACGCATGGCGGGAACGCGTCCACGTCGCCACACGGAACTGGCACGGCGTAATCGCGGAATTCAAACCGTACAGCATCGCAGTGCACTTTCGGCAAGCCCCAGCGCGCGAACGCGACGTACGTTGTCTACTCGAGACTATCGTCGCCGGATCGGCGCCAAACTTCGAAATCCTGTCAGCCCGCATGGCGTTCGAGATTCGGCATCGAAGCGTGACCAAAGGGGCGGCCGTGCACGAGCTTATGAAACACACGCCTTTTTTTGGCCGCACGCCCGTCTTCGTCGGGGACGACGTGACCGACGAGGACGGATTCCGCGCGGCGAGAGACTTGGGCGGCCTTGCGTTGCACGTCAACGAAGCCTTTGGCGGAGAGCCGTCGAATGTGCGCCGCTGGCTCAAAACTTTCCAGCCCCCTAACGAAGGGTGAGGCGATCCATGCCGCAACTCGATCTCGCGCCCATTGGGAACTGCGCCGTCGCCAGCTTGGTGGACACGCGTGCGCGCCATGTCTGGTTCTGCTTTCCGCGGCTGGACGCCGACCCCGTTTTCAATGCTCTGGTCAACGGCAACGATTCTGCCACCGGGTTCATGGACGTTGTGGCGGAAGGCTACAAGTCCTCTCGCCAATCCTACGTGCGAAACACTGCGATTCTTGAAACGATCATGTGCACCGAGGCAGGCGAAGAACTTCGCGTGCTCGATTTTGCCCCACGCTTCCGCCGGTTCGGACGCAGTTTCCGTCCGCCGATGCTGGTGCGCCGGATCGAACCGGTCAAAGGTCAGCCGCGCATCACGCTGCGCATGCGCCCGACGTTCGGCTACGGCAACGGCGTTCCGCAGGTCAGCATCGGTAGCAACCATGCGCGTTTCATTGGCGGCGACAGCGTCTTGCGTATCACGGCGGATATAGGCCCGACTTACATCCTGGATGAGTCCCCGTTCCTCCTGAGTCATGCCGTCAATCTGTTCATCGGTTCCGACGAGAGCGTGCAGGAAGATCCGGACGGCTTGGCGAAGCGCTTCCTGCACGAAACCCAGGCCTATTGGATGGACTGGTCGCGCGAGCTTGCCATCCCGTTCGAATGGCAGGAGGCGGTTATACGCGCGGCGATCACGCTGAAATTGTGCAGTTACGAGGAAACGGGAGGCATCGTCGCGGCGTTGACCACATCCATTCCCGAGGCGTCCAATACGGTGCGCAACTGGGATTACCGCTATTGCTGGCTGCGCGACTCGTATTTTACGGTCAATGCGTTGAACCGGCTGGGCGTCACGCGGACAATGGAACATTACGTTCGCTTCCTGCTAGACACCGTGGTCAGCGAACGTGCCCATCAACTGCGTCCGGTCTACCCGATCAATTCGCGCACCGACTTGAAGGAACGCGACGCGCCGGCGCTGGCGGGTTTTCGCGGGATGAGGCCGGTGCGCGTCGGCAACGCCGCCGCCGGGCAGCGGCAGAACGACGTCTTTGGTTCGGTGGTGTTGTCGTCCGCTCAGATTTTTTGGGACTCGCGCATTCCCTCGATCGGCGGTGTCGATCTTTATCGCCGGTTGAGCCCGCTGGGCGAAGCCGCCTTGCAAAGCGCGCTGGTGCCCGATGCGGGGCTCTGGGAATACCGGGGCCGCAGCGGCGTGTTCACCTATTCGGCTACAATGTGCTGGGCGGCGGCGCACCGGCTGGCGATGATCGCCCAAAAGCTCGGAGCTACGGACGAAGCCGCGCATTGGAGCGAGAAGTCCAAGGCCCTGCGGGAACAAATCCTGCAGCGCGCGGTCACCGGCGAAGGCTGGATTTCGGGCGCGCTCGACAGGGAGGTCACCGATGCCTCGGTTCTTCTCCTGCCGCAATTGGGCATGCTGTCGGCGACCGACGAGCGGTTCCTGCGTACATTGAAGGTCGTGGAGTCCCGCCTGCTTAAGAATGGTTTCGTCCAACGCTATAACGAAGCTGACGATTTCGGCGTGCCCGAAACGGCGTTCCTGGTTTGCACATTCTGGTACATTGACGCGCTTGCTGCCGTGGGCCGCAGGAGTGAGGCGCGCGAATTGTTCGTGAACCTGCTCGCGCGGCGCAACAGCGCCGGCCTTCTATCGGAAGACATCGATCCGAAAACGGGAGAATTGTGGGGCAACTTCCCGCAAACTTACTCGCTGGTCGGTCTCACGCTTTCGGCGCACCGGCTCAGCCGCACATGGGAACAAGGTCTATGGCACGCTTCGTGACTGCTTCCAGCCGTGCAGCCGTACTTGGCGCCAGTCAATGAAGAAGGCGCGCTCACTTAAAACCGGTGCAGCCAGCCGACTTGATCCCGGTTTGCGATCGCCGGCGGGGCGACAATAGGTGGATCGATGGATTCGTGGTTCTCGACTGCTGCAACACTGGTGACCGTCACGGCGCTTTTTGCCTGGGTCAACGCTTTATTTCTCAAGCTGCCCCAGACCATTGGCTTGCTCATCATGGGGTTTTGCGCCTCGATTGTGCTGATCGGTTTCGGGCTACTTTTTCCCAATATATTACTCTCGCGCCAACTGTTGCAGGGTGTGGCGGCTCTCGATTTCTCGCAGACGCTGATGACGAGCATGCTCGGGTTCCTGCTGTTTGCGGGAGCCCTGCACGTCGACCTTGGGGAACTGAAGAACCGCGGCTGGGTTGTGGGGGTTACAGCCGTTTTTGGAACGATGCTGTCGACTTTCATTGTGGGCGTGACGTTCTGGCTGGTTGCACGTGTCTTGGGGGTATCGGTGCCGCTGATTTGGGCGCTCGTCTTTGGCGCCCTGATAAGTCCGACGGATCCTGTTGCCGTCCTGGCCATGCTCAAGAACGCACCTGTATCGCGCCAACTCAAGACAGACATGGCTGGAGAGTCCCTGTTCAATGACGGCGTAGGCGTCGTGCTGTTCTCGGTTCTCCTTGCCACCGCTGCAGCCGGCAGCCTCGAAAGTGTTTCTGCTGTAGAGGCGGCCGAGCTGTTTCTTGTCGAAGCGGCTGGCGGCGCGCTGCTGGGCTTGGTCACGGGCCATATTGCTTATCGTGCAATGCGGCAAATCGACGATTACGTTGTCGAAGTGCTAATTTCGCTTGCGTTGGCGGCTGGAACATATGCCCTCGCGGGGAAACTTGGCTTGAGCGGGCCGATCGCCGTCGTTGTTGCCGGCCTTCTCGTCGGCAACACCGGCGTTGCGCACGCCATGAGCGCGAAGACACGAGAATATCTGTTTGCGTTCTGGACTCTGATCGACGAGATGCTAAATCTCGTTCTCTTCTTCTTCATCGGACTGGAAGTCATCGTGCTTAGGTTCAATATGGGACTTCTTCCTCTCGCGTTATGTGCGATTCCGATCGTCATCTTGGCCCGGCTTCTGTCGGTTTCGGTTGCTGTCGGCGGACTCAAGGCGTTCGCGCATTTCCCGCGCGGTACGATTTCGTTTCTTACCTGGGGCGGTCTTCGCGGCGGAATATCGATCGCATTGGCGTTGTCGCTGCCCGACATGCCACACCGTCCTCTGTTTGTGGCTGCAACCTACTGCGTGGCGTTCTTCACAATTGTGGTGCAAGGGCTGACTTTTCCAATTCTCATCAAGAAGCTCACAGCATAAATGAAGCGTAGCGGGTTGCGGTTTGTTAAAGTTACGGACGTGCTTGCCAAGTGTGTCAGAAATATCTGCGGAGTTGCAGATAGACTTGCGCCGGCGGTGCCAGGAACGCTTGACTTGCGGGCGCGCGCGGCAGGCCGCCGAATTCCGTGCGCGCTGGCCCGACAGGTACCTGCACGCCGGCGACGAGAGCGAGATTGTCGCTGAGAGAGTATGTACCGGCGAAGAGAGCGAACAGGCTGCTGTCGTTCAGGTCGACGATTAATGTCGAGCTCACGTTGAGCAAAGGATCGACCTCGAGTGTCAGCCCGGCCGCTAGATAATCGCGCCGTGTGTTGAACAATTGGCCGCGCGCAAGCCGGTCGGTCAAATCCGGCGGCAAAGAAGTCAGATCGAAGCCGGCATTGCTGCCAACGCCGAATCCATTGTGGAAATACTCGGCAAAAAACATTGCGTTGCGATCGAAAAGGGTGACCGCATCGCTGATGTTGGCGAGTGCGGACACGCGCGCCGGTCCCGCGGCAAGGAATGTCGGCACCAGCTCCAGATTCCAGGTCGCGTCGCCCAGCGCGCCGTTCACGCCGAGGCCCGCGACCCAATCGCTGTGATCGCGCGCGAGGAGCAAGGTCGTCTGATGGCCGAGTAGCGACGTATGAAGATGCAGCGCGACCGAACTGGCATCCGAAGAGGGTTGCGCGCCTTGCCGGGCGGGACGCGGCACGATGATGAACTGCAGGTCCGACCCGTCGGAGAACAGCCACTGCGCGTAGATCATGTCGGTGCCGGGCTTGTATTCGGTGTCGGTAGCGCTCGGCGAAAAGGGATCGAATAGATCCATCGGGCGGAAGACGAGGCCGCTGCCCCAGGTCAATGCCTGGCGTCCGATACGAACAACGAAGTCCGGCGCGGTATAGGCGAAGGACAGTCGGTCGATGCTCTGCATGCCGGAGATATGAGCATGGTTGACGAATGTGTTGGTCAGGTTGAACCATGTCGAAGGCGAGGCGGGCAGAAGTCCGGCCTCGTCGCGCGCGAGACGGACGCTGTCTCCATCTTCGACGTTCAGAACGTAATGCGCCGAAAAACTCCAGCGGCCCCATGCCGGTTCCCAAGTTAGCCTGAGATTGCCGAACAGGTCGTTGCGGTTCCGCCCGCCAAGCGCGGCATCGATGCTGTCGCCGCGCGCGAAGGAGCCGGCATCCTGCAACTCGAGGCGCCCGTGAATATCGCTCGAATCGGCGCGCGCCGGCAGGCATACCAGGCCGCATACCAGCATCAGCCCGGCGATCCACGCCGCGCGCTCAGGCTGCAACCGTCGCGTCTTGCCGTTCATCGGCCGTGATCTTTCCATCCATCATCTCGATACGGCGGCGCGAATGCGCCATCACGCGCGAATCGTGGGTCGCGATCAAGAAGGTAATTCCGGATGTCGCATTGAGGTGTGCCATCAATGCGATCAGTTCCTCCGCATTCTTCGAGTCCAGATTGGCGGTCGGCTCATCAGCCAGCACGATCGCGGGCTTGGGGCCCAGCGCGCGAGCCACAGCAACACGCTGCTGCTGGCCGCCGGACAGTCGCGAGGGTCGGCGTTTCTCGAGCCCTTCGAGGCCCACTTCTCGCAAAACCTCTTTGCAGCGCGCCTCACGCTCATGCATGGGCAGGTCGAGGAGCCGCAGGATAAATTCCACATTCTCCGCCGCGGAGAGAACCGGGATCAGGCTGTAGGCCTGGAATACGAAGCCGATCTTATGCAAGCGCAGGTCGGCAAGACGGTTCTTCTCCATCTTCACGATGGGCTCGCCGTCAACGGAGATTTCGCCCGCCGTCGGCCGGTCGAGGCCCCCGATCAGGCTGAGAAGCGTCGTCTTGCCGGAACCCGAGGGCCCTGCGAGCGTGGCGAAGTCGCCGGACTCGATGTCGAGATCGATGCCGCGCAGCGCGGGCACATCCACCGCTCCCTGGCGGTAGATCTTTTCGACACCGCGGCACCGGATGATCGCGCCCATCTTTGGTCCCTCTTTCAGCTCTCTGCCATGGCCACGATAGGATCGGCCTTTGCGGCCATGCGCGCCGGCCACAGCGCCGCGCCGATCCCAAGGGCCCAGACGATCAGGCTGTAGCGTACCGCGTCGCCCGGGTCCAAATGCGGATAGAGTACGCGGCCCGCGCCGAACATCTCCGCACCGGCTGCCAGGAAGCCCAAGTCGAGTCCGTGGCGGAATGGTACCAGCGTGATGAGCATCAGCAAGACGCCGACCAGAACGCCGATGCCGACCAACAGCGCGGACTCAAGCGTCACCTGGAACAGGATCATTCCCGGGCGCATACCAAGCGCCTGCAGCAAGCCGAATTCGCGCGTCCGTTCGAACACGGCCATGAGCTGTGTGTTGATGATGCCGATGGCCATCAGCACGAACATGATCGCCAGCCACATCGCGATATAGGATTGCGAGAACGACTCCATCGCGTAGGCGAGAGGCGACAGCGCGGTCCAGGGTTCGATGCCCCGCGAAGGCGCCGCGTGCTTGAGTGCCGAGACGATGTCGTTCAGCGACGCGGCCGGGGCTGTATCGAAGCTGATTTCGGAGATGTCATGCCCTATACCGAGAGCGGATTGCGCCGTATGCAATCCGGTGAAGACGAATTCGTCTTGTGCGGCCTGCGAGCCGTCGAACAGGCCCGCGATCGTAAAGCTTCTCTCGGCAAGGTGGCCGTCCGCGGCCTGGGCCATCACGATCACGCGCTTGCCGAGACGCGTCTTCAGTTTCTCCGCGAGATCGCGCCCAATGACGATGCCGATGTCGTCGGAGTCGCGCAGGTAGTGTCCCACCACGACCTGCGAGGGCAGGTCCGACACGATCCGCTCGCCGGGGGGTTCGACACCGAGGAAGGTGACCGCGCGGGTGCGATATTCGCTCTGGATGACGGCGGGAACGCGCACGCGCCGCACCCAAGCGCTCACGACCGGCGAGTTCAGCGCGCGAAGTAGCCGGCCTTCGGGTTCCGACATGCGGTGCGCGACGTTCGGGTCGTCGAGATAGCTCGTGGCGTGGATTTGGCCTTCGCCAGTCAGAAGTCTGAGGCTCGCTTCGCGGCTGCTTGTCACCCAGGCGTTCAGGATCACGTCGAAGACGAGAATTGACCAGACACCGATCGCCACGACCAGAAGCGTGATGAGCGTACGGCGCGGGTTGCGCCACAAATTGCGCCAAGCGACAGGTGCGAGCAGCATGAAACGGCTCATCATGTGGCCCTCATGGCCGAAGCCGCCGTCAAACGCACGACGCGTACATACGGCACGATACCGCCCAACGCGATGGAAAGCAGGATCGCGCCGGGACCAATCAGCGCGCTAGCAGGCGTCAATGCCGGATAAATCCGCGGCGGCAAGCCGAACCGCGCGAAAATCTCGCTGACGCCCGAGAATACGATACCGTAATGTTCGAGCTTCAAGGTGATGCCGGCGCCGACGACGAAGCCTATGGCGCATCCAACGAGTGCGAGACCGAGAAGTTCGATCCAGACCATCTGTCCGATCAGGCTCGGCCGCATCCCGACGGCCAGCAGCGTGCCGAACTCGCGTGTGCGCTCCAGAACCGACATCAACAAGGTATTCAGGATGATGAACGCCACGACGACGACAAGAGTCAGGTAGAGAAGCGCTCCGATCGAAATGTCGAGTGCGATCGCATCGCGCATGGCAGGTTCCATGGTGCTCCAGTCGACGATGGACACGCCGTGCTGTAGTCCCAGCGCTTCGAGGGCAGGCAGAGCATCGTTTACCGCGCCGAGCGAAGGCCCGCCGAGCGCGATCGTGTTGGCGCGACCGGTCATCGCAAAAGTACCCTGGGCGCGCGACAGCGGCATTTCCAGGATCGAACGGTCGAGATCGGGAATCCCGCTGTGATAGAGGCCCACCACCCGCAACACGTCGGCCGCAACGGAGCCGTCGCGGGCTGCGCCGAGCAATGTCACCTTCTGACCCACGGAAAGGGCCAAGTTGCGCGCCAGAACGTCGCCCAGGATGGCGGCGTCGGTGTCGGCAGGCCCGAGATACCTCCCCATGTGGATCATCGCGGCAATCGACGAAATCTTCGATTCTCGTTCTGGATCGACGCCGATCACCGCCGCGCCATAGCTGCGTTGGCCGTTTGCCAGAATGGCAAAAGCATCGACGCGCGGCGCCGCCTCAGTTACCCCATTGATGGCGACAGCATCCCGGGCCAGGGTCTCGGCATGCGCAATCGTGCGATCGAGGGCGGGATCGGAAATGTAGCCTTTCGGTTGGAACTGCGCGTAACCGTCGAAAATCTTAAGTGTGTTCTGCTTCATAGCAGCATAAACGCTGAGCTGGAACGACAGCATGAAAACGAGAACCGCCACGACGAGAGCAATGCTGAGAAGGCTCAGCAGGGTCCGCCGCGGCGTGCGCCACAGATTGCGCCAGGCAAGCGCGACCAGCACCTCATTGCCTCGGATTCTGAAGGTTCGAGAGCGTGAAAAGATAGTCCGGGACGTTCACGTTGAAGCGACCTTCGCTGGTATCGATGCGCGTCCATTGGCTGGGCGAGTCCAGCGGGTGCATCGTCATGGTGACGGGATACGGGCGGTCGCCGAGCGTCGCGATCTTGTCGGCCTGCATGCGGCGCGCCGGTTTCATGTCCTGATCGAAGAATGTTTCCTCGATCATAACATAGTCGTCGCGGATCTTGAGCGTGACCTTGCCCCACACGACGGGAGCGCCGGGTTTCGGGGTTGCCTCGATCGTCCAGACGGTGTGGCCTAACGATTGCTCCGTCGCGGTGAGCTTGTGCGTGTATTCGGTGATGATGTCCTCGGATTTGGCGAGGTCGTTGTATGAAAAGTCGGAACCCATCCAAGATTGGGTCATCATGCTCGCGGGAAGTTTTATCACCTGATTGAGCTTGGGATTGAACACCCAGGTGTCGCGGTCGAGCTTCAGCGTGGCGTTGCCGGCGTCCTTGGCGGGCGCGATAAAACGCACGAGCGCATCGTCCTCGCCGCGTGTCCATGCCTTCATTTCAAGATGGCGCTCCCAATCGGGGCGATGGACAGTCATGGCCACCGTCGTCTCTGAACTCGATGCGCGATAATTGTCATAGGAATGTTTCAGGATCGCGTCGGCATCGGGAGCGGGTGCGGCGAAGACTTGCACCAATGTGCAGGCTGCAATGACCCCGATAGAAAGTGTCAGCCGCATGACGAAGCCCTTGCTTTTTAGCCAATCCCAAGGCACGTTTAACAGACCGACGGTCGGTCTTCAATCTCGATGGGCAAAGAAAAGGATAAAAATCTGCAGCAGCACCGAATGTCAGAACGCCACGAAGGCAAGCGCCCAAAGCAGCGCGTGATTAGGGCCCCGGCGATCCGTCGCGCTGAGCTAATCGACTGCGCCCAGCATCTTTTTCTTCTCAAGGGGTACGATAAAACCACTATCAACGACGTAATCGAGGCAACGGGTCTCTCGAAGGGTGCGTTCTACCACCACTTCCGGGCCAAGGAAGATTTGCTCGAAGCAATCGCCGAGCGGTTCGCACAACAAAGCCTCGCTTTCATAACCAGCGTGCAAAAGAGCACGTCCCTCGACGCGCTGCAGCGACTCAATGTCTTGCTGGCGATGAGCCGCGAGTGGAAGGCGGAAAACCTTCCACAGTTGCGAGCCATGTTCACGACTATGCTCAGGCCCGAGAACGCCGTACTCTATCTGCGCGTCATCAATGCCGTGTTTTCGGCGATGGCGCCAACGCTGGCGGCGATGATCGAGCAAGGCGTGCGCGAGGGCGTATTCGATGTGCCCGATGCCAGGACTGCGGCGGACGCGCTCCTATGGCTGGGCAATGGCAGACAAACCATTGTGGTTCAGGCGATGGCCGCGGCCGAAACGGGCGATGTGGATGAAGCCGCGCAACTGATTTTTCGCAGGCTCAAAGCGGAGGAAACGATTGTCGACCGCATCCTCGGATTGCCGCCTGGCAGCGTGGAACTCATCGGCTCTATCGATTATCTCAAGGCTCTCATCGTGGCATGGAACAAGAAGCGATAAACTCGGTCAACTTTTCGGGATATTCGTTTCAAAACGGGCAACGCGCATGCCGACTTGCCGTCGCCGTTTGGGGGTTTAGCAGGTGAAAACGACCAGACTGCTTTCGCGCGATCAACTCGCGCGTTTTTACGATGGGCTGGGTGCCGGGCTGGACACCCAAGCCTTCTACGAGGCCGCGGCCATGCGCGATCTGGTCGCCCATCTTGAGATGAGAACAAGCCGGGCTATTGTCGAATTTGGCTGCGGGACGGGTCGGCTCGCCGCCGAGCTTCTGGCCAACTATGTTCCACCCGGAGCAACTTATCTCGGTTTGGATGTGAGCCGCACGATGGTCGAACTGACGAAGCGCCGCCTGAGCCGATGGGGCGGAAGAGTCGAAGTGAGGCAAACTGACGGGGCACCGCACGTTGAGGCGGCGGACAACACTTTCGACAGGTTTATTTGTACGTATGTCTTGGATTTGCTTTCGGACGAGGAGATTCGCAGGGTGCTGGACGAGGCCCACCGCATATTGCGGCCCGGCGGACTGCTCGGCCTTGGCAGCCTGACAAACGGTCCCACGCCGACGTCCGGACTCGTGACAACGATATGGCGGCGTCTGCATCAAGTGTCGCCGTGGCTCGTCGGCGGATGCAGGCCGATAACGCTATCGTCCTTTATGCCGAATTCCGGGTGGACGGTCGAATATACCAACATTGTTGTGCGCTTCGGCGTGCCGTCCGACATCGTTGTGGCGCGAAATGTCGCAACGCCGCGCTCAACCTAGACGCTGCAATAGCGAGCGCGAGGCAATGACCGAAAACGCCATGATGGTGAGCGAGGGATCGACGCTGGGCGGGCGTGGGAACACGCTCGGATCGGCGACGAAGAGGTTCGGCACCTCATGCGCCTCATGGCTGGGCGCGACCACGCTGGTTTGCGGATCCTTGCCCATGCGCAGCGCGCCGGCCGGATGCGGTCCGCCGAACAGGATCGCGCCATCCGCGATGTCGATCTTGTCGAGCAGCGGAATCTCGGAAGGATCGCGCAACCGCGTGCCCACGGTGTCCGGCACGATCACTTCGCGCGCGCCCGAGGCGAAAAGCAGCATGGCCTGTTTCTTCATGGCGTCGCGCGTTTTCAGGATGTCCACGCCACGCAGCCGGTAATCATAGAGCGGACAGCCTTCGCTGCTCAGGCTGATCCCGCCGGGATTTTCGTCGTCGATCCACGACACCGTGCTGCCGATATTGGGCAGTTGGTCCATCAGCGTGCGATGTTCCCTGCCGAAACCCGGCAGCGTCGCGGCCACGAACTCGGCCTGTAACTGGTTGGGATGCAGAAGATAGCCGCCTTCGACATAGCGCCCGTCGTCATAGCGGGCGAGGCGGAAATCCATCACGCCGGTGGCGGAGGGGATGTTCACCCACATCACCACCGGCTCGTTGTAAAGCGCATAGAGGTAGGGGCAGGGATTGAGGAAGAGATTGCGCCCCACCTGTCCGCTCGCATTGGGCAGGCCGGATTTGAGCCAGACCACCGCCGACGAATAACCGCCCGCCGCCAGCACCACAAAGCGCGCCTTGACAGCGAGCTTGCGGCCGTTGGGTTTTCCGGTAGCACGGTCGATGAAGCTGGCGGCAACGCCGTTTGCCTTTCCCTTGCCGTCGCGCGTGATCTGATCGACATGGCAATCGGCAAAGAGTTTCGCGCCCGCCTGAAGCGCCGCGGGGATGTGGGTGACGAGCTGGCTCTGCTTGGCGTCGTAGGCACAGCCCTGATAGCAATGGCCGCTCTTCACGCAGCCGCGCCGCGCCTGGCGCACACCCTCGGTGCGCCAGCCCAGTTTCTTCGCTCCAAGGTCAAAAAGCTGGTTCATGCGGTTGAAATATTCCGGCTCGGCGACGTGAACGTTCAGGTCCTTTTCAAGTTGTTCGAAGATCGGTTCGAGCACCTCGGGTTCGTGGCCGCTGAGGCCGGCGCGGATATAGAGGTCGTTGCGGTCCTTGGGCAGGCGCCAGCTATCGGCCCAATAATGGACGCTCGCCCCACCCACGCAATTGCCATACATCATGGCGATTTCGGTGTTGCGCGAGGTGCCGAGGCCGCGCGCGCCGTCGATGCGGGCGAGCATATTGTCGCTGCGTTGGTCGAGATCGCCGCGCGCCGCGGTGAAGTAACCGCCGCGTTCGAGAACGATCACGCGCTTGCCCGCGCGCGCCAGTTCCTGCGCCACGGTAGCGCCGCCGCAGCCCGAACCGACGATCACGACATCGGTTTCCTCGTTGAGATCGTGTGTGATCTGATGGAATTCGACGATCATGGTTCAGGCTCCCCGCGCCTGCGCGCCCGCGACGGGCGGAAGATTGGCGATGGTGTTGCCGCCCTCGAAGAATTTTCCCGCCACCTGCGGGCCGCCATAGCCGACCGAACGCCAGGTGCGGCTGTCGGCGTAGTAGAAGAACAGGATCAGGAATTTGAGCCCGGTAAAAGCTTGTACGCGCGCGGACCAGGACGAGGTTTCGCAATTCCTGAGGAAGTGGGTTTTGTCGGCGGCGTCAAGCGCGGTGAATCGCGTGCCCAGAAAATCAAGGGCAGGCAGATGCTCCAGCATTATCAGCGATGCCTTCACGTCGGAAACGAGTTTGCTGCCCTTGTGAAAGACGAGTTCGCGGTCGATGCGCCGCGCGGTTTCGGCTTCTCCGGCCGTGGGCGCGCCAGGTGCTACCGCGATCACCGTCTCGGCCAACGCGCCCAAAATCGCCAGTTCCTTCACGTTCAGCACTGCGGGCACGGCACCGCCGATCATAGCGCGATAGGTCGCGTCGCCGCCGTCCCACCAGAACCAGCTTCCGGCGGTAACCAGCGCCGTTGTCCCCACAGCACCGGCGCCCAGAAAACCGCGACGCGACACGCCGTTCCCGATCATCGTTCGCCCCCAGTTCATAACCATTGATTGAGGAGTACGGCGCCGTGCCGCTCGGGCACGCGCGAGGCGTTGCCGCCCCGGAAGGAAATCGTATCGCCGTCCGTGCCCAGATCCCAGAATTTCCCGCGCAGAAAGACGTTCACGCCCGCTTCGATCCCCGCCGCAGCGGCCCGCCCGCCCATGCTGTATTTCAGCCAGGCCTCGCCAAGCGTGATCGTTTTGATGTCGCGGCGGTCGACATCGGCAGGCGCGGGCGCACCGTCGTAGCCCGGCCAGGGCGCGGCCCAGGAATTGTCGACCGTCGAATAGGATGGAATGGCGAGGAGCTGCGCATGTTCTTCGGCGATGCGCCGGTAGGAAAGCGGATACCAGGAATCAGCGCAAATCAACACGGCCAGCCGCCCGGTCGGCGTGTCGAAAACGGGAATGTCCTCCACGCGCCCTGCCGCGAGGAACTCCTGTTCCTCGGCGATGGGATAGGCTTTGACAACCAGCGGCGTCACGACCTTTCCGTCCGCTGCGAACAGGGCGGAGACGTTATAGAGCCTGCCGCCGGGACGGACCGCGATGCGCCCGTTCGCGATATGCGGCTCCGGCAGCACAATGGAACCGGCCACCAGCGTCACGCCATATTTCTTCGCCAGTCTGCCGAAGATGCTTTGATAATCCCGCGCCATGGATTCGGATTTGAGCGTGAACAGCGCCCATTCCGCCTTGTCGGAGACGGCAGGCGCCGAAAAATACCAGTGCAGGAACGACAAGGGATGCGACAGCGCCAGCGCGGCCATCGCCGGGCCGACATGCTTGCCGCGATAGGCGCTTGCGCCTTCGTCCGCCGCGGCCAGCCAAGTGCCGATATATTCGGGCAGGACCACGATGGTCTTGGCGTTCAGCCAGCCTTTCGTCTTTGCGGCGGCAAAGTAGCCATCGAGCTTGGCGAAAAGGGTTTCGGTATTGGCATAATCGCCCGGCATCATCCAAGGCTGGATGGCAACGAAGTTTCCACGGCCGGCATCCATTCCGATCGCATCGAAAGCGGCGACGTGCGCATCGACCGGTTGAATGCCCTTGAGCGGGGCATTCGCATAGCGCCAGAACCCGTAACCGAGCGCGACTGCAACTGCGACGCCGATCAAAGAGGCGATGATGATCGCCCGCCTGTTCATGTTCTCCCCCGCTCACGTGAACCCCATGCGACGGGGCCCATCGGCCGGGCAGGATAGCCGCACAGGCGTTATCGGAAAAGCCGTGTTGGCGGCATCTCGGAATCTTTGCCCCTTTGGAGCGCGTCCGCCGATTTTAGCGATCCGAAACCTCGATCACCGTCGCAAGCGACGAATCGCCTGCCGCGCAGCCTTGGAACAGACCCAGGCCCCCGCCCCGGAGAACCAATTCCTCGATCAGTTCTATGATGCCGCGCGATCCTGTGGGGCCTTGCGGGTGTCCCCAGATCAGCGAGCAGCCAAAGTTGTTCATCGAGTTCAAATCGGCACCGGTCGCCTGGGCGAAGGCGATATCGTTCACGGCGAAAGGGTTGTGCGATTTGATGGCGGCGATGTCCTTGATCGAGACTCCAGCGCGGTCCAGGGCGGCCTTCGAGGCGAAAATCGGGGCCTCCGGCATGAAAGCGACCTCGGCGCGTCCCTGACCAAAGGCGCGGATGCGAATACGAATGTTGGGGTTTTGGCTTAGCTCTGCGGCCTTTTCGGGCAGCGCTAGAACAATGCCCGCATTGCCGTCCGCCGGGTGGGTTTGCCCGCCGAAAGTGAGGGTGCCCCCTTCCTTTATCGGCTTGAGCTTCGCCAAACCTTCAGCCGTAGATGCGGTGATGCCTTCATCGCCTTCGATGGCCGTGTCTTCGCCCCGGAAATTCGGCTTGGGCACCGGAAATGGCAGGGTCATGTAGCGCTTTTGAAACTTGCGGCCGTTGGCTACGGCATCCTGATACTGCTCATACCGGCGCAGAACGACGGCGTGTTGCTGCTCGGTGGTGATCCCATACTTGATCGCCACGTTCTCGGCCGTGTCGCCCATGGCGTGACCGCCAATCGGATCGTGCGAGAAGTTATACAACACCTGGTCTTCCGTCGTCCCGGTGCCACCGGGGCCGCGGGGTGCCGGAAAATAGATGTGCGGTCCATTGGAGCAGCGGTCGGCGGTGATCGTCAGCGCGACAGTCGCCAGGCCGGTCTGGATCTCGCTTGCGCCCGCGATGAGCGCCCGCACGCCGGTTGCACAAACCTGGCTCAACATGGGGCCGGAGATTCTGGTCGCACCAATCTCATAGAGCGGCCATGGCGCCCCATAGAAGGATTGAAACTGAACGACGGTCATTCCAAACACGCCGAAATCAAACACCTGGGGCGAAATGTTCCGCTTGGCGAGCTCGGCCTTGGCAACATGCGCGGCAAAGCGCATCGCATGCAGATGCTGAAATGCGCCTTGCCATCGCACAAACGGCGTGGACCAGTATGCGCCGTAAGGGATTTCCACACGATCAAAGCTCACCGTCAAACTCCGCTTCGTTGGCCCTGCTTGCTTGATCGCGGAGCAGGTCGGGTTGAATTTTTCCGGACACGGCGCGAGGCAGCGCATACAACGATCGTGCAGGTCGCTCAAGCCTAAGTTGACAGACACAGTAAGGGCTGGAGACCTTTGGAATGCCCGGTGCCTTGCTCATAACTCGAAGTCTTTCTCCAACTCCAATAAGTCAGTGTTGCATGTGCCGACCATGGCTTGAAACGGCGTGCGATTGCCGCGGTATAGAATTCCGACGTTGAAACCGTCGTCGGTCATAAGCCGGCGCGCCGCTTTGCCCTGATCGTTGGTCGGGGCGACCGGGGCCGGGCGCACCAAGTCTTTCCACGCCTTTTCGTCGGGGCGAAAGGTCACGCAGGGGCTGAGAATTTCGACAAACGAGAATCCCGGGTGCCGGATCGCCTCCACCAGCACTTCAGCGGTTTCGTTCGGTTGGCCGGAGAAGCAGCGGGCGATGAAGTTCGCCCCAGAGGCGAGCGCGATGACCAGCGGATGGAACGGCCGCACACGGGTGCCGCCGGGCGACAGCGCGGTGTCGAACTCCGGTTCCGTCGTCGGTGAGGGCTGTCCCTTTGTCATGCCGTAGATGTGATTGTCCATCACCACATAGGTCATGTCGATGTTTCGGCGGCAAGCGTGCAGGAAGTGGTTGCCGCCGATCGAGTAGCCGTCGCCGTCACCGCTGGCGACAACCACCGTGAGGTCTGGCCGTGTCACTTTCAGGCCGGCGGCGAGGGCGAGTGAGCGGCCATGCACGCCGTGAAAACCATAGCAATTCGTGTAGGCGGGGATGCGCGACGAGCAGCCGATGCCGGAGATAACGGCGATCTGCTCGGAGGGCAGGCCCAGTTGCGCGAACGCGCGGGTGAACGACATCAGCACGTGATGGTCGCCGCAACCGGGACACCAGATCGGCTTCTCGCCGGATTTGTAATCCGCCGGCTTGGCGGCCAGGCGCTTATTGACGCTCGACATGGCTATTTCCATCCCATGATCGCACGATGGATCTCGCCGGCCGTGATCGGCAGAGGCCCCGGCCGGTGGAACACGCGAACCGGCGCGGGCAGGTCGTAGTGCGCCCGCAGGTACTTGTGGAACTGGCCACCGTGCGTCTGTTCGACGACCAGGATGCGTTTGACGCCCTCGAGAGCGGCTGTCATCTGTTCCGGCCGGACCGGCGACAGAAGGCGCGGCGCAACGACGCGGGCATCGATGCCATCGGCGACGGCGCGTCCGGCCGCTTCGCGCGCGGCGCCGGTAAGCGAGCCCCAGGTTATGACCGCGAGATTGCCATTGCCTTCGACGCTTGCCCAATGGTCGCCGAAGTTGAAATGTTCGAGCTTGTCCCGCCGCTTGTCGAGCTGAGCCGAATGATCGGCCGCGCCGCTGGTCGGTGTGCCGCGCTCGGAATGGGTGAGGCCGTCGGCGGTATATTGGCCGCCGCTGGTTCCCGGAATAGCCATCGGCGACACGCCGTTAACCGCCATGGCGTAACGCTTATAGGCGCCGGCAATGTCGGCGGCGAGCGTGCGCGCGCCGATGAAAGCGACGTCCGCCGGCCGCTCGATGGCCGCGCGCGATTGTCCCATGAACTGGTCCGACAGGATGATGGCCGGGGCTTGCAGCACTTCTGCAAGATAGGTCGCCCATTGGGTCGTGAATAGGCAGTCGCCGACCGATTGCGGCGCCAGCACCAGATGCGGCGCGTCGCCGTGCAAGCCGTAGATGGCGATGTTCAGATCGCCCTGTTCGGATTTGGTGGGAATGCCGGTCGATGGGCCGCCGCGCATCACGTCCACCACCACGACCGGGATTTCCGCCGCGGTAGCAAGCCCGAGCGCTTCGATCATCAGCGAAAGCCCCGGCCCGGAGGTCGCGGTCAAGGCCGGCGTGCCGCCGAATGATGAGCCGATAATCATGTTGATGGCGGCGAGTTCGTCCTCGGCTTGCAGCAGCGTGCCGCCGACCTTGACGAGGTTCGGCGCCAGCCATTCGAGGATTTCCGTCGCCGGCGTGATCGGATAGGCGGCGGCGAAGCGGATACCGCCGCGGATGGCACCGAGGGCAGTCGCCTCGTTGCCCGACAGCAGCCAGCGGCGGGCGGAGTTCGGCGTGGGCGCGGCGAGGTGCCGGTCGAAATCGATGCCTGCCGCCGCGCCAAACCCGACCAGGATTCCCGCCCGGCTGGCCTCGATGGCGGTTGCGCCCTTGTGGGCAAGACGCTTCTCGATCGGCGCGAACACCTGCTCGGTGGTGAAGCCGAGTAGGCGGCCGGCGATACCGAGCGCGATCATGTTGGCGCGCCCGTCGAGAACGGCCTTGGCCATCTCCTTCATCGGAATTTCCACGACGCGCGCAGCGGATTGCGTCACGATCGGCGGCGGCTCGCCGCTGCCGGGATCGCTGATCACCAGGGTCTGCGGTCCGAGCTTGATTTCCGCGCCGAAACGGTGGGCGTTCAGCCAGTCGATGCCGATGAGAAGGTCGAAATGGTCCGGGAGGCATTCGACCGGATGGATGGCCAGGCGAAGCAGACCGGCCGCTTCACCGCCGCGGATCTGCGGACCCATGGTGCGGGTGAAGAGCCCATGCCAGCCGGCGGCGCCGGCCGCCTCAAGCAGGGCGTCCGCCGCGGTCAGAGCGCCGGCGCCGCCGCTGCCGACGATGGCAATCGAGATGCTCGGCAAAGCTCCCATTGTCACTATCCCCTGATCGCAGCCCGCTTGACGGGCTCACAACTATAATATGTAATTAGGTACTAGAATACCATTTTGCAGCGTTCTTTGACTTTGATCAAGGTATTCCCACGGTCCGCGATTAAAGAATGCGAAAAGAAGTGAGGCTGCGGGCAGGTCCGGCGAGGGGCTTACGCGTCGAATTGGAGGGCAGACTGATGGGCGTTAAACCAGTTCGCTGGATGATGACGGGTCCAGGCAAGCCATTTGTCCCGGTGGAATTTGACATCGGTATCCTGGGAGCCGATGAGGTCCTGGTCAAAATCGCCGGCTGCGGGGTCTGCCACACCGATCTTGGCTATTATTACGATGGTGTGCGCACCAAGCATGAACTGCCGCTGACGCTCGGGCATGAAATCAGCGGTCACGTCGTTGAAACCGGCACGGATGTTCTCGAGTACCTCGACCGCGCAATCATTATTCCTGCAGTGATCCCGTGTGGCCGATGCGATGCCTGCCGGCGTGGCAAGGCGACGATCTGCCCAAACCAGAAGATGCCAGGCAACGATATTCATGGTGGTTTTGCCACTCACATCATCGTGCCGGCGCGCGGACTGTGTGTTGTCCATGAGGACCGGCTGGCGGCAACCGGGATCGAACTGGCCGACCTTTCGGTGATCGCCGATGCAGTGACCACACCCTATCAGGCGGTCGTGCAGGCCGGTGTCACGAATGGAGATCTCGTTGTCGTCAACGGGGTTGGCGGCGTCGGCGGATATGCCGTCCAGATCGCGGCGGCTTTGGGAGCCACCGTTATCGCGATTGACATGAACGAAGAAAAACTCGCCGCCCTTACCGGACATGGCGTCGCGCTCACCCTGAATTGCAAGCAAATGACTTCGCGCGAAATTAAAACTGCGATCCAGACATTCGCCAAGGAACATGGTCTGCGTCAGCGCGAATGGGTTATTTTCGAATGTTCAGGCACCCGCGCCGGCCAGGAGACGGCATTCGCTCTGCTCAATCATGGCGCGACCCTCGCCGTCGTCGGATTCACCATGGATAAGGTCGAGATAAGGCTCTCGAACTTGATGGCATTTCACGCGCGGGCGATCGGAAATTGGGGATGTCCGCCCGATCTCTATCCTGAGGCCATGGAGCTCGTGTTGACCGGCCGAGTCAAAATCGCTCCGTTCGTCGAAAAGCATCCACTCAGCGAGATCAACCAGGTGTTCGAGGCGGCCCATGTTGGGACCCTCAAGCGCCGCGCCGTGCTTGTCCCCACTAGCTAAGGAGCGCGATTATGAGCGTGGAATCCGCCGATAGCGTCACCACTGCCGAACAGATTGCGAAGGATCATACTCTGGTCCCGGCACAAGTTTGGCTTACCGCCAACAAGGGCGTGCGCTACGAAAAGCGGCCGGCCAAAGGCGAAGACGGCAAGTCCGTCGCGGGCCTCTACAATGCGTGGATCACGCTCGATAACCCGGCCCAGTTCAATTCTTACACAACCGAGATGGTCAAGAGTGTGATCTTCGCGTTTCGCGAGGCAAGCGCCGCCCGCGATGTCGTCGCCGTCGTTTTTACCGGAACCGGCGATAAGGCATTTTGCACCGGCGGCAATACCAAAGAGTACGCCGAGTACTATGCCGGCAATCCCCAGGAATACCGGGGGTATATGCGGCTCTTCAACGACATGGTCTCGGCCATCCTGGGCTGTGACAAACCCGTCATTTGTCGTGTGAATGGCATGCGCGTCGGTGGCGGTCAGGAAATCGGCATGGCCTGCGACTTCTCGATTGCGCAGGACCTCGCTCGCTTTGGCCAGGCCGGGCCCAAGCACGGTTCGGCCCCGATCGGCGGCGCGACCGACTTCCTGCCCACCATGATCGGCTGCGAACAGGCGATGGTCTCGGGCCTGCTCTGCGAGCCGTTCTCGGCGCACAAGGCCTATCGTCTCGGCGTCATCTGCGACGTCGTGCCGGCGCTCAAAGTTGACGGCAGCTATGTAGCCAATCCGCTGGTTTGGACCGATCGTTACCTCGATGAATGTGGGCGCATCATCCACGGCGAGCCAAAGACCGGCGCGGCCGCCGCCGAAGGTCAGGCGCTGTTGAAGCGCGGCACCGTCGATCTCAGCCTGCTCGACGAGAAGGTCGAAACACTGTGCACCAAGCTGCTCTACACTTTCCCGGATTGTACGACCAAGACCGTAGAGGAGCTGCGCAAGCCGAAGCTTGCCGCATGGAACGCCAACAAGGAAAATTCGCGCGACTGGTTGGCCCTCAACATGATGACGGAAGCGCGCGCAGGTTTTCGCGCCTTCAACGAAGGCACGCGGGAGACCGGGCGGGAAGTTGATTTCGTGGCACTGCGCCGAGCGCTCGCCGCGAACAGGCGGTGGAGCGACGAACTCATCGAAAGCATCATGCCGCGGGCGAGGTTATAGCCGTGACAGAGCCGGTCAAAATCTGGTTCGAGGCGGAAGGTCGGTTGCTGCGGCTGCGACTTAGCCGGCCGAAGGCGAATATTGTCGATGCCGCCATGATCGCGGCGCTCGATAACGCGCTGACCGAGCATATCGGCAACAGCGAACTCGGCGCCGTGATTCTGGATGCCGAGGGGCCGCATTTCAGCTTCGGTGCAAGCGTCGAGGAACATCTGCCGGGGCAATGCGCCGCCATGCTGTGCGGGCTTCATCGCTTGGTCCTGCATATGGTCGAATCACCGGTGCCGCTGCTGGCGGCGGTGCGCGGCCAGTGTCTTGGCGGCGGGCTGGAAATCGCGCTTGCGAGTCATCTCTTGTTTGTCGCTCCCGATGCCAGCCTCGGTCAGCCGGAATTGAAGCTTGGTGTATTCGCGCCAGCCGCCTCCTGTCTGTTGCCGGAACTGATCGGCCCGGCGCATTCATTCGATCTCCTGGTGTCCGGTCGCAGCATTCCCGGCACCGAAGCGGCGGCAATCGGCATCGCCCATGAAGCGGTAGCCGACCCGGAGCAGGCCGCTCTCGCCTATTTCGACGAACATCTGAAGCCAAAGAGCGCAAGTTCATTGCGCTATGCGGTCAAGGCGGCACGCCTCGACTACGTTGCGCGCGTCAAGGACAAGATCTGTGCCGTTGAGCGGCTTTATCTCGACGAATTAATGATCACCCGCGACGCGGTGGCCGGTCTCGAAGCTTTTATCGCGAAAAGGTCGCCGCAATGGCAACACCGTTGAACCATTCGGCTACGGCCGACGTTGTCATGCGCGCGAACGCACTGTTCGAAGATCTGTCCTTCACGTCCGCCCGCGAATGGAAAGCGGCGAAGTCCGACCGCAAGGTGATCGGCTACATGCCGATCTACGTGCCGCGCGAGATCATTCACGCCGCCGGCATGCTACCGCTCGGCATCGTTGGCGGCGGCGACCAGCTCGAGGTCATTCACGGCGATGCCTATTACCAGAGCTATATATGCCGCATACCGCGCTCGACCATCGAGCTCGGCGTGTCCGGCCGTTTAGATTTCGTCGACGGCATGTTGTTCCCGTCGATTTGCGACGTGATCCGCAATCTATCCGGCATGTGGAAGTTGATGTTTCCCCGCGTCTATTCCCGCTATTTTGACGTTCCGCAAAACTATCGGGACGATATTGGGGGGAATTTCTATATTAATGAACTGGCTGAGTTCAGGCACGATCTCGGCGAGCTTCGCGGCAAGCCGATAACCGACGACGAGCTTCGGCACTCGATCGCGGTCTACAACGAGAACCGCCGATTGGTGTGCGATCTCTACGCCTTCAGGGCGGAGCGGCCGTGGCAGGCGCCCGCCGCCGAGGTTTATCTGGTGGTGCGGGCCGGCCTGGTGCTCCCGGTCGAGGAGCATTCGCGCATGCTGCGAGATTATCTTGCCGCGGCTCGCGCCGAGGAGCGGCCTATGCGTGATAACTGCCGCATCGTGCTGACCGGCATGTTCTGCGAACAGCCGCCGCTCAACCTGATAAAATCACTCGAACTGTCCGGCTGTTACGTCGTGGACGACGATCTGCTGCTGGTCACCCGTTGGCTCACCGGCGGCGTAGAGATCGAGGGCGATCCGCTGCAGAATCTTTCTTTCGCGTTCCTGCATCATTCCGAATCAACGGCCGCCAAGTACGAACCCAATCAGAAGGAAAAGGGTCAGCATCTCGTGCGCGCGGTCAAACGTACCGCGGCGGAAGGCGTGATCTTCGCCGCGCCGAGCTTTTGCGATCCAGCCCTGCTCGAGCGCCCGATGCTGCAACGCGTGCTCAAGCAAGCCGGCATTCCTTACATCGCCTTCAAGTACGCCGAGAACTCCGGCCAGATGCAGCCAATCCGAGAGCAGGCCGGCACGTTTGCCGATTCAATCAAGCTATGGAGTGGAGCCGCATGACAACGCCGACGAAGTTTGTCACCTCCAGGGCGCCAGCGAAGGAGGTCATCAAGGATGCCTCCATGGTGAAACAGAAGGAGATGATGGCGGCTCATTATGATCGGCTGACCAGCGCGCCCGAGACCGGCGACAAGGTGGCCGCCACCTTCGTGCCCGGCAATCTCAATGAGCTGATCATGTGCTTCGATCTCCTGAACAATCTGCCGGAGGTCAATGCCATCCAGAACGGACTGCGGCGCGTGAGCGGCAGTTACGTGCTCGAAGCGGAGAAAATCGGCCATTCGGAGGACGTCTGCACCTACGTGAAGTCCGACATCGGCATGATGGCCAAGGGCAATATCGCCCCCAACGGCAGGAAATTTCCCGATCCCGACGTGCTGCTGCTCTCCTATACCGGCTGTTTCACCTTTATGAAGTGGTTCGAACTCCTGCGCGAACAATACAAGTGCGAGACGATCATGTTGCACACGCCTTACATGGGCGACGGCAAGATCACCAAGAACATGATCGAATATATGGTGAAGCAACTGAAGGACGAGGTCATTCCCGCGCTCGAGCGCGTATCCGAAGTCAAGTTCGACATCGACCGGTTACGCGAATACTTGAAGAAGTCGGCCAAGGCCGAAGACGATCTCGTCCGCGTGCTGCAAAGCGCCAAGGCCAAACCCTCGCCGATCGACGCTTATTTCGGCGGCATTTATTACATCGGGCCGATCTTCGGCGCCTTCCGCGGCACCCAGGACGCGATCGATTACTACCGGTTTCTGCGCGAGGAGGTCGAGGACCGTCTGGCCAAAGGCCAGGGGCCGGTGACGCCCGATGGCGATATGGGCAAGGAGAAATACCGGCTGGTCGTCGAGGGGCCGCCCAACTACACCAGCTTCCGCCAGTTCTGGAAGATGTTCTACGACGAAGGTGCGGTCGTCGTCGCTTCGAGCTACACCAAAGTCGGTGGCGTCTACGATTTCGGCTTCCGTCACGATCCGGACAAACCATTGGAGACGCTGGCGGAATACTGTCTCGGGGTCTACACCAACCGCAACCTGCCCATGCGCATCGACATGCTGGTCAACTATGTCAATGAATACGAGGCTGATGGCCTGCTGATAAACTCGATCAAGAGCTGCAACAGCTTCTCGGCCGGGCAGTTGCTGATGATGCGAGAGGTCGAGAAGCGTACCGGCAAGCCGGCCGCGTTCGTGGAGTCCGACCTGGTCGATCCGCGTTATTTCTCGGCTGCCAACATCAAGAATCGTCTCGAGAGCTATTTCCAAATGATCGATCAGAAACGCGCCGGCGCGGACGCGGCGGCCTGAGGAGACACGCATGAAGACTTTTGTCGGCATCGATCTGGGTTCGACGACGACCAAGGCTGTCCTTCTCGACGAAGAGTGCAAAGTAATCGGTCACGGCATCACCAATTCCCGCTCGAATTACGCCACTGCTGCGCATGTGGCCAGTCAAGAAGCGCATGTGGACGGGCAGTTCACGCTGTTCCGCCGGGCGCTCACCGACGCCCATGCTCGGATCGAACTTGACACCTTCCTCGGGGCGCTGGAGCGAGCCTTCCGCCTTGAGCAGTTTCTCGAACAGCTCGACGATCTCGAACAGACCTGCATCGGCCAAATTCGAGGCGAGCGCTTCGCAAAGGTCGAGTCCGGTGTAAAGGATTCGCTCGGCGAGGTATTCCGGCGGTTGCGCCGGGAGGCGCCCGAACTTTATGCGCCCGGCGCCAAGCGAAAATCGGACTTCTTCCGGGATATTGCGGGATCACGTTATCACACCCATGCCGAAGAGGTCGCGCGAGAGGCGAACCTTCCCTACGATCTTCTTCTCAACGTCTACGACAAGTCGATTATCGAGGTGGAGAACCGGCCGCCGACGGGAAAATTGAGCGATAAATTCCGACGGGCGCTCGCACGCGTGCTGACAACGGAGCCGTCGATCAAATCGGCGGCGGCCGACATCCAAAAGATGATCGATGGCGCGCTCGCCGTCGATTTGGAGGAAACCTACCTCGTCGGCACCGGCTATGGCCGGGTGACGCTGCCGTTCTCCAAGGAGCATATCCGCTCGGAGATCCTGTGCCACGGCCTCGGTGCACACCTGATGTATCCGCAGACCCACACCGTGCTCGACATCGGCGGCCAGGACACCAAGGGCATTCAGATCGATGCGGACGGGATCGTTACGAATTTTCAGATGAACGACCGTTGTGCGGCTGGGTGCGGGCGGTATCTCGGCTATATTGCCGACGAGATGAACATGGGTCTGCACGAATTGGGTCCCATGGCCGTGAAGTCGGATAAGCCGGCCCGCATCAACTCTACCTGTACGGTGTTTGCCGGCGCCGAGCTGCGCGACCGCCTTTCACTCGGGGAAAAGCGCGAGGATATTCTGGCCGGACTACACCGCGCCATCATATTGCGCGCGATCTCCATCATCTCGCGCTCTGGCGGCGTCACCAATGAATTCACCTTCACAGGCGGCGTTGCCAAGAACGAGGCCGCGGTGCGCGAACTGAGGAAAGTCATCCAGGAGAACTACGGAGAGGTCACCATCAACATCAATCCGGACTCGATCTATACCGGCGCACTCGGCGCGGCGGAGTTTGCGCGCCGGGCGCATCTGGGGCAGGCGGACGGGAGCGAACAATGACCATCACGGCGGGAATCGACATCGGTACCAGCACCATGAAGGCGGCGCTGTTCAAGGTTGAGAACGGCGAGGAAACCTGGCTGTCGCGTTACGCGATGCGCATCCGGCAACGCGATCCCATGGAGTTGGCCCGCATCGCCTATGACACCGTGCTGGAGGACGCAAAGCTTCGATCCGAAGACGTCGATTATGTCGCAACCACCGGCGAAGGCGAAAGCGTGCCGTTCCACACCGGCCATTTCTACTCGATGACCACTCATGCTCGGGGCGCCATCTATCTGGACCCGGAATCGCGGGCGGCGCTCGACGTCGGCGCGCTGCACGGTCGCGCGATCCTGATCGATGGACGCGGCAAGGTCCTCAGCTACAAGATGACGAGCCAGTGCGCCTCGGGCTCAGGGCAATTTCTCGAAAACATCGCACGCTATCTCGGCATCGCGCAGGAGGAGATCGGATCGCTTTCGCGCCAAGGCGACAATCCCGAGGTGGTGAGCAGCATTTGTGCCGTGCTGGCGGAGACCGACGTGATCAACATGGTTTCGCGCGGCATTTCGACGCCGAACATCTTGAAGGGCATACACCTGTCGATGGCGGCCCGGCTGTCCAAACTGCTGAAATCGATCGGCGTGGTTGATGGTGCGGTGATGGTGACCGGTGGGCTAGCCCTCGACAAGGGGTTGGTCGCCGCCCTCGAAGAGGATATTTCGCACATCAAGGACATGAAGATCACGGTTCGCAGCCATCCGGATTCGATGTATGCGGGGGCGATCGGGGCTGCGTTATGGGGGGCGTTTCGGTTTGAAAAACTTGCTGCCACCGGCCGGGTGCCGAAGGCGGCATGAGAATATGAGGAGATGACGCTATGGCACTGATGATAACCGATGCCTGCACGGCCTGCGATGCTTGCGAGCCGGTGTGCCCCAACAAGGCGATCACCGCCGGCAATCCGATGTATGTCATCGATCCGCTGAAATGCACCGAGTGCGTGGGTGCCGAAGACGAGCCGCAATGCAAGTTGGTTTGTCCGGTAATTTGCATCGAACCCAATCCGGATTGGAACGAAACGAAGGAGGATTTGCTCGCCAAATACGAGCAGTTGCACGGCTGACACAAAATCCTTCCATGAAACGATCCCTTGTTTGAGGTCCTTGCTGATGCTCATCAAATCGAAATTTGCTTGCCAGCCAAGTTTTAACTTTCACGATCATCTGGCCATCGTCACCGGCGGTAGCCGGGGTATCGGCCGGGCGATCGCCGACGCACTGGACGAGGCCGGAGCGCAAGTGCATGTCTTCGATGTCGGCGAGCCCGAGCGCCTCGAGGGCTTCCCTCATTGCTTCGTGCGCGTCGATATTGCCGACAGCAACGCCGTAACGGCCGCCGTCGCGGAGCTTCCAAAGGTGCCGACCCTGCTCGTCAACAACGCTGGCATCACCCGCGATCACTCGATTGCCAAAATGAGCGATGCCGAATGGGCGGCAGTGCTCAATGTCAATCTCACCGGCGCGTTCAACATGATTCGTGCCGTTGCGCCGTTGATGGCGCGGCAGGAATTCGGCCGCATCGTCAACATCACGTCGATCAACGGCATGCGCGGCAAGTTTGGCCAGGCGAACTACGCGGCCGCCAAAGCGGGTCTGATCGGCTTGACCAAGACTGCCGCGCGGGAATTCGGCAAGAAAGGGATCACCGTTAATGCAGTCGCGCCCGGCATGGTTATGACCGACATGGTGCGTGTCCTGCCGGAGGAAATTCTCGCCCGGGCCGTAGCCGAAGCAGCCCTCCCCGAACTTGCCGATCCGCAGGGCGTCAGCTATGCGGTGCTGTTCCTGTTGTCCGATGCTGCCCGCGCTATCACGGGAGATGTGTTACGCGTCGATGCAGGACAATATATCTGAGCCTCCGCGGCTGCGGCTCGTCAGATTTATTTCGCCGGCAGCATTCGCCCGATGACGTCGGCCGTTCGCCACATCCGGGATTTTCCGTCGGTCGAGCGCAAGCCACGGCAATATTCCCTTTCTTGTGATCGTATTTATAAATCAGTACCACAATACTTAATTACGTGCTATGCCGTAATGACCTTGGCGAAAGGTCTGAACTCGTTGGTGACGGATACAAATGGGCGAGCAACAAAGACCGGCGCCGCTGTGCGGGTCCGGCGCGTGCGGCCCGCCGACATCCCCCACGTGATCGCGATCGACACCCGCGTAACAAGCCTCCCCAAGGCGGAATACTGGAACGATGTTTTCCGTCGCTACGGCAAACAACGGCTTCACGAGCGTTTCTTCCTGGTTGCCGAGAAACGCTTGGACCGGGCGAACCCGCGCGTGCTGGGCTTTATCGTCGGCGAGATTCGCGCCTGGGAATTCGGATCCCCACCCTGCGGGTGGGTATTTGCGTTGTCGGTCGAGCCAGGGATGCGCTTGCACGGCATTGGGTGCGCGTTGCTCGACGCAATCTCCCGTGAGTTCAAGAAAGCCGCCGTCAGCAAGATGCGAACAATGGTCGCAAGGGATGCCCGTCTCCCCCTACTGTTCTTCCGCAGCGAAGGAATGATGGCCGGACCCTACATTCAGCTTGAGAAAGACCTCGATTGATTACGCAATACGGCGATCAGGATATTGACCGGAATCGCAAACGGACGGCGATGCCATGAGACTGCAGATTTCGACCCGGCTTGCCATCTTCGCCGTTCTAGAACTAACGGCGCGCGAAGACCATCAGCATTCCGTCGCCAAAATCGGCGCGAAGTATGGTGTTTCAAGTCACCACCTGGCGAAGGTCATGCACGTTATGGGCCATGCCGGCCTTGTCCATTCGGTTCGTGGCGCGGGCGGCGGATACCGATTTGCCGGCAATGCCCGGCGGACGACATTGCTGGACGTGGCCGAATTGTTCGAAGATCTGAGTTCCGTCGAACAAGACACCGGGACCGTCGATGCAACTTCCGAAGGCCAAGCCTTGCGCGAAGTTCTCAATGAAATCGATGATATTGCGCGCGCCACCCTCGGATCGATCACCATTGCGACGATGCGCAAGCTTGTGGACCGCCATGGAACCGGCGGCCGGCGGCGTTTGAAACCAGCCGTGCCGCGTCAGCGGAAGCAACGGCGTCTCTGACTTGTGGGACGAACGCCTTATTTCCGAAGCCACAGCGACGATTTTGGAATCCTTCGTATCGGCGAGATTCTGGACGGCGTCGGAAATTCCGGCCGAAAATAGGTTCAAGCCATGCGTTCGGCGAAAAGCTTTGCGGTCATACGCCGCGCCAGCGCGGCGGCGGCGGCGCGGCGATAATTGGCGGATACAATCGTGGTTCGCTTGGGCTGGACTTGCTTCTGCACGAGCCGATCGATCTCTTGCAGCAGTTTCTCGTCGATTGGCCGTCCGATAAAGAGTTCCGTACCGGCGAGAAGGAAAGGCCGGGAATTGGTGCCAGTCAGCGCGATGCGGAGCGAACTTACGTTCGCAAGGGATGCCGCGAGCGCAACCGCCACGCCGGCCAACGGAAAGTCGACGGCTCGGCGCACCCGTACTTTTGCATAAGCCGACGGAGGCGGGTCCGAAGGCAGGTGGACCGCCGCGATAAGCTCGCCGTCGGCCAGAACCAAATGTGCCCTGCCGTCTTCGACATAGAGCTCTCCGAGGGGAATTCGCCGATGGCCTTGAGCGCCGGCGATGTCCACTTCCGCGCCCAAAACGAGCAGGGCGGGCGCGAGATCGCCGGCGTAGGCGGCGTGACACCGCTGCCCTTGAGGGGCGACATGACAAATATCGCCGCGGCTCTTGAGACAATAAGCATTTGCGCGCCGCCACCATTCGCTTTGATTGTAGTAAATGCACCGGGTATCGAGACACAAATTGCCGCCAACCGTCCCCATGATGCGATGACCGGGCCCGGCGATCGCCTCGGCGGCTTGCAAGAGGGCGCAATATCGGGCGGCGACTAGCGTGTTGCGAGCAAGGGTGGCGATGGTCACACCCGAACCGATCGTCACCCCGCGTCCGTTGGTTTTGATCTCGGTCAGTTCATCGATGCCGGAAAGATCGATCAGCAAATCCGGGCCGCTGATGCCGCGCCGCATGTTCACGAGCAGATCGGTTCCGCCCGCAACGAAGCGGCTGCCCGGATGCTCGAGACGCGCCGCAATCGCCTCTTTGACGGTGCGCGGCTGGGCAAGGTGGAACTCGGACAACGGTGAGGTCATGTTGCGGCCTTCAGGGCGCTGGCAAGCCTCGCCTGCCGCCGACGCTGGATGAGCGCCTCCATGACCCGGTCAGGCGTCACCGGCAATTCGTTGAAGTCGATACCGATGGCGTTGGCGATAGCGTTGACCAATGCGGGTGGGAAACTGGCCAGTGCGCCTTCGCTCGTTTCTTTGGCACCGAAGGGCCCATATGGATCGTGACTTTCGACGATATGAACCTCGATCGGCGGGGATTCCGCGATGGTTGGCATGCGATATTCGAGCAGGCTTGCATGGGCCGGCAAGCCGTCGATATAGCGGGTCTCCTCGCACAACGCTTGTCCCATCCCCATCCATACCGATCCTTGTATCTGTCCTTCAACCGCCAATGGGTTGATGGCGTGGCCGCAGTCCAGCGCGGCCCAGACCTTGTCGACGGTAACCGTACCAGTGGCGTCATCGACACTGACTTCGACGACCTGGGCGGCATAACTGAAACCCATGGTCGAGCCTACGGCGCCGCCCTTGTGCCGGCCTCCCTGCGCGTCGGGCGGGCATGTAAACGTTCCGCTGACGGTGATCGCGCCGCGATCGACCAGCGCAGCACTTGCCACCTCGGCGAAGGAAAGGCTCGCTTGTTCACCGCTGCCGATGCAGAAGTTTTCGCCTACCATCTTGATGTCGTCAGGGCGCGCTTCGAGCTTACGGGCTGCCGCGTCCACGAGAATTGCCTTGAGCTTTTTTGCCGCGTCGATTGCGGCATTGCCGACCATGAAGGTAATGCGCGACGAGTAGGCGCCATTGTCCTTGGGCGTCACGGCGCTATCCGCCGCGATGACCCGTACACGATTGAGCGCCACGCCGAGTGTTTCCGAAACCGTAATGGCTACCATGGTCGAGGAGCCTTGGCCGATGTCGGCCGCGCCGGTCAGCGCGGTTATGCCGCCGTCAAAATCGAGTCTCACATTGACGACTGCATGTGGCTCTCCGGTCCAGTGAATTGGTTTGGCTGCGCCGCTGACGTAATGCGAGCAAGCCATGCCCAATCCCTTGCCGTCCGGCAGTTTGCCAATGCGATCGTGCCACCGGCTTGCACATTCAACGCGGTCGAGGCACTCGGGCAGCCCATAGCTGTTGACGATCAGGTCGTTCATGGTGCGGGTGGGCGCGTGCAAGAGATTGGCGCGGCGCACGGCAAATGGATCAAGCCCCAAATCGCGGGCCATCCGATCAAGCAGGCACTCGAAGACATGGCGGGTATCGACCGAGCCGTGACCGCGCATTGCGCCGCAGGGCGGGAGATTGGCGTAGACCCGATACCCATCGTATTTGACTGCCGGAATGTCATAGAGGCCCTGCAACAGCGCACCGGCATAAAGGATCGTCACAATACCGTATCCGGCATAGGCGCCGCCGCGTTGGACAACCTCGCAGGTGCAAGCGGTAATCCGTCCGTCGCGACGCATCGCCAGCCGTAATGTGATGTCGGTTTGCGGACGCGCGCGATGGGTCAGGAATGTTTCCTCCCGGCTCAAACGCATGAGCACTTTTCCGGCAGCTGAGCGGGCGAGAAGTGCGGTGATGATCTCGAAATTGAGGACTTCGACGCGCGCGCCGAAGCCGCCGCCGATGGACGGCTTCACGATACGGATACGCGAAGCATCCATTTCGAGACACCGCGCGAGCATGAGGTGCAGGTAATAACCCACCTGGGAAACGGATTGGACGGTGAGCCTTTCTGTTGTTGGATCGTAGTCCGCGAGGCAGGCATGAGGCTCGATTTGGGCATGGTTGACCTCGGCGCAACTGATCTTCTCTTCCCGGACAAGATCGGCCGTCGCGAAGCCTTGCTGCCAATTGCCGAATTCGTGATGGACTTCGCGTTCGATATTGCCGGGCTTGTCGTCGTGCAGCAATGTCGCGCCCGGCGCCCGGGCTTCCGCCGAAGTGTAGTATGCCGGCAATCGGCGCATCTCCAATTCGATCAGGTGAATCGCGCGCTCGGCGGTTTCGGCGTCAACGGCGGCTACTGCGGCAATCGGCTCCCCGCGGTAGCGCACCCGTTCGCGCGCCATCGGATACTCGTTCATGGCGACCGGCAGGACGCCGTAAGTGTACGGACAATCGTCGCCCGTAACGACCGCAAAGACTCCCTCGAGAGCCCGCGCCTTGGAAACGCCCAGCCGAACGATTTCCCCGTGGCTCACCGGACTGCGGAGTATGCGGCCGACAAGCGCGTCGGCGTGGTCGAGATCGGCGGTATAACGCGCGCGTCCGGTGACTTTTTCGACGCCGTCGATGAGAGGAACGCCGCGGCGCGGGAGACGGTCGTCCGTGGCCGGATCAGCGGTCATGGAGCTGCCCCGCAGCCGCTTCGACTGCCTCGACGATTTTTACATAGCCCGTGCACCGGCAAAGATTTCCCGATAAGGCGGCCCGTATTTCGCTGTTGGTAGGTGTCGGATTTCGGCGCAAGAGAGCTTCAGCCGCCATGATCATTCCCGGCGTGCAGAAACCGCATTGCGTGCCGAGCTTTTCGTGAAAGGCTCGCTGCAATCGGCTGAGCCGGCCCTGCGTCGCCAAACCTTCGATCGTTTCGATATGACGGCCTTCGCAGCGCGCCGCCAGCGTGATGCAGGATGGCACAGCTTCACCGTCGATCAAGACCGTGCACGCGCCGCATTCGCCGCCGTCGCAGCCGATCTTCACGCCGGTGAGGCGCGCGACTTCGCGCAAATAGTCGACGAGCAACTCGCTTTCGGCTACGACGTCTTCGCGCCAGCGTCCGTTAAGCTTCAATTTCAGCAGGCGCCCCTTCGATTGCGGGCCAGATGCGTGCATCCAAGTGTTCCTTTGCCGCTATAGAGGGAGAGCGGTGGTGTATTTAACTTGGTTGAGTGCGAAATGCGAGGCGGCCGTTGCCACCGCCGGATGGCCGAGCAAGCTTCGCATCAGAAAACGGTCATAGGACACGACATCGCCGGTGACGACGCGCAATAGATAGTCCCACTCTCCCGACATGGAATAGCATTCCATGATTTCGTCCTGCGAGGCGACAAATTGTTCGAAGGAATTCCGGACTTCGAGCGAATGTGATTTGACGCGGACCTGACAGACAACGTTGACGCCTCGCCCGATTAGTTGCGGGTTAACAAGGCGGACAGCCTTGCGCAATATCCCCGATTCCTCCAGTGCCCGGATGCGGCGCCAGCAGGATGCCGCCGATGCCCCCACCTGCTCAGCCAGCGTCGCAACACTCAAGCTCGCGTCGCGCTGAAGCGCCCGCAAGAGTTGTTGGTCAACTTCGTCTATTCGTAGTCCACGTTTCATAAATCACGGGAAAGCGAAATATTTACTCAACTATACCCGTAATTCACGCGAGAAGGAAAGGAATTTTGCCGGGAATTGTCATAATGTCGACAATGGCCCAACCGGCAGCGAAGGCGGTCCGCCGGTTTGATGCGCCGGGAGTGACCTCGGGATGGTCGCAGAAGCCAAAGAGTTGATCATGGACTTTGCGCTACCGTTTTCCGGGTTGCCTATCCCTTTGCTGCCCGGTCGATCCGGCCAGAGGGCAGGATGAGTCAACGCAACAAAGCCGTGTATGTCGGTCTCGACATTGGATCGTCAAGGACGAAGGTCGCGGTCATCGACGCGGCGGGCCATCTCATCGGTCGTGCTGTCAAGAAATCCGGTACGGATTTTTCGTCGACGGCCAAGGTCTGTCTTGATGCGGCACTGCAGATGGCGGATGCGGCGACGGATGATGTCGCCGGCGCTCTGTCGACCGGCTACGGACGCGGCAATGCCCGCTTTATTACGGAAGAAAACAAGACGGAAATCGGTTGCCTGGCCAAGGCCGGCTACCATTATTTTCCCGAGCCGATCACCATTATCGATATAGGCGGACAAGACAACAAGATCGTAAAGATTGACGGCTCCGGTCAACGCACGAGCTTCAAGATGAACCGCAAATGTGCGGCCGGAACCGGAGCCTTCCTCGAAGAAATGGCCAGCCGCCTCGACGTCCCACTCGAAGAGATGAACGGTATCGCGCGCCGATCCGAACACATGATCAAGCTGGGAAGCTATTGCACGGTGTTCTCGGCAACAGAAGTACTCGACAATATTCGGCAAGGCAAAAATGTCGCCGACATCGTCAAAGGCGTTTTCCACTCCGTGATCAAACGCGTCCTCGAAATGGATTTGTTGACCGAAAAGGTCGTCATGTCCGGCGGGGTGGTCGCCAATAATCCGTTCATCGTCGACATGACCGCGGAATTGATCCAACGCCCGGTGTTCGTCAGCGAATACCCGCAGTTCGTCGGCGCTGTCGGCGCGGCGCTCTATGCCCGGGAGGCTGCCGGTCACTGAATCCTCGTCAAGTCTGGTGCCGGATTCGGCGCCGACAAGCCTTTTCCAAATGGAGAGCGTCCATGGCCGACGAAGTCCAAGTACCGAGAAAGAAAATTCAAGCCACCGATCTGATGAACGAGATCATGGCGGCCTATTTCTACGACCTGAACGAGGCCGCCATCTCCGCCAGCCGCAAAGTCGCGTGGTGTACCAGTGTCGGTCCGGCGGAACTGCTTCGCGCCATGGGGTTCGCGGTCTATTTTCCGGAAAATCACGGTGCGTTGCTGGGCGCCTCGCGCATGGCCACGGACATGATCCCGGCGGCCAACGCCATCGGCTATTCGCCCGACATCTGTTCCTACCTGACCTCCGATATAGGCGCCTTCCTGCGGAAAACCACGCCGCTGTCGAAAGCCTATCCGGGAATCCAATCGGTGCCGAAGGCCGACGTCCTGGTTTTCAACACCAACCAGTGCCGCGATGTCCAGGACTGGTTCGCCTGGTACGGCCGCGAATGGGGTGTTCCCTCGATCGGCATTACCTCACCAAGAAATATCGGCGAAGTGACGGAGATCCATATCGACGATGTGGCAAGGCAAACCGAGGCCTTGATCCCGAAGCTGGAAGCAGTCGCCGGCAGCAGACTCGACATGGAAAAGCTGCGTGAGACCGTCCGGCTTTCGCGCGAGTGCACGGAATTGTGGAACAAGGTGTTGGCGACGGCAACCGCCAAGCCCGCTCCGATTACTTTTTTCGACGGCACCATCCAGATGGGACCGGCTGTCGTCTTGCGCGGCACGCAGCAAGCCGTCGATTATTACCGGGTTCTGCTTGCCGAACTCGAACAGCGGGTTCGTGGCGGTATTGCGGCGGTCGAGCATGAGACCGCGCGGATCTATTGGGAAGGCATGCCGGTTTGGGGCCGGCTGCGCCAGAATTCCGAGCTGTTTGCCAGGTTGGGGGCCTGCGTCCTGGCCTCGACCTATTGCAGCAGCTGGGTGTTCCCGTCGCTTGATCCGCAAGATCCGATCCGCAGCATGGCCAAGGCCTATCTCGAACTGTTCATCGTGCGCACCGACCAATATAAGGAAAAATATCTGCAGGACATGATCGAACATTTTGCCGTCGACGGGATCGTTTATCACGACGCCAAGACCTGCCCCAACAACTCCAACTGCCGCTACGGTCTGCCGCAAAGACTGGAAGCCAAGACCGGCATTCCCAGCCTGGTGCTGTCCGGCGACCTCAACGACATGCGCTGCGTCTCCGACGAACAGACCAAGATCAATGTCGAGGCGTTTGTCGAACAACTGGTGGAGGGCCGCTAGCATGTTGGACGCACTGTTCAAGCCTCGCTCGATCGCCGTCATCGGTGCCTCGACCAAGGAACTTTCCATCGGCAACGTCATCATCCACAACTTGCAGCACTACGGCTATAAGGGGGCCATTTATCCCATCAATCCCAGCGCTCCCGACGTTCGCGGGATCAAGGCATACCCGAATCTCGCCGCGGTTCCGGGGGAGATTGATCTCGCCCATATCATCATCCCGAGCCGATTTGTGCCGCAAGCCATGGAGGAATGCGGCGAGAAAGGGATCAAGGCGGTCATCATCAATTCGGCGGGCTTCAAGGAAATGGGGGAAGAAGGAGCCCGGCTCCAGGAGGCCTTTCTGGCGACGGCCAAGAAATACGGCATCCGGGTTTTTGGCCCGAACTGCCAAGGAATCATCAACACCGACCCCGATCTGAAGGCCTACTGCAACTTCACCTTCACCTTTCCCCGCCCGGGCTTCATCTCCGTCGTCGCGCTTAGCGGCGGAGTCGGCGCCTTGATCATGCAAGGCTTGGCCGATCTCGGAATCGGCATGCGTATGTATGCCTCCAACGGCAATGCCTGCGATGTTTCGATCTCCGATATTCTCAGCTACTGGGGAGAAGACCCGCTTACCAAGGCAATCGTCCTCTATACCGAAGGCGTGTCCGACGCCAAGCAATTCCTCGATGTCGCTAAAAGAGTCGCCACCAGGAAGCCGCTCTTGGCGATGATGGCCGGCCGCACCGAACAGGGAGCGAAGGCGGCGTCGTCGCACACCGGTGCTCTCGCCGGCGCCGGCAAGATTACCGAACTGATTTTCGAAAAAGCGGGCATTTTGTCCTTCCAGGACGAAGGCGAAATGGTGCGGGCGGCGATGGCTTTCGCCAGCCAACCGATACCCGCCGGCAACCGCGTCGGAATCATCACCAACACCGGCGGGCCGGCGGTCATTGCCACCGACGTCCTGGTGGCGGCCGGCCTTGATGTGCCGGTTTTGTCGGGCCCGTCGATAGCAAGACTGAGGAAGGCTCTGCTGCCCCAGGCCGCCGTCGAGAATCCCGTCGACGTGGTTGCCACCGCCAGCGGCGCCCATTTTCGTGCGGCGCTCGATGTGCTCATGGACGAGAGCGGTGTCGACAGCATCTTCATCAACTTCGTCACGCCGCCGTTCAGCGACACAGGCGCCATCGCCCGGCAGATCGTCGAAGTGAACCGGTTGGGAAAAAAGCCGATCGTCTGCAATTTTATGACCAATTTGGCCCAGGAACGCTTCCGCATGACGGGACAGATTCTTCAGGAGGGCGGCGTTCCCTGCTACGCGAACCCCAGCGATGCGGCGCGAGCCTTGGGGGCGCTGGCCAGGTACGGCCGCTTGAAGCGGCGAGGGGGCGTCGAACCATCCGAACCGTTGCCGCGATCGGACAGTGCCAAGGCCAGAGCGGTGATCGCGCGCAACCGGAAATCCGGCCGCACTGTACTTTCGGCAGCCGATGTCTATGCCATATTCGAGGCCTACGGCATTGCCGTTGCGCCTTGGCGTGTGGTGGAAACCGCCGCCGACGCAGTGCTTGCCGCCGAAGCCATCGGCTATCCGGTGGTGGTAAAGGTTGACTCCGAACAGATCGACCACAAAAGCGACATGGGCGGCGTTGTCGTCAATCTGACGGATGCCGCAGCGGTTCGCTCGACCATCGAGACCATGCGGGAACGGTTTCGCAGCTTCGCCGGGCTGCGGTTCCTCGTGCAGAAGTTCCTCCCCAATGGCCGCGAATTGATCATCGGGGCCACGGCCGACGACCAGCTTGGACATTTGGTCATGTTCGGGCTGGGCGGCATCTATGTCGAACTGTTGCAGGATGTTGTCTTCAAGCTGGCACCGATCACCAGAACGGAAGCGGCGGAAATGCTGAAATTGGTCAAGCTGTCCGCCGTTCTCGATGGCGTCAGGGGCCAAGCGGGTGTGAATAAGGAAAGTGTGCAGAACATCATCCTGCGCGTCTCCAACCTGTTGCTCGATCTTCCGATGATCGAAGAGATGGACATCAATCCGGTCATGGCTTTCGCCGATACCGCCTTTGCCGTCGACGGCAGGATCAGGATTCTGGCTTCCGGACTTAAGGGGGATAGCCCATGAAGATATGCGTGTATGGGGCCGGCGCGATCGGTGGACTATTCAGCGCGCGCTTGGCCGCAAAAGGCAACGAGGTGAGTGTGGTCGAAGTCGGGCCTACGCTCACGGCCATACAGAAGCATGGCATCCGCCTGCAATCGGACGATCGACTGATCACGGCAAGAGTGCACGCCACCAGCGATCCTGCGACGCTCGGCCCGCAGGATCTAGTGATCATTGCCGTCAAGGGTCCGGTGCTAAGCTATATTGCGCCCAAGCTTGCCCCGTTGCTGGGTCCCGATACCGTGGTGTTGACGGCGATGAACGGCGTGCCCTGGTGGCTCTTCCAGAGTTTTGGCGGCAAATATTCCGGAATGCGGCTCGAATCGATCGACCGTACCGGCATCATCGCCGCCGCCATCCCGGCGCAGCGGATTATCGGTTGCGTCATTATTCTGTCCTGCCACTCGAACGAGCCGGGATTCGTCCATCTCCAAAGCGGCAATCGGCTGATTATCGGCGAGCCCGACAACAGTGACTCGGCGCGGGTTCACGCTTTGGCGGATCTCTTGGCCGAGGCGGGCTTCGAGGTGCGTGTGTCCGCGTCGATCCAAGCTGACATCTGGTCCAAGCTTTTGAGCAACATGACGCAAAATCCCATTTCGGCCCTTACCGGCGCCACCTGCGACCGCATTCTCAGCGAACCTTTGCTCAATGAGCTCTGTCTGAACGTTATGCGCGAAGCGGTCCGGGTCGGCGAAAAGATCGGCTGCGCCGTCCCTGGAACGCTCGAGGAGCGCAACGAAACATCGCGGAAGCTGGGGGCGTTCAAGACCTCGATGCTGCAAGACCTGGAAGCCAGGAAGCCGGTAGAACTCGATGTCATCGTCGGGGCCGTCGGCGAGATCGCCAGGCGGGTCGGCGAACCAACACCCTTCATCGACGCCTTGTTCGGCCTTGCCCGGCTGCAGGCACAAGAACTGGGGTTATACCCGAGGGATGCATCTGGTTTGACGGCTTGAAGTTTGCAATTCTGGCACGAGGTTTTTGGTTTCCGCTGGGTTCGGTCCAGGTCGCGTCGCGTGGAGCGGTGTAAGAGCGCATGGCGCTCGTGAACTCCGGCGGAACGCGATCCATTAAAGCTGTCGACACGGGTTGAATTACAAACGAACTAGTGGGTACAATATGATTGATGTAATGCGCCGCGATGCGGGATGAGTGAGAACGGTGCGGCACCAATCGGGGAGGAAAGTGTTTATGCCTATTGCTTCTATGATCGTGCGGTCCGGCTTTGCTGCCGCTGTGATCGCCTCGGCCGTCGCCGTGTCTTCCAATGGAACCGCAGAAGGGCCGGCCATCTCGACCGCTGCGGTGCTTGGCGACCATTACCCACAGGCTCTGGTCGCTTTCCCCGGCGGGGTTACGGGCCTGCCGGGTGTTACCTATGCGACTCTGTCGGGTTTTCGGCCTCTGACGCTGGACCTCTATCTGCCGCCGGAAACAAAGATGAATCCGAGCGGCTATCCGCTGGTGCTGTTCATCCATGGTGGCGGATGGATGACCGGACATTCGCGCCAATCCGGCGCGTTCGTGGATTGGCCGGCTGTATTGGCCTCGCTGGCGGCGAGGGGCTATGTCGTCGCCTCGCTCAATTATCGGCTGAGCGGCGAGGCGCCGTTCCCGGCTGCCGAACAGGACGTCAAGGCGGCGATCCGCTGGCTGCGGGCGCATGCGGAAAAATACGGCATCGACAAAAACAAGGCTCTGGTCTGGGGCGGTTCGGCGGGCGGACATCTTGCCGCGCTCACAGGCGTATCTTGCGGCGTCAAGGCTCTCGAGCCGTCTCCGGCGGAACTTCAAGATCTTGAATATGACGTGGCAGTGCCTGCGCCGGCATCATCGCGAACGGCGGAGAGCGAACAATCGGACTGCGTTCAAGGCGTCGTGACCTGGTACGGCGTTTTCGATTTTTCCACCCTTGCAAGCCAAAGGCCGGCCAATGCGCCCAGCCGGCGCGCGAATTCCTCCAACCCGTTGAGTGCCTTCCTGGGCTGCGATCCCGCAAAATGCTCGGCCGTGACCTTGAACCTCGCGAGTCCTGCGAAGCTGGTCAAGCCGACGGCCCCGCCCATGCTGATCCTGTTCGGCAGCGTCGACAAAACGGTGCCGCCGGAACAGTCCAAGAGCTTCTACAGGCTTCTGCAAAAGGCCCACGTTAAATCGACGCTGGTCGAAATCCCCGGCGTCGGTCACAGCTGGGTCGGTCCGACACAACAAGCCACGCGCGACGCTAGCATCGAAGCGCTCGGCAAGACATTTTCCTTCATCGACGAAACGTTCGGCAAGAAGACAAAATAGGGCGAACGCGAAGGAGGGGCTGCGCGCGATACAGTCGCGCTTGCGGCCGGACAACCGCGGCTCCTTGCCAAGGGTTATCCGGATAGGAGGAAATGTAAGAGTTTGTCGCAAATGACAATATTGCTGGTGCATACGCCATTTCCCGATTGTGCTTTCCTTAAAATGGACTAACCTGTCCGTCCAGTAATCATGCGAACGGACTGGGTAAGAACGGGCGGGAAGCATGAAGAGAATTGCGGCGCTTGCCGTGGCGGCGCTTGTCGGCGGAGCGGCGACCATCGGTTCGTTTGTCGAGGCACTGGCTGCCGGTCCTAAGGTCACGATCGACAGCGGCAACATTGAAGGGAAGGCGCTGCCGTCAGGCGCGCGCGCCTATCTCGGCATTCCGTATGCGCCGCCGCCGGTGCGGGAAAATCGCTGGCGCGATCCCCAGTCCGTTACGCCTTGGCAGGGCGTCTATCACGCGGATCGGTTTGCGCCGGATTGCATCCAGGGACTCCGAGGCACGACCCAGAACCATTATTTCGGCCAGAACGCAACGAGCGAGGATTGCCTTTATCTGAACGTGTGGGCAGGCAAGGCGGCTCATATCGGCGCGAAGCTTCCCGTCATGGTGTGGATTTACGGCGGTGGGTTCGCGACCGGCTCGGCCTCGATGGCGATGTACAGCGGAGAAAGCCTGGCCAAGAAGGGCGTGGTCTACGTCAGCTTCAATTACCGCACCGGACCATTCGGTTTCATGGCCCATCCCGAACTGACGGCCGAGTCCCCACACCATGCGTCTGGAGATTATGGCTTTCTGGATCAGGTTGCGGCTCTCAAATGGGTAAAGCGGAATATCGCCAGATTTGGCGGCGATCCGAACAATGTCACGATTGTCGGCCAGTCGGCCGGCTCGATGTCGGTTTCGGCATTGGATGCCAGTCCCCTCGCCAGAGGCCTTTTTCACCGTGCAGTCGGCATGAGCGGAAGCGTTTTCGACGCGCCGGGCGGCATTGGCGGCATGCCGCTACTTGACCAGGGTGAGAAAGATGGTCTTGCTCTGCAGGCCGCGTTGAAAGTCGACTCACTGAACGCGATGCGTCAGGTTCCGGCCGACCGGATATTCAATGTACAAGGAATTCGCTATTGGCCGATCGTCGACGGCTATTTCATGCCGCAAAAGCCGCGGGATATTTTCGCCGCGGGCAAACAGAACGATGCCGCACTCCTGATCGGGTTCACGCGAGACGAGAGTTTCAGCCCTTTGGCTTCCGCAGCGACTCCGGAAGCCTATGAGACCGCCGTTCGGCATATGTATGGTGACAAGAGCACGGAGTTCTTGAAGGATTATCCCGCGCTAAGCGCCGACTGGCATCGCAACGCAATGAATGCTGGCCGCGATACCAGCGTGGCGCTGATGATGTGGAACTGGGCCCGGATGCAGAGTCGGACCGGCAAGGCGCCGGTTTACGCTTACATGTTCGCGCGCATGCATCCCTATGCTCCGGGGGTAGTCTTCTCGGATCACGATCCGATAAAGGCAGGGGTGTATCATGCAAGCGACATCGCTTATTGGCTGGATACGCTGGGCAGCCTCAATCTGTTCCGCAAGACGCGGGATTGGACGAGTTACGATCGCCAACTGGCGGACGAGATGTCGAACATGATCGTGAACTTCGCAAGGACAGGGAATCCGTCCATCTCCGATGTCGCCGTCCCGAAATACGATACGGCTGACCCGCGTTTGGTCGAACTCGGCGAAACAATCCACCCGATTGCGTGGCCTGAGCGGGAATATATGCCGTTCCTGGATACGCTCTCACCGGCGCCACGCACTGTACCGGCTGCAACTGCCACTTCTGCCGCCGCGCAGTCTCCGGCTCCCCTGCCAAGGGACTGAGACAATTCACAGATGCGGCGAGACTTAGTTGTCGAATCCATTGAACACGCTTGGCCGCAATGGGCGGCCCATAGAAAGTATAGAACATTCGGGAAGGAAGAGTGGAACGCCATGAACGCGATCAAGAACAAGCTACTTGCTATTGTCGTAGCGGGTGGCACCGGTCTGTTATGTGCCGCGGCAGCGGCACTGGGAGCAGGCGAACCGCAAGGCATACCGCTGTCGGGAATCTTCAAATCCGACGAATATCTCCTCTTGGGAAACGCAACGCGGGGCGCCGGCGAACCCATGATCGCGGTCGACCCGACAAACCCCAAGAACATGATCGCCGTGGCGATGGGAAGCGTACAGCACCTCGGGACCAAGGATGCGCCGGCGAAAGAAGCCGCCGCCTATCGGAGCATTTTCAGTACCGACCCGGCCCAGCATGTCGAGGGCATGACGGACGCCTATCACGCGGTGCCGAGTTCGACGATCACGTGGCTTGCGGTCACGCATGACGGCGGAAATACCTGGAAGATCGGCGAACTGCCGATCCTGTCGGGGAGTTTCACACGCTGTCCCGATCCCTTCGCCGGCGTGCTGCCGGACGGCACGTTCCTGGCCGGCTGCGAACCGCGCGAGACTAATGGTCAGTTCTTCGGCAAATCCGCGGTCCTTGTCTCGCACGATCACGGGGATAGCTGGAGCAACCCGACAGACATCATCAGTTCTTATGGCGCCTCGCATTTCGCGCCTGGGCTTAAACCCAGGATCGGCGGAAATTCTCCGTGGGACCGCCCCTTTGTTCCGGTCGATGATTCCACGGGCGTTATTTATGGAGTCGGGGAGGGCGGTGAGGCAGTCGTTAGCGCCAAGCCCGAAACATATCGCTGGGAGTCCTTCATCACGGCGTCGACGGATGGCGGCAAGAGCTTCGGTACAATCTACGCCTGGGACTCGAAAGAGTATCCCGAACTCAGCCGTGGAATGGGCGTGGCCGCGGCGCATGGAAGGGTTGCTGTGGTCTACGCCGCATCACGCGTCCCGGCTTCCGAAAAGGCTACGTGTCCATGCATCGTGTTTGGTCTGAGCAGGGATCATGGCAAGACCTTTGAGCGTCACGTGCTCAAGAACGTGCCGATCGCAAAGCCGCCGGCCGGCAAACCGATACCGGTCTTCGGTATGGGCGGAATAGCGGGGCTTGCAGCCGATCCGGCGACGGCAGGGCGATTTGCATTGCTGCGTTATACGGCTAGCCCTACGCCGGAATACCAGGTTGCCATGAGCGGCGATTATGGCAGGACTTGGTCTACTTTCGTCGCGGCAGGACTAGCGCCCAACGCGGCCGGCTTTGCCAAACCATGGATCGCCTATTCGCACACCGGCGTACTCGGCCTGATGTGGCGAACCATTTATCCCGATCGCAGTTACGATATCTGGTCTTCGATCTCCAAGGATGGCGGGCACAGCTTCAGCGCTTCTCTGCAGGTGAGCCATGGTGTTTCACCGGTCGCCAATCCGTATCGGAACGACGGCCTGTTCGGCGACGATATTCAGGATCTGGTTCTCGATAGCGATACTGCGCACATGGTGTGGGGCGATTCGCGCGCCGGCTTCCAGGGCGTCTGGTACGGCAGCGTGCCTTTGTCGTCGTATGACTTCCCGAAAAGGTGATCGGTCGAGTCCCTATGGCGCCAATTAATGCGACGGTTGAACCGGCGCGCCAAGGGGCGTCTTCATCCGCCCTCGAGCAAATCCTGCCTTACGTCGATACGTGTGTTACTTTCTTGTCGGGCGAATAGATGTCCATGATGTTCCAGTGGCCGGCGGTCGGCACCGGGGCATTTTCCATGATGACGTCCAGAACATAGGGCCGGCCCGAACGAAGCGCCTTCTCCAGCGCCGGCTTGAACTGGTCGGCCGCTTCGATGCGGACGCCCTCCAAACCATAGGCGCGCGCCATCGCGGCATAATCGGGCGAGTAGGGCTTGCCATTTTTCTCAAACACGGTGCCGGTAGTCGTTCCAAAATGCGCCTTTTGCAGGCCGGCGATCGTTCCGAAGGCAAAATTGTTCATAACGATCCAAACCACCGACGTCTCTTCCTCGAAGGCGGTCGCCAGAAGCGCGGGGTTCTGTCCGAACCCGCCGTCGCCGACCAGAGATACGACCACGCGATCGGGACAGGCGATTTTCGCGCCGATGGCGGCGGGCGCGCCGAAGCCCATCGTGGCGTAACCGCCTGGCGTCAGCACCGAACCCGGCTCGTAAATCGGAAACTGCTGACCGACGCCGTTCTTGTTCCAGCCGACATCGGTCGTGATGATGGCGTTGCGGGGCAACACAGCCCGGACGTCGGCCAGGATGCGCTCGGGGCGCATCGGAAATTGATTGCTGATTTCCGCCGCCGCGTTGCTCTTCTTGAATTCATCTCTGTATGCGGCGATCTCGCGGACCAAGGCGTCATTCTTGCGGCCGTTCGGGTATAGCTTACGCGCGACCCGGTTCAACACCATCAGAGCTTGCTTGAGGTCCGCGACGACCCCGAGCTCCACCGGATAGTTGCGCCCGATTTCGCTGGGGTCGATGTCGATGTGGATGAGCTTGGTGGGCGGAATGGCAAAGGTGTATTCCGGTTCCCAGGAACTGCAATCCGCCTCGCAAAAACGCGTGCCCAAAGCGAGGATACAGTCCGCCGTACGGCAGCTGTCGTTGATGTATTGCGTGCCCCAAAAGCCCGTCATGCCGAGGGTAAGCGGATGGTCGTCGGGCAGGGCGCCCTTGCCCATGAGCGAATGGGCAACCGGAATATTGAGATGATCGACGAATTCGGCCAAGTCCTTGGCCGCGTCCGCCAGCAGGATGCCGCCGCCGACGTACAGCACCGGTTTTTTTGCACTCGTGAGCATCGAGATTATTTTCTCGGCAACCTTATCGTCGATCGAGGGCCGTTCGAACGTCTTGGCGTTGCCTTTCAGGCGGTCGAACAAGGCTACGTCTATTCTTGCGGAGAAAATGTCCATCGGAATGGACACAAGAACGGGGCCGGGACGTCCGCTTTCCGCCAAGTGGAAGGCTTTGTCGATGATTTCGGGGAAGAGATCGGGACGGTCGACGCGCCAGGCGCGCTTCACGAAGGGACGGTAGATTTCGTATTGGGACGCGTCGGCATGCATATTCACCTCTTGGTGCGGATGCTTGCCGTAGAAATGACTGGGGATGTCTCCGGCGATGACGACCATCGGCACAGAATCGAGTGCGGCCGTTGCGACGCCGGTTGCAGCGTTAGTGAGGCCGGGGCCAAGGTGAGTCAGGACCACGGCGGTTTTCTTCGTAACGCGTGCATAGCCGTCCGCCGCATGCGCCGCGATTTGCTCGTGACGCGTGTTCACGAAGCTGATGGAGCTCTTCCCCAATTCCGTCAGAAAGGCGATGTTCGTATGTCCGCATAATCCGAAAATGTGCCTGACACTGCGTTCTTCCAGATATTTCACCAACTGACGCGAGACTAGGTCTTGCATATTCGTTTCCTCATTCCCGATATTCTCGTCTGTGACGTGCGCCGCACGAAGGCTTTGCATTCTGCGGACTATTTCAGTCCCGCTCCAATTTCCGCGGCGATGGTCCCGAATAGGTGTACGGGATCTCTTTTGGCATCGGTCCCTTGATGCGCCCGCCTTGCTGCATCTGTTCCCAGGCATGGGCGAGGATGCCGACGGAGCGCGACAGGATGAACAAGCCGCGGCCAAGTTGCGGCGTGAAGCCGAGTTCGCAGAATATTGCGGCCGTCGCTCCATCGATGTTCATCGGGATGTTCTTGCTCGTCCGCCGTCGAAGCCCTGCGGCGACCTCCCGGGCGATTGCGGCGTAGCGGCCGGACACCACGCCGTCGGCAGCGGCTTTGTCCACCAATCCGAGCAGCGGTTCGGCGCGCGGATCGACCGGATGGAACCGGTGGCCGAAGCCGGGGATGATTTTCCCGTGTGCCGCGACGTACCGGCCCAGTATGCCGTCGACGAGCGTTGGCAGATTGTCCGTGCGTTCCAGTTCGCCAGCAATCTGTTCGAAGAGCGTCATGCATTGCTGCGCCGGGCCGCCGTGGATGTCGGCCAATACGTTCACCGCCGACGCCATCGCCCCGTTGATGTCGGTGCCGCACGTCACTGCCATTCGCGCAATGGCGATCGAGGGGGCATGCGGGCCGTGATCGACGGATGCGACCATGGCCGCCTCTAACAGCTTCGCCTGCCCCGGCGACGGCAGATCGCCGCGAAGCATCAGCCAGATCATCTCGGGAAATGTCACCTTGCCGAGCAGGTCTTGTACCGCGTATCCGCGCAACCCGATCGAACCCGGATGGATGTCGATAATTTCCGTGTTCCACCAGGCGGAGGCCTTGTCCACGAGTTCTTGCGGTGATGACTTTGTCATATCCTTCCTCCTTCGCGGCAGCCTTCTGATTTTATCGCGGCTGAACCCAATGTTTCGTCTGCGTATGTGCGCCGAAAGCCGGCATGGCAGTATACGACGCGATACCGACTGGCCCGCCGCAAAAACCACATCGCCCCGTCTGCCTTCTGCGGTGTTGGGCGGAAGGGTCGAGTTTATTTATGTACCAAACTGTACAATATGATTGGGCGGCCGCCAAGCATCCGGTATTGTCGAATTTAACTGATATCCTTGTGTAATCTGTGATACTTGGCCGGGGAAGAGATGAGACGGCAAAGGTTCGTATTGATCTGTTTACAAAATATACGAACTGGTACAAACAGTCAGAATATGACTAATATGGGGAGCAACGCATCGGTAGCCGGGAGGCTTCGAGCATGAAGCTGGAATTTTCGCTCGCGCATCTGACGGTCTTATCGCTGAGCCCGCCGGAAGTCGTCGAGGTGGCGGCTCGCACGGGGTATCGCTACGCTGGATTGCGGCCTATCGCGGTGACGCCAGAGGAGCCGGTCTATCCGCTGGCCAAGGACCGAGCCTTGCTGAAGGAGACAAAGATGCGTCTGGCCGCCACGGGTGTCGGCGTGCTGGATATTGAATTGTTTATCCTGTTGCCGAACGTGGATGTGCAGGCTTTCCTGCCTGATCTTGAGGTTGGTGCGGAGCTTGGCGCGCGTCACCTCATCGCCGCCCCGTGGGATCCCGACCGCAACCGGTTGATCGATCATTTCGCGCAGTTGTGCGACTTGGCCAAGCCCTTTAACCTGAGCGTTAACGCCGAATTCGCAACTTGGCGGGAAACCCCTAATCTGACCGCTGCGGCGGCCATCGTGAGGGCTGCGGACAGGCCTAACGGCGCCATTCTCGTGGACACGCTTCATTTCGCCCGCTCCGGCAGCGATCTGAACGACCTGAGAAGCCTGCCGCGTGAATGGTTCCGGTTTGCTCAAGTCTGCGATGCCCCCGCGGAAATCCCGAAGACGTTGGAAGAACAGATCTATACGGGCAGGCACGACCGCCGCTTCCTCGGGGAAGGCGGGATCGATGTTCGCAGCATCTTGAAGGCGCTGCCGCCTGGAATCCCTTACTCGCTTGAAATCCCCACGACGGAACTCGCCAAGACAGTAGGGCCGGAAGAGCGGGCGCGGCGGGCGATCGTGGCGGCCAAGAAGTATCTGGAAGCGGTAGCCGTGAACTAAACGCGTTGATCTGTGCCGGCCGCAGACAGGCTGGCAATCTGTCCTCAGAGTAATGGTGGATTAATGAGTCGCATCCTGCGCCCATTTGCGTTTTTGGTTGCAGCCGTCATTGCTTTGCGCCCCGCCGCCGTGATGAGCCAGACAGGTACATCTCAGTCCCTGTCCCAGTCGGCCCAGCAACCCGGCGTGACTGCGCCAGTATTGCCGGCCGGCGAAGGCCGCGACACGTTCATTCAGGTGTGCGGCCAGTGCCACAGCCCTGACATCGTTGCAAACAAAAGGCCCGCGCGCGACAGCTGGCATGGCGTCATAGAGACAATGGTTGGCCGCGGTGCCGTGGCGACGGACGAACAGTTCGATGAAATCGAGAATTATCTGACCAAAGCATTTCCGTCCGACGCCGCCAAGGACGCGCCCGCAAGCCAAAATCCGAAGGAGTAGGCTTCGCGTATTGACCGATCGGCTTAATATTATCCGTCTTGATTTGTGACTTGGGTGGAGTGTAGCGGGAGATCTGCTGCTTGCGTGGAATCCGTATCAAACCCATAACTGCTAAGTTTTCTGGAACAATTTTGCGCAGACACCTCGAATCTTACGAAACCCCGTCGAAGAATGCGAAAGGTCCTTTTGCGAGGACCAAAAATTATTTGGCCGGAGCGGGTTCGATTTCGAGGCGGTGTATGTCGCCAAGAACGAAGACATACGAAAAGACCCCGATAAGGGCGACGCAGCCGATGAATGCCAAGGCTCCGGCGAAGGAACCTGTCACACTCAGGACAACACCGACAACGAGTGGGGTCAGGATGCCCGCCAGGTTGGTGCAGAAATTGAATACACCGCCGGTCAGGCCCATCAATTTCTTCGGCGCCACGTCCGCAATGACCGTCCAGCCCAGGTTCACCATGCCCTGCCCGAAGAATGCAACCGACATGATCAGAATGATGCTCGTATTATCTTCGACATAATTTGCTGCGATGATTGTGGAAGCCATCATCAGCCCGCCCACGATAGGCACCTTGCGCGCAATATTCGCCGATTTTGTGATTCTCAGAAGCTTGTCGGAGATGTCGCCGCCAGCCAGTACGCCCAATGAGGCAAATATGTAGGGCAGGAAGGTCATAAAGCCCGCCGAAGTCAACGTCATATGGCGCGCCGTCGCCAGATAGGTCGGGAACCAGGTAAGAAAGAACACCAGTGTCGAATTTCCGGCGAATTGCCCGATGGATGCGCCGACGATTTGCCGATGGCGCAACAACAGACGGACATTGTGCCAGGAAAACGACGTGTGTTCCTCCTTGTCACCCAGGCCCCCGCCCGCCTCGATGTACAAAAGTTCCGCGGCGCCGACGAACTTGCTTTTATGAGGATCGCGGTAATATTTGAGCCAGAAAATACCGAAGATTATTCCGATCACGCCAACCCCGATAAACAGGACGCGCCACCCAAACTCTGCGGTCACCCAGAAGAATAGCGGACTGAGGAATGCCAGGCCGAAATACTGGCCGACGGAATAGGCGCTGGTGGCTCGGGCGCGCTCCTGTTGCGGGAACCATATGCTGAGGATTCGACTGTTGGCGGGAAAGCACGGCGCTTCGAAAACGCCCAGACCGAGCCGGTATAACAGCAGCGACGACAGCCCGGTCACAAACCCCTGCAGCAGCGTGAACACCGACCAGAAAGTGACGGATAGAAAGTACGTGATCCTCGTCCCGAACCGATCCAGAAAAATTCCGCCCGGAATTTGTGTGGCAGCGTAGGACCAGGAGAACGCGGAGAACACAATCCCCATGACGGCGCTGTTCAGGCCCAGCTCTTTGGACATCAAGGGGGCGGCAATTCCCAGAACGGAACGGTCTAGATAGTTGATGGCAGTTCCTGTGGTGACGAGCGCCAAGATGAAGAAGCGCGCTGTGGTGCGTCCTTGAAGCGATGGAGCTCTGCTTTTGGCCAACCTTGGCATCGAAAAGTCCTCTTAGCTTCGAGTTGGCTTACCGCTGTGCCATGTGAATTTCGGATTACGATTGCCGTTCAATGTAATGGCATGGGATGTGGGGTCACAGCTGCATCAATGGATCCGTCCGCCCATCGGATCGCCTGCACGTACATCTGCTGCACGCGCGGGTCGTCCCACGAAGTGGGAGAATGGCCGAGGTCCGAATAGAACACGCGCCCTTTCCCGTACATCTTCGCCCAGGCAACCGGAAAATCGCCGTCGGTGCGGTGGACGTTCTTGTCGGCCAAATCGAGATGCTTCTCATCGAGGCGCGCCAGGACGTCGACGTTCTCGCGAGAATAGGGCGTTAGGTATTCATACATCTCGTCGGTGATGCGGAAGTGTTTTGGAAACGGCTTCATTGCCGGAAACCCGGGCTGTTCGACAACCACGGGCGCGTTGAACACGTTCCACGGATGATTGTCGAAATAACCGCCGATCATTTCGCCGTATTCGGGCCAATCGCGCAACGTTGCGGTAGCGGTATGGATGCCCACGAATCCCTTGCCGTCGTCATGGACGAAGGATAGCAGCGCTCTCTTCTGTTCGTCAGTCAGCTGGAGTTCGCCGTTGGTGTAGAAGACCACCGCGTCGAAATAATCCAGATTGCGGCCGGGAAAGGGCATCGATCCGCCGGCGGCGTACTTGCCGGTGCCCCAGACCTTTTGTTTCGTCAACAGCTCTTCGTCGGACCGCAGAATCGTGACGAAGGCATGATATTTGCGGCCAAGCATTTCGATAGTGGACATCGCATGTGATACGGAAAAATCGTGCGCGACCTGGGCTCCGTCGTGGATGTCGCCTATGAACAGGACTTTCTTCCATCCCGGATAAGGATCGGGGATATGGAATATTCTCGGGGAAGGCGGTTTTTGCGCGACCTGCGCCGCAGCGGGACTTTCCGGAGCGGTCCCGCCGACCGGCGTCTGGGCGGCCGCGGATGCGATGGGCAGGGCTAACATTGCCAGAATCAGAATGAGCGTGTGAACGCCGAACCGTGTCATCGTGCTGCTCCTGTATCCTGCGATCATCGGACCCTCACGGGAGCGTGAACGCGGTAACGGTGTCGCTCGTCAGCGGGCTCTCCAGGAATCCGCCGCCCGTAGACGTAATGACGACGTACTGCTTGCCGTCGGGTCCCTCATACGTGATCGGAGTCGCGTGCGCCGAGGCTTCGAGCTTCGCGGTCCACAACTCTTTGCCGGTGTCCGCGTCGAATGCCCTGAAGCGGCTATCGTCGGTTGCGCCGATGAATACCAAACCACTCGCGGTGACGATCGAGCCGCCCAGGTTTGGCCGGCCGGTCGCTTGCTTCTCGGCTGGAAGGGAATCGGTGACCCCCAGCGGAACCTGCCAAACGAGTTTGCCGGTGTTGACATCCACGGCACTCAGCCGGCCCCAAGGCGGTTGCTGGCACATCATGCGAGAAGTCGGATCCATGAAACGCCCGAACGGTCGGCCCTGTCCGAAGGGAAGCGCTTGTCCGGGCGTTGAAACCCGCGATTGTATCTGCCCCATATCGTTGCTGTTCACGAAAAGGTAGCCGAGTTTCGGATCGAACGATCCGCCGCCCCAGTTCGCTCCACCTTGCGTGCCCGGAAAATTTACGGTCGACCTATTGAATCCTGTCGGCAAATATGGTCCGCCGAGCAGGAGTTGGTTGTCTTCTATGAGCTTTCTGCAATACGTCTCCAATTCTGGCGTGACGGTAGCGATGTCCGCAACCGTCATCGTTTGGCGCGCCAACGGCGGCGTCACAACGGGGAAGGGTTGTGTCGGCCAAGCTTGTTCGCCGGGAACGTCGCTGGGCGGCACCGGACGCTCAACCACAGGATAAATCGGCTTGCCGGTCACGCGATTCAGGATAAAGAGCAGCGCACTCTTCGAAACGACCGCGACGGCCGGAATGGTTTTTTTACCGCGCTGCACGTCGATCAGGACGGGCGGCGCTTCGGTGTCGAAATCCCAGATGTCGTGACGCACGACCTGGAAATGCCACAGCATCTTTCCGGTGTTGGCATCGGCGGCGACGATAGAGTCACTGAATAGGTTTTTCCCAAGACGGTCGCCGCCGTATCGGTCCCAACTCGGTGCTCCGAACGGCATGTAGACGATGCCGCGCTTGGCATCGACCGTCATAAAGCCCCAGACATTTACGCCGGAACGATTTTTCCAGCTGTCACCCGCCCAGGTATCATGGCCGTATTCGCCCGGGCGCGCGACGGAATGGAACGTCCAGACTAGCTTGCCAGTCTTCACATTCCAAGCGCGGACGTCTCCATAGGACCCTAACGCCGGGAATTCCTGGTTGGCGACACCGGTGATTACGAGATCGCGATACACGATGGGCGGGGATGTCAATCCGTAAATTGCCTTTGGATAGTCGTTCATAATCTCCGGTGTCCGCAAATTCACGACACCTTTGTCGCCGAACGAAGCGATGGGCGCGCCGGTCTTTGCATCGAGCGCGATCAGCCTCCCGTCGCGCGTCCCGAAGAGAATTTCCGGCGGAGACTGCTTGTCGCCGGGCCAGTATTCGACGCCGCGGATCGAGGGCTGGCCGGGTCCGGCAACCTCATAGCTCCAAATCTGCGCGCCGGTTTGGGGCGAGAGCGCAACGACGCGGTGATAGGGCGTGGTGAGATACATCGTCCCGCCGACTACCAATGGCGTCGCCTCGGAAGGAGCGAAGCGGTTGTTGCCGCCCCAGCGCGACGGGCCGACGCCCTCGGCGCGACGTTGCGCGGCATCCGCCGACTCATTGTTCGCGCCGCCAGGCGGCGTCGCCCCCGGAAAAGAAAGTCCGCCGGGGCCGTTGGCATCCACGACGGCGTCTGCCGGCTTCATATGGTAAACCCAAGCCGGTTTGAGGCTCGAGACGTTGTCCCGCGTAATCTGTCGAAGGGGGGAATAGCGCATGCCGCCCGGATCGTGGCCGTATGTCGGCCAATCGGTCGACGCCGACGCGGCGTTCGCGGGCAACAACGAGACGGCCGCTAACCCCGCGCAAAACACGACAATTCTCTTCAATTCCGCCTCCCTGGCCGCCATCCGAGCAGAGACAATCGGACGCTGGGTACAAAGCGCTGCATAATCATATAACTAGCCTGGAGAATCGTCTTCTCGTTGGCCGCCTTTCGTCCCTGCGCCAAAGCCACTCTTGATTTTTTTCCGCTGCGGCGTTTGGCAATGTTCACAAAAACGTACTAACAAGTTAGTGTCAATACTTGGTCGGTGCGGTTAACTGGTCCCGGAAATGCAAAACGGTGGTATTAGATTGGAATGACGATGGATTACGTTGATACAAAAATGCTTCGCGCAGGCCTTATCGGCTCGGGAATCCAGGCATCGGGAAGCCCTGCGATGCACATAGACGAAGCGAAGGCGTTGGGACTGCATTTGAATTACAAATTGTTCGATCTGGATCAGATTGAAGGCGGACCGCGGTCGCTGCGTCAGATTCTGGATGAGGCTGAACGCAACGGCTATCTTGGCGTCAACATCACCCACCCATGCAAGCAGGCCGTCATCGACTTTCTTCAGGTCCTGGCGGCTGATGTTACCGTCATCGGCGCCGTCAATACGGTCGTGTTTAAGGACGGGAAGCGTTACGGCTACAACACGGATTGGTCAGGCTTTGCTATGAGCTTCGACCGTTCCCTCCGCGGCGTTGCGTTGAACCGCGTATTGCAAGTGGGTGCGGGAGGAGCGGGCGCTGCGACGGCCTATGCACTGTTGAAAATGGGTGTCGAGCAACTGGTGCTCTGCGATACGAACGCCGAGCGCGCCGCCTCACTCGCGCAGAACTACGCCGTTCACTTCGGCCGGAAGAGAATAACCGCAACGGCCGATCTGACTGGGACGATGGCCGAGGTCGACGGCATCGTGAACGCGACGCCCGTCGGCATGACGAAATATCCCGGCATCCCGATTCCAGCCACCTTGTTGCGGCCGACGCACTGGGTGGCGGACATCGTTTATTTTCCGCTCGAAACCGAATTGCTCAAGGCTGCACGGGCTCTGGGCTGCAGGACGCTGAACGGCGGGGGAATGGCAGTGTTTCAGGCCGCCGAGGCCTTCAGGCTATTCACCGGATGCGCGCCGAATGCCGAGCGCATGCTGCAAGGATTCGCGGCATAGAAATCCGTGTCAGGGCACGCGGTTATCGTGCCAGCAGTCGCTGAACAGTCTCGATGACCATTCTCTTGTGATGCGCCCGCGTGCGGGGATTCACCATATCGCGGTTGAACAGCGCATTGAAGGTGTGCCGGTTGGACATCCTGAAAAAACACAATGCGCTGATCATCATATGGACATCCAACGCATCGATGTCGTCCCGAAAGGCGCCTTCGGCGCGGCCACGCGCCAATATATCTTCCAGCTTTTTGACAATGACGATATTCAGAGACTGGATTGAAGCGGTTTTCGCCAGGTATCGCGCATGGTGCAAGTTTTCGATGTTGACCAGATTGATGAAATCCGGGTGTGCTTCGTGATAATCGAAGGTCACGTCGATCAATAGGCGCAGTGCTTCCGTCGGCGACAAGTTGTCGAAACGCGTCTCTGCCTCGCTGGTGCGAATTCCCGCGTAAGCCTGCTCGAGCACGGTGCGATAGAGCGCCTCTTTGCTGCCGAAATAATAATAGATCATGCGCTTGGAGGTGCGCATCCGTTTGGCTATCCGGTCGACTCGCGCGCCGCTCAGGCCGTAGTTGGCGAATTCCTCGGTCGCGGTGTTAAGGATGTCCTGCTTGGTGGCGTCGGGATTGTTGCGGCGCTTGGTACGCCTTGTGGTTGACGGCTTTTTCATGGGTGCTCGGCGGTCGTTGTTGCAAAGGGCTTCGGTGCCCGAACGGAGTAATGGCAATTACACGTGACCGTTTGCGAGCAGGACAATGTAGGTTGGGCTCGAACGAAATCCAGCGCGCCCCTTATCCCACCCGCCGAGTCACAGGCTCTCCCTCACTCATGTCGGGCAGTATATATTGTGCGGAAATTAAATTGCGAGCACCATAAAGTAAAGCGCTCATCGGCTGTGCGGCGTTGATATACCGCACTCATTTTGGCCTCGGGATTGAATTGGACTGCCCCATCTTTTGCGGTCCATGCGAGAGCGGCTGGCGCAGCAACCGCGAATCACCGCCGTGGCGGGTGGACGTTGCCGCCGAATTTCTGCGCCTGCACTCCGCAAGAATGGCGAGCGCACACGAACTGCCGCCCGCCTTTTGGCTGTTAATGTACAATCTGGTACGTAATGTTCTATGAATTGCGTTTGACGTAGGAGAAAACCAGAGGATGCGCCGGTCGATTGCGACAGGATGTCTGAGCGGCTCGCTGGAAGAGAAGCTCGCGGCCATTGCAGCCGCGGGTTTCGATGCGGCGGAGATATTCGAAAATGATCTGCTGGCATTCGACGGTAAGCCGCGCGAGGTCAAAGCGCTGGCAGACAGCCTGGGGTTGTCCATCGGCCTTTATCTGCCCTTCCGGAATTTCGAAGGCGTCGACGACGGCGCGTTCGAGAAAAACCTCGAAAGGGCCGAACGCAAATTTGATGTCGTCCAGGAACTTGGCGCCTCCATGGTGCTCGTACATGCCAACGTTTCGCGCCAGGCGATCCCCGGCGAGAAGCGTATGGCGGCGCAGCTAGCATCGCTTGCGGAGCGCGCCGCTCGGCGCGGTCTGATGCTTGGGTACCTCGGCCTTGCCTGGAGCACGCACATCCGGCGCGTGCGCGATGCGTGGCGTTTGGTGCAACTGGTCAACCATCCCCACCTGCGCATCGCACTCAACAGCTTTCATATGCTCGCCGTCGGCGACGGTGTGGAAGCGCTGGATGAAATTCCCGGGGAAAAGGTTGCGATCGTCCAGATTGCCGACGCGCCGAAGATGACGATTGACGTCGAGAATTGGGGGTGCCATTTCCAGCGCCTGCCCGGCCAGGGGGACCTGAACGTCTCCGGATTTGTCAGCCGTGTGCTTCGCAACGGATATGTGGGGCCACTCTCGTTGGAGGTCGCCAGCGACGAGTTGCGGGGTGCATCCGCCCGCACGGCGGCGAACGACGCGTACCGTTCGCTCTTGTTCGTCGAAGAGAACGCACGGCGGGCGTTGACGGAGATGGGCGGCGATGATGCGCATATTGCAAAAGTCGCTTTGTTCAGTCCGCCGGCTGCACCTACGGTGAAGGGTGTTTCCTTTCTGGAATTCGCCGGAAACAATGCGGCTGTTTCCGATCTCGACAAATGGTTGGCGAGCTTTGGCTTTCACAAAGTCGGAATGCACCGCTCGAAGAACGTGGGTCTGTATCGGAACGGCGACGTCAACCTTGTCCTTAACGCGGAGCCCGATTCGTTCGCGCAATCATACTATTTCGCCCACGGCGTCTCTCTTTGTGCCCTCGGTCTCAGGACGGACGACGCCGAACGTGCGATGGGCCGCGCGCTTGCCTACGGTTGCTCGCGGTTCACCGGCCGTGTCGGACCGGACGAGGTAAGCATCCCGGCCATCCGCGCGCTTGACGGCAGTTTGATCTATTTTGTTTCCGAGGATGTCGAAGCGGCGGGCTTGTATGAAACCGAGTTTGTTATCGATAAGCAGACGCCCAGACCGTCCGCCAAAGGGCGGCTTCGCAATGTCGATCATGTTGCGTTGGCGCTGCCGAGCGGCGAACTCGATTTCTGGGTTCTTTTTTTCCGGTCTGTGCTCGGGTTCGACGCAGAGGAGACCTGGGTTCTGCCGGACCCTTACGGCATTGTGAGAAGTCGCGCTATGACGGCCGTGGGCCACAAGGTGCGCATTCCTCTTAACACCTCGCAAGGGGCCCGCACCACGACGGCCCATTCCGTCGATGCGCATTCCGGCGCAGGGGTTCACCATATCGCCTTTGCATGCGCGGATTTGATCGAGACGGTGGCGACGTTGCGCGATACCGGGGCACGGCTGCTGCCCATACCCGGCAATTACTACGACGATCTCGAAACCCGCTTCGATCTGGGACGGGAATTCGTCGCTGCGCTGCGCGAGGCGAATATTCTCTACGACCGCATCGGCGACGGGGAGTTCCTGCACGTCTATAGCGAACCGTTCCAGGACAATTTCTTCTTCGAATTCGTTCAGCGGATCGGAAATTACGACCAGTATGGCGCGATAAACGCCTCCATACGCATGGCGGTGCTCGGCCGGATCATGTCGACGCGCCAGCAAGCGGGCTTGTGTTGATTCTTCGGGGAATGGATGAAACGAATATGAAGTTTCGCATTCTCGCGGCCGGCATGATCCTGTCTCTCGTACCGGCGGCGCTTCAAGCTGCGCCGCGCGACGACATACTCGAAGCGCTCGCCAAATGCGCCAACGTGTCGGACGACGCTACCCGACACCTTTGTTTCGACCGGTTGGTGCCGCAGTTGAAGTCCGTGACGTCAACGGCTCCGGCAGTGCAGGAAGAAGTGAAGCCGGGAAGGCCTGCCGCCACGGAAGACGGAAAATCGTGGTTCGGTTTTGATGTCGGGGATATATTTTCCTCAACACCGACCAGGCAAACGACGGTGCAGCAATTTGGCGGCGAAAACATTTCGGTGCTTTCCGATACGCGGGCCTCGCAGGAACCTTCGCAACCTGCCGATATAGACGGCATTTCGGCTGAGGTCGTGCAATACTGGGTCGACCCGCACGGTTATTTCATCGTGAGCCTGGACAATAGCCAAGTTTGGAGCCAGCTCGGCGGCGACGATTCATTTGCGCATTTCAATACGGCCGGCAGGAATAGCGTTGTCATTTCTCGCGGCTTTTTTCGCAGTTACAATCTTCGCCTCAACGGCGGGGGCCAGTACTACAAGGTTAAGCGCATGAAATAGCGCTTGGAGCGGGACTTAACCGGAGCAATAGCGTCTCGCCGGCAGGCCGCGCCGCGCGCCCTTGTTTGCCCGGTGCGACAGGTCCCGAAACCCCAAACGGATGCGTCCGGCGCAGCGAAGATCTTCCAGATGGTCAACCTCGCAGGGACACAATATTCCCGCATTTTGCATGTGCCTGAAGGTGTTGCGTGGCAAAATGGGCGCAACCGATAACATTGTAGCCGAGAAAAGAACGATGGTCATTGACCCCCTGAGAATCTTGTGCAATTGATTTGTATGTACCATCCAGTTAGTTATCAATGTTGCGGCGGTTAGACCGCGTAACGGCTGGTGCGGGAGGAAAACGGTTCGCGAACGATATGCGGCGCAGGCCTTTGTGCTTCGCGGCTGCGTGGAAGTGGAACCGGAAATCTCCCGGTTGCGAATCCGGGGCTGGGATTACTGCCCGGAACAGTGGACGTTGCCGCGAGCATTTGGTTGCTCGAACGGTTGTGCTAACGCGTCATCTTTCGAAGGGGAAGTACGATGGGACGTATGAAGAATTTTTCGAGCAAGTGCCGGCGCATGTCTTCGCTGCTGCTGCAAGGTACCGCGATGGCTGCGGTTACCGCGTTGACTGTCTCGGCTGCCTACGCGCAGGCCAACGGCAACACTGCAGGCGGAAACGTTGAAACGGTTGTGGTGACCGGCACAAGCATTCATGGCGCCGCACCGGTCGGACAGGATCTGATCACGGTCGATCGTCAAGCGATCGAGAACACGGGCGCATTGACCGTCCAGCAGCTGCTCACGACGATTCCGACGATTCAAGGCTTTGGAAACCCGGGGCAGGGGGGCTTCGGCAGCGCCGACGCCAGCGGAACCAACGCGCCGACGGTTCACGGACTCGGAGCCAGCGCCAGCAACGGCACGCTGGTTCTGATCGACGGCCACCGCCTGCCGCTGTCCGGTCTGGCGCACTCGCTCGCCGATCCAAACATGATTCCGGCCTTGGGTCTGGAACGCGTGGAAGTGCTCCCCGACGGCGACTCGTCGATCTACGGTTCGGACGCGGTGGCGGGTGTTATCAATTTTGTCACCCGCAAGGATTTCAACGGCCTTGAAACGACGGCGCAAGGTGGGTTTGGCGACGGTTACAGCGCTTTCGAGGCCGGTTTTGTCGGCGGTCAGACGTGGAGCACGGGCTCGGTCATGGCCGCCTACAGCTACTCCGACCGCAGCGCGCTGAGCGGCGCGTCCCGCCCGTACTATGCGCTGAATAAGACGGTCTACGGCGGCTCGAATTTTGCCAGCAATAATTGCGGGCCGGCGGAAGTATCCACTTCACCGTCGGCTTACTACGTCTCCCCGTACACGGGCGCGCCGATGTCGGCTTCCGCCGCCAAGACTTGCGACTACACCGCTTACTCGGACATTCTGCCCAGCGAAGTGCGCAACAACGTGCTCGTTTCCTTGAAACAGAATATCGGCAGCAGATTGGAGCTGACGGCCGACCTTGTCTACTCGGTCCGCCTGGGCAATCAGCGGACGCAACGCGGCACCGTTACGGCCACGGCGTTCAGGCCCGGCAGCACGCCTCCCAACGGCGCCGGTTCGATCAATCCGTATTTCCAGGGCCCCCCCGGCGCCACTTCCGAGACCGTTCTGTTCGATGCCGACGCTCTTCTGGGCCCCGGGTCGTCGATCACCAACTCCGGCGCGCAAACCGTATTCGGAACGCTCGGCGCCGTATATCAGGTCGGCGGCGATTGGCTGGTGAGCCTCGGCGCAACGTTCGGCCAGGACAATTCCAAAGCGGTCGTCAACGGTCAGCTTTGCGGTGCCTGCACGCTGTTGGCGCTCAACGGGACCACCTCCTCGTCGGGCAGCAACGCCCCGACGGTATTGGGAGGAATTTCCACGCTCGTCACGCAAAACCTGGCGTCGCCGAGCGCCTTCGTGCTCGATCCCTGGGGCAACAACACGTCGGCGGCCACAAAGGCCTTCCTCATCGGTCAGACCAGATCCGCGACCACGCAGACCCTCGACGACGTGACGCTCAAGGCGGACGGCACGCTGTTTTCGCTGCCGGGCGGCAACGTGAAGGCTGCGTTCGGCGCGGAGGGAATTCGTTACGGTCTGGATCAATGGACCACCCGGCCTTCGTCCACCAGCGTAAGCAACGTCTGGCTGGCGACGCATCCGACCCGTCAGGTTGAGGCTCTGTTCGGCGAAGTACGAATTCCCATTATCGGGGAAGGCTTTCGCTTGCCGCTAGTGCAGGCTTTCAATTTCGACGCCTCGGCCCGCTACGACCATTACAGCGACTTCGGCGGAACGACCAATCCGAAGTTCGCCGTCGATTGGACGGTAACCGACGGCCTCAAGCTGAGAGCGAGCTACGGCACGTCGTTCACCGCGCCGGCGCTTACCAGCCACGGCGACGCGCACGGTATCACGACGGAGTCCGGCTTCGGCAACGCGAATGGGTTGTTCCCCAACACGCTTATTCCCGCAAGCTTCCCCGGCGAGGCGGCGTGGCAGGCAAGCTTGCCGGCGGGCGTGCAGGCGGCCGCGTGTACCGCGGCAGGATGCGTGGTCAACAACAACAACATCCCCGGCACGCTCATCACGGGCGGCAACGCGGCCATCAAACCGGAAACCGGCTCTTCGCGTTCATTCGGTGTCGATTTCGATCCGCCCTGGCTGGAAGGCTTCCACGCCAACGTGACCTATTGGATCGCAAAATATACCGGGTTGATCACGGCGCCGACCTTCGCCAACGACGTTCTTACGCCGGGCCTCTATCACAAGGTTACCCTTGGCACTGCCCCGGGCGGCGCCATAACGGCGGCGCAAATCGCGGCGGCCACTGCCGGGTTGCTGCAGACAAGCCCGTTGCCGGCGACGTCGTATTTCATCTTCAGCTACCAGCAGGACAATGCGTACAACATCGATTCGGCCGGCATCGACTTCAACATTCAGTACAACTTTACGACGGACCACGCCGGCGCCTTCACGGTTGGCGTCTCGGGCAGCGATAAGCAGCGCTTCAAGGAAGCGGCCTATGGCGGCGGATCATATGTGAGCTATCTGAATACGAATTTCAACACAACGTTCAGCGCTCTGGCGCTCATCGCGCGGGCCAACTTCGATTGGCAGTTTGATCCTTTCGCAGCAGATGTGTTTGTGAACTACGAAAACCCGTACAAACTCATCAATCAGCCCACATCGGTCTATCCGACTGGCGTTCAACATGTCGGCGCCTTTGTAACGGTCGACCTGCATCTTTCGTACGACCTTCCCGACGGCGGTTGGACGCAAGGGACGCAGCTGTATTTCGAGGGGGACAATATCCTCGACCAGGCGCCGCCTTTCTATAACGTTGCGGCAGGCTTCGACGCCACCGACGCAAGTCCGATCGGCCGCGTTCTCAGCTTTGGTGTCCGCAAGAAGTGGTAGCCTAGCCTAAAAGGCTGTCAGTTGAGGGATATGCGCCACACACCTTGCTCCCTGGGTGTGTGGCGCTCTTTTTTTGGCAAAGGGAGCGTCAAGGGATGAAGAACGTCTTGACTGGCCGCGTTCGCTGGGGAGTGCTTGGCACCTCGCGTATTGCGACGAAGCACACCATACCGGCAATGCGCCAAAGCGGGCATTGCCGGGTTGTGGCGATTGCCTCCCGTACCTTGGATAAGGCGCGAGTCGCTGCGCATGCGGCAGGCATCGAACGCTATTACGGGTCCTATGAGGAATTGCTCACCGATAAAGATGTGGAAGCTGTCTATGTCCCGCTTCCCAACACGATGCATGTGGAATGGAGCTTGAACGCGCTGGCCGCGGGCAAACATGTCCTGTGTGAAAAGCCCATCGCGACGACGGCCGCCGAGGCGCAGAAATTGGTCGAAGCGCGCAACCGCACAGGTCTTCTGATCGAGGAAGGGTTTCCCTTCGTCAATCATCCGCAGTGGGATTTTATCCGTCGAGCTATCAAGGCGGGCGAAATCGGAAAGGTACGCGCCGTGACCGCCGTGATAGGGTTCAACGCCAACAACCCGGAAGACCTGCGTAACAATCCGGAACAAGGCGGCGGCAGTCTTTACGACGTTGGTTGCTATCCCATCAACGCGTGCCGAATTGTATTCGACGCGGAGCCTGTTGCTGCCGTGGGGTTGTTCGAAATGGATCCGGTCTTCCGCATAGACCGGCTGACCAGCGCCATTCTGGCGTTCCCGCAGGGGCATGCCACGTTGACGGCCTCTACCCAGGCCGGCCCCGCCACCGACGGCAGCCACCAGCATCTGGGCATTCTGGGAAGCGCCGGATGGATGCGCGCGGAGTTTCCTTTTTCCCATCCCGTGCCAACGTCCTGCCGCGTTTATATCGGCGACGCTTCCGCAATCGGCAGTCTGCCGACGCGCGAACGGGTGTTCCCGGCCCTCAATCAGTATCAGTTACAAGCGGAGTGTTTCTCGCGCCTGGTGCGGGGCGAAACGGCCGCAGCTTGGCCGATTGAGAGCAGCGTCGCCAACATGCGCGTGATCGACGCCCTGTTCCGGTCGCGGACCTCCGGCGCTTGGCAGAGCATTTAGCGTGTACTCCTCGGAGTCCGCAGCTCAGAACGTTTCCGTGTTGTAGAATTCGCCGAACAATTCTTGTTCCGAGGGACGATCTTCGGGGATCGGCCGGCTGACCCAGGTGGTCTGCATGTAGTGTTTCACGCCGATATTCTCGTTGGTGATGTTGCCGCCCCAGATGCCGCAC
>JAGWMG010000019.1 GCA_028871795.1 Alphaproteobacteria bacterium | reverse complement strand
TCAGACACGTATGAGGCACGCCGATGGGCAAGCGATTGCCCATGCGTGGAGAGCCGGATGCTTGGAAATTTGCAAGTCCGGTTCGGAGAGAGGGGTGGAGAAACTTGTCTCCGTAAGGGGATGTAGCGCTTCATCTCTACTCTACGTCCGAAAGCCCTGTCTCGCTTACCTATTGCGGTGTGTAGGCCGAGCTGTTGCCTAGGAAAGTGGAGAACTGGGACTGGGCCTGCGCCTCGGACTCGGCATTGCGCGCCTGATCCAGCGACGCCGCCCGATACTGCGCTGCCATCAGATTCTGAATCTGAAGTTGCTGTTTGATGGAAAGCGCCAGAAGCTGGTTGGTCGCCTGATTGACCTGCAGATTGCCGACGGCGGCTTGCGACGTGTTCGTCAGACTTGTCAGTGTCGCCGAGTCCGCCTGGACGTTCTGTGCGACTTGCGCCTGTACTTGAAGCGTCTGCTGGAACGCCGCCATCGTATTCTGCCAACGCTTCAGCGCGTCCGCGGCGAGCGTGGTCGTCGACGTGCCGGGCGGATAGGATTGCGGGTAGGCCTGCGCAAAGGCCGTATTGGTGGCATTGACGTTGAAGGCGATCCCCTGGCCTTGATTCATCAACGTGCTGATCTGGGTCAGCGCGGAAACCATCGTGCCCAGCTGCGAGGTGCTCAGGGACGTGAGATTCTTCCCCATGTTCTGCAGCATCATCGCTTCGTTCTGCAGCGATTGAATCTGATTATTGATCTGCTGCAGTGCGCGCGCCGCGGTCAACAGGTTCTGCGAGTAGTTGGACGGATCGAAGACGATGCCGCCGCCGAAGAATTGCGCCATGGCCGGCGCAGGCGCGGCGGCCAGACCGATCGTCGTGACGAGCAACAAAGTGCGAAGTGCGCGTTTCATTCGGCTGCCTCCAGTTGGTGGTTGGGTTGCTGTTCAAGAAGGTTCGAAGCCCAATCGAGGCCTCGGGCTTTCAGGAAATTCGCGGCGAAGCAATCGGGCGAGCTCGCAGCTCTGATCCGTTCTATGAGCGCCTGGTCAGCTGGCGATGACGCCGCACAGAACGCAAGCGCGATCGGGCCGAGCCTGAGTTCGAACAGACGATTGCCTCGCCGCGACTGCAGATAATATTGCCGCTTCGGCACGGCGCGGCTGACGAGTTCGATTTGCCGGTCGTTCAGCCCAAACTGCTCATAGGCGGTGCGGCTCTGTGGCTCGATGGCGCGCTCGTTGGGAAGAAAGATACGCTGCGGACAACTCTCGATGATCGCAGGAGCAATCGAGGAGTTCGCGACGTCGGCCAGAGATTGCGTGGCAAAAACAACCGCCACGTTCTTCTTGCGCAGCACTTTCAGCCATTCGCGGATGCGCGCGGCGAACAGCGGATTGTCGAGATAGACCCAAGCCTCGTCGAGAACGAGCAGCGTGGGCCGTCCCGTAAACCGCGCTTCTAGCCGGTGGAACAGATAGGTCAGAACCGGCAGGACGACGCTGGACTGATGAAGCAGGTTCTCGGTTTCGAAGCATTGCACATCAGCCAACGCGAGATTGTCTTCCGCGGCATCAAGCAGGCGTCCGAACGGCCCTTCCAGCGTGTAGGTCAGAAGCGCCGATTTGAGCGCATTCGATTGTAGAAGAACCGACAGGCCGGTCAGCGTGCGTTCCTCGGCCGGTGCCGAAGCCAAGCTCGTCAACGCCGACCAGAGTGTTTCTTTCACCTCGGGCGTCAGTGCGATCTTCTCGTGGTCGAGCAACGTGCCGATCCATTCCGCAGCCCAGCTGCGTTCGGTCGGATCGTCGATGCGAATCAAGGGCTGGAACGCCAGAGTGCCATCCGAACCGAGTTCGTGATGCGCCCCGCCCATCGCAAGAACCGCGGCACGCGCGGAGTTGCCCTTGTCGAAGATGTAGACCTGACTTTCGCCATAGCGCCGGAACTGCAAGGCCATCAGGGCCAGCAACACGGACTTACCGGCGCCTGTTGGCCCCACAATGAGCGTGTGGCCGACATCGCCGACATGGGTGGAAAAGCGGAACGGCGTCGAGCCGCTGGTCTCGGCATAAAATAGTGGCGGACCGTCGAGATGTTCGTTCCGTCTGGGGCCTGCCCACACAGACGATAGCGGCATGAGATGCGCCAAATTCAAAGTGTGGACGAGTGGTTGGCGCACATTGGCATAGACATGTCCCGGCAGACTGCCGAGCCAGGCTTCCACCGCGTTCAAGCTCTCGCGGATGGTCGTGAAGCCCAGACCGTTGATGACCCGCTCGACGGCGCGGACCCTCTCCTCGACGCGCATGCGGTTCTCGTCCGCCAGACACACCGTCGTCGTGAGATAGCCGAAGGCGACGTGGTCGCCGCCAAGCGCCTGCAACGCCTCGTCGGAGTCCACGACCTTGTTGTCGGCGTCGGAATCGAGAAGTTGAACCGGCTCGTTGTGCATCACCTCGCGCAGGAGCTGGGTGATGGACTTGCGCTTGTTGAACCATTGCCGCCGGAGCTTGGTCAGCACCTTGGTCGCCTCGGTCTTGTCCATCGCGATGAAGCGCGTCGTCCAGCGATAGGGGAAATCGAGATGGTTCAACGCATCGAGTAAGCCCGGCCGCGTGGTGTTCGGAAATCCGAGTATGGTGAGCGCGCGCAGATGCGCCTCGCCCAGCATCGGCTCCAGACCGCCATGCAGCGGCTGGTCGGCCAGGATCGCGTCCAGGTAGATCGGTTCCGCCGGCGGCTCGACCGCATGCCGCTTCGTGGAGACGGTACGATGCAGATAGGTCAGGGTTTCGCCATCGTCGAGCGGCGCAATCTCCGCCATGACTTGGCCCAACAGATCGAGCGTGCGGTTGGTTTCCGCAACGTAAGCGCCCAGCTCGTGCCGCCAGTCCCGCTTTTGGTCGTCCGCGCCGGTGTCGATCAGCGCGCGTTCGGCGCGGGCAACTTGATCGGGCGGCGCCATATATAAGAGTGTCAGGTAATAGGCGTTCTCGTAGTGCTCCCGGCGGGCGCCCCTGATCTCGTCGGCGCCGGCGAGGATGCCGTCCTCGAACTGCGCGCGGCGCTCCTCGTCGACGAGCCAGGACGCGGGGTCGGGGAATTGCGATTGCGGATAACCTGCGGCGGCAAAGCGGTCCGCCTCGAAAAACAGAGCCCAGCCGGAACCGAGGCGTCGCAGCACATTGTTGACGCGCGCGCACGCCGCCACCAGTTCGGCTTCGGTCGCGCTTTCGAGATCCGGTCCCCGAAACCGGAACGTCCGCTGGAAGCTGCCGTCCTTGTTGAGGACGACACCCGGTGCCACCAGGGCCGCCCAGGGCAGATGATCGGCGAGCCGATCGGATTTGTTGCGGTATTCGGCAAGGTTCAGCATGAGAGATACGACCTTTGGCGAAGATGCCGGCGCAGAACCTCCGCAAAGTCTGGATCGCGCTTGGCGGCAAAGACGGCGATCGAATGGCCGATCACCCACAGCAGAAGCCCCGCGATCCACAGCCGCAGCCCCAGTCCAAGTGCCGCCGCGATCGTTCCGTTGACGATCGCGATGGCGCGCGGCGCACCGGCGAGCAGGATCGGCTCGGTCAGCGAACGGTGCAGCGGGACCTCGAAACCCTCGATCACCGCACCAGCGCTCCGCCGCCGAACGAAAAGAACGACATGAAGAAGCTCGATGCCGCAAACGCGATGGAAAGACCGAACACGATCTGGATCAGGCGCCGGAAGCCTCCCGCGGTTTCGCCGAACGCAAGCGTCAGGCCGGTGATAATGATGATGATGACGGCGACGATCTTGGCGACCGGCCCCTGCACGGAGTCCAGAATCTGCTGCAGGGGTTGCTCCCACGGCATATTGGTGCCGGCGGCCTGTGCGGCCGAGGCGAACATCAAAGGCAGCACGATGCCGAGTACCAACGAGCGACGAAGGGTTTTGAGCATGGCGATTCTCCTCACAGGGCCTGAAGTCTCGGATTCTGGGTATGCACAAGGGCGTAGTCGCCATCGGCCGCAAGCCCGCGTATCTCCGCGATGGTCTCGATACGCCGCGACACGCCGCGCCCGCTGATGAAGACGACGAGATCGATCGCCTCCGCGATCAGGCGCCTTGGCACGCTGACGACCACCTCCTGCACAAGCTGTTCGAGCCGGTAGAGCGCGCTTTGCGCGGAGTTTGCGTGCACGGTGGCGATGCCGCCGGGATGGCCGGTGTTCCACGCCTTGAGCATGTCGAGAGCTTCGGCCCCGCGCACTTCGCCGACGATGATCCGGTCGGGGCGAAGGCGCAGCGTCGAACGCACCAGGTCGGCAAGCGACACCACGCCCGCTTTGGTGCGCAGCGCCACGCAATCGCGCGCCGCGCATTGCAGCTCGCGGGTGTCCTCGATCAGGATCACGCGTTCGTCGAGCTTGGCGATCTCGGCGAGTAGCGCATTGGCGAGCGTGGTCTTGCCCGAGCTCGTGCCGCCGGCTACCAGAATGTTCTTCCGCTCGGCGACCGCGAGCCGCAGCGCTTCGGCCTGCACCGGCAGCATAACCCGGTCGGCGACATAATCGTCGAGTGTGTAGATGCGTTTGGCCGGCTTGCGGATGGAGAAGCACGGCGCCAGCGAAACCGGAGGCAAGAGGCCTTCGAAGCGCTCACCCGCCACACCGTCTTCGCGCGGCGGCAATTCCGCGCTGACGATGGGATTGCCGCTATGCGCTTCCAACCGCACGTTCGAGGCCACCAAACGGATGATCCGCTCGACCTCCGATGGCGCCAGATGCGAGGGCGTCTCCGAGCGGCCTTCGCCCAAACGGTCCAGCCGCAACATTCCGTCCGGGTTGACCATGATTTCGATGACCAGCGGATCGGCAAGAGCTTCGGCGATCTTCGGTCCCATCGCCGTTCGCAGCATCGTCCTGCGGCGCTCCCGGCTTTCCTGATGTTCATGCGTCGCGCTCATTCGGCAGCCATTCTGTGAGATTCATCTGGTTGGCCCGCTTGTACGGCACGTGCGGCAATTTCGTCGGCGATCCGCCGGTCGCCTGCCATGCGGCGGCTGACCTGTTCGATGAAATGCTGAAAACGATCACGGCCGACCGCCTGTGCGGCGGCCTGCTCGGCCGGCGCCAGTTGGGGGGTGATCCCAAGCTCGTAGTGAACGAAGAGCGCGAAACTCTCCAACGCGATGTGCTGATTGCGCTCCAGCCGTTCCAGGAATTCGCTCATCCGGTCCAGGCGCATGCGGAACGCCCGTTCGAGCTCGCTTGCGCCGCGATAGGTGAAATAGGATTTGAGCGCCGCATTGACGATGGCCGAGCGGGTCGCACCCGGTTCGGCCGCCAGCCGGTCAAGCTCTTCTTGGTTGGGCTCGTCGAGATAGAATTGGTGGCGCGGCTTCATGGCGTTCCTCAAAATGCGGGCAGCAGGTCGTCGCCGGGGTGGCCGCGGTGCTCGCCTTCGTTCATGGCGTGCGCTTTCCCCACGGCACCGAGCTGGCCCCTATTCATCGCGGCGGCATCCGTTGCGAGATCGCCGTCGCCCTCGGCTACACCCGAGAGATCGCGCGATTTGTCGCTCGCCGCGGAAACCGCTTCCTGTTCGGGAAGTCCGGGATGGCGTTGCTGCTGGAGACCACCCTCGTCGGACGCCGCGCCGTTCTCGTCGTCGAGCACGGCAGCCAGCACCTCATGCGGTCGTCGAACCTGACCGCTCCAATCATCTGGACGCGGCGTCGGCCTGTCGCGGTAGACACAGTCGGAGAGCGCCGGCGCAGCTGATACGCGCGCCGTGAAATTCCGGTCTTCGTAATAGCGCAGCTTCTTCGCCCGGATCGGTGCGAGGCTCGACACCAGCACCAACTCGTCGTTCGGCGGCAGTTGCATGACCTCGCCCGGTGTCAGGAGCGGGCGTGCGGTTTCCTGACGGCTGACCATCACATGCGACAGCCAGGGCGAGAGACGATGGCCGGCATAGTTCTTCTGGGCGCGCAATTCCGTCGCGGTGCCCAAGGCGTCCGAAATGCGTTTCGCAGTTCTCTCGTCGTTCGACGAAAACGCGATGCGCACATGGCAATTGTCGAGGATGGCGTTGTTCTCCCCATAGGCCTTCGAAATCTGATTGAGAGATTGCGCGATGAGATAGGCGCGGATTCCGTAGCCGGCCATGAAGGCGAGCGCCGTCTCGAAGAAATCGAGCCTGCCGAGCGCCGGAAATTCGTCCAGCATCATGAGCAGCTTGTATTTGCGGCTCTTGCTTGGATCACCTTCCAGCCGCTCCGTCAGCCGCCGGCCGATCTGGTTGAGCACCAGGCGGACCAGCGGTTTCGTCCGCGAAATATCCGATGGCGGAATGACGAGATAGAGCGACACCGGTCGCGCCGCATCGACCAGATCGGCGATCCGCCAGTCGCACGCCGCTGTCGTCCGGGCCACGGTCGGATCGCGATAAAGGCCAAGGAACGACATCGCCGTCGAGAGCACGCCGGAGCGCTCGTTCTCGGATTTGTTGAGCACCTCGCGCGCAGCCGAGGCGACGACGGGATGCACGACCGGCGCCTTTGGCGTGCCCAGATGGTTCGTCGCCATCATCGCGCGCAAGGTGTGCTCGAACGAGCGCCTTGGGTCGGACAGAAAGCTCACGACGCGCGCGAGGGTCTTTTCTTCCTCGGCATAGAGGACATGCAAGATCACGCCGACGAGAAGCGAATGACTGGTCTTTTCCCAATGCGTGCGCCGTTCCAGCGCGCCTTCCGGATCGACCAGGATGTCGGCGATATTCTGCACATCGCGTACCTCGTCCGGCCCTTTGCGCACTTCGAGCAGCGGATTGTAGCGCGCACTCTTCGGGTCGGTCGGATTGAACAGCAAACAATGCGAGAAGCGGCTGCGCCAGCCTGCCGTCAGCTGCCAGTTCTCGCCTTTGATGTCGTGGATGACGACACTTTGGGTCCACGACAACAGCGTGGGCACGACCAGGCCGACGCCTTTGCCGGACCGCGTCGGCGCGAACGCCATGACATGTTCCGGCCCGTCGTGACGCAGATATTCGCCGCCGAGCTGCCCGAGAAACACGCCCGCGGCCCGAAATAGGCCGGCCTGTTTGATTTCGCGGGGCGTGGCCCAGCGCGACGATCCATAAGTGGTCGAGAGATGGGCCTGCCGTGCCCGCCAGAGCGATCCCACGATGGCGACGGCGCAGCCGGCGAACCCGCTTAGCGCGGCAATCGCACCCGCTTTGTTAAACAGGGCCGGTGCATAAGCGTCATAGGCATACCACCAGCCGAACAGGCTCCAGGGCCGATACATTGGATGGCTTGCGATTGAGAACCACGGCGCTCCAAGTTGCGCCTGATCGCCCAGCTGCCATGCGACCCATTGCGTCGCGAACCACAGCCCGCCAACCGCGACTGCGAAGACGATAGCAATCTGTCCGACGAGGAATTTGGTAGGTGTCATGCCAGCGCGTCTCCTGACGAATCAGGATTCGCGCCGCTTACATGAATCCACAATCGCCTTTATCTGCGCAGCCGCCGCCAAATCGCGCCACCTGCACAAAATCGCCGGGCAAGCGCGCTATATCGAATGCGAAGTGATGTTCCCGATGAGCCCAAGAGCGGACACCCAATTGGACGACCCAACCTGGATGCCAAACGGGAGTCCGCGGTACGCAGGGCTCTGTCGGGCGGAGCAGGCATTTTTGAAAGTCGCCCAAAAGTTCGGTGTTGGTGCGGGCGCGATGGACCGTATTGCCAGTACATGTCGGATGGTCAGGCCCCAGCTGGTGCCCGCCTAACGACCGCTTTGCCTCCCGAAAGGTGACGTTCTCCAAAGCGATCTTACTTCGCGTTTGCGCCTATTGCTGCCGTTCCCCCTTTGCCTTATTTATCCATTCCTCACGGCGGCGCGGGGAACGATGTCCGATGCACCCTTCCTGAAGAAGGCGGCTTAAACAGTGTCCACCGACATTATAATTCGGCGGGTGACAACTGACGACGCGGAAGCGCTGTCACGGTTTACCGACGAGATCGCCGACGAAGGCATCGATACGGTTTCAGGTCAGCGATATACGGTTGAGCAGGAACGTGAGTTTCTTGAACAGACAAATGCGAAAGAGCGGTCATTCTTCCTCGCAGCCTTGGATGGCCCCCGTGTCGTTGGGCTGCTCAACCTCAGAGTAGAAGATAAACCGCACTATCGCCACGCCGGGCACCTAGGCATGGCCGTAACACGACAATACCGCCATATAGGGATCGGGCGCCGGCTGCTGGAGACAGCCATCCACGAGACTGAGGGCTGGCCCGGATTTTGCCGGATAGAACTAATTGTTACCCCATGGAACGCCCCGGCCATCAAGCTTTATCGGTCGATGGGCTTTGTACAGGAGGGGATCATACGGAAGGCCGCGAAGCTTCGGACCGCTCCGCATGACATGATCTTGATGGCCCTTGTGTGGTAGAGAAAAATCTCTACCGGCGGGATTTGGCACGAGTCGGAAGTATTCCAAACGGCAAAAGTCGGGCGGAAAAAGGACATGGGCCTTTCGGCGGGAGTGCGCCAACTCCAGTCATTCCGATGAGGTTATCCTGCATTGAAAGAGCCAAAATGCTCCGAAGCTTGCATCACTTTCCGGCAACCATTTTTTGCGTCCTTGCTCCGACGATGAAAAGCCAGAGCGCAAACGAGCATTCCGCAATCAACATGACCGGGAACAGTGGATGGATAAATTTCTCGTAGCTGGGAAACAAGCCCATCTGCACGATCCAGACGAGCAGGCAGATACCGTCGAGCAGCAACAGCACCCCGAGAATTTTCGGAATGAAGCGTGATTTGATCACCAGCCAAGCCAGCGGAAACAGCCACAACGCAAAAGCGATATTGAACACGGTAAATCCGGCGCCCTTGAGATCGAGGAACAGCATTGCATGTGCCTGAAGTTGCGGCGCGGACAAGGCTTTCAGGAACGCGGCTCCATGTACGAGCTTCAGCACCCCAAATTGCATGAGCGTGCTCTGCGACTGCTCCGCAACGCCAATGGCGTTCAAGATCAGAAATAGAAGCGCAGCGTTCTTACCGACCGGGCTCAAGAGCACATAGAGGCTCCACGCAGCCAGGAGGAACAGCGCAGCGGCAAGCAACTCTGTCATAACGCCAATGCGGAACATGAATTCGGCGGACGCGATGTTGTGCGCTGTCGCCGCAGCGTCGTCCCATACCACGGGCTTTTCCTGCACATATGATGCGAAGATGAACGTTGCTATATAGGCGAGATAGAAGAAGCCAGCCCACCGGCCCGCTCTTTTGCGCTGACGATTGATGTCTGCTGTGTCGCTCACGATATCCCCCTCAGCCATCGTTCGGACTTGATAGTAGTAGGTTGGATGCACCGCTTTGGGAATAACCTTCTTTGGTGCATCGTTGCCGCTTGGCGAAAAGCACAAAACAGGCCAAAGGCTGAGCTAAACCCGCGGGCAGCAATATGCCATCTCGAGATGGTTTTGAACGAACTATCGGGCTCGGCTCTGCGTTCATGGGTTCACTCGCTGTAAGTCAAAGTGGACTTGAATGGATTTATTCCCCGGAAATATATAGGTCCAATTTTCGGTATGGTGATCCGGTGCGATGACCTTGAACGCGGCATCGTGGATGTATCCGAATTGCAGGTTACCATTGATGCTTATGAGATCGAACTTGATGGTTTCCGGATCGGGTGAAGGCACCGCTTCCATGAGTGGCCGATTGTCGGCGTCGCAGAAGTGCTCTGCCATGAGATGGTCGCCGTCCAAGTAGAATATCGTGATGTCGCCCAAGTGGTCGGGTGTTTCGGGCGCGCCGGCTTCCCGCATTTCGTGCACGATGGCGTGGCCACTTGACGTCAGCCGTAACTTGACTCGGATGGTCTTACCATCAAATCCACTTTGCGGAGAATCGGTTGTCACCACCCCCTGCCAAATGCCGTCGAGCGTCTTCAAGGTAGCGTAGAAATTTGCTACGTCGCCGGCATATGCGGCGGGTGTGAACAAGAGAACGATTGTCGCGACAGCTATCGTCGATCGGAGAAGTTGCATCCGGTACGCCTTCAAGTCTGGACCGGTACAGCCGGTGGGCAGCACACAGTCAGGGTTCTTCCTGGTGTCTGAAGAATAGTCACGGGGTCCCGCGCCGGCATTGACGGCTCGTGCCAAAAACATGATCCTGCACGCCAAAATCGAAGAGACAAACTTGGCAGAACCGACTATTACGGCGGGCTATCCGAAGGCCTTGCTCATGTTTGCGGTATCGCGCGGCGCCGACCGTGCGACATTACTCGACCGCTCCCAGATTGCTTCGGCCGATCTCGCCGATCCCGAGTCGCGCGTCCCACTTTCGCGCTACATGGCATTGATTACCGCCGCAGCCGAAGCTACTCACGACAAGGCCGTGGCGCTCCATTTTGGCGAGGCGGTTCGCATGCAGGACATCACTTTGGTCGGCCTGGTCTGCGAGGTTGCTGAAACACCTGTCGAAGTCCTTCAGCAACTCAACCGCTACGCCTCGCTTTTGGTCGACGAGGGAAGCGACAAGCCATCCATGCTAATCAACGTGACCGCCGACGACAGAGGTGCATGGATCGAATTGGTGTCGCATATCTGGTGTTCCCACCCGCCGATGATCGAGGCTGAGCTCACGCGGCTTGTCTGCAATACGCGCGCCACCTTCGGCGCCGTGCCTGAGTTCCAATCCATACGATTGCCACTAGCTGCCGAATTCGCTTATCCCGAGCCTACATACGCTGCGGAATATGAACGTGTGTACAAGGCACCGATTATGTTCGGGTCCAAGCGCAACGCACTTCTTATTGATCCGCGATTTGCGCTGCTGCACCAGCCACCCGCCGATCAGTATGTGTTCGGGGTTTTGAACAAGCGTGCTGATGAACTTCTGAAGCAACTTGAATCCGTCGTTACCACGCGTGCAAAGGTCGAGCGCGCGCTAATGCCAATTCTGCACACCGGCAATGGCAATATGGATGCAACCGCGGCAAGGCTCGGTATCGGCCGACGTACGCTCTTGCGCCGGCTGAAGGACGAGGGCACCACCTTCGAACATGTACTGGACGAACTGCGCCGCACGCTCGCGCTTGGTTATTTGGTGGAGCGAAAGTGCTCCGTGAACGAGACCGCCTATCTCGTCGGATTCTCCGATTCCACTGCGTTCTCCCGCGCCTTCAAACGCTGGACCGGCGTGAGCCCGAGGGCCGCGCAAGAGGGACTGACTCGGGATCAGGGTTTGGTCGGATAGCAGACGCGGTGACCAAAGCGTGTATGTCGTATCTTGGCGCCTTTCCTCCAAACGGGCTATGTCCGGTGTAGTTAGTCGCCGTTTGGAATAGTTCTTGGTTGCGCCATTACCAGCCATTCCTTGAGAGACTTACATTCCGCTCGGCGTGCTCGCCATCGATGCGAGAGGGGCTTGGTGGTATTGGCTTCTTCGAGCGCGCGGGTGATGCGCTGTATGTCGCTCTGGACAAAAGTCGGAATAGCTCAGTGTCAGGGACTGGGGACCGAAATATCCTAGCACCCAGCCGCAGAAAGGCAGACGTCAACGATTAATTTTGCCTCGTCCTCATGAAATCGACGGACCGCTCCGTTGGCGGCCCAGCGTCCACGAGATTGTCTCCCCGCGCATGATGCCGGCCACCGGCTTGCCGAGATTGCGTTCGAGCACCGGACGCCAGGGGACCAGCGTGAACTCCCGGCTCTTCTCGATCAGTGCAAACCGGCCGCTCGCGAGATCGACGTGACGCCGATAGACGCCTTCGATGCGAGATCCGGCCTTGGCTTCGGCATAGGGCACGCCGATTTCGTCGGCGAGCACAGCACCGGCACGAGCTAGGTCGCGTCGACGAAGCTCCGACAAAAGTCCGGCGCGATAAACAATCTGCCCCTGCTCGACATGCGCCAAATCCTGTTCGATTAGCCATTGCCGCCGCAGTTGCAGAGCGTCGCGCACTTCCCGGCCAAATCCGCTGTCGCGAAGCGGCATTGCATTCCCGCTCAACAATTCGCGATCAAGCCAAGTCGCTCCGTGAACCTGGGTCTGACCTGCGATCGGACCGCGCGCCAGGGTCTCGATCGTCGCGGGAAACATTCGGGCACGGTGGGACTCTATCCGCTTGACGCGCGCCAGATAGTCGCGGGGAACTGTCCAGCTTCCATCGCCGTGCCGCTCGATCTTCAAGCCGGCGCGTCGCAAATCCTCCAGTCGCCGGATATGCGCCTCGATATAGGAGGTTGAGGCTGTGGGATCATGGGCATGGTGCAAGTGGGCGCTGTACCGCCCACCCTCCCGCCCCGCAATGTCAGCGACAACGCGGTCGGCCTTGCCCGGCTCCGCACCGCGCGCGGTCAAGGCCACGACCGTGCCTTCACGCGTCGGCTCGTTAACATCTGCTTGCCCGATCCCGATATAGTGCGAGCGCCCGTCCACACCGTCGATAATGAGGTAGTACCGATCCTGCAATTCGTCGGCGAGACCGCGCGCCACAACACGACCGACAACGGGCATCCGCTCCGTCGCGTTGCTCCCATGGATCGCATAGCTCGCCGGCGACCGTTCCAAACCGCTCCGTGCCAGTTCGCGGTGAATCGTCTTGATGATGTCGCCGCGCTCGCCCATCGCGCGCAGGGTCGGTTCCATCTCGTCCGCCAGCCGCCACAGCCCTGAGCCGATCTCGTCGGCCAGGCCGAGCCGTTTCAGTTTCTGGAGCCGGCCAGCGCGGATGCTGTGCCGGAAGGCGTCCCGGCTTGCGGCTTGCACAAATCCGTCCGTGTTCGTGTCGCGCAGCAGCTCGCGGTCGACGCTGGTGAACCGTTCTTGTTCCACCTCATGCTGCAGGCGGTCCTGGATTTCGCGGTCGGTCCGCGGGCCGAGGTCGAGGGAGATGATTTCCGCGGCGCGCTCGCGCATGCCATGCGCGATGTACTCGCGGGCGATGATGAGGTCGTCGCCCTTGTCGTCCTTGCCGCGCAGGACGATGTGGGTATGCGGGTGCGCCGTATTGTGGTGATCGACTGCCACCCAATCGAGTTTCGTGTCGAGGTCCTGCTCCATCCGCTCCATCAACCGGCGAACGAACGGTTTGAGATCGTCATAGGCCGTACCATCCTCAGGCGAAACGATGAAGCGGAACTGGTGCCGGTCGCCCTCGGTGCGTTCCAGGAAGGCCCGGCTGTCCGCGCGGTCGTTGGCGGCGTTGTACAATTCTCCGGGCAAGCCCTCGCGCGTCACGCCGTCGCGCTCGAGGTAGCGTAGATGCAGCCGGGCCGCGTTGACGCCCTGGGCCTTGAGACGGATCAGGCGCGCCTGGATGACAACTCGCCGTGTTCGGAACGCGGCATGACGATCCCGCGCATGGAGGACACGGCCCACGCCGGAGCCTCGGCCGATGCGGCTACCGTCGAAGCGCGAGGCACGCGATTTGGCCGCGCCCGTGGATCGTGCGACGCCGCGCAAGACGCCTTGCAGGTAACGCGCGCTCTTGCCGCTTTTGGTCGAACGGATGCGTCCCAGCCTGGGCTCGAAGTCGTCGTCACGCGCCATTACGATCCCGTTCGCGAATTCGCCGCGGACAAGCGAACGCCGACAGCGGGCGAATTCCAACTGGCGGCATCCAAACCCTGCAAGTTCAGGCGCTTCGAACGACTTGGCGGCATACGCAACACGCGTGCCGCCATGAAAAAGGATGTGCAGACAAGGCAATAGGCCCATCGTGCCGCCATTGCTTTTATCTTGCCGACCATCGCTCCACCGCCACGACTGCGCATCACTACGCTCCTCTGCGCTCTTCTGCCGATGACCTATTGCTGACGGGGAGACAGCGGGACGAAGAGTCCGCCCCGCGAAGCGTGCGTCGAGCTGCTGGAACCGACCAAGATCGCGGTTGAATTCGCACGCGGTTTTGAGACACCAGAGGTGGTTTGCGTGGCGGTTACGGCGCTGTTTTCGGGCTGCGAAAGCGTGAAGAACAATGTGTTCCGAGGCATGATTTTCTTGACTCTCGCTGACAAAAATGGCCCTCGATATTTCATATTCGGAGCGACGCCGTGTGGTCCCTCCAATACGGTTCCAACACCGGGCAGGATGCTTTCGACATAGCTCAGCGTCTCGTTCGGAAGCGGCTTGCCTGCAAACAAATAGGCATCGAAGCGCTTCGGTCCAGCGTTGTAGGCGGCGAACAGAGACGGATAGCCATAGCGGTCGTACATCTGGCGCAAATAGGCTGTGCCCGCGAGAATATTGTCATGCGGATCGTAACTGTCGTCGCCCAGCGTATAGTGGTTGCGCAGGTCCGAATAGGTGCCTGGCATCACCTGCATCAGCCCCATCGCGCCTGCGCCCGACGTGATCGGACGCCCACCAAGCGTCGTTCGGCCTCCGCTTTCCAGACCCATGACCGCGCGAATCCATGGCTCCGGAATCGCAAATTGCCGCGACGCTTCACCGATGAAGGACTGCCAGCGATCGATCCGAGCGCCGGTCGAATGTGGCGTATCGAATGCAAAAACCGACGGAGCTGTTTGGCCCAGTAGATCGAACGGCTGACCACCGCAACTGGCGCCGGATGGACCGCTGTGGACGACAAGCGTGCACGCCGCGAACAGCGTCACCGGGTCCATAGCGGCACCAAGCGGCCAACGATGTTTGCTGTGGGAATCGCTCCAAAATAGCGCCCGTCAAAGGAATCTGAAACATGGGTCATGGCGAGAAACACCTCATGGCGTCCAAGCGTGTGACAGCCCGACCAGTGCGGCAGCGGACGCCCTTGACCATCGATGGTCTGGCGCTGCACGAGCGGTTGTCCGTCGAGCAAGATGCTGTCGTCGCGCGCGCAAATTGTGTCGCCGGAGAGCGCAATGATGCGTTTGATGAGCGGCACGTTGGCGGGCAGATAGCCGCGCCGGGATGCGAATTGCGCGATGGCGGCGGGCGGACGGACGAGGACAAGATCGCCGCGTTTGGGTGTCGATTCCGGCAGGCGAACATAGAGTCCAATTGGCGCGCTGGCGGTCGCGTTCCACACCAGAACCGGCGTGTGCGGGATTGTTGCTGTCGCGGCAAGAATGGCAATGCCGATGGCGGACAGTCGAAAAATTGTGCGTGCGTCGCGAGGGAAACGCATGGCGGTCAGGACTGCGGCTGCGCCGAATTCTGCGCGGCGTATTCGGCGGTCGAATGGCGTTCCTGTTCCGCCGACCAGCGATCAAGTTCGTCGATCAGATAGCGGACATGATGGCCGTGTTTGCGATAGGCCGGGCCGATCCCGAGCGTGCGCATTCGCTCCAAGGTGCGCTGCGACGAGCTGAGATAATGGGCCGCTTGGGGGGTGTTGAGATAGGGGCTGCCTGTTCTCGCAGCAGCCGCGCGTGCGCTTCTGTCGTCCATCCGCCTCTCCGTTCACACGAGGCGCGACGGTGGAAGCACTATCGCGCCCCCGCACAGAAGAATGCACGAAACCATGGCGGTGCGGGACGGGCGAAAACTACAGGTGGCGGTTTTCGCCGGGGCGATGCGCGATTCACGAGTGCCCCGCGCGCGGAATCGCGCGCGGGGCGGTTCGTGGCGGCGTCAGTCGGTGGGATTCCAAATGACGGCATACACGTTCTCGTCGTCCTGTCCGGCGGCGCGACCGAGATTGGCGTAGAGCTTCTTCGGCCCGAAGGCGGGATCGGACAGGCTGAGGCTCACATACTCCTTGCCGGAGCTTTCGCCGGTCTTGACCCAGCCCGCGCCGATCTCGATGGCCTGGCTGTAGACGCGATAGTCCGGCTGGTTGTCGCCGTTCTTCGCAGTGTTGGGCAGGATGTCGATGGGGGCGCGGAACGAAAGCGTCTTGAGCTGGCCCTTGAACGACTTGCCGTCCTTGGATTTCGTGACATGACCGATAGCAGGCATTGCTGTCTCCATTGTGATCGCGGGAGACCATTCTCCCTTGCGATGGCGGACCGTTCATGGGCGGTGGACGGACCTTGCGAACCCGTCCTGTTCGGACGGGCCGCAGCGCAGCGAAGGACCCGAGCGCACAAGTTTTTTGGAGCGCAGCGTCCGCGAGGAGCCGCGCGCAGGCCGCGTCAGCGGCGAGCACGGCGGGGAAAAAACTTGGCGCGCGACGGTTTCGGAAGGACGGACCCGCCCATAGGTCTTACGCCACAAGCAAGGGAGGAATGGTCCCCGTCAGCACGGGAGACGGCGTGTCCGTGTCGGTCCTGTCCGACCAAGGCGCGGCATCCAAGGGCCGCTCGTGACGGTGTTTTGCGTGCGCGGTCATCATATTTTGTCCAACGCGAAGTAGGCCCAACAGCCGTTCGCCGCATACACCGGCCAAAGAAGGTCGCGGGCAACCCCACGAAAGCCGACGGCTACGAATTGGGCCAAGCCTGCCCATCCGCCGGTCGAAGCCTGTGCCACGAGCGCCGCCGGACGGGACGATAAGGCACGATCCACCGATCAATCTCGCACTGCAACGCACGCCGCCAAGCTGCGCGATTCCGCGCGCGGGGCTCACCGCGTCGCCCCGGCAAATCTGAACCGCTCAAAACAAATCCAGCTGCGGATCGGCGCGCTTGGGCTTCGCGGGCTTGACCTCCGCTGCCATCTCCCAATCGTCGTCCAACGGGACCAGAAGCGCCTTTAATTCGTCGGGCGTGGCGGGCGTATCGCCGAGCCATTTGCCCTAATCGGCGGGCTGGATCACCGCCGGCATCCGGTCGGTGATGGTGCCGATCAGGCGATTGGCGGCAACTCTGACCATCACAAAGGTCAGAAGTTTGTCCTCGTTTTGATTGATCCAGCCCTCCCACAAGACGGCGATGCCGAGGGACTTTCCGTCCTTGCGAAAGGTCGGTTTGGTGTCGGTGGTTTCGGCGCGGGCATGAATGTGTTCGGGCCGCTCCGTCGGGTCTTTGACGGTCCGGCGCGCGAATCCCCAGCGCATCCGCTTGACCTCGCGCTGCCCCTCATCGGTACGACACAACACGCTCGCAAAGCGCATCGGCGTCACGGTTTCGGGGCCGTCCGACGCGCCCAGGAAGTCCGAATAGTCGTGGACCGCCTGCCAGGACATCATCTGCGTGAACTTTCCGCACATGATTTCGATGCCTCGTTCAGAGCCGCACACGGCTTGACTGAGAGCATGGAGATCCGGGTTCTGTCGAGTCTACGGGCAAAGAAATGGGCGGCGGATCGCTCCGCCGCCCGTCGTCATCCCCGCTCATAGGCGTAGCTCAGAGCGTCATGTCCGCCGCCGCCCGGGCAGCATCGGCAATCGCGCAGCGCCCGTCGCCATATCCCCGGAACGGGAACTGCATCCAGCCGGGAAGCCAGTTCTCGACCTTGGGACGGTCGTTGCGGCCTACAAGACAATCGCGAATGATCTGCTTTTGGGTCTTGAGCTTCTCCGCCACATTGCCCTTGGCAACCGCTTCACCCGCGACTTCCGCCAGCATGGCATTGACGGTCGTGCGGTCCCTGAGAAGCTCGAAAAAGGTATCGTCCGGCTGCCAGCCGCCGCGCGGATCGGCTTTGAGACAAGTGCCGACCGCCTCGACGGCGGTGCTTCCCACCGTCAGGGTCTCGGCCATCGCGAAGGCCGCGATGCGCTGCACCTCGGCGTCCGCCAGCGTCAAAAGCCGTGCGAACACCAATGCCGTTTGCTCGTCGTCGTCGCTGTTGTGGGCCAGATCGCTCCCGCTCTCGGGCAGCGCCAGCAACGCCGCCACGGCCTCCCGCTCGGCGGCGAACGCGGCTTGCGCCGCGCTTTGTGCCACGCTGGCCGCGATCTCCTTGTTGCGGGTGCGCTGCGGATCGGGCTTCACTTGCCAATTGCCGGACGCCGCGAGTGCATGGGCTACAAGCAGGCGCAATGCCGTGCCGGGCACATTCAGAAGGGCGCAGCGGGCGACGGCGTGGCGGTGGAGTTCGAGATAATTCTCCATCGCCTGCGTCATGGCCGGGCGTGCGGCGGGTGCGGATTTCTGCGTGCCGTTCCCGTTCACTTTCGCCTCCGCCTTGCGCGCCTCCTTGCGCGATAACCAGCCTTCATGCACTTCGACCTCGCCCGTGTGGCTGACGGTGATGAACACCTTGCCGCCCTTGTTCTTGGGGGTCTTTTCATGGGTCCATTGGTCGAAATGCGCGCCCGGTTCCAGCACGATCACCTCGGACCATTTGTGCGCCAGCATTGCCTCGCGCTTGGCCGCGATGGCGGCGTTCTGCAAGTCCCAGAACAGGTCCGCGTCCGCGAAATAGCTGTCCTCGCCGAACAAATCGGCGACGACATGGCCCGTGTACGCGTCCAGAGCAAACAGCGCGACCTTGGAGGAAATCGACTGTCCGCCGAACAACCATTGCTTGACCTGATAGCCGAGCGGCACGTTGGCGTCTTCGTCCGCGAACAGCTTGAGCCAGTCCTTCTGTTGCTGCTTGGACGCCATCGTGAGATAGCGCACGGTCTGGTCGTCGATCTCCTCGCGACGATAGGCATCCTGAATCTTCGACAAGAGATTGCCGAGCGCGAGGCGTTGCTCGACCATCAAGTCGGTCATGCCGAAGGTGGCGGCAATCTCGGAGACTTTGCGGCCTTCCTTGATGAGCCGGACGAAGGTCACATGCTCGGTCATCGGATCGGCGTCGCGCCGTGCCGCATTCTCGATCAGCGAGGCTTCTATTGCCGAGGCATCGTCGCCCGGTGCCATCACGGCGCAGGGCAGCGGATCGAAACTTCCCTGTTCGTCCACGATGGCGCGCCCGCACCAATAACGCCGCCGCCCGGCGACGATCTCAACCGCATCGTCGCCGCCCTCCGCATAGGGCCGTACCAGAAGCGGCTGCAAAATGCCTTTGGCTTTGACGGTCGGCAGGATGTCCGACACGTCCGGCGGACGCCGGTCGTGGCGCATATTGAGCTTGGTGTCGTGTATCAGTTCCAGTGGGATGTGCCGCAATTCCATGACGCATTACTCCTGAGTTGGGGTGGTTTCGCGCGCCTCGTCGCGCGCGGCTTCTGCCGGACCATCCGGCGGAAGATCGTTCGACCAATCAGCCAGCGTGAAGCGTTCGCCAGCCGCATCGGTCTGAATGGAGGGATCGTCCGCGCCGTCCGTGTCGTAGTCGCGGACATGGACGCGGACTTTGCCGCCGTCGATGGACACGTCCTGCACCACGCCGCCCGAGACGGTGACGGTGACCAGTGGCGGCTCGCCGCGTTCGGTGAAGCGCGCCGGTACGGCCAGCGACGATGCGAAGTCCTTCCACGGGTCCACGTCATTGCCTTCGGCGACGGCATCCACGAAGGTGTCGCCGCACACGTCGAGAGACGACCAGCCGTCGCCGTTGTTGGCCTCCTCGATGGCGCGGTCCAAGGCTTGTTCGAGGGTCTCGGCTTCGACCACGACCGTCTTGGCGTCGTAGGAAGCGAAGCTGCATTGCACGGTCCAGAATTTCATCAGCGACTCCTTGTCAGAACAGGTTCAGTTGGTTGCGCGCGTCCTCATCGAACAGGCCGATGTTCAACGGCTTCTGTGTTTTGGTCGGCGCGAGCGGTGTGTTCGCTAGCAGCGTCAGACGTTCGCGCAAGCTGACGGGGCAAACGCCGGGAATGAGCGTCTGCTCGCCGCATTCGCTCCATTCGGCCTCAAGCCGGTCTTGCGGGCGCGCGGTCATCGGGTCGCCTCGCCGTCCGCCAAGTCCTGCTTCGGGCCGCAGGCCAGGACGAAATCGCTCGCCTTCGACGCCATGCTGGCGGCTTGGAAGATCGCCTTGGAATCCTCGCGCAGCACGTCAAGCCATGCCCCGATGTAATCGGCGTGGCGCACGGTCGGTACGATGGAATGGCTCGCGCAAAGGAAGGCGCTCGCCATTTCGGCGACAAGTTCTTCGCGCGCGTAACCTTGAGAACCGAAACGGTGCGTCAGATCGCGGGCCAGCCGTGAGGCGTGGCCGGTCCAATGCCCTAGCTCGTGAAAACAGGTGCGGTAATAGTTGATCGGCTCGAAGAATGCGATTTGCGGCGGAACGCGAATGTAATCCTCGCCGCGATGGTAGAACGCTTCGCCGCCGCCCGTGCGGAAATCAGCGCCGGTTGCGGCGATCAAGGCTTCGGCGGCGGGGACGATCCGGCCTTCGGAAACCGGGCGCGGGCGAACAAAGACGTGCTCCGGCAATTCCTCGCATTGCTCGACGTTGAACACGGTGAAGCGTTTCAGGAAGGGAATGCTCGCTGCTTCGTCGCCCTCGTCACGCGCCCGTGCTTGTTCGTCCTTCGGAACGAAACGGTCGGCGTAACAGATGGTGGTGCCGCGTTCGCCTTTACGGACATGCCCACCCAGGCCGAGTGCCTGCCGAAAGGTCAACCAATGATGCGAGCCAAAGCCGCGCCCGATCACGGCGTCCCACAGAATCAGGATATTGATGCCGGAATAGCGCCGCTCGCTGAAGGCGTTTTGGGGCAGGCCCAAGCCCGCGCGCGCGCCATCCCAAGGCTGCACCCAAGGGACACGGCCCTGCTCCAGTTCGCCGACGACGCGGTCCGTCACCTCTTGATAAAGCGTGGCGCGGCTTGCACCGTGCTTGGGCTGCTGGTGGGTCTGGCTCATACGGGACCTCCTGCTCAAAACCGCGCGCGCAATTCCCCGAAAGCGGGGTGGGCGGCGATTTCCGACCGGAGAGGCCCGCCGTCAGAGGCGGGCTGCACCCGAAGGGCCGGAGCAAAGCGGAGGACCCGCGGTACGCGGGTTGCGGCATGCCGCGGCGGGCCTAGAAGGGAGCGCCGCCCACGCCGCGAAGGGGAATTGCATTAGATAAAATGATCGCGCGCCAGCGCGATTCCATGCGATCCGCGGCACGCGGATCAGGCGTCAGGGATCGACGCCCGAAGGGCCGGGATCGCCTTTGAGCAAAGCGAAAAGGCAAGCCCGGTTCACGAGAGCCCGGCGCGCGGCACGCGCGGACGCCAAGCTATGGTTAGCGATGAATCATCTGCGTTTCTTGGGCGGACGCACCAGTTCCACATGGCTCACACCCAAAGCGCATGCCAGCTCATAGAGCGTCACAATCGATGGATTGCGGCGACCGCGCTCAAGCGTGCTGAGATATTGTTGGCTGAATCCCGATTTCTCGGCGAACTGTTCTTGGGTCAGCCCGGCTTTCTGCCTGATCCGCTTGACGTTCTGGCCGACCAAGACGCGCATGTCCATGCGTGCCAGATCAACCCATTACATAGTTCGAGTTTATCAACTCTGATATGTATTGCCGGCCGCTGTGACAATATTTGGGCGGCAATCGGCCATTGCCTGGTTCGACTCACGTCGAGATTGGAGGATTTCTGTGGATACCACCCTCAATTGCTCGCCAAACGAATCGAGATAGGCAACCATCAATCGGGTGAAGCGAGCGCAGCCTATTTGACAACGGAGCGTCTCAGACATGCCCTCCTGCGATCCACCACCCCCCATCGAGGATGAAGTCCCCTGGTCGGACAAAATCACGCGATATGATGAGGCCCATTTTGTCGCGTATTTGCGGCTGCTCGACGCCAGCGCGGCCGGGGCGAGCGACGCGGACATGTGTCGGTTTGTGCTGGGGATCGACGCGGCAAAGGAGCCGGATCGCGCGAAGCGTGCCTTGGAGAGCCATCTGCGCCGGGCGCGATGGATGACCGAGCATGGCTATCGCCATCTGCTCCAGTGACCGATCTGTGGACGTTAGACGAGGAACTCCCGGTAGCCATTTTCCATCAAATCGCGCCCATAGCGAACCGCACGCCGGACCTGGTCGCGCAGGTGGTCGCCCGGATCTCGCCAATCCCGCTCGACGCGCGCTGGGCCAAACAGTGCGATGCCAATATCGCGATAGGACGCTTCCGCCAACCAGCCGTCGAGGGCTTGCGCGACGCGCATAAGCCGTGGCGCGCGGTGCTCACGAAGATAGATCGACGGCCGCATCCAGCCATATCTGACGAGATCGGTGAGGCGGCGCACCGCGAGGAAGCGGCGGGCCCGATAACTCGATGAGGGCAACGCCGGTGTGAGCAAGAGTGCCTCCTCCAATGGTGTGTCGCCAAAGATCGCGAGCTGCAGAAAGCGTCCATCCTGCGCGAACAGCACGTCTTGCCGTTGATCGTCGCCGAACGGATGCACCGTGATGCGGCACTGCAGATTGTTGAGACGAAGGGTATTAACCTCCGTGCCCCGCCGCATCGGCGAGGCGGCGAGCGGCAGGATCTCGCGGCAGGCTTCCAACTGCCAAAACACGTTCGCATTGCGTGCGTCGATGAGAGGATTTTCGAATCCCAGAAGGCCCCAAACCAGAGCGCGGCGATTTCCGCCGACACCGACGCCAACCGCGGGACCACTATCACCGTTGAAGGCGTGTATGTAAGCGGGGTTTCGCCGCAGAAACTCCCACGCCCAGCCGAGCCTCGATAACGCCGACATCCAGCGATAGGTTTCAGCCAACGGCCAAAGTAGTGGAGATGTGTTCCCCGGAACCGTTTCGGCAAAGAGAGTCATGTGAATACTCCACCACCATGATCCCCCGGTTCCTTGTCCCTCTTTGTCAATTCGCGCGGCGCGCGTAGCCCTAACGCCACAATTTAAGCGTGTTAATCTTACTCTGCCAAGCGGAAATAGCACTGAAATTGTTCCACAAACCTATGTTTTGATAGAAAACAAGGTTAACCGACAGCAACTGAACAACACTGCTAATGCTTCAGCATCCACGGGTGTGTGCCTTCATTGGGTTCTGGTCGGCAATCGCGGCGGCGCCATCGCCTTGGGCATGGTTCGCCAAACAGTTTGCGAGCTGGTGAGCGGCGAACTTATGGCGCCCGCCGGTAAAAATGCGAAAGACGCCATGCCGCGCGAATTTATCGTCCAGTACCTCGTTGAAGTCTACATCACCATGATGAACTGGTGGCTTGACGATGGGGCGAAGCTGGCACCCCAGCAGATCAATCTTATGTTCCAGCACCTCACGACTGAAGGCATCGCAAATCATCTACGCTGGTTTAGGCGCCGGCACTGTGGCACATGAAGGGCTCTGCGCGCTAAAGCGGTCGAAGCAAATCCTAGCCGTCGCCTCCAATGGCCTTCTTAGTCTAGCTTGTTGCCTTCATCGCGCTGAACCTCCTTCAGACACCCGAAAATCGCACCGGTCCTGTCCGCCGGCGAGTGTCTTGGTGCGAACGAGCTTTTCGCGGGTTATCTCGGCGAGCGCGTAGTCGAGATTGCACCACGACGCGATACAAAGATCAGCGGCATCTTGGGAACGGAAGAATGCAGCGATCGGACAATAAACCACATCAAACGCGGTCCCGACCTGTGTGTTGACGGTTTCAATTCGATAGCCCGGTGCGTTGAAGGGAAAACGCAAGGAGATCAACCTTCGGTCGCCATTGCCCTCGACCGTGGCAAAACCCAGTACCTTCTTGCCCGGCGTCATATGCGCCAGCAAAACCGCGATCCAGGCCCATTTGCGATAAACCCACCAAGCCGCATCGGCGATGAGTTCAATGGCGTAACGGCGCTCGATCCTATCTACCAAAAGAGCGTCGAAAAACGACATCGTAAAACACGCCAGCCGTACGTTCATGGTGCTTCCGATTGTCGGCTGTGGCGGCAAGTTCCCGATGCGCTCGCGATAGTGCATCCATGCGGCATCGAGAAGACCATCGACGTCTGCCCGCGTGAATCGGCCTTTTTCTGCGGTATCGCGCGAACGGAGCCGGCCAATCAAGACGCGATGCGCTGCGATGCTGGCTAGGGGCCGGTATAGAAGTCTGACACCATCCATATAGAGCCTCCCTGCCGCACGTGTCTCACAACCGCGTAAGGCGCAGGCGCAACGCGTTGGTGATCACGGACACCGAGCTGAAACTCATCGCGGCTGCGGCAATGATCGGCGACAAGAGCCAGCCCGTGAAGGGATAGAGAATGCCCGCGCCTATGGGGATGCCGACGGCGTTGTAGACGAAAGCAAAGAACAGGTTTTGTTTCATATTGCGCACGGCCGCCCGTGCCAGTTTGCGCGCTCGCAGCAGACCCATGAGATCGCCTTTGAGCAATGTGAGCCCGGCTGTTTCGATGGCGGCATCCGACCCGGTTCCCATGGCAATCGAGACATCGGCGGCGGCAAGCGCCGGGGCATCGTTGACGCCGTCGCCCGCGAAGGCCACGACATGTCCTTCCTGCTTCAAGCGTTTGACGAGGTCCGTCTTGCCTTCCGGCGTCATGCCAGACGCGACATCGTCGAGCCCGGCTTCGCGTGCGATAGCCTTAGCGGTGGCTTCCGCGTCACCAGTCGCCATGATGATGTGAAGCCCGTCGCGGCGCAGTTGTTTCAACAGCTTCTTCGCGTTCGCTTTCAGCGGATCCTTGGCGGCGACGAGGCCAATCGCCTTCCCCGCGCGCGCCACGAACATCGCGGTGGCACCGTCTTTGCGGAGCTTTTCGGCCTCCGGCGCCAATGGTGAAGTATCGATGCCGCGACTTGTCAGGAATTCCGCACGACCGATCAAGATGACTGTGCCGCCGACCATCCCTTGCAGGCCCTGCCCGGTGACACTTGCGAATTCCGTCACCTCCGGCAGCGCCAGGGACCGCTCTTTTGCGCCTTCGATGATGGCATGGGCCAACGGATGCGCGCTTTTGCTTTCGAGAGCGGCAGCCAGGGATAGAACGTCGTTTTCAGTCGCGGGAGCGATGGCACGCACGGCGGAGAGTCTCGGCCGTCCTTCCGTGATCGTGCCTGTTTTGTCGGTCACCAGCGTGTCCGCTTTCGCAAAGCGTTCGAGCGTCGCCGCATTGCGCACCAGCACACCCAATTGCGCGCCTTTGCCCACGGCGACCATAACCGACATCGGTGTGGCCAAACCGAGCGCACAGGGGCACGCGATGATTAGGACCGAAATTGCTGCAAGCAGCGCATAATTGAACGAGTGCCCAAAATAATACCAAACGGTGAACGCGATCAGTGCGGCCAGAACCACTGACGGGACGAACCAGGCCGAGACCTTGTCGGCCAGACTCTGCATGGGCGCACGACTGCGCTGCGCTTCGGCGACCAGAGAAACGATCTTCGACAACATCGTGTCGGCGCCAACCTTGGTCGCACGAATGACGAGTACGCCCTCCCCGTTCAGGGTACCGCCGGTCACTGTGTCGCCCACCGTCTTTGCCACCGGGATGGACTCACCGGTGATCATGGACTCGTCGACGGCACTTTCGCCTTCGATGACTTCGCCGTCCGTCGGCACGGAATCGCCTGGCCTAACCAGCAATTCGTCGCCCACCTGCACGTCGGCCAACGGCACTTCTTCCACGCCATTTGTCGTCCGCCGGCGCACCGTCTTGGGTGAGAGATCAAGCAAGGCCCGCACGGCCGCACCCGTGGTCGCTCGTGCCCGCAACTCCAGCACTTGACCCAAAAGAACCAGGGCCACGATTACGGCGGCGACCTCGAAATAGACCTGTGGGATGCCGCCCGCGCCGCGATAGGCCGCGGGAATCGCGGTGGGGTCCAGAAGCGCAAAGGCGCTGTAGAGAAAGGCGACGGCGACGCCCATGCCGATTAGCGTGAACATGTTGGCATGGCCGGTGAATGCGCCCTTCAGGCCGCGCACATAGAACGGCCATGCGCCCCATAAGACCACGGGTGCGCTAAGTGCTGCTTCGACCCAGACGCGCCAGAGCGGCGATATCAAGGCATCGAGCCGGCCTGTCTCGCCGACCATGGCGAGGACGAACACCGGGATTGCCAGGATTAGTGAGACCGTGAAGCGCTGCAGCATATCGCGGTATTCGCCGTGATCGTGGGCCGCCGTCGGATCGAGCGGCTCTAGCGCCATGCCGCAGATCGGACAACTTCCCGGACCTACCTGCTTGATCTGCGGATGCATCGGACAGGTGTAGATGATGTCGTTCGCGGCGGGCTTCGCAGGAGCGGGTTTCGGCTCGGTGTGATGATGGTCGTGATGATGGTGGTCGTGGTCGGCCTGTTGGGTAGCCGGCACGATTGCGGCTGACGGATGGCCGTGGTCATGCTGTTGGCAACACGACCCTGATTTCTGCTTCACCAGATATTTTTGTGGATCGGCTTCGAATTTCGCTTTGCAGCCAACGGAGCAGAAGACGAACTCGGTGCCCTTAAAATTAAGCCAATTGCCCTTAGTCTTGGCGGTTTCCGGGTTGGGTGTCATCCCGCAGACGGGATCGCGTGCATTATTTTCCATAGCGGCCGAATAACTCCACAAGTTCTGTGAATTTCTCCGTTTGCTCCTTGGCATTGCCGCTCTTAATCGCGCCCGCGACGCAATGGGCGGCATGGCCTTTCAGCACTTCCTCTTCGACACGCTTCAAGGCTGCCTTGATCGCCTGAACCTGGTTGAGAATGTCGATGCAGTAGCGGTCTTCCTCGACCATGCGCGCGACGCCGCGCACCTGCCCTTCGATCCGGTTGAGGCGGATCAACAGCTTACGGTCGTGTTTTGCAGATTTGTGCATACCCATGGGGGGTATATAGGCTTGCGGCTGCGATGGCACAAGGCCGCTAATGTCGCACATGGCGTGCATCAATACGGCAACGGCATGAAACTGTTGCGGGTCGGCTTTCCGGCGTCCGCCGCAACGGTCCAGCCGCCACCGAGGGCGCGGTACAGACCCACATCGGCCTGAAGCCGCGCAAGCTTGATCTGAACCAGCTGATCCTGAGACGAGAACAACGTCTGCTGTACTTGCAAAAGGGTTAGGAGGTCGATCACGCCCTCGCGATATTGCACTTCCGATATCAGGAACGCTTCATTGGCGCTGGCGGCCTGTTTGGTTGTGAGTCGTTCCTGATCTGCCAGGCTGGCGCTGCTGCCAAGAGCACTCTCCACGTCGGAAAGGGCGCTCAACACCGTTTTCCGGTAGCCGGTGATCATCTCTTTTTCCTGCGCCACCGCCAGATCGCGCTGGGAAGTGAGACGGCCCCCATCGAAGATGGTCTGCAGCAGAGAGGAACCTACGTCCCAAGCAAGATTGCTCGGATTGATCAAGCTTGAAATCACCGTCGCACTATAGCCACCATTTCCGGTCAACCCGATGGCGGGCAAGAACGCAGCGCGTGCCGCGTCCACATTGGCGTGCGCTGCCAGTAAGGTTGCATCCGCTTCTGCGATGTCGGGACGCTGCTGCAGGAGAGATGAAGGCAGGCCTGGCGCAATCGCGGCCGCGGAAATACCTTCCAAGGAACGCGCGGCCACGTCGAATCCTTCTGGTGCGCGACCCAGCAGAATCGCGAGCGCATAGCGCATCTCGCGCTCCTGCTCTTCGAGGGCTGGAATCTGCGCCTCCTGACCCGCCACCAGCGCATTCTGCTGGGCGAGATCGAGATTGGAAGATAGGCCGTTGACCACCTTCGCTTTGGTGACGGCCAGGATGCGTTTGGCGGCTTCGACATTCTTCTTGGCAATCGCGATACGTTCGCGCAGCGCCAGCACGGCAAAATATGTGCTGGCCACACTGGCATCGGTGGTCAGCTGTACGACATTCTGCGCGTAAATCGCAGCGCGTGCGGAGCTCCGGGCCGCGCGCAGATTGTCTTGTGCCAGACCCCAGAAATCGAGTTCATAACTCGCTCCGAGCGAGGCGCCAAACGTGTTGAACGTCGTACCGGGCACCTTACTGCCTTCACGCTTCGCGCCAGCGCTCAGATCGATGCTGGGAAACAGCGCCGATGTGGCAATTCCGGTCTGGGCCTGGGCTTGTTGAACTCTTGCCGCCGCCGCGGCCAAATCGAGATTGCCGGCTTGCGCCGTCTCGACAAGACTACTCAACTCAGGACTGGCGTAATCCTTCCACCATCCCATGGTGACGGGCTGTTGTGCGCCTTGAGCCATCGGTGCGGTGAAGGCTTTGGGTAGCTCCTCGCTCTTCATCAGCACCGGCGGTGTCGTGGAGCATCCGGCCGTCACCAGCACCAGAACTACAACAGAAGCGGCTCGAAATATCGGGTTCATCGGTTTACGCGCTCCCTGCCGTCACATCGGGCTGGTTTCTTGCCATGCGGTGGCCTCGCACCAAGTAGAAGAGAACGGGGATCACAGCCAATGTCAGGGCGGTGGCGGAAACCATGCCGCCGATCATCGGCACCGCGATGCGTTGCATGATTTCCGAACCCGTTCCGGTCGACCACAGGATCGGAAACAGACCCGCCATGATGGCGGCGACCGTCATCATCACGGGACGCACGCGATCGACGGCACCGGATTTGATCGCATCCACCAGATCAGCGCGTACGAAGGTTCGCTCCTCGTTTTCGGCGCGGGCTTTCGCTTCCGCCAGCGCATTGTTGAGATATATGAGCATCACGACACCCGTCTCCGAGGCGACGCCGGCCAGAGCAATGAACCCTACGGCGGAGGCGACGCTCATGTTGAAGCCCATGAAGATCATCAGCCACAGTCCGCCAACCAGCGCGAAGGGGAGCGCCAGCATCACGATCAACGTATCCGAGACGCGCCGGAAGTTGAGGAACAGCAGCAACAAGATGATCGCCATCGTTGCCGGCACGACCACTTCAAGTCGCTGCTTGGCGTGCTCCATATATTCGAACTGGCCGCTCCAGGTGGCGTAATAGCCAGGCGGGAATTTCACCTTCTGTGCCACGGCGCGCTGAGCGTCTGTGACATAGCCGCCGAGATCACGGTCCCGAAAATCGACATAGACGTAATTGACGAGGAGGCCGTTTTCAGTGCGAACCATTGTGGGACCACGCGTCCGCTCGACTTTCGCAACCTCTCCGAGCGGGACACCCCCGCCGTTGGGCAGCGAAACTAGAACGTTGGATGCCATGTTCTCCGGATCGCCGCGCACATCCCGGGGATAGCGCAAAACGACGCCGTAGCGTTCCCGGCCCTCCACAGTGGTCGTGATCGTTTCAGCTCCGATGGCCGTCGAGACGGTATCCAGCACATTGTTGATGGTCAGGCCGTAACGGGCGATTTGCGCGCGGTCGGGCGTAATTTCTAGGTAGTAACCGCCGTTGATGCGCTCGGCGTAAGCGCTCGTCGTGCCCGGTACGCCGTGGACAGCGTTCTCGACTTCTTTGGACAGGCGCTCAATCTCGCCCAAGTCTTTGCCGAATATCTTCACGCCAACAGGGGTGCGGATGCCGGTCGCCAGCATGTCGATTCGGGCCTTGATCGGCATCGTCCAGGCGTTGCTCACTCCCGGGAATTGCAGGGCCGAGTCCAGCTGCCTGATCAGCTTGTCGATCGTCATCCCAGCAGGCCATTGGTCCTGCGGTTTGAGATTGATGACTGTCTCGAACATCTCCAAAGGTGCGGGATCGGTCGCGGTTTCGGCGCGCCCAGATTTGCCCCAAACGGACTCAACCTCTGGGAAGCTCTTGATAATGCGGTCCTGCGTCTGGAGAAGTTGCTCGGCCTTGGTGACGGAGAGCCCCGGCAGCGTCGTGGGCATGTAGAGCAGCGTGCCTTCGTTCAGCGTCGGCATGAATTCAGTGCCAATGCGCAACGCGGGGAAACAGGTCAACACAAGCACCACGACCGCCAAGCCCAGCGTCAGCCATGGCTTGCGCAACACCACGGCGATCACCGGGCGGTAGACCCGGTGAAGAAAACGATTGATGGGATTGCTATTCTCAGCAGGAATCTTGCCCCGCACAAAGATTGTCATCAGCGCCGGTACAAGGGTAATTGAGAGGAACGCGGCAGCAGCCATGGAGAAGGTTTTGGTGTAGGCCAGTGGCTTGAACAGCCGCCCCTCCTGCGCTTGCAGCGAAAAGATCGGGATGAAGGAGACCGTGATGATTAACAGGCTGAAGAACAGCGCCGGCCCGACCTCCTGGGCCGCCTTGATCAACACCTCTGTCCGCGACGCGTTCGGCCCAGCGCGTTCCAGCCGCTTATGGGCGTTCTCGATCATCACAATGGCGGCATCCACCATGGCGCCGATGGCAATGGCGATACCGCCCAGACTCATAATGTTCGAGCCTATGCCGAGCGCCTGCATGGCGATCATGGCGATCAGAATGCCGATCGGCAGGGTCAGGATGGCAACGAGCGCACTGCGGGCGTGTAGCAGGAAAATGAAGCAAATGAACGCAACAATCAGACTTTCTTCGAACAGCGTGCTTTTGAGGTTGGAAATGGCCCGTTCGATCAACTGAGAACGATCGTAAACGGGTATCAGTTTGACCGTATCCGGCAGGCTGGATGCGATCTCCGCAATGCGGGCCTTGACCGCGCGGATCACATTCAATGCGTTGGCACCATAACGCTGGACAACAATGCCGCTCGCTACATCACCCTGGCCGTTCAGGTCTGCCACACCACGGCGCTCGTCAGGAACGATCTCGACGTTGGCGATATCGCGCAGGAACACCGGGGTGCCATCTTTCGCCTTCAACACAACCCGTTTGAGATCGTCGATGTTCTTGAGATAGCCGCGTCCGCGGATCATGAACTCCGTTTCGGAAAGCTCGACAGTCCGGCCGCCGACATCCATGTTGGCCGACGCCACCGCATTGCGAATATCGTCGAGCATGATGCCATAGCCGCGCATCCGGTTCGGATCGACGACGACAGCGTATTGCCTGACATAGCCGCCGATGCTGGCGACTTCCGCAACGCCTTCCGTCTTGGAAAGTGCGTAGCGCAAATGCCAGTCCTGCAACGAACGGAGTTGTGAGAGATCCTGCTTGCTGCCTGTCAGTGCGTATTCGTAGACCCAGCCGACGCCTGTCGCGTCCGGGCCCAGGGTCGGTGTCACGCCCTGTGGCAGCTTTCCGGCCGTTCCGTTCAAATACTCGAGAACCCGCGAACGAGCCCAATAGATGTCCGTCCCCTCGTCGAAAATGACGTAGATGAAGGACGCACCGAACAGCGACACGCCGCGGACGGCCTGCGCGTGGGGAACGCTGAGCAGTGCCGAGGTCAGCGGAAACGTCACTTGGTCTTCCACGACCTGCGGCGCCTGACCGGGGTAGTCGGTGTAGACGATGACTTGCGTATCGGAGAGGTCGGGGATGGCGTCCAACGGAATCCGGCTGACGGCGTAGATACCGGCCGCCACGGCAAAGAACGTTCCCAGGAAGACCAGAAAGAGGTTCTTCGCCGACCAATGGATAATGCGGGAAATCATTTGGAGGAACCTGACATCGTT
>JAGWMG010000005.1 GCA_028871795.1 Alphaproteobacteria bacterium | reverse complement strand
TGCGGTCCTCATCCCCAGGGGGAATAGGAACCGGAACGGTCCTCGCCGAAGCGCGAGCGCGAGGCGCTTTTGCTTCTTTGATCGCCGCTACGAGTTCGAGTCGAGCCATTCTGGCACCTACCCTCTCAGAGCGTTGACACCTGTGCATCCCGTCTTGCGACGGGATGCGCCTCAAGAAGAAAGCGGCGGACGGAAGGCCGTCGCGCCGCTTTGTTCCCCGGAGGGAACGGGCGAAATATAGGACCGTCGCCCTGCAACGCAAGAATTTTGTCATCGAAGCGTAAAGTTTTTTCCGAGGCGTGGCATCGCGGACTGTCACAAACCGAACTCGGCGAGCGCCCCGGAATGCTCCGCCCACGCCACGGCAGCTTGCCAGCCGGGAGCGCCGGACCTAAAAGCGCCGCCTCGCGTTCCGACTCACGAGAGGATCCAGAAATGCCCGCCAGCCGTTTCAAAGAGCGTCTCCACAAAGGTTACGCCCAGACAATGGAGCTGTGCGGCAAGCCGCTGGCCGACGAGAAGAGCCGGCACCAGCGCATCAAGATTTTCGACTCGGTTGCCAACGGCCGCGTGCTGATTCTCGACGGCGTCGTCCAGCTGACGACGCGCGACGAAAGCGCCTACGCCGAAATGCTGACACATTTGCCGGTCCTGGAGCACGGCGGCGTCGAGCGGGTGATGATCGTGGGCGGCGGCGACCTCTCCATCGCCGACGAGGCGCTTAAGCATAAAAGCATCAAGGAAGTCGTGCTGGTGGACATCGACGGGCGTGTGATCGAGCTCTGCCGCCAGCACTTTGCCGAGATCAACGCCAAGGCCTTCAAGGACAAGCGCCTCAAGATCGAGGTCGCCGACGCCTTCGAATATCTCGGCCGCAAGGACAGCAAGGCCCGCTTCGACCTGATCGTCGGCGACCGCCCCGATCCCATCGGCCCCGGCAAGGTGCTGTTCGGCGAAACCTTCTACGACCGCATCAAGCGCGCGCTGAAGCCCGGCGGTTTCGCCACCTTCCAGACCGGCGTGCCGTTCTATCAGCCCTGGGAGATCACCGAGGCTTTGGCCGAGTTGAAGGCGTTCTTCCCGCAGTCGGGCCTCTACCTGACGGTGGTTCCGAGCTATATCGGCGGCTTCATGGCGCTGTCGTGGGCCGGCAAAGGCGCCAGGCTCGGGACGCCTGCGGGCCTCAAGCGCGCCGCCGCCGCCTACAAGAAAAGCCGGCTCAAGACCGACTACTACAATCCCGCCGTCCACGCGGCCGCCTTCGCGCTGCCGCAGTGGATCGAACGGCTGGTCCCCTGATGGCGAACGTGCTCCCCGCGCCGGAGGCCCGCGAAGCGGCGCTGTACGAACGCTTGAGCGCGCTGGGCATCGCCTGGAAGACCACCGAGCACAGCCCGGTGTTCACCGTCGCGCAAGCGGACAGCGTCCACGACAGCCTACCCGGCAGCCACACCAAAAACCTGTTCCTCAAGGACAAGAAAGGCGGGCTTTGGCTGATCGTGCTGCGCAGCCATCTGCGGGTCGATCTGAACGCGCTGGCCAGGCAGCTCGCCGCTCCGCGGTTCTCCTTCGGCTCGGCCGAACTGCTGATCGCCACGCTGGGCATCGAGCCCGGATCGGTGACGCCCTTCGCGCTGATGAACGACACGGCGCGCCGCGTGCGGCCCGTGCTCGACGAAGGGATGCTGGCGCTCGACCCGCTGAATTTCCATCCCATGCGCAACGACCGCACCACGGCGGTCGCGCCCGGCGATCTGTTGCGATTCGTACACGCCTGCGGCCACGATCCGATCATAGCCGCCATGCCGGAGACCGCCGGATGAACCCCGTCTCGCCGTTCGGCCCCAGGACGCTCACTGGCCGCTTCGTGGCGCTGGAGCCGCTCGAGGAACGCCACCATGCGGATCTGCTTCACGCGGCTGAGGACAAGGCGATCTGGACCTACATCCCGCTCGACATGACGAAGGGCTTCGCCGCGCGGCTTCCCTGGTTCGTGCAGGAGATGGCCAAGGGCAGGCAGCTCACCTACACGGTGCGGCGGCTGACGGACGGCGCCATCGTCGGCTCGACGTCCTATCTGGCCATCGCGCCGCAAGACGCCAGAGTAGAGATCGGCGCCAGTTGGTACGTCGCCGGCGCCCAAGGAACGGCGATCAATCCGGAAGCGAAGTTACTGCTGCTCGCAAACGCCTTCGCCGCCGGCTACAACCGCGTCGAGTTCAAGACCGATGCCAGGAACACGCGTTCGCGCGCCGCCCTGAAGAAGCTCGGCGCGACGCAGGAAGGCATCCTGCGCGGCCATATGTGGATGCCGCAGGGCTATTTCCGGGACTCCGTCTATTTCTCGATCCTCGCGACAGAGTGGCCCCAGGTGAAGGCGGGCCTGGAAAAGCGGCTTGTGGCATTCGGGTAACAACCGGCCGCCAACCGAAGGCTCGACACAATCCCGCCCTTTTCGCGGGAAGAAACCGCCACGTTCCGTCGTTCCAATAGATGCCGACGGTCCGGAGTTGCGGCCATGCTGAAGAAGTTCCTCATCGCGTGCCTGATGGCGATCGGCATAGGCGCCTTCGCCGGTTTTGCGATCCCGGCGGATGCAGCGCCCGCGGCGCAGGCCTCGCAGTAAGGCGCCGCGTTCCGCAAAAGAAAACCCCCACGGTCTTTGCGGGCCGCGGGGGTTTCGTTTTCGTGAAGGCGCCTAGTGCATGTGGGCCGTGAACTCGATGCCGATGATGCGCGGATCGCTGACGAAGCCCGTGTTGTTGTTGAAGTCGATGCCGCCCTGCAGGTTGGCCCTGTCGGTGATGTTGCGGGCATAAGCGGCGATCTCATAGGCCTTGTTCGGGAAATCGTAGCCCACCCTGAGGCCGCCTTCGTAATTGCCGTTCGAGTGGAACTCCAGCGACTTGTAGAGGAAGAAGTTGGTGTAGCCCTGCCACCACCAGTCGGTGTAGGCGAAGATCTCGCCGCCGTTGGCGAGCGGGATGCCGTAGCGCGCCGTCAGCGTGAACATATAGTCCGGCGCTTGGGGGAACGGATTGCCGTTCAGCCTGGCGTTGCCGAAAATATCGAGCGGGTTGGTTACCGTGCACTGGGCGCAGATCGCCGTCGTCAGGTTCGCGTCCCTGATCTCGGTATGCGTCCAGCTGGCGCCGCCCGTCAGCAGCAGGTGATCGCTCGCGGCCCATTCGCCGTCGGCCTCCAGGCCGTAGGCAAGACCGGCGCGCGCATTCTTCAGGATCACGGAGTTGCCGGCCCCGCCGATGGCGGAGAACTGGGGATGCGCGAGGTAGTAGGTGAAGCCGTCCACATTCAGGCGGATTTGACGGTTCATCAGTTCCGTCTTGATGCCGGCTTCATAGGAGGTGATGGTCTCCGATCGCGCCGTCGAATAGGGACTGCCGAAGGCGAGGTTGCGGCCCTGGATCGAAGGCGCCCGGAATCCCGTGGCGACGCGCGCATAGAGGTTGACGTCGGCGCTCAGGGCGTAGGCCGCGCTGACGTCCCAGGAGATGTTGTCGCCCGTCAGCTTCACCGGCGTCGCGATCGGCGCGATCAGCGGCCCGTTGGCGGTCATCCCCTTGACGTCGTCGGTCCAGCGCACACCGCCCGTCAGGGTGAGCGCGTCGGTCAGCTTGTAGCTCGCCTGACCGAAGACGGCCCACGACGTATTGGACTGCCGCACGAAGGTCGGCCCGACGAAGAACGGATAGGTCGCGTCCTCATACTTGGTGTCGAAGTAGAAGGCGCCGACCTGCCAGAACAGCGGATTGTCCGTATCGCTCGCCAAATGCAGTTCCTGGGTGAACTGATGGAGATAATCGAGGCCGTCCTGCGTGTCCGACTGGAAAGGAATGAAGCCCGGACCGCCAGGATTGCCGCCGTCGATGTCGCCGCGGCTCTTGCCGTGCGTCGTGTCGTAGCCGGTGATCGAGGTCAGTTTCATATTGCCAAAATCGTAGGCGAGCACGGCAGTGGCGCCGAGCGTATCGTATTTCTGCGGGTTGTTCGGTCCGTTGGGTGTGTCGAACCCGCCGTCGAAGAAGACCTTGTTCCAGATGTAGTTGCCGTTGAGGTGGTTGTTGCCCGGCCCGATGATGTTGGCGCGGAAGATGGCGGCCGTCCCGTTCAGCGACCAGCCGTGCAGGTTCACCAAGGCGCTGAAATTGTCGCTCGGCTGCCAGAGGAGTTGCAAGCGCGCCGCCTCTTCGTCGTAGCCGCCGAGTGCGTCGTTGCGGCCCGTGAACGCATTGTTGATGTAATTGTCGCGATGCACCCACTCCCCGGAGACGCGCATCGAGATCGTATCCGTCAGCCCGGTCCCGAAGGCGCCCTCCAGATTGGCGGTGCCGAGTTCGCCGTAGGAGCCCGTCAAAAAGCCGTCCATCTCCTGTGCCGGCTTCTTGCTCGTGAACTTGATGACGCCCGCCGTGGTGTTGCGCCCGAACAGCGTGCCCTGCGGACCGCGCGAGACTTCGACGTCCGCCTGGTCGTAGATCGGGGCGCTCTTCAGAACGGTGTTCTCCATCACCACGTCGTCCATGATGATGGAAACCGGCTGCGAGGCGGCGAGATCGAAATCGGTGTTGCCCAGGCCGCGGATATAGAAACGCGGCGCCACGCGCCCGTTGGAGGATTCCGCATAGAGGTCTGGGATATGAGCCGCGAGCGCCTTGATGTCTTGGCCGGACTCGAAAATGGCGTCGATTTGTTCGTTGTCGAGCGTCGCGACGGAAAGCGGAACGTCCTGCTGGTTCTCGGCGTGACGTTCCGCCGTGACCACGACGGTTTCGACCTGTTGCGCCCAGGCCGGCACAAATGCCGCCGCCCCCGCCGCCGCGCCCACCATCAAGAATTTTGCAAGCGATCCATTACCCCGAGTCCGCATCTTCCCGCTCCTTTGGTTGCGTTGTATGAAACCTTCCACGCTGCGAATGCTCTTGTGAGAACGGTGATCGTGCGGTGACGCCGAAAGGGCTGTCAATTGAAATGGTAAAACGCCAAAAGAACGGCGTCGCTTTTGTCACCGCGTGTGGCCCAAAAACGTGTGGATGAACTCGGGTTTCGATCCGCCGGCGGACCTCCGTCCGGGCGCTCCGGGCGCCCTCTATCCTTGACGCACGCACGCGATTTGCCCTTTCAATTCGCCGCGCTTGCCCCCATCTTGCACACCGGTAGTCAGGACAACCCAGCCATGGCACTGATCGGTTCTTCGGGAAAACCGCTGAGCGCGAAAAAAGACGGCCAGCCGACGGCGGCAGGCCCTCACGTCAAGGATGCGTCGCTCGCGACTTTTGCCGCGGACGTGCTGGAGGCCTCGCGCGAGGTGCCGGTGATCGTCGACTTCTGGGCGCCGTGGTGCGGACCCTGCAAGCAGCTCGGCCCGGCGCTGGAGAAGGCGGTGAACGCCGCCAAAGGCGCCGTCCGCCTGGTCAAGGTGAACATCGACGAAAACCAGGAAATCGCCCGGCAGTTGCGCATCCAGTCCATCCCCACGGTCTACGCCTTCAAAAACGGGCAGCCGGTGGACGGTTTCATGGGCTCCATCCCCGAGAGCCAGATCAAAACCTTCGTGGAGGCTTTGGTCGGCCCCGGCGGCGGCGAACATGACGATGCCGACCACGCGGCGGAAATGCTGGCGATGGCCGACACGGCATACGCGGCGGGCGACATGGGTCAGGCGGCACAGGCTTATGCCCATGTGCTGCAGGACGAGCCCGGCCATCCCAAGGCCGTGGCCGGGCTGGCCAAGTGCTATCTGAAAAGCGGCGACCTCGAGCGCGCCAAAAACACGCTTCAGCTCGTGCGTCCCGACGATGCGGCGGACGAAGCCGTGCGCGCCGTGGCGGCCGAACTCAAATTGCGCGAACAGGCGGCGAGCCTCGGCGATGCGGCGGCGCTGAAGAGCCGGCTTGCCGCGAATCCCGGCGACCATCAGGCGCGATACGATCTGGCGCTGGCGCTCGACGCCAAGGGTGATCGCCAAGCCGCCATCGACGAATTGCTGGAACTGATGCGGCGCCAGCGCAAATGGAACGAAGAAGCCGCCCGCAAGCACTTGGTGACGCTGTTCGAGGCGATGGGTCCCGCCGACCCCAGAACCGTCGAGGCCAGGCGCAGACTTTCGTCCATTCTGTTTTCCTGAGGCCGAACCGTGGGCGGCAACTATCATTCGCTCGACGATCTGCCGTCCACCATCGACGTCTTTCCGCTGCGGGACATCCTGCTGCTGCCGCGCGGGCAATTGCCGCTCAACGTCTTCGAGCCGCGCTATCTGGCGCTGGTCGACACCGCGCTTTCGGGCACCCGCATGATCGGCATGATCCAGCCGACGCAGCATGAGGACAAGGTTTTGAAGCCCACCCTGTCGACGATCGGCTGCGCCGGGCGGCTGACGTCCTACCGCGAGAGCGACGACGGACGGTATCTGATCACGCTCACCGGCATCTGCCGCTTCCGTGTCGTGGAAGAACTGGAGACGGCCGCCCCGTTCCGTCAGGTCAAGGCGGATTTCGCGCCCTTCCTGCGCGATCTGGTCGCCGCCGACGAAGCCGATTTCCCGCGCGACCGCCTGCTCGGCGCCCTCAAGGACTACCTCTCGCGGCGCGACATGCAAGCCGATTGGAGAAGCGTGCTGGACGCGGCGCCCGAGACGCTGGTCAATGCGCTGGCAATGCTGTGCCCGTTCGAACCGGCGGAGAAGCAGGCCTTGCTCGAGGCGCCGGGTTGGCTGGAACGCGTCGACACGCTGATCGCTCTGTTGGAGATGGCGAACGCGCGGCCTCCCGGGCCGGCTTCGCTGAATTGACCGGGAGGAGCCGATGGAACCCGATCCCAAGCTGCTGGAGATTCTGGTTTGTCCGGTGACCAAGGCCACCCTCGTCTACGACCGCGCGCGGCAGGAACTCATCAGCAAACAGGCGGGCCTCGCCTATCCGATCCGCAGCGGCATCCCCATCATGCTGCCAAGCGAGGCGCGTCCGCTCAGCGACGAGGAGCGCGAGCGGAAGTGAGCAACCTAAACTTAGGCTGTCATTGGTTACGAATCTTATTGCGTGGCAATGCCGGGCGATGACGGGAAAAATGACGTCCGTGGCGCACATCGTGAGGTCGCAAGGTATGTAACCGTAGAAACAAGCTATAAATGGCGCTTGCGTCTGCCGGAGAAAGTGTGTAGTATTACACAAAAATCGAACGTGATGCGATGAGCAAGCGCAGAACGATGACACCAAAGGACATCGTTCGCCGCCTTGTTGGCGACGGATGGGTGTTAAAACGAAAGGGACCCGGCGATCATCAGCAATTTGTCCACCCCGGCAAGCCCGGGAGCCGAGTCACAGTGGATATGGGCGCGCGAGATATTCCTATAGGAACCTTGCGCTCTGTCTTTCGGCAGGCGGACTGGCCTTGGTGAGGCCGCAGCCAATGTATGGAGACTAAAGTGGCGCAAATTGTGTGGGCGCTGATTCACGAGGACGAAGGTCCACGCGGGCGGACGTACGGCATTTCGTTTCCAGATTTTCCCGGTTGCGTATCGGCCGGAGAAACAGTCGATGAAGCGATCCTTCGCGGGCGGGAAACTCTGGCTTTTCACATCGAAGGTATAATCGAGGACGGAGAGAGTATCCCGCAACTGCGCACGCTCGATGAGCTGAGGATGGACCGCGATTTCAAGGCTGAGGCGCGTGACGTCAAGCGGGTGTGCGTCGTTGAAGTGCCGTTCGACTTGCCTGGCAAACCGGTTCGCGTGAATATATCGATCGACGAGAGACTGCTCAATGCAATCGACCGCGCTGCAGGCACGGCGGGCCAGACCCGTTCCTCATTCATCGCGGATGCCGCGCGCACGCGCATAAAGGGAGCCGCGTGATCACCGATCTCCCCTGGCCGACCGAACTGCGCCTCGACCTCGTCAAGACGACGCTCGCCGTCAGCTTCGACAATGGCGAACGCTTCGCGCTGCCGGCGGAGTACCTGCGGGTGGAATCGCCCAGCGCCGAGGTGCAGGGCCACGGCCCGGATCAGAAGGTGGTCGTCAAAGGCAAGGAAAACGTGACGATCGCAGGCCTCGAACCCGTCGGCAATTACGCGGTGCGCATCGTCTTCGACGACGGCCACGACACCGGCCTGTACAGCTGGGAATACCTCCGCCGGCTCGGCCGCGAGCAAACGGCGCGCTGGGCGGCGTATCTCAAATCCGCCGGGAAAAGCTAGGGCGCCTGCGGTTGGCAGACTGCTTGAAACGTTTCGGCTTGAGGTGAGGGGTCCCGACCGTTAAGTTCCGCGCGCCATGGAACCCTTCAAGCATCTCGCCGGCGTCGCCGCGCCGCTGCCGATGATCAATGTCGACACCGACATGATTATCCCCAAGCAGTTTCTCAAGACCGTCAAGCGCACCGGCCTGGGCACGGCGCTGTTCCACGAACTGCGCACCAAGCCGGACGGCAGCGAGAATCCCGATTTCGTGCTCAACAAGCCGGCCTACAAGACCGCCAAAATCCTGATCGCGGGCGCGAATTTCGGCTGCGGCTCGAGTCGCGAGCACGCGCCCTGGGCGCTGCTCGATTTCGGGATCAGGTGCGTGATCGCGCCGAGCTTCGCCGACATCTTCCACAACAACTGCTTCAAGAACGGCATCCTGCCGATCGCGCTGCCGCAAGGCGAGATCGACAAGCTGCTCGACGACGCCGGGCGCGGCGCCAACGCCATCGTCAGCATCGATCTAGAGAAACAGGAAATCTGCGGCCCCGACGGCGGCTGCATCGCATTCGACGTCGACCCGTTCCGCAAGCAATGCCTGTTGAACGGCTGGGACGACATCGGCCTGACGCTGCGCCACGAGGGCAAGATTTCCGCCTTCGAGGCGGTGCGCAAACAGCAGATGCCGTGGCTATAAGGAATATCGGCAGACCGCCATGATCCGGCCGCACATAATCGGAAAGGCGCCACGATGCGGTTGACAAGACTGGGCCATGTGCTGCTGGCAGTGCGTGATATGGCGCGCGCCCAGGAATTCTATGTCGATGTCCTGGGTTTCAAGGTTCTGGAAGCCGATCCCGACCACGGCGGCGTATTCCTGACGCTTAACGAGGGAAGCCACATTCTCGATCTGGTGCCCGTTGAAGGCGATACGCCGATTCTACCCGAAAGCCTGGCCGATTTCGTGCCGCGCCCCGGCGTCGGTCACGTCGCATTCCAGGTCGATCGCGCGGAGGACTTGCGCGTCGCCTATCGCGAACTCATTGCTGCAGGGGTTCGAGTCCTGGCCGCCGTGGACCATGAAAGCCAGGAGAGCATCTATTTCTGCGACCCGGAGGCCAACATGTTGGAAATCTACTGGGAGCGGCCCAACGCCCGCGACGTCTTCCGCAACGGCCGCCGCGACCAGGATCGGTTGATCACGCTTTGAACCGCCTGCCGGAGCGCAAACAGCGAGCGAACCATGACGACCCATAATCTTCTCCTTCTCCCCGGCGACGGCATCGGGCCGGAAGTCCTCGAGGAAACGCGCCGCGTGCTCGGCTGGTACTCGGCCAACCGCAATCTTTCCTTCGCAACGCAGGAAGAGCTTGTGGGCGGGGTCTCGTACGAGAAGCACGGCGCGCCGGCGACCGATGCGATGATCCGCAAAGCCCAGAATGTCGACGCGGTGCTGTTCGGGGCTGTGGGCGGGCCCAAATGGGACAAGCTGCCGTTCCAGAGCAAGCCGGAACAAGGCCTGCTGCGCTTGCGCAAAGACCTCGGGCTGTTCGCCAATCTGCGCCCGGCGCTGTGCTTCGAGGCGCTGAAAGACGCCTCCTCGCTGAAGCCGGAGATCGTTTCCGGCCTCGACATCCTGATCGTGCGCGAACTCACCGGCGGGGTTTACTTCGGCCTGCCGAAGGAGACGACGGTGCTGCCGGGCGGCGAGAAGCGCGCCGTCGACACCCAGGTCTATACCACCGGCGAAATCGAGCGCATCGCCCGCGTCGCCTTCGAGCTGGCGCGGCTGCGCTCCGGCCGCGTGGCGTCGGCCGAGAAATCCAACGTCATGGTGACGGGCGTTCTGTGGCGCGAGGTCGTGACGCGCGTTCACGGCGCGGAATTCCCCGACGTGCAGCTTTCGCACATCCTGGCCGACAATTGCGCCATGCAGCTGGTGCGCAATCCCAAGCAGTTCGACGTCATCGTCACCGACAATCTGTTCGGCGACGTGCTGTCGGACGAAGCGGCGCAGCTCACCGGCTCGATCGGGATGCTGCCGTCCGCCTCGATCGGCGCCAAGGACGCAAACGGCCGCCAGCGCGCGCTGTACGAACCGATCCACGGCAGCGCGCCGGACATCGCGGGCAAAGGGCTTGCCAACCCGATCGCGGCCATCCTGTCGTTCGCCATGTGTTTGCGTTATTCACTCGGGCGCGGCGAAGATGCGGCGCTGCTGGACAGGGCGGTCGAGCGCGTGCTGGCGGAAGGCTATCGCACCGGCGACATCATGCAGCCCGGCATGACCAAGGTGGGCACGGCCGCGATGACGGACGTCATCCTGAAGGTGCTGGACAAGCTGGCCAGTTGAGTTCTACGCGGTCCCCGAGCTGATGCCCGCTTGCGTCGCATAGGGCAGGGTGCGCACGCCGGCGATGAACAGCGCCGAGGCGAATTCAGCCGCGGCGACGGGATCGTGCGGTTCGGATCGCAACATGCGTTCGGCCACCTCGAAAGCGACGCCGACGATCGCCGCCATCAGGTAATCGGCGTTGACCGGCGGGAACATGCCCTTGGCGATCGCCGCCTCGATGTCGTTGCGCAGTTCCTCGAAGCCGGCGATGACCTCCGGCGTGTCCATGCGCACCCGCGTGGTGTCGGCGGCGTGACGGATGGTGCGGAAATTCACGCGGTCGCTCGCCACGAATTCAAAGAAGGTGCGGAAGGTGCAGGTGATGAACTCTTCCACCGTTTCCGCCTTCATGCGCTCTTCGTGCAGGCGCGGACGAATTGCCAGCGCGACTTCGTCGCGGATCGCCTGGAACACCTCCTCCTTCGACTTGAAGTAATTGTAAAAAGTGCCCGAGGCCAAAGGCGTGGCGCGGATGATGTCGCGCACCGTCGCCGCGCCATAGCCCAGCTCGGCAAAAACCTGCCGCGCGGCATCCAAAATGAGCTGGCGGTTCTGGGCCTTGGTTTGCTCGCGCTTGCCCGGCAATTCGAGGCGCGGCCGCGAACTCTTCAGCAATGTGGTATCCATCGACCTTGCTCATGGTACAAGATGTCGCACTTTACCGCATCCTGACACCCCGTCAATTTCTTCAGTTCGACAATTCCACACTGCGTATTTGTTTTTTAGCTTTGTGCGCAGGGTGCCCTCTTTCACTGCCAATACGCCAAAAAATGCTAGGCGCAGCGTACCTTAGCACCATTCCGCGAAGGCGGGATTACGCCGGGGGAATTGCCGCCCTTGCGAACGGGTCCACAACGGGATAGCGGAGCGGATCAGTTCCAGTTGCCGTTGCCCAGGCTGAAGCGTCCGGCACCGAGAAGGGCAACCGACAGGCCGCCTACCAGAAAAAACACCTCAGACTCCAGCGCGTAGGCGCCGGTGGTCGGCGACACCGCCAAGACGGCGGCCGTATGCGCCAGCAGCACCGCAATCACCATGTTGATGGCGACCAGCATTCCGCCGATGCGGGAGAACAGCCCTACGATGATCAGGATCGGCGCGATCAGCTCCCCGAAATAGACGCCGTAGGCAATCGAGTCGGAAAGATTGTGGGCGGTGAGCAGGTCCTTGATTGGCCCCAGCCCGTTCAAAAGCTTGTGGATGCCGTGGAACAGCAGCAGTCCGCCAAGGCCGAAACGCAGCAACAATTTACCAAGATCTTCCGACATCAATGCCCCCCACACGCAGTAGTTGTTATCGCTGTGGACAACTATACCGCACTTCGCCGCCAATTGGGAGGAAGCGTTGAGAAAAACGTCCTTCGCCGCCGAATTGCACCAGAGCAACGCGCGGAAAAGTGTATGCGGTTTTCCGCATAAGCGGTGCGAAAAACAAAGACATAGTGCGGCGGCTATTTCACATCCGCGCCGACGGCGTCGGCGACGGAGGCAAAGCCGTCGCGCGCCAGGCACTCCAGCAATTCGCGCTTGATGCGCGTGAGCAGGCCGGCGCCTTCGTAGACGAGCGCGGTGTAAAGCTGGACCAGGTTGGCCCCGGCGCGGATCTTGGCATAGGCGTCGGCGCCCGAGGCGACGCCTCCAACACCAACAAGCACGAGTTTCGTTCCGACGCGCTTGCGCATCTCGGCCAGCACCCAAGTGGACGTTGCGAACAACGGCTTGCCGGACAGCCCGCCGGTCTCCTCGGCATGACGGCTTCTCAGCCAGGGCGGCCGCGCGATGGTGGTGTTGGAGACGATCACACCTTCGATGCCTGCCGCCAGGACTTCGGCGGCGATGCCGTCCATCGCCCGTTCGTCGAGATCGGGCGCGATCTTGAGCAGCAGCGGCACGGCTTTGCCGGCGCGCGTCTCGACCAGCGTCGCCAGCAGCGCGCGCAACCGGTCGCGATCCTGCAAGCCGCGCAGGCCCGGCGTGTTCGGCGACGACACGTTGACGCTCACGTAATCGGCCAGCGGCGAAAGGCGCGCGAAGGCGGCGCGATAATCGGCGATGCGCTCGGCGCTGTCCTTGTTGGCACCGATGTTGATGCCGACGATCCCGGCTGCGTTGCCTGAGCCGCGGCGCGACAGCCGCGCGGCGACGCACTCCATGCCGTCGTTGTCGAAGCCCATGCGATTGATGACGGCGCCGTCCTCGCCGAGGCGATAGAGGCGCGGGCGCGGATTGCCCGGCTGCGGGCGCGGCGTCACCGTTCCGCATTCCACGGAGCCGAAGCCCAGCTTGAGCATCGTCCGGAAGGCGCGCGCATTCTTGTCGAACCCGGCCGCCACGCCGATCGGGTTGGGAAAGTCCAGACCCAGCGCGCGGACGGCCAGCCGGGGATCGTCCTTGGCCCCGCGCCGCACGAAGAACTCGAGGCGCGCCGCCAGCTCGACCGTGGCGCGGTGCGCGGTTTCGGGCGGCAAAAGCCGCAAAATCCGGACGGAAAGACCGCTCATTCCTTCCCTCTAGACCGCGACCACCCGGGAGTGGTAATTCCTATTGCCATTATTATATAGGAACAATTGCCGTCCATTCGGACCACGTTCTTACTGCCTTCGACCCGGCGACGACGACTCGCCGCGCCGTTTATCCGATCACGCGAGAGGACATCCGCAAAGGAGCGATTTGAACCATTGCAGACGATCCAACGGAAACGAAGCCATGCTGACTCATAAACAAATCTGGAGCGCGCTCGACGGGCTGGCGGCCAAGAACGGACTGTCGCCGTCGGGCCTGGCGAAACTCGCCGGCCTCGATCCCACCACCTTCAACAAAAGCAAACGCGGCGCCGCCACGGGCAAACTGCGCTGGCCGTCCACCGAAAGCATCTCGAAGGTGCTGACGGCGACGGGCGCCAGCCTGGAGGATTTCGTGGCGCTGGTCACCCGCGACGGCGGCGGCGGGCGCGGCCACATCCGGCTGGTGCCGCTCGTCGGCATGGCGCAGGCCGGCAGCCGCGGCTATTTCGACGACGCCGGATTTCCCGCCGGCGCCGGCTGGGACGAAATCCCCTTCCCCGAACTCGCCGACGAGCACGCCTATGCGCTGGAGATCACCGGCGATTCCATGCTGCCCGTCTATCGCGACGGCGACCGCATCATCGTCTCGCCCGCCGCCAACGTGCGCCGCGGCGACCGCGTGGTGGTGAAGACCAACGCCGGCGAGGTGATGGCCAAACTCTTGACCCGGCTGACCGCCCAGCGCGTGGAATTGAAATCGCTCAATCCGGCCTACGAGGACCGCGCCTTCGCGCTGTCGGAGGTGGCCTTCGTGCACCGCATCATCTGGGCGAGCCAGTAGACTCAATTGTTTCACCCTCCCCTTGTGAGAGAGTGAAAGGGTGTTACGGATACCCCTGATACTTCCTCACCCGCGTGGCGTAGGCGTCGCGGTCGCCTTTCTTGAACAGGTAGAGCAGTTCGCCGGCGCGCGTCCGCATCATGCGCTCATAAGCCGTGTTCGCCGTTCCGTTGGCGGCGCGCGTCAGCGCGTCTTCGATCGCGGCGTGGAAGCGGTCCGCGTCGTAATCCGAAAGCGACAGCGCGTACTGGTAGCGCAGGACGAAATTGTCCGGCGCCGCCTGGAAGGCGGCGGCGAAGTCGGCAAGCCCTTTCGCCAGCGTCGCGCCGTAGATCATGTCGGCCAGGACGCGGCCCCCGCCGCGCACGATGGCGAGGTTCCAGCCGCCGCGCGCGGCCAGCGCCCAGGCGCTCTTCGGTTCCGCGGCGAGCGCCGCGTCGAGGGAGCGTTTCGCCTGGTCGGGATAGCGGCGCAGCCGGGCGACGACGGGACCCTCGATGTGCTCCTCCAGCCCGAGCGAGACGGCGAGATAGATGTGCCCCGCCGCGAATTTCGGATCGGCGGCGACGGCGCGCCTGGCGTAGCTCTCGGCGCGCTGCAGACAATCGAGGCAGGGCTTGTCGCGCGAGGCTTCCTGCGCCAGCACGGCGCGCGCGGCATCGCAGAAGCCCGCCGCGTCGTTTTGCGCCAGGCCGGCGCGGACCGCCTCGTCGTACCTGCCGTCCGCGTAAAGCTGATACGGCGTCGGCGGTGCTTCGGCGTGGGCCGCGACCAGGCCCGCAAGCGCGAGCGCAAGGACGGCCGGGCGCATCATGCGGCCGTGGCGAATTCGCCCGCCAGAGCCCGCTCGATCAGCGCCGCCGTTTCCGCGCAGCCGAACAGCACGGCGAAGGACCCGAACCGCGGGCCGGCAGTCTGGCCGAACAGCACTTCGTACAACGCCTTGAACCAGTCGCGCAGCGGCTCGAAGCCGTGCCGCTTGCCGACCTCGTAGACCTCGAACTGCACCTTCTCGCCGTCGCGCTCGCCGGCGAAGGCGCGCAGTTTTTCCGCGAGGTCCGTCAGCGCGGCGCGTTCCTTGTCGGAAGGCGCGCGGTAGCGCTTCTGCGGTTTGACGAAATCGTCGTAGTACTTGATCGCGCACTCCACCAGCTTGTCGATGCCCGGATTGTCCTGCGGCGCCGCCCCGGGAGCATAAGCCCGGATGAATCCCCACAGCACCTCACGATTGTGTGCGTTCGAGGCGCTGACCAGATTGAGCAGCAGCGCGAAGCCGACCGGGTAACGCTCCGCCGGCGGATGGCCGCCGTGGATGTGCCAGATGGGGCTTTCGAGCCGGTCGGCGGGCTGGTTGGCGCGGTACTGTTCGAGCAGCGAGATGTATTCGTCCACCGCCTTGGGGATGGAATCGAAATAGAGCTTCTTGGCGGCGCGCGGCTTCTGGAACATGAACAGCGCCAGGCTCTCCTGCGTGCCGTAGGTCAGCCATTCGTCGACCGACAGGCCGTTGCCTTTCGACTTGGAGATCTTCTGGCCCCGGTCGTCGAGGAAAAGTTCGTAGTTGAAGCCCTCCGGCGGCGCCCCGCCGATGGCGCGCACGATCTTCGACGACAATTCGACGGAGGAAATCAGGTCCTTGCCCGACATCTCGTAATCGACGCCGAGCGCCAGCCAGCGCATCGCCCAATCCGCCTTCCATTGCAGCTTGGCATGGCCGCCGGTGACGGGGACTTCCTCCTTCCTGCCGTCCTCCTCGAAGACGATGGTGCCGCGTTCCGCATCCCATTCCAGGATCGGCACCTGCAGCACCACGCCCGTCTTCGGCGAAATCGGCAGGAAGGGCGAATAGGTGGCGCGCCGCTCGGGACCAAGCGTCGGCAGGACGATGTCGCGGACCTTTTCGAAACGGGCGAGCACCGTGAGCAGCGCCTCGTCGAAGCGTCCGCTCTTGTAGCAATCGGTGGAGCTGAGGAATTCGTACTCGAAGCCGAAGCGGTCGAGAAACGCCTTCAGCCGCGCATTGTTGTGCGCGCCGAAACTCTCGTGCGTTCCGAACGGATCGGGGATGGAGGTCAGCGATTTGCCCAGATGGGAGCGCAGCATCTCCTTGTTGGGCACGTTGTCGGGGACTTTGCGCAGCCCGTCCATATCGTCGGAGAAGGCGAGCAGGCGCGTCTTGGCGTTCGACAGCAACGAAAAAGCGCGCCGCACCCAGGTTGTGCGGGCCACTTCGCCGAAGGTGCCGATATGGGGCAGGCCCGACGGGCCGTAGCCGGTCTCGAAAATGACATCGCGTTCAACTTTGCGTTTCTCGATGCGGGCCAGAAGCTTGCGCGCCTCTTCGAACGGCCAGGCATGGGCGGCCAGCGCTTCGGCATGCAGTGAGGGGCTGGCGGCCATTCCGGGAGAAACCTTAAGCGTTTGGAAAGACAAGGAAAGCTAGGCTTTCGGCAGGGATGCCGTCAATGTCCACTGTAGCGAATGCCAACAAGGCTGAGGACCGCGGCGTATTCGCAGGGCGCATCGACATTCTCTATGCGCTGGGCCGGTATTATCTATCCCTCCCCTTTGCAGCGCTGGCGGTCTCGGCGAGGCTGTTCAGCGTCAGTGGCGAGGGGATTCTGCCGTACCTGCCGCTGATCTTGCAGATCGTCGTCGCCATCGCGGCGGAGCGACTGGCACAAGCCTACAAACACCGCTCGCTGGACGACGATCCTCAATTCTGGGCCCAACGCTTTACATTCGTCTCAGGTATCGCGGGCGCCACTTGGGGCGTCGGCATCTTCTTCTGGTTCGTGCCCGGATCGTTTTCGGCCCAGGCCTATCTCTGCCTGGCCTACATGGGTATGACGGCGACCGAATTCATCGCCCGCTCCGCGCACCGTCCCGCCTATCTGGCCCATGCCTGCTTCTCGCTCGGCCCCCTGATTGTTCTGCTGCTGATCGAAGGCAGCCCCTACAGCGACATGGCGGCAGTCCTGGTGTTCTGTTTCAGCGGCGTGCTGTGCAATTACTGCAACAGCATGGCGCGGCTGCTCAACGAAAGCATCCGCCTTCGCTTCGACAACGTCGATCTAGTCAAGAGCCTGTCGGCGGAAAAGAGCCAGGCCGAAGCGGCCCGCGATGCCGCCGAATCCGGCGCCAGGGCGAAGTCCATCTTCATCGCCAACATCAGCCACGAACTGCGCACGCCGCTCAACGCCCTGCTCGGCATGGCGCAGCTTCTCGACCGTGCCGACCTCGGCCGGCCGCAACGCGATCATGTGAAGGTGATACTCGAATCCGGCCGCGGCCTGCAGACCCTTCTCGACGACGTCATCGCTCTGACCCAGGATGACGGCGACCGCTTGACCGACAAGGAATGCGATCCCGTTCAGGCGGCGCGCGCCGTGACCCGGCTGTGCCAGCCGCTGGCCTGGGAAAAGGGCCTGCGGCTGACCGTCACCGCCGGCGCCGATCTCCTGCGCGTCGCCGCCGATCCGCGGCGCGTCCGCCAGGCGCTGCTCAAGCTCGCCGGCAACGGACTCAAATTCACCGACAGCGGAGGCATAGAAATCCGCGTCGAGACGCTCGCCAAGGACGGCGCGGAATTCGTGCGCTTCGCCGTCGTCGACACCGGACTTGGCGTTCCGCCGGAGATCGCGCCGCGGCTGTTCAAGCCGTTCTCGCCCGGCGACACCTCCTACGCCAAGCACGACCAAGGCGCGGGCCTCGGCCTCGCGGTCGTCAAGCGCATCGTGGACGCCGCCGGCGGCGAGACCGGCTACGAAAGCGAGCCCGGTCAGGGTTCCACCTTCTGGTTCACCCTGCCGGCGGTCGGGCCCGCCGAACAGGGCGAGCCGGCGAAAAGCGATCTCGACGCGGTGCCGCCTCCATCCGGTCTGAAACTGCTCGCCTTCGTTTCCAACGACGCGCGCAAGTCGCTGACGCACGCGCTCGAACCCTTTGGCAACAAGCTCGTCTTCGCCGAGAGCGCGGCGGAAGCCGCAGCCTTGGCTGGACGGGACACTTTCGACGCGATCATCCTGGCCGCCGGGGATGTCGACACGCTGGCCGCGGCGCCGAGCGCCAAGGCGCCTATCCTGGCCCTGCTCGCGTCCGGCGACCGCGCGCCCGTCTGCGCCAACGAATTGCTGCGCGGTCCCGCCGATGCACGTCAGCTCTACGCAGCGCTCGCCAACATCTGCGCCGCCAAGGATGCCGCCTCGCCGGCACCGTCGGGCCAGGAAACAATGGCGGCGATCGATGCCGCCGCTTTTGCGGCGCTCGAAAAATCGGTCGGGGTCACGACTCTGATCGAGATCCTGAAATCGTACATCGAAACGGCGGAACAGCTTTGCGGAGAACTAGAAACCGCCAGCGCTGGGGCCAATTGGCAACAAGCCGCCCGCCTCGCCCAGGACATCGCCGGCAGCGCCAGCGGCTTGGGCCTTCTGGCCATGACCGCCGCCGCCCGCGGCTTCGCCTCGGCCGCGCGCCAAGGCGCCAGCGCCCACGCTCTGCGCAACGACGCGCAGAAGATCATGTGCGAACACGAACGCGTCCGCCACGCGCTGGCGAACCTCTATCCGGATTTGGTGGCGTAGGGCACTGAGACCGCGCATGATCGTCGGCTATGTCGGACGACGGAATCACGGCCAGCGCGTTTCTGTACACCCTCCCCGCCCTGGTGCCGGCGGGGCACGGCGCGGCTGTGTGCGGCGATGGCTGCCGGCGCATCGGGCCCGAAGAGGCGCGCAAGCTTTTCCGTTCGGGCGATGCCCTGGTGGCGCACGCGGCGTTCGTCGCCGGACGGCTGAAGGTCGCGCCCGCCAAGCCGCTTTTCGACGTGCTGGAGTTGTTCGCGTTCGTGCGGCCGGGAGCGTCCTGCGTGCCGAGCGCGCTGGGGATCGCCCGCGCTCTGGGTCTTGCGGCCCCGGAAACGCCCGAAGACGCCGCCCGCTCCTTGCGCGCGTCGGCGATGAAACTGCTGGAAGAAATCGCCGACAGTCCGGCAGCGGCGAAGGCCGGTCTGCGTCCGCTGGTCCATAGGCTTTCGGCGGCGGGCTGGCGCTGGGCGGACGCCATCCTGCACGGCATCGGCGAAGGCGAAGGCGCGAAATCGCCGCTCGCAGGGTTCGACGTCTGGAACAAGCTGGCGGCATGGGAAGACGAGGCGTCGCCGGGCAAACCGTCTTCACAGCCTGTCTCCTTGGAGGAATCGCGCGCGCGGCTGACGCGGCTCGTGGGCAGCGCGGGGGAAGCGCGCCCCGAACAGCGCGCCTATGCCGATGCCGCCAGCTACGCGTTTGCGCCGCGCGAACGCGCCGGCGCGCCCAGGATCGCGCTGGTGGAAGCGGGCACCGGCATCGGCAAGACGCTGGGCTATCTGGCACCCGCCAGCCTGTGGTCGGAGAAGAACGGGCCGGGCCTTTGGATCTCCACCTACACTCGCAATCTCCAGCGCCAGATCGTGCAGGAGATCGCCCGGCTTTATCCCGATCCCGCCGAACGCGACGACAAGGCGGTCGTGCGCAAGGGCCGCGAGAATTATCTCTGCCTGCTGAACTTCGAGGAAGCGGTCAAACGCACGGCGCTGGCGCCGGGGCAGCGCAGCGTGGCGCTGGCGCTGGTGGCGCGCTGGATCGCGGCGACGGCGGACGGCGACATGTCGGGCGTCGGTTTCCCGGCGTTCCTGGCGGCGAGTTTCGCCCTGCGCGAAATCACCGACCGGCGCGGCGAATGCATCTACGCCGCCTGTCCCCATTACCGCGTCTGTTTCATCGAACGCGTCGTGCGGCGGGCGCGGCAAACGCCGATCGTTGTCGCCAATCACGCACTGGTCATCGCCCAGGCGGCGCAGGACTGGCTGAGCGTGGACGAAACCACCGACACCGCGCCCGAACGGCGCGTGCGCTACGTCTTCGACGAAGGCCATCATCTTTTCGACGCGGCGGATTCCGGTTTCGCGGCGCTGTTGTCCGGCGCCGAGATGACCGAACTGCGCCGTTGGGTGCGCGGACCCGAAGGCCGCGCGCGCAGCCGCAGGCGCGGCCTCGAAGACCGGCTGAAGGATCTGGTGGAAACCAGCGAAAGCGCGCGCGATGCGCTACAGGAAGCGGTCAACGCGGCGGGCGCGCTGGCCGGCGAAGGCTGGATGTCGCGTCTGAGTTCGCCCCGCGGTCCGGGCGAGACGTTCCTGGCGGCGGCTTACGGCCATGTGCGGGCGCGCAGCGAGGACAAGGACGCCTTCTATTCGCTGGAAGCGGAAACCCAGCCGCTTGGCAAGGAAACCATCGCGGCGGCGAAACATCTCGCCGCCGGGCTGAAGCGGCTGGCCGCGCCGCTGATGCGGCTGGCGAAAAACCTGCGCGTGCAATCGAACGAGAAGGCGGCGGAACTGGAACCTGCCCAACGCGCCCGCATCGAAGCGACGGCGCGCGGGCTGGAGCGGCGCGGGCGCATCATCCTGCCCGCCTGGACGGCGATGCTGGAGACGTTGGAAACGGGCGAAATCCACGACGAGTTCGTCGATTGGTTCGAGATCGTGCGCGAGGACGGGCGCGACCTCGACGTCGGCCTGGAGCGGCGCTGGATCGATCCCACGATTCCGTTGGCGAACGAAGTGCTGGCGCACGCGCACGGTGCCCTCATCACCTCGGCGACGCTGCGCGACGCGGCGGACGGCGACGGCGACTGGCAGAGCGCTGAAGTGCGCACCGGCGCGCACCATCTTCCCGAACCGCCCAAGCGCGCCAGCTTCGGCTCGCCGTTCGCTTATGCCGAGCAGTCGCGCGTCTTCATCGTGCGCGACGTGGAGCGGCGCGACCCCGACGCCCTGGCGGCGGCGTATCGCGAACTGTTCCTGGCTGCGGGCGGCGGCGCGCTCGGACTGTTCACGTCGGTGCGCAGTCTGCGCGCCGTCGAAAGCCGCATCGCCGCGCCGCTGGCCGATGCGGGCCTGACGCTTTACGCCCAGCACGTCGATCGGCTGGATACCGGCGCGCTGGTGGACCTGTTCCGCAGCGAGGAGAATTCCTGCCTGCTCGGCACCGATGCGTTGCGCGACGGCGTCGACGTGCCCGGGCGTTCGCTGCGCCTGGTCGTGTTCGACAAAGTGCCGTGGCCCAAACCCACCATCCTGCACAAGGCGCGGCGCGCCCGATTCGGCAAGGGCTACGACGATCTCTTGACCCGGCTGCGCCTGAAGCAGGCTTTCGGCCGGCTGATCCGGGGCGCTGCCGACAAGGGCTGTTTCGTCATCCTGGAGGGGGCGACGCCGTCGCGGCTGTTGCGCGCACTGCCCGAACAGGCGCCGGTCAAGCGCTGCGGCCTGGCGGAAGCGGCGTGCGAAATCCGTGGGTTTCTTGGCGACGGTGCGTGACGGACGCGCGGCAGGACCTATACTGCGCGCCATGACCGCAGCGGAAGAAAACCTGTTCGGCACCGACGAGCCCAGCGACAGCGAAAGCTACGGCCGCTTCACGACCGGTATCCTGCCCGGCCATGTGCTCAAGCGGCTGATCCGCGCGCGGCGCGAAATCGTCGCTACGGAAGATGTGGAAGATGCCCAGATTCAGCCCGCAAGTATCGACTTGCGGCTGGGTTCCGTCGCCTGGCGAGTTCGCGCCAGCTTCCTGCCGGGGCCGCAATCCACCGTGCGCGACAAGCTCGCCAACGCCGCGATGCACGAAATCGATCTCTCGGGCGGCGCCGTGCTGGAAACCGGCTGCGTCTACGTCGCGCCCTTGCTGGAAAGCGCGGAGTTCTCGTTCCGCGTCTCGGGCATCGCCAATCCGAAAAGCTCCACCGGGCGGCTCGACGTCTTCACCCGTTTGATTACCGACCGCGCCCAGGGCTTCGACCGCATCGAGCCGGGCTATCATGGACCGCTTTACGCCGAAATATCGCCGCGCACCTTTCCGATCCTGGTGCGCAAGGGCTCGCGGCTGAACCAGCTGCGGGTGCGCAAGGGCTCGCCTCAATTCACCGATACGCAACTGAAGCGGCTGCACGCGGAAACTCCGCTGGTGGACGGCGAGGCGGACATCGACAACGGTCTGGCGCTGAGCGTGGACCTGAAAGGCGGCGCGGGCATGCACCATGTCGGATGGCGGGCCAAACGACACACCGGCATCATCGACATCGACAAGCGCGCCGTCCTCGATCCGCCGGACTATTGGGACCCCATCCAGGCCAGCAAGACGGGAACGATCGTGCTCGATCCCGACGAGTTCTACATCCTGGCGTCGCGCGAGGCGGTGGCCATTCCGCCCGAATTCGCCGCCGAGATGGTGCCGTTCAATCCGATGGTCGGAGAATTCCGGGTGCACTACGCCGGATTCTTCGATCCCGGTTTCGGCTATGCGCCCTCGAAGCCGCCCTGCGCCCGTGCGGTCCTTGAAGTGCGGTCGCACGAAGTGCCGTTCATCCTGGAGCACGGACAGATCATCGGGCGGCTCGTTTTCGAGCGGCTGACCGAGGTGCCGACGGAAGTCTACGGCGAGGGGCTTGGCTCCCACTACCAGCGCCAAGGTTTGAAGCTTTCTAAACACTTCATTTGTTAACCCTGTCTAATAGTTGCCTTAAATCCACACGGTTCCTAAATTGTCGGGGCCCTATCAACAGACCGTTGCGCCGATCCGACAAACTTGAGTTACTTCGCCGGCTGCGGATCGACGGATTAGGGGCTGACGGCCCGCAGGCTTTGGGTCCGCATTGAAGGGGGCAGCATAAGGCGGCTACGGCGCGCAAAGTGCGCCGGCCGCCTTATGATTTTCCGGGGTAGAAGACTCGCGAATCAAGCACCGTGGAGATAATCTGGTGGTCAGGTTTTTTCTCTCTATCGCGGTCGCGGCCTTGACGATGGCAACCAGCTCCAGTGCGGGAACATTCTCGCTTAGCAGTCCTACCCTGATCGACGGCAAGGTTGTGCCCGAAGACCACGTTTATAACGGCATGGGTTATCACGGCAAAAACCTCTCGCCGGAACTTTCCTGGACGGGCGCTCCCGCCGGAACCAAAAGTTTCGCTCTGACGGTTTTCGATCCCGATGCCCCGCGCGAGGGCGGCTGGTGGCATTGGCTGGCATTCGACATTCCCGCCTCGGTCACGCATCTGCCGGAAGGCGCGGGAAAAGTCCGTGGAATGCCGCAAGGCACAATCCAGAGCATCACCGATTTCGGTCCGCCGGGATATGGCGGTCCGGCCCCGCCGCCGGGCAAGACGCATCGCTATATCTTCACCATCTACGCGTTGAAGACCGCGAAACTCGGGCTGAGCAGCGATGCCGCTCCAACAATGGTGGATGCCGCGATCAAGCGGGTAAGCCTTGGCCAGGCGACGATCACCGGGCTTTACGGGAAGTAGCCGCATGTTCCATTTTCATCTGTATGCGCTGTTCATGGCGGGCGCGCTGGCGCTGAACCTGACGCCAGGTCCCGACATGACCTTCGTCCTGGCGCAGGCCGCCCATCGCGGCACACGCGCCGGCTTGGCGGCGGCACTGGGCATCGGCACGGGCGCAATCTTCTACACGATCTTGACGGCATTCGGTCTGGCGGCGCTGTTCGCGGCGTGGCCGCTCGCCTTCGACATCGTGCGCTATGTCGGTGCGGCCTATCTGGTGTGGATCGCCATCGGCATGTTGCGTCGCCCGCTGCACCTGAGCGCGCCAGACACGGAACAATCCGTGCGCGCCGCGTTCCGGCAAGGTGTGTTGACCGACGTTCTCAATCCCAAAGTCGCGATCTTCTTCATCGCCTTCCTACCGCAATTCGTGGTCCGAGACGCGGGGCCTGCGTGGCTGCAAATCCTGCTGCTCGGCATCGCCTTCGTCGCTTCCGGCACGGCGGTCAATTGCGCGGTGGCGCTGGGCGGCGGCAGGCTGGCGGACAGGCTGCGCGCCAACCCCGTGATCGGGAAGATCCTGGGCTGGATTTCCGCCAGCGTGATGCTGGGACTGGCGCTGCGGCTCGCCTGGCTGGAGCGGCGCTAGGCTGCGGCAACGGCGCGCGGGTTGTAGTTGAGGACCGGCACCAGCCAGCGCTCCGCTTCCGCCAGCGTCCAGCCTTTGCGCCGCGCGTAGTCCTCAACCTGATCCTTCTCGATCTTGCCGACGCCGAAATAGCGGCTTTCGGGATGCGAGAAATATAATCCCGATACGGACGATCCGGGCCACATGGCGAAGCTTTCGGTGAGCTTAACGCCGGCGCGCGCTTCCGCGTCGAGCAGCTTGAACAGCGTGCTTTTCTCGCTGTGCTCGGGCTGGGCGGGATAACCGGGTGCCGGGCGGATGCCGCGATAGGATGCCGCGATCAGTTGATCGCTGGAGAGATTTTCGTCCGGCGCATAGGCCCAGAATTCGCGCCGCACGCGTTCGTGCAAACATTCGGCGAAGGCTTCGGCCAGGCGGTCCGCCAGCGCGCGCAGCAGAATGGCGGAGTAATCGTCATGCGCGGCCTCCAGGCGCTTGACGTGCGCCTCCTCGCCGTGGCCGGCGGTAACCACAAATCCGCCGATGAAATCGGCGACGCCCGGCGGCGCGATGAAATCGGCGAGCGCGAGATTGGGCTTGCCGCCGTCGCGCGCCATCTGCTGGCGCAGCGTATGCAACGTGGCGATGGGAGATTTGCGGGCTTTATCGCCGAAGACCGCGATGTCGTCGTCGCCTTGCGCGTTCGCCGGGAAGAAGCCGAAGGCGGCGCGCGCCGTTAGCCATTTCTCCTCCACGATCTTCACCAGCATCTTCCGCGCGTCGTCGAACAACCCGCGCGCGGCTTTTCCGACCTTGTCGTCCTCAAGGATGGAAGGATACCTGCCCGTCAGTTCCCAGGTCTGGAAGAACGGCGTCCAGTCAATATACCGTACCAGCTCCGCCAGATCGTAATTGTCATACGTGCGCACGCCCAGAAAGGCGGGCGCCGGCGGCACATAGGACGACCAGTCGAACTTGAGCTTGTTGGCGCGGGCGGCCTGAAGCGTGAGGCGGCGGCCGGGGGCGCGCTGCGCGGCATGGGTGCGCGCGATCTCCTCGTACTCGCGGCGTACGTTGGCGACGAAGCCGGCATGTGCGTCCCTGCTCAGCAGATTGGAGGCCACACCCACCGCGCGCGAGGCATCGGTGACGTAGACGGTCTGCCCGCGGCGGTAATTCGGATCGATCTTGACCGCCGTGTGCACGCGGCTGGTGGTGGCTCCGCCGATGAGCAGCGGAATGTCGAAGCCCTGGCGCTCCATCTCGGCGGCGACATGGCACATCTCGTCGAGCGACGGCGTGATGAGGCCGGACAGCCCTATGATGTTGGCGCCTTTCTCCCGCGCGGTGTCAAGGATCTTCTGCGCCGGCGTCATCACGCCCAGATCGATCACCTCGTAGCCGTTGCACTGGAGCACGACGCCGACGATGTTCTTGCCGATGTCGTGCACGTCGCCCTTCACCGTCGCCATGACGATGCGGCCCGCGGGTTCCCTGGTCCGGTTCTTCGCCTGCTCGGCTTCCATGTAGGGCAGCAGATAGGCGACGGCCTTCTTCATCACGCGCGCGGACTTGACGACCTGCGGCAGGAACATCTTGCCCGAGCCGAACAGATCGCCCACGACATTCATGCCGGCCATCAGCGGGCCTTCGATCACGTCGAGCGGACGAACCGCTTTGTGCCGCGCCTCCTCGGTGTCTTCCACCACGAAGGCGTCGATGCCATGGACCAGCGCATGGGTAAGCCGCTCTTGCACCGGCAGCGCGCGCCAGGCCGCGTTTTCCACCTCAGCCGCCGCTCCGCCGCCCTTGTACTGATTGGCGAGGCCGAGCAGGCGTTCGGTGGCGTCGGCGCGGCGGTTGAGCAGCACGTCTTCGACGGCCTCGCGCAACGGCGTGGGAATATCCTGATAGACCGCAAGCTGGCCGGCATTGACGATGCCCATGTCCATGCCCGCCTTGATGGCGTGGAACAGGAAGACGGAGTGCATCGCCTGACGCACCGCTTCGTTGCCGCGGAACGAGAAGGAAAAATTGGAGACGCCGCCCGAAACGTGGGCGTAGGGCAGTTCCTTGCGGATGCGCCGGGCGGCATCGATGAAAGCGGCACCGTATTCGTTGTGCTCCTCGATACCGGTGGCGACCGCGAAGATGTTGGGATCGAAGATGATGTCTTCCGGCGGGAAACCGACCTCGTCCACCAGGATGGCGTAGGCGCGCTTGCAGATGTCGAACTTGCGCTCGCGAGTATCTGCTTGGCCCTGCTCGTCGAAGGCCATGACCACGACGGCGGCACCGAAGCGGCGCACTTCCCTGGCGCGGGCGATGAACGCCTCTTCGCCTTCCTTGAGCGAGATCGAATTGACGATGGCCTTGCCCTGCACGCATTTGAGGCCCGCCTCGATCACACTCCACTTCGAAGAGTCGATCATCAGCGGAACGCGCGCGATGTCGGGCTCCCCCGCAATTAAATTGAGAAACCGGCGCATCGCGGCTTCGGAATCGATCAAGCCCTCGTCCATGTTGACGTCGATGATCTGCGCGCCGTTTTCGACCTGGCCCCGCGCGACGTCGAGAGCGCCCTCGTAATCGTCGGCGGCGATGAGCTTGCGGAACCTGGCCGAGCCGGTGATGTTGGTGCGCTCGCCGATGTTCACGAAGTTCATTTCCGGCGTCAACGTGAAGGGTTCGAGACCCGAAAGGCGCAAATAGCGGGGCTTCTCGGGAACGGCGCGCGGGGCAACGCCTTCGATCGCTTCCGCGAAGGCCTTGATGTGCGCGGGCGTCGTGCCGCAGCAGCCGCCGACGATGTTGACCAGACCCGAGCGCGCGAATTCGCCGAGCCGTTCCGCCATCTGTTCAGGGGTGTCGTCGTAACCGCCGAATTCGTTGGGCAGCCCGGCGTTGGGATGGGCGCTGACCAGCGTATCGGCCACCGCCGACAGGTCGGCGACATACTGGCGAAGCTCCTTGGCGCCTAGCGCGCAGTTGAGGCCGACGGCGAACGGATCGGCGTGACGCACCGAATGCCAGAAGGCCTCGGGCGTCTGGCCGGTCAGCGTGCGGCCGGAAAGATCGGTGATGGTACCCGAAATCCACACCGGCAGCCGTTCGCCGGACGCCTCGAAGGCCTGCTCGATGGCGAAGATCGCGGCCTTGGCGTTCAGCGTGTCGAAGATCGTCTCGACCATCAGAACGTCGGCACCGCCTTTTATCAGACCCAATGCGGCCTCAAGATAAGTGCGGCGCAGATCGTCGAAGGCGATGTTGCGGAAGGCCGCATCGTTGACGTCGGGCGAAATGGAGGCGGTGCGGTTGGTGGGGCCGAGGATGCCCGCCACCAGCCGCGGGCGTTCGGCCGTTGTGCGCGCGTCGCAGATCTGGCGCGCCAGCTTCGCGCCTTCGAAGTTCAGTTCGCCGACGAGATGGGCCAGACCGTAATCGGCCTGTGACGTTTCCGTCGCCGTGAAGGTGTTGGATTCGATGATGTCCGCGCCGGCCGAAATATAGGCATTGCCGATCTCGCGGATCACATCAGGCTTGGTCAGCGTCAGAAGATCGTTGTCGCCCTTCAGATCGCTGGTGTGACTGCCGAAACGCGCGCCGCGAAAGTCGTCCTCGCCCAGCCCGTAGCCCTGGATCATCACGCCCCAGGAGCCGTCGAGCAGCAGAATGCGCTTGGCCGCTTCCTCCTTCATCCAGCGAAGGCGTGCGGCGCGGTCGAAGCTCATGGCAAATCCTTTGGCACCAACCCCAATATCCGGCACGTCGCGTAGGTGAGGTCGGCCTGGTTGAGCGTGTAGAAATGAAACTGGTCGAAGCCGTGCGCGTGCAGCTGCACGACCTGTTCGGCGAGCACCGATGCGGCGATAACGCGCCGGCTCTCGAGATCGTCGTCGAGGCCCTCGTAGAGACGCGACAGCCAGGCGGGGATGCTTGCCCCGCAACGCGCCGCCATGCGCGCAATGCCCTTGAAATTCGTCGTCGGCATCAGGCCGGGCACGATGGGCACGGAAATGCCCCACCGGTCGGCGCGGTCGCGCAGGCGCGCCACCGCATCGCTGTCGAAGCAGAACTGGCTGATGGCGCGCGAGGCGCCCGCTTCCACCTTGCGTTTCAAGAGATCGAGATCGTGCTCGAACGAAGGCGAATCCGGATGGCGTTCGGGATAACAGGAGACACTGACCGTGAACGCCGCGACGGCCCGGATGCTCTCGATCAGCTTCGGCGTGGAGTCATAACCATCCGGATGCGAAGCGTAGGGGGCGCCGGCCTCCGGCATGTCGCCGCGCAAGGCCACGATATGGCGCACGCCCGCCCGCCAATAGGAGCGCACGACGTCTTCGACCTCGTGGCGCGTGGCGGCGACGCAGGTAAGATGCGCCGCGGGCTTGAGCGTCGTTTCCTCGACGATCCGCTTGACCGTGGCGTGCGTGCGGTCGCGCGTCGAGCCGCCCGCGCCATAAGTGACGGAGACGAAGGCTGGCTGTAGCGGCTCCAGCCGCTTCACCGCCCGCCAGAGCTGCTCCTCCATCTGCGCAGTCTTCGGCGGAAAGAATTCGAACGACACGCCGATGGGGCGGCTGTCCGCGACGAGGTCTTCGAGGCTCATGCCGCCTCCGCGCGGGACTTGGCGGCCGAAACGGCAAGCCAGATCTTCACCGTCAATTTTTCCTTCGAAGCGGCGTGCGGCGCGATCGCTTCCACCGCCAAGGGCCGCAAGCCGGCGGCGGCGAACCAGCCCTGTACTTCGCGGTCGGAGAATCCAAGCCGGCGATGGGCGAAGTCCTCGCGGAGGAATTCCAGTTCGTGCGGCGCGAAGTCAGCGATCAGCATGCGGCCTCCGGCGCGCATCACGCGCCCCGCCTCGGCGACGGCGGCGGCCGGATCGTCGAGGTAATGCAGCACCTGGTGAAACAGCACCGCGTCGAAACCGGCCAACGTCCCGCCCGAGGGGAACGGCAAGCGATAGGTGTCGCCTTGCCGAACCTGGCAATGCGCCAGGTTCGACCGCATCAGACGATCGCGCGCGATCGCCAGCATCTCGGGACTGACATCGACGCCGACGGCGCGCTTCACCTGCGCAGCCAGCAGCTCCAGCATGCGCCCGGTTCCCGTCCCGGCGTCCAGCAGATGCTCGATCGGCTGGCCGCCCAGGTGGCGGACAATGGCGGCCTCGACGTCTTTTTCCGGCGCATGCAGCGCGCGGATGCGGCCCCATTCCGAGGCGTTCGCCTTGAAGTAAGCGGCGGCCTCCGCGGCGCGGCCTTCGCGCACCGCCGACAGCCGCTTCAAGTCGGGCTGATGAGGTCCCCGCGCCAAATCCGACAGCGTGGTGCCGAGCGCCGCACCCCGCCCTTCGTCGGTGGCCCTGTAAAAAACCCAGCTTCCTTCCTTGAACCGCTCGATCAGGCCAGCGCCGCATAAGAGCTTCAAATGGCGCGAGACCCGCGGCTGGCTTTGGCCGACAATCTCGATCAATTCGCTGACCGTGAGCTCCGCCTGACGCAGCAAAAGCAGCAGGCGCAGGCGCGTGGGATCGCCGGCCGCTCGCAGCATGGCAACAAGTTTGTCCATTTTGGACTCCTGACAACACATATAAACATATCTTTATATGATCCGCCGATGCAAGACGCCAAGAGAAAAAGGCGCTAAAAGAACTCGAGGGGGGGCGCCCTTGGGTAAACCGGGGCGCGGGAGATGCGCAAATTCCTACCATTTGCGGCAATTTTGGCCGCGTTGTGCCTTTCGGCCTGCGGCACATCAAGCCCGGACGCACTCGCCAACAACGACCCGTACGAAGCTACAAACCGGGAAATCTTCGCTTACAACCAGAAACTTGATGACTGGACCTTGCATCCCACGGCTCGATCCTACAACCGCAACATCCCCCAGCCGCTCCGCGAGTCGATCCATAACACTCTGACAACCTTGGATCTTCCCGTCACTTTCGCCAACGATGTGCTGCAAGGCGAGTCCAAGCGGGCCACCCAGACCCTCACCCGGTTCACCCTGAACTCCATCGTGGGCCTCGCCGGTTTGTTCGACGTGGCGTCGGGAATGGGCATTCCTGAACACAGCGAGGATTTCGGTCAGACCCTGGCGGTCTGGGGCATGGACGAAGGGCCTTACATAGTCCTGCCCCTGTTCGGGCCCGCGCCGCCGCGCGACGCCGTCGGACGCGTGGTGGACATCTTCTTCGATCCCACCATCTACATCCGGATCAAACAGCATCCTTGGTGGATCGTCGGGCGCAACTACTTCACGTTGCTCGACCTTCGCGCGCGCAACATGGAGACCGTGGACGATGTAGAGCGCAACTCGCTGGATTATTATGCGGCAACCCGCAGCCTCTACAGGCAATACCGGGCCAACGAAATCCACAACGGCGCGCCGGGAGCGCCGCAACCTTCGGAAGAGTGAACCGCCGCCACGAACTTGCCACAAGCGCAGCCGACGATTACCTCTGGGTTCGAGAAATGGGAGGTTCGCTGACGGATGTACAAGTTTCCCCAAGGACACTACGTCATGGCCGCAACGCAGCCCCTTCGGCTGATGCTCGCAATCCTGGTTCTTGCCGCAGGCTTCGCGGGATTTTTGGCGCCGGCACAGGCGGCGACCCCGGCCGAGCAATACATCACGGACAACGTGCAGAAGGGACTAACGATCCTCAACAACAAGCAACTCAGCAAGGATCAGCGCCGCACGCAGTTCCAGGTGTTCCTGCTCGGGCTGACCGATATTAAGACCATTGCCGACTATACCCTGGGCCAGTACAGGCGCTCGGCATCGCCCGACGATCTGGCCGCATTCGATGACGCGTTCAAGGATTACGCGCTGGCGGTTTATCAGACCTATTTCAACAAGTTTTCCGGCCAGACGTTGCAAGTGACGGGTTCCTATCCGCTGGCCGCGGACGAAAGCGTCGTCAAGACCGTGATGATCGATCCGGCGAAAAGCCACGAAGCGAAACCGCTCGAGGTGGATTTCCGGGTCGTCGGCCGGAACGGACGGCTGGCGGTGATCGACTTCTCGGTCGAAGGCGTGTGGCTGCGCGAGATGCAGAGAAGCGAGTTCACCTCGTACCTCGGCCAGAACAACGGCGACGTCCCCACGCTCATATCGAGCTTGAAGAAGAAGGCGCAGCAAATCCGCTAGGCGTCACGCCCGCTTGAACCGCTTGTACTTGATCCTGTGGGGCTGATCGGCGTCGATACCGAGCCGGCGCTTCTTGTCGGCTTCGTATTCCTGGTAGTTGCCCTCGAACCATTCGACATGGCTGTCGCCTTCGAAGGCCAGCATGTGCGTGGCGATGCGGTCGAGGAACCAGCGGTCATGGCTGATGATCATGGCGCAGCCGGCGAATTCCTCCAGCGCCAGTTCCAGCGCGCGCAGGGTCTCGACGTCGAGATCGTTGGTCGGTTCGTCGAGCAGCAGCAGATTGGCGCCGGACTTCAGCATCTTGGCGAGATGGACGCGGTTGCGTTCGCCGCCTGACAACTGGCCGACCTTCTTCTGCTGATCGCCACCCTTGAAGTTGAAGGCGCCGACATAAGCGCGGCTCTGCATCGTGCGCTTGCCCAGTTCCAGCACGTCGTTGCCGCCGGAAATTTCCTCCCAGACGGTCTTCTTCGCGTCGAGCGCATCGCGCGACTGGTCGACATAGCCGATGCGTACCGTGTCGCCGATGCGCAGCGCGCCGGTGTCCGGCTTCTCCTGGCCGGTGATGAGCCTGAACAAGGTCGTCTTGCCGGCGCCGTTCGGACCGATGACCCCGACGATCCCGCCCGGCGGCAGGTTGAAAATTACATTCTCGAACAGCAGCCGATCGCCATAAGCCTTCGCCAAACCCTCGGCTTCGACGACCAGCGACCCTAGACGCTCCGCCACCGGAATGACGATCTGCGCCGGCCCGCCGCGCTGCTCCTGGGACTTCGCCAGCAGTTCTTCGTAGGCGTTGATGCGCGCTTTGGATTTGGCCTGGCGCGCGCGGGGCGACTGTGAAATCCATTCGCGTTCGCGGGCGATGGTGCGCTCGCGCGCCGCCGCCTCCGAGCCTTCCTGCTGAAGACGCTTATCCTGGACCGCCAGGAAGGAGGAGTAATTGCCTTCGTGCGGAATGCCGCGTCCGCGGTCGAGTTCCAGGATCCAGCCGGTGACGTTGTCGAGAAAATAGCGGTCGTGGGTCACCAAGATGACGCAGCCCTTGTATTCGCGCAGATGCTGCTCGAGCCAGCCGACGGATTCCGCGTCCAAATGGTTGGTGGGTTCGTCGAGCAGCAGGATGTCGGGCGCGTCGAGCAAGAGGCGGCACAGCGCCACCCGGCGCTTCTCGCCGCCCGAGAGTTTCGAAACCTCGGCGTCGCCGGCGGGACAGCGCAGCGCGTCCATCGCCTGATCGATCTGGCTGTCGAGGTCCCACAAGCCCTTGGCTTCGATCTCGTCCTGCAAGCGGGCCATTTCATCCGCCGTTTCGTCGGTATAGTTCGCGGCGATCTCGTTGAAGCGGTCGACAAGAGCCTTCTTGGCGGCCACACCCAGCATCACATTGCCGCGCACATCCAGAGACGGATCGAGCTGGGGCTCCTGCGGCAGATAACCCATGCGGATGCCGTCGGCCGCCCAGGCCTCGCCGGTGAATTCCTTGTCGAGCCCCGCCATGATCCGCATCAGCGTGGACTTGCCCGCGCCGTTGACGCCGACGATGCCGATCTTCGCCCCGGGATAGAACGACAGCCAAATATCCTTCAGCACCTGACGGCCGCCGGGATAGGTCTTCGACAGACCTTTCATCACGAAAACGTATTGCGGCCCGGCCATCGTCGGTTCCTTTGCGGCGGCGTCTGGAGTGTCGGGGTTGTAGATGCCTGGGTGGCCGGGTCAAGCCCGGTCACGGATGGCAGGGTCGAGCCCGGCCATGGACGATCAGAACTTGATCTTCGCCCGGCTCAGCAGCGAGAACTGGTTGCCGGTCTGGCCGCCGAAATTCGTCTGGTAGGCGGCGTTGGCCTGCAGGGCGACGGAATTGCCGAAGAACTTGGTCATGTAGCCGAGCTCGAAATCGGTTTCCGGCGCCGCGCCCGCGAACAGCTTGTCGCGGCCGAAAAACTGCATGTCGCCCGAATTGCTGGTCGCAAACGTGCCCTCGTCGTAGTTCGGCGCGGGACGCGAGAACGCCACGCCGAGCGCATCGTTGCGGCCGAACAGGCCCTGCTTGGCTATGGCGATGCCATAGGAGTGCAGGTGCAATTCCGACTCCGCGCCGACGGTCGAGGCGCCAGGCCGCAGATCGAGCTGGGTGGTGCCGTCGCTGTACGATGCCGTCGTCACCCATCCCCCGCCGAAGCCCAAATGTGCCGAGAGGCCGAGGGCGGAAGTCCGTGCGGTGTCGATCGCAGAATTGCTTGCGCCCAAGGCGCCGCCGCGTTCCGTCGTCTGCGATGCCGTAAAGTCGAGCCCGCCCCATTTCGCGAAATTCCACGACACGCCGGCAACCAGCGAATCCGTGCTGCGCGCATCGTAGGGAAGGCCGGCGCCGCCGAGGCCGGCCAAAGCCAGACGCGGCGTCAGCAAATACGGATTAAGACCAGGCCTGCTGGATGCCTGACCGAAGCTGAGGCGCAGACCGTCGGCGAGCGCCGCACTCGCGCCGATGAACGATCCGCCGCTCGACAACGACACAAACGGCGAACCCACCGCCGAAGCGGAAGTGAAAAGCCCGTTATAGGCGTTGGCGGTCGGCGCGTAGCGGTCGAGCATACGCGCCATGTCGACGTTGAACCCGGCAATGAGACTGACGCCGTCGAACACCACGAACTCGCTGGCGACTTCGTTCGTGGCGTAACGCGAAAGATCCTGCGGGCCAGAGGAAAGCCCCGGCATCAGCGCCGGCAGATCGAGCTTGAACGAATAGTCTGCAAGGCGCGTGGCCGGTGCCGTGACAGCGGTTACCTTTGGTGCGTCGGCCAACTCGAGCGCGAGCGACGGCAAGGCGGTCGCGATGGACACGACAACGCCCGCGACGACAACCAGCGCGCGGTTCAGGCCCCTCATGGCACCAAAGTACTTTAGATTCATCCTAGATTACCGCCATTAATTTAGCAGATCGTAGGCGCAAAACTCAAAGGATTCCTTGGGTTTCCCGTGACATCGCGGCAACATTACCGAAAACAATTCTAGTCATTCTGGCAGAGCATCATCGGGCTTCGAGCCTACATTCTGTGGCTCCGCGTGCTTCGGACCCATTCCGTAGATTTCAGATTTGAGGTCATCCGCATTTCCCAGCGCCGGATTTGGCCCTACAATGCCCCGACCTAGCAAAAATTACGGGAGTTCTCATCGTGGCGGATCGGAGCGCACTTCTAGACACCGGTGTCATCCGTCTCCATCCCAGCGACAATGTGGTCGTCGCCGCCCGCTCGCTCCCCGCCGGCACGAAGATCGCGCCAGAGAAGCTCACGATGCTCGATGCCATTCCCTTCGGCCACAAGATCGCCACGCGCGCCATTGCCGCGGGCGAGCCTGTGCGCAAATATGGCCAGGTGATCGGCGTGGCGACACAGGACATCGCACCGGGCACGCATGTGCATGTGCACAACGTCGTCACCTCGGATCTGCGCTCCAAAGCCGAGACGCGGTCCGTCTTCCGCGCCAGCGAAGCGCCGCGCATGTTCATGGGATACCGGCGCGACGACGGACGCGTCGGCACGCGCAACTATGTCGCCGTGCTGACCAGCGTGAACTGCTCGGCCTCGGTCGCCCGCTTCATCGCCGCAGCCGCCGAGAAGAGCGGCCTGCTGCGCGACTATCCCAACATCGACGGCATCGTTCCCATCACCCATACGAGCGGCTGCGGCATGGCCGGCTCCGGCGAGAATTACGATCTGCTGGTGCGCACGTTGTGGGGGACCGCCGCCAATCCGAATTTCGGCGCGGTGCTGCTGGTCGGACTGGGCTGCGAAGTCATCCAGATCGCGCGCCTGCGGAAGGACTATGGCCTCAGCGAAGGTCCGCGTTTCCAGGCCTACAACATCCAGGACGCCGGCGGCACCAGAAAGGCCGTCGCCGAAGGACTGCAACGCCTGAAGACGATGTTGCCCGAGGTCAATCGCGCCGAGCGCAGCGAGCAGCCGGCGAGCGCGCTGGTCGTCGGCCTGCAATGCGGCGGCTCGGACGCGTGGTCGGGCGTCACCGCCAACCCCGCGCTGGGCAACGCGTCGGACAGGCTGGTGGCGCTGGGCGGCACCGTCATCTTGTCGGAGACGCCGGAAATCTACGGCGCCGAACATCTGCTTTACGCGCGCGCCGCTTCGCCGGATCTGGTCGAGACGCTGCGCGGGCGCATCAAATGGTGGGAAAACTACACCGCCATCAACAACATGGAGATGAACAACAACCCGACGCCCGGCAACAAGGCCGGCGGACTGACGACCATCCTGGAAAAATCGCTGGGCGCGGTCGCCAAGGGAGGAACTTCGCCGCTGATGGACGTGTTCGAGTATGCCAAACCGGTGAAGACGCACGGACTCGTGTTCATGGACAGCCCGGGCCTCGACCCCTGCTCCGCCACCGGACAGGTCGCCTCGGGCGCCAACCTGCTCGCCTTCACCACCGGACGCGGCTCGGCCTATGGCTGCAAGCCTTCGCCGTCCATCAAGCTCGCCACCAACAGCGACATCTACCGGCGCATGGCGGACGACATGGACATCAACTGCGGGACGATCGCAACGGGCGAGGCCAGCGTGGCGGAAAAGGGCGCGGAAATCCTCGACACCATGCTGGACGTTGCATCCGGCAAGAAGACCAAAAGCGAGGAGCTGGGCTACGGCGACCTGGAGTTCGTGCCCTGGCACATCGGCGCCGTGATGTAGCGACCGCTACGTAAACCTCTGTTCTTCTGGTGGAAAATGAGGATTGGACGCACCCCTGCGACTCTCTGTATCGTTCCCGCTGTTGGTGGGGTGATCGAACGTGACGCTACGCTCATTTTGGGCCGCGATGGTTGTTACCCTGTTGCTGGGCGGCTGCGCAAGCAGCGGCAACTATGATGATTCCGTCTGGGACCCCTTCGAACCCGTCAATCGCCAAGTCTTCGCGTTCAATCACACCCTCGACAAGCACGCCGCGCTGCCGGCGGCGAGTTATTACAAGTCGGCCGTGCCCGATGCCGCCCGCAACGGAGTGCACAATTTCCTCTCCAACCTGACATTGCCGGTCACCTTCGCCAACGACGTATTGCAAGGCGAGGCGACACGAGCCGGCGACGCGGTCGGCCGCTTCGGCGTCAACACGACGATCGGCATTCTGGGCGTCATGGACCCCGCGTCCGGGATGGGCCTTCCCGAACACGACGAGGACTTCGGCCAGACCCTGGCGGTTTATGGCGTGCCGGGCGGGCCCTATCTGGTGCTGCCGCTTCTCGGCTCGACCCTGCCGCGCGACTTGGCCGGCAGGATTCTCGTCGACCATTACTTCAATCCGCTGGGTTACGTCACTTACGATGGCAAGCTTTACGTGTCGCTCGGCGAGAACCTGCTCAAGGTGGTCGACCAGCGTTCGCGCAGCATCGGGGCGCTGCGCGATGTCGAGCGGAACTCCATCGACTATTACGCCGCCATGCGCAGCATGTATGTGCAAAGGCGCAACCATGACATCAACAACATCGACGTCGCGCCCGACACCCTGAAGCAATAGTATCGCACGGCCGTCCGGCGCCGGGGCATTCCATGTCTAGCATCGAAATGATTGTCGCCTTCTGCTGCCGCCACGCGCGCGCCGTCATCGCGGCGGCCGTTCTGGCGACGTCGGCCTCCTGGCTGTACACGGCGAATCATTTTGCCATGAACACCAACAGCGAGACGCTGATCTCCGCCAAACTGGCATGGCGAAAGCAGCAGATACGCTTCGACCGCCTGTTCCCCCAGCGCAACAACCTCATCCTTGTCGTGATCGACGGAGCCACCGCCGAGCGCGCCAACGGAGCGGCCGACTTGCTCGCCGCCAAGCTCGCCGAGAACAGAACGATGTTCCCCGCGGTGCGCCGTCCCGACGGCGGGGAGTTCTTCGAGCGCAACGGCCTGTTGTTCCTGTCGGAGCAGGAGGTGCGCGAAACGACGCAAAGCCTCGTCAAGGCGCAACCGTTCCTGGGCGCGCTCGCCGCCGATCCTTCCCTGCGCGGCGTCATGGACAGCCTCTCGACCGCGCTGATGGGGATCGCCCACGGCCAGGCCAAGCTTTCCGACATAGACCGCCCGATGGCCGCCTTTGCCGACACGCTGGAAAAAACCGCACAGGGACAGAGCGCCTTCCTGTCCTGGCGGACGCTTTTCACCGGCAACACCGGCGGCCAACGGCTGCGCACCTTCATCGAGGTGCAGCCCAAGCTCGATTACAACGCGCTCTCGCCCGGCGCGCCTGCGAGTTCGGCGATCCGGCAGGTCGCGCGCGCGCTGGCGCTGACGCCCGACAGGGGCGTGCGCGTGCGTCTGACGGGGCCGGTCCCCCTGGCGGACGAGGAATTCGCCACCATCGCCGAGCGCGCCGACGTGATGGGCATCGCCATGCTGCTGGCCGTCACGCTGTCGCTGTGGATGGCGGTGGGTTCCTTCCGCCTCATCTTCTGCATTCTCGCGACATTGGGTGCAGGTTTGTCACTGACGATGGCGCTGGGACTTCTGGCCGTCGGAGTATTCAACATCATCTCGATCGCGTTCGTGGCTTTGTTCGTCGGCCTGGGCGTCGATTTCGCCATCCAGTTCTCCGTGCGCTACCGCTCCGAGCGGCACCGCAAAGACGATCTCGAAGCCGCCTTGCGACGGGCGGGCTGGCGCGTCGGCACGCCTCTGGCGCTGGCCGCAGCGGCGACGGCGGCGGGATTCTTTTCGTTCATACCGACCGACTACGTCGGCGTCGCCGAGCTCGGCCTTATCGCCGGCATGGGCATGATTATCGCCTTCGGGCTCAGCATTTCGCTCTTGCCCGCGCTGATCGTTCTGGTCAAACCCGCCGGCGAAGGGGAGCCGGTCGGATTTTCCTTCTTCGCGCCAATCGACCGTTTCGTCGCCACGCACCGCATGAAAATCCTGACCGCCGGCGCGTTGGTGGGCCTGGCTGCTCTCGGCACGGTTCCCTTCCTCAAATTCGATTTCAATCCGCTGGATTTGAGAAGCCGTCACGTCGAATCCATGTCCACGCTGTTCGACCTGATGACGGATCCCGATACCTCGCCCAACACCATCGACGTGCTGGCGCCCTCGCTCGACGCAACCGATAAGCTGGCCGAGAAGCTGCAGCAAAGCCCGCTCATCGGCCAGGTGCTGACGCTCAAGAGTTTCGTGCCCGACGATCAGCCGAAGAAGCTGGCGATGATCTCGGATACGGCGTTCCTGCTGGACGCGGCGCTCAATCCGTTCGACGTCAAGCCGGCGCCAAACGACGAGCAGATCGTGACCAGTCTGAAGGCCGCGGCCAAAGCGCTCCGCCAAGCCGCCGACGCCCAATCCGCGAAGAAGAGGCAGCGCGCCACGGAGAAGCAAGCGGCCGCGGACGCGCGCAGGCTGGCACAGGTGATGGAAACGCTCGCAGCCGGACCGCGGGATAGGCGGCTGGCTGCCGCGAACGCGCTGGTTCCGGGGCTGAATACCTTGCTCAGCGAACTGCGCAACGCCCTGCAGGCCGGGCCGGTGAGTCTCAAGACGATGCCGCCCGATCTGCTCGCCGAATGGGTGGCCAAGGACGGAACCGCGCGCCTGCAGGTGTTCCCCAAGACCAATGCCAACGACAACAAGTCGCTCAAGCGCTTCAGCAAGGCGGTGCTCGCGGTCACGCCGGAGGCGACCGGCACGCCGATCACGATCCAGGAATCGGGGCAAACCATCGTCGGCGCCTTCACCGAAGCCGGCTTCTGGTCGTTCCTGGTCATCACCATCCTGCTGGTAGCGGTGCTGCGGCGCGAGCGCGATGTCATTATGACGATCGTGCCGCTGGTCCTCACGGCAGTGCTGACGCTGGCGACCTGCTGCGTGTTCGGACTTCAGCTCAACTTTGCCAACATCATCGCGCTGCCGCTGCTGTTCGGCATCGGCGTGGCATTCAACATCTATTACGTAGTCGCCTGGCGCGCGGGGGCGCGCGCGCTGCTGCAGTCGAGTCTGACACGGGCCGTGATCTTCAGCGCCATGACGACGGCCTCCGGCTTCGGCTCGCTGTGGCTCTCGAGCCATCCGGGGACGGCCAGCATGGGCGAGCTTCTCATCATCTCGCTAGCCTGGACGCTGCTGACGACGCTGTTCTTCCTGCCGGCGCTGTTGGGCCCGCCGCCAGCGGAGACAGTCAGCCGCCCAACAACTTATCCGTCAAGGCATTGATCTTTTTCACCAGAGCGGAGGGACCGCCGGCCGCCAGCGTGGCGCCGAAATCCGAGCGCTGGGTCGCGAGCTGGCTGACATAGCCGTTGAGATAGATGTCCAGGATCTTCCAGGTTCCGCCGCTCTGGCGCATACGATAGCCAAAGGGAACCGTCTGGTCTTTGGCAATCAGCTTCGACTGCACCACGCGGTCGGTTCCGCGCGGTGTCGTCGTCGGCGCGACGACGAACTTCTCGCCGTCGTAACCGTTGAAGTTGCTCGCGTAGTTGGCGACGGTCATGCGTTCGAACGCCGTGAGCAGCGCCTGTTGTTCCGCCGGCGACGTCGTGGCCCAACCGGGACCGACCGCGAGCTTCACCATGTCGGGAAAATCGAAGGTCTGCTCGATGACGGGATTCAGCTTGTCGTAGCGCCCTTTCAGCCCGAGTTCCTTGGCGTGCTTCATCGAATCGAGCAAGGCGTCGTAGAACGTCTGCACCTGCTGCACCGCCGGATCGGGAGTCTGCGCCTTTGCCGCCGGCGCGGACAACGCCGCCACCACGATTGCCGTCGCCAGCGACAGCGCCCGGATTCCATCAGATCTCATAGTCGTCCTCTAAGGCTGAAGCGCCTCCGAAGGAGGCAAGGGTCCACAATATCTATGTCAAAATTATGAGGAAGCGCCATCATGATTCCCGGTCGATCAGGAACGGCGGTAGGGCGCGCAGCGCGTCCGCTTCCATTCCGTAAGCGTCGAGCGCGGCAACGGCGCGTCTTGCGATCTTCCCCGCTTCGGCGCGCGCGTCCTCGACGCCATGGATCGAAACCAGAGTGGCCTTGCCGCGATCCTTGTCTTTGCCGACCGCCTTACCCGTCTTTTCCGCCGTGCCGGTGACATCGAGGAGATCGTCGGTAATCTGAAAGACCAGGCCCATGTCGCGGGCATAGGCGCGCAGGCGATTCTGATGGTCGCTTCCTGCTTCGGCCAGGATCGGACCGGCCTCACAGGCGAACTCGAAAAGCTGGCCGGTTTTCAACCTTTGCAGGAGCATCACCTCGTCCGCACCAAAAGCGCTGTCGGGCGCGCGCATGTCGATCATCTGGCCGCCGATCATGCCGTTGCTGCCGGCAGCTTGCGCCAGACGCGTCACCAGGCGGCAGCGGACCTCTGCCGACGGATGGGTTTCCGCCGCGGCGAGAATCTCGAAGGCGATGGTCAGAAGGGCGTCACCCGCCAGAACCGCCGTGGCTTCGTCGAAGGCGATATGGGCGGTCGGCCGGCCGCGCCTCAAGGCATCGTCGTCCATGCAGGGCAAATCGTCGTGGACCAGCGAATAGGTGTGAAGCACTTCGATCGCGGCGGCCGTGCGCAAGACGTTTTCAGGGTTAACCGCGAACAGGCCGGCGCTTTGCACGACCAGAAACGGCCTCAGCCGCTTGCCGCCCGCGAACGTGGCGTAACGCATCGCTTCGTGGACGCGGCCATGCAGGCCGTGCGGTTTAGGCAACACCTGCTCCAGAACTTCTTCGACGGCCTTGGCAGCGTGCGCCATGGCCTGCGAGAGGTGCGGCGATTGCGCTTGATTCCGCATAGGAGGCGCACCGCCTGGCGATCCAGTCATGTCCACGATACCCACTGGCCAAGAATTGACTTCATCTCTATAGCAAACCCCGCCCGACACAAACGGCGGTACGTTGACGCCCGGTTGCGCCTATAGGCGTTCAAGAAAGTCGTTGCGGAAGCCGATATCTTTCGGGAAACTGCCCCTAGGCGGGCTAAGAATTGAATTCCCCTTTGGGGTTAGGGGCTTAGCGCGCGTTGAAACTATGCATGATGGAGCGAAATCGATGCGTGTCGTTCTTGCCCAGCCGCGCGGCTTTTGCGCGGGCGTCGTACGGGCGATCGACATTGTCGAACGCGCCCTGGAGAAGTACGGCCAGCCGGTCTATGTCCGCCACGAGATCGTCCACAACCGGCACGTCGTCGAAACCCTGAAAAGCAAGGGCGCGCGCTTCGTCGAAGAGCTGGACGAAGTGCCGGACGGCGCCGTGACCGTGTTCAGCGCCCACGGCGTGGCGCAGACGATCGTCCAGGAAGCAAGTGCCCGCGGCCTGCCGGTGCTGGACGCGACCTGTCCGCTGGTTTCCAAGGTCCACAGTCAGGGCAAGCGTTATGTCGGCAGCGGCCGCACACTGATCCTCATCGGCCATGCCGGGCATCCCGAAGTCGAAGGCACGATGGGCCAGGTCGGCGCGCCGGTGCATCTGGTCCAGTCGGAGAAGGACGTCGAGGACCTCACCATCCCCAACCAGACGCCCGTCGCCTATGTGACGCAGACCACGCTGTCCATCGACGACACGCGCAGCATCATCGCGGCGTTGAACAAGCGCTTCACCAACATCGTCGGGCCCGACATCACCGACATCTGCTACGCCACGCAGAATCGCCAGACGGCGGTGCGCGAACTGTGCCGCATCGCAGATGTCATCATCGTGGTCGGCGCCAAGAACAGCTCGAACTCCAACCGGCTGCGAGAGATCGGCATTGAGGAAGGCGTGCCTTCCTATCTGATCGCGGACGGCAGCGAGCTCGATCCCGCCTGGGTGGCGGGAAAAACGACCGTCGGACTGACCGCCGGAGCGTCGGCGCCAGAAGCATTGGTCGAGAACGTGATCGCCGCGCTGCGCAGCATCGATTCCGAGGTCGGGGTTTCGCAGATGAACGGCAAGAAGGAACACATCGAGTTTCGGCTTCCCGTCGAACTCAGAGGCTAGGAGCAAGCGTTGGGTATTCCCGCAAAACAGGCCGCCCGCATCGGAGCCTATGTTATCAAGCAGCACCTCACCGGCAGGAAACGCTATCCGCTGGTGCTGATGCTGGAGCCGCTGTTCCGCTGCAACCTTGCCTGCGCGGGCTGCGGCAAGATCGATTATCCCGACGAGATTCTCAACCAGCGCCTCTCCTACGAGGAATGCATGGAAGCGATCGAGGAGTGCGGCGCGCCGGCCGTGTCGATCGCCGGCGGCGAACCGCTGCTCCACCGCGAAATGCCCAAGATCGTCAAGGGCTTCATCGAGCGCAACAAGTTCGTGATCCTGTGCACCAATGCCCTGCTGCTGGCGAAGAAGATCGACGACTACCGGCCCAACCCGAACTTCGCCTGGTCGATCCACCTGGACGGCGACAAGGCGATGCACGACAAGTCGGTGTGCCTGGAAGGGACCTATGAGAAAGCGGTCGCCGCAATCCAACTGGCGAAGTCCAAAGGCTTCCGCACCCAGATCAACTGCACTTTGTTCGAGGACGCCGAACCCGAGCGCGTCGCCAAATTCTTCGACGAAATGACGGCCATGGGGCTGGACGGGATCACGGTGTCGCCGGGCTATGCCTACGAGCGCGCCCCCGATCAGGAGCATTTCCTCAATCGCGAGCGCACCCGCAATCTGTTCCGCGACATCCTCAGGCGCGGCGACGGCGGCAGGAAATGGTCGTTCACCCAGTCCGACCTGTTCCTGGATTTCCTGGCGGGCAACCAGACCTACGAGTGCTCGCCCTGGTCGATGCCGGCGCGCACCGTCTTCGGTTGGCAGAAACCCTGCTACCTGCTCGGCGAAGGCTACGTGAAGACCTTCAAGGAGCTGATGCAAGACACGGAATGGGAAAAATACGGCGTCGGCAATTACGAGAAATGCGCCAACTGCATGGTCCATTGCGGCTTCGAAGGCACCGCGGTGGCGGACTCCGCCAAGAATCCGCTCAAACTGCTGCCCATCGCTCTACGCGGCATCAAAACTGACGGGCCGATGGCGCCCGACATCTCGCTCGCCCGCCAGCGGCCGGCCGAATTCGTGTTCTCGCGCCACGTGGAAAACAAGCTAGCCGAGATACGGACAGCCAAGTCCAATCCCGAGAAGATTGCAGCAGCGGAATAAAGCGCCAAGCGCCACGTTTGCTTCGCGCCCCGTCTGGATCAATTCCGAAAACTGCGACGGATCGCGTAGCAGCGACTTCAGCACCGCGACGTACCGCGCCCTACCGCCCGGCGACAGCGGTTCCAGCGCGGCGGGCGGCAGCGTTCGCAGCGAGTCGTCGCAAATGGCCCGCAGGGCGACGAACGGCAGGCCGCGTTCGTGCGCGAAGCGTGCCGCGACATGCGATTCCATGTCCACGGCGTGCGCGCCGGTCGTCGTGAACAGCGATTTCTTCATACCCATGTGGGCGGCGATCTCATTGACCCCGGCGATCACGACCGACCGCGCCTGCGGCAGCTTGCCGCGAAGATTCTGCGACCAGGCAGGATCGCTGACGTAATGGTCGTGCTCCGAGACGACGTGCGTGGCGATGACAATATCGCCGGTCTGCAGCAGCGGCGCCAACGCGCCGGCAATGCCGAAACTGACGACGGCCTTCGCGCCGGGCGCCGCCGCATTCAGGCGCTTCACCAGCAGCAGCGAATCGCCGCCGCCGATGACGGGTACAAGGCCGGCGCGTCTGGCGATGCGCGCCTCCCTTGCCAGTCCGACGACGGCTAGGACGCTCACAGCCCGTACCCGACACGGCGCGAATTGCCGGCCCTCAGATTGCGGTAGCGTGCCACCGCCCACAGCGGAAAGAACCTCGGATAACCGTGATAACGCAAATAGAACACGCGCGGGAAGCCGCCGCCGGTGTAATGCTCCTGCGACCACAGGCCGTCGGCGTTCTGCGTCCTTTGCAGATAACGGATACCGCGTTCCACCGCGGGATGATCCACTTCGCCCGCCGCCATCAGACCGAGCAACGCCCAAGCCGTCTGCGACGCGGTGGAGGGTGCGCGCTCGTAGCCGGAATAATCGAGCCTGTAGCTGTTGCAGTCCTCACCCCAGCCGCCGTCTTCGTTCTGGATGGCAATCAGCCAGTCTGCGGCGCGGCGCACCATCGGCGTTCGGGCATCAAGCCCCGCCGCGTTCAATCCCGCCAATGCCGACCAGGTGCCGTAGATGTAATTGACGCCCCAGCGGCCGAACCAGCTTCCCTCCTTCATTTGCACGCGTTCGAGATAGGCGATGGCGTCCTTCATGCTCCGGCTCGTCGCCGATTCGCCCAGCTGCGCCAGCATGCCGATGCAGCGCCCGGTGACGTCTTCCGTCGGCGGATCGAGCAGAGCGCCATGATCGGCGAAGGGAATGTTGTTCAGGTAATGGTAGGTGTTGTCGGCATCGAAGGCACCCCAGCCGCCGTTCCTGCTCTGCAGCCCTTCCACCCATTCGCGCCCGCGGGCGATGGCTTCGCGGTAATCGGCTTTCGGCGCGACACCTTCCTTGGCGCGGTCGAGCGCCATCACCACCACTGCGGTGTCGTCGAGATCGGGATAATAAGCGTTATTGTACTGGAAGGCCCAGCCGCCGGGGCGGACATCCGTGCGCTCTTCCGCCCAATCGCCTTTGACGTCCAGCACCTGGCGCGGCCTGAGCCATTCCAGCCCGCGCGCCACGGCGGCGTCCGCCTTGGCATCGTGCACCTCCATCAGGGCATGGCAGACCAACGCCGTGTCCCACACCGGCGAGACGCAAGGCTGGCAATAGGCTTCGTCGTCCTTGACGACGAGCAGATTTTCCACCGCCTTGCGGGCGATGGCGCGGCCGGGATGCGTGGGCGGACAGCCCATCAGGTCGAACATCAGCACGCTGTTGGCCATGGCGGGATAAATGGCGCCGAGCCCATCTTCGCCGTTCAGCCGTTCGGTCGTCCAGCGCACGCATTCGTCGATGGCGCGTCGGCGCAGACCTTTCGGCCACAACGGCTCGAAGCGCTTCAGCAGCCAATCGAGGGCGCCGAAGAAGACCGACCAATGCCATTTCTGGTGAGGGGCGCGCTTCGAGGCACCCTTGCCATGCGGCAGGAACAGTTCGCGCACGCCGATGCCGCGCGGGTTTTTCGCCAAGGGCTTCAGAGCCGCCAGCACCAGCAGCGGCACGATCACGGTGCGCGCCCAATACGACATTTTCGACAGATGGATCGGGAACCAGCGCGGCAGCAGGATCAGCTCCACCGGCACCGTCGGCACGTCGTTCCAGGAAAGCTGGCCGTAGAGCGCCAGGAGGATGCGCGTGAAGACGTTGGCCTTGGCCGCGCCGCCGCGCTTCAGGATCTCTTCGCGCGCGCGCTTCATATGAGGGGCGTCGGGATCGTCGCCGATCATCTTCAGGGCGAAATAGGCTTTCACCGTGGCGCTGACGTCGAGTGGGCCGGCGTGATAAAGCGGCCAGCCGCCGTGTTCGCCCTGGATGCGGCGCAGATAGACGCCGATCTTGCGCTCGAGTTCGAGGTTGGGCTCTTCGGCGAGATAATGCACCAACAGGACGTATTCCGCCGGGATGGTGGCGTCGGCTTCGAGCTCATAGACCCAGTGGCCGTCGGCGCGCTGCTCCTTGAGCAGCGCCTCGGTGGCGCCGCGAATGATCGCGTCGACGGCGATGGCCTCTTCCTTGTCCGCCGGCATTCGATTCATGGCTTCCCCCTGCGCCAAGCCAGTTGTGCAGCCTTTTGCCCGGAGCGTACCGCACTTTCGATGGTGGCCGGGAGGCCGGTATCGATCCAGTCGCCGGCAAGCAGGAGGTTGTGCCAACGGGTTACCGGTTTGGGCCGCTTGGCCGCCTGTTCGGGGGTGGCGGCGAAGGTCGCGCGCTTCTCCTTGACGATCTGCCAAGGCGGCAGCGGCACGGAAAGACCATGAGCCCGGGCAACATCGCGCCACAGCAGTTGGGCCAAGGCCTGGCGATCCTCGTCGACGATGGCGTCGGCGGCGCTGACCGTCACCGAGATGCGGTCGGCAAAGGCGAAAATCCATTCGGCGGTGCCCCCGATCAGGCCCAGCATCGGGACCGTCCCCGGCGGCGGAACGATGGTGAAATGCGCGTTGACGATGGCGTGGAATTCATCGGGTACCGAAAGGCCCGGCACCAGCTCGCCGGTCACCCAGGGCGGCGTCGCCAGTATCACGGTATCGTCGGGGGAAAGCGGCAGCGTGCTCTCGGGAAATTCCAGCGCCACCGCATGGCTGGCGTCGAGCACGATGCGGCGCAGCCGCTGGCCGAAATAGACACCCGCATCCTTGCCCGCGAGAAAGGTCAGCGCCGGAGCCACGAAAGCGGCGGCAAGCGTGGGATGGGCGATGCGCGGGCGGTAAGCCTGTCCGCCCTTGGCCAGCGTTTCGCGAATGACGGCTCCAGCCAGAGCGGCGGAAGCCTTCTCGGGCTCGGTGTTCAACGCCGCCAGCAGGAAGGGCCGCAGCAGCCGCTCCCACAACGCGCCTTCGCAGCGGATGACTTGGTCGATGCGCCGCCTGGGGCCGGCGGCCAGCAACGCCGCGAGGCGCGCGTAATCGGCGGCCTTGGTGCCGGGAACGCGGCGGGCGGCGGCGAAAATCCACCACGGTAGCGGTCCCTCGTTGGGCGCCAGCCGCCAGCGTTCGCCGGTGGCAAGATCGGCAAAGACAAATTCGGCGTGCTCCGGTCCCGCCAACGCATTGTCCGCACCGATCGTGTGCAGATAATCGCGGACCGCGGTATTGCCGGAGAGGACGAGATGGTTGCCGTTGTCGATGACGCAATCGAGCGCGGCGTCGAAATAGGAACGGCAGCGCCCACCCGCCTGCCCCGCCGCCTCGAACAGCACCACGTGCGCGCCTTTATCCGCCAGTGCCACGGCGGCGGAAAGTCCGGCGAGCCCTGCGCCGACGACAGTGACCGTGCTCATGCGATGAGAACCTGACGAAGCACGATCATCGCCAGTTGGGCCTTTGGGATGTGCGCGCGGTTGCGCGGCGGCGCCCAGCCTACGGCTTCCATCTTGCGCAGAATCTCCGAATAGACCGCTCCCATCAAGCGCGGCGCGCGCAGATTGCCCTTCGGTTTGGCCGCCAGGACACGGCGGGCTTCCTCGTAATGGCCGTGCGCCAGACGCGCGACGTTGCGACATGCCCTGGCGACGGCCGGATTGGCGAGGGCCTCAAGCGGTTCGCCGACGGTCACGCCCGCCTCCAACAGAAATTCGCGCGGGAGATAAAGCCGATGGATCGCGGCGTCCTCGTCCAGGTCGCGCAGGATATTGGTGAGTTGAAGGGCGCGGCCGAGATGGTGGGCGAGCCGAAAGCCCGGCCCTTCCTCCATGCCGAAGACCTTGATGGAGAGCCGGCCGACGGCGCTCGCCACGCGGTCGCAATAAAGGTCGAGCGCCGAAAGATCGGGCGCGACGATGTCCGCTTCCACATCCATGTCCATGCCGTCGATCACGGCCAGGAAATCCTCCAGGCGCGGACGGTAACGGGCGACGACGCCGGAGAGGAACGCGGCCTTTCCCGGCGCGCCGCCGGCGCACAGCCGCGCCACGTCCTCGCGCCAGGCGTCGAGCGCGGCATGGCGTTCGCTGCGCGTACCGATGCCGTCGTCGGCAATGTCGTCCACCGCCCGGCAAAAAGCATAGATCGCGAACATCGCCTCGCGCTCCGCCTTGGGCATCAGGCGCATCGCCGCGTAGAACGAACTTCCGGCCGCCTTGCGGCGTACGGCTTCAATCTCCGGTGCGGGGTCTGTGATCATTGGTGGCGGGCGGTGGCGGGACGAAGGCGCGTGCCGATGAAGCGGGCGAAAGCCGACATCGCGAGTCCCGGCAGCTCCGTCCTGCGGTGGTGGACGCGTTCGCACAAAGGATCGCGGACCTGGAGCCGGTCGTTGAGGTCTTCGGCAAACCGTTGGATGAGGCTGACCTCCAGCGCCAGACGCCGGTCGCGGATATGGGCGGCGAACGGCGCCGACTGTCTCAGCAATTGCGCGTTGCGCCGCGCCAAACTGGCGATCGCCGACAGCAGCGCCGGTCTGGCGCATGGCGCGGCCAGCATTTCGGGCGTGGCGCCGTGCTCGGCCAGCGTATCCAGCGGAAGATAGACGCGGTCGAGCGAACGGTAATCCTTCGCGCAATCCTGAAGGTGATTGACGACCTGAAGCGCCGCGCACAGCGCATCGGAAAGCGGCCAGATGTCGTGCGATTCACCGTGCACGTCGAGCACGTAACGGCCGACAGGCATCGCGGAATAGCGGCAATAGTCCATCAATTCGGCCCAATCGGCATACCGCAGCTTGGTGACGTCGCGGCGGAAGGCTTCGAGCAGATCGGCGGCGTGATCGGTGGTGAGCCCGCGCTCGGCGAGAATGCAGTGCAACGCCACACCTTCGGGCGACGAGCTGCAGGCGCCCATCAAGCTCAAACGCATCTCTTCCAGCAGACGCAACTTGTCGTCGGGCGATGCGGTGGCGTGATCGGCCACGTCGTCGGCCGACCGCACAAAGCGGTAGAACGCCAGAATCGCAGGCCGGTGGCGCGCGCTGATCAGGACCGAAGCGACGGGAAAATTCTCGTCGCGATGGCCCTTGCCCGAGGAAAGCGCTGCCGTCTGTCCGTTCATGCGATCGCCTGGGCGCGGCCTTTCCACATGCCGCCGCGTCCGCGCCAGTACTGCACGGCGGAATCGATCGTGAAGGCTGCATAAAAGACACCAATCACCGGCAAGGCCAGTCCCCAGAAGGGCGAGCGGCGATAAAAATGCAGCATTGGCTGGAAGGCGACGGTCATGGCGGCCCACGTACATGCGCCCGCCAGCGCCCCGATCCCGCCATCCGCGAAGCCGGTCAACGGCACGACATACAGGAAAGCCATGCCCAGGACCGCGCCCGCAAGAACAAGCGGCGAATAACCGAGTTGGGCATAAGCCGAGCGGGCCACCATGGCGCGGATGTCGGCAACGCGCGCGTAAGGCCGCAGACTCACCGATCGCTCCGTAAGGCCGAGCCAGATCGGACCTTGCGCCTTCAGGCGTCGGCCGAGCGCGCAATCGTCGATGATCTCATTGCGGATGGCCTCGATGCCTCCCGCCCGCGCCAACGCCTCGCGCTTGACGAGCATGCAGCCTCCGGCGGCGGCAGCGAGCCGTTTGCGCGGATCGTTTGCCCAGGCAAACGGAAACAGCATCGCAAAAAAGAAGACAAAAGCCGGGATGAGGAAGCGCTCCGCGAAACTTTCGCAGTTGAGCTTGGCCATCAGTGAAACGAGAACGAGCCGGTCTTTTTCCGCACGGGCGACCAGATGACGGAGATTATCCGGCGTGTGCGCGATGTCGGCATCGGTGAGCCAAAGATAATCGGGAGGATCGGCCGCGTCGGCATGGGCCACGCCTTGACTGACGGCGAACAGCTTGCCCGTCCATCCGGCAGGGTGCGCCGCACCGTCCAGCACCGTCAGTCGGTCGTCGGCGACGGCGCGCGCGGCATCGCCGGTTCCGTCGCTGCTTTGATCGTCCACCAGGATCACGCGGAAGGAGCCGGAATAATCCTGCGCCAGAAGGCTGCCGACGGAGCGAACGATCACATCGGCCTCGTTGCGCGCCGGAACCACCGCCACGACCGAATGCCAGTCGTCCGGCGCAGGCGGTCGGTCGCGGTCGTCGCGCTCGCGTGCCAGCCAGAAAAACCCGCGGCCCAGCAGCAGGACCAGCCAGACGACCAGCGAAAGGAGTGTCAAGACCGTCACGTCAGATAACCCGCCATGCGGAACCAGGCGAGCGCATCGACCAACGCCTGGCGATACGGCCGCGCGCTGTAGCCAAGTTCGCGCTCCGCCTTGGCGGACGAAAAGAACATGCGATATTTCGCCATCTTGAGCGCATCCACGGTGACGAACGGCTCCTTTCCCGTCAACCGCGCTGCCGCCTCGGCGGCGTAAGCCAACGGGAACAAGGGGATTCGCGGCAAGCCGATACGCGGCGCGGCGCGTCCCACCAGCTCGGCGATCTCCCCCATCATGTCGCGGAATGCCACATCCTGGCCGCCAAGAATATAGTTCTCGCCGATGCCGCCGCGTTGGAGCGCCAGGAGATGGCCGGCCGCCACGTCGTCGACGTGCACGAGATTGAGGCCGGTATCGACAAAGGCGGGAATACGCCCAAGCGCCGCCTCGACGATGATGCGCCCGGTCGGCGTCGGCTTGATGTCGCGCGGCCCGATGGGCGTGGACGGACTGACGATGACGGCGGGAAGCCCCTCCTCCGCAACCATGCGCGTCACCAGGTGTTCGGCGACGAGCTTGCTCTTCTTGTAGGCGCCGATCGCCGTTTCTTCGGTGTGACGCGAGGTTTCGTCGGCCGGCGTTCCGTCCTTGTGTGGCTTCAGGGCCGCGACCGAACTGGTGTAAACGATGCGTTCCACACCGGCGTCGAGCGCGGCCTGCATCACGGCGCGCGTGCCCTCCAGATTGTTATGCACGATCTCGGAGGAATCGCTTGCCCACAGCCGGTAATCCGCGGCCGCATGAAAGACATAGCGGGCGCCCAGCATGGACTTCGTCAGCGCCGCCCGGTCGCGCATGTCGGCAATCACGATCTCGGCCGCGACGCCGTCGAGATTGTCGAGCCTGCTGGAGGCGCGCACCGCAGCGCGCAACAAATAGCCTTTTGCCTCCAGCGCGCGCGCTAATGCCGATCCAACAAAGCCCGATGCGCCGGTTACGAAAACCAGGTCGCTCATGGGGATTCGCCGTTTTGTTGTGCGAAGGCGCGCCTGCCCTCCACGGCCTGCCATATCAGCAGTACCGGGACACCCACCACGATGTCGCGCGCGCGCCTGAGCAAGGACACGGCGAACCCCACCTCGGGGCCCATGCCGAACACCGGCGCCAGAGCGGCATAGCCCGCCTCCTGCACGCCGATGGCCGAAGGAATGAAGACGGTGGCGCTGCGCAAGGCGGCCAGCAGGCTTTCGATGACGACGGCTGAAAACACGTCGATATGCATACCGATCAAACGGAGCACCACCCAGACCCACACACCGCTGGCAATCCAAGCCGACAAATGGATCGTCGCGGAGAGCGCCACGCGCCATGGGTTTCCGTAGAGACCGTTCAGCGCCTGCGAGAACGCCTCAGTGTGGCTGACCGCTGCCGGCAGGAAACGGCCGGCAAGCTTCTCGGCCAGGGAACTGCCGCGACGCTGCAGCACGACAAGCGCGATCATGGCGGGAACCAACAATGCCGTACCCAGTATCAGCCCGTTGGCATAAGGCGCCAGCTCCGCATTGGCGCGCAACTTGGCGACGCCAAGCATCAGCCCGAGTGCGACAAAAGCGACCTGCGCGATGAGTTCGGTCGTCACGTCCACCATCGCTCCAGCAAAAGCGAACGGCGCCGGGACGCCACCCAGGATGATCGCGCGCGCGCCGATAGCAATGCCGCCGATCTGCGTGAAGGGAAGGACATCGCTTGCTGAATCGCGCAGCTGACGCGCGGCAAGAAAGGCGAGCCAAGGCGCATGGTCCGAAAGCAGCGCAAAAAGGGCGGTCGCCAGAATCCCCGCCACCCCCAACCCGCACAGGACGATCAAGGCAAAGCCGCCCCAGCCCACCCTGGCGACGGCGTCCAGCACCGGCGCAATGCCGATGTGCAGGACCACGAAAACCGCCACCGTCAGTCCGGCGAGCAGGGCTGCGATGGCGCCGAATTTCATATGCATGAGACGGGCTGGCTGGTTGCGTGTGGGGCGGCGGCGGCGATTTACGCGGCGACTGTACCGCCTTCGGCGCGCCGCAGGAAATTGCCGAACGCTCCCATGCGGATATTATTTTTCTTTGTTAAATCAATAGCTTGTGAGGATATTAGAGCCGCCAGTTCCTGTTCGTAAAGGTAGCCGGGCGCGGCGCCAACGAATTTCGGCCCCGCCGCCGGATGCAGATAGATCTCGCTCGTGCCGTCGGGCAGGCGCGCCAGCAGACTGGTCAACCGCGCCGTCGTCATGGCGCCCGACCAGGCAAGTCCGAATACCCGGTCCGGCGAAAAGATTCCGGCCGCCGCCAGCCGGCGGCGCAGGCGGCGTGCCCAAAGTTCCACGACGATACTTCCCCGTGACGCCGGCTCGATCTGGCGAAGCACCTCGCCCGGTTCGTAAGGCACGCGCATGGCCTTCATGCCGAACACGCGGCCGATGCGCACGACCAGATCCGCGACGGTGGGATGCAGATGGAAATGCTTGTGCGCGTTGACGTGATCGAGTTCGAGACCCGTCGCGGCAAAGGCGTTGAACTGCGCTTCGATTTCGGCGGCCAGCTGGCGGCGTACCTTCGGCAAGAGGAACATCGCGATGCCAGCACGCACCATATCGGTGCGGAACAAGCCGCCGGAGTCGACGAGATCGGGAACGGCGGCAGGCGGCAGCATGGGTCGTCCTTCGACCAGCACCAGATGCAGTCCCACGCGCAGGCGAGGCATGCCCTTGGCGCGTTGCACCGCATCGGCCGTCTCAGGTGCCGAGACCATCAGGCTGGCGGCGGTGAGGATGCCTTCCTTGTGCGCCTGTTCGACCGCGTCGTTGACCTCGCGCGCGACTCCGAAATCATCCGCGGTGACGATCAGGTTCTTCAAGAAACGATCATGTCTTCGCGCGTGCGCAGGAATTGGAAGAACTCGACGCCCTCGCGCAGGCGGCGCACCAGCATGTCCCGCGAGGTCAACATCTCGCCGACGATTTCGGCGATCTTCGAAGGCCGGAAATAGAACTTCTTGTAGAAGTCCTCCACCGAATCGAAAATCTCGGTGTGGCTGAGATGCGGATAGTTGAGCGGCGCGATCTGGGTGCCGTCCTCGGTCAGGAGGTCGACATCCTCCGCGAACCAGCCGTTTTCCTTCGCCTGGTTGTAAAGGAACGTGCCCGGATAAGGCGCTGCCAGCGACACTTGCAGCGTGCGCGGGTTGACCTCCTTCGCGAAGGCCAGCGTTTCCCGGATGGTTTCGCGCGTTTCGCCCGGCAGGCCCAGGATGAAGGTGCCGTGGACGATGATGTCGAGCTCGTGGCAGTCCTTGCTGAACTTGCGCGCGACATCGACCAGCAAGCCCTTCTTGATGTTGTGCAGGATCTTCTGATTGCCGGATTCGTAGCCGACCAGCAGCAGGCGCAGCCCGCCCGCCTTCATCGCTTCCAGCGTCTTGCGCGGCACGTTCGCCTTGGCGTTGCACGACCACACGACGCCGAGCTTGCCCAGCTCCTTAGCCAGGGACTCCACGCGGTCGTGATTGTCGGTCAAGGTGTCGTCGTCGAAGAAGATTTCCTTCACCTCGGGAAAATTCTTCCGGATGTACTTGATCTCCTCGACCACGACCGGAATCGAGCGGAAACGGTATTTGTGTCCGCCGATGGTCTGCGGCCACAGGCAGAAGGTGCAGTGCGATTTGCAGCCGCGCCCGGTGTAGAAAGAGAGATACGGATGCTTGAGATAGCCGCCGAAATACTTCGTCGTGTCGAGCTGCTTGTAGAGCGGCAGCACGGACGGCAGCCGGTCCATGTCCATCAGGATTTCGCGTTCCGGATTGTGGACGATGGCGCCATCCTTGCCCCGGTAGGACATGCCCTTGATCGTCGCCCAGTCACGGCCTTCGGCGATTTCCTTGATGGTGAATTCGTATTCGTTGCGGGCGACGAAATCGATCGCCTCGCAGGCCTTGAGGCTCTCCTCCGGCTCGACCGCAACCTTGGCGCCGATGAAACCGACGATCGCCGTCGGATTGAGTTCCCGGATCATCCCGGCGGTCCTGCAGTCGGACTTGAAGGAGGGCGTCGAGGTGTGAACGACGATCAGCTCGTGGGCCTTCACATCGTCGACGATGTCGGAGAATTTCAGATCGTGCGGCGGGGCGTCGATCAGCTTGGCGCCCTCGACCATCGCCGCGGCCTGTGCCAGCCAGGTCGGATACCAGAACGATTTAACCTCGCGCTTCATCTGATAACGCGCGCCGGCCCCGCCGTCGTAACCGTCGAAGGAAGGCGCCTGCAGGAACAAAGACTTCATTACCCAAACCTCACCATTTCGACAAAACGCCGCCCCGCTCCACATGCAGGCGGCTGCCTTGCCACTCCACCGACCCGCCGAACAGCGAAACCAGAAAGACGCCGAAGGATAGCACGTCTCTCAGCGGAAGCAGCCACAGCGGTCCGCCGTTGCATCCGAAACACACATCGATACGCCATTTGAGCACGGCCCGCGCGACCAGGGTAGTAACAAGGCACGCAACGCCAAACAAGGTAAAACCGGACAGGATTGTCCCCAGTAGAGCTAAGGGAATGGCGTTCGTGACGATGCTGCCGGCGTGTCCGGCGGTCGCCACCACGCGGATGGTGCGCGCCCAGCGCAGTTCGTGGGCCAGGCACGCGGCGATGCTCTTTTCGTTACAGACATGTCGCACGACCATGCGCGGAATGGCGATGCGATAGCCCTTGGCGCGCACGGCGCGGCCGATCTCGTAATCGTCGGCCAGAAAACCGGCGAACGCCTCCAGACCGCCGATTTCGTCGAGCACCGTGCGCTTGAGCGCAATGGTCGAACCGAAACAGGGCTCGGCAAAGCGCAAAGTCACGCCAGCGATCGCATTGGGAAGGAACTGATAGTCGATCCCCATCGCACAGAGGCGCGAGCCGAGGCCCGCTCCCGCCCAGCCGGTGTACAGGCAGGTGACCGCGCCCACCCCGCTCGGTTGGAGTTCCGCCACCACGCGGCCCAGGTACTCCGACGTCACGGCGATGTCGCTGTCGCTCAGGACCAGCACATCGTGTTTGGCCGCGGCCCGCATGTTGATGAGGTTCGAGACCTTGGCGTTGCTGCCGTACCGCCGCCCGTCGACCACCAGCGCCATATCGATGCGGGGATAGCGCGCGCGCAGGCGCTCGACCACTTGGATGGCCGGATCGCGTTCGTTCTGGACGCCGAAGACGAGTTGGAACGGCGCCCGATATTCCTGGGCGAAGAACGACGCAAGATTGTCTTCGAGGTGCGGTTCGGCGCCGTGCAGCGGCTTGAGGACGGTGACGCCCGGCAAATCCGATGCGATGGCTTCACGTCTGGGGGCGTAACCGCCCGCCAAGACCGCCGCCAGCACGGTATAAGCGGCGCCGCACAGCGACAGCGCCGCCAACAGCCAGCCCAGAATTTCGAAGAACACCATCCCTGCGCGCTCCGCACAGAGGCCGAACGCCCCACGCGGCCGCCATCATCGCACCTTTCGGTGAGGCATTAAACGCCTTGGTTACCGGATGACGCGCGCGCCCCTGCCCTTCATCACGGCTTCGACTTCCTTGACGTTGACCATAGAAGTGTCCCCCGGCGTTGTCATCGCCAAGGCGCCGTGCGCGGCCCCATAGTCCACGGCCGCTTGCGGTCCCTTGCCCTCCAGAAATCCGTACGCAAGACCCGAGGCGAACCCGTCGCCGCCGCCGACGCGGTCGTAGATCTCCAGATTCTCCCGCGTCATCGACTGATAGAACTGCCCGCCAGCATAGACGATAGCGGACCAGTCGTTGAACGTCGCCGTTTTGGCGTTGCGCAGCGTGGTGGCCGCGACCTTGAAGTTCGGAAACTCCTTGACCGCGGCGGCGATCATCTTCTTGAAGTTGGCCGGATCGATCTTGGAGATGTGCTCGTCGAGGCCTTCCACCTTAAAGCCGAGGCAGGCGGTGAAGTCCTCTTCGTTGCCGATCATCACATCGACATATTGGGCGGTCTTGCGATTGACCTTCTGCGCGCCCTCCTGGCCGCCCTGGCTCTTCCACAGCGAAGCGCGGTAGTTGAGATCGTAGGCGACGATGGTGCCGTGCCGTCGCGCGGCCTGCACCGCTTCGATCACCGCTTCCGAGGTGTTGGGCGCCAGCGCTGCGAAAATGCCGCCGGTGTGAAACCAGCGCACGCCTTCCTCACCGAACAGCTTGTCCCAGTTCACTTCGCCCGGCTTGATCTGCGAGGCGGCGGAATTGGCGCGATCCGAGCAGCCCAGCGCCGCACGGATGCCGTAGCCCTTTTCGGTGAAGTTCAGCCCGACGCGGGTGTTGCGGCCGATGCCATCGAACTCGCGCCAGATGATGTGCGAGGTGTCCACCCCGCCCTGCATGATGAGGTCTTCCACCAGCCAGCCCAGATCGTTGACCGGCAGCGCCGTCACGACGGACGCGCGCTTGCCCCAGCATTTGCGCATGGCGCGCGCCACGTTGTACTCGCCGCCGCCTTCCCACACCTGGAACCGCCGCGAATTGCGCACGCGGCCGAAACCCGGATCGAAGCGCAGCATCACCTCGCCGAAGGACACGCAGTCCCACCTGCACTCGCCGGCGGGACGGATTTTCAGGATTTCCTCAGCCATGTCTATTTCCCGCGGATTTTCTTGACGAGAGCGACGGTGTCGCGGACCTTGTTCTCGATACCGGCATAGTCCTTGGCCTTGAGCAGGTCGGAAGTGATCAGCTTGGAGCCAATCCCGGCCGCGACGATGCCCGCGCCGAACCACTTGCTCAAGGATTCTTCCGTCGGATCGACGCCGCCGGTCGGCATCAGACGCGTCCACGGCATCGGTCCGAGAACGTTCTTCACGAATTCCGGTCCGCCCACGGACGAGCCGGGAAATATCTTCACGATCTCGCAGCCCAACTCTTCGGCGTAGGAGATTTCCGACGCCGAGCCGCAGCCCGGGCTGTAGGGGATTTTCCGGCGGTTGCAGACCTTGGCCACATCGGCGTTGAGGATCGGACCGACGACGAACTTCGCGCCGTTGGCGATGTAGATTCCGGCGGTCGGCGCATCGACGACGGAACCCACGCCCATGATCACGCTCGGGTCCGCCTTGGCGAAATGCCGCGTCACATGCAGGAAAACGTGCGCAGCGAATTCGCCGCGATTGGTGAACTCGATGCACTTGGCCCCGCCGTTGGCACAAGCCTGGATCACGTTGGTGCAAACTTCGACATCGGGGTGATAAAAAACGGGAATCACCCCTTGCTCCATCATCGCCGTCAACACGGCCATGCGGTCCTTAGCCATTCCCCGTTCTCCTTCTTTTGTCCGCCACGGCAATTCAACAACCTTCACCGCCGGAAGCAACACCAAATCGGTCGCAGTGGGCGCCCCCCCCCACAAAAGAAGACGCCGGGGAGGTTGTCCCCGGCGCCGCCAAAGTCAGGTAGGAACGGTCAGTAGGTATATTTTGCACCGACGTAAAATACCCTGCCGGTCTCGTGGTACTGATACGACCGCTGGGCGTACTGGTCCGCGTAGACGTTGCTCGCCTGATTGGTGAGGTTGAGCGCGTCGAACGTCAACATGAAGTTCTCGTCCAACTTGTAGGACGCGGAGGCATCGATGTTCATCGTGGATTTCACGAAGATGCCGAAGTTGTTGTAGTTGGAAAGGATGTTGGCGTCGATGATGTAATGGCTGCGGAACGCCGCTGTCACACGCGCCTGGAAGACCGTATCGTCGTAGTAAACCGTCGCGTTGTAGCTGTTGCGCGACATGTTGTTCAGGTCGGCCTTCATCAGGAGCTTGGCATTCGTGTCGTAATAACTCTGCTGTGCCTGGACGTAGGTGTAGTTCCCTAGGACGCCAAAGTTGTCGAACGGATGCGGCAGGAAGTAGAGCTGCTGCTGCCAGTTGATTTCCGTGCCGTACAACGGGGCACCCTTGACGCTCCTCGACGCGGTGTAGACCCAACTCATGTTTTGGCCGCCATTGCCAATGCAGAAGGCGTTTGTGATGTTGGCCCAGGTTGTGCCGCCGCATGCCGCAATGAACGCGGAGTCGTCCATGCCGAACGGATTCTGAGCGGCCGTCCCTGTGATCGATTGCGACTGCACGAAGTTGTCGAGGTGTTTCCAGAATCCGGCAACGGAAATCATCGACCCCTTGCCGTAGTACCATTCGAAGGCCAGATCGAGGTTCTTCGAACGCATCGGCGGCGAAGCCGGATTGCCCACCTTCGCCGTGGCGTTGCTGCCAGAAACCGAAACCGAGCCAGTGGGCAACATGCCCGACAGATTCGGCCGCGACATAGCATAGCTCGCGTTGAAGCGGATCAGGAAATCGTCCGTCGGTTCGAGAACAGCGTTCAAGGCCGGCAAGAAGTCGTGATAAACCTCGTGCCCGGTCTTCTGGATTATCACCTTGTTGATCAGCGCAAACCCGGTGGACGCCGATTGCGTCAGGACGTAACGCATGCCGACGTCGCCACGGAAGGCCATGCCGTGGAGGGTCGTGTCCCAGTTGACCTGCCCCCATCCGCCGAAGTCGTCTTCCCTTACGGAACCCGTGGCGCTGTAGCCCGCTGCCATGTTCAGAGGAAATACCGTCGGATCCCACAGGCTGATAGCCGTAGCCGCCTTGGAGAGATCGGCCGTCAGCCACGTTGTCGTGGATCCGGCCGGAACATTTATCCCTCTGAGCGACACTGGCGCCGTGTAAGTGGACAGAGGAACCGACCGGATGGCATCCGGGATCGTGGCAAGTTCGCCGGTACCGCCGGTGGAGCGGCGCGTTTCCAGCGTGCCGAAGCCGAAGTCCCTGTAATCGAAGCCGCCGGACAGCTTGAATTCACTGGACAGTGCGTATTCGGCATCGAGTGACGCGGAACGATAGGAATTGTAAGCGAATTCCTGGCGCTCACGAACGTTCGACAGGAACCACGTTGCACCAGGCTGAGGCGAACCGATGTAGAGCATCGGCATATTGCCCTGGGAGTAATCGTACTTATACGGATCCGCCGTCGTACCGGCGCCGCAGGTATACGCTCCCGTCGCTCCGGTTCCGGCGCAGCCCAGATCCGCCGCCAACGTGGTTTGGACCGGGTTGCGATGATGCGATTCCGACCAGCCCAACAGGGTATGGACCTTGAAATTCTCCGAGAAGCTGTGCGACCCGTCGAGAGTCACCTGCATGAACCGTGTATCGAGATGATCGAGTCGATGCTCGTTACGAAGGCCAACATTCGTCGCAGACAAAGTGGTGATAGTGCTCGTATTATAGAGATTTCCGTTGATGTCTGTCGTGAGGCCGGTAGGGCCTCCGAGTGTGTAATTAAGCACGTTGATGGCGCCGACGCCCTGAGACGACACGTGATACGTCGTGCTGCCATTCACATACGTCGCCGTAGTGCCTTTGCTACCGGTGCTGAACGAGTTCGCTTCGAGATAGTACTCGTTGCGAACCTGAGCGAAGTCGGCGTACAGCGCATCCACCGTGAATAGCGTGGCGTCGTTCGGCTGCCATTGCAGCGAACTGGTCAGGCCCAGGCGCTTTTCGTGGAGCGTGATGACATCGTAGCGCGGAAAGCGTGGACGGAACCCAGCGTCCGCTGCGACACAAACCGCGGGTTGGGCGCCGCTCGTGGGGCAGGTCGTTCCGTTGACGCTGGCGAAGTCATTGCTCGTTGGCTGCGTTATGGCCGGGTTGTACGCGCCATTGCCCAGATAGTTCATCCAGCGTACCGAACTGGTGCCTTCTTCCAACGTGTTGTTGGACGAGTAGGCGCCCGAAACCAGCAAGCCGAGCTTGCCGCCCGCGAATGTATCGGAGATGAGAGCCGCAAACCGCGGGTTTACAGTGCCGGCAAGATCCTGATAGCCGGCCTGGGCCGAAGTGGTGAACACGAAGCCCGGGTGATCGAACGGATGAGCTGTGTGCAGCTCGACGGTTGCTCCGAGCGAACCTTCTTCCAGGGACGCGGAATTCGATTTGTGTACCGTCAACGCGCTGAAGAGATCGGATGCGAAAACGTTGAAGTCGAAGCCGCGGCCGCGGTTGGTGCCGCCGGCGCCGCTGCCCGGGTTGGACGTGTCGACGTCCTGCGAGCCGACCGTCGCGATGGCTTCCACACCGTTGATGAGGACGCGGGTGAATTGCGCGCCCAGGCCGCGTACGGTGATTTCGCGTCCTTCGCCTGATTCACGGTTGAGCGAGACGCCGGGAATGCGCTGCAGAGATTCCGAGACGTTCATGTCCGGGAACTTGGCGATGTCTTCGGCCAAGATGGAGTCGGACGAATCCAGCGCATTGCGCTTCATGTCCAACGCTTTCTCCAGGCTCTCGCGGAAACCGGTAACGACCACCGTCTCGACACCGGTCGCCTCCTGCGCGAACGCCGCGCCCGTGCCCGCAATCGTCAACAACGCGATCGCCGATGCGCCCAATTTCAGCCGCGAAGACGCAGCCCGAGTCCGATTTGGCTTCAACACTGATACCCTCCCTAGCCGTCATCCCCGAACGAAAGACCGCTCGTGCCCATTCAAGATGACGGCGCTTATAACGAGTCCGTCCCCAATGACACCGGTGTCAAATTTATCTGTCCAATTGTTCTGACACCGGTAGCAAAAGAGCATACCCACAAACCGACGACCGGTACAAGACGATCCGGCTGCACATTATCCAAACGCAGAGAACCCGATGCATTCGTGCAACATCGCGCGGGGCGAAATGAGAGCGCTATCAAACGGCACGCGCGCCGATATGTCTGAAACCTTTAGTATTTTTTCGACTCTTCGCCGCTGCCTATGGCAGCAGGGCCTTGCGCCGGAAATCCCCCGGCGCCCGGCAAAAGCCGTTGTTCAGCGCGCCAACCAGCCGCCGTCGACGGGGATGATCGCTCCATGCAGATAGTCGGCTGCCGGCGACGCCAGGAACACCGCGGTTCCTCCCACGTCCGATGGCGCGCCCCAGCGTCCTGCGGGAATGCGCGCCAGAATTTCCTTGGCTCGCGCTTCGTCCCGGCGAAGCTGAGCGGTGTTGTCCGTGGCCATGTAGCCGGGCGCGATGGCGTTGACGTTGATATTTTTCGCCGCCCATTCGTTGGCCAGCAGGCGGGTGATGCCGGCGACGCCGCTCTTGCTTGCCGTGTACGACGGCACACGGATGCCGCCTTGGAACGACAGCATCGAAGCGATGTTGATGATCTTGCCCGAGCCCCGCTTGACCATCTCGCGGCCGGCCGCCTGGGACATGAAGAACAAGGCCTTGATGTTGACGTTCATCACGTCGTCCCAGTCCTTCTCGCTGAATTCGAGCGAATCCGCGCGCCGGATGATGCCGGCGTTGTTGACCAGGATGTCCAGCCTGCCCAGTCCCTTCACCGTTTCGGCGACGATGCGCCCGACCGGTTCGACGGTCATAAGGTTGGCGTTGACGGACACGAAACGGCGGCCCGCCGCTTTCACCATCGTCCCGGTCTCGTCGGGCGGGATGAATCCCGCAACCGCGATGTCGGCGCCCGCCTTCGCCAGAGCAACGGCGATGCCCTGACCAAGTCCGGTATTGGCGCCGGTGACCAGCGCCGCCTTGCCCTCGAGACTGAACGGATTCATAGCGGCCTCATTTCAGTTGGCAGATGTCGAGAACGTTCATGTCGGCGTAGTCGAGGTTTTCGCCGCCCATCGCCCAGATGAACGCATAATTGCTGGTGCCCGCGCCCATATGGATCGACCAGGGCGGCGATACCACCGCTTCGTCGTTCGCAACCAAGATATGGCGCATACTGTCGGGCTGGCCCATGAAATGGAACACGCGATCCTCGGGCTTGAGGTTGAAATAGAAATAAGCTTCCGAGCGGCGGTCGTGCAGATGCGGCGGCATGGTGTTCCAGACGCTGCCGGTCTTCAGGAAGGTTACGCCCAGCAGCAGTTGCGCGGTCTTGCACGTCGCAGGCACGAAGTACTGGTAGATCGTGCGTTCGTTGGAGGCTGCGAGCGAGCCGCGCTCCAGCGGCACGGCCTTGTCGATCGAAATCTTCACGGTCTCGTAGCGCGCATGGGCCGGAGTCGAAGCCAGGTAGAATTTCGCCGCGTTGGGTGCGGTTGCCGACTCGAACGTCACGTCTGCGCTGCCCATCGGGACATAGAGACCGTCGCGCGGCTGCAGGTCGTATTTCTTGCCGTCCACGCTCACGCGGCCGGGACCTTCGCCGACATTGACGATTCCCAGTTCGCGCCGCTCCAGGAACGGCTTGCCTTTGGCGGCCTCCGGCGCGCTTTGCGCCGGCAGCTTGACCGCCGCTTTCGCCGCCGCGGCACCGCCGATCACCAAGCGCTCGCAATGGGAATAGTTGAGGGAAATCTGGTCCGGCGCGAACAGGCTGCCGATCAAGTAGCGGTCGCGCAAGGTCTGGTTGTCCGCCGCGGCCATGCTGTCGGGATGCGTCGGATAGAAGACTTTCTTGTACATGGGCAAACCTTTTGGTTGGGCACAGCGCCGGGTTGCGCTTCCGTCTGTTTGGTAACCGGTGTCATACGCCCAAAATGGAGACCAATTCAACCGCCTTTACGCGACAGGCGGACGAGCGGACGATTCGCGGATCACCAATGTCGGGATGACCTCCGTGACGTCGTCGTTGCGCGCGCGCCTTTCCGTGCGCTTGTGGAACAGCTTCTCGGCGGCCATGCGTCCCATATCGCGGATCGGCAGCCGCACCGAGGTCAAGAGCGGCCACATTCGTGACGCCACCGGGCTGTCGTCGAAACCGACCACCGAAAGGTCTCCCGGGATCGCCAATCCCAGATTGCGCGCGGCTTTGTAGACGCCGGCCGCCATCTCGTCGTTGCCGGCAAAAATGGCCGTCGGCCGCGGGTTCAGCGACAGGAGTTCCTGCGCCGCCGCCATGCCGCTGTCGAAGGTGTAGCCCGCCTCGCGATCGTAGGTTCGCCTGAGTTTGAGGCCCCGCTCCGCAAGACCTTCGGTGAAGCCGCGCCGGCGCTCGTGGGACGAGCGGAAGCTCGCAGGCCCCGAAATATGGGCGATGAGCTCGTGGCCGAGATCGGCAAGATGGCGCGCGGCGTCCGCGGCGCCTGAGAAATCGTGCGTCACGACCATGGTCGCCGGCGTATCGAGCGGCACCGAGGCAATGCGCACGTAAGGGCAGTCGATCTCCTGCAGCAGGCGCACAAAGCGATCGTCCTCCGACACCGAAGGCGTCAGCACGACGCCGAAGAGCTTCTGCCGTTCGATGAAGTGGCGCATGTCGGGGAGGAATGTCGCAAGCGAGCGGTCGCACGGGCGGATCACAAGCTCGAAGCTGGTGCCGCGCATGGCGTCGAGGATGCCCTGCTGCATGTTGACGACATATTGCGCCGTCGGGTTGTCGTAGATCATGCCGATCAGGAAGGAGCGCCGGAAAGCCAGTCCGCGCGCCTGCGGGTCCGGCGCAAAGCCGAGCTCGCGGATGATCGTGTTGATCTTGAGCCGCGTCTCTTCCTTCACGAAGGGTGAATCGTTGATCACGCGCGAAACGGTCTTCTTCGACACGTTGGCCATGCGCGCGATGTCGTTGATCGTCGATCTCTTGCGGCCGGTGTCGGAAGTTGCCGCGGGCGTCGCTCCGGGTGCGGCCGGCTTTTTTCGGTAATTCAAGCGTTATCCGGGTGTGGGTCCCGTCCCTTCATAGCGTTGGGTCAGCTTGCCGCCAATGCGAGATACACGTGCAACAACCTTTATATCGGTTACCATAACAGTCATGGACCGGCATTTCCAACCAGCACCGGGAAGCGATTTTCGCGGTCCCGAAAGTGCGCCGCCGCGGCGGCGCTAGGATTCCGGTAATCACGATCTTTCAATCGGACTTAAGAGTTGGAGCGCAGACTCCGTTCCGACAGAGGGGGAAGACAGTGGCCCAAACCGCCGCCGACACCTTAACTCCCAGCGAAGCGCTGCGCCTTCTGGAAGAGCGGGCGCAGGCGGCGCAGCACGATCTGGCCTCGCGCACCGATGCCGGCGAGGACGTCCTGCATTATCTGGCGGCAAACGGCGCGGCGGCCACGCGCCGCGCGGTCGCCGCCAATCCCGCCGCCTCGCCCAAATCGAACCGGCTGCTGGCGGACGACGAAGAAGATGACGTGCGCGTCGAACTCGCCCGCAAAATCGGCAGGATCTTTCCCGGTCTGCTGCTGGTGGAAAAAGAGTACCTGAGAGACCTTACGATCGAGACGCTCGAACAGCTCGCCCGCGACGAGGAACCGCGCGTGCGCGCCGTTCTCGCCGACGAAATCAAGCATCTCGACTGCGTTCCCAAGGATGTGGTGATGCGGCTGGCCCACGACGCGGAAGTCCTCGTCTGCACGCCGATCATCGAATACTCGCCCCTGTTGAGCGATACGGATCTGATCGAGATCGTCGCCGTCGCCCGCGCCAACGCCATGCTCGCCGCCGTCGCCCGGCGCAAGGGCTTGGCCGGCGAGGTTTGCGACGCCGTGGTTTCGACCGGCGACACCGCGGCCATCACGGCCTTGTTGGCGAATGTCGATGCGCGCCTGCGCATGAAAACCCTCGATACCATCGTCTCGCGGGCCGCCGAAGTCGCCGAATGGCACGGACCGCTGGTCCTGCGCGCCGAACTGTCCCCGCGGGCGATCCGCCGCGTCGCCTCCTTCGTCGCCGGCGCTCTCATCGACCTGCTGGCGCGCCGGCAAGATCTGGACGACGCCACGCGCACCCATCTGGCGCGAAAGCTGCACGCCCGCCGGAAGAAAGAAGCAAAGCTTGCCGCCCCGGCGAGCGCCGCCGCCGAGGTCGAGGAAGCGCGCCGCGCCGGCAAGCTGGACGACGGTTTCATGGCGGCGGCCGCGGAGGCCTGCCAGAAGGAAACGGTGGCGCGCGCCTTGTCCGTGCTGGCGAAAGCCGATGAATCCCTGGTGCGTCGCATCCTTGAATCCGGCTCGGCCAAGGCGGCGACGGCGCTGTGCTGGCGGGCGGGCCTGAGCATGCGCATCGCTTTCAAGGTCCAGAACACCGTCATGCGCCTCAAGGGGCGCGAGTTGCTGCCCGCCCGCGGCGGCGTCGATTTCCCCATGACTGAGGACGAAATGCGTTGGCACCTGGGCTATTTCGGGGTCGGTTGATCCTACGCCGCAAAGACTGTTCCGTCCCAGGCTCGGGCCGTGCTAATCAAGAGACGCTGCGGGCGTAGTTCAATGGTAGAACGGCAGCTTCCCAAGCTGCATACGAGGGTTCGATTCCCTTCGCCCGCTCCAGATTTATCCGGCGCGTTCCCGAACCCTCGTACTCTTTGATTTTGCGCCGCTTACGGTCCGATTCCCAGTGTCCGCTTCACGGCTTAGCCCTGATTGCCGGGGGTCGTTTGCCCACACCGACGAATGCCATCGCGGTTATAGTTTCAGTTCCTTCTCGCCAAGCGTTGCGAAGTGGGCGTCGACCGCTTCGTCCGTCACCTCCGCCAGTACCGCAGGGTGCCAACGCGGCGCGTTGTCCTTGTCGATGATGGCGGCCCGTACACCTTCGTAAAAATCGCGTCCCGAAAGAACGCGATTGGCCATACGATATTCCATGCGCATGCAATCGTCGAAGGACCGCTTCCTGCCCTCCCGCATTTCGCGATAGACGAGTTTCAGCGATGTCGGCGATTTCGTGCGGATCGCGGCGGCCGTCGCGCGCGGCCAATCGCCGGATTCCGCGTCCAGCCCCGCCAGGATCGCCTCGACGGATTCCGCCGCGAAGATGCGGTCGATCTTCGCGCGGTGTTCGGCGAGTGGCGCGAACATTCGCTCTTCGGATTTCGCCAGCGCATTTCCCGGTTCGCCGCCGTCCGCCAGGACGCCGATCAAGGCGTTCCACTGCGTCTGCGGGACAATGTGCGTCGAAACGCCGACGTAACGCATGTCGGCAGCCTTCAGCCGCGCGCCGGTCAACGCCAGGTACATGCCGGTTTCGCCCGGACAGCGCGGCAGGAAGTAGCTTCCGCCGACGTCGGGAAAGAATCCGATGCCGGTTTCCGGCATCGCGAACACGGCGCCGTCGTCAGCGATGCGGCAATGCCCGTGCACGGAGACGCCGACGCCTCCGCCCATCACGATACCGTGGATCAGTGCCACATAGGGCTTGGGATAATGCTTAATCATGGCGTTCAGGGTGTATTCGTCGCGCCAGAAATCGAGCGCATAGGACGTTCCGGCGCGTCCCGAATCATGCAGCGCGCGGATGTCGCCGCCCGCACAGAACGCACGCTCGCCGGCGCCCCTGATAGCGACCGTCGAAAGCGACGGGTCCTTTGCCCAGACGTCGAGTTGCGCCATCATACGAAGGCACATGTCGCGCGTCAGCGCGTTCAAGGCCTTGGGCCGGTTCAACGTGATCAGACCCAACGCGCCGCGCCGTTCGAAGAGGATTTCGGCGTCACTCGACTCAAAAACCGTCATAGCCAATCGCCATTTTCTGCGTCAGGCGGGAGTTCGCGGCACGAAGCGGCACGGTCACCTCATTTCATTGTCGGAATGACGAAATTCGTATTTTCGCGCACGCCGCCCTTGGGCCAGCGCGCCGTGATCGTCTTGATGCGGGTGTAGAAGCGCACGCCGTCAGGCCCGTGCTGATTCAGATCGCCGAATGCCGAGCGCTTCCAACCCCCGAAGGTATGATAGGAGAGCGGCACCGGGATCGGCACGTTGATGCCCACCATACCGACGTTCACCCGCGAGGCGAATTCGCGCGCGGCGTCGCCGTCGCGCGTGAAGATGGCGACGCCGTTGCCGTACTGGTGCTTCGAGGGAAGCGAGATCGCCTCGTCGAAATCTTTGGCGCGCACGATCTGCAACACCGGGCCGAAGATCTCGTCCTTGTAGGTCTTCATGGCCGGGGTAACGCGGTCGAACAGCGAACCGCCGAGAAAAAAACCCTTTTCGTAGCCTTGCATCCTGAAACCGCGGCCGTCGACGACGAGCTCGGCACCTTCCTTGACCCCGAGATCGATGTAATCGAGTACCTTCCTGCGATGCTCGGCCGTCACCAGGGGGCCATAGGCCGCGTCGGGATCCGTGGGCGGGGCGACCTTCAGCGCTTCCACGCGCGGTTTGAGTTTCGCAACCAACGCATCGGCGAGCTTGTCGGTCACCGGCACGGCGACCGAGATCGCCATGCAGCGCTCGCCGGCCGTGCCATAACCCGCGCCGATGAGTTCGTTCGTCACCTGGTCGAGATCGGCATCCGGCATGACGATGGCGTGGTTCTTGGCGCCCCCCATCGCCTGCACGCGCTTTCCGTGCGCGCTGCCGCGCGAATACACGTACTCCGCCACGGCGGAAGACCCGACGAAGCTCACCGCCTGGATGTCCGCGTCCTCGAGGATCGCATCCACCGCTTCCTTGTCGCCGTTGACGACTTGAAGCACGCCGGCGGGCGCCCCCGCTTCCATCATAAGTTCGGCGAGCCGCAAGGGAACGCCGGGGACCTTCTCGCTCGGCTTGCAGATGAAAGCGTTGCCGCAGGCGATCGCCACGCAGTACATCCACATCGGAACCATGGCGGGGAAGTTGAACGGGGTGATGCCCGCGACAACGCCCAGCGGCTGGCGCATGGAGTAGATGTCGATGCCCGGGCCCGCCCCTTCGGTGTATTCGCCCTTTTGCAGGTGCGGGATGCCGCAGGCGAACTCGATGATCTCCACCCCGCGCTGGATGTCGCCCTTCGAGTCGGCGATGGTCTTGCCGTGCTCGGACGAGAGCAGCCCTGCCAGCTCGTCCATGTTCTTCTCGACCAGCGCTTTGAAATTGAACATGACCCGGGCACGGCGCTGGGGATTGACGGCGGCCCACTCGCTCTGCGCCTTCAGCGCCACTTCGACCGCTTTGCGCAGTTCCGCGCGGGAAGCCAAAGGGACCCTCGCCTGCACCTCGCCGGTCGCGGGATTGAAAACGTCGCCGAAGCGGCCGGAGGCGCCCTTGACGGGACCGCCGGCGATAAAGTGGGAATATTCTTTCATAACTTGCGCGCCGCTCCCAAAAGGGCCTTGCCATGTACCATGCCGCGCCTTCCGCGTCACCGATTACCGGCTCGCGGCGGATGTCGCGACTGCCTGCGCCGCGATGCGTTCCAGCAACGCTCGTTTGACCTCTTCCTCGCAGAACGCGGCTTCCACCGAGCGGCGCGTGAAGGCCAGCAGCTCGTTCGCTTCAAGCTGATGGGCCTCGGCGACTTTGGCGTACTCCGAACCGATGTTGGCGCGAAAATAGGGCGGGTCGTCGGTGCTGATGGTGGCCTTGAGCTCCGCGCGCGCATAACGCACGACCGGATGCGACGCAACGGAAGGAAACAAGCCGAGCGCCAGATTCGAACTGGGGCACAGCTCCATCGTAATGCCGCGGTCCTTTAACTCGGCCAATACATCAGGGTCTTCGCCGGCGCGCACGCCATGACCGACCCGCGAAATGCTCAGATCGCGAATAGCGGCCCGCACGCTTTCGGGGCCTGCCAGCTCGCCCGCATGCGCCGTGAGCCCAAGCCCCGCGCCGCCTGCAATGGCATAGGCGCGGGCGAAATCCGCGGGTCTGCCGAAATTTTCGTCGCCGCCCATACCGAAACCCGTCACGCGGCGATGCGGATGACGCTCCGTATGGCGAGCCACGCGCTCGGCCCGCTCCGGACCCAAATGGCGGACGCAAGTAACGACGATCCGCGCGATGACGCCGGTCTCGCGCTCCGCGGCTTCCATGCCCGCATCGACGGCCTCGATTAGCGCCTCGTAGGAGACGCCTTTGCGCGCGGCGTGTGACGGCGATACGAAAGCCTCGCCGTAGATCAGCCCCTCGCCCGCCGCGCGGACGTAATAATCCCGCGTGATGTCGAAATAGTCCTCTTGCGTTACGACCACCTGGCTGATGCGGTCGTAAGACACGATGAACCCGGCGAAACCCTCCCAGATGTACGTGTCGTCCCCTGTGTGCAGGTCGGAGATGTCCACGCCATGCTTCGCGGCGAGCTTGCGCGCCAGAGCGGGTGCCACGCTGCCTTCCAGATGCATGTGAAGCTCGGCCTTGGGCAGGCCGGTGATGAAGGCTGTATCCGCACTCATGGCCAAAGGTGACATGCGCTGCGGCGGATTGGCAACCGTCAGCTTAAGCGCGCAAACAGGCCAGCGAACCCGCCACATAGGTGCGCGCGCCTGAGGATCGTCAGGAGATGAAAGATTGCGCCTCTATAGGCCTGACGCGGCATGGGCATGCGCCTTGAGCGTCAGGATGATGGGATCGAAATCTTCGAGAGAAACTTCTATGCAATTGTTGCCGGGACCTTCGCGGTCGATCACCAGGAAATCGCTTGGGGCCTCCAGCGACAGGCTGAAATGATGCCAGGTGCCGCGACGGTAATTCACGCCCTGTTCGCCGCTAGCCAAGAATGCTTCCACCTTGGCGGGAGCGAACGGTCCGGCCGGCGCGACAACGACGAGATAGGGCCGTCCACGGAGCGGAATGAAGGCCTGGCTGGAAAGCGGATGGCTCTCCATGACCCGCAACGTCAAAGGAAACGCGCGCGGGGTCGAGCGCAAGATGCTGACGATCGCGCGCCCGCCCTCGCCCATGCAATCGATGCCGGCCAGATCGTGATAACGTTCGGTCGCGCCATAATTGATCGGCCGCGGTGTGACGCCATCGGCGGCGATCACATCGCCGTATGGCGCGAAGGCTTCGCGCGTAAGGGGCTTCGGTTTGAGAAGGCGTGCGTTCATCTTCCCGCCTCCCCATGCGCGCCTTGGTCGATCCACGCACCCAGCGTAGCGCGTTCTGCGGCGGTCATGTGGGTCTCGTTTCCGAGCGGCATGGTTTGCGTTGTCACGGTGCGGACGCGAATTCGCGACGCATTTTTTTCGAGCACCTCATCCTTCGTGAAATCCAGACCGGCCGGCGGGCTTAGAATCCCAACATGCACCGGAGCGGCGCTATGGCAGCTCACGCAGTTCCTGTCGACGATCGCGCGCACGGCGGCAAAGGGGACCCGCGCATGAGATACGGCGGCGGGTTCGCTACGGTGCTCGACATCCGCCGCGAAGAACATCGTGCCGATGAAAACCGCGGCGGCGGCGGCCGGCAACTCCCAGACAAACTTGCCCCTGTGGCGAAGATTGAAGAAGTGGCGGACCATGACGCCGGCAAGGCTCAACGCCGCGAGCACGATCCAATTCGCATTGCTGCCGAACAGCATCGGATAGTGGTTGGAAACCATGATCAGCAAGACCGGCAGCGTCATGTAGTTGTTGTGGAGCGAGCGCTGTTTGGCTTTCTTGCCGAGCCTGGGATCGGGTGTGTTCCCGGCCAGCATCGTCGCCACGACTTTCTTTTGGTTCGGAATGATGACGAAGAACACGTTCGCCGCCATCGCCGTGCCGATCATGGCGCCGACATGAATGAAGGCGCCGCGCCCGCTGAAGATGTGCGTCAGCGCATAAGCCGAGCCGAGCAGGACCAGGAACCACAACCCGCCGAACAGCGGCGCATTGTCGCCGATGCGCGAACGGCATAACGCGTCATAAACAATCCAGCCTCCGGCGATGAACGTCAGTCCGATGCCGACGGCCTGAAGCGGGGTCAGCGTCAGCTTGCTGCTGTCGATCAGGAAAATGCTCGCGTCGTAATAATAGACGATGCACAACAGCAGCAAGCCGCTGATCCAGGTAAAATACGCTTCATATTTGAACCAGTGCAATTCCGCGGGCATTTTCGCGGGCGCGACGAGGTATTTCTGATTGTGATAGAAGCCGCCGCCATGCACGGCCCACAATTCGCCGGACACGCCGTCCGGCATGTCCTTGCCCTTGACGAGATGATCGTCGAGCCAGACGAAATAGAAGGATGAGCCGATCCAGGCGATACCCGCAATCACATGCAGCCAGCGCACCGCCAAATCGATCCATGGCATAATATCAATATTCATAAGCGACCTTTCGCGTAAGCTCTGTCTGTTCTGTTTCTAGCGCCAGCAGCAGTTCAGCGGCCACCGCCACGGCAATGATTTCGGGAGACTTGGAATTCAATCCGATTTTTCCGATGGGACAGTCCAGCCGCGCGATGGCCCCCGGTGCGATGCCATCGGTGCGCAAACGCTGTTCGAATCGGACGCGCTTGGTCTTCGAGCCGATCACGCCGCAATAGCGAAAATCCCCGCGCGCCAGGATCGCATGCACCAGCGCATAATCGAGTGTGTGGTTATGTGTGAAGACAAGAAAGAATGAACCGGCCTGTGCACAAGCAACCGCTTCTGCCGGATCGGCGGAGGTCTCGACATGCAATCCGGCGACGTTCGTGCCGCGATATTCTTCGCGGCCGTCATACCAGGCGGTAGCGAAAGGCAGCGTGGAAACGATGCGGGCCACGGCTCGGCCGACATGACCCGCGCCGAACAGGACGAGATGCGGCTTTTGCGGATCGACGGCTTCCATCATCACAAAATCGGCATGGCACGGTGCCTTGGGGTCGAGCGGGAGGCCAAGCTTATCGAAAAGCGAGACGGTGTTCCCGCCCTGCCTCTCGCGGTCTTCGAGCACGCATTTGCGGATTTCGCCGCCGGCGACCGAGGTTTCGATCAGATAAGGACGGCCCGAGGTTTCTGCCATACGAAGAGCATCCAGAAAATGCGCCCGGTCTGCGTCGACGCGCTCCAGCAGGACGCGCACCCTTCCGCCGCAGCACTGCGACAGCAGCGGCCCCAGCGGATATTCCTGCACGGCGAACGCCTCGCCCGCGGCCAACATCCGCCGCGCTTGTCCGGTCAGGATGTACTCCAGATTTCCGCCGCCGACGGTGCCGTTCTGACCGTTCGCCCAGACGAGCATGCGTGCTCCGGCCTCCCGCGGCGACGAACCCTGCACGGCGCAAATGGTGACGAGCACGCAAGCCTCGCCCGCCGCAACCCGTTCCAAGGCGCATTCCCAGCAAGTCATGGCGGCGCACTCGCGCGACGCACACCTTCCACCGCGAAAAGTATTCGTTCCGGTGTTGCCGGCGCGTCGAGGTTCGGCATGATCGTGTGGCCGCACACACTCGCCACCGCATCGACGAGCGCGGAGAACACCGAGATCGCCAGCATCAACGGCGGCTCGCCCACCGCCTTCGAGCGATGCACCGTCGGCTCGCGGTTCCGCCCTTTCCAGATTTCCATATGGAAGATCGGCGGCCGGTCGCTGCAGGCCGGAATCTTGTAGGTGGAGGGCGCGTGCGTCGTAAGCCTGCCCTTGTCGTCGAAGCAAAGTTCCTCGGTCGTCAACCAGCCCATGCCCTGGATGAACCCGCCCTCGATCTGGCCGAGATCGATGGCCGGGTTCAACGAACGTCCGACATCGTGTAGAATATCCACGCGCACGACTTTGTTCTCGCCGGTGAGCGTGTCGATGACGACTTCGCTGACCGCCGCGCCATAAGAGAAGTAATAAAACGGCCGCCCGCGATGGGTCGCACGATCATAATGGATGTCCGGAGTCTTGTAGTGGCCGGTAGACGACAGCGACACGCGTGCCAAATGCGCCTCGCGTACCAAATCCGCGAAGGGAACCCACTGACCGCCGCCTTCTACGCGGTTGCTGCGGAACGCCACGTCCGCTGGCGCACATCCGAACTTCTCCGCCGCGAAAGCCGCCAGACGATCTTTGATCGTGCGGGCGGCAGCCTGAGCCGCCATGCCGTTCAGATCCGCGCCCGACGAGGCCGCCGTGGCCGAGGTATTCGGCACCTTGCCGGTCGTCGTGGCGGTGATCTTCACGTTCGCGGCGTCGATCTGGAATTCCTCGGCGACGATCTGAGCAACCTTGGTCATCAGGCCTTGGCCCATTTCGGTGCCGCCATGATTCAGATGCACGCTGCCGTCGGTGTAGACATGCACCAGCGCGCCGGCATGATTGAGACGCGTCGTGGTGAAGGAAATCCCGAACTTCACCGGGGTCAGCGCCAAACCGCGTTTCAGAACTCTGCTGTTCGCATTGAAATCCGCGATGGCCTTGCGGCGGGCGCGATAATCCGCCTTTTCCTCCAAAGCGCCGATGATTTCCGGCGCGATATTGTCGTCCACCGTCTGGCGATAGGGCGTGAGGTTGCGCGGCGCGGCGCCGTAAAGGTTGGCTTTGCGCACGTCCAACGGGTCTTTCCCGAGATGCAGCGCAATGGCGTCCATCACGCGCTCGATGCCCATCATGCCCTGCGGCCCGCCGAAGCCGCGGAACGCGGTGTTGGAGACAGTGTTGGTCTTGTGGCGATGGGAAACGAGCGTGGCATTGTTCAGAAAATAGGCATTGTCGCAATGGCACAACGCGCGGTCGTTGATCGCCAGCGACAAATCCGCGGAATAGCCGCAGCGCGAACGCAACACCGTCTCGATGCCTTCGATGCGGCCGTCGTCGTCGAAGCCCACATCGTATTCGATCTCGAAATCGTGCCGCTTGCCGGTCAGAATCATATCGTCGTCGCGGTCGAGACAAACCTTCACCGGCTTGCCGAGCTTGGCTGCCGCCAGCGCCGCCGCGGCGGCCGGTAACGCCGCCTGAGATTCCTTGCCGCCGAATGCTCCGCCCATGCGCCGGACTTCCACCGTAACGGCGTTATTCGGAATGCCCAGCATACGCGCGATCAGGTGCTGCATCTCGGAAGGGTGTTGCGTGGACGAATAGACAAGCATGTCGCGATCTTCGCCGGGAACGGCCAGCGACACCTGCCCTTCAAGATAAAAATGGTCCTGTCCGCCGATGACGAGTTTTCCGCCGATGCGGTGGCGTGCGCCCGCGAGCGCGGCCGGTGCATCGCCCAACGTCATCCGTTGCGGCTTCTCCAGTTCGAGGCCCTGGCGCGCGGCATCGGCTATGGTCAACGCGGCGGGAAGATCGGCGTATTCTATGACCGCCAGACGCGCTGCGGCCCGGGCAAGTTCGCGCGAGACGGCGACAACGGCGAACATCGACTGCCCGGCATATTCCACCACGCCATCGGCGAACAGCGGATCGTCCTTGAACACCGGCGCGACGTTGTTGTCGCCGGGAATGTCGTTGACCGCGAAAACGCCGACGACGCCCGCAGCCCCGCGGACCTTCGACAGATCCAGCGATACGATCCTCGCATGGGCGCGTTCGCTGAGACCCAGGCAGAGATGCAGCAAGCCCGGCGGCTCGGGAATGTCATCGACATAGACCGCGCGGCCGGACACGTGCTTGTGGGCGCTGTCGTGGTGCAGGCTTTCACCGACGCCGCCGTCGACGAGTGCTTTTTGCGGAGCGCGGCCGGGCTTACTCATAGGCCATCGCCTGTTCGGCGAGCACGCGCGCGGATTCACCGTTCGTTTCCCGGTAGGCTCGCAGCAAAAGATTCTTGGCAGCCTCCATGCGATAGCGGGCCGAAGCCCGCATATCGGCGATGGGCGCGAAATCTTTTTCCAGCGCGGCCATTGCGGCACGCACGCCGGCCTCATTCCATGGCCTGCCTTCCAACGCGGCTTCGGCGGCTTTGGCCCGCTTCGGCGTCGCCGCCATGCCGCCAAACGCGATGCGTACGCCGCGCGCGATGCCGCGATCCGGCGTGAATTTTATCGCGCCGCACACGGCGGAAATATCCTGATCGAACCGCTTCGACAGCTTGTAGACGCGAAATACATCCTGCGCGCCAAGCTTTGGCACAATCACCTTCTCGACAAATTCGCCCGGCTGACGGTCCTGCTTGCCGTAAGCGAGAAAAAAATCTTCGAGCGGCAGCATGCGCTGGGCCGCGCCTTTGCGCAGACCCAGCGTCGCGCCCAGTGCGACCAGCGGCGGCACGGAATCCGCGATGGGCGAACCGTTGGCGATGTTGCCGCCTATGGTGCCCGCATTGCGCACCTGGACCGAACCGAGGCGGCGCAACAACTCTCCCAGATCGGGATGCAGGCGCTCCAGCGCTTGATAGGCTTCCGAATAACGAACGCCCGCTCCGATCTCGACGGTATCTTTTGTTTCGGACAAAACGCGAAGCTCTGCCACACTGGCGACCGATATGATCGTATCGAGCACACGCAGCCGCTTGGTCACCCACAATCCGACATCCGTCGCGCCCGCGAGATACACCGCGTCGGGATACATCTCCGACAATTCGCCGAGCTGCACGATGGTCTGCGGCGCGAAGAATTTTCGCACGGCACCCGTGTGTGGGTCGACATAGGTAAGCGCCAGCATTCCGTCGGTGTCGAGCGGCGCGGGCGAAACTTCCTCGATCTGCCGGTATTCGCCCATCTTCTTCGCGGCGGAGACAATGGGGCCATACCCCGTGCAGCGGCAAAGATTCCCCGCCAGCGCGTCGCATATCGCACCCTCGTTCGTATCCGCGCCGTTGCGGTAATGGGCATACAGCGACATCACGAAACCCGGCGTACAGAAACCGCATTGCGAAGCATTGCAGTCGACCATCGCCTGTTGCACGGGATGCAGCGCATCGTGCGGACCGCTGAGGCTTTCCACCGTGTACAGTGTCTTGCCGTCGATCATCGGCAGGAAAAGGATGCAGGAATTGACCGCACGGAAAACGGCCGCGCCGTGCGCCTGCTCCGCCACGACCACCGTGCAGGCTCCGCAATCGCCTTCGGCGCAGCCTTCCTTGGTGCCGCTGCGCGTCAGCGTCTCACGCAGATAGCGCAACACCGTGAGCGTGGGATCGGGATTGCGTACCTCATGCAACACGCCGTCGAGCCGGAATCTTACGGTGTCGCGCATGACTGCCGTTTCAGCTTCCGCGGTACGTCGAATAGCCGTAGGGCGAAACCAGCAGCGGCACGTGATAATGCGCATCCGCATCGGCGATGCCGAACGATATTCGCACGGTCTCGAGGAACGCCGGATCGGGCGATGCCACGCCCTTGGCGCGGAAATAGGCACCCACCTCGAATGCAAGCTGATGGACGCCCTTTTTCATCCGCTCGCCGGACAACAGCGGCTCGGCACAGCGGCCATCCGCGTTGGTTACACCCTCCCCGACAAGAAGCAGGCGGCCCTCGTTCGCACTCTCGGAATAGAGGCGAACCCGAATCCCGGCACCCGGACAGCCATGGGCCGTGTCCAGGACATGCGTCGTCAGTCGTCCCATCTCGGCATAACCTTTCTCAGACCGCCATGATTCAGGAACCCCGCAGGGCTGTAAAGCGCCTGGTGTACAAGGACCGCTCTGCTTGGTTAGAATTTCTCCGTTTACGTCCCTTTTCACCGCAGAAGAGCACCATGTCCGCCACTTACCCGCGCAACCTGACCGGTTACGGCGCAGTCCCTCCCGATCCCCAATGGCCCGGGGGCGCGCGGATCGCCGTCCAGTTCGTGCTCAATTACGAGGAAGGCGGCGAGAATTGCGTTCTGCATGGAGACGCCGGGGCGGAAACCTTCCTCTCCGAAATCGTCAACGCCGCCGCCGTCGACGGGGCCCGCCACATGAGCATGGAATCGCTCTACGAGTACGGCTCGCGCGTCGGCGTTTGGCGTCTGCTCGGACTGTTCAAGACGCACGGAATTCCGATCACGATCTTCGCCGTGGCGATGGCGCTCGAGCGTTACCCGCAAATCGCAGACGCGTTCCTGGCGGACGGCCACGAGATCTGTTCGCACGGTTACCGTTGGATCAATTATCAGGCGGTCGACGAAGCGACGGAGCGCGCGCACATCGCCAAGGCGGTGGAAATCTTCAAACGGTTGACCGGTGCGGCACCGCTCGGCTGGTACACCGGGCGCACCAGCCCGAACACGCGCCGCCTGGTGGTGGAGCATGGCGGCTTTCTCTACGACGCGGACGATTACAACGACGAATTGCCGTTCTGGGTGCGCGAAGGCGGCAAGCCGCATCTGGTGGTGCCTTACACGCTCGACGCCAACGACATGCGTTTCGCGACTGCCCAGGGCTTCAATTCGGGCGATCAGTTCTTTGCCTATCTGAAAGACAGCTTCGATGTGCTGTATGCCGAAGGCGCAACCGCGCCGAAGATGATGTCGGTCGGGCTGCATTGCCGCTTGGCGGGGCGGCCGGGCCGCTTCGCCGCGCTGGCACGCTTCGTCAAATACGCACAAGGCCACAAGGACGTCTGGTTTTGCCGGCGCGTCGACATCGCGCAGCATTGGCGCAAGGTTCATCCGCATGGCTGACTTGTGCAAACCGCCAAGCACGCTGTCGCACGATGCGTTCCTGTCGGCCTATGGCGGCCTCTACGAGCATTCGCCGCACTTCGCGGAGGCCGTATGGCCTTTGGCGGCGGGCGGAACCATCGATACCGTGGAGGGCTTCGCCGCGGCGCTGAAGGCGCAGGTGGACGCGGCCGGACGCGGGGCGCAACTCGCTTTGATCCGCGCGCATCCGGAACTGGCGGGACGGCTGAAACTGTCGGACGCATCGGCCTCCGAGCAAACGGGTGCGGGCCTGGACCATTGCACTGCGTCCGAGATGGCGGCTTTTCTGACGCTGAACGCGCGCTACATGGACAAGTTCGGCTTCCCCTTCATCAAGGCCGTGCGGGGGTTCGATCGCCAGCAAATCCTCGCCGAATTTCGCAGCCGTGTCGGCAACGATCCCGAGCGCGAATTCGCGGCGGCGCTGGCGGAAATCCACAAGATCGCGCGGCTGCGCCTCAACGATCTGGCCGAGGAATGAGCATGGACCTCAATATCGCCAAGGGATGGATCAATCTCGCCGACCCGCGTTTGGGCTCGGAAATCGTCCACGCCACCGACGATTTCTTCGCCGCCAAGGAACGGCTGATCGATCCGGCCGAGCCGGTGTTCGTTCCGGGCAAATATGACGAGCACGGCAAATGGATGGACGGCTGGGAAAGCCGCCGCCGCCGCGTGCCCGGCCACGACCACTGCATCGTGCGGCTAGGCAAGCCCGGCTTCGTGCACGGGATCGAGATCGATACGCGCAACTTCACCGGCAACTATCCGCCCGAGGCCTCCATCGAATGGTGCGTGTCGGACGCACGCATCCCGCCAGACGGTGCAGTTTGGGAAATGCTGGTGCCCAAGACACCGCTGAAAGGTGACAGCAGGTTGCCGCTCTCGGTTTCGACGAACAGGCCTGCGACACATCTCAGGCTGAATATCTTTCCCGATGGCGGCGTGGCGCGGCTGCGTGTCTGGGGCCAAGTCGCCCGCGACCTGAAACCCGGCGAACTGGTGGACCTGGCGGCGCAGGAGAACGGCGCGCTGCCGGTGAGTTGCAACGACGAGCATTTCGGCAAGCTGGCGAACCTGCTGGCGCCCGGCAAGGCGAAGAACATGGGCGACGGCTGGGAAACCCGCCGGCGCCGCGAGCCGGGCCATGACTGGGCAATCGTCGCGCTGGCCAAGCCGGGCACGATCGAGAAGCTGATCATCGACACCAGCCATTTCAAGGGAAATTATCCCGACCGTTGCTTCATCCAAGGAGCCCCGCTGGGTGCCTCGACGGATCAAGCGGAGTCCTGGCCGACGATTCTGCCCGAGCAGAAACTGTCGGCCGACAGCAAACACGTCTTCGCGGGCGAGATATTGCCCCACAAGCCGGTGGCGTTCCTTCGGCTCAACATCATTCCCGACGGCGGCGTGGCGCGTCTGCGGGCGCTGGGGCGGGTGGGTTAGAGTTGCTGTGGTTTGAAAATAATCCCGCTTCCCACTTCGTCATGGATGATCGGTCGTAAGCGCCGCAATCTTGGACGATGAAGCCGCCGTTTCATTCGAGTACGAGCGTCTTGGAACGCCAAACTGGCCGTGGCGCAACGCTCACCACCCGGCTGGATTGGCCTCCCAACCCACCAGCAGGCATTGGAAATCAGGCCGCCACGTATTAGCGCGCTTTGCTACCCAGTTTGCTGCCCGGAGCAATTCTGGCGGCCGTGGAATTGACCTAAGGGTTTGAAACCATTGGTGGGTGATACAGGACTCGAACCTGTGACCCGCTGATTAAGAGTCAGCTGCTCTACCGCCTGAGCTAATCACCCGGTCAGGGAGGCGCGCCTATAGCAGAGGGTCCGCACCATGTCCATGCGCCGTTACGCTAGATGATTCCGGACGAATGGCGCGGGATTTCGACCTGGCGGTGCACATGCACGCTGAGCAGAAGGCCGAAGCCGAACATCACCGCCAGCATCGCCGTGCCGCCGTAGGAGATCAAAGGCATCGGGATGCCCACCACCGGGATCAGGCCCATCACCATCGCCGAGTTGATCATAATGTAGAAGAAAAAGTTGAGGATAATCCCCATCGCCAGCAGGCGGCCGAACTGGCTGCGCGCGCTCATCGCCGTCTGCACGCCATAGCCGATCACCACCGCAAAGAGAATCAGGAGCGCGATGCAGCCGACGAAGCCGAACTCCTCGCCGAAGTTCGTGATGATGAAGTCGGTGTGTTTTTCCGGCAGGAAGTTGAGCCGGCTTTGTGTGCCCTGCAGGAAGCCCTTGCCAGCCGCGCCGCCGGAACCGATCGCGATCTTGGCCTGCGTGATGTTCCAGCCGGCGCCCAGCGCGTCGGATTCCGGATTGAGGAACGTCAGCACGCGGGCCTTCTGGTAATCGTGCAGAACGAATCTCCAGGCGATGGGAATGGCGGCGGCGGTTCCTAACAGCGTCGGCGCGATCCACCACCACGAAAGACCCGCCAGGAACAGCAGCGCCGTGCCGTCCGCCGCCAGGATCAAGGTGGTGCCGAGGTTGGGCTGTATCGCAACCAGCCCGGCGGGCATCGCGATCATCAGCAGCGGGATCGTCAGACGCAGCGGCTTGGAAACCTCTTCGACGCTCAAGCCGTGCAGGTAACGCGCCAGCGCCAGCACCAGGGCGATCTTCATCGGCTCGGACGGCTGCAGCTCCAGCGGGCCGAGCGTGATCCAGCGCTGGGCGCCCAGGCCGGCATGTCCCGCCACCACCACGGCAACGAGCAGCACCAGCGAAACCGCATAAGCGGGGTAGGCGAAGCTCAGCCAGAAGCGGATGTCGATGCACGCCACGCCGATCATCAGCGCAAAGCCGATGACGAAGCGGATCATCTGCTTGTCCGCCCAGGGCGACAGCGAGCCGCCCGCCACCGAATAAAGCATCGCGAAGCCGATGCAGGCGATGATGGTGATCAGCAGCACCAAGCCCCAATTGATCTCGTAGAGCTTGTCCGCGACGGAGAGGGCGCCGCGCGCGGCGGCGTAGGGGCGCATGGTCATGTGTGGCTCCCCGCGCCCGCAGGCAAAGCTTCCGCAGCATGGATGGGATAGGCCGTCGGCAGCTTCACGGGATCGCGCTGCTGCGCGAAAAGCAGGATGTCGCGCGCCATCTGCACATGCGGATGGGAGACGACCGCGCCATGCTCGATGATGATGGCGCAGGCGTAACGCGGAGCGTCGGCCGGAGCATAGGCGATGAACAGCGCATGCTCGCGCAGATTCCAGGGCAGCTGGCTGTTGTTCAGCACGCCGCTGAGACGCTCCTCCTTGGAAATGCGGCGAACCTGGGCGGTGCCGGTCTTGCCGGCCATCTCGAAACCCGGCTGGGTGATGCGCCAGGAATAGGCGGTGCCGATGACCTCGTTGGTGACGGCGCTCATGCCCGAACGCACGGCGGCGAAGGCCGCCTCCGAGAACGGCAGCGGCGCGGGAACGGGCCTCGGCTGCACCGTCGCGCCGACTTCGTGGGCGATACGCGGGGTGACCGCCTTGCCGCTGGCGATGCGCGCGGCGAGCGTGCAAAGCTGCAACGGCGTCGTCAGCACGTAGCCTTGGCCGATGCCGGTGTTGAGCGTCTCGCCCTGTTGCCATGGAACGCCGATTTTCGCGAGTTTCCAGGCGGCGCTGGGAATGAAGCCGCCGATCTCGCCGGGCAGCTCGATGCCGGTCGGCGCGCCCATACCGAGCGCGCGCGCCGCCTGTTCCATCTTGTCGATGCCGAGCCGGCGCGCGACTTCGTAGAAGAAGATGTCGCAAGACTCGGCAATGCCGCTGTGCAGATTGACGTGGCCGTGGCCGCCCTTCTTCCAACTCCAGCAATGCCAGTCGCGATCGCCGAACGTCATCGATCCGGTGCAGTTGACCGTCAAATCCGCAAGCCCGTTGTCCATCGCCGCCAGCGCCATCGCCGGTTTGAAGGTCGAACCGGGCGGATAAGCGCCGCCCACCGCCTTGTTGAGCAAGGGCTTGTGATCGTCGCCCAGCAGACTGCGCCATTGCTCGCCGCTGATGCCGACATTGAAGAGGTTGGGGTCGTAACCGGGCGTCGAAGCCAGCGCCAGCACGTCGCCCGTGGCGGTATCCATGACCACGCAGGCCGCACTTTCGTCGCCCAGCTTCTGCTCCACCAGACGTTGCAGTTCGCAATCGATGGTGAGATAGACATCCTTCCCCGGGACGCCGGCTATGCTGCTCAGTTCGCGGATCACCCGGCCGTAGGCGTTCACCTCGACGCGGCTGGCGCCGGCGCTGCCGCGCATCTCCTTGTCATAGGCCTTTTCGATGCCGCGTTTGCCGACGCGGAAACCGGGCTGATCGAGAAGCTGATCGTCGTCGTTCTTCTGGTCTTCCGGGCTGGCCGCCGCGACGTATCCCACGACATGGGAGAGTTCCACGCCGAAGGGATAGGAACGCGTCTCGCCGACATCCGGCTGCACGCCGGGCAGATAGGGCAGATGGAGATTGAGCCGCGCGAATTCCTCCCAGCTCAGATTCTCCGCCACGGGCACCGGCACGAATTTCTTGTTCTGCGCCAGATCGTGCAGCACGCGCTCTCTCTGATGCGGCGGCAGTTCGATGACCCTTCCGACCGCGTCCAATGCGGTTGCGACGCCGTCGGTGGCCTGCTCGGCGATGAGGACGATGCGGTAATTCCTGCGGTTGGTCGCCAGTTCGACCCCGAAGCGGTCGAGGATGCGCCCTCTCGGCGGCGGGATCAGGCGCTGATTGACGCGGTTGTCCTCGGCCTCGGTCATGTACTGGCTGCCGTTGACGATCTGCAACTGATACAGCCGTCCGGCCAGCAGCGCGAAAACCCCGCCCATGCCGCCGCTCAGCATTAGCGTGCGCCGCGTGAAACTCGCGTAACGGCTTTTGTCCTTTCCGTCGAACAGCGGCATCAGAAATCGCTCCGCAAAGGTCCGACCAGGTGGCGGTAGATCGCGCCGAGCACAAACAAGACGGGCGCGTAGAACAGCACGGTCACCGCGAATTCCTTGATGTAGGGCGTCAGCGGCAGCACGCGCCAATGATAGAGGTCGAAGATGAAATAGGCCGCGCCGCAGGCGATCAGCGCCGCGGCGGCAAAACCCAACACGGCGCCCACGCCCGACAATCCGGCGAAGGCGTCGCGCTGCCGGTCGATGACCGCATAGGTGGCGACGAACGACGCGGCCCAGATCCCGGGCGGACCTCCGGAAAGCATGTCGTGCAGCACGCCGATCATAAACGCCCACACCGGCGACATCAGATCGGGCCGCACCAGGCACCAGAAATAGACCGGCATCAGCGCATACAAGGGTGACGGCACCCACGGGCCGAGGAACGAGAACGGCAGGTTGGCCGCGAACACGGCGATCACGCCGCATGATACCGGGGTGATGGTTGCGAGGAATCTGCTGCCGAAGAAGTTGTTTGCGTGTTCCATCGCCGGCCTCATTCGATGCCGGGAGCGTCGTTGTCGGCACCGCCATTCTGCGGCGCCGGTTTGTTCGCGACCGGCGCCGGCTTGACGGCATTCTTGGGCGGCGCCGTCACCGGTGCGAGCGTCGGAGAGAGAGCCGGTTGCTGCGGCGGCGGCGCGGCCGGCGGAAGTCCGGCGGCGGTGACCGGCAGGTCTTTCGGCGACAACACCGGCAGCTGCTCCGGAGGTTTCTTGAAATCGAGGACTTCCACGTCCTGGGTCGTGGTCTGATCGGCGAACAGCGCCACCCTGTAGCCGCTCCCGTCGGCCACGATGACCCCGATCGGCAGACCCGCGGGAAGGATGTCGCCGTCCCCGGAACTGACCACCTGATCGCCCGTCTTGAGCTGCGTGCTCTGCGACAGGGTCTCGATGGTCGGAGCGGGCGAATTGTCTCCCGCCATGATCGCCTGCGCGTTGCCGGGCATGACGGCAATGGGAACGCGGCTGTTCAGATCGGTGAGCAGGATGACCCAGGAGGTGCTCTCGCCCGCGAGGAAGATGCGCCCGATCATGCCGCGGGAATCCACCACCGCCTGGCCGGGCTTGATGCCGCTCGTGCTTCCGGCGTCGAGGATCAGGGTCTGCAGGAAGGGATGGCTGGCCCGCCCGATCACGCGCGCCACCACCGAAGACAGCGCCGGGTCGGGCACGGCATGCAGCAGCAACTGGTAGCGCTTCAGCCGCTCGTTCATGGAAATCGCGGTGTTGTGCCACTGGCGCAGACGCGCGTTTTCCTCCTTGAGCTTCAGGTTCTCCTCATAGACGGAGAAGATCTCGCCGATCGATCCGACCCAGCGGTTGAATCCGTCCATGGGCCCGTGGGTCGCCACCAGCACGGGCTTCATCCAGTCCATGACATGCTCGCGCGCCCGATCGAACAGCGACGACTGCGCCTTGCCGAACAGGATGAGCGCGACCGCGAGCGCGGCCACAATGACCAGCGGGAGGTGCGCGCCACCGCGCGTTCGCGCGATTCTCCAGGACCCGTTCGCCATACTCTACCCAGCCCGCGTCGCCCGGACTCCCGTTCACGCCTAGAAAGCGGTCGTCAGGACGTGCCGCATGCCTTTCGTGTTCTCCAGCACTCTGCCCGTGCCCAGCGCCACGCACGACAACGGATCGTCGGCGATCGACACGGGCAGTCCCGTTTCCTCGCGCAATACCTGATCGAGATTGGCGAGCAGCGAGCCGCCGCCCGTCAGCACGATCCCCTTGTCCACGATGTCGGCGGCCAACTCCGGCGGCGTCGCTTCGAGCGCGACCTTCACCGCCTCGACGATGGCGCCCACCGGCTCGGCCAAGGCCTCGGCGATGTGGCGCTGCGTGATGGTGATTTCCTTCGGCACGCCGTTGAGCAGATCGCGGCCCTTGATCTCGAGCGTCACGCCGTTGCCGTCGGCGGGCGGCGCCGCGGAGCCGATCTCCTTTTTGATGCGCTCCGAACTCGCCTCGCCGATCAAGAGGTTCTGGTGGCGGCGAATGTAGGCGATGATCGCCTCGTCCATCTTGTCGCCGCCGACGCGCACCGAACGCGAATAGACGATGCCGCCGAGCGACAGCACGGCCACTTCCGTCGTGCCGCCGCCGATGTCGACCACCATCGAGCCGGTCGGTTCGCCGACCGGCAGGCCCGCGCCGATCGCCGCCGCCATCGGCTCCTCGATCAGATACACGCGCCGCGCACCGGCGGACAGCGCCGATTCCTGAATGGCGCGCCGCTCCACCGCCGTGGAGCCGGACGGCACGCAGACGATGATCATCGGATTGGCGAAGGAGCGCCGGTTGTGCACCTTGCGGATGAAATGCTTGATCATTTCCTCCGCCACCTCGAAATCCGCGATGACGCCGTCACGCATCGGGCGGATCGCCTCGATGTTGCCCGGCGTCCTGCCGAGCATCATCTTGGCGTCGTTGCCGACCGCACGGACCTGTTTCTTACCCCCTCGATTGATGGTGGCGACGACCGAAGGTTCGTTCAGGACGATGCCGCGGCCCTTTACGTAAACCAGGGTGTTCGCGGTTCCCAGATCGATCGCCATATCGCTCGACAGCGCGCCGAGAAGACTGCCGAACATGCTTAACCTGCCATTCCTTCCTAGCTTGGCGCCATGCCGTGCAAATGCCGTACCCGCAGAAGCGGCCCCGGCGAGCGTCCGCCGGGGTCGTTCTGTCTCATCGTGCGACGTTCAGGGCTTCGGGCGCCTGCTTATTGCGTTTCACCAAGAGTTTGTTGAGAGCATTAACATAGGCATAAGCGGAGGCCACCAGCGTATCGGTGTCCGCCCCCCTGCCCGTAACCGTACGTCCGTTTTCCTCCAGCCTGACGCTTACCGTGGCCTGCGCGTCCGTTCCTTCGGTGACCGCATGGACTTCGTAAAGCCGCAGCTCCGCGGTGTGCGGATAGAGTTCGTGAATGGCGCTGAAGATCGCATCGACCGGGCCGTCGCCCGTGGTCCTGACGCACTTTTCATCGCCGTTGAATCCGAGCGTCAGAGCGGCGCTGGGCGCGACGCCCATGCCCGTTTCGACGCGAAGCGCCCTCACCGTGACCGCATCCTGGCCGCGAACAATCTCGTCGTCCGCCAAGGCGACAAGGTCCTCGTCGAACATGGTCTTCTTCTTGTCCGCGAGTTCCTTGAAGCGCCTGAACGCGTCCTCGAAGGCGGCGTCGGCGAGTTCGTAGCCCAGATTCGCCAGCTTGTCGCGAAAGGCGTGGCGGCCCGACAGCTTGCCAAGCACCAGCGAGGTCTCCTTCACGCCCACGTCCTCGGGGCGCATGATCTCGTAGGTCTCCACGTTCTTCAGCATGCCGTCCTGATGGATGCCGGATTCGTGGCTGAAGGCGTTTTTGCCCACGATCGCCTTGTTGTACTGCACCGGAAAATTGGTGACGTTGGAGACCAGCTTGGAGCCGCGCGCCAGCATCCTGGTGTCGATGCCGGTGGCGAACGGCATGAGGTCGTGGCGCACCCTCAGCGCCATCGCGATCTCTTCCAGCGCCGCGTTGCCCGCGCGCTCGCCGATGCCGTTGATCGTGCATTCCACCTGGCGCGCGCCGGCGAGCACGCCCGCCAGGGAATTGGCGACGGCCAGGCCCAGATCGTTGTGGCAATGGGTGGAGAAGACCACCTTGTCGGCGCTGGGCACGCTGTCGCGCAGCATCTTGATCAGCTCGAAGTATTCCTGCGGCGTCGCATAACCCACCGTGTCGGGAATGTTGATCGTGGTGGCGCCGGACCGGATCGCGAGTTCCACGCAGCGGCAGAGAAAATCGCGCTCGGTGCGCGTGGCGTCCTCGGCGCTCCATTCGACGTCGTCGGTCAGGTTGCGGGCGCGGGCCACCGATGCGCCCACCGCATCGAGCACCGCGTTCGGACCCATTTGAAGCTTGTGCTTCATGTGAACCGGACTGGTCGAGATGAAGGTATGGATGCGCGGGCGCTTGGCACCCTTCACCGCTTCGCCGGCGCGGTCGATGTCCTTGAAGCCGGCGCGCGCCAACCCTGCGACCGCCGCGTTCTTCATCCGCTTGGAGATTTCCGCCACCGCCTCGAAATCGCCGGGCGAGGAAACCGGGAAGCCCGCCTCGATGACGTCGACGCCCATCGTATCGAGGAATTCCGCGATTTCGATTTTTTCCCCGAGCGTCATGGCGGCGCCCGGCGATTGCTCGCCGTCGCGCAGCGTCGTGTCGAAGATGATGACTCGTTCCGATTTCACTTTATTCGCGCTCATGGACACACGTTCCTTCCGTTTGCCGCGCTTCGCAGCTTCGATCTCTCCTTTCGATCCCCTAAACACCCGGCGCGAGCATTATGCCACGCACAAAGGCGCCTAGGGGCTGCTAAGGAGGAGAAGCCCGCGTTGCGACAAACCGAGGGAAGGACGGGGCGTGAGCGCGATGCGTGCGCAGCCGCAAGCGGAAAATCCGCTTGTTGCGTCGTTCTGCATCGCGCCTTTCATCATCGCCGGATCGCCGTTCCGCCCGCCGAGTTTTCAGCTCGCTAAACCTTAACGAATCGCCATTAACTGCCCGTAAACGCGCCGTTTTTCCGATCCGCCCAAGGACTTTTACGCTGAATGTGCGCCAGCGTGCAATAGTGCCTAACGCCTATCCGGACGCCCCAAACGACGCCCGGAGCGATCGCGTCCGGCGAGGTCTCGAAGCGGTGTCGAGCGGCGGTATGAGACCAGCCGGAACGCAGCGAGAGCCCGACAACGGCAACGACATCGTTCCGAGCGGCCGCTCCGCGCCGGAACCGCCGCCGGAATCAACCATACCGTTCGCCTCTTATGTATTTCAACGGATTGAACTTTTCGTCCAGCGACGGATTTCAGGCGCAGCCGCCACAACGCCAGCGCCGAAAGGCGGGCGATACGCGCCGACCGACGCTGTGCTCGCGGTCCGGCGGCATTGCGATGCGCGAACGCGGCGAGGTGACGGAAAAATCATGCAACGCCCATTTTTTCACTTTGCCAGCGGCGGCAAGGCGTGGTTGTGTGCAGCCGAGCCGTGCCGTCCGCGCGGATCGCCCGCCAGCACCAGATCATTAGCTTCGAGGCATGCCGGATATGAGAATCCTGCCGCCCGTCTCGGTCGAGGCTCGTCGCCTGTTGCCCAGCGTTTGGGACCTGCTGGCGGCCGTGCTGGTGCTCGGCTTCATCGTCCTCTTCGCAAGCGCCAGCCAGGCGGTGATCCAGCCGCTGGCGAGCCTGACGCAACAGCCGATCTCGCTCGATCCGTCCGCCCTGCCCGGATATGCCCTGCGGACGGGGTTGCGGATGCTGGTGGCGCTCGGTTTCTCGCTGATCTTCACCTTCACCTACGCGACCTGGGCGGCCAAAAGCCGGCGGGCCGGCACGCTGCTGGTGCCCTTGCTGGACATCCTTCAGTCGATCCCCATTCTCGGATTCCTGTCGGTGACCTTGGTCTTCTTTCTATCGCTGGCGCCCGGACGGATTCTGGGAGCCGAGTTCGCTGCCATATTCCTCATTTTCACCAGCCAGGCGTGGAACATGGCCTTTAGCTTCTACCAGTCGCTCAGAACGGTCCCGACGGAGTTGAGCGAGGCCGGCAGAGTGTTCGGCCTCAACGGCTGGGCCCGCTTCTGGCGCATCGAAGTGCCGTTCGGCATGCCGCAGCTCATCTGGAACATGATGATGTCGATGTCGGGCGCCTGGTTCATGCTGGTTGTGTCGGAGGCCTTCACCGTGGGCAACACCTCCATCACGCTCCCGGGCATCGGCTCCTACATCGCCGCGGCCATCGCCGCCCGGAGCCTGAGAGCGATCATGTGGGCGATTCTGGCCATGTTGGTCGTGATCCTGATCTTCGATCAGCTCCTGTTCCGCCCGCTGGTCGCCTGGGCCGACCGTTTCCGCATCGACGCCGACACCAACGACAACGACGAAGCGGCCGAATCCTGGGCGCTGAAGATGTTTCGCCGCTCGAAACTGATGGACGCCATCGGCCTGCCGTTCGACGCGCTGATGCACTGGACCTACCGCCTGACGCCGCCCGAGCAGGGCTCGAGCGCAACCCGCCCCAGCCTTGTTCCGCCGTGGTTCGCCAATGCCGTCTGGTATGCGTGCCTGTCTCTCTTGGTGGCGTATGTGCTGTGGCGCGTGGCGAACTTCGCCGCCATTCCGCTGGGCAGCGGTGAAATCCTCGATGTCTTCCTGCGCGGCTTCGCTACCCTGGCACGCGTCATCGTGCTGATCGCGCTGGCGAGCCTGATCTGGACGCCTATCGGCATCCATGTCGGCCTGCGCCCGCACCTGACGAAGATCGTCCAGCCGGTGGCGCAGTTCCTCGCCGCGTTTCCGGCAAACCTGCTGTTTCCCATAGCGGTTTCCCTGATCGCCATGTGGCGTCTGAATTCCAACATCTGGCTGTCGCCGCTGATGGTTCTCGGTACGCAGTGGTACATCCTGTTCAACGTCATCGCCGGAGCCTCTGCGCTGCCCCACGAACTGCGCGACGCCAGCGACAATTTCCAGATCAAGGGCTGGCTGTGGTGGCGCAAGGTCGCGCTGCCCGCGGTGTTTCCCTTCTACGTCACCGGTGCAATTACTGCCTCCGGAGGTTCCTGGAACGCCGCCATCGTCGCCGAGATTGTGGAATGGGGCCACACGACCTTGCGCGCCTACGGCCTAGGCTCCTACATCCAAGACGCCACCACCGCAGGCGATTTCCGCAAGATCGTGCTCGGCATCGCCGTGATGAGCTTTTTCGTCGTCGTCGTGAACAGGCTGTTCTGGCGGCCGCTCTACTGGTATGCGGAACGCAAGTTCCGGCTCGGATAGGAGAACCCGATGGGAGCTGCGACCCTTCTCGAAATCCACGACGTGCGGCGGACGTTTCCCAAGCCGGGCGGCGACCAATTGCTGGTGCTCGACGGCGTCGATCTTTCCCTGCGCGAAGGCGAGATCGTGGGCCTGCTCGGACGTTCCGGTTCGGGCAAATCGACCTTGCTGCGCCTGATCGCCGGCCTGGCCAAGCCGCAAGGCGGCACCCTGACCTATCTGGGCCGGGCCATCGACGGACCGGCCGGCGGCGTCGCCATGGTGTTCCAGAGCTTCGCGCTGTTCCCCTGGCTGACGGTGCTGGAGAACGTGGAGATCGGGCTCGAAGCCTTGCACCTGCCGGAGAAGGAAATCCGCACCAGGGCGCTGGCGGCCATCGACCTGATCGGCCTGGACGGCTACGAGAGCGCCTATCCGCGCGAACTTTCCGGCGGCATGCGCCAGCGCGTCGGTTTCGCCCGCGCCTTGGTCGTTCATCCCAACATCCTTCTGATGGACGAGCCGTTCTCCGCGCTCGACGTCCTGACGGCGGAGAATTTGCGCACCGATTTCATCGACCTGTGGCTGGACAAGAAGCTGCCGATCAAAGGCGTGCTCCTGGTCACCCACAATATCGAGGAGGCGGTGCAGATGTGCGACCGCGTCCTTTTGTTCTCCACCAATCCCGGCCGCGTGGTCACCGAGATCAAGATCGACACGCCGCGCCCGCGCGAGCGCACCGACCCCGCCTTCGAGGATTACGTCGACCGCATCTATGTCGAGATGACGGCGCGGCGCGTCGAGCGGGTTCCCCGTCAGGCGCCGACGGCGGGGGTCAACCTCTACGCCCCCCTGACGCACGTCTCCTCCAGCCTCATCGCCGGCTTGATCGAGGCCGTCGCCGCGGCGCCCTACAATGGCAAGGCCGACCTGCCCGACATCGCCTCCGATCTGCAGCTCGAAATCGACGAACTGTTCCCGGTGGCCGAAGCACTGCAGCTGCTGCGGCTGGGCGACGTGGAAGGCGGCGACATCAAGCTGACCCACATGGGCAAGCGTTTCGCCGACGCCGACAACAACGAGCGCAAGGAAATCTTCTCGCGCGCGCTGATGAGTTACGTGCCCCTGGCCGGCCATATCCGCCGCGTTCTGGACGAGCGCACCAACCACGCCGCGCCGCGGCGGCGCTTCATCGACGAACTCGAAGACCACATGACCGAAGAGGCTTCCCAAGAGACGCTACGCGCGGTCGTCAGTTGGGCGCGTTTCGCGGAACTGTTCTCCTACGACAAGGAAAGCGAGACCTTCAGCCTGGAGAATCCGACGTAGGGCCTCCCTTCTTCGGTAGCTGCAATTTCGCCGATTTAAGGGAAATGGTCATTCGACCTTGCCGCTTCAAGGGGAGGCTGGAAATTTTTTCGCCGAGAATGCGCTCGAGTCGCAAAGCGGCGGATCATTCGGGAATTTGTGGCACGGGCTTTTTCGCCAGCAGCCGGAAGTCGTACGTCGAGAACAGCCCGGCGGCGGCCGCACCGCCATCCTGGTAGATCACCAGATATTTGTCCGCGCCCGCCTGACGGCCGGCCAGGATACGGTCGGCCGTGAAAAAGCGGACAGCGTCCCCGCCGCCGACGCGATAGTAGTAGAGCGACTCCCGGTCCTTGGCGGCGCCGTCCGTGCCGGCATCGGCGACCGTCAGAACCAGCGCGGTGACCGGCGACAAGGCGTTGTAATTCGCGATGTCCGAGGCGTGGACTTCATCCCGCGACAGGATCAATTGGGCGTTGCCGCGGAACAGCCAATGGCTCGCCGCCGTGTCGCCGTTGACGACCAGCAAGTTCACATTCCGCGCGCCGGACGGCGAGTCGTCGCCCTTCCAACGCTCCAGAACGAAGACCTCTTCAGAGGTCCCCGCCAGGCGGAACGCGTCGTTTCCGAGTCCGTAAGTGTAGCCGTGCCGCGCGCTCTTGGGGACCGCAACGAATGTACCGGCGCGGTCCGACCGCGGCGCGCTCCACAGCGCGGAGAGCAGAAAGCCGGCGAAGGCGACGATGACGCCAAGTCCGATGACGGCCATCGCGACCGCATTGAAACGCCACAGATACCGGAAGAACTTTTCCACGTCCTTCACGGCGCGCCCCCGCGCGACAAGCCTCAGTTCTTAGTCTGATCCACCAGCTTGTTCTTGGCAATCCAGGGCATCATGGCGCGTAGCTTGGCGCCGACGTCCTCGATCGGATGTGCGGCGGCGCGCGCCCGCATCGCCTTGAACGACGGCTGGCCCGCCTTGTTCTCCAGCACCCAATCGCGGGCGAAGCGGCCCGACTGGATGTCGGCGAGCACGCACTTCATCTCCTTCTTGGTTTCGTCCGTGACGATACGTGGGCCGGTGACGTATTCGCCGTACTCCGCGGTGTTGGAGATCGAGTAGTTCATGTTGGCGATGCCGCCCTCGTAGACCAGATCGACGATCAGCTTCACCTCGTGCAGGCATTCGAAATAGGCCATCTCCGGCGCATAGCCCGCCTCCACCAGCGTCTCGAAGGCGTTGCGGATGAGTTCCACCAGACCGCCGCACAGCACCACCTGCTCGCCGAACAAATCGGTCTCGCATTCCTCGCGGAAAGTGGTTTCGATGATGCCGGCGCGACCGCCGCCGATGGCGGAGGCGTAAGCCAGGCCGAGGTCGTGGGCGTTGCCGCTGGCGTCCTGATAGACGGCGATCAGGCAGGGCACGCCGCCGCCCTTCTGGTATTCGCTGCGCACCGTGTGACCGGGGCCCTTCGGCGCCACCATCAGCACGTCGAGATCGGCGCGCGGCTCGATCAGGCGGAAGTGCACGTTGAAGCCGTGGGCGAAGAACAGCGCCGCGCCTTGCTTCATGTTGGCGGCGAGATCGTTCTTGTAGATGTCGGCCTGCAACTCGTCGGGCGTCACCATCATCATGGCGTCGGCCCATTTGGCGGCCTCGGCGGCACCCATCACCTTGAAGCCGGCTGCTTCCGCTTTTTTCGCGCTAGCGCCGGGGCGCGCCGCGACGGCGACCTCCTTGACGCCGGAGTCGCGCATGTTCAGCGCGTGGGCGTGACCTTGCGAACCGAAGCCGATGACGGCGACCTTCTTGGCCTTGATGAAATTCAGATCGGCATCCCGATCGTAATAGACGCGCATGGCTGGCTCCTGGCTGACGAAGAGGCGGGCATGATTCATGGACTGGGTGGCCGGGTTAAGCCCGGCCATGACGAAAGACAATACTACATCGCTTCCGGTCCCCGCGAGATGGCCGCGACGCCGGTGCGCGAGACCTCGACGAGGCCCAGCGGGCGCATCAAGTCGATGAAGCTGTCGAGCTTGGACGGCGAGCCGGTGATCTCGAAGACAAAACTGGTGTGCGTGGTGTCCACCGGGCGCGCCCGAAACGCGTCGGCCATGCGCAGCGCCTCCACCCGCTTTTCGCCCGCGCCCGCCACCTTCACCAGCGCCATTTCGCGCTCGATGCCGGGCTTGTCGATGCTCCAGTCCACCACGCGGTGGACGGGCACCAGCCGGCCGAGCTGGGCGCGGATCTGCTCCAGCACCTCGGGCGTGCCCGAGGTGACGATGGTGATGCGCGAAGTGTGCCGGGCGGGATCGACCTCGGCCACCGTCAGGCTCTCGATATTGTAGCCCCGCCCGGAGAACAGGCCGACGACGCGCGCCAGCACGCCCGCCTCGTTGTCCGCGAGCACGGCGATGGTGTGGCGTTCGGTGCGGTTGTTCTGCTGCATCACACCAGCATCTTTCCCGCTTCGCCGAGCTCGGCGGCTTCGTCTTCGGCGTCCGACAGGATCATCTCGTTGTGGGGAGCGCCCGACGGGATCATCGGGTAGCAGTTCTCCTTCTGATCGACGCGGCAGTCGAACAGCACGGGCTTGTCCACCGCGATCATCTCCGCGATCTTGGCGTCGAGCTCGTCCGGCCGTTCGGCCACGAAGCCGGCGGCGCCGAAAGCCTCGGCCAGCTTGACGAAATCGGGCAGCGTTTCCGAATAGGAATGCGAATAGCGCGAACCGTGCAACAACTGCTGCCACTGGCGCACCATGCCCATGTAGCGGTTGTTGAGGATGAAGATCTTGACCGGCAGATCGTACTGAACCGCGGTGCCGATCTCCTGCATCGTCATCTGCACGCTGGCCTCGCCGGCGATGTCGATGACCAGGCTCTCGGGATGGGCGAGCTGCACGCCGACGGCGGCAGGCAGGCCGTAGCCCATGGTGCCCAGCCCGCCCGACGTCATCCAGCGGTTGGGCGCCTCGAACTTGAAGCGCTGCGCCGCCCACATCTGATGCTGGCCGACCTCGGTGGTGATGTAGACGTCGCGGCCGCGCGTCATTTCGTATAGCCGGTCGATGGCGTATTGCGGCTTTATCACGGCGGACGACGGCTTGTAATCGAGGCAGCGCTTCGCCCGCCAGCGGCCGATCTGCGCCCACCATTGCTTCAAGGCGGCCCCGTTCGCGGCGTATTTCCGCGCTTTCCAGACGCGCACCATCGCGGCAATCGCCTTGCCGGCGTCGGCGACGATGGGAAGATCGACGCGGATGTTCTTGTTGATCTGCGAGGCGTCGATGTCGAGATGGATCTTTTTCGAGCCCGGCGAGAAGGCGTCCGTGCGGCCGGTGACGCGGTCGTCGAAGCGCGCCCCCAGGCAGATCATCACGTCGCAATCGTGCATCGCATTGTTGGCTTCGTAGGTGCCGTGCATGCCCAGCATGCCGAGCCAGTTCGGCCCCGAGGCGGGATAGGCGCCGAGCCCCATCAGCGTCGAGGTGATCGGAAAGCCGGTGAGCTCGACCAGCTCGCGCAGGCCGGCGCTGGCCGCCGGCCCGGCGTTGACGATGCCGCCGCCGGTGTAGAAGACCGGCCGCCTGGCCTCCGCCATCAGCGCCACGGCTTTCTCGATGACCCCCGGCTTGGGCTCCGTCGGCGGGCGGTAGGTGCGATGGGCGACGGCGGCGGGGCCGACATAAGGCCTTTTCTTGAACTGGACGTCCTTGGGGATGTCGACAACCACCGGACCCGGCCGGCCGCTGACGGCGATCTGGAACGCTTCGTGGAGAATGCGGGCGAGATCGTCGATGTCCTTCACCAGCCAATTGTGCTTGGTGCAGGGCCGCGTGATGCCGATCGTGTCGGCCTCCTGGAAGGCGTCGTTGCCGATCAGATGCGTGGCGACCTGGCCGGTCAGCACCACCAGCGGAATGGAATCCATCAGGGCGTCGGTGATGCCCGTCACCGCATTGGTGGCGCCAGGGCCGGAGGTCACCAGCACCACGCCCGGCTTGCCGGTGGAGCGCGCGTAGCCCTCGGCGGCATGCACCGCACCTTGCTCGTGGCGCACCAGGACGTGGACGATGTCGCTGGCGGCGAACAGCGCGTCGTAGATCGGCAATACCGCCCCGCCGGGATAGCCGAAAATATACGTGACGCCCTGATCCTTGAGCGCGCGGATCACCATCTGCGCGCCGGTCATTTCGAGCGCCGGCGCGGCGGCCTGCCGGGTGTTCCTGTCATCCTTGTCCATCGGGACGTCCTTCGCTGCGAGCCGGAAAAGCGAAAGGGGCGTTGCCGCCCCTGTCCGCATCAGACCGCCACAACCGGAAAACGGGTTACCCCCGTCCGGATGGCGGCCTGCGAATAAGTACGAGCACGGTTTTCAAGGCTTTGCCTCGGTTGACGGCCGGCAACTTACGGACCGGATAAATCGCCGTCAAGAAATTTTATGAGAAGTTTTTTCGTACTAACGTAATTATACTGCTAAAATCTGTTAGCGCAACCGTTCGCCAATCGGTCATCCGGTGGCGGAACCAAGTCTCCTGGCGCTTGGCGAATTGCCGGGTTGCGGTGACGGCGGCGGCCACCGCGTCGGCTTCGGTCATCAGCCCGTCGTCCAGCGCCCAGAGCTGACGCAGACCGAGAATCTTCGCCGCCGGCAGCGCGGGATCGAGGCTTTTCAAAGCCGCCGCTTCGGCGCGCCCGCCCGCCGCCAGCATCGCCCGGAACCTGGTTTCGATCCGCTCGCGCAGCAACGCCCGCGGCAGATCGAGGACGAACTTCGCCAGGCGCAGTCCTTTCAGGACCGGCACGCCCGCTTCGCCCTGCCAGCTCGCCAACGGACGGCCGGTGGCTTCGTACACCTCGTAGGCGCGCAGCACCCGCTGCGGATCGGACGGGCGCAACTGCGCCGCCGTCTCGGGATCGCGGCGCGCCAATTCCGCGTGCAGACCGGCGACACCGAGCGCGGCGAGCTTGTCGCGCGCCTCCTCGCGCACGGCAGCGGGAACCGAAGGAATATCGGCGAGACCGTCGGTCAAGGCGGCGAAGTAGAGTCCGGTGCCGCCGACGAAGATGGGGACGCGGCCCTGCGCGCGGGCTTGCGCCAAGGCGGCGACGGCGTCGATTTGGTAGCGGCCGACGGAATAGCGCTCGGACGCTCCGACATGGCCGTAAAGCAGATGTGGCGCGCGCGCCATATCCTCTTCGGACGGCCGCGCGGAGAGGATGCGGACCTCGCGGTACACCTGCATGGAATCGGCATTGACGACGGCCCCGCCCACAGCCTCGGCAAGTGCTGTGGCCGCGGCCGACTTGCCGCTGGCGGTAGGCCCTGCGATAAGCACGGCATCTACCGACATCGAAGGCGCTCCGTTTGGAACAGCGATTCTCCCATGTGTTGAACGTTATCTCAGAAGACGCGCGTTTTCTGGCAGACAGGCTGCGGATAATCGGCGAGGCCGATTGGCTTTCGCAAGGCCGCGCCTTCGACATTCCGTTCGCGGGCGATCCGCGCTCGACGCTGGACGAGGCACGAGACACGGCGGAAACCGCCGACATCAACATCATGCCTGCCGCGAACCGCCGCAAGAAACTACTCGTCGCCGACATGGACTCGACGATCATCGCCTGCGAATGCCTGGACGAGCTGGCCGACATGGCCGGACTGAAGGCGAAGATCTCCGCCATCACCGAACGCGCCATGAAGGGCGAGATCGAATTCGCGGGCGCCCTGCGCGAGCGCGTCGGGCTCTTGAAGGGCCTGCCGCTCGAGGCGCTGGAGCGCGTCTGGCGCGAGCGCGTGCGCCTCAATCCCGGCGCCAGGGAACTGGTCGCCACGATGAAGACCAACGGTGCGCGCACGCTCCTGGTCTCGGGCGGGTTCACCTTCTTCACGGCGCGCGTCGCCGAGGCGGCGGGCTTCGACGAGCATCAGTCCAACGTCCTGATCGACGACGGCAAGGCGCTGACGGGAGAGGTGCGCGAGCCGATCCTGGGGCGCGAAGCCAAACTGCAGGCGCTGGAACGCGCGCTGACACGGTTCGGATTGCAGGCCGACGACGCTCTGGCCGTGGGCGACGGCGCCAACGATCTGTCGATGATCCGGCGCGCGGGGCTGGGCGTCGCTTATCACGCCAAGCCCGTCGTGGCCGCTGCGGCCGGGGCCAGCATCGTCCACAACGATCTGACGGCGCTGCTCTATCTGCAAGGCTATCGCGACGACGAGATCGTGCGGCTTTAGCCCAGCCGCAGCGCCACGAAGGTCAAGGCGCCGGCGCGGTTGATCAGCAGAATCTCGACCTTCTTGCCGGCGCGGGCATCCGCCTCGACGCGATTCTGGAAATCGGCCGGCGTGCGCACGGGCTGGTCCTGCACCGAGACGATGACGTCGCCCGCCTGAAGGTTCTTCTCCGCCGCCAGGCTGTCCGGGATCACGTCGGTGACGACGACACCCTGCACGCCGCCGGCCAGCTTGAATTCGGCGCGCGCGTCGTTGTCGAGCGGCGACAGCGACAGGCCGAGCTGGGACATCTTCGATTTTGGTTTGGCCGGGGCGGGCGGCGGAGGCTTGGGGGCGCCGCCGTCGCTGGCGCGCACGACCGTCAGCCGCGCCGTCACCCTCTTTCCCTTGCGCAGCAGATCGACGTTCACCGTCTTGCCGATCTGCGTGTCGGCGGCGATGCGCGACAAGGCGCGCGGGTCTGAGACCTTGCGCCCGTCGAAGGTGGTGATGACGTCGCCGTTGCGGATGCCGGCCTTGGCGGCGGGTCCGTTCGCCGTGACCTCGGTCACCAGCGCCCCCGCCGCGGAGGGCAAACCCATGCCTTCGGCGATGTCCTGCGTCACCGGCTGGATGCGGACGCCGACCCAGCCGCGCCGCACGGTGCCGTACTGGCGAAGCTGGCCGATCACCTGGCGCACGATATTCGACGGAATGGCAAAGGCGATGCCGACCGATCCGCCCGACGGCGAGAAGATCGCGGAGTTCACGCCCACGACCCCGCCGCTCATGTCGAACAGCGGACCGCCGGAATTGCCTTTGTTGATCGGCGCGTCGGTCTGCAGGTAGTCGTCGTACGGTCCGGCCTCGATGTCGCGATTGCGCGCCGAAATGATGCCGGCGGTCACGGTCGAGCCCAGCCCGAACGGATTGCCCATGGCGATCACCCAATCACCGATGCGGGCCTTGTCGGAGTCGTCGAAATGCGCCGCGGGCAGCGGTTTCCGCGCGGAGATCTTCAAGAGCGCCAGATCCGTCTTCTCGTCCTTGCCGACCAGCTTGGCCACCTGCGTCGTGCCGTCGTTGAGCGTGACTTCGATCTGCTCGGCGTTTTCCACCACGTGGTTGTTGGTGACGATCAGCCCGCCCGGATCGACGATGAAGCCCGTGCCAACCGACGTGACGTGGCGCGGGATGTTGCGGCCGGGACCGAGGAAGTTCTTGAACATGTCCTCGAGCGGCAGACCGGGCGGCAGGTCGGGAACGGCGATCTTCTGATTCGGCTTCAGCGTCTGGGTCGTGGCGATGTAGACGACCGTCGGCAGCAGCTGGGCGGAGAGGTCGGCGAAGGAATCCGGGGCGCCGCGCGCCGCCGCCGGCATCGCCGAAAACGCAAGAGAACCGCACAAAACGGCAGCCAAACCGAACGATCGCATACCCATCGAGTCCGACGCAAGAAAGGGAATTTTGGCCAGCATATGCATATCGATTGTGAAGCAAAGAGGGTGGACGACTTATATTTGACCTGAGGCATTTCCGCCGAGCGCGAGCGCAATGACTTGCCGGGCATGGCGCACGAGGTGCCGGACCTTGGCGTGGCGCGCGGTCATCTCGCCGGTGTGAAGGCCGGTTTTGTAGGCATTGCGGTTGCCCTTCGGCGCCCCGCCGCGGTTCTTGGTCCGCAGCATCGGCCGTTTCGGTAACTTGTTCATTTCATTATGTTTTTACCTTGAGGTTGTTTTCGGCCTTCGAGGGGGGATACCCCCTGCTTTGTCGTCAACGGCCGGGCGGAACGGGACCACACACGCATTATACAGCCGCTTCGGCGAGGCGGGATAAAGAGGGCTAAGCGTTTGTCGAATCAGGGAAAATGGCCGGGATAAGCGGAGAGGAAAAGGAAAGCCTATTTCCGCTTCGCTGGGCCGGATGCGCCCGGGCCCTCGCCGAAATATTTGAGAAAGTCGCTCGAAGGCGACAGCACCACCGTCCCGCTGCCGTCGGCGAAAGTGTCCTGATAGGCCATCATGGAGCGGTAGAAGGCGAAGAAATTGGGGTCCTGGCTGTAGGCTTCGCCCAGTACGCGGGTTTTCTCCGCGTCGCCTTCGCCGCGCAGGATCGAGGATTCGCGCGTCGCTTCGGCCTTGATCACAATCGCTTCGCGTTCGGCGCGGGCGCGGATGCGCTGGGCGGTCTCGTCGCCTTCGGCGCGAAACTCGGCGGCTTCGCGCTGGCGCTCCTTCTGCATACGCTGATAGATCGCGCGGCTGTTCTCCGGCGGCAGGTCCGCCTTGCTGATGCGCACATCGACGACGACGATGCCGAATCCCTTCACGTCCGCGTTCATGTTGTCTCGGATGTCGTGCATTAGCTCGGAGCGGCGCGCCGACAGCATGGCGGCGAAATTCTGCGAACCCAGCACCCGGCGGATGTTGGACGACAGGATCGGGGTCAGCCGCGCGATCGCCTGATCCTGGCTGTACTGCGTCTGGTAGAACAACAGCGGGTCGACGATGCGCCAACGGGCGAAGGCGTCCACCTGGATGCGCTTCTTGTCCTGGGCGATCACTTCCTCGCTCTTGGCATCGAGGTCGAGCAGCCTGCGGTCGAAATAGTTGACCTGCTGGTAGGGCAGCTTGAAATGCAGGCCGGGGTCGCGAACGATCGCCTTGGGCTGGCCGAACTGCACGATCAGCGCCTGCTGCGTCTGATAGATCGTGTAGACGCAGGAGAACAGCACGCCCAGTACGAACAAGGCGGAGACGGCGGCCGCAATGCCAACTCTGCGGTTCATTGGGCGCCCCCCTGATCGGGGACGGGCGCGGACGACTGGTCGTTGCCCGCCGAGGCTTGCGGCGCGCGCGTCTGCGCCGGCAGCGTCTTCTGCAGCGGCGGAAGCTGGAAGTACGGCACCACGCCCTTCGCCGCGTCGTCCACGATCACCTTGTTCATCGGCGCCAGCACCTGGGTCATCGTTTCCAGATAGATGCGCTGGCGCGTTACCTCGGGCGCCTTCTTGTATTCCTGATAGACCGAGAGGAAGCGCTTGGCGCTGCCCGAAGCCTCGGCGATGACCTGCTGGCGGTAGGCCTCGGCGTCCTGCACGATCTGGGCGGCCTCGCCGCGCGCCTGGGGAATGATCCGGTTGGCGTAGGCCTCCGCTTCGTTGCGTTTCTTGTCCTGATCGGCGAGCGCTCTTTGCACGTCGAGATAGGCGTCGCGCACCTCGTCGGGCGGCCTGGCGTCCTGCATCTTGACGTCGGTCACCCAGATGCCGGCGTCGTAGGTATCGAGCGTTTTCTGCATCAGCCGCTTGACCTTGAGCTGGATCAGCTCGCGGTCGGAGGTCAGGATCAGTTCCATGCGCTCCTGGCCGACCACTTCGCGCATCGCGCTTTCGGCCACCGCCTTGATGGTGTCCGAGGGCTTCTCGACGTTGAACAGATAGGCGTTGGCGTCCTTGATCTGCCAATAGACGGTGAAGTGCAGGTCGACGATGTTCTCGTCGCCCGTCAACATCAGGCTTTCGTCGGGAATGTCCTCGTTCGCCGTTGTGGCGTTGGCATCGCTGGACGGCTTGTAGCCGATGTTGATCTGCTGCTGGCGCGTCACCTCGGGCGTGTAGGCGGTCTCGATCGGCCACGGCAGATGGTAGTTGATGCCCGACTCGGTATGGCCGACAAACTTGCCGAAGCGCAGCACCACGCCCTTCTCCGACGGGCCGACAATATAGAAGCCGGAGAGCAGCCACAGCCCCAGAATCGCCAAACCCGCGACCGACCAGCCGCCGGGGCCCAGCCCGCCGGCGGGCAGATAGCGGCGCAATTCGTCCCGGACGCGGCGCAGAAGACTCTCCAAATCGGGGGGGCGCATGCCGCCCCCGGAAGATCCCTGTCCCCAGGGTCCCTTGGGAGGCTGGCCGTTGCTCCCGCTGGGATTGCTCCAAGGCATTCGCCGACCCTGCCGAGTTTTCTTGTATTCCGCTCCGGCGCGGTTATATGAGCATCCTTCCCGAGGCGCAAACGATGCCGCAGGCCACGCGAAACGATGTGCTGAAGGCACTCGACGAGATCATCGACCCGGTAAGCGGGCGAACCGTCGTGCAGCAGGACATGATCCAGGGCCTGGTGGTACGCGACGGCCATGTCGGCTTCGCCCTGGAAGTCGATCCCAAGCGCGGAGCCGAAGCCAAACCCTTGCGCCAGGCCTGCGAAAACGCGGTCCGCGCGCTGCCGGGCGTGCTGTCGGTGACCGCGGTCCTGACCGCCCACACGGACGCCGGCGTTCCCCGCTCGCCGCACGCCCGGCATCAGCACGGCCCCGCCCCGCAAGCCGGCATCCCCGGCGTCGGCGCCATCGTCGCGGTGGCCAGCGGCAAAGGCGGCGTCGGCAAATCGACGGTGGCGGTGAACCTGGCGCTGGGCCTACAGGCCCTCGGATTCAAAGCCGGTCTGCTCGATGCGGACATCTACGGACCGAGCGTGCCGCGTCTTCTCGCCATCACCGAAAAGCCCGAAGCCGACGGCAACAAGCTCGTGCCCGTCGTCAAGCTCGGGCTCAAGACGATGTCGATCGGCTTCCTGGTCGAAGAGGACACGCCGATGATCTGGCGCGGTCCGATGGTGCAAAGCGCCCTGACGCAGATGCTGAACGACGTCGCCTGGGCGCCTCTGGACATCCTGGTGATCGACATGCCGCCCGGCACCGGCGACGCCCAGCTCACCATTGCCCAGCGCGTGCCGCTGACGGGCGCGGTGATCGTCTCCACGCCGCAGGACATCGCCCTGATCGACGCGCGCAAAGCGCTGGCGATGTTCCGCAAGACCGAGGTGCCCGTGCTGGGCATCGTCGAGAACATGAGCACCTTCGTCTGTCCCCATTGCGGCCACGAAAGCCATATCTTCGGCCACGGCGGCGCCCGCGAGACGGCGCGGGCCCTCGACACGCCGTTTCTGGGCGAAATTCCGCTGGTTTGCGCAATTCGCGAAACCTCCGACGCCGGAACGCCTATCGTCGCAGCCGCCCCCGACGGTCCCGAAGCCCATGCTTTTCTGTTGATCGCGAGAGAAGTGGCGGCGAAACTCGGTTCGCCGCAACGCGCCGCGCCGCATATCGTGATGGAATAAACGGGGGTATCGCTTCAACAGCCATGGCAGCCAGCAAACCTCAGATCCGCAGCATGTTCGCGACGCCGGTGTGCGTTCATTTTCATCCCGTGGCGCAGGAAGCCAATCTGGAATTGCGCCCGCTCATTCTCGAAAAGGCGCAGAACCTCGCCGCCAACAACAATCACGGCCAGGGCTGGCGCTCGCCCGCCGATTTCGAAAGCTGGGGCGGGGCGCAGGCGTTGACGTTGTTCCGCATCCTGCGCGATCTCGCCGACAGCCTGACGGCGACGCGCGCCGGTGCGCGCCTGACGCTGGACTGGAAGATCGCCGCGGCTGCGACGATCCGCCAGAAGGGCGAATACCAGGAACGCGCGGCGCGTCCCGGCGCCTTCTGGGCGGGCGTCTATTATGTGGACGACGGTTATCAGAAATCCGACGACGAGGCGCTCGGCGGCGAATGCGAACTCGCCGATCCGCGTGGCGTGCTGCCGGCGATGATCGCGCCCAGTCTGGGGTTCCGCGTGCCGAATGGGCTGACCGCGGGGCAGATGGAAACCATCCGCCCGCAATCGGGCATGATCATCCTGCATCCGGCATGGCAGCCGCGCGGCGAGCGCCGTTACGACGGCAACGCCCAGCGCGTCGCCGTCGAGTTCGACCTGGCGGTGCCGTAAATCCTATTTCTGGATGCCCTTGACCAGTTCGAAGTCGCGGCCGCCGAGCGTCCACTTGTCGCCGATCTTGTGGGCCTCGATCTTCTCGCATTCGGGATTGGGATGACCCAGCGGCGCGCTGTCATAATGCAGGCAGATCTGTTTTCCGTCCTTGGTGTCCGAGATGTCCCATTTGCCGCTGACGCCCAGAATCCAGTTCGCGGCCGTGAAGGTATGATCCTTGTTGTACCAAATGCGCGACGTCCCCAAGGTCTCGTGAACGAGCGTGGTGTTGCCATAGCGCGAGCCCATGATGTCGTCGTCGCCGGCATAAGCGGCGAAGGCGGACGCTGCGACTAGGGATGCTGCAATGATGGTGAAACGCATAAATTCCTCCCGGCTTTTTGGTTAACCGGCACTGTAGGCGAAAATTGGCATTCGCACACCCGGATTTCAGCGGCTCGCTCGCACCAGCGTTACGGTGCTGTAGGCCAGACCGTCCGGCGCCTTGTGGTCCTGGCGCGCGGTTTCGCGCCATAGAGCCGGATCGAAGGCCGGCAGGCGCGTATCGCCCGCAGGCGAAGCGTGGATTTCGGTGAGATGGATGCGCTCCGCGCGCGCCAAAGCCACCGCAAAAATGCCGGCGCCGCCGATCACCATGATCTCGGAGGGTTGCTCGCGTTCCGCCCGCGCGATGGCGTCTTCGAACGTAGGAACGACGACGGCGCCTTCTGCGACAAAAGTACGGTCGCGCGTCACCACGATGTTGGTGCGGCCCGGCAGCGGTTTCTTCGGCAGGCTCTGCCAGGTCTTGCGGCCCATGATGCAAGGTTTGCCCAGGGTAAGCGATTTGAAGCGGCGAAGATCTTCGGGCAGCCGCCACGGCAATCCTCCCTTGTCGCCGATGACGCCGTTGTCCGCGCGCGCGAGGATGAGAGAGATCATGGCGCCGCCTGCTTCAGCGCTTCGCCGTCGAGGCGATAAACCTGCCAGCCTTCCACGCGCCGCGCGCCGAGGCTTTCATAGAAAGCGATGGACGGCCGGTTCCAATCCAGCACCGCCCATTCGAACCGTCCGCAGCCTTCCTCGCGCGCCCGTTTTGCCAGATCGAGCATCAATCCCTTGCCGATGCCGCGCCCGCGAAAGACGGGCCGCACGAACAGGTCTTCGAGATAGATTCCGTGGCGCGCCAGGAAGGTGGAGTAGGTATAGAACCACAGCGCGAAACCCGCCGCTTCTGCGCCGCTCTGCGCGATGTCGCAGAAGACGCGCGGGTTGGGGCCGAACAGCGCGGCGCGGACGTCTTCTTCCGTCGCCACCACCGAAGACAGCAGCTTCTCGTATTCCGCCAACTCGCGGATGAAGGCGAGGATCGCGCCTTCGTCGCCCAGATGTGCCGCGCGGATTGTGACGCCGCTCATACCGCCACCTCGGCCTTGATGTGCGGATGGGCCCGGTAGTTCTCGAGTGTGAAGTCTTCGTACTTGAAACCGAAGATGTCCGTGACGCCCGGAGCGAGGCGCATCGCCGGCAGCGGATAAGGCGGGCGCGAAAGCTGTTCGCGCGCCTGATCCAGATGATTGAGATAAAGATGCGCGTCGCCGAAGGTGTGCACGAACTCGCCGGGCTGCAAACCCGTCACCTGCGCCACCATCAAGGTGAGCAGCGCGTAGGAGGCGATGTTGAAGGGCACGCCGAGGAAGATGTCGGCCGAACGCTGGTAAAGCTGGCAGGACAGCCGTCCGTCCGCGACGTAGAACTGGAACAGGCAATGGCACGGCGGCAGCGCCATCCTGGGCACGTCGGCCGGATTCCAGGCGGTGACCATCAGCCGGCGCGAATCCGGATTGCGCTTGATGTCGGCGATCACGCCGGCGATCTGGTCGATGGCGCCGCCCTTGCCGTCCGGCCAGGAGCGCCATTGATGGCCATAGACCGGCCCCAGCTCGCCGTTCTCGTCCGCCCATTCGTCCCAGATGCCGACGCCGCGTTCCTGCAGCCAGCGCACATTGGTGTCGCCGCGCAGGAACCACAGCAGCTCGGTGACGATGGCCTTGGCGAACAGCTTCTTGGTGGTGACCAGCGGGAAACCCTGGGTCAGATCGAAGCGCATCTGGTAACCGAACACCGACAGCGTGCCGGTGCCGGTGCGGTCGCGCTTCTCCGCGCCGGTCTTCAGCACGCGGTCCATCAGGTCGAGATATTGGCGCATTGGCTATCGCGTATTCGCTGATTCCACGCGCACTCTACTCCGCAGTTCGGGCCTATCCCACCCGCGCCCGGCGCAGCGCTTCGTTGATGCGGCGTTGCCAGCCTTCGCCCGTGGCGCGGAAGCGCTCCACCACGTCGCGGTCAAGCCTGAGCGTTACTTGCTGCTTGGTCGGCGTCTTCTGCGGGCCGCGCTGGCCGCGGCCGCGAACGAGCCTTGCCAGTTCCGGAAAGTCGCTCAGCGGACGCATGTGCCGAAAGTCTTCGGCTGTCAGTTCACGGACTTCGCCCTCTGCATCAGTCAGCGGTTTTCTTTTTCTCATAATTTCGAATCTCCCGTTTGTTGGCTTTGCGAAAACTGATGACACGGATGCCGCCTTCGATGGGTGTATGGCAAACGACATGCAGCCGCCGGCCTATAAACCCCACCGAGACTCTGCGCGGCTCCGGATAGGCAAAGCGAACGTCGTCCTGTGTCTGACAGGTTTCCCATTCAAAACTCTCCACCAATTCAAACGGCAGTCCGCGTTCGCGCGCGTTCTTCCCGCTCTTGGCGGGATCGAATTCGATCTTCATTTAATTGTAGTTACAAAAAGAATGGACGTCAAGCCCTAGGAGTCTTAACCCGCGACGCCTATATTACACCCGTTCGGGCTTGCCCGGACTATGGCGATAAACGACTGCGTAATAAGCGGCCCGGACCCGGGGGCGGTACCCGGCGCCTCCACCACTCTCCCTCCAGAAGCGGGAGCACGGGGGCGAAATAGGATCGACGGACGTGTAAAGGCGGTTCTTTCGCTCGGTATGGTATCCGCCGTTATCGGGCTACTCGTATAGGTGCCAACGATAATCAAATGGCCCTCGCTGCCTAACTTCTAGTTAGACAAGCGCGGCTAGGGGGGCGCCGGGCAACAGAAGGCCCCCCACTTTCCTAATCTGCGCGTTTGAACCGCCATCGCTGCCCGCGGCGGGCGAACCAAGCGGTGGCTGCGGAGGCGATCACCACCAGCCCGCCGAAGCTCACCGCGTCGCTCACCCCGAAGCGCGTCGCCGCCCAGCCCAGCAGCAGCGAGCCCCAGGGCATCATACCCATGAAACTCTGCGTGTAGTGCGAAATCACGCGGCCGCGAAACCGCTCGCCCGCCACGATCTGGATGGTCGTGTTGGTGGTGCCGCCCAGCAGTATCAGGCTGGCGGCCGTCGGCAGCAGCAGCATCAGGCTCAGCCACATCATATGCGAGTGCGAAAACGCGATCAGCCCAAGGCCGAAACAGACGGCGGCGGCGACGGGCGCCAGGCTCAGCCAGCGCTCGCGGATCAAGGACAAGCCATAGGCCCCGATCAGCGCGCCCGCGCCCACCCCGGCCATCAACGTGCCGTAGCTCGCGGCATCGCCGTGCAGCAGGTCGTGCGCGAAGGCGGGCATCAGCGACAGATAGGAGGCGCCGAAACAGGACGACACCGCGACCAGCATCAAAGAAGTGCGGATTTGCGGCGACGCCAGCGAGAAGCGGTAGCCCTCCGCGATCTCGCGCAAGGGATGGGCGCGGACGCGCGACGGCCGGGCGGGCAGGCGCATCAGGATCAGGCTCCACAGCACCGCGGCGAAGGACGCCGCGTTCAGCGCGAAGCACACGCCCTCGCCGACGACGGCGATCACCGCGCCCGCCAGCGTCGGTCCGATCACCCGCGCCAGGTTGAACATCACCGAATTGAGCGCGATGGCGTGGCGCAAATCCCCGGGACCCACCATGTCGAGCGTCATGGATTGGCGGGTCGGCACGTCGAAGGCGTTGATGAAGCCGAGCCCGAAGGCGAGCGCGACGATCTCCCAGACCTGCACGATGCCGGCCAACGTCAGCCCGGCCAGCAGCGCGGCCTGCAGCATCGACAGGCTTTGCGTCAGCAGCAGCAATTTGCGGCGGTCCAGCCGATCGGCCACCATGCCGCCGAACGGGGCGATGAAGAACACCGTCACCTGCGCGGCGAACGAGGTCACCCCGAGCAGGAACGGCGAGTGGGTCAGGCTGTAGACCAGCCAAGCCTGGGCCACCGTCTGCATCCAGGTGCCCATCAACGAGACCAGCTGGCCGGTGAAGAAAAGCCGGTAGTTGCGGTGACGGAAAACAGCCAGGAGCGCCAGCGCCGAAGACGGCCGGGCCAGGTCGCGCAATTCCTGCTCGGCGGGCGGCTCGTCGGGGGGCGTCGCCGCAATGCCGGCGACGGCCTTGTCGCGGAAATTCGTCATCGTCGCGACCGGCGTACTCTCTGCGCCGTTCCGGCTCAAGGGGTGGTGGTGCCGTCAGCGAATCGTCGCGGCCATGACGGCGCATTGACTCGCCGCGTCGCCGGTTTAGTCTTCCTGCGCACTTGCGGAAAAGCGGATGGCCAAGGATTTCATCGGTTATCAGGCCCTGACGGACGCGGCGTTGCGCGGCGTCGTCCGCGACGCCCTGCGCCGCATCGAAAAACAAGGCCTGATCGGCTCGCATCACTTTTATCTCACATTCAAGACGCATTTTCCGGGCGTCGAGATACCCAACTTCCTGCGCGAGCAGTACCCCGACGAAATGACCATCATCCTCCAGCACCAATTCTGGGGCCTGAAGGTGAAGGAGGAGCAGTTCGAGGTCGCGCTCACCTTCAAGAAGCTGCCGGCCACGCTGGTCATTCCCTTCGCGGCGCTGACCGCGTTCTTCGATCCCGGCGTGCAGTTCGGGCTGCAGTTCAAAGGCACGGAAGGCGAAGCCAAGGCGGTCGGCCCGACGCAGGTGTCGCCACCCCTGCCCGCGCCCGAGCAGAATCACGGCGAGGCCGACGAGCCCGCCCCCGCCGAGGAAGCCGTGGAAAAACCCGCCGCGCCGGGCGAGGTGGTCAGCCTGGACTCGTTCCGGAAGAAGTGATCTCACCAAGCCCATGACCAAGCCCCGCATCGAAACCGACTCGTTCGGACCCGTGGAAGTTCCCGCCGACCGCTACTGGGGCGCCCAGGCCGAGCGCTCGCGCAACAATTTCAAGATCGGCTGGGAAAAGCAGCCCGCCGCCATCGTCCGCGCGCTCGGCATCGTCAAGCGCGCCTCGGCCGAGACCAACATGGACCTGGGCCGGCTCGATCCCAAACTCGGCAAGGTCATCGTCGCGGCGGCGCAGGAAGTGATCGAAGGCAAGCTGAACGAGCATTTCCCGCTGGCGGTGTGGCAGACGGGGTCCGGCACCCAGTCCAACATGAACGCCAACGAGGTGATCTCCAACCGCGCCATCGAAATGCTGAAGGGCGAAATGGGATCGAAGAAGCCGGTCCATCCCAACGACCACGTCAACCTGAGCCAGTCGTCGAACGACTGTTATCCCTCGGCGATGCACATCGCCTGCGCGGAGGAGATCGTCCACCGGCTGATCCCGGCCCTGCAGAAACTGCGCAACGCGCTCAACGACAAGGCGCAGGCCTGGAAGGGCATCGTCAAGATCGGGCGCACCCACACCCAGGATGCCACGCCCCTCACGCTGGGCCAGGAATTCTCCGGCTATACAAAGCAGGTCGAGAACGGCATCGGGCGCATCGAGCAGACCCTGCCCAAGCTGATGGAGTTGGCCCAGGGCGGAACCGCGGTGGGCACCGGGCTGAACGCGCCGGCGGGCTTCGCCGAGGCCGTCGCCGACAAGATCGCCGCGATCACCGGCCTGTCGTTCACCTCCGCGCCCAACAAATTCGAGGCGCTGGCCGCCCACGACGCGATGGTGATGAGTCACGGCGCGATCAACACCGTGGCCGCCTCGCTGTTCAAGATCGCCAACGACATCCGCTTGCTGGGTTCGGGGCCGCGCGCCGGTCTGGGTGAACTGGCGCTGCCGGAGAACGAGCCGGGCTCCTCGATCATGCCGGGCAAGGTCAATCCGACCCAGTGCGAGGCGCTGACCCAGGTCTGCGTGCAGATCTTCGGCAACCACACCTCGCTGACGTTTGCCGACAGCCAGGGCCATTTCGAGTTGAACGTCTACAATCCGCTGATGGCCTACAATTTCCTGCAAAGCGTGCGGCTGATGGCCGACGCCGCCGCGAGTTTCACCGACCATTGCGTGGTGGGGATCGAACCGCGTCGCGACAACATCAAGGCAAGTCTGGAGCGCTCGCTGATGCTGGTGACGGCGCTGGCGCCCAAGATCGGCTACGACGCGGCGGCGAAGATCGCCAAGGCCGCGCACAAGAACGGCACGACCCTGAAGGAAGAAGCGCTGAAATCCGGCCTGGTGACGGCGGAAGAGTTCGACCGCCTGGTCCGGCCGGAGGACATGACCCATCCGAAGTGATGTTGAAAAAACGTTCCTTCTCGCTTTCCGGCCACCGCACGTCCGTGGCGTTGGAGGCGGAATTCTGGGCGGTGCTGGACGGCGAGGCCAAGGCGGCCGGCAAGAGCCTCGCGGCATACGTTGCGGACATCGATCGTAAGCGCGGAGTGCGTCCGCTGGCCAGCGCGCTGCGCCTCACCGCGCTTGCGGCGGTTTCGCAGCGGAATTAGCCTGTCCCAGAATCGGGAGGTTCCATGCTCACGCTGTATCATTGTCCGCGCACGCGCTCCTCGCGCTTCATCTGGCTGCTGGAAGAACTGGGCGCGCCCTACGAGATCAAAATCGTGAATATCCGCCGGCGGGACGGAAGCGGGGCGCTCGATCCGGCCAATCCCCATCCGCACGGCAAAGTGCCGGCGCTGGTGCACGACGGTGCGCTGGTGTTCGAATCCGCGGCGATCTGCGCCTATCTGACCGACGCCTTTCCGAAGAACGGCATCGGACCCGCGGTCGGCGACGCCAAGCGCGGGCCCTATCTGACGTGGCTCGCCTATTACGCGGGCGTGATGGAGCCGGCGTTCGTGTCGAAAGCCATGAACGCGGAGGTGCCGCGCGGAAGCGCGGGATGGGTCAAGGCGGAGGAAGCGGCCGATTACGTCGCCAAGGCGCTGTCCAAGGAGCCGTATCTGCTGGGCGGCAAATTCTCCGCGGCGGACGTTCTCTTCGGCAGCACCTTTGCGCTGTTTCTGAATAGCCCGCTGTTACCCGGTCCCGAGCGTTTCAAGCCCTATGTCGAGCGCGTGACCGCGAGACCCGCTTACGTTCGCGCCCAGGGAAAGGAAAATGGCTGAGATCGTAAACCTGCGCCGCGTCCGCAAGGCCAAGGCGCGCCATGCGAAAGCGGTCGTCGCCCAGGCCAACCGCGCCGAGCACGGCGTGTCGAAAAGCGCGCACGAACTGGCGAAAAAGCGGGCGGAAATCGAAGCCCGCGATGTCGAAGGGCGCAAGCTGGATAAGGATCGCTGAGGTCCGTACAATAACGCGATGTCCCACGACTCGCGTTTTTCCCCATGAGCGGGCGTTATCACGATCCGCTGGATGAGGCGTTCGGCAATGAGCCGAATCCGCCCGCGCCGGCACGCGAGCCGGCCTATCTATCCGCCCTCAACAAGGAACAGCGCGAAGCGGTGGAGGCGACCGAAGGCGCCGTGCTGGTGCTGGCGGGCGCGGGCACCGGCAAGACACGCGTGCTGACCACGCGGCTGGCGCACATCCTGGCGACGCGGCGCGCCTGGCCGGGGCATATCCTCGCCGTCACCTTCACCAACAAGGCGGCGCGCGAGATGAAGGAGCGCATCGGCGCGCTGATCGGCGGCGTGGTGGAAGGGATGCAATGGCTGGGCACCTTCCATTCCATCGGCGCGCGGATGCTGCGCCGGCACGCGGAATTGGCGGGGCTGAAGTCCAATTTCACCATCCTCGACGCCGACGACCAGCTCCGCCTGATGAAACAGTTGGTGGAAGCGGAAAACATCGACGAGAAGCGCTGGCCGGCGCGCACCCTGGCGGCGATGATCGACGGCTGGAAGAACCGCGGGCAGCGGCCCGAGGACGTGCCGGAAGGCGACGCGCACGGCTACGCCTTCGGCAAGGGGCGCAAGCTCTACGCCGATTATCAGGGGAGGCTGAAGGCGCTGAACGCGGCGGATTTCGGCGATCTGCTGCTCGACACGCTGTCGATCCTGCGCGGGCATCCCGACATCCTCGCCGATTACCGCGACCGCTTCCGCTACATCCTGGTGGACGAATACCAGGACACCAACGTCGTGCAGTATCTCTGGCTGAAGCTGCTGGCGGGCAGCGGCGGCAATGTCTGCGTGGTGGGCGACGACGACCAGTCGATCTACGGCTGGCGCGGCGCGGAGATCGAGAACATCCTGCGCTTCGAGCGCGATTTTCCCGGCGCCAAGGTGATCCGCCTGGAGCGCAATTACCGCTCCACCCCCGCGATCCTGGGCGCGGCGTCCGGGCTGATCGCCGCCAACAAGGGCCGGCTGGGCAAGACGCTGTGGACCGAGGGCGAGCACGGCGAAAAGATCAAGGTGCAAGGCGTGTGGGATGCCGAGGAGGAAGCCCGCCATGTCGCCGGCGACGCCGAAGCGCTGCACCGCGAAGGGCATCTGTTCGCGCAAATGGCGATCTTGGTGCGCGCCTCGTTCCAGATGCGCGAGTTCGAGGACCGCTTCATCGCGCTCGGCCTGCCTTACCGGGTGATCGGCGGCCCGCGCTTCTACGAGCGTGCCGAAATCCGCGACGCCATGGCGTATCTCAGGCTGGTGGCGCAAGGCGACGACGATCTCGCCTTCGAGCGCATCGTCAACAAGCCCAAGCGCGGTATCGGCGACGCCAGCGTGCAATCATTGCACCGGTTCGCGCGCGCCCGGCAGGTTCCGCTGCTGGCGGCGGCGCGCGAGATCGTGGAGACCGACGAGCTGCCGCCCAAGGCGAAAAAGGCGCTGTCGGAATTGGCGATGAACTTCGCGCGCTGGAGCGGCACGGCGCAGCATCTGCCGCATACCGAACTGGCGGAAATGATCCTCGACGAGTCGGGCTATACCGACATGCTGAAGGCCGACAAATCGGCGGATGCGCCGGGACGCCTCGACAACCTCAAGGAACTGGTGCGCTCGATGGAACAATTTGAATCCCTTGCGGCGTTCCTGGAGCATGTCTCGCTGGTGATGGAGATCGAGCAGAACGAAACCGGCGACCGGTTGAACCTGATGACGCTGCACGCGGCCAAGGGGCTGGAGTTCGACACCGTGTTCCTGCCCGGCTGGGAGGAAGGGCTGTTCCCCTCGCAGCGCACGATGGACGAGAACGGGCTGGCGGGATTGGAAGAGGAGCGCCGGCTGGCTTACGTCGGGCTGACGCGCGCCAAGCAGCGGATTTTCGTGTCGTTCGCCGCCAACCGGCGGGTGCACGGAAGCTGGCAAAGCGCGCTGCCGTCGCGCTTCGTGTCGGAACTGCCCGAGGCGCATGTCGAGACCACGGTGGACGAAGGCTTCTACGGCGGCAATGCCGGGTTCCGCGACAACATGAGCGGCTTCGCCTCGACCTACGAAAGCCCGGGCTGGAAGCGCGCCCAGGCGAACAAGGAACGCGGCCGCGCGCGCCCGCCGCTGATCGAGGCGCAGGCGTTCACGGTGCAGACGTCCGATCCGCAGGCGACGCATTACGCGAAGGGCGAGCGCGTGTTCCATCAGAAATTCGGTTACGGGCGGATCAAGGCGGTGGAAGGCAACAAGCTGACGGTCGACTTCGACAAAGCGGGAGAGAAGAAGGTGATCGACCAGTTTGTGGCCCGCGCTTAATCCTCGCTGTCATGGCCCGCCTAGTGCGGGCCACCCAAATCACGCGATGTTAAAGCTTATTAATTGGATCGCCGTCGGCTCTTACTACGACACCATGCTCCAGAATGTTGTTGTTAGCTTTATCAGGACAACAAGAGGTGAGTGAAAAATCATACCACGGCGACATTTCCTTTTTTTCGTAACGCCGGGTCGGCGACATCAACACCGATTGCTGTGCAGCCATATCTCTGGCTTCATTTTCGCTTCCAGCGTCAACCCAGATTGTTTCGCGAATTACACTCACTCCCCAACGGGGATCGTCCAGCTTCGTCCGGTTTGGCTCCAGACGGAATACTGTCATGGCACACTCACTCCGTACCTGATCAGAATACTCTTCAAACGAACTCGTGCATCATGGCGCAGTTGATCATCCCAACGGTCCACGCCCCCACTTAACAATTCTGCGATCCTTTCAGCTGTGAACTCTGTCCCAAGGACCAAATTGTTTCGCACATTATTGGCACCTGTATATGCCGAGTATTGCCTTTTCGGCCCGTACTTCGCGACCAACTGCGCAGTGTGCAAAGTTTCATGCGCAATTTCATCGATGCAAGACGGCGGTAACAACGACGGCAATATCCCATTGTTTTTGAGTTCTTGCATTAAAAGGGTAACGCTCGCTACCCGTAAAGGCACAAAGCACCCAACGATTGCGAACAATATAAATCGTGTAACCAGCCAAATCTTGGTCATTAGATTCATCGATCAGCCCACTGCGCTGATTAACTTCTGAATTCTAGCTTTCCGTGCTTAATTGAATGTAAACACATTGATCTTCCGTCCAGCTAAGCCGTTCGTGTACCGTCGCCAAAAGTTTGTAAACCGTAACGATTGAGCTTGATGAGCAATTTCTACCATGACCATTAACCCTCCCCTCTGGAAGGCCTCCGTCACGCTGACGAAGGCGGAGGCGCACGACGTCGTTGCGGCGTTCGCGTTGACGGGGCCGCAGGCGGTGCTCACCGCCGAGGAGCCGTTCGAGGACGAAACCACGGTGGAGGCGCTGTACGGCGCGATGCCGGACGGCGAACTGCTGTCGAAGCTGGCGGGACGCGCGGTGCACGTCGCGCTGCTGCCCGATCAGGACTGGATCAAGCTTTCGCAGGAGGGCCTGCCGCCGGTGCGTGCGGGGCGCTTCTTCGTCTACGGCGCGCACGATGCGGGGCAGGTGCCGCACGGCGTCATTCCGATGCGCATCGAGGCCGGCATGGCGTTCGGCACCGGCCATCACGAGACCACGGCGCTGTGTCTTGGCGCGTTGAGCGATCTGGCGAAGCGGCGGCGGTTCGCCAACGTGCTCGATCTGGGCTGCGGCACGGGGCTGCTGGCCATCGGCTCCGCGAAGCTGTGGCGGCGGCGCGTGCTGGCGTCCGACATCGATCCGGTGGCGGTGGCGATCACGCGCCAGAACGCGGCGGCCAATGGCGAAGGGCCGCGCGTGGCCGCCGTCGTGGCCGACGGGCTGGCCAACCCGGCGATCGCCGAGGCCGCGCCGTTCGATCTGATCGTGGCGAACATCCTGGCGGGGCCGCTGACGCTGCTGGCGCCCGCCATCGCCCGCGCGCTCGCGCCCGGCGGCGTTGTGGTGCTGTCGGGGCTGCTGCGCTGGCAGGAGAATCTTGTTGTCGGGTACTACCGCGCGGGCGGCCTGATCTTGCGCCGAACGCAGCGCGACGGACCCTGGTCGGCGCTGGTGCTTGAGCGGCCGCGTGCGGGACGGTAGGTTCCCTCATGGACAAAACCTTCCAGAACTACGACGATCTGAGCGACGCGGCGACTTGTGCGCCCCGTCTGGCGGCCCTTCGCGGCGAACTCAAAAAGCGCGGGCTCGACGGCTTCATCGTGCCGCGCTCCGACGAACATCAGAGCGAATACGTGCCCAAGCGCGCCGAACGGCTGGCCTGGCTGACCGCCTTCACCGGCTCGGCGGGCGCGGCCGTGGTGCTGACCGGCAGGGGCGCGATCTTCGTGGACGGGCGCTACACGCTCCAAGTCCGCCAGCAGACCGACACCAAGTTGTTCGAGCCGCGCGATCTGTTGGCGGAGGGACCGGCGGCGTGGATCGAGAACAACGTCGCGAAAGGTGCAAAAATCGGTTACGACCCGTGGCTGCACACCGCCGCCGCCGTCGAGAGCCTGAAAGCGTCGGCGGCGAAGGCGGGTGCCGAACTCGTCGCCTGCGAGAGCAATCCCATCGATGCGGTGTGGAGCGGCCAGCCCGCCGCCCCCGCCGCCAAGGCGGTGCCGCACGGGCTGCCGCTGGCGGGCGAAGCCGCCGAAGCCAAGCGCACGCGCATCGCCGACGAGGCGAAGAAGAAAGGCGCCGACGCGGTCGTGCTCACCATGCCGGATTCGATCTGCTGGCTGCTCAACATCCGCGGCGCCGACGTGCCCCATACGCCGTTCGCCTTGTCGTTCGCGATCCTGAACGCCGACGGTTCCACCGACCTGTTCATGGACGAACGCAAGAGTTCGCCGGAGCTTCTGAAGCATCTGGGCAATTCGGTGCGGCTGCGGGCGCCAAGCGCGTTCTCCCCGGCGCTCGATGCGCTGAAAGGCAAGACGGCCGCGGCCGATCCCGCCACCGCGGCCTCGGCGATCTTCGACCGCCTGGGCAAGGCGGGCGCGAGGATCGTGCGCCTGCCCGATCCCTGCCAGTTGGCGAAGGCGTGCAAGAATTCCGTCGAGATCGAGGGCATGCGCAAGGCCCACATCCGCGACGGCGCGGCGCTGTCGAGCTTTTTGTGCTGGTTCGCGCGCGAGGCGCCCAAGGGGCAATTGACCGAAATCAGCGCCTCGGAGCGGCTCGAAGGCTTCCGCAAGGCCGGCGGCGCGCTCAGCGACCTCTCCTTCGATTCGATTTCGGCGGCGGCGCCGCACGCGGCCATTCCGCACTACCGCGTCACGCGCTCGTCCAACCGCGCCATTCGCCGCGACGAGATCTATCTCATCGATTCCGGCGCGCAGTATGCCGACGGTACCACGGACGTGACGCGCACCGTGATCGTGGGAACGCCCACGGCGGAAATGAAGGACCGCTTCACGCGCGTGCTGAAAGGCCACATCGCGCTCGCCACCGCGCGGTTTCCCGAAGGCACGACGGGCGCGGCGCTCGATTCCTTCGCGCGGCGGCCGCTGTGGGAGGCGGGGCTCGATTACGACCACGGCACCGGTCACGGCGTCGGCAGCTATTTGTCGGTGCACGAGGGACCGCAGAACATCTCCAAGCGGCTGATCGCGCAGGCGCTGATGCCGGGCATGATCGTTTCCAACGAGCCGGGTTACTACAAGGCGGGCGAATACGGCATCCGCATCGAGAACCTGATCGTGGTGCGCGAGCTGCCCGCCATTGCCGGCGGCGACCGCAAGACGATGGCGTTCGAGACCATCACGCTGTCGCCCATCGACCTCGGCCTGGTGGAGGCGGCGCTGTTGACGTCCGAGGAACGCGCCTGGCTGAACGAATATCACGCCCGCGTGCGCGAAACGCTGACGCCGCTGGTGGACAACGAAACGGCGGCGTGGCTGAAGGCAGCGACAAAGGCGATTTAGGCGCCCGCGATCAACTTCAGCCAGGCGTCTTCGTCGATCACCTTGACGGCGAATTTCTGCGCGTCGGCGAGCTTGGAGCCGGCGCCGGGACCGGCGACAACCAGATCGGTCTTCTTCGAGACCGAACTGGCGACTTTCGCGCCCAAGGCCTCGGCGCGCGCCTTGGCCTCGGGACGGGTCATCTTCTCCAGCGTGCCTGTAAAGACGACGGTCTTGCCCGCGACCGGCGAGCCGGAAGCGGCGGGCGCGGCGACCTCGGTCACCGTCACTTCCTTCGCCAGATGCTTGAGCGCGGCGCGATTGTGCGGCTCGTCGAAGAAATCCTTGATCGCTTCGGCGACGGTTTCGCCCACCCCTTCGATGGCGTCGAGGTCGGCGATGGCGCGGTCGCTCTCCATCGCCTCGACGAAGGCGCCGAGGGTGTGGAAATTGCGGGCGATGAGCTTGGCCGTGGTTTCGCCGACATGGCGGATGCCGAGCGCATTGATGAAGCGGTCGAGCGGAATTTCGCGGCGCCGGCCAATGGCCTCGAACAGATTGCGCGCGCTCTGCTCGCCCCAGCCTTCGCGTCCGACGATCTCCTTGCCGTGCTCTTTTTCCAGCCGGAAAATATCGGCGGGCTCCTTGACGAAACCTTCGTCGTAGAACGCCTTGATGTGCTTCTCTCCCATGCCCTCGATGTCGAAAGCATCGCGCGAAACGAAATGCCGAAGGCGCTCCACCGCCTGGGCCGGGCAGATGAGCCCGCCGGTGCAGCGGCGGTCGACGTCTTCCTTGCCGGTCTTCTCGTCCACCTCGCGCACGGCGTGGCTGCCGCAGGCGGGGCATTTGTCGGGGAATTCGTAGGGCTTCGCGCTCTTCGGGCGTTTCTCGAGGATCACGCGCACGATCTGGGGAATGACGTCGCCGGCGCGCTGCACCACAACGCTGTCGCCGATGCGCACGTCCTTGCGGGCGATTTCGTCCTCGTTGTGCAAGGTGGCGTTCGACACCACCACGCCGCCGACGGTGACGGGCTTGAGCCGCGCCACCGGCGCCAGCTTGCCGGTGCGCCCGACCTGGATGTCGATGCCTTCTAGGATGGTTTCTGCCTGCTCGGCGGCGAACTTGTGGGCGATGGCCCAGCGCGGGCTGCGCGAAACGAAGCCCAGCCGGTTCTGCAATTCCAGATCGTCGACCTTGTAGACCACGCCGTCGATGTCGTAGCCGAGGCTGGCGCGCCGGGCCTCGATGCCGCGATAGAATTCCAGAAGCTCGTCCGTCGTCCGGCAGCGGCGCACTAGCGGATTGACCGTAAAGCCGTAGGACTTGAACGCCTGCAGCATGTCCCATTGCGTGCCGGCGGGCAGCGCGCTCGCCTCGCCCCAGGCATAGGCGAAGAAATGCAGCGGGCGCACGGCGGTGATCGCCGGATCGAGCTGACGCACAGAGCCCGCCGCCGAATTGCGCGGATTGGCGAAAACCTTTTCACCCTCGGCCTCCTGGCGCTTGTTCAGCGCCGCGAAATCCTTGTGCGTCATGTAGACCTCGCCGCGCACTTCCAGCAGCGCGGGCGGCTTGCCGTGGAGGCGCAGCGGAATATCCTTGAGCGTGCGCAGATTGGCGGTGATGTCCTCGCCTTCCGCGCCGTCGCCGCGCGTGGCGCCCTGCATGAAGATGCCGTCCTGGTAGCGCAACGACGCGGACAGCCCGTCGATCTTCGGTTCCGCGGTGAAGACGAGTTCGGCTTCTTTCATGCCCAGGAAGCGGCGCACGCGGGCGGCGAAGTCCACCACGTCCTCGTCGGCGAAAGCATTGTCGAGCGACAGCATGGCTTTCGCGTGGACCACTTTGCCGAACTTCTCGGACGGCTTGGCGCCGACGCGATGCGACGGACTGTCGGGGCGGACGAGATCGGGAAAGCGCGCTTCGATGTCTGCGTTACGGCGGCGCAAGGCGTCGTAGGCGGCGTCGGAAACCTTGGGCGCATCCTCGCGGTAATAGGCGCGGTCGTGCTCGGCGATCTCGCGGGCGAGACGGTCGAGTTCCTTCGCGGCTTGGGAGGCGGTGAGTCTATCGACGGGCTTGATGGCGTTCATGCACGCTTGCGGGCCTTCTTCGGCAGGGTTTGCGCCTCGGCGATCAGCCGACGGGCGGCGGCGCGCGCTTCCTCGGTGACGGCGGCGCCGGCCAACATGCGCGCGACTTCCTCCTGCCGCTCGCTGTCGCCGAGCAGCTCGACGGCCATCTTGTCGCCCTTTCGCGTGATGCGGAAGTGGCGTTCGGCGCGGGCGGCGACCTGCGGCGAGTGGGTGACGAGCAGCACCTGCGTCGATTGCGCCAGGCGCTGCAGGCGCACGCCCACCGCATCGGCGACCGCGCCGCCGACGCCGCGGTCCACTTCGTCGAACACCAGCGCGGCGGGAGGGCCGCTTTGCGCCAACGAAACCTTGATGGCGAGCGAGAAGCGTGCCAGTTCGCCGCCGGAGGCGATCCTCGCCAACGGGCCGAAAGGCGCGCCTTCGATGGTTGCCACTTCGAAGCTCACGCCTTCCAATCCCGGCGCGCCGTAGCGGGACTCGTCGAGCGGGCTCAGCGCCACGCGGAACTTCGCATGGTCGAGCTTGAGCGGCCTCAGTTCGCCGGCGACTGCCGATTCCAGTTTTCGCGCCGCGTTCCCGCGCGCCTCGGACAAGCGCTTGCCGGCATCGAGATAAGCGGTGCGTGCGGCCGCGACGGCGGCTTCGGCTTGCTTCAATTGTTCACCGCCGAGATCGAGCAGGTCCAGGCGCGCGCGGAAATCTGCGAGTATTTGCGGCAGCCGGTCGGCCGGTGTGGCATATTTGCGCGCGGCGGCGCGAATGGCGAACAGCCGTTCCTCCTTGCGCTCCAACTCGCCGGAATCGCCTTCGAGACGCGACAGCAGCGCGTCGAGTTCCCGGCGCGCGTCCTCGGCCAGCGCGTAGGACTGTTCGAGCGCGGTCTCGGCGGCGGCAACCGCCTTGCGCGCCTCCTCGTTCATGCGCGACAACCGCTTCAACGCCAAGGCCAGCGAGGCTTCCGCTCCGCGCTCGCCCGACAACAACTCCGAGGCCGCGGACACCTCTTCGACGATGCGCGAAGCATTCATCAAAAGCGCGCGCTCCGCCGCCAGCGCGGCTTCCTCGCCTTCCTTTGCGTCGAGGGCGGATAATTCGTCAACCGCCTGTTTCACGTAATCGGCATCCGCGGCGGCGCTGGCTTGCGCCCGGCGCAGCGCTTCGAGCCGGCCGCGGGCGGCATCGAAGGCGGCGAAGCGCGCCGCGACCTCTTCCGCCAGCGCCTCATGCCCGCCGAAGGCGTCGAGCAGGACGCGATGCGTGGCTGCATCGAACAACCCGCGGTCGTCGGCCTGGCCATGCACTTCCAGCAGCGAGGCGCCGATGTCTTTGAGCAGCGCCACGCCGACCGGCTCGTCGTTGACGAAGGCGCGCGTGCGCCCGTCGGCGGCGAGGGTGCGGCGCAAGACGACCTCGCCGTTCGCCGGGATCGACCGATCCGCCAGCAGCCCGCGCGCGGGATGCTTCGCGGGCGGCTCGAACACGGCGGTGGCGGAGCCTTGCGCGGCGCCGGGGCGCACGCTGGCGCGGCCGCCGCCGCGGCCGCCCGCGGCCAGTCCGAGCGCATCGAGCAGAATGGACTTGCCGGCTCCCGTCTCGCCGGTCAGCACATTGAGGCCGGCGGCGAATTCCAGCGCCGCCGTCTCGATGAGGACGATGTCGCGCACGGTCAGCGCCGCGAGCATCGCCGCACCCTCAGAGGATCTTGTGGAACGCCTTGCTGATCCATGAGCCCTTGTCTTCCTCAGGCTTCAAATCGTGACCTTTCAGAAGATTATAGGCATCTTGATACCACGGACTGCCAGGATAATTCGCGCCCAGCACGGCTGCGGCGGTCTGCGCCTCCTTGGTGATGCCGATGGCGTAATAGGCCTCGGTCAGGCGCTCCAGGGCCTCGGTGATCTGGGTGGTGCGCTGGTACTGCTCGACCACCGTGCGGAAGCGGTTGATGGCGCCGATATAATCGCCCTGGAACAGATAGTAGCGGCCGACCGCCATCTCCTTGCCGGCCAGGTGGTCCATCGTCAGGTCGATCTTCAGCGTCGCGTCGCGGGCATATTCGGTATCGGGAAAGCGCTGGACGACGTCCTGCAAGGCCACCAGGGCGGCTTGGGTGTCGCTCTGGTCGCGGCCGACATCGACAATCTGCTCGTACAGCGAAACCGCCTTGAGATAGAAGGCGTAGGCGACCTCTTTGCTGCCGGGATGCAGCGAGATGTAGCTGTCAGCGGCCGAAATCGCGTCGGTGTATTTGTTGGCCTGGTAGTAGCAGAAGGCGCTCATCAGGCTGGCGCGGCGCGCCCAGATCGAATAGGGGTGCTGACGCTCGACCTCGGCGAATTGCTTGGCCGCGGCTTCCCAGTCCCCACCCCGGACTTTCTTCCAGGCATCGTCATAGATCTGGTCGATGGGGCGTTCCTGGTACTGGGCGTCCTTCGTGTCATCCGATTTCGACCCCGTCAGCCAGCTGCAGCCCGACAGCGTCATCATGCTGAGAACCGCGAACAAGGGCACAAGTCCGCGCCCAAAGCTCTTCGAGAGCATCATCGAATACTTCCGTCCTGAGGGTCGGCCGCCTTTTTTGAGACAGCCCAATCTCTTATGCCACCTTGGCCAAAGCCAGGTCCAGAGGCGTGCGAGGCCATCGCTAACGCTCTCGCCATACCGCCAACATATTGTTACGAAAGGAAAATCAACCGGTAATTGGCCGGGTCGGCGAACAAGGCCCGCAACAAGGCGTTGTTCAGGGCGTGCCCGGAGCGCACGCCTTCGAAGCGGGCGATCAAGGGCGCCCCCGCCAGAGCCATGTCGCCGATCGCGTCGAGGATCTTGTGGCGGACGAATTCGTCGGCAAAACGCATCAGCGAGGCGTTGACGATCTTGTCCCCGTCGATCGCCAGGGTGTTTTCGAGCGAGGCGCCGTGGCCGCGGTCCAAGGTCTTGAGCCTGTCCAGCTCGTGCAGGAAGCCGAAGGTGCGCGCCGGCGCGATCTCGCGGCGGAAAGCTTCCGGCGTGAACGGAAAAGAGAAGCTCTGCCGTCCGATGGCGGCGGAGGGGAACGCAATCTCGAAATCGAACGCGGGCGCGCCGGCCGGAGCGAGCGCGGCGCTGGCGTCCTTGTGGGCCACTTCCACGCGCTTCAGCAACTTGATGGCGCGGCGCGGCGCGGCCTGCTTCCTGACGCCCGCCTTGTCGATCAGTTCCAGGTAACAAAGGGCATCGCCGTCAAGGATCGGCGGCTCGGGCCCGTCCAGGATGACGAGAAGATCGTCGATCTGAGCGCCCGCAACGGCGGCCATCAGATGCTCGACGACGCCGACATCGGCACGCCCGGCCGCGATCATCGTGCCGAGATTGGTCTGCGAGACCGTATCATACCGCGCCGGCACTTCGGCGCTGTCCAGATCGGTCCGGCGGAAAACGATCCCGGCGCCCGGATTCGCCGGCGCCAGCATCATGCGAACCTGCGTGCCGGAATGCAGCGTGATGCCTTCGGCGGCGACTTCGCGGGCGATGGTATGGCGCATCGGCATGGCGGGCGGAGCATAATGGCTTTCAGGCGTCGAGGTATACCCTGACGGACCGCAAACGCCTTTCTGCGGCGTTCACCACACCGTCCGCACCCAGCGTACATACGTCCTGAAATGTCTGGCGGTGACCATCGGGTCGGCATAAATCGGTTCGCCGCCCGCCGCCTTTGCGATCCCGCCCGGGACGGCGGACATCCTCGCCCGCCTATGTGCTCCCAGCACTTCGACCGAACCGGATTTCACCGATGTCGCCGAGACCGGCATGTGCTTCAGCATGTGTTTTTCGAACCAACCCACCGCATCGCCGCTGCGTCTTTCCGCCACCGCGGCCAACGGCAGCCGGTTGTCGCGCGCGTACTCGTAAGCGATCTCCGCGGCCGCGCGCAGCGGCGAGGGATCCGAATCGAGCCTGGGCGTGCGCGAGAAGCCGACCCTGTAGAGCCGTTCGACAAACGCCAGTGCCGCCACCCCGAGCACAAACCCCGTGCCGCTCAGCGCAAGCGAAGAGCCTTCCAGCATCGCAGTTGCCGTCCAATCTGGAACTGTTCAACCGCTCTCATATATCAGCAATGCATGTTAATGTGTAGCACCTGATATATAAATGTCTTCATATGCATCCTAAGCGCCTACGGCAAGTGCGTTTTTTGGCAAGATCGCAGGAAAAAAGGCGCCGGATTGCCACGGTGGCAATTCCCAAAACGAAAGGGCGGCACGGAGAATATCCGCACCGCCCTTTGCAGCATTTGACCCAGATTAATTCGTCTGCCTGCGCAGGAATGCCGGAATTTCGAACTGCTCGTCGCGCTTGTGATCGGGGAACAGATCGTCCGGCTTCGCCGTACGCGGTTGCTCCGCCGGTGCCGCCGCACGCGTCATGGGCTGAGATGTCGCGCGCGGCGCCGCAGCAGGTTCCATGCGCGGCTCTTCCTTCGGTTTCCGGCGGCCCAAGAACCAGCCCCGGCGCTCCGGTTCGCGAGCAGGGCGCACCGGTTCGCGCGCCGGCATCGGCCGGATGGCGGGCATTGCGGGGACGTCGTCTTCCACCCGTATCTGCGGCGTCTCTTCACCGCCCAGGATCATGGCTTCGGCAGGCGACTGGGCAACACCCAGCTCGTCGGCCAGCGCTTCGACCTGGCGATGGACGGGATTGGCCGCCGCGGGCATGGCTTGGCGCGGTTCGGGTTTGGGCTCGGGCAGGCGCGCCAGCGCCTTGAGGTGCGCGCGGATGGGCTCGACGTTCTTGGGCATGCGCATCTCGCCCGCGTCGATGCCGGTGGCGACCACCGAAACGCGGATGCGCCCTTCCATGTTGTCGAGGATGGTGTTGCCGAAAATGATGTTGGCGTCGGGATCGACCTCGGCGCGGACGCGGTTGGCCGCCTGTTCGACCTCGAACAGCATCAGGTCCGGTCCGCCGGTGATGTTGATGAGCACGCCACGGGCGCCCTTCATCGAGACGTCGTCGAGCAGGGGATTGGAGATCGCCATGTCGGCGGCCTTGACCGCGCGCTCTTCGCCTTCGGCCTCGCCGGTGCCCATCATCGCCTTGCCCATCTCGGAGATCACGCTCTTGATGTCGGCGAAATCGAGATTGATCAGGCCCGACATGACGATCAGGTCGGTGACGCCGCGCACGCCGGCATGCAGCACGTCGTCCGCCATGGCGAAAGCCTGCGCGAAGGTGGTGCGGTCGTTGGCGACGCGGAACAGATTCTGGTTGGGGATGACGATCAGCGTATGGACGAATTGCTGAAGTTCGGCGATGCCCTTCTCGGCGATGCGCATGCGCTTGTCGCCCTCGAAGGCGAACGGCTTGGTCACCACGCCGACGGTGAGGATGCCCTGCTCGCGCACGGCCCGCGCGATGACGGGAGCCGCTCCGGTTCCGGTGCCCCCGCCCATGCCCGCGGTGATGAACACCATATGCGAGCCGCCGATATGCTCCAGGATCTCTTCGAGCGTCTCTTCGGCGCCGGCGCGGCCGACGTCGGGCTGCGCCCCCGCGCCCAGGCCTTCCGTGACGTGGGCGCCGAGCTGGATGCGATGTTCCGCCTTCGACTGGGACAGCGCCTGCGCGTCCGTATTCGCCACCACGAAATCCACGCCCTCGAGTTTGGCCGCGATCATGTTGTTGACCGCGTTTCCGCCCGCGCCTCCGACGCCCAGCACCGTGATCCGCGGACGCAACTCGGTCGTTTCGGGCGCCTTAAACTTGATCGCCATATCTGTTCTCCTTGGCTTCGCGCTTTTTCATCGCCATTGCACTCACCATTTCGCCCAACGAATCACTTTCTTATTTGTTGAATCATCCGAACAGCCCACGGGTCAACCGGTATAGCCACCCTTTGGAGCCGGTTTCCGTCTGCGACGCTATGTTTTCCGGATTGAGGACGTCCGGCGGCATCGTCGCGCCCGCCATGAGCAAGCCGACGCCCGTCGCGTAATCGGGACCCGCCGACGACGCCGGCAGCCCGGCGAAACTCTGCGGCCGGCCGATCCGCACCTGCTTGTTGAGCATCCGGCCGGCCAATTCGCGCACGCCCGCAAGCTGACAGCCGCCGCCGGTGAGCACGACTCTGCGGCCGGCGGCAACGTCGTAGCCGGAGGCCCGCAAGCGTGTCTGCACTTCGGCGAAAATCTCTTCCAGCCGTGCCTGGATGATGCGGGTCAGCATGGAGCGCGGCACCCGCAAGTCGTTTTCGTCGCCTTCTTCGCCCATCTGCGGCACCGCCACGACGTCGGCGCCGACCTCGAGATCGCCCAGCGCCGCGCCGTAGAGAACCTTCGCCCGCTCCGCCGCCGACAGCGGCGCCGCCAGCATGCGAGCGAGATCGTCCGTCACCTGCTGGCCGCCGATCGGGACCACGTCGGCGTGCACCAGATGGCCTTCGAGGAACACGGCGATGGAGGTGACGCCGCCGCCCATGTCGATCACCGTGGCGCCAAGCTGCTTCTCGTCGTCGGTGAGGATCGCAAGTCCGCTGGCGAACGGCGCGAACAGCGTGGCGGCGACGTTCAGATGGCAGCGTTCGACGGCCAGCTTCAGATTCGCCAGCGGCGAAGGCTTGACCGCCACCGCATGCATCGCCACGCCGATCCGCTGGCCGAACATGCCCGACGGGTCGCGCACGCCGCGCGCTTCGTCCACCACGTAGCTGGTGGGCGCGGGTTGAATGATGTCGTAGCCCTCGGCCACGCATTTGGCGCGGCCCTCGGCCAGCAATTCGCGCAGATGCGCGTCCGACACCAGGGCGCCGTCCAATGCCATGGTGGTGCGCGAGGTGACGCTCATGGGACTGCCGCAACTCACCGAAACCAGCACGTTCTGGATGCGCGCATCCGCCGTGTTCTCCGCCGCCGCCACGCATTCGCGGATCGATTCCTCGGCAAGCGCCAAGCTGGTCACCGTGGCGGCGCGCAGGCCCTGGCTTTCACGCAGCGCCGCGCCCAAGATGCGCAATGCGCCTTGTTCCGCGCGCGCGATCAGGCAGACGACTTTCGACGAGCCGATGTCGAGCGCCGCCACCAGCCCCGGACGAAAAGCCGGTATCTCGCCGCCCGTCTTCAGACGCACCGCTTCGCCCATCAGATCGCTCTCCCGCGTTCGATTTTTTTCTCCTTCTGCTCACCAGACTTGGTGACGAAGAAATAATGCAAGGGGGACCTGAGATCGATTTCCGCCAGGTCGTGCTCCAAGATTCCCTTGTCGACGATGAGATATTCCAGGGCGTCGAGCTGTTTTCGCCAGCCGGTCTCGGGCAGCTTCACGATCACGCCGTCGTCCAGCAGAAGATTCCAACGCCGCCGCGACTGATACTGATAGGCCTGGACGCGCGCCACGATGGCGCGGTGCTGGGCCACGGCGTCAACAAACTCCGCCGCAACCTTGGGGGCGCCGTCGCCGGCGAGCAGAGGCAGCTTGCCGAACGGCCCAAGGTCCTTGTCGGTGATGAGGCCCCCGGAGCGCTCCACGACGTAAAGTCCCGACAGCGATTGCCAGCGCGCGAACGGCTGCTTCTCGACAATCCGTACGCTGATGTCGTCGGGATAGCGGCGCTTGACCTCGGCCTTCGCCACCCAGGGAAGCCTGAGCAGCCGGGCGCGCGCGTCCTGCAGGTCCGCCGTAAAAATCGACTGGCCGGGCTCGAAGCCCAAAGCCGCCTGGATGGTCGCCGGCGCGGTGCGGACATTGCCGCCGAGGTGCAGCCTGGAAATGCCGAACCCCGCATCGGCGATGACCGCATCGACGGCCGCATTGGTGCGGTGGATGCTGCGCCCGATCACGCCGCTGGCGAACAGGGCCGCGAGCGCCGTCAACAGGATGAGGCCCAGCGTCATCACCAGCATCGGGTAGCGAACGCTCAGCACCGCACGCAGGGACGCGAACAGGCGCGAGAGCGGACCGCCGGACGATTTCTTGCGGCGGCCGAACGTCTGTTGCGCGGCGCCGCGCGTGACGCCGCGGGCCCGCGAGCGGCCCTGCCGGGCGCGCCCCTCACGGCTTTTCTGCGCTTGGCTCACCGATCGCACGAAGCATCCTCCACGATCCAGCGGCACAGTTCGCGGTAGCTCATGCCGTTCAACGCCGCCTGTTCGGGAACCAGCGAGGTCGGCGTCATGCCGGGCTGGGTGTTGGTTTCCAGCACCACCAGGCGATGCTTCCCCGCCGTGTCGTCGTAGCGAAAATCGGTGCGCGAGACGCCGCGGCAGCCCAGCGCCGCGTGGGCGCGTTCGGCGAGGCGCATCGCCTCGTCGGCGACGGCGGCGGGAATCTTCGCCGGCAGCGTGTGAAGCGAACCGCCGGCGGCATATTTGGCTTCGTAATCGTAGAATTCGAGATTGGTGGTGATTTCGGTGACGGCCAGGGCGCGCGTTCCCATCACGGCGACGGTGAGTTCGCGGCCCGACACGAATTCCTCGACCATCATCTCGTCGCTGAGAGTCCATTTGTCGCTGCCCAGCGCGGCGGGCGGACGGTTATCGCCCTTGCGGATGATGAAGACGCCGACCGAGGAACCCTCGTTCACCGGCTTTATGACGTAAGGCGGTTCCATCAGATGACCGGCAGCGGCGGCGCGGCGGTCGGCGACGATGGATTTGACCAGCGGCAGCCCGGCGGCGCGGAACACGTCCTTGGCGCGCTGCTTGTGCATGGCGAGCGCGGAAGCGAGCACGCCGGAATGGGTGTAGGGAATGCGCAGGAGTTCGAGCAGGCCCTGCACGCAACCGTCCTCGCCCCAGCGGCCGTGCAGCGCGTTGAACACGACGTCCGGCCTGGCGGCGTTGAGCTGGGCGGCGAGATCGGATGTTTGCGGGTCGATTTCCACCGCGTCGAAACCTTCCTCGCGCAGCGCGTCGGCGCAACCTTTGCCAGACGTCAGGCTGACTTCGCGCTCCGCCGAACGTCCGCCGAGAAGAACCGCCACGCGCGCAATCGTCATGCCACACCTACCCGCTTGATTTCCCATTCGAGGTCGATGCCGAACCTCGCCTTCACCCGGGCGCGGACCTCTTCGCCCAGCGCTTCGATGTCGGCGGCCGTCGCCTCGCCGGTGTTGATGAGGAAATTGCAGTGCTTTTCGGATACCTGGGCGGCGCCGTGCCGCAGCCCGCGGCAGCCCGCCTCGTCGATCAACCGCCAAGCCTGGTGTCCGGGTGGGTTCTTGAAGGTCGAACCGCCGGTCTTCGATTTCACCGGCTGGGTGGCTTCGCGTTCCGCGACGAGCGCGTCCATGCGGGCGCGGACCGCGGCGGGTTCGTCTCTCACGCCTTCGAGGACGGCTTCGACGAAGATGAAGTCTTCCGGCACCGAGGATTTTCGATAGACGAAGCCCATGTCGGCAACGGAAAGCACATGCTTGTTGCCTTGCCCGTCGATCGCCGTCGCCTCGATGAGGACGTCCCTGATCTCGCAGCCGTAGCAGCCCGCATTCATCTTGAGCGCGCCGCCGATGGTGCCCGGCACGCCGCGCAGGAATTCGAGCCCCGCGATGCCGCCGTCGGCCGCGGCGCGGGCCACGGCGGAGTCGAGCGCGGCGGCACCGGCGCGCAACCGCGTACCGGCGAGGAAAACCCTGCCGAACGCCGCCGGAAGGCGGATCACCACGCCGGGGATGCCGCCGTCGCGCACCAGCAGATTGGAGCCGACGCCGATCACACTGACGCGCATGTCGCGCGGCTTGGCGGCGAGGAACGTCGCCAGATCGTCGGCATCGACGGGACGGAAGAGCACTTCCGCCGGACCGCCGGCGCGGAACCACACGAGGTCCTTCAGGGCCGCGCCATGGGTGTAGCTGCCGCGCACGGGAGGAAGGGCATCGCAGGGACGGGACATCATCACGCCTTGCCCTCCAGCTTTTCGAGTGCGCCTTGCAAGTCATGCGCCCATTGGGTGATCGATCCCGCGCCAAGGCAGACGATGGCGCCGCCCGGCTTGGCATGAGGCGCCACCACGGCGGCGAAATCGGCGTCGCCCTCGATGGTGTGAACGTTGCGATGGCCGTGGGCGCGCAGGGCCTCCGCATAAGTATCGCGATTGAAGCCTTCGATGGGCTGTTCGCCGGCCGGATAAACCGGCGCAATCACCGCCACGTCGGCATCGTTGAGGCATTTCGCGTACTGTTCGAAGGTGTCGCGCAGGCGCGTGTAACGGTGCGGCTGGACCACGGCGACGATGGGTCCGCCATAAGCCTGGCGCGCGGCCTTGAGCGCCGCGGCGATCTTGAACGGGTTGTGGGCGTAATCGTCGATGATGGCGGCGCCGTTCCACTCGCCGACCTTGGTGAAACGCCGCTTGACGCCCTTGAAGGCGCCAAGCGCGCGGCGGATGGTCTCGTCGGGCACGCCCAGTTCGCGCGCCACGGCGAGCGCGGCCAGCGAATTCTGCACGTTGTGCTCGCCAGGCATCGGCAGCAGCAGATTCTCGAGACGCGTCTCGGCGTCCTTGAGGCGGTCGGTGAAGGCGACGTCGAAATGCGAGGCGCCTTCGGAAAAACTAACGTTGACGGCCCGCACGTCGGCCTGCGGGGACAAGCCGTAGGTGACGAGCCGGCGGTCGACGATGCGCCCCACCATCGCCTGCACTTCGGGATGATCGATGCACAGCACCGCAAAACCGTAGAAAGGCACGTTCTCGACGAAACGCTGGAACGCGTCGCGCAACCTGTCGAAGGTGACGTAATAATCGAGGTGGTCGGGATCGGCGTTGGTGACGACGGCGACCATGGCAGGCAAACGCAGGAAGGTGCCGTCGCTTTCGTCGGCCTCCACCACCACCCACTCGCCCTCGCCGAGCCGCGCATTGGTGCCGTAGGCATTGATGATGCCGCCGTTGACGACAGTGGGATCGATCCCGCCCGCGTCCAGAAGCGCCGCGATCATGGTCGTGGTCGTGGTCTTGCCGTTGGTGCCGGCCACCGCGATGCAGGACTTCAGGCGCATGATCTCGGCCAGCATCTCGGCGCGGCGCACCAGCGGCAAGCCTTTCACGCGCGCCGCATCGAATTCCACGTTGCCGGTCTTCACGGCGGAGGAATAGACGACCACCTGGGCGTCCCTGAGATTGTCGGCCGCGTGGCCGACGGCGACGGAAATGCCCATGGCCCGCAGACGCTTGACGTTGGCGTTTTCCGCGACATCGGACCCTTGGACCCTGTAGCGCAGATTGTGCATGATCTCGGCAATGCCGCTCATGCCGATGCCGCCGATGCCGATGAAGTGGATCGCACCGATGCCGAGGGGAACGCGGGTGCGGACGGGCTTTATCATGCGGCACCCTCCAGCTTTTCCACCAGATCGGCGAGGCGCAGCGTGGCATCCGGTTTCGCCAGGGCGCGCGCGGCCGCGGCGCATCTCGCCAACGCCGCGGGATCGGCAAAAGCAGCCTCGAGCATGCCGGCGAGTTTCTGCGGCGTGAAATCTCCTTGCGCCACACGCCAGCCGCCGCCGGCATTGGCGAGCGCGTCGGCATTCGGGGTTTGGTTGTCGTCGAGCGCGTGGGGCAGCGGCACCAGGATCGCCGGCCGGCCGATGACGGCAAGCTCGCTGACCGTCCCCGCGCCGGAGCGCGCGACAACGAGATGCGCCCATGCCATGCGCTCGGGCAGATCCCTGAAGAAAGCCGCAAGCACGGCCTTCACGTTCGCCGCGGCATAGGCGGAACGCACGCACTCCATGTCCTCCGGCCGGCACTGCTGGACGATGTCGAGGCGCGACTTCGTCGGCGCCGACAGGAGCGCGACCGCGGCCGGCACGACTTCGCTGAAGACGTGTGCACCCTGGCTGCCGCCGAAGACCAGCAGACGCAGCAGATGGTCTCCCGCGGGCGCGTGATACGCCGCGCCGGCCAGCGCGATCACCTCGGGACGCAGCGGATTACCGGTGTAAACCACCTTCGACATATCCTTCGGCAGGAAGCGCACCAGCGGAAAATTCGCGGCGATGACGCGCACGTGATTGGCCACCAGGCGATTGGCGCGCCCGAGCATGGCGTCGGGCGCCAGGACGGCGGTCGGAAAGCGCGCGACGCAGGCCGCTATCATCACCGGCAGGCTGGGATAGCCGCCGAAGCCGATCACCGCCTTGGGGCGGATGGCCGCCAGTTTCCACAGCGACACGACGATGCCGGCGACAATCTCGAAGGGAGCGCTGAGAAGGCCCAGGATGGAACGGTCAGAGAAGGCCGCCGAGGGCACGATCTCGAGGCGCGCGCCAGGAAAGGCGCCGGCGTAGCCGCGGCCGCGCGAATCCGTCATCACGACGATCTTCTTGCCGCGGCGGACCAGCTCGCCCGCCAGCGCCTGCGCCGGAAACAGATGGCCGCCCGTGCCGCCGGCCGAGAGCACGATCGTCGTCATGCCCGCGCCCCCGAGAGGAACGCGAACAGCGGCTTGTCGCGAGACGCGATCTGCGGCCGCCGGCGGATGAGCGCCAGCGCGAAGCCCATGGTCAGCGCCACGGCGAACAGCGACGAGCCGCCGTACGAAATAAATGGCAGCGTCATGCCCTTCGCCGGCAACAGACTGACGGCCACGCCCATGTTGATGAACGCCTGCAAGGCAACGACGATCGCCAAGCCCGCGCCCGCGAGCTGCGCGAAAGGCTCGCGCGCCGCCGCCGAACGCAGCAGCAGCCTGACGGCCAGCACGCAGAACAGCAGCGCGATGACGGCGCACAGGGCGAGCCCGAACTCCTCGCCGGCCACCGCATAGATGAAATCGGAATGCGCATCCGGCAGGCGGTATTTGATCGTACCGGCGCCCGGTCCCACGCCGAGAAGGCCGCCATGCGCGAAAGCCTTGAGCGACAGCCCCGCCTGGTAGCCGGTCTGCTCGGGATTGAGGAACTGCGCCACGCGATGATGCACATGCGGAAAGAGAAGATAGGCGAGCGCGCCAAGCCCGGCCGAACCGCCGCCGATCATCCATATCCATTTGAGCGCCATGCCGGCGAAGAACAGCAGCGCCGCCCACAACGCCAGCACCAGGAAGGTCTGGCCGACGTCGGGTTGCAGCAGCAGCACGGCGATTGTGGGCAGCAGCAAAACCGTTGTGATGGCGGGCTTGGAAATTCGCGTCGGCGTGCGCTCGGCCAGGATCGCCGCCGCCAGCACGGCAAAAGATGGCTTCAGGAACTCCGACGGCTGCAGCGTCATCCAGCCGAGGTCGAGCCAGCGCCGGGCGCCGAGGATTTCCGTGCCGGCGAACAGCACGACGGCCGAACCGGTCAGCGCCAGCGCAAACACCAGCGCGGCGGCAAGCTTCACTTGCGACGGCGCGAGCATCGAAGTCCCGCCCAGCAGTCCGACCGCGATGGCGGCGAAGGCGATCTGTTTGGCGGCGTAACGGAAATCGCCTTCGGTCAGCGGTCCGCCGCTGGCGGCCGGACTGGCGGCAAAGGCGAGCATCAAGCCGATGGCGATCAAGGCGAGCATGGTGGCGAGCGCCAGACGATCCACCGTCCACCACCAGTCGGAGAAGCCGCTGCGATCGGCTCGGTTCATAACGCCTCCCGGACCGGCTGCGCGGCGCGCTTGGCGACCAGGGCGCGGAAAGCATCGCCGCGCTGTTCGAAATCGCGGAACTGATCGAACGAGGCACACGCAGGCGACAGTAGGACCACCGGCGCGGACGCCTGCGACCGCGCGGCGGCGGCGGCGGCGGCGGCGAGCGCGTTTTCCAGCGTGCCGGACATTTCGTACGCGACTTTGCCTTCGAGGGCGGCGGCAAACGCGTTCGCGGCCTCGCCGATCAGATAAGCCTTGCGGATGCGCGGGAAATGCGCCGCCAGCGAGGCGATGCCGCCCTCCTTCGGCCGGCCGCCGGCGATCCAGAAGATATCCGCGAAGCACGCCAGCGCGTGCTCGGCGGCGTCGGCATTGGTGGCCTTGGAATCGTTGACGAAGCGAACCTTGCCGATGCGCCCGACATCCTCGATGCGATGGGCGAGCCCCGGAAAATCCGCGATCGCCGAGGCGATGACACGCGCGTCCTTGGCGTAAGGCTTGGCGGCGGCATAGGCGAGCGCCGCGTTCTGCCAATTGTGCGCGCCCGGCAGATGTTCGGCCGATCTCAAATCCATGACCTTCGCCGCGCGTTCGCTTTGCGCGTCGTACAGCACCCCGTCGAGCACGAAGACGCCGCGGCCCAAGACCTTGCCGACCGAAACCGGCACACAGGACGGCCCGCCGTTCGATGCGAGTCTGGTGAAGATCGCCGCAGTGTGGGAATCGTCCACGCCGACCACGTTGAGTCCCGATTTCGTCGTCTGCTGCAACAGCCTGGTCTTCACCGAGACATAACCGTCCATCGAACCGTGGCGGTCGATGTGGTCGGGCGTGATGTTGGAAAGAACCGTCACGTCGGGCCTGAGGCCGGGCGACAGGTCGATCTGGTAGGACGAGATTTCCAGCACATAGACCGTCTTGGCGCGCGGCGGCGAAAGCTCGAGCGCAGGCTTGCCGATATTGCCGCCGACCTGCGCGTCGAATCCTGCGGCGGCGAGAATATGGCCGATCAGCGCGGTGGTCGTGGACTTGCCGTTGGTGCCGGTGACGGCGATCAGCGGCGTTCCGGCCCCGACTTCGCGGGCGAACAACTCGATGTCGCCGACCACCGCGACGCCCGCCTGCTTTGCCCTCGCGACGATGTCGTGAGGCCGCGGATGAGTGAATGGCACGCCGGGGCTGAGCACCAATGCGGCGAGGTTCTCCCACGGCCAATCGCGCCACGCCGAAACGTCGGCGCCTTTGCCGGCCGCGCTTTCGCGCAGAGCTTCCTTGTCGTCCCAGGCGACGGCCCTGGCGCCGCCCGCCTTCAGCGCGCGCACGGCCGCCAGTCCGGAACGGGCCAGCCCGAAGACGCCAACCTGCCTGCCTGCGAAGGAGCGCACCGCTATCACGTCTGCCTCACCTCAACTTCAGCGTGGCTAGGCCTACCAGCGCCAGCACGACGGCGACGATCCAGAAGCGGATGACGATGGTCGGTTCCTTCCAGCCCAACTGTTCGTAATGATGATGGATCGGCGCCATGCGGAAGACGCGCTTGCCCGTCAGCTTGAACGAAATCACCTGCACGATCACCGAGACGGTTTCGAACACGAACAGCCCGCCCACAATGGCGAGCACGATCTCGTGCTTGACCGCGACGGCGACCGCGCCGAGCGCGCCGCCCAGCGGCAGCGAGCCGGTGTCGCCCATGAACACCATCGCGGGCGGCGCGTTGTACCAGAGGAAGCCGAGGCCGGCGCCGATCAGCGCCGCCAGGAACACCGCAAGCTCGCCCGTGTCCTTGATGTAGTCGAGCTGCAGATAGGTCGAGAATTTCTCGTTGCCCACGAGATAGGCGATGAGGACAAAAGCGCCCGCCGCGATCATCACCGGCATGATCGCCAACCCGTCCAGGCCATCCGTAAAATTGACCGCGTTCGCCGCGCCGGCAATCACGAACCCGCCGACCAGCAGGAACCACAAGCCCAACTGAAGCAGCACCGACTTGAAGAACGGAACCGCCAGCACACCGCTCTGATCGGGTGCCTCGACCTGCATGATCAGCCAGGTTGCCAGGAAGGCGACGCCGAATTCGACCAGCAGGCGCAAACGTCCGCTGACGCCCTGGGACGAGCGCTTGGCGACCTTCAGATAATCGTCGGCAAAACCGAGCAGGCCGTAGCTCAGCGTCACCAGCATCACGATCCACACATACGCATTCGAAAGGTCGGCCCACAGCAGCGTCGCGACCAGCACCGGGATGAGGATGAGCAGGCCGCCCATCGTCGGCGTGCCCTGCTTCTCCACGATGTGGCGCTGCGGGCCGTCGCTGCGGATCGGCTGCCCCTTGCCCTGCTTGACCTTCAGCCAGCGGATGAGCGCCGGCCCGATCCAGAAAGCGACGAACAGCGCCGTCAGCACCGCCCCCCCCGAACGGAAGGTGAGATATTTGGTCAGGCGCAGCAGCGCGTACTGATCCGCATGAGGGAGTAAGAAAAGAAAATGGAACATCTTTTTCCTAGCCCGTGCGCCCTTTCAGCGCCTCGACGATGATGGACATGCGGCTGCCGTTCGAACCTTTGACGAGCACCGCGTCGCCAACGCGTACCGCCGATGCGATGCCGGCGGCGAGCTCGGCGGAATTCGGCGCATAGGCGGCGCGGCGCTCGGCCGGCAAAGCGTCCCATAGGGCCTTCATCAGCGGTCCGCAGAGAAATACCAGATCGACGCGAGCGGCTTCGATCGCTTGCGCCAAGCCCGCGTGATGCGCGGCGGCATCGGGACCCATCTCCAGCATGTCGCCCAGCACGGCGATGCGGCGGCCGGACGCCGCGCCCAGCAGCGCCAGCGCCGCCGCCATCGAAGCCGGATTGGCGTTGTAGCTTTCGTCAATCACTTCGACGCCGCCGACGGCGAAGCGTGCGCCGCGGCCCTTGAGCGCGGAGAACTCCTTGAGCGCCGCCGCCGCGTTCAGCACGTCGCCGTCGGCCGCGGCGACGCATAACAGCGTGCCCAGCGCATTGGCGGCAATGTGGCGGCCCGGCGCGCCGATGCGGAATTCGACCGGCTGGCCCAGCACGTCGGCCTTGACGCGGGCGCCCTCCCCGCTTTCCTCGTAGGACAGAAGCCGCGCATCGCTGCCCGGATTGGTGCCAAAGCCAAGGACGCGTGCGACATGAGACTGCTTGGCGCGCGCGATCAGCCGTTCGGTGAAAGGGTTGTCGGAAGGGATCAGCGCGGCACCGCCCGGCACGACCCCTTCGAAGATCTCGGATTTGGCATCGGCGATGGCTTCGCAGGTCCCGAAGAACTCCAGGTGCGCGGCGGCGATGGTGGTGACGAGCGCGACGTGCGGCCGGACGAAGGAGACCAGCGGCCGGATTTCGCCGAAATGGTTCATGCCGATCTCGAAGACGCCGAACGCCGCCTCGCGGGGCAGCGAGGCGAGACTGAGCGGCACACCCCACTGATTGTTGAAGGACAAGCCCGACGCATGAACCCGCCCCAGGGCGCCGAAAGCAAGCCTCAGCATTTCCTTGGTCGTGGTCTTGCCGGCGCTGCCGGTGACCGCGATAATTTTCGCACCGCTGCGGGCGCGCGCCGCGCACGCCAAGTCTTCAAGCGCGCGCTGCGTGTTGGCGACGGCGAGCAGGGCGCCGCCCACGCTTTCCGGCCGGCGCGCGACCAGCGCGGCGCAAGCTCCGGCTTCGAACGCCGCGCCGACGAAATCGTGACCGTCGCGCTTCTCGCCTTTGATCGCGACGTAGAGATCGCCTTCCTTCAAGGTCCGCGTGTTGATGGAAAGCCCGGTTGCGACAAAGGGACGGGACGCCTTGCCCAGGGTAGCGCCTTCCGCATCGGACGATGTCCACAGTGCGCTCATGCCCGGTACTCCGCATGACGGCCGCCAAGCGAGACCGCGGCCTTGACCGCTTCCTCGCGGTCGGAAAACGGGTGAACGACCGCGCCCACGGTCTGGCCGCTTTCGTGACCTTTGCCCGCGATCACCAGCACATCGCTCTCGGCGAGCATTTCGATGCCGGCGCGGATCGCCGCGGCGCGGTCGGCGATTTCCCGCGCGCCCGGGCAACCGGCCAGCGCCTCGGCGCGGATCGCGGCGGCATCCTCGCTGCGCGGATTGTCGTCGGTGACGATGACGCGGTCGGCGAACTTCGCCGCCACCGCGCCCATCAGCGGGCGTTTGCCCTTGTCGCGGTTGCCGCCGCAACCGAACACGACGACGAGATGTCCCTTCGTATGCGGGCGCACGGCCGAAAGAACGTTTTCGAGCGCATCGGGCGTGTGGGCATAGTCGACATAAACGGGTGCGCCGCTTTTCGCGACCGCGACTTTCTCCAGACGGCCGGGTGCGCCTTTAAGATTTGCCAACGCGGCAAACACCGCGCGCGCGTCTTCGCCGAGCCCGATCGCGTAGGCGGCGGCCATCAGCGCATTGGAGGCCTGGAAGGCGCCGGGAAGCGGCAGATCGACGGCGTAGTTCTCGCCGCCATGCGCGATGTGCAGCGACTGGCCGCCGGCGCGCGGCGTGCGCGCGAGCAGGCGCACAGCGTCGCCCTTCTCGCCGACGGTCAGGAGCTTCAGTCCGTGCACTTTCGCGGCAGCGATGAAATCTTGGGCATGATCGGTATCGGCATTGACGACCGCCGCGGCCCCGTCGCGCGCGAGTTCGTCGAACAGGCGCAACTTGCAGGCAAGATAAGCCTCGAAGGTCGGGTGATAATCCATGTGATCGCGGGTGATGTTGGTGAAGCCGACGGCCGCGATGTCAACGCCGTCCAGACGGAATTGATCGAGCCCATGGCTGGACGCTTCCACCGCCAAACGGTCGATGCCGTCATGTTTCAGTCCGGCGAGGATGCGATGCAGCTCGATCGGACCGGGAGTCGTGTGGTTGAGGTTCGTTGCCCCCGAAGGCGTCACCACGCCGATCGTGCCCATGCTGGCGGCAGGCTTGCCCAGCGCCGTCCAGATCTCGCGCAGGAAGACGGAAACCGAGGTCTTGCCGTTGGTTCCGGTGACGGCCGCGACGGTGCTGGGCTGATCGGCGAAAAACCGGGCGGCGAACCGCGCCAGCGCCTTGCGCGGATTCTCGTCGGCGATGAAGCGGACGCCGAGCGCAGCGGCACTGGGCGCAACATCGGGGCGGCCGAGCACCGCGACGGCGCCGCGTTTCACCGCATCCTTGACGAATTCGGCGCCGTTTGCCTTGGTTCCCGGCAGCGCCGCAAACAGATAACCGGGTCTCACCTCGCGGCTGTCGCTCGCGAGCCCGGCGAAATTTTCCGACGCCTCCATGGGGTTTTTACCCGCCTTACCCACCACGATTTTCGCGCCCGAATGTGGTCCCATTATGAATTCTCTTTGGCAGCCGCAACGGGTTTCATCGGCACGCCCAGCAACGGTGCGATGCGGGAGATCACCTGGCCTGCCAGAGGCGCCGCCGTGTAACCTGCAAGCGCAAAACCCGCCGTCGCCTTGGTGCCGTGCGGTTCGTCCAGCAGAACGAAAACCAGATAGCTCGGATCGTCGATCGGAAACACTCCGCAGAACGAGGTTATGAGCTTGTGCGCCTGGTAACCATGCGGACCGGCTTTCTCCGCCGACCCCGTCTTGCCGCCCACGTCGTAGCCGGGCGCGTCCGCCTTCTTGCCGGTGCCGTTGGTGACAACATAGCGCAACAGCTCGCGCATTGTCGCGCTGGTGGCGGGCGAAATGAGCTGTTCGCCGCGGGCGTCTTCGGGATGCTTGACGAAAGTGGGCAACACCCGCCGCCCGCCGTTCACGACCGCCGCGGCCGCGGCCGCGAACGCCATCGGGCTGACGGAAATCCCGTGGCCGAACCCGATGGTCGCCGTCTCGATGATCCCCCAATTCGAGGGATAGAGCGGGCGGGCGGTTTCGGGAAGTTCGCTTTTGATCGGGGACAACAGCCCCAGCTTGGCCAGGAACGCGCGCTGGCGCTGCGGGCCGGAGCGCAGCACGATCTGCGCCGTGCCGATATTGGAGGACAGCGCGAACACGTCGCGGACGGCAAGCGTGGCGGGCATGTGTTCGGCTTCGTGGATCGTGTACTTGCCGATCCTGTAGCCGCTGCCGATGGGAATTTGTTCGTCGAGATTCGGGATCGTGTGGTCCTCGAGCGCCATGGCGAACGAGAATATCTTGAAGACGGAGCCAAGTTCGTAAACGTCCTGCGCCGCGATGTTGCGCGTCGAATCGCCGGCAGCGAAGGCGCGCGCGTTCGGATCGAAGTCCGGCAGCGACACCAGCGCAAGGATTTCCCCGGTACGGACGTTCATCACCAGTCCGCCCGCCGCATGGGCCTTGAATTCCTGCATGGCGGCTTCCGCTTCGTGCGCCAGGATGAACTGAACGCGCATGTCGAGCGCGGTCTGCATCGGATCGCCGGAATGTTCGCCGCGCAGTTTCGGATCGAGCCCGAGTTCGAGGCCCGACACACCGTTGCCGTCCGGATCGGTCACGCCCACGACCTGCGCTGCCATGCGGCCGTCGGGGTAATAGCGCTTGCCGTCGGGTTCGTATTCCAGGCCGGGAAGGCCCAGGGCCTGCACTTTCGCGCGCGTCTCCGGCGACAACTGGCGGGCGACAATCACATAGGCGTGCCTGCTCGCGAACGCCTGCGCCAGACGCCGCTCTTCGGTGCCGGTGGCGGTGGCCAACTCGTGCGCGGCGAGGCGCTTGTCCGCAAACATATGCGGGCGCGCGTAGAGATCGTCGGCGGGCAGCTCGCGCGCCATCAGTTCGCCGTTGCGGTCGACAATGTCGCCGCGAGAGGTTGCGCTGACGGCACTTTGTTTGCCCGCCGCCACGTTGGAGATGAACAGGGTTACATCGATCAAACGCACGCCCACCAGCGCGAACGCCGCAACACAGATCACCGCTCCGATGACGATGCGCCGCTGAAAGACGGTGGGCGTTGCATTCATCTGTCTCTTACATCCCGGTGCGCGCGGCGACCTTGACGAGCACGGGCGTTTCGGCGGCGGGTGCTGGCGCGCTCGCGTCGCGCACGCCGGCGGCCGGCGCATTGGCGTCGCCGCGGCGCGGCAGCAGTTCGAGCGAGGAAAGCTGCACCGTCGCCGTATCGCTCATGCCCAGCGACGATTCGGCAAGCTGCTGGATGCGCTCGGGGCTCGCCACCTGGACCCACTCGGTCTGCAGCACGCTCCTTCTGGTGCGTTCGCCGGCGATGCGATGCTCGACCTGCAGGAGCTGGACGCGCGCGACGCGGGTCTGTTCCGAGACGTGGTAGAGCGCCAGAATCGTCAGGCCCATCGCCGCCACGCAGAAGAAGTTGAGGACGCGGATCATCTTTTTCTCCTAAGCCGCCAGACGTTCGGCCGCCCGCAACTTGGCGGAACGGGCCCGTGGATTGTTCGCGACCTCGGCGTCGCCGGGCCCAAGCGGGCGCGCTCCGAGAAGCCGGTAAAGGGGCGCCGAAGCCGTGCGCGTGTCGGGCGCATGGCGGGAAGCGCGCGGCGCCGCGGCACTGCGCTCCGCCAAGAACCGCTTGACGATGCGGTCTTCGAGCGAATGGAACGAGACCACGGCGAGACGGCCTTGCGGCTTCAGCGCACGCGTCGCCGCTTCCAGCGCGCGCGACAGCTCGCCCAATTCGTCGTTCACATGAATGCGCAGCGCTTGAAAGGTGCGCGTGGCGGGGTGGATCGGCTGACGCGCCGCCGCGGGACCCAGCGTGTGCGCGACCAGCTCGGCCAGTTCGACGGTGCGCGTCAGCGGCCGCGCCGCGACGATGGCGCGCGCGATGCGCCGCGCCTGACGCTCCTCGCCGTAACGCGCGATGATGTCGGCCAGCGTCTTCTCGTCGGCGGCGTTCACGACGTCGGCGGCGGACAGGCCGCTCAGGCTCATGCGCATGTCGAGGGGGCCGTCGGCGCGGAAGGAAAAACCCCGCGCGGGCTCGTCGAACTGGAACGAGGAAACGCCGAGATCGAGCACCACGCCGTTGGTGCCGTTCTCGCCCGTATCCGCGAGCAGACGGTCCATCTGCGAGAATTCGCCGTGCACAAGAGTCAGTCGGCCGGGATAAAGCGCCACCAGCTTCTCGCCGCGCGCGATCGCCTCGGGATCGCGGTCGATGCTGAGCACGCGGCAATCGCAGGCTTCGAGGATGGCGCGGGCATAGCCGCCGCCGCCGAAGGTTCCGTCGATGTAATGCGCGCCGTCGCGGGGCTTCAGCGCTGCGAGGACTTCGGCGAGCATCACCGGAAGATGGCCCATCATGCGCCTCCGCCGGTGTTGAAGGCCGCAAGCGCCTGTTTGAGGCGCGCCGTGCGCATTTCCTCGAAGCGCACCGGTTCCCAGATCTGGAACTTGGTGCCCATGCCGACGAACACGGCGCGGTCCCTCAGGCCGGCATGCGCGATCAATTCGTCGGGCAGACGAACGCGGCCGTTTTCGTCGAGCGGCAGAAGCTGCGTCATCGACAGGACGGCGAAAACCTTGGCGTTGTAGATCGGCGTAAAGAACGGATCCGCTTCGGCCTGCTGGCGATGGAAAGCCTGCAAGACCTCCTCGCCAAAGCCTTCAAGAGTGACTTCCGAGAATGAAGGGCAGACGTAAACGCCGGGCGTATTCTGGGCGGCCAGGATCTGGCGATAGGACGCGGGAATGCACACCCGCCCCTTGCTATCGAGCGTGCCCGTGACCGTCGAAATGAACGGCTGGACCGGCGCTGACATGCCCTAAGCCCCCATAATGTCTCAGAAAATCTGGGTTTGGGAGAGGCCGATGCGGACTTCCGCGCCCTTACATACTCTGGGACAATATGGGATAGCATGGTCTAGAATGGAGAGTCAACGAAAAGTCTAGGATTTTGAGGGACTTGTGAGTCTACCTATGGATCATTCGAGTCTAGGGGTTGAGATTCAAAGAACAAACAATAAACGTGGAAACTCTAGGGTAAGGGCGGTAAATAAAGCATTAATGGAGGTGCTGTTTTGTTCTTGTTGTGTTCGGAGGAACGATGAGCGGAGAAATCGCCATTTGGCCGATCGGAATCGTGCGCAGCGGACGGAGCGCGGCGTCCGACGACGCCTGGGACAAGGTCGAAGCGCGCGTCGAACTCGATCCGGCGCAATTCGGGCCGGAGGCAACGGCGGGCCTCGGTGAATTCTCCCATATCGAGGTGCTGTTTCACTTCCATGAGGTGGCGCCCGCGAACATCGAAACCGGCGCGCGCCATCCGCGCGGCAACACGGATTGGCCCAAGGTCGGCATCTTCGCGCAACGCGGCAAGGACCGCCCGAACCGCATCGGCAGCACGATCTGCGCGCTGGTTTCCGTCGACGGGCTGACGCTCGTCGTGCGCGGGCTGGACGCCATCGACGGCACGCCGGTACTCGACATCAAGCCAGTGATGAAGGGCTTCCTCCCGCGGGGGAAAATGCGGGAACCGAGCTGGGCAAGAGAGTTAATGAAGGGGTATTGGCGAGGCACCAAACCTGATATGATGCGTGCATGAACATCGAGGCCGTCACAGTCGAACAACTCAAGGAAGCAGTCGAAAAACTGCCGCCGGAGAAATTTGCGCGCTTCCGCGCCTGGTTTGAAGAATTCGCAGCCGCCGCCTGGGACCGACAGATCGAGCAGGACGCAAAGAGCGGAAAGCTGGACAAACTTATCGCCGAGTCCGAAGAGGATTTTCGTGCCGGGCGCTACCGCGAACTGTAGAGCGGGCTACGTCCGATCATCGTACTCATCGTGCGTTCCAATCCAATGCCAGCGGAAGTTATTGTCAACCTGGGTGGCAAGCGCGCGATAATGAAGCCCTACGCGAACGCTCCATAGCCTTCCAACTTTCTTAAAGTGCAGAGAAGGATGCTGGGGGTTTTCCTTCAACAGCGCAAAATTCTTGTCCGCCAACTCGCGGATTTCAAGCGGAAGCGCGTTGTATGCTTTCCAGAAGCTTGCGGATGCGTAATGAGTCATGAACCCATCTTACGCCGTCCTTCATTAAGGCTAAATACCTCCGAAAATTACCGGGGCAGCGAAGCGTCAGATGGCCTGTAAGCCGGGTTCTGTATTCCGTCCGTAGACGGAGCGATGGCCATTCCTCTGGAACGGCAGTTGCCTGCCGCTTCTCGCGACCTACCCGGACGGCTATCCGGAAACGGATGACGTGCCGTCCCTATTTGGTCTTGCTCCCGGTGGGGCTTGCCATGCCGTCCTTGTTGCCAAGAACGCGGTGCGCTCTTACCGCACCATTTCAACCTTGCCGGACCTTTAGGGTCTTAGGCGGTGTCATTTCTGTGGCGCTTTCCCTGGGGTCGCCCCCGGCGGATGTTATCCGTCACCGTGTTTCCGTGGAGCCCGGACTTTCCTCGACGCTTCTCGCGAAGCGCCGCGGCCATCCGGCCATCTGACGCGGAGCCATTATGCCAGCGCGAGGTCCACCGCCGCAAGCGCGTGCAACTCGGTCGTATCGAACAGCGGAATCTCGATGCAGCCGGGGATAATGCCTTTCGCGCCGACGACCGAAGCGTCGCTTTGCTCTGGCTCTTTGATGGGCGCGGCGTTTTCACGCAAAACCGCATACACTTTTGCGCACGCCGCTCTAGCCGGCGAGCAAGTCCGCGAGGATCGCGCCGCATTCGGCATCTGCCACGCCGTCGATGCGTGACGGGCGGAAATGGCGCTGGAAAGCGGCGACGACGGTTTCGAGCGGAATATCGGCGGCGGGAGGAACGCCGTAACCGAAACGGGCGAGATTGCCGGTGAAGTCACCCCCCACCCGATCCGCGTTCCGCGGATCGACCTCCCCGCTAAGGTGAGGTGAAATTCCGGGCCACAGCCCGATGCCGTTTTCGGCGAGCCGTTTCCACGGTAACAGTTCGCCGGGGTCGGTCTTGCGCCCGGGCGCGACGTCGGAATGGGCAAGCACGCGGCGAGCCGGTATGGCATGGCGCGCCAGGATGCCCTGCGCCAGCTCGGTCAGGGACGCGATCTGATCGTCCGCAAACGGAATGTAGCCGAACTCGTGGCCCGGATTGACCAGCTCGACGCCGATCGAGCAGGCGTTGACGCCGCTTTTACCTTTCCAGACCGAGGCGCCCGCGTGCCAGGCACGGCGCTCCTCCGGCACATGGACGTAAACGCAGCCGTCGCGATCGATCGTATAATGGGCGGACACCTTGGCCGCGGGATCGCACAGCCGCGCCAGCGCCTCATCCGCCGTCTTCATGCCGGTGTAGTGCAGCACCAGCATGTCGATGGCGGCATCGCGCGCATCGTGATTGGGCGAAGGGCGGTCGACGATGTTGAGGGCCATGGCGTTCAATTCGCGTGACGGCGGACATTGTGCATCGATTCAATCCATATGCCCAATATGGAAACTCAACGCCCGGCGCGTTCGGTTAGGATTTTTTCGTAGGCGCCGTTGATGGCGGCCAGCTTGTCGGTGGCGAGCAGGATGAATTCCTGCGGCACGCCGCGGGCGATCAGGCTGTCGGGATGATTCTCGCGCACGAGGCGGTAATAGGTGCGCTTGATCTCGTCGTCGCCGGCATCGTAGGCCACACCCAGGACGACATAGGGATCGGCGGCATCGGGGGCGAAGTGCGAGGCGCGAATGCGGCGATACTCGCCCGGCGCGAAACCGAAGATGTCGGCGACGCGCTCCAGGAAGGCGTTCTCGCCGGGATGCAGCACGCCGTCCGCCTTGGCGATCTCGAACAATCCGTCGAGAATGTCTTCCAGCACGGCGGGCTTGCCCGCGTAGAGGCGCGCGATCTGGGAGGCATAAGCCTCGTAGCCGGCGGTGTCCTGGCGCGCCAGATTGAAGAAGCGGCGAACGCTGGCGCGTTCCTCCGGCGGCACGCGGAAGATGCGGTCGAAGGCTTCCACCTCCTCGTCGGTGACGATACCGTCCGCCTTGGCCATCTTGGCGGAGAGAGCGATCATCGCGATGGTGAAGGCGACGCCGGGGTCGCCGCCGGTGAGGCTGCGGTCGATCAGGAAATGGCCGGCCACGATGCCGACCGCCGCGCCGATGGGCCCGCCGACCAGCATCCCCGCGGCTGCGCCGCCGATTTTGCCCCAGATAGACATCGGCCGAACCTAAACGGCAAACTTGATGGAATTACAACCGATGGAGATGCACCGTGGCCGCTATTCCGGCGACGGGCGCCAATCGCGGCAGCGGCCTGGAATTCGTCCGGCAGTACACCGCCCGAGGCAAGCGCAGGCGGGCTTCGCGGCCGCCTCGCGGACCTGAGTCCGGAGACCTCGGGGCGCACTTTCGACTGTCAGGGGAAGGTAATTTCGTGGCGAACTATGTTTCACTATAGAAATAAACTTGCGCCATAACAGAGCCGTCCCATCCTGAGATTTTTACTTAAGCCATTGTAATACATGATATAAATATTCATAAAGAGGACGCTGGCTTGACGCGGCGTGAGTCCCAGTCGAAACTTGCAGCCGTCGGCAAATCAGGGAGGAGCCCTTGGCACGTGAGTTACAGCTCATGACGGTCGCTTTGGTGTTCTTGTTCCTGGGGGCGGTGGTCATCGGCGTTTTTTGAACGGCGCCACCGTGAAGATTATCGGGGAAGGCCGGTGGCGCCGCTGTCGGCCTTTTTCATTTCCGCCAACGCCGCAACTGATCCGCCAGGAAGAAGGGCGCGTAGTAGATCAGCGCCGACAGCGCCCCAAGAACGACGACCACCGGGAGGTAATACGGCCACGCCGGCATCAGATCGTACACACTGGGATAAATGGGCTTGGAGCGCAGGAAGCCGTAATTGACGCCCAGCCCCCAATCGACGGCGCCGGCGACTGCCATATAGAAGAGCGACCAGGCGACGATCCGCGGTATCGAGGCCGGATACGGGCGCATCTTCATGCCCCAGGTCAGAAACAACACCGCGGCGATGATGCCGCCGTGGAAGATCGAGAAGTCGATGAAGCGGAACTCGGGAAAATCGTAAGGAATGCCGGGCCGCAGCAGACCCTGCAATGTTCCCGCCAGGGCCCAGAAATAAGCGAGCTCGTAAGTCTTCTGGTTGGGGCGGACCAGGGTGGCGACGGTGGCGACGGCGGCCCAGCTGCACAAATCCATCGGCAGGGCGTTGCCGACATCCAGCCAGCCGTTGCGATAGGCGACGCCATACCAGACAACCCAGATGCCGGAGATGGCGAGCGCGAAGACCCGGCAGACGAACCGCGCAAAAGGACGGCTGACGCGCGCGACGGGCGCGAGCAGCAGCGGCACGATCACGGTGAGCGCCAGCACGATCTCGTGCGATCGCCCGAAAAGGACGAAGGGTTGGTAATGCGGCATATGCGCCTTTCCCCCGCAGCGGCGCGCATCCTAGCGCAAAAGCAAACGGGGCGTGAGGCGCCCACGGTGGCGGCGTTTTCATCGCGACGATTTTGGCGGGCGAGGTGGTGCAGCGGCCAAGCATCAGGATCGGCCGGCGCACCGCTTTGTGCCGGACGGAGTGTCGCGTCGCCGCAGCACCGGCCGATACCGCCGGCTGGGTGGCGCGAAGGATGATGTTCAAGGCGGTGGAAAATCCGCGCAAAGTCGTCTCTTCCCGCATTCTCCGGATGCTTAATAACGGAACCGCCCGGCGGCAGGTTCATCCCCCCAATCCTGGGACTTTTCCGTTCGTATCGATTGAAAATGACACCGGTTTCCTTTAGACACGAGGTTCCGATGTTGCCGGGGATACAGAGGCGGAGGTTGGGGTGTCCATGGAAGCGGTCGATCCGGTGCGTTTTGCACCTGCGAACAGAATCGCGCAGCGCTTCGCCGCGGCACGCTTGAACGCAACGGCCCTGGACGACTATCCCGGGCCGATCCCGCCGGATCTGGCGAGCGCTTACGAGTGCCAGGAAGCTGCCATCGCGCTGTGGCCCGACGCGATTGCCGGCTGGAAAATCGGCCGCATTCCGCCCGCTTACGAACAAAGACTGGGTCAGGCGCGGCTGGCGGGCCCTATCTTCCGGCGCGAGGTGCTTACTGCGGCGAAGGATAAGACCGTCGAGTTCGGCGTCTTCGTCGGCGGGTTCGCCGCCGTCGAAGCGGAATATATCTACGAGATCGCCAAGGACGCGCCGGCCGGACAACTGCGCTGGTCGTTGAACGACGCCGCCGCCATTGCCGGACGCATGTTCGTCGGCATCGAGACCGCCGGCAGTCCGCTCGCCGCCATCAACAATCTTGGCCCCACCGTCGTCGTTTCGGACTTCGGCAACAACGCCGGACTGATCCTCGGCCCCGAAGTTCCCGGCTGGCGCGACCGTTCGTCCGCCGCTCTGACCTGCGAGACCTTCATCCAAGGAAAATCGGTGGGCCAAGGCGCCGCCGCCAATGTTTTAGGAGGCCCGCTCGGTGCCTTGCAGTTCGTCGCGGAACACTGTGCCGGGAGGGGCCGGCCGCTGAAGGCAGGAATGCTGATCTCCACGGGCGCGGCAACGGGCATCCATGACATTGTCTTAGGCCAGAAGGTGCGGGTCGAATTCAAGGGCATCGCCACCATCCACGGCTTGGCGACCGCGCGCGCTCCGCAAAAGCCGTAAACCGCAGCGCATCCGCGCCTACAAATCAGGAGCGCCCCTCGAAGGGGCGCCCGTACAGGGAGCAGTGAAATGACCATGAAGGACGACGGGCGCGGCGGCGTCTCACCCACGGGCACGGCGGGTATCTTCGCAACCCCCGCACCGCGCATCGGCTGGTACCGCTGGATAATCTGCGCCTTCCTCTTCTTCGCGACGACGCTCAATTACGTCGACCGCCAGACCATCGCCGTTCTCAAGCCGGTGCTCTCTCGCGAATACGGCTGGACCGAACTCGACTACGCCAACATCATCCTCTTTTTCCAGACGGCTTACGCGATCGGCTATGTACTGTTCGGCCGCTTGATCGACAAACTCGGCGCGCGGCTCGGCTATTCCATCGCCGTCGTGATCTGGACCTGCGCCCATGTGGCGTGCGCCTTCGTCAGTTCGCTGGCGGGCTTCTCCGTCATGCTCTTCGCCCTCGGTCTGGGCCAGTCCGGCAACTTCCCCGCCGCACTCAAAGCCGTGGCGGAGTGGTTTCCGCAGCGCGAACGCGCCCTGGCCAACGGCGTCTTCAACGCCGGCTCGAACATCGGTGCGATTCTGACGCCGCTGATCGTCCCCATCATCACGCTGACCTTCGGCTGGCGCATGGCGTTCGTGGCCACCGGCAGCCTGAGCCTGATCTGGCTGATCCTGTGGATCGCCGTCTATCGCCGGCCGGCGGAACACAAGAGAGTCTCGCCCGCGGAACTCGCCTACATCGAAAGCGACAAGCCGGCGCCCGAGAAACCCGTGCCGTGGCTCAAGCTGATCTTCGTGAAGGAAACCTGGGCCTTTGCGCTCGCCAAGTTTATGACCGACCCGATCTGGTGGTTCTACCTGTTCTGGCTGCCGCCATTCTTCGTCAAGGAGTACGGGCTGGACATCAGGACGTTCGGGCCGCCGATCATCGTCATCTACATCCTCTCCGACCTCGGCAGCATCGCCGGCGGCTGGATGTCGTCGACGCTGATCAAGCGGGGAGCAAGCGTGAATGTGGCGCGCAAGCTGACGATGCTGCTGTGCGCGTTCGCCGTCATGCCGGTGATGTTTGCGCAATACGCCGCCAATATGTGGCTTGCGGTCGCCATCGTCGGATTGGCCACGGCCGCGCACCAGGCATTCTCCGCCAACCTCTACACCCTTCCCTCGGACCTGTTCCCGAAGGCGGCCGTGGGCTCGGTGTCCGGCATCGGCGGCACGGCGGGCGCCGTCGGCGGCATGTTGATGGCCTTCCTGACCGGTCTGGTGCTCCAGTACATGGGCACCTACGTGCCGATCTTCATCGCGGCGGGCACGATGTATCTGGCCGCCTTGCTGGTGATCCACTCCATCACGCCGAGGCTGGCGCCCGCCAAACTGTCCTGAACGCGGCCGCCGCACGCCGACGGGGGCCCGGACTCGAAATCGAGTGCGGGCCCTATCACTTTCGGAGCAGATTCGCGTAGGCTTGTCGCTAGGATGCGCCGGCTTGTCCGGCGCACAAGCTGCGGGAACAACGGATGGCGGACAAAAAGGCGGTTGCGATCTTCGGAGCGACGGGCGACCTGGCCCTGAAAATGCTGTTTCCCTCGCTCTATTTCCTCGATGCCGAAGGACATTTGCCGGCAGAACTCGCGATCATCGGCTTCTCGCACACCGAATTGAGCGAGGCCGATTTCATCGCCCAGGTGCGCAGCTCCGCTGCGGAGCGGGCCAGCGAAGAATTCGCCGAGGACGCCTGGAAGCGGTTTGCCGCCCGCCTGCGCTACGTCAAGGGCGATCTGGAAGCGGCCAAGGACTACGCGCCGCTAGCCCAGATTCTGGGCGCCGGCGAATGCGTCTTCTATCTGTCCACCTCGCCCGACTACTTCGGCGTCATCGCCCGCAACCTGAAGGCGGCCGGGCTCGCCCACAAGGACGCGCGCATCGCCATCGAAAAGCCGATCGGCCACGATCTGGCCTCCTGCTGCCGCATCGAAAATGCGCTGGCGGAGGCTTTCAGCGAGGACCGCATCTACCGGGTCGATCATTATCTCGGCAAGGAGACGGTGCAGAACCTGATCGCGCTGCGCTTCGCCAACACCTTCTTCGAGCCCTTGTGGAACAAGGTTTCCATCGAGCAGGTGCAGATCACCGTTGCCGAGACCATCGGCGTGGAACGGCGCTGGTCCTATTACAATTCCTACGGCGCGCTGCGCGACGTCGTGCAGAACCACCTGCTGCAGCTGCTCTGCCTGGTGGCGATGGAGCCGCCGGCGAGCCTCGATCCCGACTCGGTGCGCGACGAGAAGGTGAAGGTGCTGCGCTCGCTGCGCCGCATCGCCGGCAGCGACGTGGAGCGCCAGACCGTGCGCGGCCAGTACCGCAAAGGATTTTCCGGCGAAGGCAGGGTGCCCGGCTACAGCGAGGAGAACGGCGGGGCCGCCAGCGACACCGAGACCTTCGTGGCGGTTGCCGCCCATATCGACAACTGGCGCTGGGCGGGCGTGCCGTTCTATCTGCGCACGGGCAAGCGCCTGCCGGTGCGCAACACGCAGATCGTCGTGCAGTTCCGCGCGGTGCCCCATTCCATCTTTCCGCACCACGATCTGATCGCCAACCGGCTGACCATCCGCCTGCAGCCGGAAGAGGAAATCTCGCTGCAACTGATGAACAAGACGCCGAGCCTGGACCGCGGCGGGATGCGGCTGAAGCCGCTGCCGCTCGACCTCAGCCTGAGCGACGCCTTCAAGCGCGTGCGCCGGCGCATCGCCTACGAACGGCTGTTTCTCGAAGCGCTGGAAGGCAACCGCATCCTGTTCGTGCGCCGCGACGAAGTGGAGGCGGCGTGGAAATGGATCGACGCCATCGTCCACGGCTGGAGCGAGCGCGACATCAAGCCCGCGCCGTACACCGCGGGGACGTGGGGACCGTCGGCCGCCTTCGCGCTCACCGAGCGCAACGGACATTCCTGGTACGAGTAGGCGGGTCAGCCTTCGCCCTTCACACGCCAAAAGGCGGGCAATGCGCGAGCGCCCAGCTCTTGTTCTTGGCTGTACGCCCGGCAAACCCGCCTTCGGCTCGAAGCTACGGCAGGCGAGTGGAATCCGCCGGGCGAAAACCGCAAGCACCTTTGCTATCCCTCGGGGTTTACGAGGCCGGCCTTCGCATCGACCGCTTGCGCGGGAGTTATCGGCTTGGCTTCGTGTCGGTTGCGCGCGATGTCGCCCCCAGCCCTGTATGGTCTCGCGTCAGTTTCGGATGGTGACCTTGAACCTGCCTCGGTTGCGTTTTCCCAATATGCTCACTTGAGACAAATGGGGAACGCAAAACCGCGGTTCAAGGGGTATGGCGCAGATTTAATGTTAGCAAATGGGAGGCATTATCATCCGCGATATTATCCGTGTACGGATAGATTTGGTACTGGACGACCTTTTGATGCCCGCTTGTGAGTGGAATTTGCCGGCACCCCGTAATCAACAGTCCCGTATAATATATTTTCCGTGGAACATGTGTGGCTGTATAGTGCTGTTGGGGGCACAATGAAAAACTCACAAATCGCCGATCTCATTGGGCTAATCATTGCGGTCCTGGTCGGGATCTCCGATGTTGCGCCTTCGTCCATTCCAGGGCCTTTCGGCCATCTGTTTGTCTTTATTGTCGTGTTGACGCTGGCCAGCCGCATCTCCGGGTACATCGCGGAATACGAACTTTCTGAAAAAATTGAAAAACTGTCCGCCGATATTGGACACAACAAACGACTGGTCGAAACTGTCAATCAGAGGATGCGCGAGTGGAAAGAAACACAGCGCACGATTATCGTCGATAACGTCAGACAAGATCACCATTGGAGTCAGATCGAAGGATATCTATGGCTGTACAATGCCCTATGGATGATACCGGAGGATCGATTTACAGAAACATTCGCGAATCTTCTCCACGAAAAAAAGATACCCTGGCGCGTGATATTTTTCGAAGGAGATACGCCCCAAGACAAGCTTATTTGTGAGCGGCGTACCAGAAAAATGAAGAAGTCAATCACAAGAATCCTCAGCAAATATCCTGAGGTTGCTCCCTTGATCGAGGTGAGAAAAGCAAGCCAAAGAAGATTACCGCAGATTTCGTTCTTTTTGTTCAAAGACGAAGGGCGTCCCGTGGCGAGGGTCTACATCGATGAGCTGACCCAGAATGATGTTCCCCGGATTGCCTTTGATATTTATGATGCGGACATTTATGGACACCTTGAAGCGGAATTCGACCGTCATTGGAGCGATGCTGAACCAGTACAGGCCCCATTTGCGCTGACCTAACGGCATGGCGGTCCGCTACAGCGGGCCTTTGCTTCTGGCTTAAGCGGGCCTTCTTTGGAGCGAAAAAGGGGGATTGGCACCAGAGTAGATTTCTTTGCCGTCGCTGAAGCTGCATGGCACGCCGCTACAACCTCCGCAAAGGGCAGGTTGCACTGATGGTGCCCTCAGTTCCTTGCCACGGTGACCGGACGGTCCGCGTAGAGCTGCGGATAAAGCCGCTTAAGCTTGGCAATCTTCGGCAGATCGTTGATGACGATATAAGGCTCGTAGGGGTGGTTGATCAGGTAATCCTGATGATAACCCTCCGCCCGGGCGAAACCCTTGAGCGCGCCGAGCTGGGTGACGATGGGCGCGTCGAAGGCGTGCGCCTTTTCCAGTTGCGCGATGTAGGCCGCGGCGACGCGCTGCTGTCCGGGGTTCGCGGCGAAGATCTCGGAGCGGTACTGCGGGCCCTCGTCGGGGCCCTGATAATCCTTCGTCGTCGGGTCCATCACCGAGAAATAGACGCGCAAAATCTCGCCGTAGGAAACCTGCTTCGGGTCGAACACGATCTCAACCGATTCCGCGTTGCCGGTCGTACCGCTTGAGACCTGCTCGTATCCGGCGCCGGCGCTGCCGCCCGAATAGCCGGCCAGCACCTGCTTGACGCCCTTCACATGCTGGAAGACGCCCTGCATTCCCCAGAAGCAGCCGCCCGCCAGAACGGCGGTTTCGGTCGGCGCGGACGGAGCGCTATCGACGGCGGGAACGGGCAAGGCGTTCGCGGTTTCGTTTGCGCGGGCGCCGCAGGAAAAAAACGCCGCCAGCGCGGCGCCTGCCAACAGGTTGCGGATCATCGTCGTCTCCTTCAGGCGCGCGGGACGAAATCGAGCGACGCCGAGTTCATGCAGTAGCGCAGGCCCGTGGGCTTGGGGCCGTCGTCGAAGACATGGCCGAGATGGGCGTCGCAGCGCGCGCACGCGACGGCGACGCGGTCCATGAACAGGCTGCTGTCGCGCGTTTCCACGACGTTGGCCTTGGCGATCGGCTGCCAGAAACTCGGCCAGCCGGTGCCGGATTCGAATTTCGTCTTCGAATCGAACAGCGCTGTGCCGCAGCACACACAGCGATAGAGGCCGTCGGCGTGGTTGTTCCAGGTGGCGCCGGTGAAGGCCCGTTCGGTGCCGGCGCGGCGCGCGACCTCGTATTGCTCGGGGGTCAGCAGTTTTTGCCATTCGGCGTCGGTCTTGACGATCTTGGTCATGCGCATCGTTCCCAGATACTTGCCGGAAGCGGAAAAATTCGCGATCACGATTGCTTGAGGCGCGTCCGCGCGCGCCCGCGGAATCCACAACGCCAGCGTGGCGAACGAAGAAAGCGCCAGGATGCGGCGGCGCGTGGGGGTTGTTGACGTCACGGGAACCTCCGCAATCCAGCTTCTCCATAGCGATATGGACCGTTCGCGCCGTTATGCAAGCCGGGTACTGCCGATCTGACGCAAGCGTCAGTCCATGATCGTCGTCATCGCGGAGGAGGTCGCCGGCCCGGGCACCACATTGAATTGCATCCGCCCGATCAGCCGGCCGTCGACCGTATCGACATCGACCCGCCACAGCCCGGGCTGGGGACGGGATTTCTTGGTGTACCAGCGAAAGCCGTGGCCGCGTCCTCCGACGATGGCATAGGACACGGTCTGCGCCGTCACCCACTGCCCCTTCGTGTCGTCGTAACGCTGCCAGCGGTGGACGACCGTGGTGGACAGCTTGATCGGCGCGAACACTGCGCTGAACACGTAGATCGGCTCGCCGCCGCCGGCATGCATCACCGTCGGAACGCCGAGATAGGTCGTCCAGGGCTGGGCTTCGGTCGTCGCGTAATAGACCGCGCCCATCCGCTTGACCGAGTGGAAGACGCCCCCCTGCTGCATCGCCAGCGGCAGCGGCGGCAGCACGTTGAGGAAATAGAGCCCGTTGACCGCGGCGAACACGGCGGCGCCGCCGAACAGCATCTGCCAGCGCACCTCGCCCAGGCGCGCCTTGCTCAACCGGTTCAGCAGCCACACGAACGCCAGGAAGACGAACGCCGCCGCCACGCCGCTGAGCACGAAAGTCAGCGTCCCGATGGTGTGCGTGAACACCGGCACCATGAAGATCGCGTAGGACATCAGCGCGAAGAAGAACAGCACCGAGGTGAAGATCAGCCGCGAGTGATAGGCGCGGAGAATCTCGTTGCCGACGAAGATGCCGCCCAGAATCAGCAGGAACGGCCAGGACGAAGACAGCACCGCGCTGCGGGCGTAGAACACCAGAAAGGCGCTCCACAGCGTGCCGAAGGCGAACTGCGTTACGGCCGGCAGCCAGCCGCGCAGCTTGGCCGGGAAGCCCCCCCATTGGGGATGGGCCTCCAGATAATGCAGCAGCACGATGGAACCGCCCGCGCCCAGGAGATAGACGAACAGCAGCGTCTGGGTTACCGGGTGATCCACCCGGCCGTAGGAGACGCTGTCGAACGCGAAGCCGCCCACCATCCCTCCCGCCGAGAGATGGCGTTCATAAGGCTTCAGTGCATGGACCCAGGCAATCATCGCTCCAGCCCGGCTTCCTTGCGCAGCCAGGCGGCGCCGGCCATGAAGACATTCAGGTCCGAGCCGTACTCGATGAGACCGACGCCGCGCTCCGCCCAGAAACGCACGCCCTCTGGAGTATCGGTGAAGATACCGACGCCCAGCTCCCTGGCTTCGCATTTCGCGACGATCGCTTCGATCTGGGCGACCACTTCGCGGTCCCAGATTTGGCCGGGCTTGCCCAGCGATTGCGAGAGATCGTACGGCCCGATGAACAGGATGCTGCCATACGGTGCGGCAGCGAGGATTTCCGGCAGGTTGGCGACGCCGCGTTGGCCCTCGATCTGCAGGATCAGCTGCGTCTTGCCGTTGGCTTCCGCCAGATAGCCGTCGCGCGGCTTGGCGCCGAAATCGGCGGCGCGGGTGAAGCGGCACAGACCGCGCATGCCTTGCGGGTCGAAATAGGAATTCCGGATGCAAAACGCGACGTCTTCGGGCGTCTCCACGGAAGGCACCTGGATGTGGCGGACTCCCAGATCGAGGCACCATTTGAAATAGGGTTCTTCGATGACAGGAATCCGCACGATCAATTGCAGATTGCGGCGCTCCGCGGCCAGTACCGCGGCATACAATTCGTTGTGGCCGACCGGACCGTGCTCCATGTCGACAAGCGCGAAATCGAAGCCGGCGAGCGCCACGACCTCGATCATTTCGGGGCGCGCGAACTTCATAAACGGCCCCAGCTGCGGTTTCCCGTTCGTTGCTTCGCTCATGTTCCGCGGCTCCCGGCTTGGCGCACGCCGGAAACCATACACGATCCGGCCGGGCAGTTCAGGAGCGGAGCTTCCAAATTCCGGACATTGCCGCGCGTTCCGATACGCTGGGTCGGCGGGATACAGCACGGCGAGCTTCCACATGACGTCGACGGGGCGGATTTCGGAAGCGCATCGGCAAACGTCTTGCTATCGGCCAACAGGCGTTCTTGCTCCACCGCGACGAACACCTCGTGGAATTCGGATTGTGGAGGTTGAGGAACGGGTCCATCTGCCGAAGCGGCTTGGAGGACGAGCAGCGTCTACTCAATCGCTGCCGCGGCTTTCCAACGATACCGCCAACCACCTCGGTGCTTGGGAGTGGCATCCCCCCATTTTCATATATGCGAATAAGTCGCATTGACAATAAACTGGGGGTTCCCCTACCATCCCATTAGTTGCGATTAGGTCGCAATCTTAATTATTCGTTCAAAAAAGGGGGCGTCTTGAACACATATACGCGCCGGCTTCAGAGGAGCGCGGTGCCGATGGCATTTTCGGCATTCGCGCTCTTCGCAAACGGCGCCAAAGCCGACGACCAGCCGTTCGCCATGGCCAACACGACCGACATCGAAGCCCAAGGCGAGAAAGAAATCGAGCAGGAAATCACCTGGTCGTTGGGCCATGCGCACGAAGCGTTTCAGGAAATCGAATCCCGCACCGAATTCGAATACGGCATCACGGACGATTTTCAGGGGTCGTTCTATGTGAACTACGATTGGTCGCGGACGCACGCCCACGCGCCGCCCGCGCCCGCGGAGACGTCGAGCCTGCCCGGCGTTTCGGGCGAGTTCATCTACCGCCTGACGAACGTCTATTTCGACCCCCTCGGCCTTGCCCTCTACATGGAACCGTCCGTCGGCAACGGGACGCGCTCCTTCGAAATCAAAGCGCTGCTGCAGAAGAATTTCCTCGATGACGAAATTCGCGTCGCGCTCAATATCAATGCCGAAGACCGCTGGGTGAAGAACGGTCTCGGCCATTACGGCCAGACGAGCGCCCTAGAATTCTTCGGCGGCGTCGCCTACAACCTGACGCCTGACTGGAGCATCGCCGCGGAGTTCGACAACGAGCGCAGCTTCGACGGCCTGATCCTCGGCGGCTCGCCGACCTATGCACAGAACGCCTACTTCGCGGGCCCGACGATCCAGTACGTCGGTCATCCGTTTCGTGTGACGCTCGGCGCCCAGGCCCAACTTCCCTGGGCCAGCGATCCGACGCACATGCCCGGTGCCCTCGATCACGGCTACCTCTCCGGTGTCGAACGGTTCCGCGTGCGCCTGCGGATCGCCAGTGATTTTTGAGGACCCGCCATGCCGAAGAAACGCCGATGAAACCGATCCTTCTTGGCACGCTGTTTGCGCTGGTTTCGACGGGCGCGCTCGGAGCGGACAACGTCACGTCGCTGACGCTCAAAGACCACAAATTCTTGCCCGCGGAAATCCACGTGAAGGCGGACACGCCGACGACCGTGACGCTGGTCAACGACGACGACCAGACCGAGGAGTTCGACTCGGCGTCCCTCAAGATCGAAAAGGTCGTGGCGGCGCATTCGACGGGAACCATGCGATGGCGTCCGCTGGCCCCGGGCCGCTACCCGTTCATGGGCGAGTTCCATTCGAAAACCGCGCAAGGCACGGTGATCGCCGAGTAGCGTCTTGCTGGCAAGCCTTTTGATCGTTTTCCGCGAAGTCATCGAGGCGGGTCTCCTCGTCGGCATCGCGGTGTTGCGCGATGGATCCGAGGTCGTTCTCTTTCTCTACGGCATCGCAAGCCGGCGAAACGCAACCGCAGCGCGCCCGCTAAGGCGTCCCAAGACCCAGGTCGAGCTGCGCCGCGGCGGGTCCGCCGGCCGGCTCGAAGTGCGACAGCGTCACACCCACCAGACGGATACCGATGACGGGAGGAAACACCGTCCGCACGAGGTCGATGCTGACGGCGCGCAGGATTTCCCGGGACATGACGATAGCGGGCAACGTCCGGCGGCGCGTGGCCTGCCGGAAATCGGCATATTTGATCTTCACCGTCACGGTGCGCCCGAAGGCTTGCGCCTTCTCGCACCACGTCCAGACCTCGTCCGCCATCGCCTCGATGCCGGCCTCGATCTCGGCCGGGTCGGTCAGATCGCCGGAGAAGGTGGTTTCCGATCCCGCCGATTTGCGCGGACGGTCCGCCACCACGGGACGATCGTCTTCGCCGCGGGCGATGGCGTGATACCAGGGGCCAGATTTGCCGAAGTGCTGCCGGAGAAAGGCCAACGACTGGCGACGCAGGTCGGCGCCCGTGAAGATGCCGAGCCGATTCATCTTGTCGGCCGTGACCGGACCCACGCCGTGGAATTTGCGCACCGGCAATGCCGCGACGAACGCCGCCCCCATCGCCGGCGTCACGACGAACTGGCCGTTGGGCTTGCGATGGTCGGAGGCGAGCTTGGCGAGGAATTTGTTGTACGAAATTCCGGCCGACGCGGTGAGCCCGGTCGCTTCGAAGATGCGCGCGCGGATTTCCGCCGCCGTCGCGGACGCCGTGGGAATACGGCGAAGGTTTCCGCTGACGTCGAGATAGGCTTCGTCGAGCGAAAGCGGCTCGATGAGGGCCGTGTAATCGGCGAAGATCGCACGGATCTGGCGGGAGACGGCGCGATAGACGTCGAACCGCGGCGGCACGAACACAAGCTCGGCGCATTGGCGCCGCGCCGTGCTCGACGCCATCGCCGAGCGCACCCCGAAGGCGCGCGCCTCGTAGCTGGCCGCGGCAACCACGCCGCGCTTTGCGGCATAACCCACCGCCACGGGGCGCCCCTTCAGGGCCGGATCGTCCCGTTGCTCGACCGACGCGTAAAAGGCGTCCATATCGACGTGGATGATTTTGCGTATCGGGTTCTCGCTCATTGCAAAAGCCGGCTCGGCAAAGCGGAATGGAGGCCCGTTTTCGAACCCTGTGAGGCCGATCGAATTAGCACGTTTCGCGGCGGCGGGGGAGATAACCGGGCCCCGACTGTGCGGCATTGCCGCAATTGCGGCAGCGCCTCGGGAGCGCTATATACCCCCTATGGGTATACGAGCGGCAAGCAAACACGACGCCAAATTGCTGGTACGCCTGAACCGCATCGAAGGCCAGGTGCGCGGCATCGCGCGCATGGTCGAGGAAGACCGCTACTGCATCGACATCCTTAATCAAATCCAGGCGATCAAGGCCGCGCTCAAGCGGGTCGAAGAAGAAGTGCTCAAGGGTCACGCCGCCCATTGTGTCGCCCATGCCATTAAAAGCGGCGACGCCAGGGATCAGACGCGAAAATTCTCCGAACTTGTGGAGTTGTTCAGCCGTTATGGAAAATAAAGTCCGCGATCCCGTCTGCGGGATGACGCCGAATCCCGAAACCGCGAGAGCCAAAGGCAACTGGCTCAACTTTCAGGGCGCCGAGTTTTTCTTCTGCTCCGCCGGTTGCAAGGCCAGGTTCGAAGCGAACCCGGAGAAGTATTTGAAACCCGCACAGGCGGGGGCCGGCGAAATGGCGCAAGGTGGCTGCTGCGGAGGCCACAAGCAACACGATCATCACACGCATCGCGACAACGATAAGGTCTCGCCTGCCGCCTCGCCAAGCGGCGCGAAATCGGCAACAGATGTCGTCTACACCTGCCCGATGCATCCGCAGATCAAGCAGATAGGACCCGGCAATTGTCCGATCTGCGGCATGGCGCTGGAGCCGCTCGATCCGGCGGCCGCGCACGACCAGGGCGAATACCGCGACATGCTGCGCCGCTTTGCGATCTCGCTGGTGCTGGCCGTCCCCGTGTTCGCGCTGGCGATGCTGGGCGAAACCGGCCGCATCGACACGTTGGTCCCGCCGCTCGTGCGCGACGGGATCGAAGCCGCCCTCTCCTTGCCGGTGGTGTTGTGGGCGGCCTGGCCGTTCTATGTGCGCGGCCTGAAGGGCGCGGTCACGGGCCACGCCAACATGTTCACCCTGATCGGCATGGGCGTCGCCGTGGCGTTCCTCTACAGCGCTCTGGCTCTTCTATTTCCCGCGGCGATCCCGCAAGCCTATCGCGGCGCGGGCGGCCTGCCGCAGGTCTATTTCGAGGCCGCCGCCGTCATCGTGGCGCTGGTGCTCCTGGGACAAGTGCTGGAGCTGCGCGCGCGCGCCACCACCGGCGCGGCGGTGCGCGCCCTGCTCGATCTCTCGCCCAGGACCGTTCGCCGCCGCACGGCGCACGGCACGGACGAAGTGCCGCTGTCGGACGTCCAGGTCGGCGACGAGCTGCTGGTCAGGCCGGGCGACTCCGTGCCGACGGACGGCGAAGTGATCGAAGGCGAAAGCGCCGTCGACGAATCCATGATTACCGGCGAGTCCTTGCCCGTCGCGAAGACCGTCGGCGACACGGTAACCGGCGGCACGCTCAACGGCGAAGGCGCGCTTGTCATCCGCGCCACCAAGGTCGGTGCGGACACGATGTTGTCGAAGATCGTCGCGCTGGTCGCCGAAGCCCAACGAAGCCGCGCCCCCATGCAAAGCCTCGCCGACAAGGTTTCCGCCTGGTTCGTGCCGGCGGTGGTGCTGGCCGCCGTGATGGCGTTCGCTATCTGGTTCGTCGTCGGACATTCGTTCGACTACGCGCTGCTGGCGGCGATTTCGGTGCTGATCGTGGCGTGCCCCTGTGCGCTCGGCTTGGCCACGCCGATGTCGGTGATGGTGTCGGTGGGCAAGGGGGCGCAATCGGGCGTGCTGGTGCGCAATGCGACCTCGCTGGAACGGCTGGCCAAGGCCGACACGCTCGTCATCGACAAGACCGGCACGGTGACCGAGGGAAAGCCGAAGCTCGCCGCCGTGCGCGCGGTTTCGGGCGTGGGCGAGGACGATGTCCTGTCCCTGGCGGCGGCGCTGGAAAGCAGGAGCGCCCATCCGCTGGCCCACGCCATCGTCGAAGGCGCCAAGGAGAAATCGTTGAGCTTGCCCGCAGTCGCGGATTTCACAAGCGTCACGGGACAGGGCCTGCAGGGCACGATCGACGGCAAGATCGTGCTCATCGGCCGCGCCGAGTTCCTTTCGAGCCGCGGCGTCGATCCGGCCCCTCTGGCGGCGGACGCCGACAAACTCCGAAAGGACGGCGCTACGGCCATGTTCGTGGCGCGCGCCGGCAAGGCGATCGGTCTTGTCGCCGCCAAGGATCCGCTGAAGGCCAACGCGCGCAAGCTGCTGCGCCAACTGCGCCGCGACGGGCTGGCGATCACCATGGCCACCGGCGACGCGGATGCGACGGCCAAAGCCATCGCGCGCGAGGCCGGGCTCGATAACGTCGCCGCCGGGATGACGCCCGAAGGCAAGACGGATTTGGTCAACCGCTTGAAACGCGAGGGCCATGTGGTGGCGTTCGCGGGCGATGGCGTCAACGACGCGCCGGCACTTGCCGCCGCGGATGTTTCCATCGCCATGGGAACGGGCTCGGACGCCGCCATCGAAACGGCGGGGCTGACGCTGCTGAAGGGCGATCTCTCCGCGCTTTTGCGCGCGCGCCGTCTGGCGCGCGCCGCCCTGCGCAACATGAAGCAGAACCTGTTTCTCGCCTTCGTCTACAACGCCGTCGGCATTCCGATCGCGGCGGGCATCCTCTATCCCTTCACCGGCTGGCTGCTGTCGCCGATGCTGGCGGCCGCGGCCATGAGCTTCAGCTCGGTGTCCGTCATCACAAACGCCTTGCGCCTGCGCTTCGTGCGGCTGTGAAGCACAGGCGCCGGTCATGGCATCGCCCATTGCCCGCGCCTCTGCGCAAGGTGTATCAACGGGCAACGCTCTTTCGAGCCACCGGATAAAACGCCTGCGCCGCGGACCCGAGGTGGACCTTGCCAACCAGAATCAAAGTCGTAGCGAGTTTCCTCGGCGTCATCGCCGCCGTCCTGGTCGCGTTCGGCCTAGCCGCCCGCTTCCTGGTCGATTGGAGTTGGTTTTCGGCGATAGGCTATCCCGGCGTCTTCTGGACGGTTGTGGCCGCGAAGATCGTTGTGTTCGCCGCGGTCTTCGCCGTATCGGCCGCCGTGATCTGGCTGAACGGCTTTGTGGCGCATCGCACCGCGGGACGGCGCGCGGATTTCCGCATGATCTCCTCCCCGTGGAGTTCGCTGCAGGGCATCACACCACCCGCACCGATCGAGCTGCTGTACCGGCATTTTCCATGGCGCCTTTTCATCGCGGCGGCGGCGCTGGCATTGGGCGTGCTGGTCGCCTCGGGCGAGGCGGGGAACTGGGACCTTGCGCTGCGGTTTCTCTATCAGGTTCCCTACGGCCGACCCGACCCGCTCTTCGGCAAGGATTTCAGCTTCTATCTTTTCTCGCTTCCCCTCTATGTCGAACTCAAGAACTGGATCCTCACCGCGCTGGCGCTGAGCGCCGTGGGCGCGGCGGCGCTCTACTGGGCGCATGGCGCAATCGCGTTCGACAACAGGCGGCGATGGATCGCGCCGACGGCGATCGCGCACGCTTCGGTGCTGCTCGGCCTCTTCTTCGCGACGGAAGCGTGGGCGTACTGGCTCGAGCGCTACCTGCTCCTCTACGGCGACAACGGCGTGGTCGTGGGGGCCGGCTACACCGACGTTCATGTGCAACTGCCGATCCTGTGGGGGCTCATCGTGCTGTGCTGCGCCGGCGCCGTCGCCTGCTTTGCGAACCTGCGCGCGCGAACCTTCAGGATTCCCCTTGTCAGCGCGGCGCTGGTGCTGGGCTGCGCCTTTGTGGTGACGCCGCTGTTCACGGCGCTGTACCAGCGGGTGTACGTCAAGCCGAACGAGCTCAATTTCGAGGCACCGTACATCGCGCGCAACATCGCGCTCACGCGGGAGGCCTACAAGCTCAAGAACATCGTCGTAAAGCCCTTCCAGGCCGACGAGAACCTCACCTTCCAGTCGATGCAGAACAACCGCGCGACGATCGACAACATCAGGCTGTGGGATTGGCAGCCGCTGCTCGACACCTACGCGCAGCTGCAGGAGATCAGGACCTACTACAAGTTCCACGATGCCGACATCGACCGCTATCAGCTGGGCGGTTCGTATCAGCAGGTCATGCTTTCGGCGCGCGAACTCGATTCGTCCCTGCTGCAGCAAAACGCCCAGACCTGGGTCAACCTGCACGTGCTGTTCACCCACGGCAACGGCGTGGTGATGTCGCCGGTCACGCAAACCACGCCGGAAGGGTTGCCAAAATTCTATTTGCAGGACATTCCGCCGGTCGTATCGGGAGGCCCCGCGGTGCGGGAGCCGCGAATCTACTTCGGAGAAGGCGCCGACAGCTATGTGATCGTCAAAGCCAGCACGCCGGAGTTCGACTATCCAAAGGGCGACAAGAACGTCTATGTCGCCTACCGCGGCGCGGACGGCGTGCCGATCGGCACCATCGCCAAACGGGCGCTGTTCGCCTGGTACTTCGGCGACATCAACATTCTGCTCAGCGAATACATCACCGGCGAGAGCCGCATCCTGTTCCGGCGCAACATCCAGGAACGCGTGCGCGCGATTGCGCCGTTCCTGCGCCTCGATGCGGACCCTTATGTGGTCGTCAGCAACGGACGGCTGTTCTGGATCCAGGATGCCTACACCACCAGCGGCTGGTTTCCGTACTCCAAGCCGACCGACGACGGCAGCGCCAACTACGTCCGCAACGCCGTCAAGGTGGTGATCGACGCCTACAACGGAACCGTCGATTTCTACATAGCCGATCCGTCGGACCCCATCATCGCCACCTACGCGCGCGTTTTCCCCGGCTTGTTCAAGCCGCTGGCGTCGATGGCGCCCGGCCTCAAGGCCCATGTGCGCTATCCCGAAGACCTGTTCCAGATCCAGGCCGAGATCTACCGCGCTTACCACATGAACACGCCAGAGGTGTTCTATAACCGCGAGGACCTCTGGCAATTCCCGCGCCAGCCGACGGGCGTCGACGACACCGGCGACACCAAGATGGCTCCCTACTACATCAACATGCGCCTGCCCGGCGAGACCCAAACCGAGTTCGTGCTCATGCTGCCGATGGTGCCGAGCCAGCGCGAGAACATGATCGCCTGGCTGGCGGCGCGCTGCGACCAGCCCGATTACGGAAAGCTGATCGTTTATACGTTTCCCAAGGAAAAGCTGGTCTACGGACCGTTCCAGATCGAAGCCCTCATCAACCAGAACACGGACATTTCCCAGCAGATCTCGTTGTGGAATCAGATGGGCTCGCGCGTCATTCGCGGCAACCTTCTGGTCGTGCCGATCGAGAATTCGCTGCTTTACGTGACGCCGCTTTATCTGCGGGCGCAGACCGGACAACTGCCCGAGCTCAAGCGCGTCATCGCGGTCTACGGCGATCATGTCGTCATGGAACAAACGCTCGCGGAAGCGCTGGCGGCGCTCTTCAAGGCGCCCGCGGCGACGCCTGCGCCCGCGCCGCCCGAGCCGGCTTCAAGTGCGGCCGCGGGTTCCCCGGCCGGGCCGCTATCCAGCACGGCGCGCGCGGCGCTCGATCACTACGAGCGCGCGATCGCCAGGCTCAAGGCCGGAGACTGGAGCGGCTTCGGCACAGAACTCGACGCGCTGCGCCCGCTGCTCGAGGAACTGAGCAAACAACCGCACGCGACGCCGGCAAAGCCCGTGCACTGACGACGCAGTCGCACGGCTCCGGCTTGTCCCTTCGGGCGGCTTTCCTTCTTCGTCCAGCAGTCCGGCAACCGCGCCGGTCACAAGAAATTCAACGCCTCGCCGTTCGACGGCTGTCGGGATCGCCTTGCAATCGGGCAGATTCGGCGCGATTTTGTACGCGACGGTTAGTCCGTCGCTTTGCGGCTCGCGGCGGCGCGATTTTTCATCGGCGCACGAAACTATCGGCGAGGTTGGTCATGCGTTACACGCTTCATGTCAACGGAGGAGAGCATACGGTCGACGTGGACGGCGACACGCCGCTGCTCTGGGTTCTGCGCGACGCCATCGACCTGAAAGGCACGAAGTACGGCTGCGGCATAGGGAGGTGCGGCGCCTGCACCGTGCACGTCGACGGCGCCGCCGTGCGCTCGTGCCGGATGCCGGTTGCGGACGTCGGCAAGTCCGCAGTGACCACGATCGAAGGCGTCGGGAACACGCCGGCCGGCGCGTGGCTGCAGGCGGCGTGGCTCGAGGTCGACGTGGTGCAGTGCGGTTATTGCCAGGCGGGCCAGATCATGTCCGCGGCCGCGCTGATCGCGCGAAATGCAGCGCCCTCCGACGGGGATATAGCAGCCGCGATGGATGGCAACATCTGCCGCTGCGGGACCTATCTGCGCATTCAGGAAGCCATCAAGCGGGCGGCGAAGAATCATTCCGCTACACCCGCCGAGCGGAAGGGAGCGTAAGCCATGCCGCAGGATCGTCTCTCTGCGAATCCGCCGGAGCGGGCAGCGCGCCGCTCTTCCCGCCGGCATGCCGGTCCGTCCCGCCGCGCTTTTCTGACGGCGGGCACCGCCGTGGGCGGCGGCCTGCTGCTGAGCTTGAGCCTGCCCGGCTTCCGCGGCATGGCCGCCGAAGGCAAAGCCGGAGCGGCGGCGCTGAACGCCTTTGTCAGCATCGCGCCCGACAACTCCGTCACCATCGTCGCGAAAAATCCCGAGATCGGCCAGGGCGTCAAGACCATGCTGCCGATGCTGATCGCCGAAGAGCTGGACGTCGACTGGAAGCAGGTGCGTACTGAACAGGCGAGCTTCGATCCAAGCCTTTACGAGGGCCAGTTCGCCGGCGGCAGCATGGCGACCCCCTTGAATTGGCTGCCGATGCGCCGGGTCGGCGCCGCCGCGCGCCAAATGCTGATCTCGGCGGCGATGCTGGCCTGGAAGGTACCGCAAAGCGAATGCGCGACCCAGTCCGGTCAGGTCCGTCACCTGCCCACGGGGCGCACTTTGACATACGGCGTGCTCTCGGCAACCGCCGCGAAGCTTCCCGTTCCGGATTTGAATCGCGTCAAGCTGAAGGACCCCAAGGACTTCAAGATCATCGGGCATTCGATTCCGGGCGCCGACAGCCCGTTGGTGGTCGAGGGCCGGCCGCTGTTCGGAATCGATACGGTGGTGCCGGGAATGCTCTACGCGGTGTTCCAGAAGTGCCCCGTCTTCGGCGGCAAGGTGGCGAGCGCCAATCTCGACGCGATCGGCAAGCTGCCGGGCGTGCGCCATGCCTTTGTCGTGGAGGGCGCGGCGGGCCACGCCTTCGCCGCCGAGGGCGAAATGCAGCTTACCGGGCTGATGCCCGGCGTCGCCATTGTCGCGGACAGCTGGTGGCGCGCCGACAAGGCGCGCCGTCAACTCGCCGTGAGATGGGACGAAGGCCCGACCAGCCGGCAGAGCAGCGAAGGTTTCGCGCGCCGGGCCGCCGAGCTCGCCGACAAGCCCGCGGAAAAGACGCTGCGCAACGACGGCGACGCGGCGGCGGCGCTCAAGGGCGCGGCCCGCGTGGTCGAAGCAGCCTACGCCTATCCGTTCCTAGCGCACGCCACGCTCGAACCCCAGAACTGCACCGCGCATGTGCAAGGCGGCAAGGCCGAGATCTGGGCGCCGACCCAGAACCCGGACGCCGGGCGCAAGCTGGTCGCTCAAACGCTCGGGCTCGACGAAAAGAATATAGTCGTCCACCTGACGCGCATCGGCGGCGGCTTCGGCCGGCGTCTGATGAACGACTACATGGTCGAGGCGGCGTGGATCTCGAAGGTGACGGGCGCGCCGGTGAAGCTGGTGTGGAACCGCAGCGACGACATCCAGCACGATTTCTATCGGCCGGCGGGCTGGCACTTCCTGAAAGGCGGATTGGACAAGAACGGCAAGCTTGTCGCCTGGCATCAGCATTTCGTCAGTTTCGGCGGCAACGGCAAATTCGCCAGCTCGGCCGGCATGTCGGCGAATTCCTATCCGGCGGGGCGCGTGGCCAACCTGTTCTACGGAGCGTCGATGATGCCGCTCGGCGTGCCGACCGGGCCGCTCAGGGCGCCCGGGGACAACGGACTGATATTCGTCTTCCAATCCTTCATCGACGAAATGGCCCACGCCGCGGGCAAGGATCCGCTGCAGTTCCAGATCGATCTGCTGGGCGGGCGCACAGTGCTGCCGGGGGGCTTCGACACGGGGCGGGCGCGCGACGTCCTCGAGAAAGTGCGCGAGGTGTCGGGCTGGGGCAATCGGCAGCTTCCCGCCGGAACCGGCCTCGGGGTCGCTTTCGCCTATTCTCATCTGGGCTATTTCGCGGAGGTCGTGGAGGCGGCGGTGTCCGCGGCAGGACGGGTGAACGTCAACAAGGTATGGGCCGTGGGCGACATCGGCAGCCAGATCGTCAATCCGACCGCCGCCGTAAACATGGCGCAGGGTGCAATTCTCGACGGCCTGGGCGAGGCCTTGAACCAGAAGATCACGATCGACAAAGGACGGGTGGCGCAGGCCAATCTCGACACCTTCGCGCCTTTGTCGATGACGCAGGCGGCGCCGATCGAGGTACATTTCTTGGTGAGCGACAATTCGCCGACAGGCCTGGGCGAGCCGCCCCTGCCGCCGGCCGTTCCGGCCCTGTGCAACGCGATCTTCGCAGCGACCGGCAAGCGGGTTCGCAGCTTGCCCGTCGATCCCAAAACGTTGCGGGTTTGAACGCAAGAACGGCCGTGCCATCATGGCCGACCTGCCGAACTTGCATAACGGAAAACCGGCCCAAAAAAAAGCAAGTATGTGAGCAATTGCGCTCACGGTGAGAATTAATCGGATAGGCCTGCGCCAACGGCCGATTCAAATACAACCCGGAACCCCGGGACGCGCGGGGCCGTCATCGAACACGGCGCCCGAACCATCGCCAATGCCGCAGGCGCCTCCGCGGCGAACCTATGCGATAAGTGCCGGCCGTTCACCATGAGGGAAGCGATGCCGAATATCGATACGGGCAATACCGGCTTCATGCTGCTTTGCAGCAGCCTGGTCATGCTGATGACTCCCGGGCTGGCGTTCTTTTATGGCGGGTTGGTGAGCAGACGGAACGTCCTGACCATTATGATGCAATCCTACGTATCGATGGGCTGGACCACCGTCATCTGGTTTGCGTTCGGTTATTCGCTCTGCTTCTCGGGCGGCGCCGGCGGCATCATCGGCAATTTCGACTTGGCGTTCCTGCACGGCGTGACGCTTTCGACGCCGTCGCCGACGCCCGGAATTCCGCTGCTGGTGCACATCGCCTATCAGATGATGTTCGCGATCATCACACCGGCGCTGATCACCGGCGCTTTCGCCAACCGGGTCACCTTCAAGGCGTACATGATATTCCTCACGCTGTGGCTGGTCTTCGTCTACTTCCCCTTCGTGCACATGCTGTGGGGCGGCGGGCTCCTGCAGAAGTGGGGCGTGCTCGACTTCGCCGGCGGCATCGTGGTGCACAACACGGCGGGGCTGGCGGCGCTCGCGTCGGTTCTCTACGTGGGCCGGCGCAAAGTGCTCGATAGCGGAGCGCACAACGTTCCGCTGGTGGCGCTGGGGACGGGTTTGCTGTGGTTCGGTTGGTACGGTTTCAATGCCGGCAGCGAATTCCGCGTCGACAGCGTAACCGCTGTTGCATTTCTCAATACCGATGTGGCGGCGTCGTTTGCGGCGATCACCTGGATGGCCGTCGGCTGGTGGGTTGAAAAGAAACCTACCTTGGTCGGCCTGTTGACGGGAGCCGTCGCCGGCCTGGCCACGATCACGCCGGCGGCCGGTTATGTTTCCCCCGCCGCCGCCGTGCTCATCGGCATCGTGTCGGGCGGCGTATGCTACTTCGCGGTGGCGCTGAAAAACCGCCGGCAATGGGACGATGCGCTCGACGTCTGGGGAGTACACGGTGTCGGCGGTGCGCTGGGCATCGTGCTTCTAGGCGTTTTTGCCACCGTCGCGTTCAATCCCCTGGGCGCCGACGGCCTGATCGCGGGCAATTGGGTCTTCTTCGCCAAGCAGATTGCCGCCGTCGCGTTCTCATCGGTTTGGGCTTTCAGCTTCACTTACGGAATGCTGTGGCTGATCGACAAGGTCACGCCGGTGAAGGTGGACCAGCAAGCCGAGAAGACCGGACTCGATGCGGCGCTTCATGGCGAGACGGCTTATCTGGCTTAAGCTGCCCGGAGCGGGGCCGCTACGCAAAAATCTTGCCGGGGTTGAGAATGTTGCGGGGATCGAGCGCCTGCTTGAGCGTGCGCATCAATGCGATCTCTTCGGGGTTGCGCGAGTTGGATAGATATTCGCGCTTCTCCAATCCGATGCCGTGTTCCGCGGAGATCGAGCCGCGGCGTTTTTTCAAGGCGCCGTAGATGATGTTCTCGACGGCCTTGCGCGCCTCGCCGTCGCCGCTGCCGACGCCCGGAATCAAATGGAGATTGCCGTCGCCCAGATGGCCGAAGACCATGAGCGTCGCCACCGGCGAGCGCCGCATCAAGGCTTCGCGCACTTCGCCGACGAAGCCTTCCATTTCACCGATCCTGAGGCTCACGTCGAAAGCGAATACAGGTGCGTTGCGCACGACCTGCACAACGTCGTCGCGCAAGCTCCACAAGCGGCCGCATTCGGCTTTCGACTTCGCGATGACCGCATCCGCGACTTGGCCGGTCTCAAGCTGGGCCGCGAGCACGCGCTCGAATCGCGCGCTGTCATCGGCTTGGTCTCCGCCCAGCGCTTCCACCAGCACGTAATAGGGATGTCCGTGCGGGAGAGGCGGAAGACCTTGCGCCGGCGGCGTGGTGACCAGTCGGTAGAAATCCTCCCACATCACTTCGAACGCGGACAGCGTGCCGCTAAGCCCTTTTTCGGCGTTCCGCAGAATGCGAGGCAATCGGTCGAAGCAGTCCACCGCCAGAAGCGCCACGTTCTGGCTGGCGGGCTTCGGCCGCAGCCGCAACACCGCCTGCGTGACGATTCCAAGCGTTCCTTCGGAGCCGATGAAAACCTGTTTCAGGTCGTAGCCTGCATTGTTCTTGATGAGACGATTAAGCGACGACACCACCGTTCCGTCCGCCAGCACGGCTTCAAGTCCCAGCACAAGCTCGCGCATCATTCCGTAGCGGATCACGCGGTTGCCGCCGGCGTTGGTGGCTATATTTCCTCCGATGGTCGCGGAACCCCGGGCCCCCAGATCGAGCGGAAAAAACAATTCGCTGTTGTCCGCCGTTTCGCATGCGTGCTGCAGCACGCATCCCGCCTCGACCGTCATCGTCGCGTCTTCGGGATTTATTTCCACGATACCATTCATGCGTTCCAGCGAAAGCGCGATCGCGCCGTCGGCGAAGGTACCTTCCACAAGCCCCGTGCGCCCGCCCCAGGGAACCACCGCCTGCCGGGCTTCGTGGCACAGCCGAAGCACGGCGGAGACTTCAGAGGTGGAACCCGGCCGCACCACCGCCAGCGGCGTGCCGAGACGGCCCCAGCCGAATGCCGCCGGTGCGATTTCGGCGCCTTCGAGAACCGCGCCGCCGCCGAGCAGCGCTTTCAAGGATTCGACGAGATCGTTCATCACGAATTACCACCGCAGAAGATATTAAAGTGTGTCACCTAAAGCGCTACTTCGATCAACCGGGGACCACGGGACCGCATGGCGCCGGCAAAATGTCTGGCAAAGTCCTCGGTCGTTTCCACGCGCACGGCCTCGACGCCCATGCCGCGGGCGAGATCCGTCCAGGCGATTTCCGGGTTTCTCAGATCGAACATCGACAGCGCCTTGGGGCCCGGATTCTCGGCGCCCATGCGCATCAATTCGAAATTCAGGATGGCGTAGGAATGATTTGCGAAGATGATCGTCGTGACATCGAGTTTCTCGCGCGCCTGCGTCCACAGCGACTGCAACGTATACATCGCGCCGCCGTCGCCGTGCAGGCAGACCACCTTGCGGTCCGGGCAGGCAACCGCCGCGCCGGTCGCCACCGGCAGCCCTTGGCCGATCGAGCCTCCCGTCAACGCCAGATGATCGTGCGGACGGGCGTTGGCCGTGAACATCGCGGCGCCCAGCATCGATGTCGCCGCTTCGTCGGCGATGACCGCGTTCTCGGGCAGGAAATGCCCGATGATCTGTCCGGCGGTGTGGGCGTCGAGCCTTCCCGTCGGCAGCTCCGGCCTTTTGAATTCGGCGCGCCCCGACGGCTCTTTCGGCGCATCGACCGCGTCCGCCAGCGCCTCCAGCGCACCGACGCCGTCTTCGTGCGCCTGTGCGAGGTAATGAATCCCGCAGCTTTCCGGCATACACCAGCTTGGCTTCCCCGGGTAGGCGAAAAAGGACACCGGCGGTCTGGCGCCGACCAGAACGAGCAGTTCGAGGTCCTTCAGGAGTTCGACGATCTGTTCGGCAAAGTACGGAAGGCGTTCGACGGTGACGAGCCCGGCGCCGCGCGCGATTCGCGGAGCGAACGTATCGCACATCAACCGCGCGCCGGATTTCGCGGCGATGCGTCCGGCGGCGTCGAGGCCGCGGGCTTGCAGGGCTCCGCCGCGTATCAGGATGGCGCTCTTCTTCGCGTCGCGCAGCCGTCTTGCCACACCGTCGACCGTGGCTGAAGATACCGGCGCGGGTCCGAGATGGGGCAGCGGCACGGCCGGGCCGTCCGCCTCTTGCCAGGCGGCATCGGCGGGAAGAATCAAAGTCGCGACATTGCCCGGCGCCTGCCTTGCCGCCCGAACGGCGCGCGCGCCGTCCGCAGCCACGGATTTGGAACTCGTGCTGGCGTGCACCCAACCCGAAACGGGCCGCGCAAAACCCGCAATGTCCGTTGCCAGCGGCGCATCGTACTGCGCGTGAAAGCTCGCATGATCGCCGACAATGTTCACGATGGGCGTCGCGGCGCGGCGCGCGTTGTGCAGGTTGGCAAGGCCGTTGGCGAGCCCGGGACCAAGATGCAAGAGCGTCGCGGCGGGCTTTCCCGCCATCCGGCCGTAACCATCGGCGGCGCCGGTCACGACCCCTTCAAACAGGCCGAGGATCGCGCGCATTCCTTCGACGCGATCGAGCGCGGCAACGAAATGCATTTCCGTTGTGCCGGGATTCGCAAAACAAACTTCGACGCCGCAGTTCACCAGAGTGCGCACAAGGCTCTCCGCGCCATTCATTGCATTCCTCCCGGCAAGTTAGCTTCGCCCGTCCGCTGATCGGTTCATTCGGAAATCCATGGAATGTTATTAGGGCGCGCCTCGGCCTGCATTCTATACCAGACTAAGTCCCGGCATTCCGCCTGCATAGGTCCCGCGGTGCCCGGCGAGCCGTGATAATTCGCGCGGAAACAATGCTCAACAGCGCGACGCGGGTTGGCGGTCCGCTAACCTTGCAGGACCGAAGCGTCGATGTCGCCGACGCGGGTCTTTCCGATGAGCGCCATGGTTGTCCGCAATTCGCGCCGGATCGTCTCGATCACGGCCGCGATCCCGGCTTCGCCTTGGGCGGCGACACCATACACCCAGGCGCGCCCGATCATGCAGGCTCTTGCCCCTAGGGCAAGTGCGCGGGTCAAATCCTGGCCCGAGCGGATTCCGCCGTCCATCAGGATGATCGTCTCGCTGGCGACCGCTTCGGCGATCTTGGGCAGAAGAGAAATCGTCGATGTGGCGGCGTCGAGCTGCCGCCCGCCGTGATTCGAGACCACAATCGCGTCCGCACCCGTCTTCACGGCTTCGCGCGCATCGTCGGCGTCAAGCACGCCTTTCAGGATGAGGGGACCTTTCCATTGGCCGCGAATCCATTCGAGGTCTTTCCATGTCACGCTCGGATCAAGCGCGGTCGTCGTCCACGCGAGCAAAGCGCCGAGCGAATTCGCGTCCTTTAAGACATCGCCCAGGGTTCCGAGCATATGCGGCCGGCCCCTCACGCCGACGTCGTACGCCCACATCGGATGGGCCGCAAAGTCCCAGGCGAGTTTGAGTTTGGAGAGGGCCGACAGTCGCACGCCCATGCCGTTGCGGATGTCGCGATAGCGCGTGCCGAGAACGGGCAAATCGACCGTGAACACCAGCGCGCCGCAATTCGCTGCCGCCGCGCGCGCCAGGATTTCGCCCACGACGCCGCGGTCCTTCATCATATAGAGTTGGAACCAGAACGGTTCGCTCGCTGTCCGGCGCACTTCCTCGATGGAGCAAATGCCGACGGTCGACAGCGTGAACGGAACACCGGCCTTTTCGGCCGCACGCACGGCTTGTACCTCGGCGCGGCGCCCCATCATGCCCGCGAACCCGATCGGCGCCAAAATCACCGGCAGCGACAAGTTCCGACCGAACAGGGTTATCGAGGTGTCCAGCGCCGAGACGTCCCGCAATACCTTTTGTTTCAACGTCATCCGCTGCAAATCCGCGCGATTTGCCCGCAGCGTCGTTTCCTCGAAGGCGCCCCCATCGACATAGTCGAACATCAGCCGCGGCAAGCGCCGCCTTGCCAATTCGCGATAATCGGAAATCGAGGCGGGAGAGAGCATTTTGTCCTTGCGAATCTGGAACCGCCCCAATCTACCAGCGCCGCGCCGTCCAAGCTAACCAGTGGTATCGACACGCTCACCGGCCGGCAGGCACGCCTGCGATTATCGAATTTGAGAATTGGACGCTCTGCGCAACGAGCAATTCCTTGAAAACAAAGGTGCGACGCGACTTGGCATGCAAGTTGCTGCCGCGTTGAGCGCGGCCGTAGCGCCCCCGACGACAACATATTGAGGATTTTCACATGGCTCGTTCTCCGATGATGATTTCCGGCCTGCGTTGCGCCCTGTTGGCCTGCGCCCTCGCATTGGTTCCGGCGGCTGTCGCCGGTCAGGGCTCGCCGACCGCCGGCGACCCCGTCAAAGGCGCCGACGTCTTCCAGCGCTGCACCCTGTGCCACACGATAAACAAGGATGAAGGAAACAAGATCGGCCCCAACCTATTTGGCATCGTGGGTCGAAAGGCGGGGACGGCACCGGGCTTCGCCTACTCGGCGGCGCTCAAGGACTCCGGAATCATTTGGACCGACGCCAAGCTGAAGGAATGGGTTGGCGGCCCGCAGAAGATGGTCCCGGGCACCAGCATGGCGCTCGTCGGCTCTTTGGACGGTCAGCAAACCGATGACCTGATCGCCTATCTGAACACGAAGAAGTAGAAGAGGAGGGCCGAAACCATGGCATTCTTCTTGAGGATGGCGCCGATGGCGGCCATGGCGGCCGCCGCCGGGATGGTGGTTGCACTTCCTTCACGGGCAGCGACGCCCGAGCAGACGACGAGCTTCCAGAAGCAGGTTCTTCCGATCTTCCAGGAGCACTGCTCCATGTGTCACAGCCCGGGAGGCGTCGGCTACATTTCGGTGAGCTTCGACCTGCGCAGCTACCAAAGCCTCAGGAGCGGCTCTGCCGGTGGTGTCGCGGTCATCCCATACCACCCCGACCGCAGCCCGTTGATGAGAGTCCTGAAAGACGATTGGCATTCGAGCGACAAGAGCGCACTGCGAATGCCTCCGCTCGGTCCGCCGCTCTCGCAAGAGGAACTCGGCGTGATCAGTCAGTGGATCAAGGAAGGGGCCAAGGACAACTGAGAGCCAGTTTCCCGCGCCGAACGCCGCGGAATCACAAGGCCATCCGTTTGTATTCTTCAAGTTTCCGATACAGGGTCGATACGCCCACCCCCAGCTTTTGGGCGGCAACGCGCCGGTCCCCGCCCGCATCCTGAATCGCCTGCGTCAGCAGGCTCGCCTCGAATTTGCAGACCAGATGGCGCAGGTCGCCGATCACTTGGTCGCCCTGGCCGGTTCCGTTCGCAGTCTGCTGCACTTTGCCGATTTCGTTGGGCAGATCGGCGATGGTGATGCTGTCTCCCTCGGCCAATATGAATGCGCATTCCACGACGTTTTTCAGTTCTCTTACGTTGCCCGGCCAATCGTACGACACCAGGAGTTCTTCCGCGAGCGGGTCGACGGCGACTTTGCGCGCCACAGCGGACCGTTCCGCGCAATGCTCCAGCACAAAGCGGACCAGTCCGGGGATGTCCTGACGCATTTCCCGCAACGGCGGGACGTGAATGTGAAACATGTTGAGCCGGAAGTAGAGATCCTCCCTGAACGCTTTAGCCGCTACCATTTCGCTCAGGCTGCGATTGGTGGCCGCAATGATCCTGACGTCGATGTTCTGCAGCCGCTCGCTGCCCACGGCCCTGAGCTGCTTCTCTTCGAGCACCTGCAACAGCTTGCTCTGGACCGGCAACGGAAAATCGCCGATTTCGTCCAGCAATATGCTGCCGCCCTCGGCCTGCAGGAACAGCCCCTTGCGGGCCTTGTCGGCGCTGGTGAAGGCGCCCTTGGTGTGCCCGAACAACTCGCTTTCAACCAGCGTGTCCGGAATCGCGCCGCAATTGACGGGAAGAAACAAGGCCTCGGACCGCCGGCTTTGCTGGTGAATGCGACGCGCCACGACGTTCTTGCCGACACCGCTTTCCCCGGTGATTAGAACCGTGCTGTCGGTCGGAGCGACTTTGTTCACCAGGTGCTCGACCTCCTGCATGGCAGGGCTGGTAAAGTGGTATTTGCCGTCCGCCTCGCTGGTCACCAGCTTGCGCAGCATCTGGTTCTCGTCGCGCATGCTCTTCAGTTCGCAGATCTGCCTGACCCGATGCAGGACCTCTTCGTTGCACAGCGGCTTGATAATATAGTCGGCCGCCCCGGCCCGCATGGCCTCGATGGCGCTGTCCATCGAGGCAAACGCGGTGATCATTATGAACTTCGTATCGATGCCCAAGGCGCGCGCGCGCCCGAGGACGTCGATCCCGCTGATGTCCGGCAAGCAGATGTCGCAGAACGCGACATCCACCTCGCCGGTGGCCAGCCGGGCCAGCGCCTCCTGGGCACAAGCGGCTTGCTCGACCGCATAACCCGCCTTCTTGAGGTTGGCGGCGAGGATCTGCCGGATCGCGAGTTCGTCGTCGACTACCAGGACTTGCGTTGTCATGTCTGGCGTTGCATCTGCTCACCGCTCTGCGAGCCAAGGGGAAGCATGACTCTAACGCAGGTCCCCTGGTTGGGGATTGAATCCAGATCAATCCTACCACCATGTTCCTCAAGGATCGAGTAGCAAAGGGAAAGTCCGAGGCCTGTCCCTCTGCCGGGCCGCTTGGTCGTGAAGAAGGCTTCGAAGGCGTGGCGAAGCGTCTTGTCGTCCATGCCGCAACCGTTGTCCGCCACGGCGATGCAGACTTGGTTTTCAACCAGCGATGTCGTGATGCTGACTTTGGGAACGCGGTCCTGCAGGCCGTCCAGCGCGTCCACCGCGTTGATCAGCAGATTCATGATGACTTGAACCAGCCGGTCGTGAACGACGCTGACCGCGGGAATCCCCCTGTTCAGGTTCGTTTCCAGGTTGATGCCCCGGAAGCGCCGGTCATAGCGCAGGAATACGCATGTGCTTTGAATCACGTCGTTCACGTTCAGGAGTTGACGCTCGGCGGGTACCGGCATGGCAAAGTCGGCAATCTCCCGCGCGATCGCCGCCAAGCGCGCCGTTTGCGCCAGAATCAAGGCCGGCTGGCAGCCGCAATCCGGTTTCGGACAGCCGCCGGCAGTTTGAACTTCCTGCATCGAAGTCGCCACGCCGGCGATGGCGGATATTGGATTGCCGATCTCGTGCGCGATGCCGGTCGCGAGATCGCCGATGGCCGCCATCTTCTCGCGGTAGAAATATTTTCGGTGCTCGATTTCCAGCTGCTTGTCCCGCTCGTCCAGCTCCCGCGACATGCGGTTGATGGCATCCATGAGTTCGCCGACTTCGTCGCGCCGGGAGGTGCGGATCACCTCATGCCGATCGCGTCTGGCAATGACTTTCGCGTAGTCCTTCAGGATCAGGACGTCGTTCGTGAGGCGCGTGAAAAACACGATGAGGATGATGCCGAAGGTCACGAGGCCACCGGCCCCGAGCAGCAGCGCGATCGCCGCCACCGAATTGCTGCGTTGACGGTATTCCTCCGCCATGGCGTCGCGGCGGCTGCGCAGCCTGTCGCCGAGGCTGGTCAGGCTGGCATGTTCGCTGATCAGCTGCGTGCGCAATTCCGTCAAAGCGGATTCCGACGGCTGCGCGGCAAGTTTCCGCAGGGCGGCATCCAACCTGCCGAGGGCCAGCGGAACTTCCGGCACGCCCGCCGTGAGGCTGGCGTATTGGTTCCACATCGCACGCAGGCGCGCCCGCGCCTCGGAAACTTCCGTGCCGGTATATTGAGGATCGCCGGTGGCGATCGGCACGTTGCCGGCTAGAACGGCATCGGCGTCAAACTGTCCCAGCGTACTGGAAGTGTTCGTGATGTCCTGGAGATCGGCGAACTCCCTGAGCAGGACGCCCTTCTGGTACATGACAAAGCCGCCGAGCAAAATGCTGTAGCTCACGAACAGCGCAAAAATGATACGGCCCTTCACCCGCAACGAGCGCTGGCGCAGGCCCGACAAACGGGAATACCAGGCGGTCCTCTTTGCGCCGGAATGTCCGTGGACGCGCTCGTCGCCACGGCCCCATCCGGTAGGCATCGGGACACGATCAACAAACGCATTAACGAGCGATTTCATGTCTCAAGCCAACTGAACGGATCCTGCAAGAAAATCCCTTCCGGGCCGCGCGAAATGATTCCCGCGGTCGCTGGGGCGCCTATGTTTGGTCTCGAGCGGGCAAAGGACAAAGTACCAAGACGGTCAAATCCGATGATACCAGGCGGATTCGCCTGCCATCGCCGCAGACGATCCTTCTTCGCCCGAAGAGGAAACGCCGCCGATTGCCGAAGCGAAGGCGCCCGCACCGACCCCGGGTGTGGCCGGACGTCGCAGTCCGCCACCTCGAATTGGCCGCGCCGATGGATGGAGGCAAGGCGTGCCGGGAACAACACATTCATCTTCGAACTGCCGCCGCCGAGCGATGAGATCACGCGCGTCCTCCTCGACAACGGCATTCGCGCCGGAGGCTCAATTGTCTTTGGCCCCTTGATCGATCCATGTCCGGATGAGCTTGATCTGATCCGGCGTCAGCCATTCCGAGGGCGTTTCCGGCCGGTGACTTTTCGGCATGGCGATCGAAGGGTCCGTTTCGTGATTGAGCAGCCTCACCAGCGTGCTTCCCGCGCTGCTGCCGGGGATGACCACCCGGCCGTATTTGGTGCCTTTCATAACGCTTTGGTAGCTCGCCACGCTGAATCCGCTGGCGGCCCAGCCGGGAGCGCCGGGGGCATGACAGGATATGCAACGCGCCTCCAATACCGGGTGAACCTCGTCCTTGAAGCTAACCTCCCTCCCGCAGCTCCCACTCATGGCGACGAGCGGGATCAATCCCAGTTTCACCAAAGTCAGCGCGCGCATTGATTATCCCTTTTTTCGAAGTCGGGATGGGTGCCCATGGCGGCAGCAGACGGACCAGAGCCCACAACCAGACAAAACTGCCGACAAACAAGGTTGCCGCCCAGATAACACCCTCGCGGCCCCAGAGCGAGGGAGCGTAGATCAGGATTCCGGTCAGCGTCTTGGACAGTTCCTGGCCGCCGATCACGACGTTCCAGCGCATGGCGAGCACTGCAACCATCATCAAGACCGCGGAGAAGCTCATCCAACCGACCAGCGCCCGGCCCCGCACACGCCGAACGAGAAGCACGGTCAAGATGACGAACGGAACCAAGGAACACAGAGCCTGGGTGGCGAGGCTTACCCACATGGGACCGGCAACCAGCTGCTTGATCATGTCAAAGCCTTCGACACGCCTGTAAACCATCTCCATGTATTCGAGCACTTCCACGGCCATGGTCCCGATCAGAGAGACCCACATGACCCGAGCCAATCCCGTCATGCAGTTTTCGTCGATCGCAGTCCTTCGGAGCTTCGAGGACACCACATAGATGACGACCAGCGCGGCCACGCCGGAGACCACGGCGGAAAGCAGGAAGATCACCGGCATGAGGTCCGACGACCACCATTCGCGCGACTTCACCGAACCGAAGACGAAGCCGACATAGCCATGCAAGCCGATGGCGGCGGGGATCCCGAGGGCGGCCAAGACGCCGGCCCACTTGCGGTCGTAACCCAGAGCGCGTTCGGAAACGTCGTACGATCCCAGAGTCAGAATGCGATAGAGGCGCCCCGCCGCCCCCTTGGTGGTCTGCGCCATGGCGACGATGTCGGCGCGAAAGGCGAACCAGATGTCCAGCACCAGCAGGAGCGCGTAGAAACTCGCAACATATCCAAAGGCGGCAAAAGCCGACGTCCAATGCGCCGTCCAGATCGCCTCGAAGGCCCGCTCCCGGTGCCCGAGGTGGGACAGCAGCGGGGTGGGCGCGAAGCAGAGAAAGGCAAAAGCGGAAAGCAACGCCAAGCGGGCCACCGGCTTGAAGCTCTCAATCCGGAACGTGTGATAGAGGCTCGACACGATGAAGGCCCCCGCCACCAATCCGGTGATGTAGGGGTAGATGACGATCAACACGCCCCACGGCAACACGGTTTCGTTCGGGTAGACGTAACCGCTATAGGCGGACACGACATAGGGGGCGGTATGAAACCACGTGTCCATCACGACACCTCGCTATCGATCTCGTTGTAGAAGACGTGCGGCCCGTTTCCGGTCCACGGCTTGAGCACGCGCACGCGATGGCTTCGTATGAACTCGTTGATCGTGCTCGACGGATCGTTGAGATCGCCGAATATTCTGGCCTGCACGGGGCAGACCTCCACGCAAGCCGGCTTCAATCCCTTGGTGATCCGGTGATAACACCAGGTGCACTTGTCCGCGGTATTAGTCTCGTCGTTGAAGTAGCGCGCGCCGTAAGGACAGGCCTGGACGCAATAGCGGCAGCCGATGCAGTAGTTTTTGTCGATCAGCACGACCCCGTCCGGCGTCTTGTAGGTGGCGCCGACCGGGCAAACCTGAACGCAGGGCGGGTTCTCGCAATGATTGCAGAGCTTGGCTACGAAGAAGGACTTTTCGACTTTGGCGTCCCGGTAGCGATCGCTAAAACGGTAATTCGTCAACGTGCCGGCCGCGGCGATGTTCTTGGGATCGGACTGGCTGTCGATGTGCGGTTTGTCCTCGCCCTCGAGATAAACGTAACGCTCGACCCAGGTGCGATAGTCGTTTGGATTGAACGGAACGTTGTTTTCGACCTTGCAGGCTTCGACGCAGCGCAGGCAACCGATGCAGCGGGTGGTATCGACCCCGAATGCCCAGCGGTGCTTGGTCCAGTCGTAACCGGGAACCGGACCCGTCGCCGGATACTGCGGTTCGGCGACCTTCGGCTTCGCAGCGGTCGGGACACTCTCCAGTGCGACCGCCGCGACACTCGAGCACACCGCCGCGGTGGCGGACATTTTTCCGAGCAGACACATGAAGCCGCGTCGGCCGATCTCGCTCTTGGAAGGCTTATTTTTGTCCATCTCTTCGCTCTTTTCCGTCTCTTCGCACCGCGCCCATGCCGGGTTCATCTTGCGCAGGACAGGCCCGCAAAATACGCAGCCAGATTCCGTATGTCGGCCTTGCTCAAGCTCTTCGCGATTGCGCCCATCATCGCATTGCCCCGCGTTCCGCTCTGGTAGGCCGTCAGCGCGCCGGTCAAATACGGCTCCTTCTGGCACGCGAGATTCGGAAAATCGGCGACCGCGCTGACGCCCGCGGGACCGTGGCAGGCCGCACAGAGCGCGGACTTGGTCTTTCCCGCGGCCGCGTCCCCGGTGCCGCCCGAACTGCTTGCCAGCGCCACCGGCGCGCCTGCGGGCGAGAACAGCGGAGAATGCGGGTTATGACAGGCCGTGCACTGTTTGCCCTGGGTGTGGCTGACGACGTCGATCTGGGGCATGGAGGCCGGCCGGCCGGCGATCTTCTGATGGCATTCGACGCACAGCTTCAGCGAATCGCGGGGAATGGGCAGCGCCTTCGTTGCGCGCTGATCGTGCGCGGCGGGACCGCCGGCCCGGTCCGACAACTTTTCCGTCGCCATATGGCAGGCCTGACACTGCACGACCTGATGTATGTTCTCCGACCACGTCGCATACTCTTTGGGATAGACGGCTGAAAACGAAGCCGCGTCGATTATTCTCGGCTTGACGACTGCAATTTCTTCAACCGAGGCCGCGCGGTAATGGCCGTATGCCCGAAAAGACTTTGGCGTGAAAAAATATTTCCCGCCGACGAACATCAAAGCCAGAACGACAAGAAGCGCAAGGAGCCGTACAATGTGTTTGGGCACGATTTGCTCTCCAATCGAAACCAGGTATGCGAAACGCGCGGGCAGCCTGCGATGAACTCCGACTGGCGATCACGAGACCCAACGGACAAATCAAAAACCGATCCTGCCGCGGCCAACAGGCAGCAACTTGCATGCCAAGTCGCATCACGCCTTTGTTTTCAAGGAATTGCTTATTTGCGCGGAACGTCCAATTCTCAAATTCGATAATCGCACGCGCCCATGCCGGAGGAACTTCGACATCGAGAATTAGACGGATTGCAATCAGCAGACCCCGGCACGCGGCTGGTCAAGTGGTGAAACAATGGACGACAGGGAAAAACGCATCGCGGGACTGGTCGTTGCGGGCGGCAAGGCCGTACGCATGGGGGCCGACAAGCCGTTCATGCCCTTCCGTGAAGGATGTTTGCTCGACGCCGTGATCGCGCGGGTGCGGCCGCAAGTCGATGCTCTCATGCTGAACGTGCGGCCGGAACACGTCGAACGCTGCCGCTCCCGCTACGGCGATGAATTCGCGCTGCTGCGCGATGCCTATGACGGCGAAACAGGCCCCCTCGGCGGTGTCGTTGCCGGGTTGCAGGAGTTGCCTTCCATGGGCGCTGCGTGGCTGGCCACATTTCCCTGCGATACGCCCTTTCTCCCGAGAGATATGGTGGCGAAGCTACAAGCGGCGGCAATAGCATCCGTCAACGTACCGGTTGTGGCTGTCGCCTCGGGCACTGTGCAAAGTCTGTGCGCCTTATGGCCATATCAATCTCTCAGCGCCTTGCGGGCCGGTATCGCCTGCGGCGAGTTTCGCAGCGTCTGGTGGGCGCTCGATGCGATGACGGCCCCGCGCATAGAGATTTCCGCAGAACCGCACGCTTTCTTCAATATCAACACGCCGGACGATTTGATCGAGGCGGAGAGGCTGGCGCGCGGAAACCTTTAGGAGGCTGGCGAAGGTTTGGGAGCGGTTGCCGCTTCGCGCAAGCTCTTTACGGCCCGGAGAACCAGCGGATCCAATCCGCACCCGCCGCCATCCAGATGCGCGATGATCGCCTTACGCATCCGGGGATCCCAAAATTTCACCAGATGATCCGCGATCGAGGCGGCCGCCTTGGCCTCGCCTTGATGCGCGAAGAACTTGCCAATCTGATTGGCCATATAGACGAGCTTGTCAGGCGACATGTTCGTCGGCCCCCATGGTTATCCGCCCGGCATGCGTGAAGACCTCGAAACCATCGTCGCGCGCGATGGCGACGAGCGCGATACCGGCGGCCTCGGCGACGCGCACCGCCAGCGCCGTGGGAGCCGAAACGGCGACGACGACCGGGCTTCTCATGACCGCCGCTTTCTGCACCATTTCCACGGATACGCGGCTGGTCAGCAGCACCAGACCGTTCGCCGCCGCAATCGCTTCCCGCGCCAAGACGCCCGCGAGCTTGTCGAGCGCATTGTGGCGGCCGACATCCTCGCGAAGCGCAACCAGACCAACGCCCGGCTGCCAGAACGCGGCGGCGTGAACCGCGCGCGTCTGACGGTTGAGGGTCTGATGCGGCGAAAGAGAAGCAAGCGCCTGCGCGATCGCCTCGGCGGAGACGGTGAACGCGCTGTCGACGCGGGGCGGCGGGCGCGTCGCTTCTTCCAGGCTTTCGATGCCGCAGAGACCGCAGCCCGTCGGCCCCGCTAGATGCCGCCGCCGCTCGACGAAGGCGTCGTTTCGCAACCGCGCTATCGTCATCCGCAGTTCGATACCCTTCCCGCCTGGCAGGATCTCGAGGTCCCGGATTTCTTCCGGCGCCGCGACAATTCCTTCCGAGAGGCTGAAGCCGACGGCGAAATCCTCGAGATCGGCCGGCGTCGCCATCATCACGGCATGCGCGGCGCGGTTGTAAGTGAAGACGACGGCGGTCTCCTCGGGAATTGCGCGCTCGCCGCTGGCGGCGTCTCCGTGGCGCCAGGAGATGCGTTCGACGCGGTGAACCGGAGGAAGGCTCATCCGGCGGTCTCCACGGGCAGTCGGATGCGGCTGTTCTTCTCCGCCAGTTCCCGATAACGCCGCTGCCATTCGCTCGGCCCGTTTGACGGCATGACCTGAACGGCCGTCACTTTATATTCGGGACAGTTGGTCGCCCAGTCCGAATAGTCCGTGGTGACGACGTTCGCCTGGGTCATGGGATGATGGAAGGTGGTATAGACGACGCCCGGCGCCACGCGGTCGGTGATCCGCGCCCGCAGGCTGGTTCCGCCGGAGCGGCTGGCGAGACCGACCCAGTCGCCGTCGCGAATGCCGCGCTGCTCGGCGTCGTGCGGATGAATCTCCAGGCGGTCCTCTTCGTGCCAGACGACGTTCTCGGTCCGCCGCGTCTGGGCGCCGACGTTATACTGGCTGAGAATACGCCCCGTCGTCAGCAGAAGCGGGAAGCGCGGGCCGGTGCGTTCGTCCGTTGGCACGTATTCGGTTATGACGAAATTGCCCTTGCCCCTGACGAACCCGCCCACATGCATGACCGGCGAGCCCAGCGGCGCCTTCTCGTTGCACGGCCATTGCACCGAGCCCTGGGCATCGAGCTTCTCGTAGCTCACGCCCGCGAAGGTCGGCGTGGTGCGCGCGATCTCGTCCATGATCTCGCAGGGGTGGGCGTAGTGCATGGGATAGCCCATCGCCTCGGCGATCCTCAGCGTGATCTCCCAGTCCGCATAACCACTGCGCGGCGCCATCACCTTGCGCACGCGGTTGATGCGCCGCTCGGCGTTGGTGAAGGTGCCGTCCTTCTCCAGGAAGGTCGAGCCCGGAAGAAAGACATGGGCGAAGTTCGCGGTTTCGTTCAGGAACAGATCCTGCACGACGACGCATTCCATCGCCGAGAGCCCTGCCGTGACGTGTGAGGTATCGGGGTCCGACTGGGCAATATCTTCGCCCTGAATGTAGAGCCCCTTGAACGAGCCGTCGATGGCGGCGTCCAGCATGTTGGGGATGCGCAGTCCCGGCTCGGCGTCGAGTGACACACCCCACAGGGATTCAAACGTGGCCCGCGTGGCGGCGTTGGAAACGTGACGGTAGCCCGGCAGCTCGTGCGGAAACGAACCCATGTCGCATGAACCCTGCACATTGTTCTGGCCGCGAAGCGGATTCACGCCGACGCCCGGACGGCCGATATTCCCCGTCGCCATCGCCAGATTGGCGATTGCCATCACCGCCGTGGTGCCCTGGCTGTGCTCGGTGACGCCCAGGCCGTAATAGATCGCGGCATTGCCGCCGGTGGCGTAAAGGCGCGCGGCGGCGCGGATGTCCGCCGCGGGAACGCCGGAGATTTTTTCCACCGCTGCGGGGCTGTTGCGCTCCCCGGCGACGAAAGCCGCCCAGTCGGCGAAGGCGTCGAGTTCGCAGCGCTCGCGCACAAAAACTTCATTGACCAGACCTTCGGTCACGACGACATGCGCCAGCGCCGTGAGGACCGCGACGTTGGTGCCGGGTTTCAACGCGAGATGATGAGCCGCTTCGACATGCGGCGTGCGGACGAGATCGATCCGCCGCGGGTCGATGACGATGAGCTTGGCGCCCTGCCGCAAACGCTTTTTCAGACGCGAGGCGAACACCGGATGGCCGTCGGTCGGGTTGGCGCCGACGACCATGACGACAGCGGCTTGTTCGACGGAATCGAAATCCTGCGTCCCTGCCGATGTCCCAAAGGTGGTTGAGAGACCATAACCGGTCGGCGAATGGCAAACACGGGCGCAGGTATCGACATTATTATTGTGGAAGCCGGCGCGCACCAGTTTCTGCACCAGGAAGGTCTCTTCGTTGGTGCAGCGCGACGAGGTGATGCCGCCGACGGCGCCGCGGCCGTAGATTTGCTGAATACGGCGGAATTCGGAGCCGACGCGGGCGATCGCCTCGTCCCAGCTCACTTCGCGCCAGGGATCGGCGATCTTCTCGCGGATCATCGGCTTCACGATGCGGTCGCGATGGCTCGCGTAACCCCAGGCGAAACGGCCCTTGACGCAGGAATGGCCGCGATTGGCCTTGCCGTCCTTATACGGCACCATGCGGACGAGTTCGTCACCGCGCATTTCGGCCTTGAAGCTGCACCCGACGCCGCAATAGGCGCAGGTCGTAACCACGGAATGCTCGGGCTGTCCGATCTCGATGACGGATTTTTCCATCAGCGTCGCGGTCGGACAGGCCTGCACGCAGGCGCCGCACGACACACATTCGGATTGCAGGAACGGCTCGTCCACGCCGGCCGAGACTTTGGAGGCGAAGCCGCGCCCGTCGATGGTCAGCGCGAAAGTACCCTGCACTTCCTCGCAAGCGCGCACGCAGCGCGAGCAGACGATGCATTTCGAAGGATCGAAGGTGAAATAGGGATTGGATTGGTCCTTCTCCGCTTCGAGGTGGTTTTCTCCTTCGAAGCCGTAGCGCACCTCGCGCAGGCCCACCGCGCCGGCCATGTCCTGCAGCTCGCAATCGCCGTTGGCCGCGCAGGTGAGGCAGTCGAGCGGATGATCGGAAATGTAAAGCTCCATCACGCCGCGCCGCAGTTTCTTCAAGCGCTCGCTTTGGGTCGACACCACAAGGCCGTCCGCAACCGGCGTCGAGCACGAGGCGGGCGTGCCGGGGCGGCCTTGGATTTCCACGAGACAGAGCCGGCACGAGCCGAAGGCTTCCACGCAATCCGTCGCGCAGAGCTTCGGCACCTTGATGCCGGCGTGCATCGCGGCCCGCAGGATGGACGTGCCTTCCGGCACCGCGACCGAAAAGCCGTCGATGGTCAGGCTAACCGTCTTCTCCGCCTTCTGGCGCGGCGTGCCGAAATCGATTTCCTTGATGAGCGACATGGCGTCTGTCCTTACTCGGCCGCGGCGAGACGGGGGCTCGCGCCGAAATCTTCAGGAAAGTGGCGGATCGCGCTCATTACCGGATAAGGCGTGAAACCGCCCAGCGCACAAAGCGAACCGAATTTCATGGTGTTGCAGAGGTCCTCCACCAGCGCCAGGTTGGCCTCGCGCTCGACGCCGCGCCTGATACGGTCGATAACTTCGACACCGCGGGTCGCGCCGATGCGGCAGGGCGTGCACTTGCCGCAGGATTCGACGGCACAGAATTCCATCGCAAAACGGGCCTGACGCGCCATGTCGACGGTGTCGTCGAAGATGACGATACCGCCGTGGCCGATGAGCCCGTCGCGCGCGGCGAAGGCCTCGTAATCGAACGGCGTATCGAACAGCGTCCGCGGGAAATAGGCGCCGAGCGGGCCGCCCACCTGCACGGCGCGTACCGGCCGGCCGCTCGCCGTGCCGCCGGCGATGTCGTCGACCAATTCGCCGAGCGTGACGCCGAACGCCGTCTCGAACAGGCCGCCGCGCTTCACATTGCCGGCAAGCTGGATCGGCATGGTGCCGCGCGACCGCCCCATGCCGAAGTCCCGATAAAACTTGGCGCCTTCCGAAAGAATGGTCGGCACGGAGGCGAGCGAGAGCACGTTGTTGACGACCGTCGGCTTGCCGAAAAGGCCGTGATGAGCCGGGAGCGGCGGCTTGGCGCGAACCACGCCGCGCTTGCCCTCCATGCTTTCCAGCATCGAGGTCTCCTCGCCGCACACATAGGCACCGGCGCCTATGCGCAATTCGATGTCGAAATCACAGGAGGAGTCGGCGATACGCTTGCCGAGCCAGCCTTCCCGGCGCGCCGCTTCGATCGCGGCCGCCATCGTTGCGACCGCATGGGGATATTCCGAGCGGATGTAGATGAAGCCCTTGGTGGCGCCGGTGGCGAGGCCGGCAATTGCCATGCCTTCGACGAGGACGAACGGATCGCCTTCCATGATCATCCGGTCGGCGAACGTCCCGGAGTCGCCCTCGTCGGCGTTGCAGACGACGTACTTCTGTGCGCTTTCGGCATCGCGGACAGTCCGCCATTTGATGCCGGTCGGGAAGCCGCCGCCGCCGCGGCCGCGCAGCCCGGATTGGACGACTTCCTCGACGATCGCCGCCGGTTCGAACCGCATGGCGCGTTCAAGTCCGCGCCAGCCGCCATGGGCGCGGTAATCCGAAACCGAAAGCGGATCGACGATGCCGCAACGCGCGAAGGTAAGTCGCGTCTGGCGTTTGAGAAACGGGATTTCTTCCGGCGGGCCGAGCCGCAGCGCGTGCGCTCCGCCGCCGAGGATCCCGGCGTCAAACAGCGCCTCGACGTCGCGCGGAGCGACCGGACCATAGGCGATGCGTCCTTTCGGGGTGGCCACTTCGAGCATGGGTTCGAGCCAGTAGAGGCCGCGTGAGCCGGTGCGCACGATCTCGACGGGCGTATTTCGCTTGCGCGCCGCCGACGCGAGCGCGACCGCCACTTCGTCCGCACCGACGGCGAGCGACCCGGAATCGCGAGGAATGAAGACTCGCGCCGTCACGGCTGCACTCCGTCCAGCAGCGCATCCAGCCTTTCGCGGTCGAGACGTCCGACCGGCCGGCCATCCAGCATCGCCGCCGGTGCGCAGGCGCAAAGCCCGAGACAATAGACGGGTTCCAACGTCACCGACCGATCGTCGGTGGTCTCGCTCCAGCCCAGCCGCAGGCGCTCCCGCACGCGGGCCGCGAGCGCGTCGCCGCCCATCGCCTGGCAGGCCTCGGCGCGGCAGAGCTTGAGCACATGGCGGCCCGGCGGTGCACGGCGAAAGTCATGGTAGAAGGTGACGATGCCGTGCATCTCCGCGCGCGTCAGATTGAGGGCGTCGGCGATCATCACAACGGCTTCTTCGGAAATGAACCCGAACTCCGCTTGCAGACCGTGGAGGATCGGGAGAGCGGCGCCCTCCGCATTGCGATGTGCCTGGATGATTTCTTCAGCGCGTTCCTTGTTCCAAGGCTTCATGTCGCTGTCCTTTGCGCACGAAAGTCACATCACCTTCGTGAACCTGCGATTTCGCGTCAAAACAATGCTACCGCGCGACGGCGGAGTAAATCCACAGACTGCGGTAATTTCCTTAATTTCCAGCGGGTTATGAAGTACCAGGAGTGGTGCCAGGGACCCGATCCTGCCGCTTGCCGCCTCCCCCCTGTTTCCCCAGCTTGGCATGCTGTAGTGGGGAAGCAAAAAAAACGGCCTGAAGAGCCGTCTAACTGTCTGATCTTATCGAAAAACCTGGAGCGGGCGAGGCGAATCGAACGCCCGACCCTAACCTTGGCAAGGTTATGCTCTACCCCTGAGCTACGCCCGCGTTCCAAGTTGGGGGCGGGTTATCGCCCACCCCGCAGCCGGATTCAAGCCGGTTCCGTCCGCGTGGTCAATTGCGGGCCAAGAGGCGCGGTTTCCGGCCGCGCTTGTACAAACGCATGCTTCGACAGGCTCGGCATGAAAACAGCACCCACAATCCTCACGACCCTGCCATGACGCGTTCGAAGATCCGCCGCGCGCGCGCCTGATGCTCGGCCAGCAGCGTCTGCAGAACCGCGAAGTCTGCCGCCCCGCCCGCCCGCGCCAGCAGCGCCCTGAGGCCCGGCGTCGCGGTTGCCGCGTCGAGCGGTCCGTCCAGCGCGATGCGCAGCGCCTGGGTCAGCGCGTGTTGGAGATTGGCGGCGGCGATCAGCGCCTCGGCGTCGGCCCCGCCGAGCGCGCCCGCCTTGGCCAGCCGCGCCAGCGCCGCCACCGTGTTGGTGGACAGCACCGAAGGATTCTCGTGGGCGTGGCGCAGTTGCAGGATCTGGGCGACGAACTCGACGTCGATCAAGCCGCCCGGCGCGTATTTCAGGTCCCAGGGATTCTTCCCCGGATATTGCGCGGCGACTTTCTCGCGCATCTCGCGGGCATCGGCGAACAGCCTCGTCCAATCCGAGCGCCGGCTGAGCGTGGCAGCGATGGCGGCATCGAGCCTAGCGGCCAGATCGGGCGGGGAGGCGATCACGCGCGCCCGCGTCAGCGCCATGCGTTCCCAGGTCCAGGATTCGCTCTCGTGATAGCGCGCGAAGGATTGCAGGCTCACCGCCACCGGGCCTTTGTTGCCGGTCGGGCGCAGGCGCATGTCCACCTCGTAAAGGGTGCCTTCCGACGTCGCCACGGTCAGCGCCGCGATCAGCCGCTGCGCCAGGCGCGCATAATAAAGACTGACGGGCATCGGCTTGGGGCCGTCGCTGTGTTCGGCGTCGGCGGGCGCGTCGTAGACGAAGACGAGGTCGAGATCGCTGCCCGCCGTCATTTCGCGCCCCCCCAGCTTGCCCATCGCGATCACCGCGAACCGGCCGCGGCTCACCCGCCCGGCGCTCTCGGCCAGCGCCTCGGCGACGTGCGGCAGAAGCCCGGCGATGACGCACTCGGCGGTCGCCGCGAAGGCGGGGCCGGCGGCGTCGGCCTTGGCCACGCCCTCGATCACCTGCACGCCGACGCGGAAGCCCTGCTCCTTGGCGAAGCGGCGCGCCGCGTCGAGCACGCGTTCGGTGTCGCCGGCGCGCGCCAGCCGGTCCCGCAGCGATTTGTCGAGCACTTCGCGCGCGGGCAGCGTGGTCAGGAAATCCGCATCGAGCAGGGCGTCGAGCGTCGCCGGCGCGCGGGCGAGATGGGTGGCCAGCCTCGGCGCCGAGCCCATGATCGCCGCGATCAGGCGCAACAGCTCGGAATGGGCGAGCAGCAGCGAGAAGAGCTGCACGCCGGCGGGAAGATTGCCGAGGAAACGGTCGAACTGGGCGAAAGCCGCATCGGGATCGGCGCTCGCCGCCAAGGCCGCGAGCAACGCCGGCACCAGTTTGGTCAACAGCTCGCGGGCCCGCGCGCTGCGCGTGGCGCGGATGCGGCCGTGATGCCAGCCGCGGATGGCGCCCGAGACATGGGCGGGATCGCGCCAGCCCATGCGCTCCAGCGTCTTCAGCGTCTCGGGATCGTCCTCGACGCCGGTGAAGACGAGATTGCCGGCGGCCGCCGCCAGCGGCGCGGCGCTCTCGAACAGGTGCGCGTAATGGCCCTGCACGGTCTCCAGTTCGTCGAGCAGTGCCAGCGCGAAGGCGGGCGTCTCGGCGAAGCCCATGAAACAGGCGGTGTGCGCCACGCCCTGCGGCGTCTTGGGAACGGTGTGCGTCTGCTCGTCGTCCATCATCTGCAGGCGATGTTCGAGCGTGCGCAGGAAGCGATAGGCCTTCGACAGTTCGCGCGCCGCAACGGCGCCGACATGGCGGCGGGAACGCAGCGCCGCCAGCGCGTCGATGGTGCCGCGCTGGCGCAGCGACGGATCGCGTCCGCCCAGAATGAGTTGCTGCGTCTGGGCAAAGAATTCGACCTCGCGGATGCCGCCGCGCCCGAGCTTGACGTTGTGTCCGGCCACCGCGATCTCGCCGTGGCCGACATGGGCGTGGATCTGCCGCTTGATGGAATGGATGTCCTCGATGGCGGCGAAGTCGAGATTGCGCCGCCAGACGAAGGGTTCGAGCGCCGAAAGAAAACGCGCCGCAGCCGTCCCGTCGCCGGCGCAGGCGCGCGCCTTGATCAGCGCCGCGCGCTCCCAATTCTGCCCCATCTCCTCGTAATAGGCCTCGGCCGCCTCGGTGGAGATGGCGATCTGGGTGGCGCCCGCGTCGGGGCGCAGGCGCAGATCGACCCGGAAGACGTAACCGTCCGCGGTGATCTCGCCGATCAGCTTCACCAGCTTCTTGACGATCTCGACGGCGGCGGCGCGCGCCTCGCCGCGCTTGCGGAAAGGGAACCGTTCCGCGTCGTAGTAGACGACGATGTCGATGTCGCTCGAATAATTGAGTTCGAAGGCGCCGTATTTTCCCATCGCCAGGACCACGAGGCCCGTGGAGGCTTCCAGCGCCGCGCCGTCCCGGGGCGCCGACGCCATATCGCGGGCGGCGTCCTTCAAGGCGAAACGCAACGCGCTCTTGACGGCGGCGTCGGCGAAACCGGTGAGCGCGGCGGTGACCTCTTCCAGAGTCCAGGCTCCGGCGATGTCGGCCAGCGCCACGCACAGCGCGGCGCGGCGCTTGGCCTGGCGCAGCGCGGCCATGATGTCGGGTTCGCCCGGCGCGCACTCCGCCGCCAGCGCCGAGGCCATCGCCTCGTGCACAACCGCGCTCGGACCCTCGGCGAACAGGCGCGCCAGCGTTTGATGTTCGCGCAGCGCCAGCCGGCAGAGATAGGCGCTGTTGGCGAATGCACACTCCAGCAGGGCGCGCGCCTCGTCTTCGGGACGATAGCCCGCCTCCGCCAGACGCTCGAAGGTACGCTCGGCGCGGGCGCGGTCGAAAGGCCTGGGCAGCGCGGCGGGAGAGAACGCGAAGGGAGTCATGGCCGGATACTAGAGTGAATGGCGAATAGCGAATAGCGATTAGGAGAAAAGTAGGACGGTCCCGATTTCATTCCCCACTCGCTATTCGCTATTCCCTATTCGCCGTTACTTGTTCGCTATTCGCCATCCGCAATTCCTTGTTCGCTGCTTTCGACGCCCTGAGCGGTGCGCGCGGAAAGGAGAGCGTGGCCTTCAGGCCGGGATGGTTGTCGTCGAGCGTGAGGCGCGCCCGGTGCAGGCGCGCCACCGCCGCGACCAGACTGAGGCCCAGCCCCGTGCCCGGCGAATTGCGGCTGGCCTCCAGCCGCACGAAGCGCTCGACGACGCGCAGACGGTCGGCCTCGGGAATGCCCGGTCCGCTGTCGGCCACCGTCAGATCGACGCCGCTCGGCGTCTCGGCCGCCGAGATGGTGACGCACCCCTCGGCGGGCGTGTACTTGATGGCGTTGTCGATCAGATTGGCGAGCGCCTGGCTGACCAGGCTGCGGTTGCCCTCGATGGTCACAACGCCCGCGGGCAGCACGCTCAAGGCGATGTTCTTTTCCTCGGCCAGCGGCGCGTAGAGTTCGGCGGCGTCCGCCATCGCCGCCGAGAGATCGATCTGGGTCATCGCGCCGCGCGCCGCGCCCGAATCCGCCTCGGCGATCAGGAGCAGCGCGTTGAAGGTCGCGATCAGTCCGTCGGTCTCCGCGATCGCCGCCTCGATCTCGACGGCATAGGGGCTTTGCGGATCGAGCCGGCGCTGCGCCTCTTCCAGACGGTTGCGCAAGCGGTTCAGCGGCGTGCGCAGGTCGTGAGCGACGGAATCCGCCACCTCGCGCATGCCCTTCATCAGCCGCTCGATGCGTTCGAACATGCGGTTGAGGTTCTCCGCCAGCGCATCGAATTCGTCGTGCGCCGCGGTCAGCGGCACGCGGCGCGAAAAGTCGCCGGCCACGATCTCGGCGCTGGTGCGATTGATCGAATCCAGGCGCGCCAGCACGTTGCGGCTCATCAGAGCGCCGCCGACCAGCCCGAACACCAGCATCAAGCCCACGCTCCAGGGCAGCGTCGTGCTGAACAGACGCCTGGTCAGCTCGCGCTCCGAGACATCGCGGGCGACCAGCAATTCGAAGCCGCCACCCGCCAGCGGCAGGGCCATGCCGCGGGCGCGCCGGGTCACCAACTCGTTCTGTATGCGGCGGGTGTACTGAAATTCGACGAAGTTGCCCACGCTCTTCACCGTCGGCGGCCAATGGTCGAGATTGCCGGCAAGCTGCTGGCCCAGGCTGTCCGCCAGGATGTAGAGGCTCTGCCCCTCGCGCGACGAGCGGCTGGCGACGACGTCGGCCAGGCCCATGAGGTCGAGACGCTGATACTGCTCGAGGAGGCCGGTGATCTCGGCCTCGATGATCTGGTCGGTCTGGGCGTCGAGCGAGCGCTCGGTGTTCCAATAGGTGAAGCCGACCAGCACCGTCGCCGATATGGCGAAGACGAAGACGTAGATCAGCACGATGCGGAACGCCTGGGTGCGCAGGATGCCCGGCGCCCAGTGGCGAAGAATGCTACCGCGCACGGATCATGTAGCCGGCGCCGCGCACGGTGTGAAGCAGCGCGGTCTGGAAGCCTTTGTCGATCTTCGCACGCAGCCGCGAGATATGCACGTCGATCACGTTGGTCTGCGGATCAAAGTGATATTCCCACACGCTCTCGAGCAGCATGGTGCGGGTGACGACCTGCCCGGCGTGGCGCATCAGGTATTCGAGCAGGCGGAACTCACGCGGCTGCAGGTCGATCGACTGGGCGGCGCGCGTCGCCGTGCGGGTCAGCAGGTCGAGCTCCAGATCGCCCACCGCCAGCTTGGTCTTCACCGAGGCGGGCGAGCGCCGCCGCATCAGCGCGTCGATGCGCGCCAGCAATTCGACGAAGGCGTAAGGCTTGGTGAGGTAGTCGTCGCCGCCCGCCTTCAGCCCCTTGACGCGGTCGTCCACCTCGGAGAGCGCGCTGAGGAAAAGGATCGGCATGTTGTTGCCGTGCTCGCGCATCTCGGCCACGACGTTGAGGCCGTCCATCTTCGGCAGCATGCGGTCGACGATGGCGACGTCGTACGGCCGCGACAGGGCCAGCGTCAGACCGGTTTCGCCGTCGGCCGCGTCGTCGACGACGTGGCCCGCTTCCCTCAGTCCGTTGACGAGATAACGCTGCGCTTCGAGATCGTCTTCTACGACGAGGATGCGCATGCCGCAGCTCCGCTTGGGGGTGAATGGGTCCGCGCCGGCGGCAGCAACGGGGGGGATGGGGCCGCCGCCGCCGGCGCGGGGGCCGGGCGCCGCCCGCTCTCGCGAACGCCGCCCGGTACGCAACAAACTCAGGTCTTTCCTATGTCCACCGCCACGAAATGCGACGTCCCGCCGCTGGACACCAACAAGAGCACGCTTTTGCGGCCTTTAGAATGCGCCGCAGCGACGCTCTTCTCGACGTCCTTGGGGGTGTGAACCGAGACGTTGTTGACGGCCAGGACAATATCGCCCGGCTGCATGCCCTTGTCGGCGGCGTCGCTTTCGGGATCGACCTTGGTGACGGCCACGCCCTGAACGTTGCCATCGAGGTTGTAGTTGTTCCGCAGCTCCGGCGTCACGGTTGCCAGACCCATCCCCATGGCGGAACCCGTGGCGCCCGCCGCGCTCGACGGCGTGCCCTGAGGCTCGCCGACGGAGGCGACCTGATCTTCTTTCCTCTGGCCGATGGTGACCGAGACCGTCCGGCTGGCGCCGTCGCGGACCGCCGTCAAGGTGGCGGTCTTGCCGGCGGCAAGCATCGCCACGCGGCGGGTCAGGTCCTGCGAATCCTGCACCTCCTTGCCGTTGACGGCGACGATCACGTCGCCTTGGCGCAAGCCCGCTTTCGCGGCCGGGCTGTCGGGCACGACGCCGGCGACGATGGCGCCCTTGGGCTCGTTGATGCCGAGCGAGGCGGCGACTTCCGGCGTCACGCTCTGGATCTGCACGCCCAGCCAGCCGCGCGCCACGCGGCCATGGGCCTGAAGCTGCGCCACCACTTCGCGGATCGTCGAAGCGGGAATGGCGAAGCCGATCCCGACGCTGCCGCCGGAGGGCGAGAAGATGATCGAATTCATGCCGACCACCTGGCCGCCGAGATCGAAGGTCGGACCGCCCGAATTGCCGCGGTTGATCGGCGCGTCGATCTGGATGAAGTCGGTGTAGGACTGGTTGGCGCCGCTGGTGCTGAGGTCGCGCCCGATCGAGGAGACGATGCCGGCGGTCACCGTGTTCGACAATCCGAACGGATTGCCCACCGCGATCACCCAGTCGCCCACGCGCAGCCGGCGGTCGTTGCCGAACTCCACCGTCGGCAGCGCCTTTTCGGTCTTGACCTTGAGCAGCGCCACGTCGGTGGCGGCGTCGCTGCCGATCAGCGTGGCGTCGAAGCTGCGTCCGTCGGTCAGCTTCACCTTGATCTTCTTGGCGCCGTCGATGACGTGGTTGTTGGTCACGATCAGGCCCGACGGGTCGATGATGAAGCCGGAGCCCATCGACACCGCCCTTTGCGTCAGCGGCTTGCCCTGGTTGAACTGCTTGAACATCTCGCGGAAGGGATCGGGCAGGTCTTCGGGGATCTGCTGATTGACGGTCTCGGTCGCCTCTGCCGTGACGCTGACGACGGCCGGACTGACGCGCTCCACCAGAGGGGCGAAACTGAACGGCATCCCGCTGTCCACCATGCGCGGCGGCGGCGCGGCGGCGTCGGCCACCTGCGGAGCCGCGACGTAGCGGACCGGCTCGGTCGTGGTATCCCGCGACGCGCCGCGAGGCAGCAGCGCGTAGGCGCCAAAGCTCACCAGGATCACGCCGGCGGCAGCTCCGATGGCCACCAATCGGCTGTTCCGCTTAAGAAAATCGACAATGTTCTGCTTCGTCATCAGACTCATTCTCCGTTACCTTGGAGCGTCCCCAAGCCCGCTTCTCATATTCTCAATACGCCCTTTCCATTGCCTAATTCTCTCCGCAACATGAAGAATTTGGAATGTTCGCTGGGGTACGGCGCGGGTCAAGGCGCGTGCTCTTGCCAGTGGCCGCTGCGCTTGAGCGCGTCGACCACTTCCGGCGGCATGTACTTTTCGTCATGCTTGGCAAGGACCTGGGTCGCCTCGAAAGTGCCCGACGGCACCAAACTGCCCGTCGCCACGACGCCCTGGCCTTCGCGGAACAGAGCCGGCAGCACGCCGTCGTAAGCGACGGGCACGCGCGCCTTGCCGTCGGTGACGACGAAGCGGATGACCGTGCCGCGCACTTTGCGCACGCTGTGCTTTTCGACCAGCCCGCCGATGCGGAACGCCACGCCCGGCGCGACATGTTTCGCGAACACGTCGCTGGGGCTGTAGAAATAGAGGACATTGTCCTTCAGCGCGGCGATCGTCAGCGCGGCCGCGCCCGCGCCCCCCGCCAAAAGCGCAAGCGCGAAAGCCAGTCGGCGGCGTTTTCTCGCATTCATCGGGTTCGGACTCGGACGGCGGACGGGACTATAATGGCCGCGCCCGTCGCGTCCAGCGCCGGCACCGATTGGGGGAAAACGACATGAAGATTCGCCGCATCGCCTTGGCGATCGCCTGCACGCTTGTGCTGGCGGGCTGCCTGCCGGTGACCAGCAAGACTCCCGTCGGCACCACGGCGGGACTGGGCGCCGACGAAGCGCTCCTGGGCACCTGGGTCGGGCACGGCGAAGACCAAAAGGACAAAGGCGCGGCCTATTTCCATTTCCTGCGCGGCAAAGACAGCGCCGACGGCGCGATCTCCGCTCTCATGGTGATGACCGGCCCCGGCAAGAGCGACGACGGCTGGATGAGTTTCACGGTCCGCACCGCCACGCTCGGCGCCAACCGTTACATGAACGCAGTCCAGACCGGCCAAGACGGCAAACCCGCGGACGACCAGCTCAAGAATGCGAACCTTCCCATGCTCTACCGCTTCGGCAAGAACCGAACGCTGACGCTTTATTGGTTCGACGAGGACAAGGTGAAGGAAGCGATCGCGGCGGGCAAAATCGCGGGCACCGTCGAGGCCGGCAATTTCGGCGACGTCAAGATCACCGCCGACGCCGCGACGCTCGACGCCTTCATGGCGACGCCCGAAGCCGCCAAGCTGTTCAAGGTCTTCATCGCGCTGAAGAGGGTGGAATAGCGCTCCAAAAAAACCGGAGTAGGCCAAGGGGCCCTTGGTCCTACTCCGTCACTGCGCGAACAAAGGGAGAAAACCGCGCCCGGGAACGGCCGCCAGATGGAGCGCCAGTCGGCCTTCCCGCAAGCTTGAACGGGGCGCAAACGCGATTCCGTCGGAGCGGCGCCGTTCTAATGCGCCGGTTTGCGGAAGATCTCTCCCGCGCTGCCGGTTTCGTAGCCCAGCCCCGCCGCCGTCAGCGTGATGCGGTGCGGCCAGTCGGCGCGTGCCAAGCCCTTGCGGGCGAGCGCGTTCCACACCGCCTCGTTGTAAAGCCCGGTCGCATCCTTGGCGGCGACCATGGCATTGCCGAGATGGAAGTGATCGCCGTGCGCCTGCGGGAAGCGGGTGATCGTGATCTCGCCGTTGGCGTCGCGCACGGCGGCATCGGGAAGGCCCGCCAGCCCCTGCAGCAGGGACAGCGTGCGCAATTGCAGCGCATTAAGCTTGAGCGGATTGGACTTCGGCGGCATCGGCACCCTCATACGCGGATGCCCAGCGCGGCGCATCCGCATTTTCCGGCGGCGGCGCCGTCAGCGGCGGCGTCTTCGACATCCGGACGACCGGCCCGAGGAACTCGAGCCGGCCCGCCCTCGTGTCGCACGATCCGAGATACCCGTCGAGTCCGTCGCGCGGCTCCCAGCGTTCGGGAACCGACGCCGCCTCGATCTTGCCCAGCGACTGCAGCCACGCCGCCGTCGCCGCCAGCGACACCTGCACCAGCCAGCTGCCGCCGCCGCGGATGCGCTTGAGCAGCGCCGCCATGGCGCCGACCGCGCCCAGATAGCCCGTCGTGTAATCCAGCACCGCCGCCGGGATCAACTCCGGCAGGCTCTCGCGCCGGCTCTTGCGCCGCGCCGCCATGAAGGCCCCTTGCTCGACGGCAATCCCCGTCGCCGCCTGCGCCAACTGTTCCCAGCCGCGCCGCTCCGCCCACGGACCTTCCAGGCCGTAGGTGGACACCGCGACATAGGTGATGCCGGGCGCCACATGGGCCAGTGCCGCCGGCGAAAAGCCGAGTCTGGACAACGCCCCAGGCCGGTAGGAATCGACGAAGACATGGGCGCCGCGCACCAGCCGGCGCAGCGTCTCGGCATCGCCGGGCCTGGCCAGATCGAGATAGGCCAGCCGCTTGCCCGCGCCGGTATCGAGATCGAAGAGGTCCAACGTCGGCAGGCGCTCGGCGCGGATCGCGAGCACGTCGGCGCCATGTGAGGCCAGCACCCGCGAACAAGCCGGGCCCGCCAGCACCCGCGTCAGATCGAGCACGCGCACGCCGTCGAGCGGCATGTCGCTGTCGCACAAGCGCAGCGGCGGCGCCTCGCCGATCTTCTTCAGCACGATGGGCGGGCCGACGAGCCGGCCTTGCACGCTGGTGCGCCATTCCTCTTCCGTGCGCACCACGGCGCCGCAAAGCCGCATGAAAGCGATGGCGTCTTCCAGCGCCAGGCTGCTCCACTTCGAGACGCTCTCCAGGATCGCGTGCGGCTCGTTCTGCGCGTTCAAGAGATCGAGCAGGCGCATCGCCAGGTGCGGAAAGCCGCCATGCAGATGAATCCAGCGGCCGTCGGCGCATTGATAGAAACCGGTGGTGGGGACAGCTTCATCGGCGCGGGGCAGTCCGCCCCGGCGCAGCAGCGAATACGACACCAGCGACGCGGCGGCGGCCTTCAGATCGACGGCCACCGACTGCCTTTCACCGCCGCGAAAGCGCCAAATCTCGCCGGCCACGCAAGCCCCCAGCCCCAGAGAGGCTGCCGCAGCGGTAGCCACGCGCAGCGGGGTCGGTACCACCGCCTCCACCCCCTCGAAGGCCGGCGCGCCCAAGGGCGCGATGCCTGCAATCCTGTTCAGATACTCGAACGCAGCCTGGGGCGTCATGCAAACCTCCGGCGTTGCCCGGTATAGTCTTGCCCCCACCGCGCCGCAATCGTCCTTAAAGAAAGCATAGCACGATCGGACCGCGCAGGGGAATCGGTGTCGTCACGAGTGTTCGATCCGGGGAAGCACGCCGCCGCGCGGCCTGCTCTCCTCACGATGGCCGATTTATGCCAATGTCCCCCCGGCCGCGGGCGGCGGTCCCGCCCATGTTGGTCCAAATTGGGGATTACGACTATGAAACGTCTTTTGTTTTCCGCGTTCGCGATCGCTGCCACGGCGGCGTTCTCGGCGAGTGCGTCGGCAACGACGATCACGGGCGTGACTTCGAGCCTGACGGCGGCGCCGACCGTGTTCAACGGCAACTGCCCCGGCGTCATAACCTTCAATGGAACGATCACCGTCAACGGCACCTTCGACTCGGCGGCGAATTATCCCGATCAATTCGGCTATCAATTCCAGCGCAGCGACGGCGCCATCGCCCCGATCTCGTATTTCACGGTCCACGGCAGCGGACCGTTCACCCATCCGGTCAGCACCACCTGGACGCTGGGCGGCGCGGCGCTGCCGCACTACAGCGGCTGGGAGCAAGTGAAGGTTTGGCCGACGCATGGCGGCTTTGCCTATGCCTTCAGCCCGCAGGCGCACTTCACCGTCAACTGCAGCGGCGGCGCGGCACCGGCACCGGCACCGGCGCCATCCTTGACGACGACGCTTTCGGCGACGCCGACAAGCTACACCGGGGTGTGCCCGGCCGTCATCACCTTCAATGGCACGATCGTCGTCAACGGCACGTTCAATTCACCCCCGCCTTATGTCGATCAGGTGGGCTATCAATTCCAGCGCAGCGACGGCGCCATCGCCCCGATCTCGTATTTCACGGTCCACGGCAGCGGACCGTTCACCCATCCGGTCAGCACCACCTGGACGCTGGGCGGCGCGGCGCTGCCGAGCTACAGCGGCTGGCAGAGGTTGCACGTATGGCTGACGCACGGCGGCGCTAATGTGACCGGCGCCAACGCCAACTTCACCGTCCACTGTCTGCAAAGGCCGATACCTCCACTGCCCGGCAGGAATTAGCGGCTTACGCCGCCGGAGCCGGCGCGGCGCTGCCGCGGCGGTTTGCGAACACGCAAACGACTTCGGGGGAGGCACCGCCTCCCCCGAAGAATTTTCCGCCCGTGAAAACTGCGTCTTCGCGAGCTTACCAATCGAGTCCGAGCAAACTATCGACTTTCGCGATTACGGTAGCCGTCAACGGCTTGTTGCTGACCGAGGCCAAAGCGGCCCGGGCGGGGTTATTTGTGCCTGGGCCGCTGCAATTTGCGCGGCGGTGGCCGTAGACGAGCTTTGCAGATTGCTCACCGCGGTCTGGTCCGCGCTCACCGCGGCCGTGAATTTGGTCACCGCGGCTTCGGCTGTGGTCATCGTAGCCTTGTATTTGGAGATGGCGCCGACGATGAATCTCGACGATGCGTGCTGCAGGGCCGTCGCAGACGCGTGTGCGGCATTCAACTTGCCGAGTTCGTTCGCGGCTTGGACTTCAGCCGATGTGGCCGTACTCGCCTGCACGTCACCGCTTGTCGTGCTGCCGTCCGAGGGCTGGCCGTTGCTCGGATTATTCGCACGCCTTGATGGTTGAACTACTGAAAAAAGATCAACCTCATGCCAAGGCCGTACCGAGGGCTTGCGTTTCCCGATCCGATGGTTCCGTAACCTGTCAGGCGCCAGTGCTGGGCGAAGTTCCACATGACGTACGGCGACAGCGTCATCACGTCTCCCAGTCCGTCGAAATATTTCTGGCGGTAATTGGCGCTGAAACCGACGCTCGTGCTGTCGCTCGCCTTGAAGTTCATGCCCGCCGAAGCCGCGAAGCCGCTCTCGAGATGGAACGTCGAGAAATCGTTGAGCCACTGATAGCCGGCCGAACCGAACAGCGTGAAGCGCGGCGTGAACGCATGATAGATGTTGGCCTGGGCGCTGTAGTCGAACTTACCCGTGCCCAGACCGCTCGCCGCGGTCGGCGCCTTCACGATGCCTTCGAGCTCGATCGCCGGCACGTCTCCATCGGCGTTCACCAGCCACGCGGCGCTGACATTGAGGTCGCCGACGCCGGTGCGCGTCGTGACCGGACCGCTTCCGCCGATGACGGCACCGTCCGCCAGTGTGCCCGGACCTTTGACATCGAGATAGGGAATCGTGAGCTCCAGGCGCAGGCGGTCGAGCTGAATCTTCGCATCCAGCGGCACGCTGAAAACCGTCGTGTCCGACGTGGCGGCGTAGCGGCCGGCGGAATAATCGACGCCGGTTCCCACCTGCCATCCGATCTTGTCCGGCCAGTGCAGGAAACTCTGCGCCGATGCACACGGCGCGAGCGTGGCGAGCGAGGCGAGCGAGGCAATTCCAAAGACGATTCGTTTCAATGCCATCCCCTATGAAGAACGGGAGATAATTGTCCCACAGCGAAAACGAGAAGCAAAATGGGGTAATCCGAATATTCCCTTATTATTGTTCATCGGCAACATCACACGTGACGCTACGAAAACAAAAGTCAAAAAATTCGTACAAACTCTTTGTGCGGATCGATCACAGCATGAGGCGCCGCAGGTTGCGAACGCTGTGATAAATTCGTGACCTTGGCGGATTCGCCGTCGGATCGAGCTGTTGTCGCGTTACGCCGCCGGAGCCAGCGCGGCGCGGCCGCGGCGGCGCAGGAAGTCGGCTTCCTCGGCGCTGAACAACATCGCGGTGAGTTCGACGGCGAGCTGGAACTGGCACTCGACGATTTCGCGGCGCCCGCTTTCGGCCGTGCGCAATTCCTTGATGACGTCTTCGTTGTAGCTGCGCAATACCTGCGTCGACTCGTCGAGCGCGTCCTGAAGCTTGGCGCCGAACGAACCGGGCGCGGCGAGCGGCTTGCAGTCCACCACCAGCTTCGCGTAGCGCAGCGCCCGCTCGACCCGCTCGGGATTCGCCGGCCGGGAGAAATCGGGCACCCGCGAGGCGCCGGTGAAACCGGACTTCTGCGTCGGCAGGGCGGCGGCGATTTCCTTCGGCGCGCGCTCCATGAAGCCGTCCATGACGGCGCCCACCGCGGCGCGGTCCTTGAGCAGGCGCTGGCCCCATTTGCCGCGACGCAGGATTTCGACTTCCTTGACGATGGCGGTGGAGATTTCGGTGAAGCAGCGCAGATTCTCCAGCAGCGCGGCGACGTCGAAATCGGGATGACGGGCGGCATGGATCGCCATGCGGCTGTCTTCCAGCCGGCAGAACAGGATGTCGCCGACCAGCCCCATGTCGGTCGAAGAGATCAGCGTGTCCTGGGTCTGGTGGGTGATGAGGAGCGCGAGCTTCAAAGCCTCCCACGGCTTGGCCAGGCGCGCCATCGCCATCACCGGCACGTAGGGCGCGGCATCGACCTTGCTCTCGGCGACGCGGTCGTAGATGCGCCGCAGGCTCCACAGCAGTTCGTCGGTCAAGAGCGGCGCCGGTCTGGGCAGCAATTGCTGGATCTCGACCATCGCCGAACCGGCGCACAACAGCAGCGAGATGTCCTCGGCGTCGCCGACGACGAGATCGCCGCCCAACGCCGCGCGCGCCGCCTTCGGCTCGCGCGCCAAGGCCGCGCGCAGCCCCTCGCCCGCCACCGGCCAGAAGGCGCCGGCGCACTCGAAGGCCTCTTCCAGCTTGTAGGCGAGCACCAGATCCTTGATCTGGTCGCGATAGGCTTTGGTCTCCGCCGGCGCGACGCTCTGCGAAAGCCATTGCCATACCGCAGCCACGCTGGAGCGCGCGATGCGGCCCTTCTGCTTTTCCTTGCGCGCGCCGTTGAACAGAAGATCCTCGAACGGCCGGCAGAACAGCCTGAGCGGCGTCGGCGTGCGCTCGTGGCGGTCGGCGCCGCGCAGCACCGGGCGCAAGCCTTCCAGGATCAGTTCGTGGGGCAGCGAATTGGATTCCATCAGCCGGTCGATTTCCACGGCCTTGGCCAGGCGCGCGGCGACGGTCTCGGGCAAGCTGCCGAGAAACGATTTCAGCAATCCGGTCTTGTCGGGCGAAATCATGGAACGGTCGCACTCCTGCCTGCCGGCGAGAATAGCGACTTATTCTTAACGGGGAATTGCCGGTACCCCGCCGGGCCTTCCATTAGGCCGGGAAATCAGGCGATTGGGGGGCGGCGGCTTCCCGCCGGGGGTACGGGTAGGGCCAAAACGCTCCGAGGCTTGCCTCACTTTCCGGCAACTACTTTTTGCGCCCTTGCTCCGACGATGAAAAGCCAAAGCGCGAACGAGGATTCCGCAATCAACATGACCGGGAACAGGGGATGGATAAATTTCTCGTAGCCGGGAAACAAGCCCATCTGCACGATCCAGACGAGCAGGCAGACACCGTCGAGCAGCAACAGCACGCCGAGAATTTTCGGAATGAAACGCGATTTGATCACCAGCCAAGCCAGGGGAAACAGCCACAACGCAAACGCGATATTGAACACGGTAAATCCGGCGCCCTTGAGATCGAGGGACCGCATTGCAAGCGCCTGTAATTGCGGCGCGGAGAAGGCTTTCAGGTACGCAGCTCCATGAACGAGCTGCAGCACCCCAAATTGTATGAGCGTGTTCTGTGACTGCTCCGCAACGCCAATGGCGTTCAATATCAAGAATAGAAGCGCCGCGTTCTTGCCGACCGGGCTCAAGAGTACATACAGGCTCCACGCAGCCAAAAGGAACAGTGCCGCAGCAAGCAACTCGGTCATAAAGCCAACGCGGAACAGGAACTCGGCGGACGCGATGTTGTGCGCTGTCGCCGCCGCGTCGTCCCATACCACGGGCTTTTCCTGCACATAGGATGCGAAGACGAACGTCGCTATATAGGCGAGATAGAAGAAGCCGGCCCAGCGGCCCGCTCTCTTGCGCTGCCGATTGATGTCTGCTGTATCGCTCACGATATTCCTCCCTAGCCATCTCTTGGCTCTTAATAGTAGTACGCTGGTTGCCGCCGGCGGAATGACCCACATTGGCGCATCCGGGACCAAGAGGTTGGGTCCGCTATCGTCCGCCGTTCGCGCCCATGCCGCATCGCGTCTTCATCGGTTCGCCGGCAGGTCGACGACGGCGCACAAGCCGCCGAGCGCGCTTTCCTTGAGTTCCAGTCCGCCGCCGTAAAGCCTGGAAATATCGCGCACGATCGACAGTCCCAGCCCGGAGCCCGGTACGTTTTCGTCCAGCTTCTCGCCGCGCTCCTGCACCCGGTCGCGGTCCGACGGCGCCAGCCCGGGGCCGTCGTCCTCCACGCTCAGCCTCAGGCGGACGCCGTCGCGCCGCGCCGTCACCACCACTCGCGCGCGCGCCCATTTGCAGGCATTGTCCATCAGATTGCCCGCCATCTCCTCCAGGTCCTGGCGGTCGCCGCGGAAGGCCAGCGGCGGCGGGCAATCGACCACGATCTCGACGCCGCGAATTTCGTGGATGCGTTCGAGAACGCGGCCGAGGTCCTCCAGCACCGGCGCCACGGGCGTGCGGTTGCCCAGCACGTCGAGGGCGCCCGCGGTGCGCGCGCGCACCAGATAGTGATCCACCTGGCGGCGCATGACGTCGACCTGGCGGCGCACCGCCTCGGCCAGAGGGCCGGGGGCGGCTTCCGCCTCGCTGGCCAGCACCGTCAGCGGCGTCTTGAGGAAATGCGCCAGGTTGGAGACGTGGGTGCGCGCACGGCCCACCACTTCGGCGGAATGCTCGATCAGGCTGTTCAGCTCGGTGACCAGCGGCGCGATCTCGGCGGGGAATTTTCCCTCCAGCCGGCGCGCCGCGCCGCTCCTGATGCGCGCCAGCGCCTCGCGCACGCGCCTCAGCGGCTGCAGCCCGACGCGCACCTGGATGAAAACCGCCACGATCAGCCCCAAGAGCAGCGCCACGAACGACTGGATCAGCGTCTCGTTGAATTCATCGATCTCGTTTTCGACGGAGGAAAGATCGCCCGCCACCAGGAAGGTGTAGGCGCGGAAGTCGTTGGGCTTCGCCGTGGCGGAGACGGGGAAAAAGACGCGCCGCGCCAGGACGCGCAGGCGCTGCTTCTCGGGGCCGCCGGCATAGCCCCAGACAAAGCCGCCGATGCTGGCGGTATCGCGGATACGGATGGTCTTGTCGAGCAGCGAATGGGAGGTCTGCGCCGGGGCGCCAGCCTGCCCGGGCACGATCTGCCAGTACAGGCCGGAATAGGCGCGGTTGAAACGGCGGTTGAGAAAATGCTCCTGCAGGGTGACGCCGCCGTTGGCGTCGGGTTCGGCGGCGGCGATCATGCCGTCGAAATCGACCTGCAGCGCGGTGTCGAAATTGTCGCTCACCGCCGAGCGGAAGGCGCCGGACAACAGATAGCCGCCGGCCGCCAGCACGATCATCGCCCACACCGCGGCGGCCAGGATCAGGCGCGCGGCGAGCGAATCGAACTTATGCGCTGTCTTTGCGAGGAGACGCCGGATCGTCGAGGCAATAGCCAAGGCCACGCACCGTTTGGATGAGATCGGCCTCCAGCTTCTTGCGCAGCCGGCCGACGAAGACTTCGATTGTATTCGAGTCGCGGTCGAAATCCTGATCGTAAAGATGCTCCACCAGCTCGGTGCGCGACACCACGCGGCCCTTGTGGTGGGCGAGATAGGCCAAAAGCCGGTATTCCAGGCTGGTCAGCTTCACCGGATTGCCGTCCAGCGTGACGCGGCTGGCGCGGGTGTCGATGTGCAGCGGCCCGATCTCGATCTCGGAGGTGGCCAAGCCCGCCGCGCGGCGCAACAGCGCGCGCACCCGCGCCAGCAGCTCCTCGGTGTAGAACGGCTTGGCCAGATAATCGTCGGCGCCGGCGTCGAAGCCGGCCACCTTGTCGCTCCAGCGGTCGCGCGCGGTCAGGATCAGCACCGGCATCATGCGCCCGGCCTTGCGCCATTGCTGCAGCACGCGCACGCCGTCCATCTTGGGCAGGCCGAGATCGAGGATCACCGCGTCGTAGGGCTCGGTGTCGCCGAGGAAATGGCCTTCCTCGCCGTCGGCGGCGGCATCGACGACGTAGCCGGCGTCGGCAAGCGCCTTTTTCAGCAGTCTCTGCAAATCCCCATCGTCTTCGACCAGCAGGATACGCATCGCTTTCTCAGTCTCTGCCATCGCCGCCGCGATCGGGATTGCCGCGGCCGGAGTCTTCACGGCCGTCGTTGCCGCGGCCGCCTCGATCATAACCCGGCCCGCCGAAATTGCCGAAGGGATTGGCGCGGCCGTCGTCGTAGCGTTCGAAACGGTTGACGGGGCCGCCAGGGACGGGAACCGCTCCGAGCAGCCGCCCGGTGCGCGCGTCGGCGTCGAACCAGACGATGCGCCCGTCGGGCGTCATCCATTTGATGCGATAGCGCGCTTGGCCGTCGGGACCGATGAAAGGGCCTTGCGCGTCGTAGAACGTGCCGGGGGTCTGGCGGCGGATTTCGGGCAGGATGCGGTCGAGCGACGGCCCGTGCTCGGCCTGCCGTTCGGCGGCAACGGCCGGGAAGGCGAGCGCAAAAAGCAGAAACAGGCCGGAAAACGCGCGCGCACGCATGGTTTTTTGTACCCCCGCACACATGAACCCGCCATGAACGCCGTGTCCAGAGGCCGTTCAGGCACGCCGGCCTAGGGTCGCGTGCATCGGACGGGCGGCGATTCGCGAACCGCCTTCCGCAGCAGGAATTCATCAGGAGACAACCATGAACCTCAAGAAGCTTCTTCTGACCGCCGCGGCCGCGGCAGTCCTGACCTCCACCGGCGCCGGCATGGCGATGGCCGACCGCTGGGACAGCGGTCATCACGATCGCGACCACCGCGGCGACCGCGACCACCGCGATTGGCGCGACCGTTACGACGGCGACCGCGGCCACGACCGCGACTGGCGCGATCACGACCGCTACTGGCGGACGGATTTCGGCGACCGCGGCTATGTCGACCGCGACCGCGTGTTCTTCGAGCTGCGCCGCCACCACTATGACCGCTTCATCGGCGATCCCTACTGGTTCAACGGCCGCTATGTGGTCAGGACCTACGACCGCTGGGGCAACGTGGTGTACGTCGAAGTCAACCCCTACACCGGCGGCTTCGTCGGCGTGATCCAGTTCTGATCGGTTTCGCAACTTGAGTCGTGCCGCCCGCAGTTAGCCCCTCCCTGTAGAGCGGCCCGACAATCAAGCGAAAGCCCGCGAGACCCCCTCGCGGGCTTTCGGCGTTCTATCTTGTCCCCTTCTTGGGCGCGCGGTCGCCGTCACGGCGTGTATGACATGTCGTGCGGACGGCCCCAATTGCTACACCGCGTACGAGATACTTATTCAGACTGCGAGGCGACATGTGCCGTCGCGGCCGTCGTAGACGAGTACCATCCCTTGCAATAAGGTACGCCCAAGCAGCACATGATGTGGTTGCCCGCCATCCCGTAATTTCACACCCATGAAGCGCCCGTATTGCACGTAGTTCAGCGCCACAATGCGAATATAACCAAGATACACGTTGAATTCGTGTCCGCCACCGACGCCCGCTGCTTTGACGCGGTCTACCAACGGAAGCTGTAAATTCACCGCCAAGCTCTCATCGATACAACTTTCTCTGGCGCCCGTGTCAATGAGAGCCTCAACCAACTGTGGCGGCGGCGGAGTAGCACTTATTGATTGGACAGTTGCTTGAACCGTAGCAGGGTCGGTGTGGAACAGACCTGGCACGAACCCGATAGCAACTGGAGTCGTTGGCCCCTTTTCAACGAGCGTAACATTACCGAGAATAATTTGAGGTGGATTTGAACCTGGCGTAATCGCGGCAAGGGGGAAACCGCAATCCGCGATCGGTGTCATTCTGCCGCTAAGTTATGGAACAGCACTGACGCCGGCACAGCCGGCGGAGGCGCTCCGACCTGCCGAATTAAATACGGTCCACGTCCGTATCGGCGAACGGCCTCTGCGGCTGCAGCGTCAAGGGTGTCCCACGCTCCCACAAAGAGATCACCTTTAAACACAACAAATTTGTTCGGATATGTGCGTTCAAGTTCTTCGCGCTTTTGGTCAAAAGCACGGATTTCTGTATCAAGCGGATGTATCTGCTTTTGCGCCATGCCCATTTCCATGCCCCTCCGGCTCGGCCTTAACATGATAAGGGGCGGAAGGGCGGTTTGTCACGCCACACAACTGTGGCAATTTCATGCACGGACATGCTTAAAGGGGATTTAACGCCCAAAAACGAGGGCCTTCTACTTGGTATTCCACCTTATCTCCCGACCGAAGCTAACCTAAGGGCCCCAACAAACCTTCAGTCACCCCCCCTTCTTCGGCGCTCTATCTCCGAACCACCACACGATGGCCGTGACGGCGGCGAAGACGAGGCTGTCCGCGACATAGGCGCGGTCGATGTCGCCGGGCGCCAGGGCAAAGAAGGCGCCGGACAGAAATGCCGTCAACCCCAGCGTCAGGGCGGGCCGCGTCAGCGAACGCACCGCGTTGACCCAGGGATACGACGCCCCGATGCCGCTTTCGGCGGCGAGCGATCCGGCCAACCCGCTCCACGAACCCTGGTTCTGGGTAATGCGGATTTCCTGTTCGGTCTCCTGCGTCTTGGCCTGCATCTGCAGCTTCTGCAGATCGAGTTCGTGCGCCCACTCGGCGGTTTTCTCCGCGAAGGCCTGCTTGGCCTCGAAGAGGCCGATGACTTTCGTCGCCACGTTGCCGACGAGACCGAACAGCCCGCCGGAGAGCGCGGAGGCGCCCGTGCCTAAGAGAGTCCCAAGGATGTCCATTTGGCTTTGCTCCTTTCGCCGTAGAACCAGTGCGCGGGGCGCGCCCGCGTATCGAGATGCAGGAAGGTCTGGCCGAAGCCGAAACCCCTGAAGCCGCAGTCGCGCGCCGCGGCGGCGAGCGTCATCGGATCGTGGCCGATCAGCGCCACGTCGAAGGCGAGGCGCTTGTGCAGCGACAGCGGCGCCCCGCCGACGCGGGCGTTGTGCAGGGCGCAGCGATGGCCCGAGTCGAGGCGCAGCGGCGCGCGGACGGCGGCGCGCAATCTTTCCAGCGCGTCGAGCGCCTCGGGCCACACACAGATCTCGCCGCAGCACGGACAGGCGATCTCGCGCGGCGAAAAATGCGGCCAGCGCGAGGCGTCCCACGCCGTCATGGTTTTTTCGCTTCCAGCGCCGCCAGCCGCGCGGCGAGTCCGGCCGTCACGAACTGCGCCAATTCCGAGTAGCGCAGCCCGAGCACCCATTTCGGCGCCCCGGCTGCGTCGAGATCGGGCTCGGAAACCTCGTAGGTTTCCTCGACATCCGCGCCTTCGACCTGCACGCTGCGCGTTTTCGTCACCGTCTTCATCGCCGCATCGCGGCAGACGATGCCGTAGCGCTCGGGATCGAGGCCCTGCGCCGCGAAGGCCGCCATCACGTCCTCGTAGATCATGCCGGCGTGCAGGCGTGCGGCGTCCGCGCCCTTAGCCGCCACGGCATCACAAAACTGGAAGATGCGCACGTTCCCGGCCAGCGTCTTGGCGACGGCAATCTCGGCATCGGACAAGGCGCGGACGTTCGTCTTTGTCGCGGCGCCCGAGGTATTGATCGTGCCGGTGCCGGCGTAGACCGTGCCCCAGCGAAGCGAGGCCGAGCCGACATTCTGGCTGTTGTCCGTGCCGGGCAGGAGCGTGCCGTTGGCATCGACCTGGAACTTGATGGTGGGCTGGGTCGTCAGTGCGCTTCCGACCGCGACGTTCTGTTCCGGTGCCACCCAAAAAAACAACCCGGTCGAACCTACAATCAATGCGGAGCGGCCAATGGAACCGTAGGCGTAAGAGGACAGCCACGTGGAGGAGCCGTTCTGATACATGTATTGGCCGAGGCCGACGGCGCCGGTGGCGTACCCCGTAAAGACAGTCTGCGCCGGATTGCCGTCATACTTGGCCTGCAACAAGATCGTCCCGTTCGTGGCCGACACCGATCCGCCTTGGATCGCCCCGTTGACCGCCAGTTTGGGGCCGCCGCCGGCGGCCACGCCGATTCCGACGTTGCCGGATGAATCGATACTGCCGCTTCCCGGCAGCGTAGTGGCCCCCAAAGTCTTGTTGGTGAGCGTCTTGGTGTTTGTCGCTGTGAGAACGTCCGAAGGATTATTTGCGGCCAAAGAATAACCGCGCTCGCGCCAGTTGCCGCTCCCATCCGAGGCATAGATGCCGACGTCGCCCGCCGCCGTGGTGCGGCTGGCCCCGCCCAAGAGGATCAGCGAGGCGGCGTTGTGGGTCAGCGTCAGCGCGCCGGCGAAACGCACGAAGCGCAGCTTGTTGGCGGCCGCGCCGAACGAGGTGATGGCGGTCGTGCCGGTGATCTGCACGAACAGCGAACCCGCCGCGCCGAGATCGCACGTCGCGGCGGAAGCGACGGAAACCTCGTTGGACGAGATTAGCGAATTCCAGTCCGTCCAGGTGCCCCCGGCATAGACGATGAAGGCGCCCGTCGTCGCCTCATAGGCGCGCAGCCCGTTGAACGGCGTATAGAAGCGCCATGCCCCGTCGATGCAATACGCGATCTTGTAGGCGTAGCCCGACCACGCTCCGGTCGGCGAGCCACCGACGAGGTAGGCGTCGCCGTCGGCGGGCGATGAAGGCGGCGCGTTGACGAACTGGCCGAGCAGATAGAGATCGACGAAAGCGTCGAGCTGGATCAGCGCCTCGTTGTGCACGAGATGGTTCTGCGCGTCGTCGGCGGCCAGTTCGGGCAACGCCAGACGCGGGGTGTTATCGGACATAGAGGGATTCCGTCTTCTGTTGTCCGCGGCCCAGCACGGACGAAAGTTGATACAGGTGAACCACCAGCGGGTTGGGCAGGCCGGAGGGGAAGTCGGCCGTCTGCTCGGCCAGCGTGTAGATCTGCGATTGTCGGGGAACCGCGGAGAAGGTGCGCGCCACCGCCGCGCCGTCCATGATCTCGAGATCGTAGGCTTCGCTGGTCTCGCTCATCGCGACTTCGACCTGGTTCCAGGAATCGGCCGTCGGCGAGCGGTCGCGCCGGTTCCACAGGATGGTGAGATCGCCGTTCGCGGCCCAGGCGAAGCCGATATGGCTGGGGCTGAACGGTCTGAGCCCGACGGCGCCGAACTGGAATGTCCCGGATTGATAGGAGGGATCGGAAATCGGCTTGCCCTGCGGCCCCCACAGATAGTTGAACGGCGCGCGCGCCTGGTTCTGCGTCAAGGCGAGCTGCCGCAAGGCGCCGTCGAGAACCACCACGCGCGCTCCCGCCGCCACGGGATTGCGCATGGCGCCTTCGGTTCCGCGCTGACCGCGCAACAGTTTCGTGAGCGTCCATTGGCCGGGCGCGGTGAGCGCCGCAGCGGCGAACTGGACGATTTCCCAATCGCCGCCGGCGTTCTGCACGGCGAGCGTGTTGGCCCCGCGCCGCACGCTCAATTCGTCGGCCGAAGACAGGATACCGTTGTAAAGCTTGACGCAGAGCGAATTGACCAGGTCCCAGCGCCACAGCGGCCCGGAATAGAAGTCCTGCGTGGTCGAGCCCAGCGCGGCGGGGCGCGTGAGCGCGGTGTCGAGCGTGTAATTCGAATCCGTCGGACTTCTCAGGATCTGCACCGCGCCCGGCCAGGGATCGGCATAAGCGGCGGCGAACGGCGCGTTGGGATTCTGATCGTCGCAGAGCAGCGGCAGATCGAGAAAGACGACCAGGGCGCGGCCCGGCTGGCGCGTCGCCGGCACCGCCGCGGTGGCGCGCGCGGCCCCGACGACGGTCTCGTAGATGGAAGGATCGGTGGCCACCGCCTCGATCTTGCGCGCGCCTCCGTCGTCGATGCCGGTGAGGCGCAGCCGCCGCGGCCGCCCGCCGGCGTCGAGCAGCACCTCGTCGCACGGATCGAGCGCGATCTGCGACGGCGCCAGCGCGAAGGTGGCGCTTTCGCGCATCACCCAGGCGTCCTGCAACAAAACTTGCCCAATGCCGACGGCCTGGCCCTGGTCGAGCACCAGCGGCAGCGCAGAGGCGGCGACGCGGTCCGACAGCGTCACGAGCCGGCGCGCTTCCACCACCGCCTTGCGGTAATCGGCGTCGGCGTCGAAATAAGAGAGCCGCGAGACGTTCGGCAGATCGGTCTCCTGGCTGCGCGCCAAGGTGAAGCCGAACGAGGAATCGTTTTCGCCGAGCGCGACGTCGCCTTCGCCGAAGGGGGTGGCGGCGGGCCGTCCGCGCCTGACGAACTTGATGAGGCCATCGCTTTCCACGGCATCGAAAAAATACGCCGCCGACAGCGGCGCCAGCGCCTCGCGCACGCTCACGGTGTCGGCGAGCGCAAAGCCGGTGACGATGCCGTCGAGATTCGAAACGTCGATGGCGGAAAAATCCGCCTCCGCGCACAAGGCGCCCGCGAGATCGCAGAGCTGCACCGCGCCCAGCCGCCCGTTCAGCCAATGGCCGGTGCGGTAGTTCGCGGCGTCGCCCCAGACGTCGGCGCGCGCGGGGAAGAAGGGAAACGGGCGCGCGTCCCAGCACCAGGCATAGACGTTCGCCGTATCGACCATGCGCCCGGAATAGACGCCGGAGGCGGGATTGTTGGCGGGCGCCTTCCAGAAATTCAGATGCGCCTCGAGGAAGCGGCGCTGGACGAGATCGTCGCGCTGCCCGTTCGAATAATAAGGAAAGAAACTCTCGCTCGATTTGGGATCGAAGAAGACGTTGGGCTGGTTGGCGCCCTTCTCCACCGCCGGACAGCCCAGTTCGGTGAACCAGATCGGCTTGGACTGCGCCGCCCAGGCGGTGTGCGTTGCGCTCTCGCTTCCCGCCGGGCGGTCGTAGTGCAGATTGGACCACCAGCCCCACAGATCCTTGGCCCGCCACACCCACGGCTTGCCCGGCCCGTCGGCGATGGTGGTGCGCGTCTGCGCCTCGCGCGCGGCAGCGTCGGCATAATACCAGTCGTAATCCTCGCCGCCCTTGATGTTGGACGCCAGGTAGGCGGGATCGTGGATGGAAGTGGGACCGTTGGCGTTGTAATCCAGATGCGCGGTGCCGTCGCGCCAATCGGCCAGCGGCAGGTAGTTGTCGATGCCGACGAAGTCGATGTTGGCGTCCGACCACAAGGGATCGAGATTGAAGATCAGCGCGCCGGGTACATCGCCGGTCTGGTGATTGTTGTATTCCGACCAGTCGGCGGCGTAGCCGATCTTGGCGCCCGGCAGGATCGCGCGCACGTCGGCGGCCAGCGTCTTCAGCGCGGCGACGGCGGGATAGGTGGAGGCATCGCTGCGCGAGCGCGTCAGCGCGCGCAACTCCGAGCCGATGAGGAAAGCGTCGACACCGCCCGCCGCCGCACACAGCTTGGCGTAATGCAGGATCATGCGGCGGTAGCCCCAATCGCTTCCGCCCGTCCACGACACGGCCGTCCCGCTGACGGAGAAGTCGGCAGCGGTGGCCGTGCCGAAGAAGGCGCTTATCTGCGCCGCGGCGGCGGAAGTTTGATCCGCGCTGCCGGCGTAACCGCAGGCCGGGCTGACCGTGATCCGCCCGCGCCAGGGATAGGGCGGCTGGCCCAAGCCGGCGGCATTGTCCGTGTACGGATTTGGCAGGGCGTTGGCCGCCGCCACGTCCAGGAACAGGAAGGGATTGAACAACACGCTGAGCCCGCGCGCTTTCAGCTCCGCGATGGCCGCCACCACGCTTAAGTCCGACGGCGTGCCGCCGTAGGCGGGGCGGCCGCCGCTTTGACTCACGACATGGGCGTCGGCGCGCGCCACGCCGTCGACGCTCCAGGTCTCGGGATAGGTGAGCTTGGCCGCGGTTTCGACGCCCGGCTTGATCCTGACAGTGCCCGCGCGCAGATCGTCGCCGAACCAGCCCACCACCAGCGACACCGCGCCGAGGTGCGCCGCCAGGTCCTGCAGCTCGTCGAGCGAGGCTTTCAGGTCCGCTTCGCCCGAGGCGCCGTGCGCGTTCTCGGGGGCGGTGGCACCTTCGCCGTCGTCCTCGCTGACGATCCCGGTGGCATAGACGAACTCGCCCGCGCCGGGGATCAGCGCCACGCCGGGCAGCAGGTTCTCCAGCGACGCCGGATTGTCCGACGAAATCGCGCGCACGATCTCGAACTGCAGCTGCGGGATGCGGTTACCGAATTGGGCGAGCGGCAGGTCCTCGAAGACGACGACGCACAGCCCGCGATAGGCCGGCGTGTTGCCCGCGCCCTCGATCTCCTCGATCAGCGGATCGAAGCTCTGCGCCTCGTCGCCGGGATAGAAGCGCACGGTGTATTGCGCCAGGTCGATCAAATTGCCGTCCGCCCACACCCGTCCGATCCGGGTGACCGGGCCGGCGCACAAGCCCACCGCGAAGGAGATGGAATAGAGATAGTCGGTCGTCTTGACGGCGGGCGCGGCGCCCTTGCCGCCGGTCGTGGCGGTGGACGTGGTTTCCTTGAAGCGGCTGGCCCACAAAAGCTGGCCCGCCGCGCGCATACGCCCGTAGAGGTGCGGGATGGGCGCGCCTTCGGTGGAGGACTGCACGGCGATGTCGGACAGCCGCGCGCCCGTGCGCTTGACGGCGGGCATCAGCGCGGCGTCGATCTCGCCACCGGCCAGCGCGCCCAGCGCGCCGCCGATCTGCGCGCCGGTGACCGCCGCGCCGAGAAACGAGACGCCGCCGCCGAACAGCGACGGGCCGAGCGCCGAGCCGACGACGCCGAGGACCAGAGAGGCCATGATAATATTCCCTAACCCCTTGAGGGGGAGGCGGATTGGAATTCACATCCGAAACGCATAAGCCAGTTTGCGCCGCCAGGCGGGCGTGAAGGCTTCCTCGCTGACGCGTTTGTTCTGGCGCGCATGGATCAAGGTCGGCGCGCCTTCTTTCTCGGCGACGATGGCGCAATGCCTGGCCGGGCCGCGTTCGACCATGCGGAACAGCGCCACGTCGCCCGGCGCGATGTCGGCGAGCGCGATCTCGTCCAGATGCCGCTCCAGCGCATCGCGCAGGCTTTCCCCGCCGCCGCTCCAGTCGGGCGCGTAAGGCGGCGGCGTTTCCGCCTCCTCGCCGCGAAGCTCGCGCCACACCCCGCGCAGCAGGCCGAGGCAGTCGCAGCCCGCCCCTTTGACGGAAGCCTGGTGCACATAAGGCGTGCCGATCCAGGCGCGGGCGACGGTCACGATGTCAGTTGCCATAGCGGCTGCCTCCGTCGAGCGGCGTCGAGGAGCACGGATAGGACAGCGCCACGTCGTTGCCCGGCATGTAGGGAAAACCGCGGAAGTTCGCGGCGTTGGCAAAGCGCGTCTTGCAGGTGGCGAATTGCTTGTCGCAGCCCGGCGTGACGGCGAACGCGTCGCCGGGCGCCACGGCTTGGCTCATCGCCTGCCACAGCTCGACGCTGACGACGCCGCCCGCCGCCGCGTGGCGTTTGACTTCCATCGCCGTGCCGGTATTGGCGCCGCCGGTGAAGGCGAGCTTGCCGCCGGCGAACCAGCCGTTCGCATAAGCGTCCAATCCCGAGACGGCGAAGCGGCGCGCGTCGAGCACGCTGACGACCGTTCCGGCGGCGGCGGTCAGCGCCACCTTGCAGCGGGTGTCGCCCAGATCGGCGTCGCAGGCGTGTGCGTAGGCGCGTCCGACCGGTTGATTGAGCACATGCGCCAAGCCGCGCACCTCCGCCGTAAATCCCGTCTTGCCGCGTTTGACCTCGCCGAGGCTGCCTTTGCGCATCAGCACGCGCTGATCCGGCGACGACCAGTTGACGCGCCATATCTCGATGGCGGCGTTGTCGTAGAGTCCCGCCGCGAGATCGTGCTCGTTCAGCGCCTCCGACGACAGCGCCCCCGCCGCCGTGAGATTGTCCACGGCCAAACCGAGCGTCGATTGCACCTCGCTGGCGGTGAAGCCGGCGACCGCTTCGTAACTCAGAGCGCCGAAGCTCACAGGCGCATCGTGATCGGTGAAGCCGGACGAAGCGCCGTCGCGGCGCACGATCTTCCAGCACCAGCACAAGGTGGTGGTGCCCGAATCGAGATGGTCCTGCAGGCCGGAGGGAAGGGACTTCATATCCGCACCTCCACGATCGGGATGGAAGGAATCTCGCCCGCCGCGAAGTTCGCCAGATTGACCAGCAGCGAATCCGTGTCGAAACGCACCGGCACGTCGAATTCGAATCCGGCGGTGACGGCGACGCCGCTGGCGGGCGCCGCCGCGAAGCTCACCAGGCCGCTCGTCGCGTCCACGCTCCAGCCGCTCGTCTGCTCGACGCCGGCCAGCGCCACGCGCACGCTGCCGGCGACCGGCTTTTGTATGACGCGCGTCCAGCTCGACGGCCCCGACGCGTAAGTCTTGACGAGCTGGAAGATCGCCGTCGCGCCGTCGCCGGTGGCGATCGCTTGGTCGGCGGGCGAAACGTTCGCGCCCGGGGCGCAGGATTTGAAATCGGCGAAATCCTTGAAGCGGAAGGCGTAGAGCCTGCCCATGCGCGCCTCGAAAAAGTCGACGACGGCGGCGAGATCGTCGAGCGTGCGCACCCCCGAGCCGACGTCGTAGCGGCGGCGCGAATTGGCCCACACCCCGTTGCGTTCCTCGAAGCCGGAGCCCAGCGCGACGATTTCCGTTTTACGCTCGGGCCCGCCCGTGGAATGGAAGGCGACGGCGGTGGGGAATCTAATCTCGTGAAATGTCATGTCACATATTCCTCTGTCCCCGCGCCAATGCCCGCGACATCATCGCGGCGATCTGGGTTTCGGATTTGAGGAAGCTTCGGGCGTCGGGCGTCTGAACGTTGAGCGTGATCGACGGGCGCGCGGCCTGCGCGTTAGGCGCGATGGCGCCGCTCGACGACGGCACGAACAACTCCGGCCCCTGCTCGCCGACCAGATAGGCGCCGCCCGCATCGACCGGTCCGCCGCCGGCGCGCGCGCCGGAAAGCGGCAGCAGCGAACCGATCAGGGACGACACCACGCCCGCGATCGGCCTGGCGATGAACTGGCTCGAGGCGACGCGGTCGAAATCGGCCAGGATGGCGTCGACCATCTGCCCGATGGAGGCTTTGCCGGACAGCGCGGCGGCGGCGATGGTGTTGGCCACGGCGGCGAAGGAGCGCGTCACCGCGGTTTCGATGCTGGCCGTGGCGTCCGCCACCGGGCCGCTGGCGAAATCGGCAAGCGCCTTGGCGGCGCCGTCCAGCGCGCCGAACGCGGCAGCGCCGGCGGGCGTGCCGCGCGAGCTTCGTCTAGTCATGGTTGTCGTCCGGATAGCGTTGCATCAGATGTTCGAGATCGGCGCGCGCCAGCGCCGGTTTGCGCCGCGCGGTCTTGCCCGCGAGCAGCGCGCGCCATTCGGCGAGCGACATGCTCCAGAAGGTTTTCGGCTCCAGTCCGAGGGTGCCTAGCCCGAGCGACAGCCAGCCGTCCCAGGAAAAGGGGCGGATGAATCCTCACGCGTTCCGTTTGCGTGGTGCGAAAGCCCGGCGCGGTCGAAGGCCAGCGCCACGGCGGCGATCAGCGCGCCGAGATCGCAGGGCAGCCGCAACACCTCGGCGGGCGTCGCTTCGTGGCCGCCGCCGCGCATCAGCGCCGCCGCGACGACCGCCAGATCGCCGGCGCGCGCCCGCTTCAAGCGCGGCGCGATTTGGCCGAGGTCTTCGAGCCCGAGCCCGTCTTCGATCTCGGCCAGCGCGCCCAGCGTCAGCAATAGGCGGAAACTCTTTCCGCCCGCGATCAGTTCGGCTTCGCCGCGGATTCTGTTAGGCATGTCACGCTCCCGTGAAGCTGAGCGCGCCGGCCGAGGCCAGCGACAGCGAAATCTTCAGCTCGCCGTCGTAAGGGCCGTCGTATTGCAGCGAGACCAGCTTGAACGGACCGGCCACGGTGCCGAAGCTCGGGATCACGATCTGCCAGTTCGACAGCGTCTGGTCGAATAGCGCCGCGCGCAGCGCCGCATCGGACGCGGCGTCCTTGAACACGCCGGAGCCCGAAATCGCCGCCGACTTGACGCCCGCCCCCGCCAGCAGTTCGCGCCACATGTCGGTGGAGTCCGAATTGGTGACGTCGACGTCCTTGGCGTTGAAGTCGAGCTTGGTGGCGCGCAGGCCCGCGACGGTGGTGAAATTCTCCGGGCTGGCGCCGTCGCCGATCTTGATGAGCAGGTCTTTGCCGCGTTGGGCGGACATGGGAGTTCTCCTAGGTTGGTTCCGTCACCGCGCGAAAGCGCAGCGTCGCGCGGAAGGTTTCGCCGTCGCTCTGGCGCGCGAAATCGGCGGCGAGATAGCGCAGATCGACCAGCGTGTGGCCGTCGAGCGTCAGCGAGGCGCCGTCGAGCGCGCCGCGCACGGCTTCCGCCGCCAGCTTGATCTCCTTGCGCCCGCCGGCACGCGACCACACCTGCACCGACAGCGTGTGCTCGCTGCCGGCCTCCGTGGCGGTGTCCCAGTTGGTTTCGCTGTCGTCGCCGACGACGATGTAGGGAAACGCCGCGCCGCGCGGCACGGCGTCGAACACCCGCGGCGGATCGCCGGCGATGCCCTTGACGGCGTCGCTCACCGACAGCGTGGCGAACACCGCCTGCTGCAGCGCCCAGCTTGCACAACTCATGGCAATTCCTCGCACGACAGAGTGACGGTCGGCGTCCGCTGGCCCGCGTCGAGCACCGCATGGACCTTGAAGCTGCGCGCGCCCACGAGAACGCGCTGGCCTGCGGCGAGATCGCCGCGTCGGCGCAGCGTCAGGCGGTGGCGCACCCGCGATTCCAGCGCGTCGGGGCCGAAGACGTCGGCGGCGGCGAGGGGCGCTACCGAAACCCACACCGTCGCGAAGGTCTGCCAGCTTTCGGCGTAACCGCCGCCGCCGTCCGCCGTCAGCACCTTGGCCTGCAGCGAGGCGCTCTGGTCGAGTGCGCCGATCATAGTTTGAGAATCCGGTAAGGCGCCAGCATCGCCTGCGCCGCCGACGACACGACATCCGCCTCGTCGCCGCGCCGCGTGTAAAGATCGGCGACGATCTGAAGGATCGCCTGCTTGACCGGCTCCGGCACGGCGTCGGCGCCGCCGTAGCCGGCGGTGAAGGCGATTTCCACCGCATCGATCGGGCGCAGCACCAGCAAGGGCGGCGCGAAGATCCCCTTCAGCATCAAACGCGCGGGGGCCGACGCCGCGTCCACCCGGTAGAGCGACGCATCGACGATGCTGCTGGCGTCGTCGAGCGCGTAGACGGTGACCTGCGTCACGCTCTGCAAGGGCGGCAGCGCGATCTCCACGAGGCCGCTCTCGGGCCAAGCGTCGAGGGACTGCGTCCAGCTTTGGGTGACGAAGGCGCGCCCGGTGTGCCATTCGGCGCGCACCCGCGCGGCGGTGACGAGCGAGGCGATCAGCGCATCGTCGTCGGCGGTGGCGACCTTGAGATGCGCCTTGGCCTCGGCGAGCGTCACCGGCTCGCAAGAGGGAGGAGTGATGAGGATAAGGGACATGCAATAAATCCCGTCATGGCCGGGCAGCGAGCCCAAGGGGCGAAGCGCGACCCGGCCATCTAGAATCATGTGCCCGCGTGGCCACGCGGGCACTGGGTGGCCGGGTCAAGCCCGGCCATGACGTTTTTGTGTGCCGTTTACGACGCCGCGAACTTCAAGAGCTTGATCGCTTCGTAGTTCTGCACGCCGCCGCCGACGCGCTTGGTGGTGTAGAACAGCACGTAGGGCTTCGCCGAATAGGGATCGCGCAGCACGTTGACGCCGACGCGGTCGACGATCAGATAACCGCGCGCGAAATCGCCGAAGGCGACGGAATACGAATTCGCGGCGATGTCGGGCATGTCCTCGGCTTCGGCCACCGGATAACCCAGCAGGGTGGGCGGCTGGCCGGCGGACGTGCCCGGCTGCCAGATGTATTCGCCCATCGAGTCCTTGAAGGTGCGGATGACGCTTTCGGTGTTGCGGTTCATCATCCAGCTGCCGTTGGCGCGATAACCCGTCTTCGGCGCGTAGGCCAGCGCGACCAGGGTGTCCGCCGGATTGCTGGCGGCGAAGGCGCCCGCCGTGCCCGAGGCGATATAGCCGAGCTTGGCCCACACCCAGGAGGCGTCGGCGACGGTGGTTTCGCTGAGGAAGCCCTTGGGCTGCGTGGTGCCGTTGCCGGAGACGAAGGCCGCACCTTCCTGTTCGGCGAACACGGTCTGCACTTCGCCCGCCAGCCAGGCTTCGAGATCGACCCGGCTGTCGTCGAGCAGCGTCTGCGTCGCCGCCGGCATGGCGTAAAGCTCCATCGTCGCGAAATCGATGGCCGCCAGCGTCGGCGCCGCGGTCTGCGCCCGCGCGTCGGTTTCCGCGACCCAGCCGGTGGCGGCGCCCGCCGTGGCGATGGGCTTGCGGTAGACGTTGGAGCCGATCTGGCGCACCGTGGCGATGGCGCGCATCGGCGAGACCTTCGCCAGCACGCGGTCGATGGTCTGCTCGATCTCCAGCGGCACGGTGTAGCCGCCGTCGGCGAGAGAGCCGGCGGACATCGCCTTCAGCTCCAGCGCCTCCAGCCCGCCGGCGTCGCCCTTGCGGATGTAGCGCTCGAAGGCCGCCTTCTTCTCGCGCGCACCGGCGAAGATCATCTTGCGTTCGTTGCCGATGGACGGGCGGGCGGCCGCCAGCGTCAGCTCGTCGAGCGCGCGTTTCTGTTCGTCCAGCGCACGGTTGATGCGCTCAGTCCCTATGACGATGACAAACCGCTGTTTAAAATCGAAGATCAAAACTATCGACTCGAAAATGGTAAGACTGTGTCAGGTACGCACGAAGCCCTTTATGCCATCGCGATTTCGGCCAAGCGTTATGTTCTGTTCAATCTCGACAACAGCGGTAATCCTGTCATTCGCAAGGCCGTCGCGCATGGTTTGGGACATTGGCTTGAGCCGTACAAAGACAGCAATGCACCAATCTCCATCCCAATTCCGTCTCTCCCCCTAGACGACATAGGCGTGCACCGCTGGCATTATGACGTTTGGTACCAGATCATTATGGCCGAACTTGAAGGTCATCCCGACCTAGTTGATCTGTCGCCGTTGCCGGGAGTGGATGGACCTGCTGTTAGCCGGTACTCCGCTTCCACATCGGCACTTTTGCACTGGTTTGATGCCTTCAACCAAGGCAAGCCCTATGCCGACCGTGTCAAGGCGTTCAATTTTCTACTCGCCTATCAGGTGTCGCGAACAGCCTTATACGAAGCCATCGCGTTAGGCGAGATTGAGGCAGACTATATCGATGATGGATTGCCCGCCGTGGTCGCGCCCTTCGATGACAATCCGGCACGTGGTGCGAACCGGTGCTTTGACCGTCGCACCGGGCGTCCCGTGCCGTTATCGATTCTGGCAACCTATCGCGAATCAATTGCAGATTATCATCTGCATTCGGAGTCGAAATTCGACAACGCTGAAACAACAACCAGGGGCTTGACCGAGCGGCGGCATATTCAGGCCGTTGCCGTCGAATATATCGGGAAGGAAGCCAACCGCTGGGAGGATCAATTCTTTCTTGGCGAAATGCCCGAGGCGCAAATCGAATATGGCTTAAGTCCCAAAGGTCGGCGGCAGCTTGTCAAGTTGATCGGCAAGGCAGCGAGAAAATTCGGGAAAAGCGCGCTCTCTGAAGCTGCCGGATTATCCCGGCAACAGTTGTCCGCTGTCCTGGCACACGATTCTCGGCCACGGCCACAAACGATCAAAGAACTGCTGCGGGCGATCATGGCGTTGGAGAAGGAAGGGAATAACAAACGTATTTGGGATGCAAAAGTAATTGCGCGGCTTAAAAATTGGATCGAACGGACATCCTTGACCGCTGTCGCACGCAAACTGCGCATAGATGCGTCGAACCTATCGAAAATGCTCTCAGGCTCACGCCCGCTCACCGCCATCGTGATTCGCAAAGCGAATCGACTAATCCCGAAGGGCTGAACGTTCGTTCAGCAAACTCTGCTTCGTGACAAGCTCCGCTGTCTTCGGCGCGCGATTTTACCTCGCTAGGCGTTCACGAAGCAGGTTTGCCCCCATGACCGTCCTCTCGCTTGGCAACGGCGAGCGGAGCCGATTGAACACCGGAATGGCCATTGGAATTTCGCGAACACCATAGCTAAGGGACTGTAAACCAACCCGCCCGCCGACCTTTGCATGTCCGAGTAGGCCTCTTTATAGTTGCTCCCGGAATGGCCCGTAGGCCGTTCTGGGGCGTAAGAACCTCTCAACTAGGCGGCTTAGTGCAGCCGTCATCCGGCACTCCTTGACCTATATGGTCGGGGAGGCATCAGCGTATGTTCAGGGCGAAAGCCTAAAGGCTGATGCGAACCTGCCTAGTTGGGTTTTCTTAACTCCCCGATCACCAGATCAGGGGAGCGGATGAGCCTCACCACATTCGTAGAGCTGCCCGCAACCGGACATGAAATCGGGACCTGTCGGATTCCGAAGCGTGCACCGGCTCCGTCGCCAAGCACGTCACACTCCTATCTCGTGTGTGCCTTTCAGTCCGGTGAGTACGCAGGCATTTGGACAACAGCCTGTTCCGCCGCCGAAGCCATACACAGCATTCGGGAAAACCGCTGCCTTATTGGGCACACGTTTGAGCGTGCAACGGAAACGATCCGGACGGATATCATAGTTCTGGGGAACTATTGGTCCGGTGTTGGGAAAGGTTATCGACATACATTTTCGGAAGTCGAATTAGAACGGCCTCGTACAATGTTCATCGGCGCAATTAGCCGGGAAGATTTGAAGGCACAAATGGCCGCTGCAAATGAGGCGGCAATACAAAAGGAGGAGGACCTTCAACGTCGTATCAAGGCCGTCGCACACCTGACCAAGAAAGTAGTTCTGATGGACCAACTTCCGGAACACTGGAAGCTTCGCATCCGCCAATCATCCAAAGGATGTTGGATTTGGAAGACCGCAGATGAATCGCCGTACAGGCGTGTGTACTTCAAAATGAAGGGCGCGGTCCCTGAAGGAGCCGTGCTCCGTCATAGTTGCGATAATCGTCGATGCGTAAATCCCAATCATCTGAAACCCGGAAGCCCTTTGGACAACGTTCAGGACATGGTGGCTCGACACCGGCACCGAAATCAGCATGAAAAACGACGGAGAAAGCGCTGAGTCTTAATTATCAATTTGGAGAGAAGCCGTGAGCGCAAAATGGATGGCCGTTGTTTTCGTCATTTTGACGGCTCCTGCGATGGCAGCGGGTAATGGAATGTATTTATGTCCAACACCTGCTGTTGCCAATTATTTTTGGCTAGATGTTATGCAGGCGCGACAGTTAAATCTTCCCATTACCAGCGATGTTCTAAAAAGGATCGGCGAAAAAAATCAGTGTCGGCTTGTTTTAGATGCCGACCTGAAACCAATTGATTTTGAGTATAACGAGTTGCTGATTAGCAGCGGCTCTGTCAGAGGATGGGCTGATCCCCATGTTTATATTCTCTATGTGAATGGGTCCAATTCCTAGGTGATGAAAGAACGTCAAAGACCGCAAAAGCCCCCATATGCCTGAAACAGCCAGCCGCCTGGAGCGGGCGCTGGAAAACCCGACCGTAGCCGTGCTTGAGCGTCTTTCAAGGGCTTTGGACGCTGAGATTGCGAATTTCTTCGATTCGGCTCACGTGGTACACGGCCCGATAAGGCCGCTGCCAAGAGGAGGGCGGCGGGCATGAGCCGCAGAGCGACACAATGGGCATTCGACTGTTCTTAGATAGGTGACCGTTGGGGTCAGCCCCCAAATATTCGTTCCGGTTCATCACCGTTTGCAAGCAAGCCGTAGTGGATTGGTTCAACGTCTACCTGCGGTGTGATTTTCTCTCCCCGTAGATTTGTCATAAAACTCTTGCATCGCACTTGGTGGTTCATAGTGTGGTTGCATACGACAACATAAACACCGGCGAAGTCACTCGACAACATCTTGCCTGGAAACCATTCCGAGCCCATATCCGCTGAAACGCACAAAAACTTCAGTTCAGAAGAGCTTGACCGGATCGCTCGAACGATCCTCCGCAAGAAGTCTGCGATTTGAATATCCATGCAGATAAGCACGCCTACACATACGTTAGCGGACTCATAGACAGGGGATTGTCCAATGTCTTCACTTCCGTCTGTGCGGCCATCGGGTTCCAGCTTCAGATAGTCAATTTGATTCCGTCCATGATGTAGCAAATAGCCTCGGTTGCGATGGGCATCTTCTGCCGCGCCCACGACAATTGAATTTGGGTGTCGTAGACTTGCTGCCGTCAATTGTGCCGGATCACTGTACTCGGGAAATACGATCAAATCGGTAGGCTCTCCGCCTAGCTCCGTCATGTCCGCAATGCATGAAATGCGCATATCGCTTCACCTAGCAGACCCGCTATGCTTTCACCGTGCGCCGTCCGTTCATATACGCTTCAGCGCCCAACGCAGTATGAAGGGAACAAGCAAATGTCGCAGCTGCCGAATTTCACCGACCGCCTTGATCAACAGGCGTTTGCCCTCGCTCTTGAAGCCGTAGTTGGAACTGCCTTACAAGGCAACAACACCGACCTCAAGGATCAGAAGCCCGCGCATGACTGGATTGTGGCCGCATTGAACGGAAAAGACCCAACCAATGCGGTTCAAGCGCGTGCAATGCACTTTGTTGCCCGTATTTTGAACGGCCCAAAGTCCGTCTAAAACGGCCCAAAGTCCGTCTAAGAAGAGCGACGACTAACGAATTGCCCACAAAGCTCTTGCGAGAATGAAATGCATTTATCTCTCCGCCCCGTCCCGCTCACGGATGTTTGCAACCGATCTAGGATAGCCGAGTTGCTCTGGGGCCGTCGTGTGCTCGGCTATGAAGGCTACCAATTCCGGTGCGGCGGAAAACCACTCATGGCCCACGTATCCATCCGCGATGCGCTGGTATGCCGCGAACTGAGTGTGCAGTGATCGCTCCCGGCGTTCGGCCTGCAAGAGTGGTTTGTCGCCATCATCAAACGACAGGATGCCCAGCAATTCCACAGGCTCGTGGTTGTCGCATTGAATGGCACGGAGCCGTTGTTTCACTTTGTCCTTTTGAGTTACCCCTATCTTGACCGCGATGAGCGGTCGCCCGGCACCGATGAAATACACAACGCCAGCTTTCGCGTACCACGGGCTTGCGTATTTTGGCGTTCGCTCTTTTTCAGGTGTTTTTGTCATGGCCCTTGCCAGCCCGCTGATATCGTCGAATCGGGACTATGCATCTTGGTCACAGCATGTCAGGTTTTGGTTATGTTCCTTTACCCCCCCGCATTCGCGGGCCATGACAGTCTTTCGTTTGTTCATATCGAATGCACCTTCGGCGCGGCGCGGCGGCGCGGGAAGAGTTCCGCCAGTGCCCACACCAGCGCATCCAGGCGGTCGGGGCTTTTGCCTTCGCCGCCATAGGTGCACATCTGGTCCTCCAGTTCCGCAAAGGCGCCGACGTGATGCACGCGCCCTTGTTCGTAAAGCGCGGCGGCGGGGGCGGCGCGCGTGCGCTTGTCGCACGTGGCGTGCACCAGCCTGACCGCCGCGTTGGGCATCGCGTCGAGCAAAACCTGTTTCACCATGTCGCCGCCCTGGTTCGATTCCGCCACGACGGCGTCGGCCTTGAAGTGTTCGTAGGCGTCGGCGACGCGCGCCGCCCAGCTTGCGGGCGAGACGCCGCCGACGGAGTAATCGCCGATCACATAGGCCGCGCCGTCCTCGCCCGACCCCGCCGCCACGATGCCGCATTCGTCGCCCGCGACGGAGGCGGGCGGATCGACCGCCACCACCACGCGGGTCAATTGCGGCGCCTCGCGCAGGCGCGCGGCTTCGATCCAGCCGCGCCGCCACAGCGCCAAGTCGTTGTCCTCGATCAGCTCGGCTTCCAGCTCCTGGCGGCCCAGCCGCGTGCCGGCGAAGCGCAATTCGAGGCCCGAAAGAAACGTCGGCGCCAGATTGGCGGCGTTGGCGGCCGTCGCGGAACGCGTCAGCGCCACGTCGGGCGCCGCCAGCAGATCGCGCAGCGCCTTGACGTTGCGCGGCGTGGTAGTGAGCGCCAGGCGCGGATCGCGCCCCAGTCTGAGCGCCATCAGCACCATGTCGAGGGCGCCTTGCGGCTCGGCCCATTTGCAGAATTCGTCCGCCCACACCGCATCGAACTGGTGGCCGCGCACGTAGTCGGGTTCCTCCGCCGAGACCACGGTCGCCACCGCTCCGGTGGGCCACAGAACACGCCGGTTCGCCGGTTCGAAGGAAGCGCCCTGCGCCACGCCCAGCAATCCGGATTCGCCTTCGATCATCACGCTCCTCGCATCCGCGAAAGTGGCGCCGACCAGCCCGATGCGGCGCATACGGCCGCGGCGCACGCCCTCGGCGATCCATTCGGCGCCCGCCCGCGTCTTGCCGGCGCCGCGCCCGCCGAGGAACAGCCAGATGCGCCAGTCGCCCGGCGGCGGCAATTGCTCGGCGCGCGCCCAGAAGCGCCAGTCGTCGAGCAGCAGGCGGGCCTCGTCATTGCTGAGGTTTCTCAGCAGCGCGCGGCGTTGCGACGGCGGCAGCAATCCGATCGATTCGGCGTTCCAGCGCCGCAAGGGCATCGTCATTCTTCGCCGCCACCTTGGTTTCGCGCGCCTGCGCGCGCTGTTGTTCGAGCTGAAGCAGCCGCTCCAGCGTGCGTTCGATGGAGGCCAGCGTGGCCACATTGGCCGCGCGGATCTTCGCCTGGTCGATTTCGGGCGTGGGTAGGGCGTTTTCCAATTGGCAAAGCTGACGCTTCAGCTCGCGAAGCAGCCTGTTCACGATCTCATCCTTCCATTCCTCATCGATAACCTCGGGCGGGAGCGCGCGCATCTCGGCAAGCGGCGGCTGACCGTCGGCGGGAGGTGGCGGGGTGCGGGGCATCGGATGGATTTTTGGTGATATAGGCGAAATGGTCATTCGACCTTGTCGGTTCAAGGGGGCCTGGAAATTTTTTTCGCTGAGAATGCGCTCGACTCGCAAAGCGCGACGGCGGGCCGTTTTTCTTCGCGCCCGCCCGGCGCCAGCGCAACGTTGCCGCGACGCCCCCGGCTGGTTCAGCGGCCGGTTGATTGCCCCGGCCGCAGCGGTATAATTTCGAGCGTGCGTCACGAAGCCTTCGAGACAGGATCGAATGTCGTGAGCTTCGAAGCCTTTGAGCTGGCCATCAAATCTCCCGCCCTGAAACACGTCGCACGTCATTGGGCGGAGGTGCGCGGGTCCCGCACGATGCCCGCATGGAGCGATATTCGTCCGGCGCAGATCGCCGGCCAGCTTACGATCATATGGTCATACACATACGACCGTTCGGCGGATGCGTTCACGGGGCGGCTCGCGGGGGCCCGCATCGAGCAGAAATTCAACAGGTCCCTCAAGGACGTGCCGATGAAGGAGCTATACCCGGAGAAGGATTACAAGAGGCTGTTCGCCCGTGCAAAACGGGTGGTGTGCGGGCCGCAGTTGTACCGGGGCGAAGGGATGGTCTTCCAACACTTGAACCATTTCGGATACGGCGAGCGGATCATCCTCCCCCTTGCCGACGACGGCGTTCACGGCGACGGCATCTTCGGCGCCACCGATTATCAAGCCTTCCGCAGCATGGGCACCACACCGCATTTGGAAGCCGACAATTGGTTTGCGGTGTGAGGGCGGGTGGCGGAATACGCGCTTCGGCGTGACGAGCGGGCAAGAGGGTAAACGCTCCGCCTTTCCTATCGTTAACGCGCTGCGTCTTGAATCCGCCCCAAATATCGGCCACGAAACGCCGCGATGGCTGACTTCGTCCGCAAATTCCTCGAGATGCTGGGTCGCGGAGCCGACGCCTTGGGCGGCTGGATCATCGACCGCCGCCAATTCCTGGCGCGCCTGAGCCTGTGGGTTGGCGCCATCGTCGCGGTGCCGGTGATCGGCGTGTTCCTCTTGCCCTACGCGCTGGGACTGTTCGCGCCGAAGCTCGATCTCACGCAAGACCTCTACGCCATGAACCGCCCCGTCGCCTTCACCTTCCTCGACGCCAAGGGCGAGGTGGTTGGCCGCCGCGGCGCGCTGGTCGGGGAGCGCCTCACGCTGGATCAGATGCCGCCCTATCTGCCCGCCGCCTTCGTCGCCATGGAGGACCGCCGATTCTATTCGCATCACGGCATCGATCCGGAGGGCATCATCCGCGCCTTGTGGACCGATCTGCTGGCCCGCCACGTCATAGCGGGCGGCTCCACCATCAGCGAACAGACGGCCAAGATCGTCTTCACCAATTCCGCGCGCACCTATTCGCGCCGGCTCGCCGCGCTGATGGACGCGGTGGCGCTGGAGAAATCGCTCAGCAAGCGGCAGATCCTGGAACTGTATCTCAACCGGCTCTACCTGGGCTCGGGCGCCTACGGCGTCGACGGCGCGGCGCACATCTATTTCGGCAAATCGGCGAAGGACGTGACGCTCGCCGAGGCCGCCATGCTGGCGACGCTGACGCGCGCGCCGTCGGTGTTCTCGCCGCGGCGCGATCTCGCCCGCGCCCAGCAGCGCGCCTCCATGGTGCTGGGCGTCATGGCGGAGACCGGCGCCATCAGCGAAGCGCAGGCGGCGGACGCGCGCGCCCATCCCGCCGTCGTCACCGACCGCACCGCCTCGGAAGCGCGCAACTTCTTCCTGGACACGGCGGCCGACGAAGCCCAGCGGCTTGCGGTCACCAGCGGACAGTCCGTCAGCGGCGATCTCGTGGTGCACACCACGCTGGAGCCCAGGCTGCAGGAAGCCGCCCGCCAGGCGGCGCGCAGCATCATTCTCGGCAAGCAAGGCAAGAGAGCCCACGCCAGCGAAGCCGCCGTCGTGGTGCTGAAGCCGGACGGCGCTGTGGCGGCCATGATCGGCGGCGTGGACTATGCGGAGAGCACCTTCAACCGCGCCACCCAGGCCCATCGCCAGCCCGGCTCGGCCTTCAAGCCGTTCGTCTACATGGCGGCGCTGGAAGCGGGGCTGACGCCGCAGGACGAACGCGAAGATACGCCGGTGGACATCAACGGCTGGACGCCGACCAATTACGGCGGGCGTTCCTACGGCACGCTGACGCTGGCCGACGCGCTGGCCCACTCCGTCAACACCATCACCGCCAATCTGGCCCAGGAGGTCGGGATCGACGCCGTGATCGACGCCGCGCGGCGCTGCGGCATCACCTCCAAGCTCGACGCCAACGCCTCCCTGGCACTCGGCACCAGCGAAGTCACGCCGCTGGAGCTGACCAGCGCCTACGCCGCCATCGCCTCGGGCGGCCTCAAGGTGACGCCTTACATGGTGACGCAAGTGGACGGCGCGGGCGGCAAGCTCCTCTACAAGCGCAAGCCGCCGGAGCAACCGCGCGTCGTCGCCGAGCATGTCGACCGCGACCTCACCGCCATGATGTACGGCGTGATGACCGAAGGAACCGGGCGCGGTGCCGCCATCTGGAGCCACGAAGCCGCCGGCAAGACCGGCACCACTCAGGATTATCGCGACGCCTGGTTCGTCGGCTTCACGGCGGATTACGTCGCGGGCGTGTGGGTGGGCAACGACGATTCCTCGCCGATGCGCGGGGTGACGGGCGGCAGCCTGCCCGCCACCATCTGGCGCAACGTCATGCTGGCCGCCGAGAAAGGCCTGCCGCCGCGCCCGCTCGACCGCACCCCGCCGGGCGAAGAGGCGCTGATGGCCTCGGGCATACCGTCCGCCGACGACGAAGCCAACGGCGCCGCCGCGGCGGCGCAGGCCCAGCAGCAACCGCCGCAGCAGCAGCCGCAGACCGTCGAACAACACAAGAGCTTCTGGGATTGGCTGTTCGGATCGGGCGACAAGCCCAAACCCGGCGACGACGAAGACAGCGGCGGCAATTAGCGGCGCGCCTTTCGCGTCCGCACTTTTCCCGGGAATTCCCGACCTGCCGCAAGGGCACGAAGGCGCGCCGAAGAAGCGCAATCGGCGCCGCAGTTGGCGCAGCGCACCGCTTCGATTATTATGGGCACAGAGACGGCCGCATGGCGGTCGGTTGGGGGGAGATTATGAAATACGCGGCGTTTCCGGCGATCCTCGCCTGCCTGCTGCTGGCGGGCTGTTACGAATCGAAATCCAATCTGCTCGACACTTCGGCGGCGCGCCAGCCGATCCCCAGCAGCGCCGGCTGGACCGACACGCGCGACAGCTCGACCTATCACGACCGGCTGACCGCGCGCAGCGATGGCTGGTATGATTTCTCCGAAGCGTCGGTCGACAAGGACGGCAAGGAGGGAACCTGGGAGAGCCATACCGTCCTGCTCAACGACATGGGCGCCAACAGAGGCTGGGAGCTATACGCCTACACCACCTGGGACGACACCGAGAAGGCCTACGTCTACGGCATCGTCGCCGTCAGCAACGGCGTATGGCGTTCGGACCAGCCGAACTGCGATACGATCATGGGCGACGATCCCAATCCGCCGGCGCTGGCCATCGCGGTGGCGGCGGGCGCGGCGAACGAGAAAGACAGCGGCATCTGCGACTTTTCCAGCTCCGCCAGCCTGTTCGAGGCGCTGCGCAACTATTCCAACACCGACGAATTCTGGAAAAGCATCAACCGCCAGTAATGGCCGGCGTCACGTCAGACTGTTTCCCGTCTTGCGCGGGGCGGATTCGGGCAGCAGCAGCATGACCGCAATTCCCATCGCCGCCGCGCCCAGCCAATAAAAGGCCGGCGCCAGCGGGGAGCCCGTCGCCCGGATCAGCCAGGTGACGACGAACTGCGTCGTTCCGCCGAAGATCGAAATGGCGAAGGCGTAGACCGTCGCCACCGCCCCGGAGCGGATGCGGCGCGGCAAGGATTCCGTCAGCGCCACGATGATCGGCGGCGCCGCCAGCGCGAACAGGATCGCAACCGTCCCCATCGCGCCATACAGCGTCAGCGCCGAGGGATAGTGCGAGATCACCCAGAAGGCGGGCAATATCAGCGCCGATATGAGCACCATGGGCAGAAGCATCACGGGCTTGCGTCCGAAGCGGTCGGAGAGCAGCCCGCTCACCGGCTGGAACACGACGGCCAGCCCCGAGGTGACGACGGTGACGCCGAACGAAACATTGGCGGGCAGATGCAAGGTGACCAACGAATAGGTCGCCATGTAGGTCAGCACATAGGTGCCGATCGTGGTGCTGGCGAGCAGCAGCAGACCGCAGACAAGCACCTTCAGGTGGGGCCTTATGCGCGCGTGCAGGGCCACTTCGCCCGCCGTCGCGTCCGGCGCCAGCGCCGCATCGTTGGCCGCGTGCAGCGTCTCGGGCAGACTGCGGCGGATCAGGATGCCGAACGGCACGATGACGACGCCGGCCAGAAAGGCGATGCGCCAGCCCCAGGCGTGCAGGTCGGCGAGGCTCAGCGTGCTGGACAGCACCACGCCCACCAGCGAAGCGATGACGATGGCGGCGTCCTGGCTGGTGTACTGCATGGCGCCGTAGAAGCCGCGGCGTTGGGGCGGAGCGGCCTCGATCAGAAAGGCGGTGGTCGGACCCACCTCGCCGCCTAATGCAAAACCCTGAACCAGCCGGAAACACAGAACCAGGATCGGCGCCGCCATGCCGATCTCGGCGTAGGACGGCGTCAGCGCCAATCCCAGCATGCCCGCACCCATGAGCAGGAACGACCACAACATGGCGGGCTTGCGCCCGATCCTGTCGCCCAGCCCGCCGAGCACGATGCCGCCGATGGGACGCGTCACGAAACCGATGCCGAAGGTCGCCAGCGACAGCAGCAGGCTGATGGAGGGATCGTGCGCTGGAAAAAAGGCCTTGCCGATGTAAACAGCGAAGATCGCGTAACAGAGGAAATCGTAGAATTCGAGACCGTTGCCGATGACGACCGCCAGCACATGATGGGCGGGAATGGATTTGCGCCCCGGCGCAGCGGCGACGCCGGCTTTCATGCCTTGGTCCCATCGGTCATGGGGCGATTGTCACGAAAGAATACTGTTTCGCAAAGCACCATGATGAATCTTATTTCTACGTTGTAAATATGTGTAATAATTTTATTTACATGGTAAAAATGTAAAGTCTTGCTTTTCACGCCCAAAGGTGTGATTTATCACCCATGGCAGAGGTCCGGATGCTCACCGCCAACCGCTTGCGCGACGGCGACGTCGTCTATTGGCGGGCGGGCGGCTGGGTCGCCGCTCTCGAACAGGGCGAGGTTTTTCCGTCTCCCGCCGACGCCGAGGCGGCGCTCGCCGCGGCGCAGAAATTCGTCGCCGCGAACGTCGTGGTGAATGCCTACCTGTTCGAGGTGCGCGCCGACACAGACGGCGTCCGCCCGGTGAAGGAACGTGAAATCATCCGCGCCGCCGGGCCGACGGTGCGCCCGGATTTGGGAAAGCAGGCCGCCGGCCTTGCCCGCGCGCGCGCCGATCCCGCGGACGACTTCGCATCCGGCGCGGCCCCGCCCGCGCGGGAGAAGGAAGACGATGTATCGATATGACGAATTCGATGCCGCCTTCGTGCGCCAGCGCGTCGAGCAGTTCCGCGTCCAGGTGGAGCGCCGGCTTTGCGGCGAACTGAGCGAAGACCAGTTCAAGCCGCTCAGGCTGATGAACGGGCTTTACCTGCAACTGCACGCCTACATGCTGCGCATCGCGGTGCCTTACGGGACGCTGTCGGCCAAGCAGTTGCGCATGCTCGCCCACATCGCGCGCAAATACGACAAAGGCTACGGCCACTTCACCACGCGGCAGAACCTCCAGTTCAACTGGCCGAAGCTCAAGGACGTGCCCGACATCCTGGCGGAGCTCGCCGCCGTGGAGATGCACGCCATCCAGACCAGCGGCAACTGCATCCGCAACGTCACCGCCGATCACTTCGCGGGCGCCGCCGCCGACGAGATCGAGGACCCGAGGCCCACCGCCGAAATCATCCGCCAGTGGTCGAGCCTGCATCCCGAGTTCAGCTTCCTGCCGCGCAAGTTCAAGATCGCGGTGGGCGCTTCGGCGCACGACCGCGCGGCGCTCCGGTTCCACGATGTGGCGGTTCAGATCGTGAAGAACGCGGTGGGGGAGACCGGCTATCGCGTGCTGGTCGGCGGCGGCATGGGGCGCACACCTTATATCAGCTACGCCGTCGGCGATTTCGTCGCCAAAGAGAACCTGCTGGCGTTCCTCGAAGCGGTGCTGCGCGTCTACAACGAGAACGGCCGCCGCGACAACATCTTCAAGGCGCGCATCAAGATCCTGGCGCATACGCTGGGCGAAGCCGAGATGCGCCGGCGCGTCGAGCGCGAATTCGCCGAGCTCAAGGCGGGCGGAACCTTGCGCCTGCCGCCAGAGGAAATCGCGCGGATACAGGCCTATTTCGCGCCGCCGCCGTTCGAGAAGCTCTCGGACGAGATGCCGCGCGGCGACGCCGATTTCGAGAACTGGACGAAGACGAACCTCCACGCGCACCGCGCGCCGGGCTACGCCAGCGTCACGGTTTCGCTCAAGCCCATCGGCGGCGTGCCCGGCGATTGCTCGCACGCCCAACTCGATGCGCTGGCGGACCTTCTCGACCAATACGGCATGGCGGAAATCCGCGTCAGCCACGAACAGAACCTGGTGCTGCCGCATGCGCGCAAGCAGGATTTGCCGGCGATCCACGCGCGGCTGAAGCAACTCGGGCTGGCGACGGCCAACGCCGGGCTGGTCACCGACATCATCTGCTGCCCGGGGCTGGACTACTGCGACCTGGCGAACGCGCGTTCCATTCCCGTCGCCCAGGAAATCGCCGCGCGGTTCGCCGATCTTGGCCGCCAGCACGACATCGGCGAATTGAAGATCAAGATTTCCGGCTGCATCAACGCCTGCGGCCATCACCACGCCGGACACATCGGCATCCTGGGCGTCGACAAGAAAGGCGTGGAGTTCTACCAGCTCCAGCTCGGCGGCTCCGCGGCCGAAGACGCCTCCATCGGTGAAATCCTGGGGCCGGGGCTGGGCGCCCACGAGATCGCGGACGCGGTCGAGCACCTGGTGGAAACCTATCTGAAGCTGCGCCGCGACGGCGAACGCTTCCTCGACACCTACCGGCGCTTAGGCCAGGAGCCGTTCAAGAACATGGTCTATCGCGAGCAGCTCCATGCCGCTCATTAAGGACGGCAGATACGCCGACGACGCCTTCGCCGCCGTGGCGGACGGCGCGCCGCTGCCCGGCGGGCCGGCGACCGTCTCGCTCAAGCGCTTCCAGAAGGAGCGCGAAACGCTCTTGGCGCGCAACACCCCGCTCGGCGTGCGGCTCGAGTCCGACGAGTCGCCCGCCGCACTCGGCGCGGACGTCCGCCGGCTGTCGCTGATCGTGCTGGAGTTTCCCAAATTCCGCGACGGGCGCGCGTTTTCCTGGGCGCGGCTGCTGCGCACGCGGCTCGGCTATCGCGGCGAAATCCGCGCCACCGGCGATTTCCTCTTCGACCAGATCGCTTTCATGGCGCGCGTCGGCATCGACACCTTCGAAGTGCCCGAAGCGATCACGCCGGAACTGTTCCGGCGCGCGCTCGGCGAGATGGGCTTCGTCTATCAGCCCAGCGCCGACGGGCGCAAAACGATCGGCGAGCTGCGGGCCGGCTCGTAGCTGTCCGCAACCTTTCAAAGCCGCAACAAATCCTGCCCGCGACGACGCGCTTCGACAAATTGCGACAATAATTACGCCCTTTTCAGACGGAACGCGGGCGGCGCGCCGTTAAACTTCGCGTGTCTCAACTTCGTGAGGTTTCCTTATGCAGCCGATCGTACCCTTCGTCGCCGCGTTGGCGCTGTGCGCGTCCGCGGCCTTGGCGCAGGACGCAACCGCCCCGCCCCCGCCCAATTCCCCAATGATGGGCCGCATGCACTTCGATCATGCCGAGATGGAAAAACATCGCGCCCAGATGTGCTCCGACCTCTACGCGCGCGCGGTCGGCAAGATGGCCTATCTCGAAACCAAGCTGGCGCTCGCCGACCGGCAGAAGCCGGCGTTCGAGCGCTGGAAAGACGTCAAGCTGGCTTCCGCCAAGGCGCATTCCGCCGCTTGCGCCACCCGGCAATGGCCCGGCCCCGACGCCTCCATCATGGAACGCGTGCAGATGCAGACGAAGCATCTCCAGGACCGCCTCGCCGAGCTGAAGGCCGAGACGCCGTCGCTCGAAGCGCTGGTCGGCACGCTGAACGCGGAACAGCAGAAGACGCTGCAACGCGTCGCCATGGAAGTCCGCCGCGAAAGAATGGCGGCGATGGAAGGCATGGGCGGCATGCACCAGCGCATGATGTGGATCCGTCGCGACGGCGACAACGTCACGGTCCGCCGCTCCGCCGGCGGCATGCCGCCGGCGCAGTGACAGGCGTTCTCCCGCCGCTGCCCCACTGACTGGCGGGGACACTCGCGGGCTTCGCGCCTCGATGCGGAGCCCGCGAGACTTTTCGATGCGGTCGTTCTTAATCTCCCCCTTGTGGGAAGGTAAAATGTCCGCCACTTGACCCCCCGCCGCCTTTGCCCCAAGAAGCGCGCGCAATTGGGGGCTCGCATCCATGAACGCTCCGACGCGCATCGAGATTCCGCGTTTCGCCACCATCGAGAAAGCCATCGGCGCGCTCAAGCCGGTCGAGCCGGTCTATTGCCTGTTCCCGCAGAAATTCCACGTCGCGGCGAAGCGCTTCCTCGACGCCTTCCCAGGCGATGCGATGTACGCGGTGAAGGCCAATCCGGTGCCCCAGGTGCTCGATCTGGTGTACGCCGCCGGCATCCGCCATTTCGACACCGCCTCGCTGGGCGAAGTGGCGCTGGTGAAGAACCGCTTTGCCGACGCACAATGCCACTTCATGGCGCCGGTGCGCCTGCCCGGCCACGCCAAGGCGGCCTTCGAGCAATACGGCGTCAGCGATTACGTCGTCGATTGCGACGCCGAGCTCGACAAGCTGATCGCCGAAACCAAGGCGCCGGAGAAGCTGCGCGTCTTCGTGCGGCTGGCGACGCAACTGGGCGGCGCCCTGCTCGAACTTTCCAGCAAGTTCGGAACCGCGCCCGACGAAGGCGCGCGGCTGTTGAAGCGCGTCAAGGCGCTGGGCGCGGCGCCCTGCATCACCTTCCATGTCGGCTCGCAATGCCTCTCCCCGTTCTCCTACGCGCAGGCCATCGAGATCACCCGGCGCACCGTCGTCAAGGCGGGCATCGACATCGCGGCGCTCGACATCGGCGGCGGTTTTCCCGGCCCCTACACCAACAACGACGTGCCGCCCTACCACTGGTACTTCGACACCATCAAGGAAGCCCTGGCGACGCTGGAGCGCGACGACCTTCCGCTGTTGTGCGAGCCGGGACGGGCGCTGATCGCCGAAGGCATGTCGCTGATTACCCAGGTGGTGCTGCGCAAGGGCGACCGGCTGTTCATCAACGACGGCACCTATGGCAGCTTCGACGAAACGACCCTGCCCGGCTGGAACGCCGATTATCCCAACCGCGTGTTCACCGTGGACGCCAAGAACCGCGCCCTGCCGCTGCCGGGCGCGCCCAGGCCGTTCCGCGTCTACGGGCCGACCTGCGATACTCTCGACGTGCTGCCGCGCCCGCAGATGCTGCCCGAAGGCATCGGAGCGGGCGACTTCATCGTCTTCGACATGATGGGCGCCTATTCGGCGGCGGTGCGCACGACGTTCAACGGATTTTATCCGGACAACTGGGTGCAGATCGGGAATTGAAAAGAAGCGAATAGCGAGCGGTAAAAACGCTTCTAATCCCCATTCGCTGCGCGCTATTCGCCGCTTTCTGCTTTTCAGCAAAGAAAACCTTAACGCACGGTGCATAGGCTTCTGCGCAGGGGAGCGTGCGATGCCGGCGGCGAAGGAACGTTTGTGCCATCTCTTGGACCTGGCCGAGGAAGGGCCGGCGCGGCGCGCGGCGCTGATCGGCGAGCTTGCCGATCTGCTGCTGGCGTGGCCTTGCGATTGGCCCGAAGCGATGCGCGCGCCGGTGGCGGCGCTGCTGGAACGGACGTCGCGCGAAAGCGACGACGGCGAGCGCACCAAGCTGGCGGCGCGGCTGGGCGGGCACGGCGAGCTGCCGCTCGACCTCATCAACGAATTCTATCTCTGCGCGCCGGGCGGCCTGCGCCGCGAAATCCTGATGCGCAACGAATTGGCCGGGCCGTGCGGCGACACGCTCGCGGCGGATGCCGCCCATGTCGTCGAGGCTGCGCGCAACAGCACGGCGTGCGCTTTCGCCGAAAGCTTCGCGGCGGCGTTCGCCGTCGCGCCGCGCACCGCGCAAGCCATCCTCGCGGACGCCTCCGGCGAAGCCCTGGCGGTGCTGTGCAAGGGCGCGCATGTCGAGCGCGCCGCGTTCTCCGCGCTGGCGCTGCTGAAAGGCGCGGGCGAGGCGGCGCTCCCGGCCTTCGATACGGTGCCCCGGCACGCCGCCGAACGGCTGACGCGGTACTGGCAAATCCATCACGCTGCGCCGGAATTGGCGCGAACCGCCGCCGCGGAATGATGCTTCCATAAGGCGCATCGGCTATATTCCTTTCGACACCGTTGCGGGGGATAAACATGCATAGATTTCGTTCGTCGCTTCTGGGCGCCACCGTGCTGCTGGCGTTTTCGGGCACGGCGGCAGCGGCGGACGACTGGCAGACCGTCCAGGTCGCGGGCGATCCGGCCATCACCATCGACATCCCGGCGGGGGTCGACCAGGAAAAGGGCGTCGATCCGCAGAAAGGCGAACTGATGGCGTTTTTCGCCGAAAATTCGGAGGGCGACGAAGATCTGGCGTGCTTTCTGAATCGCAACCCCTATTCCGAGAAAATGGACCAAAAGGCCTGGAACGCCGCGCTGGCGAGTTCCAAGCGTTCGCTGTTGTGCGAGACGTCCGGGACGGACATCAGCGACTACGAGCTTGACACCTCCCACCCCGCGACCTCGAACGGATATTCGGCCGCCACCTGCGACGGCGCCTACAGCGACAGCAGCCAGAAGATGAAGGGCGTGGTGGTGTCGAACTTGACGGTCGCCGCACCGGAGGCGATCTACAGCCTGACCTGCAACGCCAGCGCCACGGACCGCGACGAAGCGATCGCCGCCTGGCTGGCGGAATGGGAGGACCCGGTCGCCCACATCCAGCAGAGCCTGCATCTACCGGGGAATAAGTAAACTTTACTTTTCCCCGTGCACGTCGCTGCGCTCCCGCGTTTTGGCGAATTTCACGCGCGGGAATTTTTCCGCGACGTAGCCCAGTTCCCAGGCGCTCTTGGCGAGGAACACCGGCGCGCCGTCGCGGTCGGCCGCCATGCCGCCGCGGTTGCCCTCCGTAAATTTTTCGAGATCGTCGCGCGGCGCGGAAATCCAGCGCGCCGCATCGTAGGGCGAAGCCTCCAGCTCGGCGTCCAATCCGTATTCGTCGCGCAGCCGCGATTTCAAGACGTCGAGCTGCAGCGGCCCCACCACGCCGACGATCCAGTACGACCCGATGGCGGGCTTGAACACCTGGGTGACGCCTTCTTCCGCCAGGCTGGCGAGGGCGCGGGCCAGATGCTTCTGCTTCATCGGATCGCCCAGCCGCACCCGGCGCAGAATCTCCGGCGCGAAATTCGGGATGCCGGTGAAGACGATCTCCCCCGATTCCGACAGCGTGTCGCCGACGCGCAAGACGCCGTGATTGGGAATGCCAATGATGTCGCCGGGCCAGGCTTCGTCCACCGTCTCGCGTTCCTTGGCGAAAAACAGGATCGGATTGTGCACGCCGATGACCTTGCCGGTGCCCGACTGAACGAGCTTCATGTTGCGGCGGAAGCGCCCCGACGCCAGGCGCACGAAGGCCACGCGGTCGCGGTGGTTGGGGTCCATGTTGGCCTGGACCTTGAAGACGAAGCCGGACACTTCGTGCTCCGACGGCTTGACTTCGCGGTCCCTCGCCGCTTGCGGGCGCGGACTGGGGGCGTGGCGGGCCAGGGCCGCCAGCAGATCGCGCACCGCGAAATTCTTGAGCGCCGAGCCGAAGAACACCGGTGACAGATGGCCCTCGCGATAGGCGCCAGCGTCGAAGCGCGCCAGTCCGGCGCGCGCCAGCTCGACGTCTTCCTCGAGCTTGTCTCTGACGTCGGCGGGCATCGGCGCGGGGGAATCGCCGAAGGGGGCGAAATCGTCCGTGTAAAGATCGTAGACGCCCTTGAAGTTCAGCCCGTGGCCGGCGGGCCACGCCATCGGCGCCACGTCGAGCTGCAACTGGTCGGAGATTTCGTCCAGCAGTTCGAAGGCGTCGCGCGCTTCGCGGTCCAGCTTGTTGACGAAGGTCATAATCGGGATGTCGCGCAGCCGGCAGACCTCGAACAGCTTGCGCGTCTGGCTTTCGATGCCCTTGGCCGCGTCGATCACCATCACCGCCGAGTCGGCGGCGGTCAGCGTGCGGTAGGTGTCCTCGGAGAAATCCTCGTGGCCCGGCGTGTCCAGCAGGTTGAAGACGGCGCCCTCGTACTCGAAGGTCATCACCGCGCTGGTCACCGAGATGCCGCGCTCCTGCTCGATCTTCATCCAGTCCGAGCGGGCGCGCCGCGCCTCGCCGCGCGCCTTGACGCGGCCCGCCTCGTGGATCGCGCCGCCGAGCAGCAAGAGGTGCTCGGTCAGCGTGGTCTTGCCGGCGTCGGGGTGCGAGATGATCGCGAAGGTGCGCCGGCGCTGGGCTTCGCGGGAGATCGTATGCGGCATGGCGGCGGGGGCGTACACGAGTTACCGCGCCTTGTCATCCCCGGCCGGGCGGCGAAGACGTTATCTTCCGCGCGTTTGCGGCCTTGTCAAAAGGCAACGCCGGACGAATTCACGGCGGACATCCCGAATCTCATTTGCGGTCGCCGGTCACTTCGGACAGCCCAAAAACACCCCCGCGGCCTCTGAGATGCCTGCCGTCGGCGGAAAGCGCGAGCGTATCGACGATGCCCATCGGCCAGAAAATCTTGACGTCGCCGTTGTGGCAGGTCCAGGTCGCTTTGAACCCGCTCGTCTGCCTCGCCGTTCCGTCGGCGTCGAATGTGACGTCGCCGTTGATGAACCACGACCAAGTGCCCACCATGGACTGACAGACATCCGCCGGCGCGCGCAACGCGTCGAAGCGGTTCCACGCAAGGTCCGCGAAATGTCCGTTGGGGAATTTCTTCAGATAGGCTTCGAAATCCTCCGGGTTCTTGGAATTCTCGATCGTTCTCCAATACTCGACTTCGATCGCATCCGAACCGGGCGCTGCGCTGTCGGCGGCGGGCGCGTTCGGCGTCGGTGCTGCTTGCTGTAGCGTGTTTCCCAAGCCAAATGTTGCGTTGTTGGCGGGCGCTGCCGAACGCGCGTTTTGGGCTCCCGGAGCCGGCGCGTTCGAGGACGGGCTTGACGAATTCCCGGAACCGCCGATGCTGGGATCGATCGCCTTGGCTTTCGCCAAGTCTTCGTCCGCGCCCGCGCTGTCGCCCAAGCGGCGCTTGGAGACGCTGCGGTAGTAATAGTCATGTGCATCACCCGGATTCAGCCGGATCGCCTGGTCAAAGTCCTGGATCGAGCGGGCATATTGGCCGAGTTCGCCATAAGCCACGCCGCGACTGCCGAAGGCTTCCTCATAGGCCGGATTCAACCGGATCGCTTGGTCGTAGTCCTGGATCGCACGGGCATGTTGGCCGAGATCGTCATAAGCAAGACCGCGATTAACGAGGATAACGTACTCGTCGGACGTAGCCCTGCCCGACTGGATCACCGCCGTGCAGCCCGATACCGTCTGCTCGTCCGACGCTGCGTTGCCGTTGCACCATGCCAAATCCTGATTCAGATCCTCGCCGAGCGCCGTCGCCGGCAAGAGCGGCAAGACCAGCGATGCGACAACCGCCATCCGTTTCAACATGGATGTAGCCCTCCGATCCCCGGCTCATTTTGGCAAGGCCTCGAGGCAAGTCAATGCGATCCCCGTTCGCAACCAGCAAAACGGCCGGAACCGCGCCTCGCCGCGCGCCTTGACGCGGCCCGTCCCGCGGATCGCCCCGCCCAGCAGCCGCTGCTGCTCGGTCAGCGTGGTCTTGCCGGCGTCGGGGTGCGAGATGATCGCGAAGGTGCGACGGCGCGGACCCGAGAACCTGCTATCATGCCGGAAGAAGAGAAAAATCGGAGGATTCGATGCATCATTTTCGCTGCGGATTTCTGGCCGCCGGCCTGGTCGCTCTGCCGTTTGCGGCGCCGGCCTTCGCCGCCGCGCCCCTTGATTGCAGCACGGCGGCGATTCCGCCCGGACCGGTGAAGGGAAGCGTCGGCGGAAAGCCTTTTGTTCCGAAAAGCGCAGAGGTCGTCATCGGCAAGGGCTTCGCAGTCAACCAGGTCAAGTTCGATTCCTACGATCTGACGCTGGAGGTCGATGGCGTCTTCAACGCGCTGACGGTGCGGGTCATAGGGCGCGAAGGCACGAACGCCACGGGGCGGGCCTTCCGTCTGCTTCCCACCGACTCGATCGGCGCCCAGCCGATGGCCTACCCCGGCACGCCGGAGGTGCAGGGCTGGGACCTGCACCTCGAAGCCGCGAATGTCGACACCAGCTTTACCCAGGAAACCGCCTCGATGCGGCTGGAGTACGGTCCGCGCAAGGGCAATGTGCTGCCGGGCAAAATCATGTTCTGCGCGCCGGACGAAAAAGCCACGATCGCCGGCAGCTTCGACGCCGTCATCCGAAAGTAAGCGGCGGCGGGGGACGACAACCGCGTTACACCACTTTCCCGTCCACGAAGGCGCGCCCGTCGCGGTCCTCGATCTCCACGATCCACAGATCGGGATCGAATTTCATCTGCTTGGCGAAATAGGCCGAGGCGCGCGCCTCGTCGCAGGATTCGCCCAGCGGGCGCGCCCACACCAGTTCGCCCTCGCCCATGCGCGCCTGGTTGAGCACGGTGCAGGTGCCGTCCAGCCGCGCCACCTTGAGGAACACCGCACCCGCCTCCTCCGCGCCCTTCTTCACGACATAAGCCTGCGCGCCGGCCACTTCCGCGCGGCGGATCAGGGCGCGGACGAAGATGCCGGCTTTGAGGCGGGGGGTCATAGGGAGTGTGTAGCACGCAAGAGCGAGTAGCGAGTAGCGAGTAGAACAATCTTCCCTATTCGCTATTCTCTGTTCGCCGTTTCTTCACGCCGCGCCGCGGAACGGCACGATCTGCGCCTCGCGCGGCGGCGCCACGCGCTCGCCCTTATCGTCGACGGCGGCGTAAGGCAGCCGCACGCGCACCACCGTGCCTTCGCCCAGCGTCGATTCCATCAGCGCTTCGCCGCCGTGCATCGCCGCCAGCGCCTTGACCAGCGACAGGCCCAGCCCAGTGCCTTCCTTGGCGCGCACGTGCTCGCCTTCGACCTGCTCGAAGGGCCGGCCCAGCCGCTCGAGGTCCCGCTTCGAGATGCCGACGCCGGAATCGGCGACCGCGATCTCGATGCCGCGCGTGTCCAGCCCGGCGCGGATGCGCACGTCGCCGCCGCGCGGGGTGAACTTGACGCCGTTCGACAAGAGATTGACGAGAATCTGCTTGACCGCCCGCTTGTCGGCGAAGATCAGCCTGGCGCCCGGCCCGATCGCCGTCTTGATCGCCACCCCGGCGCGCTCGGCGGGCAGCTTGACGAAGCGCACGGAGGCCTCCGCCACCTCGGCGAGATCGAACACCTCCTCCGACAGCTCGAATTTGCCCGCCTCGATCTTCGACATGTCGAGGATGCCGTTGATGAGTTCGAGCAGATGGTTGCCCGATTCGTGGACCAGCCGCGAATATTCGAGATAGCGCGGCGAGCCGAGCGCGCCGAACATCTCGTGCGTCATCACTTCGGAGAAGCCGATGATGGCGTTGAGCGGCGTGCGCAGCTCGTGGCTCATGTTCGCCAGGAAGCGCGACTTGGCGCGGTTGGCCTGCTCCGAAAGATCGCGCGCCTCGATCAGCTCGCGCTCGTAGGCCTTGCGTTCGGTGATGTCGCGCGTCACCGCCACGATGTCCGACGCCTCGCCGTTGGCCTTGGGCACCGGGCGGCAGCGGATTTCCGCCCACACATAACCGCCGTCGGCGCGCTTCAAGCGCACTTCGGCGGAGGCGGCGCGCGCGAAATAGCTCGCCTCCATGAACGCCGACTGCATCGCCTTGAGATCGTCGGCATGGACCAGGGCTGCGGGCGCCAGCCCCAGCAGATCCTCCGGCGCCAGACCGAGGAGCACGCCGGCGGCGGGACTGGCGAAGCGGATGCGTCCGTCGGCCGAGTGGCGCGTGATGAGGTCCATCGCATTGTCGGCGAGGAAGCGGTACATGGCGGCGCCTTCGGCGGCGGCCTTGTCGGCGGCGCGCTGGCGGTCCTGCGCGGCGGCGGCGACGAAGGCGGCCTGAATCACCGCGGCCAGAACCGACACGGCGTACAGGCCCCAGGCGGGAACCGGCAGACGCGAGACGGGCAACGCGCCGGCGGCTTCGACACCCGCCACGGCCAGCAGCGCCACCGCCGCCGCCACCGCGGCGCGCAGCACGGCGGGGCGTCCGCCCGCCAGCGCCGCCTCGGCGGGCACCAGCGCGAACCACACGATCAGCGGCGACACCACGCCGCCGGTCAGTGCCGCGAGATAGCCGATCAACGCGGCGAAGGTGGCCAGCGCACCCTGTTCCAGAAGGTCGAGCGGAACGGAGGTGTAGGCCAGCAACGCCAGCACCGCGGGCGCCACCAGTCCCGCGATGGCGATGGCCTCCGCCGCGTCGGGACGGCCGACGAAAGCGATGAAGGCGACCGTGAAGATGGCGCCGAGCGCGGCCTTCGACGCCTGCACGGCGACGAACAGGCGGCGCTGCGCGTTCTGTGTGGTTTCCCGGGGCGCCGCCGTTTTTCTGTGAATATCCATTAACCGCAACTGCCTCGGGGTCTCGCGCGGGCGCATCCTGGCGTTCGCCTGCTTAACGAACTTTGAACGCGCCGCGGATTTGTTCGTAAATTCACAAGATTTGAAGCCGGCTCCGTTTACGCTTTGGTAACGATGGTGCCGCGATTCGGGGCTGCGCATAACCCTTTCGCAAGAACACAGGCGCACAGTCGCACCGGCAAGGCAGCGGGTCTTCTCCCTTGAAATTAGCGCGGGTGCCGACGCAAGAATGCGAAAGCCTCGACGCGGCGGCGATGCCGTCCGTCCTGGAGGCGCTGCACTGCCTGCGCGTCGCCATCACCGTCTTCGACGCCGAGGAGCGGCTCGTCTTCGTCAACGAGCACTTCGGCTATCTGTTCCGCTCCCTGCCGCCGCGCGTCGAGCTGATCGGACTCCCCTACGAGGAGCTGATCCGGCTGGAGCTTGCCGGCGGCGAGATCGCCGAAACCATGGTCGCCGCCGACGCCGAAGACTTCATTGCCCGACGCCGCGCCCAATTCACCACCGGCGATTACCGGCCGCGCGACATCGCGCTGGCCGACGGGCGCATCGTCGAGATCAAGGCGCGACGCGCCGCCAGCGGCGGCTGGATCGCGCTGTGGACCGACGTCACCGCCGCGCGCCACGTGCTGGGCCGGCTCGAGAACGCCATCGCGCTGTCCGCCGACGCTTTCGCCTTCTTCTCCGGCAAGGACACGCTCATCCTGTGCAACGGCGAATACGCCGCGCTCAACCAGGCGGAGACGCCCGAGGAACTGATCGGACAAAGCTTCGCCGAACTGGTGTGCCGACAGGCCGCCCGCGGCCTGATCGCCAGCAGCGACGGACCCTGGATCGAGCGCTGCATCGATCTGCATTCGAGGCCCGCCGGCGCCATGACCGCGGAGGCGGCGTCGGGCACCGCCTATCTGATGCGCGACCGCGCCACCGGCGACGGCGGACGCGTCGTCGTCTTCACCGACGTCACCGAACATCGCCGCGTGGAGAAGGCGCTGGCGGAACAGACGCGCACGCTGGACAAGACGCGCCGCGCGCTGGCGCTGTCAGAGGCCGAAGCCAGCCGCCAGGCGACCTATCTCGCCGATCTGGCGCAACGCCTCGACCGCACCGCCGCCGAGGCCGACACCACCAAGACGACGCTCTTGCGCACCATGAGCCACGAACTCAAGACGCCGCTCAACGCCATCATCGGATTTTCCGATCTGCTCGGATCGCTGGCGGAGAACATCCGCCCCGAACAGGTGAAGGAATATGCCGGCCTGATCCACCAAGGCGGCAAGAACCTGTTGCGCCTGATCAACCAGATCCTGGATCTCACCAGGATTTCCGCCGGCCGCTACGAGCTGCGCCCCGCCGCGCTCGACGCCGGCTCGCTGTTGTGGTGCGCCAAGGACGCCTTCGACGCCGCGGCGCGGAAGAAGAACATCGTGCTCGATGCGGATGGCTGTCCCGTCGGACTGCTGGTGCAGGCCGACGAGAACGCGCTCACCGCGATGATTAATCAATTGCTCGACAACGCCGTGACCTTCACGCAGGAGGGCGGCGTCGTGCGCCTGTCCGCCGGCAGGCACGCCGACGCGATCAGGATCGGCGTTTGCGACAACGGACCGGGCGTGGCGCCGGGCGATCTGGAACGCATCCTCAAGCCCTTCGAACAAGGCGGACGCGGCACCGCCGATCATTCCGCCGGCGCCGGGCTGGGGCTGACGCTGGTCAAGGCGCTGTGCGACATGCACGGCGGCACGCTCAAGATCGAAAGCGTCCCCGGCCAAGGCTTCGCCGCCGCCATCGAACTGCCGGCGGCGAACGGCTGAACCCCGCTCAACCCTCGATTTCAGCTTCCATGAAACGACCGTAACTGGCTTGCCGCGCGCCGCGGATGTACGCCTTTATCCGGGCGGGGGCTGGAACGGAAATGCGATGTCCGCCTCGCCTCGCCGCCCGCTCATCAGGACGCTGCCCGCCGCCGACGGCGCACAATTGCCCGTTTCGCTTCTGGGAAAAGCCTTCACCGTCAGAGGCACGCTGGATACCGACGGCGAGGTCCACGTTTACGGAAACGTGCTGGGGCGGATCAATGCCGACGTCCTGGTCGTCGGCTACGACGGCTACGTCGAAGGCGACGTGGTCGTCAGGGATGCGCGCATCGCGGGGCGTCTGAACGGACGCCTGTTCGCCTTCAATGTGACGCTGGACAGTTCGGCGGACATCACGGGGCGGATTTTCCACCACACCGCCGAGGTCGCCAAGGGCGCGCGCATCGAAGGGCGCATGCCATGGCGGCCGCTGAATTATTTTCAAACGCTCGAACAACTCCCGGAGAACCGTCCATGACGACCATGTTCACACGCAACGACAAGACGTCCGATCCCGGCGCCAAGGCGCCCGAAAAAACGGAACCGCCGGCGCCGGTCCCCGTGGAGACGAAGCGGCTCCAGGCGAGCGCGCAGCCGATGCCGTACACCGGCGCCTCGCAGGCGGTGATGGCGTCGGTCATCAGCAAGGCGCTCAAGATCACCGGCCAGGTGGAAAGCACCGAAGACATCCAGCTCGACGGCCAGATCGACGGCGACGTGCGCGGCGTCTCCATCAAGGTGGGAAGCAACGCCAAGGTCAAAGGCTCGGTGTACGGCGAAACGGTCGAGCTGGCCGGAACCATCGAGGGCAAGATCGAAGCCAAGAAGGTCGTGCTCACCCGCAGCGCGCACATGTCCGGCGACGTCATCCATCAGGACATCACCATCGAATCGGGCGCCTTCATCGACGGCCACTGCCGGCCCGAGTTCGGCAAGACCGAGAACAAGAACATGCCGCCGGTCCACAAGCCCGTTGCCGTGGCGCGGGAAGCGGCCGAGAAATCGAGCGTGTGAGGGATCGGCTGCTTCTCGTTGTCATGGCCCGCATTCGTGGGCCTGACATGGGGAGCGTGGCGTTCTCCCGCACTTGTCTCGAATTTGAATCAACGGCGCTTAAACAACGCGCCGAATTTGGCGCTTTCTTGAATCGAGACAGAAGCATTTGCGCAAGGCCGCGTTTTGCTTGCTGCCAGCAAAACGGCGAATTAACCCAATCGTATCGAACTTTACCGAATCGTTTCAGCCAACGGCAAACCTCCCGGCCTAGATTCCGCGCATGTCAGCGAGAAGGGCCGTCCGATGATCCTGCGTGCCGCATTCTCGATCGCCTTCGTGGCGCTGTTCATCCCGCACGAGCCCGATCTGGGTTACGGCAGGCCGGGAGGATTCCTGCCGACCGGAATGAGCGCGCGCCTGCCGACGGCGGCGCAGTTCTGCGGAAAGGATCAGGCGGCGTGCGGCGCGGGGCTTGCCCTGGCCGACAACTTTCGCGGCACGATCTTGAGCAATCTCGACCGCGTCAAGGCCGAGCTCAAGCAAAGCGAACAGGCGAGGTCCGAACACGGGAGGAATCTCGGTCTCGTCGCGCGTCTCATGGATTATTAGCTAACCGTTCTGGCCGCCCTCACCTCGCGAGAAGCGCGGGGTGGGGGCTTTATCGTCCGACTCATCCTCCATCCTCCAGGCCCGGATGCGCCGCGGCGCGGGCGCGACGTCGAGCCCATAGTGCCGCGCCAGGCGATCCAGCGCGATCTGCAACACCACTTTCGCCGAAGCCCTCGGCCAGCCGCGGTCGCGCTCGCTCTGCTCCAGCCCGCCAAGCGCGCAGCAGACGTCGAACAAGATGTCCGACAGCCCCGGTCCCATCGCCCGCATGGCCGCCGAAAAACGCTGCTTGGCGGCGAGCACCGTGTCGGACATGAAATCCGGTTTTTGGGCGCGGGAGCCGAGCACGATGGGGGCGCTCCAGTCGACGCCGAGCCGGGGGCTGAGCTGGGCGAGGGTGTAATCCCGCCTCAGCCGCTCGCCCGCCTGGCACTGCACCTCGCTGACCAGTCCGCGCTGGCACAGCCACAGCAGAGGGGATTCCGCCGCGTTGACGACGACGCGCCGCTCGCAGCCGTGCTCGTCCGTAATCATCCGTGTACTGCGTATTTGATGTTGGGCGGCGAAGGCGTCCTCGCCGCCGGGGGCGCGCGCGTACCAGCCGCGGCCGGCATCGGTGACGGCGAGACGGGCGCCGTCGCCGTCGAGCCAGCCCCTGGCGCGCATGGCGGCGGCGACATCGGCTTCGATCTTCCTGGGATGGCGGGCGGTGGAGGCGCGCATGACGATGGCGTAGCGGCCCTGCCCGTCGCGTTCGAGATGGGCGCCCGCGAGGAGCTAGCGCAGGATCTTGCGCGCCTCGGCCGCCAGCTCGTCCTCGCCGAGCGCGCTCAAACGTTCCTCCCGGCGCGATGCAGCATGGCTTCGAGCCAGTCGAGCGTGCGGTCGAGGTGGGGCTCCTCGCGCAGCTCCTCGATGCGGCGAAGCGCATGGGCCACGGTGGTGGGATCGCGTCCGAAACCCCTGGCCACTTCCGCCGGGCTTATCTTGAAGACGATGTGACAGAGATACATGGCGATCTGCCGCGCGAAAGCGGCCCGCGGAGAACCCCGCGTCCCGGCGCAGAGGTCTTTCAAGGCCACGCCGGTAACGTGGGCGACGGTCGCTTGCACCAGCCAGGCGCGCTCGCGCGTCGACGACATGGGCGACCTGGTCTGTTGTCCTTCGGCCTGGATCGCGGCCATATTCATCATCGGAAAGCCCTCCCTGCGATGGCCGGAAACCAGTCCGGCTCGTGAAGGAACATTATCCTATGATTCTCATGGGGCTGGATAAGCAGCAACCTGAAATAGGCGTATGACGCGAATTATCTTTACGAGACGGTGTGTTAGCTCGGATAAAATATCATAGGACTGGCTGGGATAAGGAAAAATATGGTTTTTTTGCCACCCCGCTATCGATTATACAAGTTGTGGGATTTTAATCTTTATTTTTTACTCAAACGGCCTCCGCAGCCGCAGATTCGACGTCCGCCGGGGCCGGGGAAAAGAGCGCGGCCGCAGCACCCCGGAAAAAGAAACCGGCGAATAGCGAACAGGGAACTCCGTTCCATTCGCCCTTCGCTTCCTTCCATGTCCGCCTCGTCTGTTGCAGGCGGGAGCGAAATGCTAGCTTGGCGGCGATGACAACCGCCTTCCGCACCGCCCTCGCCGCCGCCGTGTTCACGCTCGCCGGTTGCGGCATCTTGTTCCCGAGCGCGCACGACCGCGCCGCCAAGAACACGCCCGGCTTCAAGGCCGGCTACAGCGACGGCTGCGCCTCGGCCACCAACCAGGACACCAATTACAGCCACGACCAGGTGCGCGACGAAAGCTCCTACGCCAGCGACAGGAACTATCGCGCCGGCTGGGCCAGCGGCTTCACCACCTGCCGCACCAACCTCACGCACAATCCTTCCGCAAACCCGATCCCGGACAACAATCCCGGCGGGCACAGCTACTGAACGGAGCCGGCGATGATCCGCTTCCTGGTGATGCTACCGATCCTGCTGGTGGTGGGTACGTTGGCCGGACTCTACATCGCCTATGGCCAGGTTGATCCCTGCCGCGCGCTGGCCGTGGAACAGGCGCGCCGCTCTCCCGGCCCGACGGCCATCGTCGAACCGCTGGCGCGGATGGGAACGAGCCAGATGTCTTCGACCGCCTGCGTGCGCGGGATGCTCCATTCCTGGCGCGACAGGATCGTCGAGAGCATGCTGTAAAGCGCCGCCGTTCATCGCGACTTTTAACGCGCCATTAACCATTGCGGGCAACTCTCCGTAGACGGATTGTCGCCGGCGGAAATCGGCGTATAATCCGTACACGTTTTGAAGGACGCGAGCGGGATGCTGGGACATCTTGTTTACAGCGGACATGCCACGGAAGGCGCCACGCGCGCCGCCCATGGCGGCTGGCTGCATCGCATCTGGAACTGGCTTCTCGGCCGCTAAGTCTACTCAAGCACCAGCAGATGGATGTCGTGTGCGGGGGCGTAGTTGGTGCGCACGGCCTCGAAGGTCGTCGGCCCGGTCTTCTTCAGCGCCCCGTCCCAGCACAGTGACAGCACGTTCTCCGGCTTCAGCTTGTCGAGGGTAAGGTGGAATTTCCCGATGGGTCCGTTCCAGTTGTTCGCCGTCTTCAAGATGTAATCCGTGTGATAGGCGTTGAGGTAGCCGCTCATATCGGGGTTCGCCTTCCTGCGCGCCTCCGACATGGCGACGATCTTCGCCTTGGTCGGCGGATCGATGCAGGAGGCGCGCACGAACTGCGCCTCCAACTTGTTCGTCAGATCGCTCTTGTTGAAGAAGGATTGCCCCGTCACCGGCTGGTAGGAATGTTCGATGACGACGGTCTTGTGCGCCGGAAAACGCTGTGGCCAATAGAATTTCGTGCGCACCGTCCATTGCGGCACGAATTCGTTGACGTCGCCCTGCGCCACGCCGGCGGCGATCAGGCGCCTGCGTGCGTCAGACGACAGCGTTTCCAGCTTGTTGTAGCCATCGCCGGCGGCCGGATTGATCTGCAGCCCGGCTGAGGCGACGAGCGAGGTCACGTCCTTGTCCTTGAGAAAGGCGCGCTGCTCCATGGTGAAGGCGACCGGCTTGCCGTCGACCACCGCCTTGAAGCCCACGAAGTTCACCGGATCGGCGGTGACGGTGCCGATGCCACTGCCCCAGAACTCGGCGGTGTCGATGTCGGGCAGCGGGAAGGCGACGATGGTGTCGACGTCGTTGGCGGTGTCGTTGACGAATTCGAAGCGGATGCGCACGGCCGCCGGGCTGACGTAAAGATCCTCCGCCGCCATGCGCACCGGCGTGCTCTTGGTGAAGACGATGCCGCCCGCGCTCAACGCCGCCGAACTGTCGTCAGCAAGAACGGGCGCGCTCATCAGCGCCGCGCCCGCGATAAAGGCAAATACCGTCTTCGGCATGTCGCATCCCCCCGTCTGGCGCGGGGAGATTAGCACACCTGCCCGGCTGCCCGCGACCTACTCCGCGGCAATGGCTTCAAGCGGCGCCATGGCCATCTGCGAATGGCCGGACAGCCGTTCGTCGACTTCCTCGATGCTGCGCTTGAGTTCGCCGATGGCCGTGTCGATGTCGCGCTTCTGGCGTTCGAAGGCCGCGATCCGCTCCTCGAACTTGCGCCGTGCGTGCGTGAGCTGCCTGACGCTGAAGTTGCGGTCGTAGAGACCGAGATACTCGCGGATTTCGGCCAGCGAAAAGCCCAAACGCCGCCCGTGCAGGATCAGGACGATCCGGGCGCGGTCGCGCACCGAATAAATGCGCGTCTGGCCGCGCCGCTCGGGGGCGATCAGGCCTTCGTCTTCGTAGAAGCGCAACGTGCGCGCGGTGACGGAAAATTCCTTGGTAAGCTGGCGGATCGTGAAAGTGCGGCTCATGGTACCCTGCATCGCTCCTGCTGGGGCCACAGTGTGCCGGTTTGCCGGTTCTAGGACCTGAGGCCCGTTCCCTGACAATTTCTCAACGCAAAATACTAGGTTGACGTAGAGGTCAAGGTCAAGACATTTTTCAAAATTTTTCTAATTCTAAAAATAATACAGTATTTCAAGGATTTCCGCCGCTTACTGATTCACGAAATGCGGCCAACGGCGCACAAAAAACACTACGCTTGGGAGGGACAAAGGGTGTGTCCTAGTCTTCTCCTATTCCATTAGTAGGTTATTCCACAGCGCCGCGGGCCGGGCGGTTTTCCTTGGCCAAATTCTCGGCCGCGACGGTCCAATCGAGCAGCTTGGCCAGCACGCCCCCGGACAGCGCTCCTGGTCGTTCCGATAATCGAGATAACAAGCGGGTTCCCAGACATCGACGGTGAGCCGGGAATAATAATAATGTCGCGCGCGTTTCGGCGGCTGGCGCCGCGCGGACGAGGGACAAGGGAAAACGCACATGCTGGGCCTGATGCAGGACTGGCCGCTGCTGGTCCACAAGATCATCGACCATACCGCGCTGTACCACGGCGACCGCGAAGTGGTGACGCGCTCCGTGGAAGGGCCGATCGAGCGCAGCAACTATCGCCAGATCGCGGCGCGCGCGCGAAACGTTTCCGCAGCGCTCGAGGCCCGCGGCATCGGGCTGGGCGACCGCGTCGCCACGCTGGCCTGGAACACGGCGCGCCATCTGGAGGCTTGGTACGGCATCGCCGGGATCGGCGCCATCTATCACACGCTGAACCCGCGGCAGTTTCCCGACCAGATCGCCTGGATCGCCAATCATGCCGAAGACCGCGCGCTGTTCTTCGACATCGGCTTCGCCGACATCGTCGCCAGGATCGCGCCGTCGCTGCAGAGGGTCGAGTTCTACGTGGCGCTGACGGACCGCGCGCATCTGCCCGACGTCAAGATTCCCAATCTCGTCGCCTACGAGGATTTCATCGCCGGCGGCAGCGGCGATTTCTCCTGGCGGCAGTTCGACGAGCACACCGCCTGCGGACTTTGTTACACCTCGGGCACCACGGGCAATCCCAAAGGCGTGCTCTACAGCCACCGCTCCAACACCTTGCTGGCGATGATGGCCTGCCGCGCCGACGCGCTCGGCATTTCGGCGCGCGACGCCATCCTGCCGGTGGTGCCGATGTTCCACGCCAACGCCTGGGGGATCGCCTTCGCCGCGCCGATGGCCGGCGCCAAGCTCGTCATGCCGGGCGCTAAGCTCGACGGCGCTTCGCTGTGCGAGCTGTTCGGCGGCGAAAAGGTGACGATGACCGCGGCGGTGCCCACGGTGTGGCAAGGCGTGTTGAACCATCTGCAGGAGACGGGAAAGACGCTGCCCCATTTGCAGAGAGTGCTGATCGGCGGCGCGGCCTGCCCGCGCTCCATGATCGAGACCTTCGAGAAGAAATACGGCATCGAGGTCATCCACGGCTGGGGCATGACCGAGATGAGCCCGCTGGGCACGCTCAACACGCCGACCGCCAAGACGGCCGAGCTGCCTTACGAGCAACGGCTCGATTCCAAGGCCGGCCAAGGCCGTCCGCCCTTCGGCGTGGAGATGAAGATCGTCGACGGCAACGGGCGCGAGCTGCCGCGCGACGGGGTGGCCGTCGGCCGGCTGAAGGTCCGCGGGCCCGCGGTGGCCAAGAGCTACTTCCGCGGCGAGGGCTCGGGCGCTTTCGACGGCGAGGGCTGGTTCGATACCGCCGACATGGGCACGCTCGACGCCGACGGCATGATGGCCATCACCGATCGCGCCAAGGACGTCATCAAATCCGGCGGCGAGTGGATTTCCTCGATCGAGATCGAAAACCTCGCGGTCGGCCATCCCGCCGTCGCCGAAGCGGCGGTGATCGCCGTGCGCCATCCCAAATGGGGCGAACGGCCGCTGCTGGTCGCGATCCTGAAACCGGGGCGGACGGCGACGAAAAAGGATATACTCGATCACCTTTCGGGAAAGATCGCCAAATGGTGGATGCCCGACGAGGTGGTATTCGTGGACGACATCCCACACAGCGCGACGGGCAAGATCCAGAAGACGGCTCTGCGCGAGCGTTTCGCGGATTACCGCCCGCCGGACGCGGAACGGACGGGATAAGACCGGGGGAACATGCGTTATCAGCCCATCCTCGCGAAGATCGCGTTCGGCGGTTTTCTGCTGGGCCTCGCCGTGGCGCTGGCGGCGGCGTTCGGCACGCGGCTGGGCTACTGGGACTACGCCCGCGGCATCAAGCTGCTGATTCCGGGCGTCGCCGTCGGCGTCGCCGCGCTCGGCTGCGCCCTCGCCTGGATCGCCCGCGCCCTGGCGGCGAACGACAGCCTGGGCTGGCGGCTGGGGAGCGTCGGGCTGATCGGATCGGCGCTGCTGACGGGCATTCCCGCGGATAATCTGTGGCTGTCCTATTCGCGGCCACCGATCCACGACATTTCCACCGACATCGGCGACGCGCCGCAATTCCACACCCTGCTGGCCTGGCGCAAAGGCGCTCCCAATCCGCCCGCCTACGACGGACCGACCGTCGTGAGTTTCGGCGGCGAACGCATGACGACGGCGCTGGCGCAGAAATATGCCTATATCGACATCAAGCCGGTCGAGCGGCTGAGGGGGAATTTCACCGAGAAGGAATTCTACGCCAAGATGTTCTGGCGGGCGCTCAACACGGTCAACGCCTTCGACTGGAAGGTGGCGGCCTTCGATTTCAAGGAAGGGCGCATCGAAGCCACCGACGCCAGCCCGTGGTTCGGCGTGGTCTCGGACATCGTGATCCGCATCCGTCCGGCCGGCAGCTGGGGCGTGCGCATCGACATCCGCGCCAAGAGCCGCGTCGGCACCTCCGACTTGGGCCGCAACGCCGAACTCATCCGCGACTTCCTGCCCAGGATGAAGATGTAAGCGTCCGCTGCGCCCCCTAGCGCAGATCGGTGACGACCGAGTAGATGTCGGACGGGGTCAGCACCAGTCCCATCAGAAGCCGGATCGCGATCCCCACGATCAGGAGCGCCAGCAGCGTGCGCAGCTCTTCGCCTTTCATCCTGGCGCCGGCGCCGACGCCGAATTGCGCCCCCACCACGCCGCCCAGCACCAGCAGGAAGGAGAGAACGATGTCCACCGTGTGGTCGATCTCGGCATGAAGCAAGGTCGCCATCGAAGCGACGATGAACATCTGGAATTGCGAGGTGCCGATCGCCATGTTCGTCCGCATGCGCAGCAGGTAGACCTTGGCGGGGATCAGAATAAAGGCGCCGCCCGTGCCCAGGATCGCGGTCATCACGCCGACCAGGAAGCCGAGCACGATCACCGGAATCACGCTGATGTACAATTTCGAGCGGTAAAAGCGCTGCTTGAAGGGCAGACTGTGAATCCAGGTGTGCTGCCCCGGCTTGTGGACGTCGGCGGGCTGTCCTTTGCGGGCGGCGAGAAGGGCTCGCAGGCTCTCGTTCAGCATCAAGCCGCCCACCGTGCCCAGGAGCAGCAGGTAGCTTATCTTGATGACGAAATCGATCTGGCCGCTCTGTTGCAGAACGCGGAAGATGTAGACGCCGAGAGCCGAACCGGCCAGCCCGCCGAGCAGAAGCCAGGACCCCATCTTGTAGTCCACGGACTTGCGCCCGCCCTGCCTCAGCGCGCCCACCAGCGACGCCGCGGCGACGGGGCTTGCCTGGCTCGCCACCGCGACGCCGGACGGAATGCCGTAGAAGATGAGGAGCGGCGTGGTGACGAAGCCGCCGCTGACGCCGAGCATCCCGGAGAGAAAGCCGACCGCCAGGCCGAGGCCCAGGAGCGCCACCCAGTTCACGGGAAGCTGTGCGACGGGGAGGTAGATTTCCATGCAGCCGTTTGCCCCTTTTCAACGGAGATTTCTAGCGCGCGACGCGCACGCCGTCTTTCATCACCAGCCGGACGTTCTTCAGCGCCGCGAGGTCCCGCGCAGGATCGCCGTCCACCGCGACGAGGTCCGCCAGGAACCCTTCGCCGATTTCGCCCAGCTCGTTTTGCCGGTCGAGGATGGCGGCATTGACCGCGGTCGCCGCCAGCAGCACCTCGCTGGCGCTCATGCCCAGGCGCGCCATTCCCATCAGCTCGCGCAGATTGTCGCCATGCGCAAAGACGCCGACGTCGCTGCCGCAGCCGATCACGACGCCCTCGGCGCGGGCATGGGCGAAAGCGGCTTGCGCCTGGCTCAGGCGTTCGAGCGCGTCCCCGCCGCGCATCTCGCCGATCGCCTCCGCCGCCGTCAGCGTCGGCAGGTAGGCGATGCCCTTCTTCGCCATCAGCGCGAAGATCGCCGCCGTGCCGCCATAGCCGTGTTCGATCGAGTCGACGCCGGCGTTGGCGGAGCGCCGCATACCTTCGTCCGAGGCCGCGTGCGAGGACACCGGACGGCGCAGCGAATGCGCGGTGTCGACCAGCGCCTTCAACTCGTCTTCCGAAAAAGTCGCGACCGTCGAGCCGCCGGGGCCGGCGCGGTAATCCGCATAGACCTTGATCCAATCGGCGCCATGGCTAGCCTGACGGCGCACGGCGCGGACGATTTCGCCGATGCCGCTGGCTTCCTCGGCGCCTTGCGGCAGACAGCAATCGGGGCGGTAGCCAGCGCGCGCCGGACCGTAGGAGCCGGTGGCCACGATGGCGCGCGTCGCCACGAACAGGCGCGGGCCGACCACCAGCCCTTCCGCGATGGCGCGCTTCAGCGCCACGTCGGCATAACCCGCCCCTTCGGTTCCCAGATCGCGCAAGGTGGTGAAGCCGGCGCTGAGCGTCGCCTCGGCGTGGCGCACGGCGCGGATGGCACGGTAGGCCTCGGGCTCCTTCAGCACCTGATCGTCCCACGGCGTTTCCGTGTAGGGATGCAGGAAGAGGTGGCTGTGCAGGTCCATCAATCCGGGCAGCAGCGTGGCGCCCTTGAGATCGACGATCTCGGCACCGGCGTCCGCGATGTCCGGCCCCACGGCTTCGATGCGCTCGCCGCGCACCCGCACGGCCCAGCCTTCATGGCCGACGCCGCCGCTCCACACGCGGGACGGACGCAGGACGAGGACGCCGGCTGGTTCCATCCGGCTATATAAGGGAAAAACGCGCGCCCGATAAAGGCGGGATTTTCACCCGTCCGTCCCTTTCCAGCTTGACGAGATGGGCCAGCACGTTGCGCGCGGCGGCGCACGCCAACGGCCGCTTTGCGCACTTTGCGACGTAGGAACGTCGCGGTTGTGAGGCCACGGGAACGGACATTCTGCGACCGGGGGCCTGCGCCAATTAATGGTGTTCTGGAGCTTCTTTAATATTCTTACTCTGAGCTTCCGGCTCCTCGTCGCCGGAGAGGATGCCGATGACGTGCAGCCAGTTCTCCGCCAGTACCGGCCAATGCGTGATCGGAAGCGCGGTTGGGCGCAAGCCAAACGCATGCCCGCCTTGTGCGTACAGATGCATCTCCACCGGCACGCCGACTTTCTTCAGTGCAGCGTAGTAGACCAGTGATTGCTGCACACCGTCTGGTTTGTCGTTTTCTGCTTGAACCAAGAATGTGGGTGGTGTTTCAGGGGAGACGGGGACGTTCGGATTCAGATTGTCGTTATCGGTCGCGAGATGCCCCGGATAGACAAGCACGGCAAAATCCGGGCGGGCGCTCTCTTTGTCGGCATCGTCCACGGGTGCGTACAAGCGTTGCCGATATTTCGTGCTGATTTCCGCCGCGAGGTATCCGCCGGCCGAAAATCCCAGTACGCCAATCTTGTGCGGGTCGATATGCCATTCCTTGGCGTGAAGGCGCACAAGGCCGATGGTTCTTTGCAAATCCTCCAACGACCGCGTTGATGTCACGAGATCGTCGGGGTAGCAATCACATCGCCAATCATAAGGCTCACTCGGGACGCGATACTTCAATAGGACACAGGTAATGCCCTTGAATGTCAGCCAGTCGCAGACTTCGGTGCCTTCGAGGTCGATGGCCAGCGACCCGAAGCCGCCGCCGGGAAGCACCACGACCGCAGCCCCGGTGTTCTTCCCATTTGGGGAATAGATCGTCATGGTCGGCCGCGAGACGTTTTTGACCGCCGTATAGTGGCGTCCGGCGACGAGGTGGCTGGTGGTCACCACGGTTTCCGGCCCCGGAACTGGCCGCGCATCAGGCGCCGTTTTCGGCCATATCGGCATTTGCACATGACCCGGAGATGGCTGCCAAGAGTCCGCCAACGCGTGTCCACTACCAAGCGCGATTACCGCACAAAGAGCAAAGATCGAGGACTTCATCACCCGCCCCAGTTTCAAATTTCCAGATAAAATGCCTTGCTTACAGCGTTATATAGCGCAGGCATTCGTCTATCGCACGAATGTCCGCTTCCGGGCGCTGACTTGAGACATTCCTATGCCGCAAATTGGCGCAAAGCCGCCGGTCAGGTCAGTGTGTAACGCCGCGTGAGATCGTCCTGCGTCACCCGTCCATCCTTTTCCAGCTTGATGAGATGCGCCAGCACGTTGCGCGCGGCGGCCGGATGCAGGCGCACATCGACGTCGGCATAAAGCCGCGCCACGATGCCGGGGATGGTCGAAACGCCTTCGCGAAGGCAGACCACGATCTGCGCCTCGCGTTCGAGGCGGTGGGCCAGATACGCCGCGAGCAGCGGCGCGGGATTTTCGATGGGCGCGCCATGGGTGGGATAGAGCACACGCTCGCCCCGCGCCATCACCTTCTTCAGGCTGGCGATGTAGTCGCCCATGTCGCCGCCCGGCGGCGACACCACGCTGGTGGACCAGCCCATGACGTGATCGCCGGCGAACAGCGCCCGTTCCTCGCGCAACGCGAAGCACAGATGGTTCGAGAGGTGCCCCGGCGTGTGGAGGCAATCGAGGGTCATATCCCCGGTCCCGATCGCGTCGCCGTCCTTAAGGACCACGTCGGGAACAAAATTGCGATCGGCGCCTTCTTCGATGTCTTCGTCGTTCGCGGGATGCCTCCCGAAGCCGTAAGTGGCAGCCCCGCTCCATTCGCGCAACGCAGCGGCGGCGGAGGAATGATCGGCGTGGGTGTGCGTGACGAGGATATGCGTCACGCGCAGGCCCGCCAGCGCCCGCTGCAAGGCTTCGATATGCTCCGCCAGGAACGGTCCGGGATCGATCACCGCCACGTCGCGCGCGCCGACGATGTAGGTGCCGGTTCCCATGAAGGTGTAGGGTCCGGGATTGTTCGCCAGCACGCGGCGGATCAAGGGACTGAGCCGCACCGCCTCGCCATAGGGCGCCTTGAAGCTGCGGTCGAAGACGATCGCCATCAGAGGTGATGGTGGTGGCGCCGGCGCATGCGCGCCAGGCGGAACAGCGCGCGCGGATTGGTGCGGCGGATCATGGTCCGCACGTTGCGCGGCATACGGTGGTGCAGGCTTTCCATCCGGCGGGAAATAAACGCGAAGCGATGGCGCAGGCGCTGCAGCGCGCGGCGGAAGCGCTTGGAATGGGCCGACAGTATGGCGCAGCCGATCAGCAGCGGCACGATGCCGATCAGCGGGATCGGAATCGGCGAAAACGTCGCCACAAGGCCGACGACCGTCAGCAGCCATCCGGCGGCGATAAGAAAAAACTTCCGCATACGTCGAATCCGGATCGGGCCATCAACCAGCACGGGTGACGCCGCGATGGCGAGGCGGCGCATACGCAATAATACGTACTCGCGTCTGCCGCATCGCGGCAACTCCCGCACGGCGTTAATCATGCTTTAATCATTTTCGCCCCACCGCCGCGCAATGTGCCTAACATGAGAGCATGGAGGGGACGGAAGACATCCGGGAGAGCAAGAAACACACGGCGCTGACGATCTGGGGCGCCTGCGTGGCTTTGCTGCTGGGCCCGTCGCTGCTGGTGTGGATCGTGCGCGGCGCCGCCTACGCGGCGCAATGCGATCCCGGTCCGCAGCTCTGCCGCGGCATGTCGCTGGGCGGCGGCCTGCACGACGCGCTGAACCTGGCCTGGGGCGTTTCCACCAATCCGTTCTTGCTCATCGCGGTTTCCATCGCCGCGACGCTCGCCGCTTTCATCGCCCGCCACTGGCTGATCGGTACTCTGAGTCTTCTGCTGCTTCCGATCCTGGCGCTGGTGCTGCCGATGTTCGCGGTCGCCAGCGCGCGCTACGACGGCTGCGCCGTCAACGTCGACGGCATCGGGAGCTGCACGCTGTGGGGGGCGCAGATGGGCATGAGTTTCCACACGGCCGCCAGCGTCTACGACATCCTCTACGGCCTGGCGCCTTTCTCTTTCTCCCTGACGCTGATGCTGGGTCTGCTGGGCTGGTTCTTCGCGCGCCCGCGCGAACGCCGCAATTCGCCGCCGCCCATGGCCTCGCAGATGCGGCGCTTCGGGGACGAGTGACGCACGATGGCGGGATCGCGGAAAAACCGTCACCCTATGGCCAAGACGGTCTGGCTGTTCGCACTTCTGCTCTTCGCGGCGCCGGCGCTGACGGGTTGGGCGATCCTGGCGCTGGGTCACGCCGAAGGCTGCAACTTCGGCGCCGCCGCGTGCGGCAAGCTGCCGGCGCTCGGGCTTTTCTTCAAGCATTCCCTCGACGCCGCGTGGATCCTGGGCATGAACGGCGTGCCGCTGGTTCTGTTGACGGGGGTGGTGGCGCTGGCCGCGATCCTGGCGAGGAGCCCGGGGCGCGCCTTCGTCGGCGTCTTCGGCGGCCCCACGGCGGCGCTGTTGCTGCCGGTGTTGGTGGTGACGAGCGCGCTTTATCCCGGCTGCCACCTCGACGAAGGCGGCAACAGCTGCGCCTTCTGGGGCGTGGCGATGGGCACCAGCTTCACCACCGCCGCCATCGCGCCGTGGATGGTCTACATCATCCCGCCGGTCGGCTTCGCGGCGGCGCTGGCGGCGACGCTGATCGCCTTCATCGTCAAGCGGCAGCGGGTCTAATACGCCCTGTCGTCGAGCGCCCGCACCAGGCCCTTGATCGTGCGGTAGAGAAACCAAACGATGAGTGCGATCAAGAACGGGATGCCGACCAGCACGAAACAGAGCGGAACAACGACGATCCCGGCGAGAAGCGAAATCCAGAATGTGTGGATGATGTTGGTGAAATGGGATTCCCAGATCGTTCCGCGCGTCTCGGCGCGCTGCACATAAGCGATGACGACGGCGGCAATGGTGGAAAGGTGAAGGCTGGGCCAGCCCACCAGGAAAAGGACGTAAGCGACGATCGACAGCGTCTTGCCGGAATCGCTTTTCGCCGCACCGTTGACCTCCGCCATGGCCCGTCCCTCGCCGGATTGCTCCGTCAACATGTGGGCAGCGCGGACACCGATGTCAACAAAGCATCGCCCCGCCGATCCGCGATTTCCGAGAAATACTAAGGATTTGTCATTCGACTTTCAAATTCCGCTGGCACAAGCTGCGCAACGAGGCGGGGGCATACGGAGGAAACGACGCATGCCTAACTACGAAATCTACTACCTCAACGACGACGGCACTCTGGATGCGCGAATCGCAGCCGAGTGCGCCAGCGATATGCAAGCGAAAGTCCTCGCCCACGCCATGAAGAAAAAAGGACTGAAGCAGATCAAGGTGTGGGACGGCGACAACCTCGTCTACGAGCGCCCGCATCCGCTGCAGTAGCGCAAGGCCGGGGCCGGCGGGGGCCACCGGCGCCTGCGTCCATGCCTGCCATTGCGACGAAACGCGCAAGGCCCCGGTTGCAATCCGGTATATTTTCAGCATCATTTGAATCGGAGCGCCGGGCGCCGTTGTGGCCGCTTGCGTTGATGACGGAATGTCGTTTTGGCAAGGAGGCCACCGTGAGGAAATGCCTGCTGTTTTCGCTTGTCTTTGGCGCGCTGCTGTTGCCCGCCGCCGCCCTGGCCGACGCACATTCGGAAATCGTCGGCGCGGCGAAGCACGCCGATCTGGCCACGCAAGCCCATGACCTCGCCGCGGTGCGTATGCATCTGCACCACGCCCTGAATTGCCTGGTGGGGCCGCGCGGCGCCGGCTTCTATGTGCACGCGACGAACCCCTGCGCCAAAGCCGGACACGGCGCCATTCCCGACAGCAATGATGCGCAAACGAAAGCGACGCTGGAGGCCGCGGCCGCCAAGGCGCGCGCCGGAATCGCGGAAAGCGACATCGCCATCGCCAAGACGGACGCGGCTGACACTGTGGCCTTGCTGCAGAAGTACGAGTAGGCGCCCCAGCAAGCCGTCCGATGCGGCGCCTCAGGCCCATGAATCGAATTTGTGCGCGATCTCGCGGGCCTTGCACCAGTCGCGGAAGGCGTCGACGGCGCCGGTATCGCCGGCGAACTTTTCACGCAGCAGCTCGAAGGCGAGTTTCGGCAACGCGCCCGGTTCGACGCGGACCCAGAATTCATACTCGTCGTCGCCCCAGACGCTGGCGACACTGGGACCGATGTCCTGCGCGTCCATCCTGATTGCGCCGTCTTCCTCCACAGTCAGCCGCACGGAGCGGAATTCGGCGCCCTCCCGGCGGGCGATTTCGATGGATTGGCCGGTCATGGTGTGTCCCCCGCTGCCTCGCACAAACCCGGAACACACCCTATATTCCTCCCCATGGCGCACAACAACGGCATGGTTCCGCGCGGCGGATTCGCAGAGGCGGCAAGAGGTTTCGGCGACATGACCGGCGCGGAGATCGCCGGCTTCGTGCCCCATCGCCCGGCGCGGCCGGAGAAATCCGAAGGCGGCAAGGCCTTTCGCCTGGTCAGCGAATACGAGCCGGCGGGCGATCAGCCCACCGCCATCGCCGAGCTGGTGCGCGGCGCCAACGCCAACGAGCGCGACCAGGTGCTGTTGGGCGTCACCGGCTCGGGCAAGACCTTCACCATGGCCAAGGTGATCCAGATCGTGCAGCGCCCGGCGCTGATCCTGGCGCCCAACAAGACGCTGGCCGCCCAGCTTTACGCCGAGATGAAGAACTTTTTCCCCGAGAACGCGGTGGAGTATTTCGTCTCCTATTACGACTACTACCAGCCCGAAGCCTACATCCCGCGCACCGACACCTACATCGAAAAGGATTCCTCGGTGAACGAGGAGATCGACCGCATGCGCCATTCGGCGACGCGCGCGATCCTGGAGCGCGACGACGTCATCATCGTGGCTTCGGTGTCGTGCATCTACGGCATCGGCGCGGTGGAGACCTATTCGGGCACGGCGGTGACGATCAAGACGGGTGCGAAGACCGACCGCATGGAGCTGATGCGCCAGTTGTCGGCGCTGCAATACCGGCGCAATGACGATGCCTTCGTGCGCGGCGCCTTCCGCGTGCGCGGCGACGTCATCGACATCTTCCCGGCGCATTACGAGGACCGCGCCTGGCGCATCGAGCTGTTCGGCGACGACGTGGAGTCGATTTCCGAATTCGATCCCTTGACCGGCAAGTCGGCGGGGCGACTCGACGCGATCAAGATCTACGCCAATTCACACTACGTCACGCCGCGCCCCACGCTGGGCCAGGCGCTGAAGGGCATCAAGGAGGAGCTGCGCCTGCGCCTCGACGAATTCCGCGCCCAAGGCAAGCTGCTCGAAGCGCAGCGCCTGGAGCAGCGCACGCAATTCGACATGGAGATGATCGAGGCCACGGGCAGCTGCGCCGGCATCGAGAACTATTCGCGCTGGCTGACCGGGCGCAAGCCGGGCGAGCCGCCGCCGACGCTCTTCGAATACCTGCCCGACCGGGCGCTGGTGTTCGTGGACGAAAGCCACGTCACCGTGCCGCAGATCGGCGGCATGTACCGCGGCGACTACCGGCGCAAATTCACGCTCGCCGAATACGGCTTTCGCCTGCCGTCGTGCATCGACAACCGCCCGCTGAAGTTCGAGGAATGGGATGCCATGCGCCCGCAGACCTTCTACGTCTCGGCGACGCCGGGCAACTGGGAGCTGGAGCGCACCGGCGGCGTCTTCGCCGAGCAGGTGATCCGCCCCACCGGGCTGATCGATCCGCCGGTGGAAATCCGCCCGGTGGAATCGCAGGTCGACGACCTGATCGCCGAATGCCGCATCGTGGCGAAGAAGGGCTATCGCGCGCTGGTCACCACGCTGACCAAGAAGATGGCGGAGGACCTGACCGAATACATGCACGAGCAGGGCATCCGCGTGCGCTACATGCACAGCGACGTCGAAACGCTGGAGCGCATCGAGATCATCCGCGACCTCAGGCTGGGCGCCTTCGACGTGCTGGTCGGCATCAACCTCTTGCGCGAGGGCCTCGACATTCCCGAATGCGCGCTGGTGGCGATCCTCGACGCCGACAAGGAAGGCTTCCTGCGCAGCGAAACCAGCCTGATCCAGACCATCGGGCGCGCCGCGCGCAACGTGGATTCGAACGTCATTCTGTATGCGGATCATGTCACTGGCTCGATGGAACGCGCCATGGCGGAGACCAGCCGCCGCCGCGACAAGCAGCGCGCCTACAACGCGGCGCACGGCATCACGCCCGCCTCGATCAAGAAGCAGATCGGCGACATCATGGGCAGCATGTACGAGCGCGACCATGTGACGGTGGGCTCGGGCGAACTCGGCTTCGCCGAAGACGGCAAGGAATTCATCGGCCACAACATCAAGGCGCACCTCGCCGACCTCGAAAAGCGGATGCGCGAAGCCGCCGCCGATCTCGAATTCGAGGAGGCCGCGCGGCTGCGCGACGAGATCAAGCGGCTGACGGCGGTCGAACTCGCCGTGGCCGACGATCCCTTCGCGCGGCAGTCGTCGGTGGAAGACGCGGTGGATCAGGCGTTCCTCAACGCGGTGCGGGATGGGGCGGGCGGCAGCAGTTCTCCCCCCCCCCTTGCGGGGGAAGGTGGCGCGAAGCGCCGGAAGGGGGGCCGCACCCGCCTCAAACGCGCCGGCCGGCCGAATGTGCCCAAGACGTTCGGGAGCAGGAGCAAATAGAGCGACAGTTCAGTCTGTCAGTTCAATGGCTGTAGCTGAATTATGCGCATACGTCTTCCAACTCGGCCGGTAGCCGTCCTCGGCTTGCGCACCCCAAGACTTCCAACCCTCGCGGCGACCGCGGGCAAACAATTCCAGATACGGCCCTTCCGAACACGCTTCGATAATCGCGTACTGCTCGTCGGGCTTGCGCGAATGTTCCTGCTTGCGTGTCGCCATGTAGTTCACCTGGCTGCGTCCCGGCGCGAGTGTGCGGATGTTCTTGCCGCGCACGCCGAACAGGATCATTTCCGTCACATTGCGAAAATAGAAGCCGACGCCGCGTCCGTCTGGACCGCCGTCCTTGCGCACCTTGTGCCAGATCAGATTGGTCTTGTAGGTGAAGCCCCACGCCTGCAGCACGCGCAGGCCTTCGGGCATCAGCGCATTCGGCACCCACAGATATAAATGTGCACGAGCGCGTACGACTTCGGGAACCGGCAACGCGCAAATTTCTTCCACAGTCATCGTTGCATAACGATTGAGCCGCTTGTGCTCGGGCGCCATCTTCCCCGTGCGGTTCGTGAAGCGCCACGGCGGATCGGCAAGAATTGTTGCAAAACGTTTGCCATTCGCGAAAGCGCGAAGATCGTCAGCGGCTGTCATCGACATAGGCTTCCTTCCTGATGGCAAAGGCGACGATGGGACAGCCACCACCGCCACCGCCTTCGATACGCGGCAGGAGCTTGGCGAAATGCGTGGTGGAATTGCCGTAGCTAGCTCCTTTACCCAGTTTATTGAAGATCGTCTGCAACTCGGTTGCGCGCGTCACGATAATGCCCACATCGATGACGCGCAGGTCGAACAGCAAGCGGAAATTGTTGAGATCGCGGTCATAGAATGGGTCTTTGTTGTTCCACTCGACTTCGAGCGCGATCCGATTCTTGTAGCAATCCACCTTATGTGTGGGCGACGGATGGGTGACGTCATCCACAATGATCTTCGTGTCGAAGCCTTTCTCCTGCCAGCCGCGTGAAGAAAGCACGCCGTCAATTTTCCCCGAAATGTCCGATTTGCTGCCGCCAGGTTTGAGGATGTCACTCCGGAGTAGACGAAATTTTCGCAATACATCCAGAATATCTTTCCATTCTTCGGGGTGGGCTGCCGAAAGAATGGCGATGCCGTGCCTCCACTCCTGCACGAAATAGCGTCCCGTGATGTCCTTTGGCACAAGCGGATGATTCGACATATCGCCAGCATGGGACTTCGATATCAAAGGATCTACGGCAGTTGTGTTCCTATTTTGTTCAATTCACTGAAATGTGCAATTGTGAGCCAACCCTCTTGACAAGTTCCTGCTTTGTTCTTACGTTGCGGCAGGACAAAACAGGAGGTTTTCGTGGCCGAAACGCGGGTGACGAGTCTGGAAGACGACGCGCCGGTGGCGCGGAGAGAAAAGCCCAGGCGCGGTCTTTACCGCGTGCCGGCGGACGAAGCCGAAGCGTGGAATCTCCGGGCGCGGCCGAAGCCGCCGCTCCCCGGTTTCATGCCGCCGACCGAAGCGGGTGAGCTTCCCTTCCGGCCGTGACAGCCGTGCGGCAGAGTTCGCGGCCGCGCGCTCAATCGCGATCATACGTCCAGCGGCAATTGTCGCCGTCGGAGTCGCAGACCCAGTGGCGGCCGTTGTCGCGGCGGTAGTCGTCGTCGCGGTCGTAGGTGCGGTCGTGGCGGTAGTAACTGCCGCGGTAATAACCGTCGCGGCCGTAATACCCCGGCGCGCAACCGGCCAAAGCGCTCGTTCCGAGCACGCTCGCCGCCAGCGCGGCGAGCTTCAGCGTGTGGGAAAGCCGGATCATGTTCGTCCTCCGAGAATTGCGCGCCGCCGCGCCGCCGGCCGGTGGATGCCGGCCGGAGCGCAGCTCGGCATCACCAGCGCGAGGTGGACCAGCGGCAGTTTTCGCCGTCGCTGTCGCAGACCCAGCGGCGATTGTAGCGGCCGTAATCGCGATTGTAGCGGTCGTAATCGTGCCACCTGTTGTAGGTGCGGTTGTAGTAGTCCGACCGGTTGTAATCGCCGTAATAGCTGCCGTAGCTGTTGGCGCGGCGGCAATCGTCGCCGTCGTCGTCGCACACCACGCGCCAGCAGCGGTCGCCGTCGCTGTCGCAGCGGGTGGAAATGTAATGCGCCGAGGCGGAGGTGGCGCTCGCCACGAACATGCCCAGCCCGAACAGGCCGGCCAGCGCGGCGGTTTTCAGCGGTTTGGACAGGCGCTTCATCGTCTTAACTCCTTCGGTTTCCAAGCCCTTCCCCGTACCCGCAGTTTCCGATAGTCGACCTGAACGTCAGCATAACAAGTCGTTCACCAATAAGGCGGCCGAGGGACATCGTTGTGACAAAAGTCGGACGCGCTTCCGGCCGGATATTTCCGGCCGGACGTCGCGGAGCCGGGCTCAATCGTCGTCGTCGTCTTCGTTCTGATAGTTGTTCCGCTGGCAACGGTCGGCGTCGCTGTCGCAGTTCCAATAGTTCCGGCGGCCGTAGGCGTCGCCGCGCTGCCAGTAATCGTTGCCGTAGCCGTTGTTCCAATAATCCTGCCGGTAATAACGGTCGGGATTCTGGTACGTCGTGCGCTGGCAAGTGTCGCCGTCGTCGTCGCAGACCACACGCACGCAGGTGTCGCCGTCGCGGTCGCAGTAGCTGTACGCGCTATGGGCCATGGCGGGTGTCGTCCCCGCAACGCCCAAGCCGAACAGGCCGGCCAGCGCGGTTGTTTTCAGAATTTTGGAAAGATGCTCCATGTTTCTTCTCCAATGTTCCAAGCCACCTCGCGCGCAGTTTCGCCGCGCGCGGATGAACGCCGACCGAATGGTCCGTTCAGAAATACGGTGACGGCGCAACTTGACGCAGCGGCCCACTGGCCGCGGCGACGGTTGAATTTTGTTCATGTGCGGCTGGTCCGGCGGAAGCCTCAGCCCTTGGCCCGCGCGGCCCCCTCCGCGGCGGCGCAAACGCCCGGCGGCTCGTAGCAGCGCCGGCAGCGCACCTGGTATTCGCCTGCGTCGCCCACCACGAGCTGCTGCTCGTCCGCGACCAGCCGCTGCGAGATGTAGCCGCTGTCGGAGCCGCACACCATGCACACGCCCGTCAGCTTCTCCACCGCATCCGCCATCGCCAGCAGGCCGGGAACCGGCCCGAAGGGCTGCTCGGCGAAATCCATGTCGAGTCCGGCGACGATGATGCGCAGTCCGGTGGCGCGCCGCTCGCGCAGCAGCGTGCGGATGGCGCGCCCGAACCAGCCCAGCGTGTCGCGCAGGGGCTCGTCGAGGGGGAAAAACTGCGCCTCGTCCACCGCCAGCACGTCGAAATCGCAGGCGCCGACGACGCGCGCGAAATCCTTTTGGTTGCGCACCATGACGGCGGACAAGGTGTCGGTGACTTCGGTGGTGCCGTCCGGATTGACCGCGCGCGAGGCGATGAAGCCCTGGGTGCGGGTGTCGTGCGCGGGCTTGACGATGCGGATGCGCTTCCTGGCGTACTGGGCGCGGTGGAGCTTGGCGATCAGAAGCTCGGTTTTGCCCGAGAACATCGGTCCGACGATCACTTCCAGACGCGTCGTCATGGGCCGGACCTCTTTTCTGCGGCCCTACCAAAGCACGATTCGATGCGCGCCTCGACAATCAGGCTGTGGAGAACCTGCGTGCCGTCAACCTTTCGCGCACGGCCACAGCGCCTCGGCCGCGGTCCATTGCGCATCCTCCAGATCTTCGCTGGCGAAACGGGGATGATCCAGCACATGCTGTCTCAACCAGGCGACTTGCCTGGCCGCCGCGTCGTCCAGCGAAACGGATTTCGGCAGGCAGAGATACCTGGCATTTTGGCCCGCGTAGATGAGATTGTAGGCGATCATCGTGCAGTCCCGCTCGTCGGACTTGCAGTTGTCCAGATATTGGGCGACCGACTGCCTGGTTGCGGCGACGGGCGTTGCGATCAACGCGGCAACCGCCGCGATCGCAAGGATGGATTTGTTCATGCTGTCCTCCTCTCTGTGCCCCAAGAGGAAAGGGAAAGGCGCGTCTCGGTTTCTGTCACAGCGCTTCGGCGCGACATTCCGTTGGCGCCGGCGGGACGGCACCCGGCGCGTTAACCTCACACACATAAAATAAGATTGCGCGCGGCGAAGTTCAGCGCCCGGCGCCGTGGGCGCTATGCGTCATTTTGTTGCTGTGCGCTGCAGGAAAGCCGGCTATTGACCCGCTTTCGTCACGTTCTTGTGCAGAGCGCGGTAATCGCCCGCCTGTTCCTGCCAAAGATCCTGGCAGCCGCTCGAATAGCCCCTGCCGACATCGAACGCCCCCATTAACCCACAATTTGTTTGTCCCGATTCCGGCGGTAATCCTGCAAAGAGTCAACATTAAGCGTTAAAGTTGATGTCGTGGCGGTGCAACACGTGGTTGTGATGCGAAACAAATGATGTATTTGTTTCAATTGGTTACGCTAAACGCGCGGGCGCCGTGCGGTGGCGGTGCGGTCCGGCCACATCAACCTTGAGGGCTGTCCATGAAGAATCTGCTGCGCGGGTTTGCCATTTTTCTACTGGCGGCGGAGGTGCTCACACCCGCCTGTGCCGCATCCAAGGCCCATGCCGAGGCCAAACTGATCGGGCTGGACGGCGCCTCCATCGGCCGCGCCAGCTTCCAGCAGACCTCGCACGGGGTCCTCATCGAGATCGAGCTGCATGGGCTCAAGCCCGGTCCGCATGCCGTCATGGTCCACACCACGGCGTCGTGCGATCCGAAAAAACTCTTCACCTCCGCGGGGCCCGACCTCTCTTTCGAGCCGAACAAGCTGCACGGCTTTCTGGTCAAGGGCGGGCCGCGCCCCGGCGACCTGCCCAATCAATTCGCGGCCGCGGACGGAACGCTGCACGCTTCGACGATCACCAATGCGTTCTCGCTGGGCAACGGCAAGAAGACGATCTTCCGTCCCGCCGGCGCTTCGATCATCGTCAATGCCAAGGCCGACGATTACACGACCCAGCCCGACGGCAATTCCGGCGCCCGCATCGCTTGCGGCACCATCATCCGCACGGTCGCACCGGGAGCGCGCAAAGGCGGTCCGCGCCGCAAGCATGCGTGACGCGGACACCCATCGCGCCGCGCCGCGCCGGGCAGCCGCTTGCTTGCCTTGGCCAAAGCGAGCGTCTATAGGAGCGAAAGTTGAGGCCGCGCAAGCCACAGAGACAAGTTTCAAGCGCGCCCATGCGACGCTCCCCTTGGGAGTGAATGGCCTGGAGTGACGACGACGACGCTTTCCCTGAAAAAAGTGGTGCGGCTTTGACAACCGCGGCGGACATGGTGTTCGCCGCGGACTTCAATGCTTTCAGGAGAAAGCCGGTATGACCATCGGTCAAGTCAAGTTCTTCAACACGACAAAGGGTTTCGGATTCATCGCCCCGGAAGGCGGCGGCAAGGACGTGTTCGTCCACATGACCGCCGTGCAGGCTGCGGGACTGCGCGGCCTCAACGAGGGCCAGCGCGTCAGCTTCGACGTCGAAGCCGACAAGCGCGGCCCCAAGGCCGTCAATCTGAAGCTCGTCTAAAGGGACGAACTTGCGGTAGCGGACGGCGCGGGAGCCTTTCCCGCGCCGCTCGTTTTTGTGCGGGAATGGAGCATGAGCGCGGACCATGCCGAAATAGTCGGTGCCTTGCGTTTGACGGCGGGGCGGGCTTTCCTTGCGGGCGAATACGGGAGTGACGCGCTTTGCTGCATGAGGGACCGCGCCGCGACGCGCCGTTCGATGCGGCGGCGCTGCGCCGCGAACTGAAGGCGCTGGCCGGCCGTCACGGCGATCCCGGCACCCTGCGCAAGGAAGCGCTGAGCCTCGTCAAGAATGAATTTCTGAACGCGCGCCTGCGCGTGCGCGAACAGGTGCTGTCGGAGAATCTGCCCGGGCAAGCGGCGGCGCGCGCGCTGTCGGAAATCCAGGACGCCACGATCGGGGTGCTCTACGATTTCGCCGTCAAGCATTTCCATCCGGCCGGGAATCCCACCGCGGCGGAACACGTCGCCGTCGTGGCGACCGGCGGCTACGGCCGCGGCGAACTGGCTCCCGGCTCCGACGTCGACCTCCTGTTCGTGCGCCCCGCCAGGCAGACGGCCCGCGGCGAGAGCGTCATCGGGTTTATCCTCCACATGCTGTGGGATTTGGGGCTGAAGGTCGGGCACGCCACGCGCTCGCTGCCCGAATGCGTCCGACTGGCCAAGCAGGACATCACCATCCGCACGGCCCTTCTGGAGACGCGCTATCTCGCGGGCGACCGCAAGCTCTGCGAAGAATTGCGCCGGAAATTCTGGTCCGCCATCGCCACCGGCTCCGGCCAGGATTTCGTCGAGGCCAAGCTGGCCGAGCGCGACGAGCGCCATCTCCGTCACGGCGAAAGCCGTTACCTCGTCGAGCCCAACATCAAGGAAGGCAAAGGCGGGCTCAGGGACCTGCAGACGCTCTACTGGATCGGAAAGTATCTCTACCGCGTCTATGACGCCGGCGATCTGGTCCGGCACAACGTCTTCACCAAGGACGAATACGAGACCTTCCAGAACGCCGAAGCCTTCCTGTGGGATGTCCGCGTGCGGCTGCACTATCTCGCCGGCCGCCCGGAGGAACGCCTGTCGTTCGACGTCCAGCCCGAACTCGCCGCCCGGCTCGGCTTCACCGACGAGGTGCCGCGCCGCGCGGTGGAGAACTTCATGCGCGCCTACTTCCTGGTCGCCAAGGACGTCGGCGACCTGACGCGCATCTTCTGCGCCGCGCTGGAAGTGCAGAACAAGAAGCGCCGCGCCGCGCTGGCGAACATCCTGCCGGGCTTCCTCAAGCCGCGCGGCTCGACCGACGATTTCTTCGTGGACACCGGGCGGCTGAACGCGCGGCCGGGCGCGTTTAAGAGCGATCCGGTCAATCTCGTCCGCATCTTCCGCGTCGCCGACGCCAAGCGCATCGACATCCACCCGGATGCGCTGCGCACCGTCACCCGTTCGCTCGATCTCATCGGCGACGATCTGCGCGCCGATCCCGAGGCCAACAAGCTGTTCCTGGAGATCCTCTCCTCGCGCGGCGATCCGGAGCGCGCGCTCAGGCTGATGAACGAGGCAGGCGTCTTCGGCAGGTTCGTGCCGGAATTCGGCCGCGTCGTCGCCCTGATGCAGTTCAACATGTACCACCATTACACGGTGGACGAGCATTTGATCCGCGCCGTGGGCAACGTGGCTGCAATCGAGCGCGGCGAGTTCAAGCAGGAACATCCCTTGGCCAGCGAACTGATCAAGCGCATCAAGACGCGCGAAGTGCTGTACTGCGCGATGCTGCTGCACGACATCGCCAAGGGTATGCCCGGCGATCACTCCGATGCCGGCGCCGCCATCGCCCAAAGTCTGTGCCCGCGGCTGGGCTTGTCGGCGGAGGATACGGGCTCGGTCGCCTGGCTGGTGGAGAACCACCTGATCTTGAGCGACACGGCGCAGCGCCGCGACGTCGCCGATCCCAAGACGGTGCGCGATTTCGTGGCGATCGTGCAGTCGCCGGAAATGCTGCGGCTGCTCCTGGTGCTGACGGTGGCCGACATCCGCGCCGTGGGACCGGGCGTGTGGAACGGCTGGAAACGCCAGCTGTTGCGCGAACTCTACCTCGAAGCCGAAACCCTGATGTCGGGCGGCGACACCGTGCGTGCGCGCGGCGCGCGCGTCGAGGAGGCAAAGCAGGCGCTCGCCGAACGCCTCGCCGACCTGCCGCAAGACGTCCGCGAGCGTACCCTGTCGCGCCATTACGACGCTTATTGGCTGGCGCTGGACGCGGACACCCATGAGCGCCACGCCCGCATGGCCGCCGAAGCCGACGCCAAGGGCGAACTCTTGGCGCTCGACGCCGTGAGCAACGATTTCCGCGCCGTCAGCGAACTCACCGTCTATACGCCGGACCACCCTGGACTGTTCGCGCAGATCGCCGGCGCCATCGCGGTCTCCGGCGGCTCGATCGTGGACGCCAAGATTTTCACCACCTCGGACGGGTTTGCGCTCGATGTGTTCTCGGTGCAGGACGCCGAAGGCGGCCCGTTCGGCGACGTCGACCGCGTGGCGCGCCTGCGCCAGACCGTCGACAAGACTCTGTCCGGCCAAATCGTCCCGCGCCGGCTGATCGCCAAACGTCCTCCCAAAAGCCGCGCCAACGCCTTCAAGGTGCCCGCCCGGGTGAATTTCGACAACGACGCCTCAACCACCGCCAGCGTCATCGAAGTGCGCGGCCCCGACCGGGTCGGCTTCCTCTACGACGTCACCACCGCGTTGTTCGAATCGGGGCTGTCGATCTCCTCGGCGATGATCGCCACCTACGGCGAACGCGTGGTGGACGTCTTCTACGTGCGCGACGGCTTCGGCCACAAAGTCACCCACCCCCAGCGGCTGAAGTCCATCGAGAACCGGCTGCTGAAGGCACTGGAAGGCGACGGCGAAACGGCGACGGCAAAGGCGTGACTCACGGTGTCTTCGCGGGCAGCGTGATGCCGCCGGGTTCCTTGGCGCCCCCGGCACGCAGCCGGGCGATATAATCCAATTCCCCTTCCGCGATCTTGCTGTCCGGATCGAGCTTGAGAGAATCGCGGTACGCCTGTTCCGCCTCGTCCAAGCGGCCCAATTCGGTCAGCGCGAAGCCGCGGCCCCGATACAGGCGGGCGCGGTCGCGGTCGTCGATTCCCGTAAGCGCCAAGCCCTCGTCGTAGTTCGCGAGCGCTTCCGGCCAGCGCTTCAACGAAGCGAGGGCGGCGCCCCGTTCGCTGATCAGCAGCGGCCTATGCGCGCCGACTCCGAAAACTCCGCGCATCCCGTAGAGCTTCAGGCCGGCATCGAGCACGCGCAAGGCCTCCTCAGGCTTGCCGATCTCGTTGTAATAGGAGCCAAGATAAAGGCTGATAGGAGGATAGGGATTGTTCACGGCGACCGTCTGCCGCCCGGCGGCGTTCTTGTCCGCAGCCGCCGCAGACAGCGCGATCAAGGTGTCGGTTGGGCCGTCGGTGAGCACGGTGATCGTGCCGGTTTCGGCGTGGCCGGCGGCGATGGCCTGCGGCGCTTCCGCCAAAGCCTGCTCGAGGTCGGACACATGCGCAGCGACGGCCATGATGCCGCCTTTGGAGAGGTCGGACAGTGTCGCATCGAGCAAAGTTTGCGCTTTTACCCAAGGCTGCTCCGCAGTCGGCGCGGGCGTTGTGTCCGCGTGCGCGGGCAACGCCAGCCCGATTGCGATAAATGCCGCCAGAACGATGTGCTTGTGCATTGGCCCCCTCCCCCGTCGTATTTGATCCGGATTGTAAGCCTTTCGCGGGCTGTAGGGGCGACAATCGCAATCCGCACCGCGTTATTCCGCCCCGGATTCGCGATGTCCGCTTCGCCGCCTTGCGGCGTTCGCCGCTTCGCGGCATAACCCCGCGCCTCACCTGGGGTTTTTCGATGACCGGCGCGCCGCAGCACAAGCACCTCGTCTTTTCCGGCATGCAGCCCACCAACACGCTGCATCTGGGCAACTATCTGGGCGCGCTCAAGAACTGGGTGAAAATCCAGTCCGAAATGCCGTGCCTCTTCTGCGTCGTCGACATGCACGCCGTCACCCAGGACGCGGGTTACGGCCATCCCGCCGAGCTGGCGCAGGCCACGCGCGAAGTGGCGGCGGCCTATATCGCGGCGGGCGTGGACGTCAAACGCAACCTGGTGTTCGCCCAGAGCCGCGTGCCCGCGCACGCGGAACTCGCCTGGATCTTCAATTGCGTGGCGCGGCTGGGCTGGCTCGACCGCATGACCCAGTTCAAGGAGAAATCCGGCAAGCACAAGGAACGCGCCTCGGTGGGGCTTTACACCTATCCCGTGCTGATGGCCGCCGACATCCTCCTCTACAAAGCGACGCACGTGCCCGTGGGCGAAGACCAGAAACAGCACCTCGAGCTGGCGCGCGACGTGGCGCAGAAGTTCAACAACGATTTCGCCGCGCCCGGTTTCTTCCCGCTGCCCGAGCCGGTGATCGCCGGAGCGGGAACGCGGGTGATGAGCCTGCGCGACGGCGCCAGGAAGATGTCGAAGTCCGACGACAGCGATTATTCGCGCATCAACCTGACCGACGACGCCGACGCCATCGCCCAGAAAATCCGCAAGGCCAAGACCGATCCCGAGCCGCTGCCCAATTCCGAAAAGGGCCTGGAGGGTCGCGCCGAAGCGGAGAACCTGGTCAACATCTATGCGGCGCTGGCCGACGAGCCGCGCGCGGCTGTGATCGCGCGCTTCGCCGGCCGGCAATTCTCCGGCTTCAAGAGCGCGTTGGCGGAACTGGCGGTGGCAAAGCTGACGCCCATCGCCTCGCAGATGCGCCGCCTGCTGGCCGATCCGGCCGAGATCGACCGTGTGCTCGCCGACGGCGCGGCGCGCGCCGGCGCCATGGCGGCGCCGATCCTCGCCGATGTGAAGCGGCTGGTGGGGTTTCTTTAGCACTTTTATCTCCCCTACAAGCGGAAGGTGGATGCTACAGTTCCCTCCATGACCGACGCCCTCAAAACCGTTCTCGTCACCGGCGCCGCCAAGCGGCTGGGCCGCGCTATCGCCCTCGATCTGGCGCGTCACGGCTGGGCGGTGGCGATCCACTACAATGCCTCGGAAAAAGAAGCTCGCGCCACCGCCGCCGATGCGGCGACCAGCGGCGGGAAGGTGGCGCTGCTGCAGGCCGACCTCAGCCAGGAAAGCGAAACGGCGGCGCTGATCGAGCGCGCGGCGGCGGAACTCGGCCCGCTCACCGCTCTGGTCAACAACGCCTCGCTGTTCGAGAACGACGACTGGTACAGCGTCAGCCGCGACAGCTGGGACAAGCACATGGAAACCAACCTGCGCGCGCCCTTCGTGCTGTCGCAGGCCTTCGCCCATCAGGTGCCGCGCGCGGCTCACGGCGCCATCGTCAACGTGATCGACCAGCGCGTGCTCAAGCCGACGCCGCAGTTCATGTCCTACAGCCTGTCCAAGGCCGGACTGAAATGGCTGACGACGACGCTGGCCCAGGCGCTGGCGCCGCGCGTGCGGGTGAACGCCGTCGGCCCCGGACCCACCATCATCAACGCGCGCCAATCGCAGGCCGATTTCGCCCGCCAGCGTGAGGCCACTCTGCTGGGGCGCGGCGCCGAGCCTCAGGACGTCTGCGACGCCGTGCGCTATCTTTTGGAAGGCTCCGCCGTCACCGGCCAGATGGTCGCGGTGGACGGCGGACAGCATTTGATCTGGCAAACGCCGGACGTCGGCGTGAGGGAATAGAATGAGCACGCCGCACAACGTTCATCCCCTCCACATTGCCGACGCGGCGTGGGCGATCCGCCACGTCTTCATCCGCGACCTGGAGCTGCTGGCGCAGATCGGCATTCACGGCCACGAGCAGGGCAAGATGCAGCCGGTGCGCATCAACGTGGACCTGGCGGTGGAAGACGCGGCGGCGATCGAGGACCGGCTGGACAAAGTGGTCGATTACGAGGCGATCACCAAGAAGATCCGCGGCCTGGTCGGCAAGGGCCACATCAACCTCGCCGAGACGATGGCCGAGCGCATCGCCGCCGTCTGTTTCGAGGACACCCGCGTGAAATCCGCGCGCGTGCGGGTGGAAAAGCTGCATGCGCTGCCCGGCGCCGAATCCGCCGGCGTGGAGATCGAGCGGAAGCGGCCGTAAGCAAGACTCCTCCCCCTACCCCCGGGGTATAGGGATCGGGTACGAACTAGACAGTCGTGGCAACACTTTGTCCTTCATTAGCAAAGGGTTACAAATTTATTTGGTGCTATCACCAATTTGGTTTTCCAGCAGACGTAAGAATCATTTTCGTCGACTCATCTCGCGATGCCAACGCTACCACCGGTTGCTAGAGCGGTAATTTATGTTACCGTCCGTGCTGGGGACTGTTTGGGGGCACAGTTGCCGCTTACCAAATTGATGCAATCGACACGTGGAAAAATTCTTCTCGTGAATGCATCTGACATGGTAGACGCCGATGTCTTGGAAGATGACGTCTTGCACAAAGTAGTGCGTGGTCTGAGGCGCATCTTACAGTCAATTTCCTCTCCTAAAGATGGTCTGAGTGTAATCGAAGGAATTTCTAGGAGACTTTTTGGTGGAGCCACCCAGTTTCAAGTGTCAGGAAATAAACCGACCGATCCAAGTTTGCATATTGCAACCGTTTGTGATTTCGATGATGTCAAACCGCTATTAGTGCAAATTAAACGGCTCCATAAAGATGACCGACGTATTCGGAACGCATTGGCCCCGCACCCTTCCGACTCGGCGATGGAAAAAGTCGCAGCCGTCATAAATGAATACGCACCGTTTATTCCCATTCTCACACTTGGTGGACCGTTCAAACTATTTTGGGCGACGACTGACGTTGCCCCCGCCGTTTAATCCGGGTTGAACTGGAGTCTGGCCCTTGAGGGAGGGACCAGACTGTGAAGCGTTCGCGATTTACCGAAGAGCAGATCATTGGGGTGCTGAAGGAGCACGAGCTGGGTGCCAAGACGGCGGACCTGT
>JAGWMG010000011.1 GCA_028871795.1 Alphaproteobacteria bacterium | reverse complement strand
TGCTGCGCAAATATAACGGCATCCCGCGCAAAACCTTCTATCTGTTCCTCAAGGAATGCGAATTCCGCTTCAACTACGGCTCGCCCAAACAACAGTTCGATCAGCTCAGAAAATGGGCTAACCTCTGATCCTTATCTACGTCAGCCCCTAAATCAATTAGGTGAAGTGCGCGAAAAGGTTGCCCATTCTCGACAGGAGCGAGAAAACCGTGAAGAGATTTACACGGTTATCGAGACTACAGACTTTCCAGACATTGTGAGCCGGTTTCACAGATTATGCGCCTGTGAGCCAATTATGAAAAAGCTCGCAAAGAGAAATCGCTGGCGCGACATAATCGGTATCGGTGGCTTAGTGGTCGGCGCCATTGGTCTGTTCCTTACGGTTTTGGGTCTTTGGCTCATTTTCTATCCACCACACATTGCCAATAGCCCTTCTACTGACGCGAAACCTAGTGTTTTGCAGCAGCACTGACGATCGCGCGGTACTGTTCGTCCGTTCACCAAGCGATTGTTGTCATTCCGGCGCCAAGGTCACCTTGATGCCGTCCAGCGCCTCGCAGCAGGTCAACTGACACGACAGCCGCGAATTGGGCTGCACGGCCAGCGCCATGTCCAGCATGTCGGTCTCGCCATCTTTGGGCGGGGGCAGTTTCTCGTACCAGCCCGCGTCGATGTAGACGTGGCAGGTGGCGCAGGCGCAGGCGCCGCCGCATTCCGCCGTGATCGGCAGGCCCGCGTCGCGCAGCATCTCCATGACCGTCCAGCCGTCGCGGCCTTCGATGACGGTTTCCTTGCCTTCGCGGTCTTTCGCAAAGATTTTCATCACTGACGTTCCTCACCCTGAGCAGCCCGGCGCCGCCGGGCGTGCCGAAGGGTCATGCCACACCCAGTTTCTTCTGCAGGCTCGACGACGAGGTGGTGTACTGGAAGCGCAGCTTCTCGTTGGGCCGGCAGATGTGAAACGCCGCCTGGGCCATCAGGGCCGCTTCGTGGAAGCCGGACAATATCAGTTTCAGCTTGCCCGGATAGGTGACGATGTCGCCGATGCCGAAGATGCCCGGCGTCTCGGTTTCGAAACGCGCCGTGTCCACGGGGATGAGGTTTTCATGCAGGTTGATGCCAAATTCCGCGATGGGGCCCAGCTTCATCGTCAGGCCGAAGAAGGGCAGGAAGGCGTCGGTTTCCACCTGCCATTCGCGCTTGTCGTGGCCCGAAAGCGTCGCCCCCGACAGTTGTCCGCCTTCGCCGTGCAAGGTCTTGACGCTGGCCACGTGGAAATTGATTTTCTTCTGTTTGACCAGTTCGCGCATCCGATTGACGCTGTGCTGGGCGGCGCGGAAGCCGTCGCGGTGATGAACCAGTGTCAGGCTCTTGGCGATCGGCGCCAGGTTCAGCGTCCAATCGAGCGCCGAATCGCCGCCGCCGGCGATCAGTACGTTCTTGCCGCGGAAGGTCTCCATTTTACGCACCGCATAATGGACGGAGATGCCTTCGAAGGCTTCGATGCCGGCGACAGGCGGGCGCTTGGGCATGAAACTGCCGCCGCCGGCGGCGATCACCATCACCGGGGCAATGATCTCGGTCCCCGCATCGGTCGACAGCTTCCAGCGTCCGTCGGCAAGCTTGTCCAGCGCCTTCGCCATCTCTCCAAAATGGAAGGTGGCGCCGAACGGCTTGATCTGTTCCATCAGCCGGTCGGTCAATTCCTGGCCGGTGGCGATGGGAAGTCCTGGAATGTCGTAGATCGGCTTTTCCGGATAGAGTTCGGTGCATTGCCCGCCCGGCCGGTCGAGGATGTCGACCAGATGCGCCTTGAGGTCCAACAGCCCAAGCTCGAACACGGCAAACAGGCCGGCGGGCCCGGCGCCGACGATGACCACGTCGGTCTCGATGGGGGGATCGGTTGGCTGATTCATTGATATTCCACAGTTTGACAATGTATTAATAATGATACCTGCGTCCTTATATGTAAAAAGCGCGGCATCAACAATCCCCCGCGAGTCTGCGGCCGCCCGCTGGCGTCATTGCCTTGTTTTCGTTCATATTCCATAGGGACCGCGACGGATTGGCCATGATGAACACGGATTCTCAAGATCGACCTCCGGGCCGATGCGAAAACATGACCCAGTTGCGAGCCGAGATCGACCGCATCGACACGGCGCTGGTGAGGCTCCTTTCCGAACGCCAGCGCTATATCGAACGTGCCGCAGAAATCAAATCCGATCGCAACGTCGTGCGCGACGAAGCCCGGATCGAGGACGTGATCGGCAAGGTGCTGAGCGAAGCCCGCAAGGCGGGCCTGAGCGCGGGAATCGCCGAACCGGTCTGGCGCACGCTTGTGGAGTGCTCGATCGCCTTGGAAATGAAGGCCTACGACAAGAGAAATCAGCGCTCCAGGTAGCTCTTGATGAAGACCTGAACGGCTTGCGCGTCGGCCTTCAAGGCCACCAGGGCAAGCGAGGCGTTGCCGCGGTCCCTGACCGGGTCGATCGGTTCGGCAAAAGCCGCCGCATTGCCCAGTTTGAAGGCGCCGATACCGCGTGCGGCGCCCTTCAGCGTGTGCGTGGCTTCTCTCCAGGATTTTGCATCGCGGGCATCGAGAATGGACTGCAGGCGCTCGACGATCTCCGCGGTTTGCGTATCGAAAAGCCTTAGCACTTCGGCATTGATGGCCTCGTCGCCGCCCGTATAACGGGCCAAGTGGGAGAGGTCGACTGCACATTGCGCGCCGGACATGTGCGTATCCCCGTGGTGACCCGTCGAAGATGGCGCAATTGCGTCAAGAGCGCGTTAACGCAAGCCCGCCGCGCACCGCGCGGTGTCTTGGACCATGATGGCCCGGAATGTGCTCCTATCCCCGGATTTCGTCGCGATTCACAGCGGAATTGGGTTTGGTCATCGGGCTTTGAATGGTTAAACTGGCACCTTGTCCCTGCAACCTGAGGAATCCCATGGCGAGCAGCGCGCCCGACCGCAACCAACCGGTACTTCTGCAATCGGCAGAACCGGCAGAAGGGGAAATGCCAGCCCGTCACCGCAACCACGGCAGCTGGAGCTCCGACTTCGGCTTGGCGGTCGTGGTATTTGCACTGACGCTATCGTTTATCTGGGCGGGCGCCGCGGGGGCCTATCTCTGGGGTTATGTCGGGGCCAAGGGTCTTGCCGCTCTCGACGGCCAGGAGATTGCTCTGTCCATGGCGGCGACTTTCTTGCCGCCGCTTTTCTTCATTGCCGTCGCCTGGACGTTCGCCCGCGGCCAGGCGATGGGACGCACCGCCGAAGCGCTGGCCGACGCGGCGGAACGTCTTTTCTCCGTCGACGAAACGGCCTCGCGTACGGCGGCCCGTCTGGGCCGCGCCGTCCGTCGCGAGATCGACGCGCTCAACGCCGGGCTTGACGGCGCCTTTACACGGCTGCGCGCCCTCGAAAGCGTCCTTGAGAATCAGATCGCCGCGCTGGACGAGGCGGGGGCGCGCGTCGATATACGCGGTGAAGCGCTGTCGGCACGTCTCACCCAGGAACGCGAACGCATCGAAGGTGTCGCGGGCACGCTTGCGGACGCCGCAGCGCGCGCCGGCGAGACCGTGGCCGGCCGGGCGGCTCAACTCAAATCCGTCATCGAAACGGCGGAAAGCACGCTGAAAACGGCGGGGCAATCGCTCGACGTCCAATCGGCGAGCTTTCGTCAGGCGGCGAACGCAGCGGCGGATGCGCCGCACGCCGCCGCCGTCGAACTCGACAAGCAGGCCAAGCGCATCGAAGCCGTCGCCGACGCGGCGATGGCGCGTGCGGAATTCGTGCTTGGCCGGCAAGAACGCCACCGCGCCGCCATGAACGAGCTGATGCTGCGGCTGAAGGACGAAAGCGTCGCCTTCGAGAACGCGTTGTCGGCGGAGCGCGAGGCGATGGAACAGGCGATCGCGGGGCTGGGCGGCGAGGCGCACAAATTCGAGACCGTAACCGGCGACACCGAACGCCACCTCGAATCCATCATGGCGACCACGGCCGCCCGAACCAGCCAGCTCACCCAAGGATTCGCACGCGAAGCCGATCGGTTGAAAGAGGTGAGCGAAGCGGCCAACATCACCCTTGCCAACCTGATCAGCTCGCTGCACGAGGCGGGGGCGGGCGCGCAGACCTTGATCGGGGAGACGGCCAGCCAGGCGAAAACGGATGCACGCGCGTTGGTCGGCGAGGCCATGGCGGAATGCGAAAGGCTGCTGCGCACGGCAGGCGAGCTTTCCGCCGAAGCGGGCGAAATCCGCACGACGCTGGCCAAAGCCGTCGAAGACGTGGAGCGCCATCTCCTCACCTTGCCCTCCATCGCCCAGCAGGAAGCGCAGCGTGTGCGCCAGATGGTGCGAACCGAGACGGAAGAGATCCTCGATCTGTCGGCGCGTACGCTTTCCACGATCCACGCGCGCACGGCGCCCAGACCCGCGCCCCGGCAGAAAGCCGAAGAGCCCGAGGAAGCCGATTCAGACGGGCTGCGCGGTCTGGCCCGGAGGCTGACCCAGCGCACCAAACGCAAGCCCGGGGAAGGCGAGCCCAAGAACTGGCAGATGAGCACCCTGCTCGCCGCCGTCGAAACCGGCGAGGCGCGCAAGGAGTTGAGGCCGGCCGCCGCCGCGGCGCTGGGCGCGCTGCAAGCGGCTCTTGCCGACATGGCGGTCGATCTGGACGCGATCACGGCTGACGCCAACCCGCTCGAGGACGAATGGCGGCGCTATCTGGCAGGGGACCGCGGCGTCTTTGCGCGCACACTTGCCGCTTCGATCGACAGCGAGGCGGTCAACCGGATCGCCACGCTGTATCGCGACAATGCGCGCTTCCGGGATTCCGCGAACGCCTACATCGAGGAATTCGAGTCGCTGCTCGCCCGCGCCCGCGAAGGCGACGGCGGCGGCTTGCTCGCCTCCACGATCCTCTCCGCGGACACGGGGAAGATTTATCTCGCCATCGCCTATGCGCTGGGAAGGTTATGACCGGCGCCTGAGGCGGGCGGCGTAGAATCCGTCCATGCCGCCCCTTTCCGCCAGATGGCAGGGGAGGGTGCGCAGATCGCCGTCGGCGTCGATGAGTTCGGCAAGCCCAAAGACCTCGTGCGGCACCACCGCTACGCGCGAGAATTCCGGCCGGCGGCGAAGAAAACTCTCCACCTGTTCGTGCCCCTCTTCGCGTTCGAGCGAACAAACGGCAAAGACCAGCAGCCCACCTTCCGCCGTCAGGTCGGCAGCGGCATCCAGCAGTTCGCCGGCGGCTTGCGCGCACAGCGTCACATCGCCGGCGTTCTTGATCCAGGGCAATTCGGGATGGCGGCGGATCGTTCCGGTGGCGCTGCACGGCGCGTCCAACAGAACCAGCGGGGCGGAGTTTTTGGGATGGAAATCGCGTGCATCCTCGACAACCAATTCCGCATCGAGTCGCAACCGTCGCAGATTCGCCCTGAGCCGCTCCATCCTCGTCGCGTCGCGTTCGACGGCCGTCACCTGCGCCCCGGCGGCGGCAAGTTGCGCCGTTTTCCCGCCGGGCGCGGCGCAAAGGTCGATCACCGCTTTTCCCCTCACGTCACCAAGCAGGCTTGCCGACAGGGTGGCCGCCGCGTCCTGCACCCACCAACCGCCGTCGGCGTAACCCGGCAGGACATCGACACGCGCGGGGTCGTCGAGACGCCAGACCCGGCCGAACAGCGGCGACGCTTCGGGAACGCCGGGAGGCTCCCCTTTCGTGACGATGTCGAGCGGCGGAGTGCCGAGATGCGCAGAGGCGATCGCTCGCGTTGTTTTCTCGCCGTAGGTCTCGAACCAGCGCTGCCAAAGCCAATCGGGTGTGTTCAAACGGGCGGCATCTTGGGCGGCGACGAGATTCTTGCCTTCGCGGGCCACCCGCCGCAGCACCGCGTTGATGAGCGGCTTGAAATGTACGGCCTTTTCGTCCGCCTGAGCGAGACGGTTAGCGGCATCGACGGCGGCGTGCGCGGCCACGCCGAGGAACAGAAGTTCGCAACTGGCCGCCAGCAAGATTTCTGGCGTCGAACCGGCGCGGTTGCGCGCCGGAGGTTTGGGCACGTACGTCCGGATCAGGGCCTCGAGCTGGCCCAATCGCCTCAGCGTTTCGCCGGCGATGGCGCGCGCGAAGCCGGCATCGCGCACCTCAAGCGCCGCGGATTTGGCGAGTGCGGCATCGAGCGGGCAGCGCCGGCGCAGGACCTCGGAAAGCACCTTCTGCGCCGCCGCGCGGGCTGGCAAACCGGGAGCGCTCATCCCCAAGGGCCGGCTGGTCTGGCGGACGTTTCCACCATTGCCTTGAGACGCGCTATGCGCTGCTCGGTGGGTGGGTGGCTCGAGAACAGTCCGGCAAAACCCCCATGCAGCGGATTGACGATGAACATGTGCGCGGTGGCGGGATTTGCATCGGCGTCCGGGTTCTCGACCGCCTGCGCCGTGCGGTCGATATGAGCCAGGGCGGAAGCGAGCCAGAGAGGCCGGCCGGAGATCTCGGCACCGGCGCGGTCGGCTTCGAATTCGCGCGCCCGGCTGATCGTCATCTGCACCAGGACGGCGGCGATGGGCGCCAGCAGGGACACCAGCAACACGCCGATCAGCCCCAGCGGATTGCGTCGCCCGCCGAAGAAGAAGGCGAAATTCGCCAGCATGGCTACCGCGCCGGCAATGGTTGCGGTGATGGTCATCGTCAGGGTGTCGCGGTTTTTTACGTGCCCCAACTCGTGCGCCAGAACGCCGGCCAGTTCCTCGTCGCTGACACGATCGAGAAGGCCGCTCGTCACGCAGACCGCAGCATGTTCGGGATCGCGCCCGGTCGCAAAGGCGTTGGGCTGCGGGTTTTCGACGATGCAGACTTTCGGCATCGGCAACGCCGCCGCCTGGCTCAATTGGCGAACGATATGGACGAGTCTGGGTGCAGCCTGTTCGTCGACTTCGCGCGCGCCGTACATGGCAAGGACCACCTTGTCGGCATTCCAATAGGCGAGGAGATTCGATCCGAGCGCCAGGAGGAAGGCGAGGGCCATTCCGCCGGGCCCGCCGACAAGAAAACCGACCGTGACGAAAAGTCCCGTCAGGCCGGCCATCAAAAGTCCGGTGCGCAGCGTATTCATGGCTGGTTCTGCTCCATCTGGGGCGATGGCTGATGTATGGTGGGGAATGCACGCGTCAAGCGGGGAAGGCAAGATCATGGCGGCGACGGAGCGGTCGGCAAAGACGCCGGCACGCATGGTTAAGGCGCGGATCGCGCAAGCCGGCAAGCGGGCGCTGGCCGAAGCCGGCGCCCGCCGCTTGGCGGCCGGCGAGGCCGAAAGACCGCCGAACGAACGCGGCGGGCAGACCGGCCTTGAGCCAACCCGTTACGGCGACTGGGAAAAAAAGGGTATTATCTCGGACTTCTAGCCGCCTTGATCCGGCGGCCCGCCGGGTCCATGTAAGAGACGGATTGGAACGGCTCCAGAAAGTGTACAACCATGTTCATCCAGACGGAATCGACGCCAAACCCGGCAACCTTGAAATTCCTGCCGGGTCGCGAGGTGATGGGCGAGGGGGCGGTCGCGGATTTTCCCACGCACCAAGCGGCCCAGCGCTCGCCCCTGGCGCGAGCCCTGTTTGAAACCGCCGGTGTGAGTCGCGTCTTTTTCGGCTCCGACTTCATATCGGTGACCAAGTCCGATGGCGATTGGAAGCATCTGAAGCCCGCGATTCTGGGCGCCATCATGGAGCATTTCACCCGCGGTCTGCCGCTGATCGAAGAAGGTGCGCCAGAGACCGACGAGGCGGTTTGCGACGACGACGATTCGGAGATCGTCTTGCAGATCAAGGACCTGATCGAGACGCGAGTGCGCCCGGCGGTGGCGCAGGATGGCGGCGACATCATCTTCAAGGGCTTCGACGATAAGACGGGAATCGTGTTCCTGCACATGCGCGGGTCGTGCGCGGGCTGCCCGTCCTCGACCATGACTCTGAGAAACGGTATCGAAAACATGCTGCGCCACTACATCCCGGAAGTGAGTGCGGTCGAAGCGGTTTGATCTCGGCGCCGTTTCTGCGATTTTTGCAAGGCACCGATTCGTCCAAAGGAGCGCGCCGTGTCCCATGCCGTCAACGATGAAGCTCTCGACACGATCTTCCGGAACGCGCGGACCCATAACAAATGGCTCGACAAGCCAGTCAGTCCAGCGCTGCTGATGGCGGTCTACGATCTGATGCGCTGGGGTCCGACGAGCGCCAATGTCAGTCCGGCGCGGATTGTTTTCGTGATTTCGAGGGAGGCCAAAGAACGTCTCAAACCCCACCTCGGTCCGGGCAATGTGGACAAGACCATGGCGGCGCCGGCGACGGCGATCGTCGGCCACGATCTCGATTTCGCCCGCCATTTGCCGAAGCTGTTTCCGCACAATCCCGGCGCCAAGGATTGGTTCAAGGATACCGCTTTCGCGGAGAAGACGGCTTTTCGCAACGGCACGCTGCAGGGCGCTTATTTCGTAATCGCCGCGCGGGCACTGGGATTGGATTGCGGACCGATGTCCGGTTTCGACAATGCGGGCGTCGATCGCGAATTCTTTGCCGGCACGGCCGTCAAATCCAACTTTCTTTGTAACGTCGGCTACGGCGATCAAGCCGGCGTGTTCGCCCGCAGCCCGCGGCTTTCCTTCGACGAGGCCTGCAAGATTGTCTGAGAACGGGCGGCCGTGAAGATTCTTGCCGTCGACACGACATTGGGCGCCTGTTCGGCGGCTCTTCTGGCGGGTGATGACATCCTTGCAAGGCGTCGCTTGGTCATGGACCGCGGCCATGCTGAGGCGTTGGCGCCGATGGTCGAGGAGGTTATGCGTGAGGCGGATTTGTCCTTCCAACACCTCGACAGGCTGGCCGTGACGATTGGTCCGGGGACGTTTACGGGCCAGCGCGTAGGCCTTGCCTTCATGCGCGGACTCCGCACGGCGCTGGCCAAGCCCCTTTTGGGCACGACGAGTCTGGCGGCGATGGCCGAACAGGCGTGTTTCGAGACAGGTGTTTCTTGCGCGGCGGCAATCCACGACGCCCGCCGCGGCGAGGTTTATTTCGAAGCAGTCGGCACCCCCGTTTCCGCGCGTCTTCTGACTTTCGGGGAGGCCTGCTCCGTACTTGGCGAGTTGAGCGGGAAGATCATCCTCGCCGGCACGGCGGCACCGCGCGTCGCCAAAGTCGTGCGCGCGCGGGGTATTGAGACGCAAATCTCCGATGTTGTTGCGCCGGATGCTGTGTGGGTCGCCCGTTTGGCCGCGGGCATGGAACCGGGGGAGCATCCGCCTCGCGCCCTTTATTTGCGGGCGCCCGACGCGAAACTGCCGGCAAAGCATGCATGAAAACGGTTCTGGTCACACCTTCCCATGACGCCGAGGCGCTGGCCCGCCTACACGCAAGCTGCTTTGCCGAAAGCTGGAGCACCGAATGGATCGGCAGACTCCTGGCGCAGCCGGGTGTGTTTGCCTGCCTCGCGGAGGGGAACGACGGCGGATTCGTCCTCGTCCGCGCGGCTGGCGGCGAAGCCGAAATTCTGACGCTGGCGGTGACGCCTGCGGCGCGACGACGCGGGATCGGCTCGGCGCTGATCGCCGCCGCCTGCGGACGGGCTCAGGAAATCGGTGCTCGGGCTATGTTTCTGGAAGTCGGCCAAACGAACGAGCCTGCACAAGCTCTGTATAAGCGGCTGGGGTTTCGCGAAGTGGGCCGGCGCAGGGGCTATTACAATAAGCCGGGGAGGAGTAATGAAGAAGCCCTCGTTTTTTGTGTGGAACTTCCATTGCCCCGATGGGAAACTTAAAGCGACTTGACTAAAATGGGTCCTAGGAAGAGGAACAGGCCGTGACGCGGATCGAGAAACTCTGCGTAGACAAGGGATTGCGGATGACCGAACAACGCCGCGTGATAGCGCGCGTTCTGTCGGATGCGGCCGACCATCCCGATGCGGAAGAATTGTATCGCCGCGCTTCGACGCTCGATCCGCACATATCAATCGCCACCGTCTATCGCACGGTAAAGCTGTTCGAAGATGCCGGCATCCTGGAGCGGCACGATTTCCGCGACGGGCGCTCGCGCTACGAGGAGATTCCCGAATCTCACCACGATCATCTGATCGATGTACACTCCGGGCGCGTCATCGAATTTCGCAACGAGGAGATCGAGCGCCTGCAGCGCCGCGTGGCCGAAGAACTCGGCTTTGAGCTCGTCGATCACCGCCTCGAGCTCTACGGCGTGCCGAGGAAGACGCACTGAGCCCCAACCTATGCCGACGCTGCGCGCGTTCTTCATCCTTGTGGTGTTTCTGTTCGCGACGTTATTCGCCATGTTCTGGCAGAAATTCCTGCTGCGCTTCAAACTGAAACAGCGCAAGACATTCCCCAATCGGTTCCATCGCTTCCTGTGCAGGTTGTTCGGCATTCGCATCGCCGTGATCGGCAAGCCGATCCAGGGCCGCGGCGTTCTGATGGTCGCCAACCATGTATCCTATCTCGACATCCTGGTTATATCTGCGGTTGCGCGGGTATCGTTCGTCGGGCGGAGCGATGTCGCGGATTGGACGTTTTTCGGGACGCTGTCGCGCCTGCAGGAAACGATCTTCGTCGAGCGTTCGAGACGGAGCGGAGCGGGCGAATCGCGTAACATCATGCGCCGGCGTCTGCACGACGGCGATGCCTTGGTTCTCTTCGCCGAAGGCACCACGACCGACGGCAATCACGTAATTGCGTTCAAGAGCTCCCTTCTGGGGGCGGCGGAGGCGGCGATAATAGCCGACCCCACGGGGAGCGTACCGGTACAGCCGGTTTCGATTGCTTACGTTGGGATGCACGGCATGCCGATGGGGCGCGAAGATCGTCCGTTCTATGCTTGGTACGGCGACATGGAATTGCTGCCGCATCTGTGGGAGGGGCTGTTGGCAGGGCCGCTCGATGTGGTGGTGGAGTTCCATCCCCCCATCGCCGTCGACGGGGGGCGCAAGAAGATCGCCTCCGTGGCGGAAGAAACGATACGCGACGGGCTGCGCCGGGCGTTGTCCGGCGGACGGCCGGCAACCGCCGACAAGGCCGACGAGAAACAGGGCAAACACGAGGGATCCGCGGCCTGAAGGGTGGGGGTTTCTTGTGTTCTGAAGGCCTATCGCCGATAACCGCAGACCATGAAGAAGCTGTTTGTGAAGACCTATGGCTGCCAGATGAACGTCTATGATTCCGCCCGCATGGCGGATCTGCTGGCGCCGCTCGGCTATGTTCGGACCGAAGTGCCGCAGGACGCCAGCCTGGTGATCCTCAACACCTGCCATATCCGCGAGAAGGCTGCTGAGAAGATCTATTCGGAGCTGGGCCGGCTGAAGAAGCTGAAGGACGCACGCGCCAAGGCGGGTGGCAGGTTGACCATTGCCGTGGCCGGCTGTGTTGCCCAGGCCGAAGGCGCGGAGATTCTTGCGCGGCAAAACGCCGTCGATTTGGTGGTCGGGCCACAATCCTATCATCGCCTGCCCGAAATGATCGCCCGGCTGGCGCGCGAAGGCGGGCATGCGCTGGAGACGAATTTTCCGGCGCAGACCAAATTCGATTTCCTGCCCGAGCAAGATTCCGGCGCCGGGCCTGCGGCGTTTCTCACGGTGCAGGAAGGTTGCGACAAGTTCTGCACCTTTTGTGTGGTGCCGTACACCAGGGGCAACGAATATTCGCGGCCCGTGGCGTCGATCCTTGCCGAGGCCGAAGCTCTGGCCGCGAAAGGGGTGCGCGAAATCACGCTTCTGGGTCAGAACGTCAATGCTTATCGGGGCGCCGGACCGGAAGGCACGCCGTGGACTCTTGCCTGCCTCATCTCGGCTTTGGCCCGAATCGAAGGATTGCAACGGCTGCGCTATACGACCAGCCATCCGTGCGACATGAGCGACGATCTGATCGCGGCTCATCGCGAGATTGCGGCACTGATGCCTTACCTGCATCTGCCAATCCAGTCCGGATCGGATCGCGTGCTGGAGGCAATGAACCGTCAGCATAGCGCGGACGACTATCTGCGAACCGTCGAACGCATCCGCGCTGCGCGCTCCGACATCGCTTTGTCCTCCGACTTCATTGTCGGATTTCCGGACGAGACGGATGCGGATTTCGAGGCGACGCTGTCGTTGGTGCGGCGGGTGGACTACGCCCAATCCTATTCGTTCGGATACAGCGCCCGGCCCGGCACGCCGGCGGCGGCTGCGCGCCGGCAAATTCCCGATGACGTGAAGGCCGCCCGCCTTCAGGCGCTGCAATCGCTTCTCGGCGCCCAACAAGACGCCTTCAACGGGCGGTGCACAGGGCGCATCCTTTCCGTTCTGTTCGAGAAGCCCGGGCGAAAGCAGGGCCAGGGCATGGGTCGCACGCCCTATCTGCAGCCCGTCCATGTGGAGGGGGCGGCATCCCTGATCGGAGAGATCGCCGACGTGCGGATTGAAGCGGCCCTTCCCAACAGCCTCAAAGGCGTACTGGTGTCGGCGGCCGTCCGCGACAAGGTCCTGGTCCATTGAGCGCGCCGAAGAAGCGGTCGCGCGAGGCGGTAACGCTGGAGTTCCCGGATAATTCGCTGTTGGCCGGACTGGTTGGACCGCACCAGAAACATTTGGTGCGGATGGAACAGAAGCTCGGCGTCCGAGTCGGTATGCGAGGCAACATCGTTTCCGTCGAAGGCGCCTTGCGGGAGCGCGCTGCCGCTGTGCTGAGGGCGCTCTATGCCCGGTTGGAAGCGGGCGAAGCGGTCGGCGCCGCCGAGTTCGATTCGGAAATCCGCTTCGCCGGCGAAACACCCGACCGTGTTTCGGCGGCGGACCTCGCCTCGCCGTCTCTCAAGACCTGGACCGGCCATGCCACGCGCGCGCGCACGCCCGCGCAGGCCGCCTATCTCGATCTGATGCGCACCCATCCCTTGGTCTTCGGCGTCGGTCCCGCCGGCACCGGCAAGACTTATCTGGCGGCGGCCTTCGGCGCCCATCTTCTGCACGAGCGGCGGGTGGAAAGGCTCATCCTGTCGCGCCCGGCGCTGGAAGCAGGCGAGCGTCTGGGTTTTCTTCCCGGCGATCTGAAGGAGAAAGTCGATCCCTATCTGCGTCCGCTTTACGACGCATTGTTCGATGTGATGGGCGAGTCGTGCCTGAAACTCCTGGAGCAAGGCCATATCGAGGTTGCTCCGCTTGCCTTCATGCGCGGACGCACGCTCAGCCGGGCTTTCGTCATTCTGGACGAGGCGCAGAATTGCACCGCGGCGCAGATGAAGATGTTTCTGACCCGGCTGGGCGAGGAATCGCGCATGGTCGTCGCCGGCGATCCCTCGCAGAGCGACCTGCCGGGCGGGCGGCCGGAGGGTCTCGATCAGGCGTTGTCGATCGTAGGCGGCATCGAAGGCGCGGCCGTGGCCCGCTTCGGCGAAAAAGACGTGATTCGGCACGCCCTCGTCACGCGCATCGTCGCCGCCTATAATGCCGCAGAACAAGACTCAAGCGCGCATCGGGCACAGCTGCGCGCCGTTTTGAAGGGCGAAGGCAAGGGCGAAGGGTGAGTATTACGCTCCTCATCCGGGACACGAAATGGCGAAGGCTGCGCGGTCTCGGCGCGCGGCTGAAACGCGCGGCCGGCGAAGCGCTGGTGCGAGGCGGCGGACAAGCGACTGCGGCCATAACGATCCTGCTGACGAGCGACCGGCACATGTCGGCGCTCAATCTGGGCTTTCGCGGCAAGGATGAGCCCACCAACGTGTTGTCGTTTCCTTCGTCGATGAGCGCCTATCTGGGAGACATCGCCATCGCTTATGGTGTGACGGCGAAGGAGGCGAAGAACGCCGGCAAGAGCCATATCGATCACACGACCCATTTGGCGGTGCATGGCGTTCTGCATCTTCTCGGCTACGATCACGCGACGGCACGCCAGGCAAAGATCATGGAGCCGCTCGAGATCGGCGTCCTCAAGGCGCTGAATGTCGCCGATCCTTACGGGCGAGAGGCTGCTAGGCGGCCATGAGCGACGCGCATCGCGGCTTCCTCGACAACGACGACGACAGATCGCCGTCTTTTTTCAAGCGCCTGGCGCATCTCCTACGCGGCGATACGGCGGCGGCGGCGATCCGCGAAAGCCTGGAGGAGGTGATCGAGGAAAGCGATCGTCAAAGTGCGGCGCTGTCGGCGCCGGAACGCACGATGCTCGCCAATCTTCTCAAGTTCGGGGAGATCCAGGTAAAGGACGTCATGGTGCCGCGCGCGGACATCGTCGCGGTCGAGGAAAAAACCTCGCTGGCCGATCTCATTTTGTTGTTCCGCAAGGCGCAGCACTCGCGCCTGCCCGTCTACCGGGAGACTCTCGACGATCCGATCGGCCTGGTGCACCTGAAAAGCGTCCTCGAACTTCTGGAAACGGAAGCGGACGGGAATTTTCATCTGCGTGAAGCGCCTATCGCGGAGATAAAGCACGATATTCTGTTCGCGCCGCCTTCCATGCCCGTCCTGGAATTGCTCTTGAAGATGCAGACCTCTCATACGCATCTGGCGCTGGTGATCGACGAATATGGCGGCACCGACGGGTTGGTTTCCATCGAGGACATCATCGAACAGATCGTCGGCGACATCGCCGACGAGCATGACGAGGAAGCGCCGCACGCCCGTCCGCTGACGGGCGGCGGCTTCGTCGCCGATGCGCGGATTGATCTCGAAGATTTCAAGAACGAGACGGGCATCGCGTTTCCTCTCGACGAGGGTCAAGAGGAAATCGATACGCTCGGCGGTGTTGTGGTATCGCTGCTGGGGCGCGTCCCGCAGCGCGGCGAAATTGTCGCGCATCCGGCCGGTTACGAGTTCGAGGTCCTGGAAGCCGATCCTCGGCGAGTCAAGCGCCTGTGCATACGCCCGTCCGCACCGCTGGCGACGGGTGCGGGCTGAGCGATGACACCCAGCTTCGACAAAGTGGGATCGTACATACGCGGCCTGAACGGAGTCCGCCGTCTTCTTTTCGCATGGCTTGCGGGCCTGTTGTCGGCGTTGGGCTTTGCGCCATTCGAACTGTTCCCCTTTCTGCTTCTGGGATTTGGCGCGCTGGTTCTGCTGATCGACGGGGCGCAACGAACGGCGCGGCCCGTGCGCAACTCGGCCCTCGCCGGGTTTGCGTTCGGCTTCGGCCAATTCCTCGCCGGTCTGCATTGGATCGGCTACGCGTTCATGGTCGATCCCGGCGCGCACGAATGGCAGATCCCGTTCGTGGCTCTGCTTTTTCCCGGCGGACTTGCGCTGTTCTTCGCGCTGGCGTGCGGGACGGCAGCCTATTTCTGGCGTGACGGTCCGGCGCGCATCGTCATCTTCGCCTGCAGTCTGGCGGTTGCAGAGTGGCTGCGCGGCCATGTCCTGACCGGCTTTCCGTGGAATATCGCTGCCTACGCCTGGGGGGCCTCGCTCGCAATCCTGCAAAGCGCCGCGCTTTTCGGCTCCTATGCGCTCACGCTCTTGACGATCCTGCTGGGCGCCTCTCTGGCGGAACTGTTCCGTACACGGCAGAGATGGATTTTTCCGTCAATCATGGCCGCTCTGTTTGTTCTGCTCTGGGCCGGCGGGGAGGTCAGGCTGGGTGTCGCACACACCGCTTATGTGCGGGGCGTCAGGCTGCGCCTGGTCCAGCCTGATGTTCCGCAAGCCGAAAAGTACGGACACCGCTACCTTCTTAGAAACTGGGATTGGCTGTTGTCGCTAAGTGCAAGGCCAGGTTCCCCGACAATCGTCGTCTGGCCGGAGGCCGCGCCGCCATTCCTGTTGATGCGCGAGCCCGTGGCGCTGGATCAGATCGCCATGCTCACGGCGCCCGGGCGCGTGTTGATGACCGGCGCGATTCGCCGGGAAGGCAATGCGATGGGCGAACCTCGCTATTACAACAGCTTCTACATTTTCGGCCCCAGCGGCGAACTTCTGGCCACGTACGACAAGTTCCATCTGGTGCCGTTCGGGGAGTACCTGCCCTTCGAGTATACGCTTGACCGGTGGGGCATCACCAAGCTCACGGGAATCGCCGGCAGCTTCGCCCGCGGCGACGGTCCGCACACCTATGATGTGCCTGGCGCGCCAAGCGTAGGGCCTTTGATCTGTTATGAAATCATATTCCCGGGCGACGTCGTTGGCGCGCGCAGGCCGCACTGGTTCGTCAACGTCACCGACGATTCGTGGTTCGGTCCCTGGGCGGGACCGCAGCAGCACTTGCTGTCGGCACGCGTGCGCGCCATCGAAGAAGGCATCCCGGTGGCGCGCGCGGCCAACACGGGAATATCGGCGATCATCGACCCGCTGGGGCGAATCACGGCAGAGCTTGGCCTCGGTCGGCAGGGTGTTGTGGACGGCGATCTTCCCGCGGCGATTGCATTCACGCCCTATTCGCGTCTGAGAGAGGGCTGGTTCTGGCTCTTCCTCGGCGCCTGCGTCGCCCTCGCCTGGGTGTTGTCCAGAAGAAAGTGACGCGTTGCCCGGTAATGCTTGCGTTTTCGCCTTTCCGATACCAACCTCCTGGGAATAAGGTCCCCGCAACAGAAGAATTCGCGCGTTACCGACCTTGCCAAAGAAACAAGCAAATCCGATCGATGGACAAGTAGGAAGCCGGCTACGTCTGCGGCGGATGATGATCGGCATGAGTCAGGAGCGCTTGGGCGAGCTGCTCGGCCTGACATTCCAGCAAGTGCAGAAATATGAGAAGGGCGTCAATCGCATAGGGGCAGGCCGCCTTTTCGAGATCGCGCGCATTCTCGGCGTGCCGATCTATTATTTCTACGAAAGCGTCTCCGAACAGCTGGCCGGCGCCCCCGGTTTCGCCGAAACCGAATCGCCGCCGGTCCTCGAATTCGTGTCGAGCGGCGAAGGCCTGCAACTCTCCCTTGCCTATATGCGCATCAAGGATTCCAAGGTGCGCAAGCGCGTTCTCGATCTGGTCAAGAGCCTGTCCGAGGACGCGACCGCAAAAGAAGAATAGTCCGCACGCCTCCTTACTCGGAAAGCCAGCGCACGGCGCGCGGACGAAGGGCGATGCCGGCGTCGCGCCCTGCGCGTGCGGCGTCTTGCTTGGGGTCGCCACCAAGTTCGATCCGGAAACTTGTCGCGGCAAAATCGCGCCCGTCGGGAGCGATGACTTCGCCGCGGAAGCAAAGGCGCCTGCCGTCAAGGCGCGCCAGGCCGGCAATGGGCGTGCGGCAGGAACCGTCGAGCGCCGCTTGAAAGGCGCGTTCGCAGGCCAGCTCGGTAGCGGCAGCCTCGTCATTCAACGCGGCGATCAGCGAAGCCGTCTTCGTATCGCTCTGGCGGATTTCGATGCCCACGGCACCTTGCGCCAGCGACGGCAGCCATTCTTCGGGGTTCAAGATCGAGGTGACATGCCCGGCCAAGCCCAGACGCTTCAATCCGGCCATGGCCAGCAGGATCGCATCCATCTCGCCGGCCTCGAGTTTTGCCAGGCGCGTATCGACGTTGCCGCGCAGCGGCAGGCATTCGAGGTCCGGCCGGACGCGGAGGAGCTGGGCCCTGCGCCGTACCGAACTGGTGCCGACGCGGGCGCCGGCCGGCAATTCCGACAGCGCGCGCGCGCGCTTGGCGATGAAGGCGTCGCTCGGATCCTCGCGCGGCAGAATGACGGCGATGGCCAATCCGCCGGGCAGCGCCGTCGGCACATCCTTCATGGAATGAACCGCCAGATCGATGGCGCCGGAGAGCAGCGCTTCTTCCAGCTCCTTGGTGAACAGGCCCTTGCCTCCGGCGTCGGCCAAGGAACGGTCCAGAATGCGGTCGCCCGTGGTCTTGACCGGCACGATCTCGCAGGCAATTCCCCTTTCCTCAAGGGCGCCTGCGACCATGCCGGCCTGTGTGCGGGCGAGCTTGGAGCCGCGGGTGCCGAGGCGGAGACTGGAAGAGCTTTGCGGCATGTGATTTTCGGGTTAGAGCCTTTCCCTATCTAGCATAGGACCAAGCAGTTGCACGCTTTCACAGTTCTGGGGATCGAGACAAGCTGCGACGAGACCGCAGCCGCCGTGGTGCGCGGCGCGGGCAGAGGCCCCGGCGAAATCCTCTCGAACGTCGTCTTCAGCCAATTGGACGCGCATCGGCCGTATGGCGGGGTCGTACCCGAAATCGCCGCTCGCGCCCATGTCGAAATGCTGGACAGCATCGTCGAGCGGGCGCTGGGGGAGGCTGAAACGAAGCTTGGCGAGGTCAATGCCGTCGCCGCCACCGCCGGCCCAGGGTTGGTCGGCGGGGTGATGGTAGGACTCCTCACCGCCAAGGCGCTGGCGCTGGCGGCCGGCAAACCGCTGGTCGCCGTCAATCATTTGGAGGCCCACGGCCTGAGCGCACGGCTTTCGGAAGGCCTGGAATTCCCATTTCTGCTTCTCTTGGTTTCCGGCGGCCATTGCCAGCTTCTGGGTGTGGAAGGTGTGGGCCGCTTCAAGCTTTACGGCACCACCATCGACGACGCCGCCGGCGAAGCCTTCGACAAGACCGCCAAGCTCCTGGGCCTGGCCTATCCCGGGGGGCCGCGCCTCGAGGCGCTGGCCAAGGGCGGCAACGCCGAACGCTATGATCTGCCCCGCCCCATGCGCGGGCGCGAAGGGGCCGACTTCTCCTTTTCCGGGTTGAAGACCGCCGTTCGCCAGTTGACGCTTCGCCAGGAGGTGGACGCCGCCGATCTTGCGGCATCGTTCCAGGCCGCCGTGATCGACATCCTGCGCGACCGCACCTCGGCGGCGATGGCGATGTTCGTCCGCGATTTTCCTCAAGCGGCGTCTCGCGTTGTGGTCATGGCCGGAGGCGTGGCGGCCAACGGCGCCATCCGCAGCGCACTCGCGGCGCACGCTTCGGCCCGCGGATTCGCGCTGAAGGTTCCACCGCCAGGGCTCTGCACCGACAACGCCGCCATGGTGGCGTGGGCCGGGATCGAGCGCGTCCAATTGGGACTGTTCGATCCGCTGAATGTTGCGGCGCGGGCGCGTTGGCCACTCGCGCAATCCGGCGAAGTGTGCAGTGGTTCGCCGCAAGATTACACGACAACAAAAAACAACGAGGCGCCATGAAGATCGCCACCTGGAACATCAACTCCGTCCGTCTACGAATCAATCTGGCGGCGCGCTTCCTGCGCGAGCACGCTCCCGACGTGCTCTGCCTGCAGGAGACCAAGGTCGCCAACGATCTGTTCCCCACAGCGGCGTTCAATCAGGCGGGCTACGTCCATCAGGCGATCAACGGACAGAAGGGCTATCACGGCGTGGCGATCCTTTCGCGCCTGCCGTTCAAGACAACGGCGGTGGAGGATTTCTGCCGCGAAGGCCAGGCGCGGCACATCAGCGTCGTCTTCGAGAACGGCGTCGAGCTGCACGATTTCTACGTGCCCGCCGGCGCCGACATTCCCGATCCCGAGCTCAATCCCAAATTCGCCCACAAGCTCGACTTCCTGCGCGCCATGGCGCGCTTCTTCGAGAAGCGCAAAGGCGGGCGCGACAGGCCCGTCGTGCTGGTCGGCGATCTCAACGTGGCGCCGCTCGAAAACGACGTGTGGAGCCACAAGCAGCTCCTCGACGTCGTCAGCCACACGCCCGTCGAGACGGAGCTGCTGAGCGGGGCCAAGGCGGCCTTCGAGGGGATCGACGTGACGCGCCAATTCGTGCCGTATACGGCCAAAATCTATTCCTGGTGGAGCTATCGCGCCGCCGACTGGGAAGCGTCCGACCGCGGCCGTCGGCTCGACCACATCTGGGTCAGTCCGGCGCTGAAGAGCGCCGTCGCTTCGCAGAGCATCGTGCGCAAGATGCGCGGCTGGGCCAAGGCGTCGGACCATGTGCCGGTGATCGCGGAGTTGAAGATCTGAAATCCACATATTCAAGGGATGCGGCGAAATATCTCTCAGGATCGGTTAGGAAAAGCTGTGAAAGGAACGCCGTTTGCTCATCGCTCTCATCCGCCACGGGCCGACCGAGTGGAACGCGCAGCACCGCGTCCAGGGCAGCGTCGACACGCCGCTCAGCGAACAAGGCCGCGCCAGGATGGCGCGGCTTCTGCCCCCGATGGGGTTCGAAACGGTGCGCTCTTTTTGCAGTCCGAAGTTGCGCGCGCGCCAGACGGCGGAACTTCTTGGTCTTAAGAACCCGACAATTGACGAGCGGCTCGCCGAACAGAATTGGGGAAACTGGGAAGGACTGACGCGCGCGCAGATGCTGGCGCGCGACGGTGACGACGCGTTCACGCGCGCCGGGCGCGGGCTGGCGTTCCGTCCGCCCGGCGGCGAATCGACGGGCGAGTTGCAGGCGCGGGTGATAAGTTTCTTCGTCTGCGTGGCGGAGATTCCGCAAGACGCCATCGCCGTGACCCATATGGGCGTGCTGCGGGCGGGTTACGTCTTGGCGACGGGATGGAACATGTCGACGCCGATGCCGGCCGGGTTGGATCTGGCTGCCGCGCTGGTGCTGTCGCTGGATGCACACGGAACGCCAAGCGTCGCAGTTCTCAATGCGCCGTTGCGGATGAGGGCGGGATGAATTGGGCAACTACGCCCAGAACGGCCTTTGGCGTTTGAATTTGTCCCAGCGGCGCAGCGCTTTCTTGGCCGTCCGTTCGGCGCCGGCGCGATGCCAGCCGTTGATCAGGCCCGCCGCGAAGCAGAGATCGGCCTGGGTGTGCGTCGTCGTCGTCTCGTCGGCGATGAGCCGCGCCAGCACGGAGCGTACCTGCGCCACGTCGTTGAGTGCGCCCAGCAGGTCCTGAAGCTTCTTCAAATGTTCCAGATAGCGCTTTACCGACTTCCTTTTGTAGAGCGGGCCGTAGAATTCCGCAACGTAGCGCAGCCGCTTGAGCGCGATGCGCAGGCGGTGCATTTCGCGCTGCTCCAGCGATTTCACCCGCCGGCCGCGCTTGCGCACCCGCATCATGTGCTCGTCCATCATCCGTCCGGCCGCTGACATCACCGGCTCGCGCACGGCCAGGCGCGCCTTCAGGTCAATGGCGACATCGCGCCCGCCAAGCCAGGAGCGTGCTTCCGCGGCGGCCGCGACGTCGTCCTGGAAGACGGCGAATTCGACGCTCGCGACGTGCTCCACCGCTTCGTCCCAGGCGCGCAAGCGTGCATCCTCGGCGCGCGCCCGCAGGATCTTGAAGGCCTCGTCGTGCCCGAGTTTCTCCGCCATCGGCAGGAACAATTCCTCGATGAAGACGTCGAGATCGCGCGCCGGCGCGATGGCGTCGGCGAACGCCTTGGCGCGCGCTTTCAGATCCATGATCGCAGGCGTGCGGAATTCGTCGCCGAAAGCGGAAAACGCCACATGCAGCCGGCGCAGGCCGACGCGTAGCTGGTGCAGGCCCTCCACGTCGCGGACGCGGATGACGGGAGAGATGTTCGCGGCGACGTGCGCCAGGCATTCCAGCACCGTGGTGCGGAAGGCGTCTTCCAGGCTCATGCTGCCGCGCAGGCGCAGCGGGCGCGCCGTTACCGCCGCAGCGGAGTTTTGCACCTCATGGAGCCGATGATGGCCGGTCGAGCGCACCGTGGCACTTCGGGTTTGATCCATCTGCGATTTCGCTCCGGCGCCCATCAGCAATTGCGCACGGACAAACCCGCCTTTGCAAGCGCCGACTTGGCCTCGGCGATGGTCCACCGGCCGAAATGGAAGATCGAGGCAGCCAGCACGGCATTGGCGTGCCCGTCGCGCACGCCTTCCACCAGATGGTCGAGCGTGCCCACGCCGCCCGACGCAATCACCGGCACCGGCACGGCCTCGGCGATGGCGCGGGTGAGCGCGATGTCGTAGCCCAGCTTGGTACCGTCGCGGTCCATCGAAGTGAGCAGGATTTCGCCGGCGCCGCATTCGACGAGCCTGACCGCATGGGCCACGGCGTCGAGCCCGGTGGGCTGGCGTCCGCCATGGGTGAAGACCTCGAATTTTCCGGGCGCCGTCCGCTTGGCGTCGATGGCCGCCACGATGCACTGGCTGCCGAATTTCCCGGCCGCCTCGCGGATGAATTGGGGACGGTTGACCGCTTCGGTGTTGACGGAAACCTTGTCGGCGCCGGCCAGCAGCAGCGCGCGGATGTCGTCCAGCGTGCGCACGCCGCCGCCCACCGTCAGCGGCATGAAGCAGACGTCCGCCGTGTGCCGCACGGCGTCGAGCAGAATGGGGCGCTTCTCGTGGCTGGCCGTGATGTCGAGGAAGCAGAGCTCGTCGGCGCCCGCCTGGTCGTAAAGCATCGCCTGCTCGACAGGATCGCCCGCATCGCGCAGATCGGCGAAATTGATGCCCTTGACGACGCGGCCGTCCTTGACGTCGAGGCAGGGAATGACGCGGACTTTCAGCATGACCGGGTCCCTACCGCATTCTTCCCATCGCCGCGACGTTGAACAAAGCCCGGCCGCAAACCGCCTCGGCGGGAACGCTCGTGGTCTTGCACAAGGCTTCGGTTTCCAGCAGCAGATCGAGAGCTTCGAAGAGTTTGGCTTCGTTCCATTTCTGCATCTGCTGCTTGAACGACGCGGCGCGCGAGAAATGTACCGGCGGCCGCAGTTTCTTCATCGCATCCTCCATACTTTCACCACGCGCGGCGCCGACCAGCAGCAGCCGCTGGAAATGCGACATCGCCTGGCGCACCACGGCCACCGCGGAAACGTCCGCGACCCACAGCCGTTCCAGCGCCAGATCGAGGCGCGAAAGATCGCCGGTTCCCGCCGCGTCGCAGGCCTCTTCGATGCGCGCTTGCGCCTCGTCGCCCATCGCGGCGCGCACGTCTTCGAGGGTGACCTGCTTTTGGCCGCGCGCGTACAACGCCAGCTTTTCCAGTTCGCGCCGCGTCACGCCGCGATCCGATCCCAGACGCGAGACCGCGTCTTCCAGCGCCTCGGGCGCGATGGCAAGGCCTTCGGCCTTCATCGCCTCGCGTACCACCTCGGCCACATCGCGCACGGAATCGGCGTAGCAGGGAATGGCGGCGGCATTGCCGGCCGCTTCGAACACTTTGCGCAGAGGAGCGCCTTTGGCGAGGTCGCTGCCCTCGACTACGACCAGCGCGTCCCCGACCGGTTCCGCCAGGAAGGATTCGAAGAGCTTCGCCAGGCCGTTGCCCGCCCCGCGCACGCGCACCACGCGCCGTCCACCCAGCATGGAGATCGCCGCCGCTTCGTCGAACAGCCGCGCCGGATCGCCCACGAGCGTCTGTTCGTCGAGATCGGCGACACGGAACGGGTCGGCGAGATCCTCGACCACGGTCTTCGACAGGGTTTCGGCGCGCTCGCGGATCAGGCCGCTGTCGGGTCCGAAAACCAGAGCGGCGATGAGCCCGCGCGGCGGGTTCTTTGCCGTGCGCTCGGCTTCGGACGCTTTGACGATCATTTCCCGGCTTTGCGCGCGAAGTAGACCGCAAGATCGATACGCACACGCTCGGCGATGTCGTCGTCGGCGCGCCTGTCGGCATCCTGCTGCGCCACCAGCGTCGCGTAAGGCGAGGACAGCACGTTATAGGCGGAGAGGCCGGTTTCTGTGCCGTGCGCGACGACCTCTTTGGTCCGAGCGTCGGCGAGCTCGTAATCGACCGTCAGCGTGTCGTTGTAGCGCGTGATCGCGGTCTGGGTGACGGCGCCGACGGTCTGGCTCTGCACGCCGACCGCATCGCTCTTTTCCGCCAGCGTCAGCCTCAGCCGGTAAGCGGCGCCGCCGGATTCCGCGCGCGCATCGAGCAGGTCGATCAGCGAATTGCGCAACTCGTAACCCTGCCGGTCGGCGATCGGCTCGACGTAGATCGAGCTTAGGTTCTGCCGCATGCTGCCGTGCGCGCTGCCGGGCATCGCATACAGCGGATGGAAGCCGCAGCCCGCCAGAACCAGCGTCAGGCCGAGAACGGCTATGGCCGGCGCCGTTTTCATAGGACGATGTTCACGATGCGGTTGGGCACCACGATCACCCGGCGCGGTTTCTTGCCGGCCAGCGCCTTGGCGACGTTGTCGTGCGCGAGAGCGGTCGCTTGCGCCACGGCGTCGTCGGCGCCGGCGGGCAGCGTGATCGTGCCGCGCAGCTTGCCGTTGACCTGAACGGCAACGGTGAGCGTGTCCGCGGCGACGAGCGCGGCGTCGGCCGCGGGCCAGGGCGTGGCGGCGACGAATTGACGGCGCCCCAAGCTCTCCCAGCAGCTTTCCGCCAGATGCGGCATCATCGGACCGATCAACAGCACCAGCGTCTCCAAGGTCTCGCGGCGCACGGCGCCCGGAACATCCGGGCCGGCTCCGCTTATAGCATTGGCGAACGCATAAATCTGCGCCACCGCGCGGTTGAACCTGAGCGAGGCCAGATCGTCGGTCACGGCCGCGACGGCGCGGTGGGCCGCCCGGCGCAGCGCCAGTGCCGCGCCTTCCACCGCTGCGACGGGAGCGCCGGGCGGCGGCAGCCCCTGCGCCTCGCTCACCAGCCGCCAGATGCGCTGCACGAAACGCCAGCAGCCTTCCGCGCCTTCGTCCGTCCATTCGATGTCGCGCTCGGGCGGGGTGTCGGAGAGCATGAACCAGCGGATCGTATCGGCTCCGAAGATGTCGATGATCTCTTCGGGCGCGACCACGTTCTTCTTCGATTTGGACATCTTCTCGGACGGGCCGATGGCGACGGGTTCGCCCGTGCCTTTGCGCAGCGCCTGCCCGCTGCGCTTTTCCACGTCATCGGGCGAGAGCCAGTTGCCGTGCGCGTCCTTGTAGGTCTCGTGGCAGACCATGCCTTGGGTGAACAGGCCGGCGAAAGGCTCGGCGACCTTGAGATAGCCCGCCTGCTTCATGGCGCGCATGACGAAGCGCGCATACAGCAGATGCAGGATGGCGTGCTCGATGCCACCGATGTACTGGTCGACCGGCAGCCAGTAATCGACCGCGGCGCGGTTCACCGGCTGTTCCGCCGTGGTGTCGCAGAAGCGGGCGAAGTACCAGGAGGAATCGACGAAGGTGTCGAGCGTGTCGGTCTCGCGCACGGCCTCGCCGCCGCACTTGGGACAGGTGGTGTGCTTCCAGGTGGGATGGGCGGCGAGCGGATTGCCTTTGACGTTGAAACTCAGATCGTCGGGCAGCTTGATCGGCAGATCGGATTCCTTCGCCGGCACCACCCCGCATTTGGGGCAATGCACCATCGGGATGGGACAGCCCCAGGGGCGCTGGCGCGACACCAGCCAGTCGCGCAAGCGGTAGTTCACCGTGCGCTTCGCGCCGGTATTTTCCAGGCGTTTGGCGACTTCATCCTTGGCTTGTTCGACCGTCATGCCGTCCAGGAAACGCGAGTTGGCCAGCCTGCCCGGGCCGACATAGGCCTCGTCGCCGATTTCAAACGTCTTCGGATCGGCGCCTTCTGGCACGACCACCGGCAACACAGGCAATTTGTACTTGCGGGCGAATTCCAGGTCGCGCTGATCGTGGGCGGGGCAGCCGAAGATGGCGCCGGTGCCGTAAGCCATCAGCACGAAATTGGCGACATAGACCGGCAGCTTCCAGCCCGCATCGAAAGGATGGTCGGCGCGAAGGCCGGTGTCGAAGCCCAGCTTTTCGGCTTTCTCGATGGCTTCCTCGGCGGTGCCGACGCGCCGACACTCGGCCACGAACCGGGCAAGGGCGGGATCCTTCGCCGCCAGTTCCTCCGTCAACGGATGATCCGGCGAGAGCGCCAGGAAACTGGCGCCGAACAGCGTGTCCTGGCGCGTCGAGAAGACGTCGATTTTTTTCCCGTTCGAGACGGCGAAGGAAAAGCGCAAGCCTTCGGAACGCCCGATCCAGTTCTTCTGCATCAGGCGGACCTTTTCCGGCCAGCGCTCGAGACCGTCGAGCGCCGCCAACAGCTCGTCGGAGAACGCCGTGATCTTGAAGAACCATTGCGACAGCTTGCGCCGTTCGACGGCCGCCCCCGAGCGCCAGCCGCGGCCCTCGATCACCTGCTCGTTGGCAAGCACGGTCTCGTCCACCGGGTCCCAGTTGACGTCGGCTTCGCTCCTGTAGACCAGCCCCTCGCGGTGGAAATCCAGGAACAGTTTTTGTTCGTGGCGGTAATACGCCGGATCGCAGGTGGCGAACTCCCGGCTCCAATCGATCGACAATCCCATCAGCTTCAGCTGCTCGCGCATCGCCGCGATATTGGCGTAGGTCCATTCGTGCGGAGTGACGCCCTTCTCGCGCGCCGCATTGTCGGCGGGAAGGCCGAAGGCGTCCCAGCCCATGGGGTGCAGCACGTTGAAGCCTTGCGCGCGCTTGAAGCGGGCGATGACGTCGCCCATCGTGTAGTTGCGCACATGGCCGATATGAATGCGCCCCGACGGATAAGGGAACATCTCCAGGACATAGTATTTGGGGCGGACGGAATCCGCGGGCGTCAGGAAGGCGCCGGACCGGCTCCAGGCCTCCTGCCACTTCTTTTCCGATTCCTTGGCGTTGTAGCGCGCCATGCGACTTCGATTCCCTAAACCGACGATGTTTTGCGGCAAATGCGCGCGCAATTCCACCCTCCCCGGCAGGGCAGACTACCGCATGGCGGCGGAATTAGTGGTTCGTGGCCTGGGTTGCGAGGCGCAGTTCACGGGCGCGCGTCAGGATGGAGTCGGTCAGCTTGGTGGCGGTGTCGGGCTGGACCTGGGCATCCACCCAGCCGGTGCCCGAACGGGTCTGGCGGAAGACCGCAATCCTGATGCCGTCGGCGCGCAGATGGCGGTCGAGAATGTAAACCGTGACTTTCAAGCGTTCATCGGGGGCCTGCGGCGCGGAATACCACTCGGTGATGATGACCCCGCCGAAGGGGTCGGCGGAGGCCAGCGGCATGAAGGACAAGGTGTCCAGGGTGGCGTGCCACAGATAGGAATTGACACCCAAAGTGCGCTGGCCGCTGTCGCTGGAGATGGCGGTCGACCCGATGTCGCTGTCCTGCATGACGTCGCTATTGGACGAGCCGCAGCCCGCCAGTAGCAGGGTGCACGCCAGTACGGTTAAAGTTCGCATCGGGCCGCTTTTCATCCTTGTTGGGCGGGACCAGTGTATCGTCCCCCCGATATTCACGGGTTTTGGCTTATACTGGGGCGCAAGCCGCCGCGCAACGAGCGGATCGTCTTATGTTATAAAGGTTTAACGTTACGCACGGGACCCATCCGCGGCCCGCGCCTTGGAAACTGTACGCGAAGAAGCTTTGGGAGTGGGGTGATGAAAGCGTTTCTGCTTGCCGGCGCGGCCGTTGCCGCGGCGATGGCGACGCCGGCTGCGGCGGGTCTGGGCGACTGGAGCCTCAGCCCCTGGACCACGAATCTCTCCAATCTGAGCCTGACGGTCGGCGGGCATGCCAACGGCACGGCGTTCGCGGTCGACCAGCCCGCCGCTCCCGGCCTCGACCAGACGTCCGTGAGCGGTGCGGCGACGCTGACGACGACGCTGGAGCGCGACTATGACAGCGGGCTGACGCTGGCCCTCAAAGGCGCATTCGAAATCTATCACGACCGGCTGTCTGGCGATCATTACGGCAGCGATTTCGTGCAAAAGGTCTATGCGACGGCGCAGACGGGACTGGGCCGCGTGGAGATCGGCATGACCGACGGAGCGGCTTATACGCTGGCGGTCGTCGGGCCGGTGGTCGACGACGAGACTACGATGGACAACACCAACGCCACTTTCTTCCGCGATCCCTCCACGGGCAGGGCGTTCGTCAATGTCTTCGCACTCAACAGCGCGGTCGAATCCTCGCTCAACTACGCCAAGCTCTCCTATTACACGCCCAGACTGTTCGGCGTGCAGCTGGCGGCATCCTATACGCCCTCGGAAGGAAAGGACGTGATCCCGTTCGTCTCCGGCGGGCCGCTGGTGGCGAACCGGCAGCAGAACATCTGGGAAGCAGTGGTCAGCTACAGCGACACGTTCGGGCCGGTCTCGCTCGGCGCATACGGCGGCGGTGCTTTCGCGCACGCCGACAGCGCCACCAAGACCGCGGGCCATGAAGGGCTGACGGAATGGAGTGTGGGCAGCGAGATCGACTACAATCTCAACGATGACGTGAAGCTCGCCGTCGGCGGCGCTTACCGCGAAAGCAACGCCTACGCCTTCAACATCAACAATGTGCTGGCGCAGGGGGTAACCTCCAGTGCCCATCTGAGCGCCACGATGAGCTATGGGCCGTGGATCGTCGGCGGCGAATATGGCGACGGCACCGCCGAAGGCACACCCAAGCTCGGCGTGCGCGGCACCTCCGCCTCTCTCGGCTACGTCTTCAATGCCAATCTGCAGGCGACTGTGGGTTGGCAAGAACTGCGCTACAGCCGCAATGTCGGGGTTTTCTACAACGGCGCGCCGCGTATCAATATGAACGCGGTGTTTCTGCACCTGAAATTACACATCTAACGCGCCGATTGCGGCGATTCCGGCAAACCCCGACAACAGACGGGCGTTGCGCGCTCCCACTCCGCCCAGCGCATAGACCGGCATAGGTGCCGCGCGCGCGATGGCATTGGCGCGGACGGCGGTCAGCGCCGCGCGCCCGGGATGGCTTTGTGTGGGAAACACCGGCGACAGGAAAACCGCATCGAGCGATTTTGCCTTTGCCAGCGCCGCCAAGGAATGCACCGACGCCGTGATGAGGAACGAACGCCGCCGCGCGCGCCATGACGCCGCCTCGCCGAGGCGCGCCTCCGGCAAATGCAGGCCGTCCGCTTCCGCCGCCAGCGCGCCGTCGCCGGCGACCAGCACGATCAATCCGCGAGCGCGCGCCAGATCGGCCATCGCGCGCGCCAGGGCGGCGCGCCGGGCGCCGTCGCGGGAGCGCACCACGACCATGCTGCCGCGCGGCAAGGCGCACGCCGCCGCCAGCGGATTGCCGAGACGCTCGTCGTCGGTGAACAGAACCAGCGGCGGCAGGGCATGGCGGGCATGCGCGGCAAGATGCGCCGCCGCCCTTGCCAGCTTCCTCGCCTCCAAGCTATCGCTCATCCTATGATCCCTGCGCAGGAACAGATCGCGCGCAATTTCGCCCTTATCCTGGCGCGCATCGAGGCGGCGCGAAAGAGCGCGCTGAAGCCGGCCGGCTTCACCAAGCTGATCGCCGTCAGCAAATTCCACGACGCAGAGCACATCCGCCCGCTGCTGGAGGCCGGCCATCGTCTGTTCGGCGAAAGCCGCATCCAGGAAGCGCAAGCGAAGTGGCTGCCCTTGAAGCGCGATTATCCCGACATCGAGTTGCATCTGATCGGACCCTTGCAGACCAACAAGGCCCGCGAGGCGGTGGGCCTGTTCGATGCGATCCACTCGCTCGACCGGGTGAAGCTGGCGCGGGTTCTGACGAGCGAATGCGAGCGGGCGGGGCGCTCGCCCGTCCTTTTCGTGCAGGTCAACACCGGCGAAGAGCCGCAAAAGGCAGGTGTGGCGCCCAAGGACGCCACCGCCTTCATCGCCGAGGCGCGCGGATTGGGCCTGAAGGTGAACGGGCTGATGTGCATACCGCCGCTTGGCGAACCGCCCGCGCCGCATTTTGCCTTGCTGGCGAAGCTTGCCGCGGAAGAAAGTCTGCCGCTGCTCAGCATGGGCATGAGCGACGATTTCGAAACCGCGATCCGTTTCGGCGCCACCCATGTGCGGGTCGGCAGCGCGCTCTTCGGCGAACGCGATCAGACAGGCGGCAGCTCGGCAGCGGCGGTCGTCAAACCGATGGTGCGGCCGTAAGCATAGGCGGCGCGCGCGGCGGTATCGCCGTCGACGCCCTTGACCGACAAGACGCTCATCAGGGCGGACATGCCTGGGGCGCTTACGGCTTTCGCCGGGACCACCGCCGCCGGCTGTTCCGGCGCGGCGGCCGGCAGGGCGGGCGACGAGGCAGTTTGCGTCGTGTCGTTACCGCTCAGGAATGCCAGCACGGTGTCGCCCACATCCTTGCCGGTGATCTCCTTGAAGGCGGTGTCCGCCAGCGACGCGACAAGCCCGATGACGCCGCCGTACAGCGTGTCGCCGGCGATCTTCTCGGGCGTGCCCGGCCGGTCGCCGGTGATGGCCCGGTAAATCGTGGAAACCACGGGGATGTGCTGGAGCGGATTGATGATGTCGAGGAAGTCGGCGAACGTGAAGTCGGACAGCCCGCTTGTCTTGGCCGGGGCGGCCGCCGGCCCAAGCGCCGCCGCGTTCGTGATTGGACTGGAATAATCGATCCCCGGCATGGATGCCTCCAAGCAAGGGCCTTGCCAGCTTCGAGGCCTTGATTTCCGCCGCCGCGCCCGGACGCAGCGGGCAAAATTTGCCGGCTAGAACAGGTGTCCGGCCTTTTCGGCCTTGGTCTTGAGATAGACGCGGTTGTGCAGGTTGGCGGGAAAGGCGTGGCGGACACGCTCGACGACGGCGATGCCGGCGGCCTTCAAGCCCGCCACCTTGTCCGGGTTGTTGGTCAGGAGACGGACGGATTTGTAGCCCAGGAGCGAAAGTATCCTGGCGGCGATGGCATAAAGCCGTTCGTCGGCCTCGAATCCCAGCCGCTCGTTGGCTTCGAGCGTGTCGAAGCCCTGGTCTTGAAGCTTGTAGGCGCGCAGCTTGTTGATCAGGCCGATGCCGCGGCCCTCTTGCGCCAGATAGAGCAGCACGCCGCCGCCGGACTTGGAGATAGCGTCCAGCGCACCGCGCAATTGCTGCCCGCAGTCGCATTTGAGCGAGCCCAGAAGATCGCCGGTGAAGCATTCCGAATGCAGCCGCGTCAGCACCGGCCCCGGCGTCGGCGGCCGGCCGATGAGGATCGCGATGTTCTCCGGCGCACCGTCGTCGGCGCGAAAAGCGACAAGCTCGGCCTCTTCCGCCCCTTCCAGCGGCACACGCGCGCGCATCACCGGTTTCAGGCTCGCGGCGGCGTTTTGCTCGTAGGAGAGAATGTCGCCCACGGAAACCTCGGCGGCACCGGCGCGGACCCGTGTCACGATCGCCGCCGGCAACAGGCCGGCCAGCTTGGCGAGCTTCACGGCTGCGGCGAAGGCGTCGGGAAGTTTTTCGCGGGCGGCCTCGAAGGGGCCTTTCAACGGCGTGGCGAGGTCCGCCGTGGGGTCGGCGATGGCGCGGATGCGCGCGGCGTCCATGCCGGCCGTCAGCGGCAAGGCGACGACGCCGGGCGTGTAGAGACGGATCTTCAGCGTGCGGGCGCGGGCGTGAGTCAGCACCAGAAAAGCTCGTTCCCGGCGCATGCGGGCGAGCGCCGCATCGTCCAGCACCTCCGCGGCCAGCATCGCAAATGCTCCGCCCAGATGCACCGCCCGTCCCGCCCTGAGCGCGTCGGTGGCGAGCGCCACTCGGCGAAGGGCGTTTGCGGGCAGGCGCTTGCGGGCGGGCGGGTGCATGCGCTTCCCCAATACACCCGCGCCCCGAAAGCGGATAGACTTCCGCCCCCTACCGCAACTTTGAGTGATTTCCGCACATGTCCAGCGTCAAACGCGTCCTTCTGGTCGAAGACGATGTCATGCTTCGCGCCTCACTGGCCGAACAGCTGACCCAGGAAGGGGCCTATGCGGTCGTGGAGGCGGGCGACTGCGCCGCCGCGCGCAACGCAGCCGGCGGCAACCTTTATGAATTCATCATCCTGGACATCGGCCTTCCCGACGGCGACGGGCGGGATCTGTGCCGCGATTTCCGCACCCAAGGCGTCACCTGTCCGATCCTGCTGTTGACCGCCTCCGACACCGACGCCGACACCATCGCCGGCCTGAAATCGGGCGCCAACGATTACGTGTCGAAGCCGTTCCGCTTCGCCGTGCTGATGGCGCGGGTGCACGCCCATCTCAGGAGCCACGGGCGCAGCGAAGAAGCGATGTACCGCATCGGCCCATACACCTTCCGTCCCAGCGCCAAGCTGCTGCTCGACGGCGAGGCGAGGAAAATCCGCCTGACGGAAAAGGAAACCAACATCCTCAAATATCTCTACCGTTGCGGCGACACGGTGCCGCGCGAAACGCTGCTGCACGAGGTCTGGGGCTACAATCCGGCGGTCACCACCCACACGCTGGAGACCCATATCTACCGCTTGCGTCAGAAAATCGAGGCGAACCCCAGCGAGGCCCGCATCCTCGTCACCGAAAATGGCGGCTATCGGCTGATGGCTTAGGTCTTCGTTCGCGAGGCGCTGAAAAGCCTTTAAAAGTATGATATTTTATGGTTAACAAATTTTATGTGCTCACCACTCCATGACACCGGCGTCGCTATTTTGTTCCCCATCGCCGTTTCGAGCCCGCCTCTGCAAACTCTGCTATCTGTGCGTAACAGTGGGACCAGCCTATTTGTGGTGCGGACACGACATTCCCCGGAGTCATCATGCGCGACCGAGTCACATCCATTTTGATCGGCGCGGCGCTCGCCGCCCTGATTTCCCTGCCCGCAAAAGCCGGTGATTCCAACTGGGTCACCGGGCCGCAGCGGAGCTTCGACATCAAATCGCTCAAGCTCGAAGACGTCCTAGGCACGGTGAAGATCGACGTGAAGAACGGCGGGCCCGCAAGCCTTCAGATCAGCGGCCTCAAGCAGCGGGTGGACGCGATTTCGGTCAAGGCGTCAAACGGCCAGCTTTCGATCAGCGGCCGTGACATCCAATCGGTGTGGGACTGGAGCCACTGGTTCGACTTCTCTTATCGCGACGCCAAGCCGGACCAGCTCGTCATCCATCTGGCCGTCGCCAAGGGCACGCGCGTCGATGTCGACGACATCAACGGCAAAGCCACTATCGGCAACACGGAAGGCGAAATGCATTTCTCCTCGGCGGGCTACACCGAAGCGATGATCGGCAACGTCTCCGAAGCGCACATTTCGCTCGCCGGTGCGGGCAAGGTGACCGTCGGCAACGTCGCGGGCGTGCTCAAAGCCAGCTCGGCAGGCAGCGGCGACATCAAGGTCGGCGATGCGGCCAAAGTGGATGCCGACATCGCCGGGTCGGGGTCCATCCTGGTCGGCCGCATCAACGGGTCCTTGAAGGTTGACATCGCCGGGTCGGGCGATTTCAGCGCTGCCAGCGTCAACGGGCCGTTCGACGCGGACATCGCCGGGTCGGGATCGATTACCGTCGCCGGCGGCGAGGCCAATCCGCTCCACGTCGACATCATGGGCTCGGGCGACGTGAGTTTCGGCGGCATGGCCGTGGACCCAAGCATCAGCGCGATGGGCGCGGGCAGCGTCAAACTCAAGGCTTACCGCGGCAAACTCTCCAACGACGGCATGTCGAATCTTAAGATCGGCCAGTGATGTTTAACGCCTGTTAACTCTTGAGGGCGAAAGTTCGCGCTTTCAAGGGCTAACGCATGGGGCATCCCGAAAACGATCGGCGCCTGCGCGAACGCATCGCCGCCGTCGCCGAAAGCGGCGGCGACGAACCGCGGCCGCGGCGTCGTCGCAACTGGCCCTATGTCGTCATATTGGTCGCGGCCTGGAGCGCCATCTTCGGGGGAATCTTCTTCTCACATTTCGTGTCGGACTTGCCTGACGTCGGCCGCCTCCTGGTCAACGGTCCGTCGCGCGACATCACCATCCTCGACGATCACGGCCGTCTGATCGCCCAGCGCGGCTTGACCCAGGGCGTCATGGTGGACGTCGCCAAGCTTCCCCCTTATGTGCCCAACGCCTTCATCGCCATCGAAGACCGCCGTTTCCGGGAACATTTCGGGGTCGATCCGATAGGACTGACGCGCGCGGCGTTCGAGAACATGGCGCAGGGCCACGTCGTCCAAGGCGGTTCGACGCTGACACAGCAATTGGCGAAGAACCTGTTTCTGGAGCCCAAGCGCACCTTCGACCGCAAGATCCAGGAAGCGATGCTGGCGCTGTATCTGGAGTCGCGCTACAGCAAGAACCAGATCCTGACGCTCTATCTCAACCGCGTTTATTTCGGCGCTGGAGTGTACGGCATCGAAGCCGCCGCCGAACGTTTCTTCGGCAAGAACGCCGTAAAACTCAGCTTGCCCGAAGCGGCGATGCTGGCGGGCAGCGTCAAGGCGCCGGCGCGCTACAACCCGCTCGCCGATCCCGATGCCAGCGAGGGCCGCGCGCAGATTGTGCTGCGCGCGATGCAAGACGCGGGATTCATCGACGCCGCCGCCCGTCGCGAAGCGCAAGCCACGCGCGCGCGCATCGTGCGCGGTACGGCGACGCCCAGCTCGGGTTATTTCGCCGACTGGGTGATCTCGCAGATACCGGTGGACGAGGCCAAGGAAGCCTTGATCGTCGACACCAGCTTCGATCTCGACGCACAAGCGCAAGCCGAGCGCGCCGTCGCCGCCGGTTTGCGCGAGGACGGCGAAAAGCTCGGCGCCAGCCAAGCGGCCCTGGTCGCCATGACGCCCGACGGCGCGGTGCGTGCCATGGTGGGCGGACTGTCCTACGAACAAAGTCCCTACAACCGCGCCGCCGATGCCCAGCGCCAGCCCGGATCGGCGTTCAAGCCCTTCGTCTATCTCGCCGCCCTGGAGCACGGCCGCAAGCCCACCGACATCATGGACGACGCGCCGGTGGACATCCACGGCTGGAAGCCCGACGATTTCGAAGGCAAATATCAAGGCGAGATCACCCTTGCCAAGGCGTTTGCGGATTCCTCCAACTCGGTCGCCGCGCAGCTGACGGCGGAAGTAGGCCCGGCGACCGTCGCACGCACCGCCAGGCGCCTGGGCATCGACACCCCGCTGATGGCGGTTTCCTCCCTGGCGCTGGGCACCAGCGTGGTGACGCCGCTCGAACTGACGGCGGCCTATGCGCCTTTTGCCAACGACGGAGCGGGCGTGGTTCCTTTCGGAATCATCCGCATACGCACCAAAGCGGGGAAGATTCTGTGGGAACGCAAGAGTTCCGGACTCGGTCCGGTGATGTCTTCCGAAAATCTTGCGGCGATGACGAGTCTGATGAGCGAGGTGGTGGCGACCGGCACCGGCAAGGCCGCGCGCCTGGATGACCGGCCCAGCGCCGGCAAGACCGGCACCACCCAGGATTTCCGCGATGCCTGGTTCGTCGGCTTCAGCGCCGATCTGGTTTGCGGGGTGTGGATCGGCAACGACGACAACGCGCCGATGAAACATGCGGTGGGCGGGGGACTGCCGGCGCGCATCTTCAAGAGTTTCATGGAAGACGCCGAGGCCGGACTGCCGGCCAAGCCGCTGAGCGGACAAGCGCCGCTCGCCGTCAACGCGCCAAAACCGAGCGACGGCTTGCAGCAGCTGCTCGACAAGCTGTTCAACGGGACTTGAAAGTGCTCTCTTATTGTCGCGCGGTCTTGCGGCGAACCGTTGCACACTTCGCCGGACCGGCGCTCTCTATCGCGCCGCGTAGCGGTGCAGGCTGGAGCCGTGCTGGCGCAGCCAGGCTTGGGGCCGCTTGACATCGCCCACCAGCTCGCGCACCAGCCGCCAGAATCGCGGTCCGTGGTTCATTTCGCGCAGATGCGCCACCTCGTGCGCCACGACATAATCGAGGACGAAGGACGGCGCCAGGATCAGCCGCCAGGAAAACGACAGCGAGCGCGTCGACGAACAAGAGCCCCAGCGGCTGGCGGTGTCGCGCACGGTGATGCGCCTTGGCCTGGCATCCAGCTTGCCGGCCAGATCGATGGCGCGGGCTTCGAGCGTCTGGCGGGCCTGGCGCTTGAGGAAATCGAGCAGGCGGCGCGGCGCATGTTCGGCGCGGCCGCCGACCCGGATGATCCCTGCGTCGATCCAGGTGCGCGCGCCTTCGCCGCGTGCGATCAAATGATCCACCCCGCGGAAAGGGATGCACGCGCCCGGCGCCAGCGTCACGCGGCTGGGCACATGGGCAAGCTGGCGGGCGATCCAATCGCTCTGGCCGCGGGCGAATTCAAGGGCGCGATCGAGCGCCCGGCGCGACGGCGCCGTGACGCTGACCTCACCGCTGGCCGGATGGACTTTCACGATCAGTCGCCGCGCCCGGGGATTGAGCTTCACACTCACTTCCACGGCCAGGCCTTCGATCTTCAAGAGTTCGCGGCGGACAATGCGCCGACGCTCTTTACCGCGGGTTGCCGCTTTTTTACGCATGGGCTTCCTTTTTACCGCGTATATTGCTTCTCTGGTTCCAGCACGAGAACACTGATGAACGCCAGACCCGGATTCCATCCCGATTTCTTCGACGACGTCGCGCATTTAAGCCCGAAAGGGAACTCGCATAAAGCGCATAATCGCGTCGCCGGCGAAGTGCGCCATTTCGGCGGTATCCTCGTCATAGACGAATGGCAGGCGCTCGCCGACGGATTGCCTGGCGCAGATGCCTGTTTTGTGATCGCGCCGTTTCACGACGAGACAAGGATATTCGCACCATGAGTACAGACAGAATCGCAGCGTTGGCAGGGTTGTATTCTTTGGCGATGATCCTGGGCGCACTGGGTTTCCAGTATATCGGCGGGGTCGCGCCCTGCGAGATGTGCCACTGGCAGCGCTGGCCGCTCGACGCCGCCATTGTCACGGGCTTTGTCGGGGCGGGAATGTTCGTGACCGGCGTCATCAACCGCAACGCGATGCTGATATTCGCCGCGCTGTCGTTGGCCTTGATCGCGGCAAGCGGTGCCATCGGAGCTTATCAGGCTCTGGTGGAATGGAAGTTTCTGCCCGGGCCAGAGTCCTGCACCGGCGCACGTTTCGTTTTTCACGGCGCGGCCGACTTCGCCCATTCCGCGCCTGCCGTTCGCTGCGACGAAGCCTCGTGGCGGCTCTTGGGGATTTCGCTCGCCGGCTACAATGCGATCTTCTCGCTCGGCGCCGCGATCCTGGGCGCTTATCTGCTGGCAGCCAAGAAGGCATTTTCGCTGAAGAGGAAAAGGCAATGACCGCGAAATCTGTCCGCCGCGCGCCGCGTCCCGCCCCGCCCGGCGTCGCCGCGAAAGACGAGATCGAAGCCATGATCCGCGTCGATCATGCGGGCGAGTACGGCGCCGTGCGGATCTACGAAGGCCAGCTTGCCGTTTTCGCGGCGGACAAGTCGAAGGCGAAAACCGTCGCCGCGATAAAGCACATGGCCAAACAGGAAGAGGAGCATTTGAAAGCGTTTGCTGCGCTCGTCAACGAGCGGCGCGTGCGACCCACCGCGCTTGCTCCGGTATGGCGCATCGCCGGCTTCGCGCTGGGGGCGACGAGCGCGCTGATGGGCGAGAAAACGGCGATGGCGTGTACGGCGGCGGTGGAAGAGGTGATCGACCGGCATTACGCGGGTCAGATCGAACGGTTGGGCGCGAGCGATCCGGTGCTCAGGAGAACCGTCGAAAAATTCCGCGCCGAGGAGATCGCTCATCACGACACCGCGCTGGCGCATGGCGCGCGGGAGGCTCCCGCCTATCGCCTGCTCGGCGGCGCCATCAAAGCCGGATGCCGCCTGGCGATTGCGCTATCGACGCGGGTATGAACGCAGACCGCGATGCGCTGCGGGCCGGGGCGGCTTCGCCGCGCCGGGCCAACGATGCCGATGCCGGGGTTCTGTCGCGGCTGTTCGCCGCTTCGTTCCTGAGCGATCCGGTGTTCGATTGGATCGCGCGGCGCGATCCCGGACGGGCGCAGGCGCTGGAGCGGTTCTTCTTCTGGCTTCTGCGCATCCGCGTCATTCCTTTCGGCGAGGTGTGGATGAGCGAGGGTGCCGCCGCCGCTTGGCTACCTCCGGGTGCTTTCGCCAACTCCGGCGGCTTCTTCAAACAGATAAAGCTGTTGGCGCCGTACATGCGGCTGTGCGGCTTGTCGAGGCTGGCGCGCGGTCCGGCCCTGGCCACGGCGATGGAAAAGAACCATCCCGCCGAACCGTACTTCTATCTCGCCTACATCGCCGTGGCGCCGCGGCTGCAAGGACTGGGCTTGGGCGGCAAGCTGCTCGGCGCCACGCTCAACCGCGCGGACGCCGCGGCGATGCCGGCTTATCTGGAGAACTCCAATCCCTGGAACACCGGGCTCTACGAGCGCTGCGGGTTCATTGCCAGGCGCAACATCGCGCCGCCGGGCGGCCCGCCGTTGATCGCGATGTGGAGGCCGGCCGCTGCGCGCTCTTACGGTTCGAGTTCGCTATCCCAATAAAGGTAATCCGCCCAGCTCTGGTGCAGGTAATTCGGCGGGAACAGCCGTCCGTTGTTGCGCAGTTCGTTGACGCTGGGCCGGTGCGGGCGATGACGCGGCTGCATCCCGGTCTGATGGGGCAGCCTGCCGCCCTTGAGCAGATTGCACGGCGCGCAGGCCGTCACCACGTTGTCCCAGGTCGTGTGTCCGCCGCGCGAACGCGGCACGACATGGTCGAAGGTGAGGTCTTCGTCGGCGCCGCAATACTGGCACTCGAAGCGGTCGCGCAGGAAGACGTTGAACCGCGTGAAGGCCGGATTGCGCGCCGGCCGGATGTAGGTCTTGAGCGAAACGACCGAGGGGATGCGCATCTCGAAGGAGGGCGAGTGCACCATGCGGTCGTATTCCTCCAGGATGTTCACCCGTTCGAGGAACACGGCCTTGATCGCGTCCTGCCAGGACCACAGCGACAAAGGAAAATAGCTCAACGGGCGAAAATCCGCGTTGAGCACCAAAGCCGGGCAGTTATCGGGACTGCGCGCGGCGGCTAACATGGCGAAACTTCCCTGAAGACCAAGTCTCCTATTTGGCGCAGGATTTTACGGGCAAGTCGCGGTAAAGCCAATACGCCCCGTACGTTACGCGCTTCGGTGTGACGGATTGGCGACGTTTTCACCGCAGCGCGCAGCAAACCTCGCCGCCTGTCCTTAACTTCCCGCCGAGCGCCAGGGCGAGAAATCGGCCCGCAATCTCGATTCCGGCGGCGTCGATGCCGTGTCCCAGGCCCGCCACGAGGTGCCACTGCACGCCAAGCCCGGCGGCGCCGAGCGCGGCGGCTGTGACAAAAAGCGCGCCCGGTGGGATCACCGTGTCGGCGTCGCCGTGGACCAGCAGGACCGGCACGGCGCCCTGCAACGGCGGCAAACTTGCCGTCAACAAACCCGAAAAGCCCACGATGGCAGCCGGCCTGAGAGCGCCGCATAGACCGACATGCAGCGCCATCATCGTGCCCTGGCTGAACCCCACCAACGCCAGGCGATCGGGCGGCAGCGCCAGGCGCGCGAGTTCTTCTTTGAGAAATGCCTCCAGCAACCCCGAGGCGCCCATGACGCCTGTGTGCATCTCGTCAGGGTCGAGGCGGGAAATAGGGAACCATTGCCTGCCCGCACCGGGACAAAGAACGGGGGCGTGCGGCGCGACGAAGGCCGCTCCCGGCAGAAACCGCTGCCAGTGCGGCGCCAGCCCGATCAGATCGTTGCCGTCCGCGCCATAGCCGTGGCAGAGCACGACCAATTGCGCAGCCGCACCGCTCAACGGCGCGAGACGCGGACCTGAAAGCGCCACCGGCTTGTCCCTCACCTATCCCGGCCGCATGATTGTCATGCCGGCGATGGGCTGTCCAACCGAACCATGATTGTCACCCGCTTCGCACCGAGCCCGACCGGACAGCTGCATCTGGGTCATGCCTTCGCGGCCATCACCGCTTGCGAAGCGGGGGAACGCTTTCTCCTGCGCATCGAGAATATCGACGCCGCACGCTGCAGACCGGAATACGAAAAGGCAATTGTCGAGGACCTGACATGGCTGGGTCTTCGCTTCGAACAGCCGGTGCTGCGCCAGTCGTCGCGCATGAATGCCTACCGCGCGGCGCTGGCCGTACTGAACGCACGCGGCTTGCTCTATCCCTGCTTCTGCACCCGCAAGGACATCGCCGATGAGATCGCGCGTTCGGCTTCGGCGCCGCATGGCCCCGACGGGCTGATCTATCCCGGCCTTTGCCGTTCCCTGGACGGGAAGGAGCGCGCGCGCCGCATCGCCAACGGCGAGGTCTACGCGCTCAGGCTCGACGCCGCGAAGGCGGCGGCGAGCGCCGGACCGTTGTTCTTCGAAGAACGGGGCCGAGGGAGGACGGCGGTCGATCCGTTCCTGTTCGGCGATAGCGTCCTGGCGCGCAAGGACACGCCCGCCGCCTATCACCTGGCGGTGGTGGTGGACGACGCCTTCCAGGGCGTGACGCTGGTGACGCGCGGCAGCGATTTGTTCGCCTCCACGCATGTGCAAAGACTCCTGCAGGCGCTGCTGGGGTTGCCCGCGCCGGCCTATGCCCATCACACCCTTATTCTCGACGAGAATGGCAGGAAATTTTCCAAGCGCGACCGCGCGGTGACGCTGCGCGCGCTGCGGGAAAGCGGCCTGACGCCAGAAGACATTCGCATCCGCTTGCCGCGTTAATCCTTCAAGAATGCGTCGAGCGCGGCATTAAACTGAGCGGGCTGATCAAACATGACGAAATGCAGCGAATTATCCGCTCGCGCGAACGTCATATGGGGAACTGCAGCATAGTCGCCGCGGTAAATCTTGTCGGATGTTCCGGGCGGCGTGCCAAGTCGCGCATAATCGGGATAAATCAACGTCAACGGTACGGAAATACGGGCGAGGCCGGGGCGTAGATCGAGCGTGAAATCGTCTGCGAGCGCGTTGGCGACAGCGGATTTGTCGCTCGCCTGTCTCCAGCCGGCGATTACGTCCCTGTCGGATTGGGCCATGGCCATGCTGGCCAAAAACTGCGTCTGCTGCGCATCGGTCATCTGCGACTCACCGCGGCGGATAGCATCCGCCAATGGTTTCACGCTTTCAGGCGTCGCTTGCGGGCCGCCTATCAGACGGGGGTAGAACGGCAGCGCATCAACAAGCAGGATTTTTTTCAAATCGCTCGGGTGTTTCTCGGTGAGATAGAGTGCAATCGTTCCGCCGAGTGAATGGCCAACGATCGTGGCAGGAGTCAGATGTTGCTCGACAAGATAGGCGTCTATGGCTTTCGCGGTTGGCGTCAGAACCGGGCCGACCGCATTGGAGCGCGCCTCTTCGCCGGCGAAACCGGCAATCTGGATCAGATGGATGCGGAAGTGATCCTTCAGCCGTTCGGCCGCCGCCTTCCAGGTTTCACGTGAGGAGGCGAGGCCGGGAATGAAGATCACGTCGGGGCCTTGCCCGACGATCTCGTCGCTGAAGCGATCCTCGGTGACGAGTTTGCTGGTTGCGAACAATTTCTCGGCGAAAGCGGTCTGGGCGGATATTGCGACGATGCTTATGGCAGCACCAATGGCGAGAGCGGATTTCATGGCTGCAAAACTCCTTGTCATTGAAAAGTCGTGGGTTGGGCGTCGATGATGTCGCGCAGATAAGCGACGTAATTCTCGAAGGCGCGACGGCCTTGGTTGGTCAGAGCGATGCGCGTGCGCGGCCGCTTGCCCGCGAAATCCTTTTCCACCGCGACATAGCCCGCCTCCTCCAGGGTCGTGATATGGGCGCCGAGATTGCCTTCCGTCGCCGCGACGATGGCTTTCAAGCGGACGAACTCGATCAGTTCGCTCGTTGGCAGCACCTTGAGCGCGGACATGATCCTGAGCCGCACGGGTTGGTGGATGATGGGATCGGGCTGTTCCATGTCACACGGTCCGGAACCAGACGCCGGCCAGGATCAATCCGCCGCCGCCGACGAAAGCCATCCACAGCATGAAATGTTCGCGCAGAAAGAAAAATCCCACGAGGGTGAGACCCATCACCAGCGCGCCGGTGACCACAAAGCGCAGGCCCAGCCATAAGCCCATGCCGCAATAGATCGCCCCGACCAGCAATGCCGGGAAAGCACCGAACTGCAGGCCATGCACTGGCCACATGATGGAATAGGTCGCGGCCATGAAGGCGAAGACGAGTGCGAAAAGGCCCAGCATGCGCCAGCCGCCCTTGTAGCACGCGGTCCCGACGGTCCTTTCGCAGTGACGACCGAGGAAGAACGAGACAGTTCCGCCAAGGACGACCAGGACCGCCCAGATAAGGTTCGCATACTCTGGACGCAGATCGGTGCCAGCGTAGCCGGCCACCCAGATCAGTCCCCATAGGATCAGATACGGCGAGGCATTGCGGTAGCCAAAGGCCTGAGCGCTGCGTCGGGCGGCCTGTTCGACGCTGGTCAGGGTTTCGGCGGCTTCTTTCGGAGACAGCGGCATAGGGAAATCTCTGTAGCAATCACAGATTACTCTGTATCATAGATAAATCTATGTCAATAGATTGCCGGAGAGATATTTAATAGTTTGAAATCAATGAGTTATCGGCAATCTACCAGTCGTTGAGGCCGGTAAATTGGTCAAATCCGCCGGAGCGCGCCCAGCCGGACCATTCGTCCCGCAGCCGTGCGGTCAGCCGCGGACTGTCGGCGCCCTCGCCAAGCCCGAGGATTTCGAGTTCGGCGCAACCCGCGAACGGCCTGCCGGCGGCAACCGGCAAATGAGCGCCAGGCCGATAAAGCTTGGCGTAAGCGGAATCCTCGATCCCGTCGCTCGCCAGAATGATCGTGGTGGGCATTCCCCGACAGCCGATGCCGCGCGAAAGATTGTCGAGAAAGGCGACGATGTTGGTGTTGTCCTGGGCGCGCCATTTACCGGACCTGACCAGCATCGGCGTGCCGGCGACGAGCCTTTGGACTTCGGCGGCAACGTCCTGCGGGTGATTGAGCTTCGACAGCACCACGTCATAGGCGAAATTGTTCGAGGTGGCGTCGTAGTTCCCGAAGGTGCGCACATGCACCTCCGAGGCAAAATCCAGGTTGCGTACGATGTTGGCGATGCGCGCGCCCACCTTGGCGGCGAACTCCTGATTGTCGATCAGCGGATTGCTCTTCGATAGGTCAAGCCCGATGATGATGCGCTGAGGATGGAGCGTGCCGAATTCGCGATCCGTCGGAGGCCGCTGCGCCGCGACCCGTGTCACCAGTGTCGCTCCGCCCGCCAGAGCCACCGCCGTCGTCACCGCCAGCAAGATGGCCTTCATCATAAGATTATCCCCCGGCCGAGCCACCCGTTTTATCGGCCAGTTCGAGCAGGTGCAATTGCGCGAACTGTTTCTGGCGATGCTTGTAATCGTGCGAAATACGGAAATTGCGCACGTTGTTCTCGGCGATCTGCATATAAAGCGCCGCAACCGTTGTCACGATGAAAAATACCATGCTGGCGAAAGCAAGCCAGAACCAGGAATCGGCATCCGCCAGGGACGCCTGGGACAGCTTGGGCAGCCCGAGCGAGACGCCATCCGCTGCGCCGGCGCTGATGGGCTGGGATGTGCGAGGAGTGAGCGAGGCGTGCTGCATCCCGCCGGAGGAAGCGAACAACGTGTCGATCGAATCGCTGGGCTGGGACTGGCGCTGTTCCTGCGTCGTCGAGGTGCCGCCCGCCATGTTGTTGTAGGCGACGAGATAGCCCAGTCCGCCGATCATCACGACGGCCATCACAAAGGCGGCGACGATCATGGTGTTGCGGCCGGTGACGCCGCTGATCTTCAGCATGAAATGCACGATCAGCACGGCAAAGATCACCTGCAGACTCTTGAAGATCACCGAGGACTGCAGGGCCGGCGGCACCACCATGAATTCGTTGGCGAGGGCGCGCGTCCACACTTCACGGATGATGTGATAGTCGACGAACATCGCCACCAGCAGGATCGATAGCGCCAGAAGCACGGCCATCGCGTAAAGCGGCTTGTAGTGAGAGACTTGACGGCTCTTTTCCATGTTGCGGGCGATGATCGCCGCATCGTCGTTTTCTTCGGGGCTCAAAGCGACGCGCTTGGATTCGTCACCCACCTCGTCCTCGCCTTTGTCCTTGCTCTTGCCGAAGGTGAACAGCTTGGCCAGCCAGCCCTTGCGTTTAGAACGCTTGGCGGCGACGCGCTCGCCGTGTCTGACCCAGTCGGGACCCCAGCTCGGCTTGTCGACCGGAGTCTTCAGCCGCTCGGTCAACTGGACCTTCAGGCGGTGGCGCGAAGCGGGCGTCAGAGCCGACAGTTTTTCAGCCTCTTCTTGGAAATCCTCAGAATCCATGCCGTGCAAGAAATCGTGAGAAAGGGCTTGGCGTTGCTTTGGCATTTTTGCTTTGTCTTCGCGCGGTCTATGCTGGTCGCTCATAACGTGCCCCCGTCGTTTCCGTTCGCGAGATAGAACCTCGTCGCCATAGTAAACAGCGCGTTATAAGTCGGATTTTGGGGCGAATTGAGAAGATTGGGGAAATTTTGCGGCGGACCGCCATAATTGGCGAACAGGCTGCGCGATGGAGGTGAGGATGGACGCCCGTTGGTTTGTTCTGCTGCTGAGCACAGCGATTTCGTTATCTCCGGCTCAGGCCGGGCCGAAAGAGGATCTTCTCGCAGCGGACTCGGCGTTCTCGGCGCTGTCGGCGGCGAAGGGAAGCCATATGGCTTTCCTATTCTATCTTGCCGAAGACGGACGCATGTTCGGCGTCGGCAGCGAACCGCCGATTTACGGCAAGGCCGCCGCCGTCGCGAGCTTCGCCAAGCAGAGCGACGCGGGGACACTTCTCAGCTGGACGCCGCAGCATGCCGGGCTCTCGGACGACGGCGGCGCGGGCTGGACGGACGGGGTCTGGACGTTCGCGGGCGCAGCCAACGCCAAGGGTGAGCGAGGCAAGGCCACCGGGCATTATCTGACGGTGTGGAAGAAGGATGCGAGCGGCCGGTGGAGGGTCGAAGCCGACATGGGCACCGTGGACCCGGCGTCTTCCAAGTGACCGCCGGCTTATTTTCGATTAATGGTGCAGCGCGGGAACCGATTGAAAGTGCTCGCATGGACCAAAGTCTGCAAGGATTTCGGCAGGTCCTGCAAAGCGGAACGATAATATGTAGCTGTCGCAGAACTTTCGTTCCAGCGGCGTTGTGACAACCTGTGCGGCAGCGTAATGTTAACGGTGATAAAAAGGGAGGCGCCGATGCGCAAGACCACGAAAGTCCTCAGCCATGGAGTCGCTCGTGCCGGCGGCCGGGCGGCATCAACAATCGTTTTCGCATCCATTCTTTGTCTGGCAGCCGGACAAGTCGGCGCCCAGAACAGACCTACTTCGAGCCTGATGATGGCGTCGCCGGGCGCGGTCGCCGTTGCTCAGAATCCATTCTATGAAAATCGGCTGCGGACCGCTTCACCCCAGATCAAGTCGCGCCTGGATGCCTTGACGGCACAAGGCAAGCAGAGAAACTGGACCTTCACCGTCGGCTACACCACGGCGATGGACTATTCGCTCGAACAGCTGACCGGCGCGAAGGAGCCGGCTAGCTATGCGCGGCGTGGCCCGCAGCAGAACGCGTTCGCCGCCGAAGCCATGACGCTCGAACGCAATTATTCCATGGTGAACCACCTCCCGCCTCTGGTGCTGATGTGCAACGCCGGTTCCGCATCGTTCGACTGGCGGACGCTCGGCAAGGTGACGCCGGTGAAGAACCAGAATCCCTGCGGCAGCTGCTGGGATTTCGCGGCCGTGGCCGCGTATGAATCGGCTTACGCCATCCGCAACAGCGTCATGGTCAATGTGTCCGAGCAGCATATCCTCGATTGCGCCGGCGCAGGCACCTGCGCGGGCGGCTGGTACATGCCGGTGTGGGACTGGATGCTGACCCACAAGGTCGTCAGCACCTCGGCCCTGGCTTACACGGCCCATGACGGCGCCTGTCCGGGCGGGCTCTCCGGGACATATGAAGACGTCGCCTGGGGCTTTGTCGATCCCAGCGGCGGCGTTCCCTCCGTCGCCGCCATGAAGGCGGCGCTTTGCGCGCACGGACCGTTGGCGGTGGCGATGATGGCGACGCCTGCGGTCATCGCCTATACGGGCGGCGTCATCAACGAAGGGCCGATGAACAATCTCAATCACGCGGTGACGATCGTGGGCTGGGACGATTCCAAGCACGCCTGGCTGGTGAAGAACTCCTGGGGCACGGGCTGGGGCCTTAGCGGATATTTCTGGATCGCTTGGGGTTCCAACAATATCGGCTATCACGCGGCCTGGGTGCAGGCGCCGAGCAGCAGGATTGTGATCAACCCGCGCCTCCTCGACTTGATCGCAAAATACCGTCTGATCCCCAATCCGGGACCGATCCACGAGATGTCGCCGATACCGAACATGCAGATACCGCACTAGGCGACTCACTTTGACGGCCCCCGGAGCATCCGCTCCGGGGGCGCTTTTTTGGCGCGGCAATCCTCAGTTTTGTCGCAATTATGGCGGAGGCTCCCCGCGATGGACCGAGGAGGTGTTATGAACGCGAACAATCTCTTCCGCGCGGCATTCGGCGTCGCCGCACTCATCGCCGTGGTGGGAACCGGCCAAGCGATGGGCTCGGCGCCCAATCCGCTCACCGTCACGCAAGCGGACGCAGGAAAATCCGTCACCCTTTCGGTGGGTGAGCGTCTGAACGTGCATCTGAGCGCCCAGTTCGGCACCGGCTACAGTTGGGCCGCCGCTTCGGATTCGACGCCGCTGCTGAAATTCGAAAGCTCCAGCGCCCAAGGCTCCGCCGGCCTGCCGGGCGGCGCGCAGATCCAGGAGCTGGTGTTTGCCGCGACCGGCGCCGGCACGGGCACGCTCAAACTCGAATACCGCCAGCCCTGGGTGAAGGACACTCCGCCCAGTAGGACTTTTTCGATCGCGGTGACGGTCAGACAGTAACGCGCGTCAAGCGAGCTTAGTGCGCCGCGCGCCCAACTCCGCTATGGTTCGCCGCCAGACGAACCTGTGGAAGCTGATGCCGAAAGATCACGCGCTTGACCGGCTTTATGCCGCCATCGCCGCCCGTAAATCGGCGGATGCCGGAACCTCCTACACCGCCAGGCTGCTGAAGCAAGGTGTCGAACGCTGCGCCAAGAAATTCGGTGAGGAGGCGGTGGAAACCGCGCTCGCCGCCGTGACGGGAAAAAAAGAAGCGACGATCGCCGAATCCGCCGACGTGCTCTACCATCTGCTGGTCCTGTGGACGGCTTGCGGGATCGAGCCCGACGAGGTCTATCGGGTGCTGGCCGCCCGCGAAACCCGCTCCGGCTTGGAAGAAAAAGCGTCGCGCAAGCCGGCTTGAGGAAAGTATGCGCGTTCTTCTCACGCGGCCCAAGCAAGACGCAGAAACCGTCGTCCGGCGATTGCGCGAACGCGGCCACCAGACGCTTTCAGCGCCACTCTTGACCGTGCGTTTTCGCGACGGGCCACCGCTCGCACTCGACGGCGTGCAGGGGGTTCTTGTCACCAGCGCCAACGGCGTGCGCGCCTTGGCGCGGCGAACCGAGCGGCGCGACCTGCCGCTTTTCGCAGTCGGTCCGCAGACCGCGCAGGAGGCGAGAAGCGCCGGATTTGCGCAGGTCGAAAGCGCCGACGGCGATGCCGCGGCGCTGGCAAGCCTGCTGCCGCCCCGCACGGAGGCGGGCGCGCTGCTGCACGCTTCGGGTGCACAGCGCGCGGACCGGTTTGCCTCTTTGCTGTCCGCCAAAGGGTATGACGTGCGCACCGCCGTCCTCTACGATGTCGAGGCGGCCACGGCCCTGCCGCGCGACGCCATCGCCGCTCTTGAGAACGGTTTGCTGGATGCGGCGCTGTTCTTCTCGCCGCGCAGCGCCAAGGTTTTCAAGACATGCATCCTTGCCGCGGACCTTGCCGCAACCTGCGCGCGCCTTGTTGCGGTGTGCATCAGCCAGACGACGGCGGACGCTCTTGCGCCGCTTGTCTTCAAGGAAATTCGTGTGGCCGCGCGGCCGAACCAGGATGCTCTGCTGGCGTGTCTGGTGTAGTATCCAGCTGGGCAGGAGCGGGACATGTGGAAGAAGATTCTCTTCGGGATTGGTGCCGTCGTCGTCATCGCGCTTTTCGGCGTTTATGGGGCATTCTATCAGCCCGACATTCCGCGCGCGGTGCTGGAAGCGAAATATGCCGGCGCTCCGTCGCAATTCGCGGTGTTGAGCGACGGCGCCCGCGGCCATTACCGCGACCGCGGTCCGCGCGACGCGCCCGTTCTGGTATTGTTGCACGGATCGAATTCGTCGCTGTTCGATTGGGAACCGTGGTCGAAGATTCTCTCTGACAAATTTCGTGTCGTCACCGTCGATCTGCCCGGCCACGGCCTGACCGGAGCGGTGCCGAGCGGCGATTATTCCGAGCAGGGCATGACGGTTTTCGTGAAGGCATTTGCCGACAAGCTGGGCCTTGGGCGTTTTGCCGTCGGCGGCAATTCGATGGGCGGCGGCGTCGCCGCGCGGTTTGCGGAAGAATATCCGGATCGCGTTACGCATCTCATCGTGGTGGATGGCGCCGGGATGCAGACCAGTTTTGGCGACCGGCTGCCGCTGGCGTTCCGGCTGGCGCGCACGCCGGTCCTCAACCAACTGCTGCTCCACATCACGCCGCGGTCGCTGGTGGTGGAAGGATTGAATGACGCCATCGTCCGCAAAGCGGACCTCACCGATACGATGATCGACGCGTATTGGGATTTCGCCCGGATGGCGGGGACCAGGGAGGCGACCATCTCCCGCTTCCGCCTGAAGCCCGACAATTTCGTGCGCGATCATATCGAAGCGGTCAAAGCACCGACCCTGATCCTTTGGGGCCGCGAAGACCGCCTGATCCCGGTGGCCGCCGCTTATGCCTGGGCCAAGGCGATCCCAGGTGCGAAGCTGATCGTCTATCCGGACACGGGTCATCTGCCGATGGAGGAGGACGCGGTGGAATCGGCCGGCGATGTCCGTGCTTTTATGGGTGCGGTGCCGCGCTAACCAGACGGTGAATATCCGTCGCTGCGGATCACCCTTCGCCGGATTGCGCTGCGGATCGACGCGCGGCGGCAAAGCCGGCTAGGCGCTCGCCGATCTTCGGCATCAGCTCATCCCAATCGCCGAACTTGTCCGGGCTGAAAACACGGCTTTTGCGGTACCAGGGGAATTCATCGGTTCCGAGCTGGGGCCAGGTGCGTCCCGCGGTGAGAAACCACACTTCGCTCCCCACGCTTGCCGCTGTCGCCGCCGCCGCCGTGGGCGCGGAGATCACCAGGTCGAGGGTTGCGGACAACGCCGCCGCGCCGTCGATGTCGTTGGTGAGGTCTAGGCCGTCGACGAGCTGAATGTCGACGCCGTGCAGGTCGCGGGCGCGCGCCAATTCGTCCGCACAGATGCCGTATTGCAGATTGACGAAGCGCACGCCTGGCGTCTTGAGGATTGGACCCCACATGTCGAGCTTGCTGTAGTATTTCGCGCGCTTGGCATCGAGCATCATGGAACGCCAGCAGATGCCGATAGTAGGTCCCTCCCCGGCGGCACCAAGGACCTCGCGGAACCGCGCCACGCGCGCGGGGTCCGGTTTCAGGAAGGCTTGGCGGGGAAAATCCTCGAGCCGCTTGCGGAAAATCGTCAGCGCCGATCCCATGAGCGCGTAGTAGTCCGGTTCGCCCCGTTCCACCGCGAAGGGGATGAAGCGCAGCGATTTGTTGCCGTCCTTGTCGAGCAGGGTGCGGTCGTCATAGCTGCCGACTTCGGCGTCGGGGAACGATCTTTGGAACAGCGTCACCAGGCGCGGATCGACGGCGATCTGCAGTTTGCCCGCGGCGCCCACGGCGCGTTGGAGGTCGGGCAGAATGTTGGCGAACATGAACTCGTCGCCCAAACCCTGTTCGCCGACCGCGAGGAGCCGCTTGCCGTCGAGCGGCTCGCCGTTCCAGCGCGGCGCCTTGAGCATGTGGTGGACGTAGGCGCGGAAGCGTTCGCTGTTGCGGATTTCGTATTCGCGGAAGCCTTCTTCCAAGCGGCCCATGCCGATCAGACAGATGCTGCGCGAATGGGCGCTTTCGATGCGTTCCGCCGGATCGACCGCATGGGACAGCGCCATGTCGTAGGCGTCCAGCGCTTCGGGCAGCATGCCCAGATGTTGATAGGCATAACCGAGATTGTGATAAAGCCGGGCGAAGGTGGGATCGAGCCTGATCGCCTCGTTGTAGAACACCAGACCTTCCTCGGCGCGGCCGTCCTCGGCGAGCACCGTGGCGAGCGAGTTCCACAGAATGGCCTCGCTGGGCATGCGGTGGATGGCGCCGCGGAGCGTCTCGATGGCGGTCGTGGGATGCCCCATGTCGCCCTGGATGCTGCCAAGATTGTTGTAGCCCAAAGGCGAATCGGGGCAGGCGGCGATATACAGCTCGAACATCCGCGCCGCGCCGTCGTTCATTTTCAGGTTCCAGGCGGTCAGGCCGAGATTGATCAGCAACTCGGGGTCGTCCGGATCGAGCGCGAAGGCGCGTTCGTAGGTCACCAGTGCTTTGTGCAGGTGCCCCATCCGCTCGAGCGCCATCGCCAGCACGTGAAACGCCTTGGCGTTGGTGTCGTCGGCGTTGGTTCCCGCGAGCGCCAGCTGGCCCGCCCGCACGATGTCGCCGCGCCGCCATGCCTTGATGGCGCGGCGCAAGAGCCCGTTCGACTTCTGCCGCGCCAGTGCCGCGTCGATCTCCTCGGCGAGCGCTTCTAGCTTGGCGAGCGCTTCCAGCTTGGCGTCCATGCCCGCAAGCGATCCCATGCTGCGGGCGGCGAGTACCTTCGCCATGCGATAATGTCCTTCGTGATTCAGGCCGCTATAGAAGCGTTAATTTGCTTAATCCGGCGTGAACGATTTCTCTTCCAATGCAAGGGGTTTGTTAACTATGGAGGCTTTAAGGTCCGCGATGCCTGCATCGGGGGGAGATGTGATGCCGCTGAAACTGTCGCTGAAGCCGGGCGAGAAATTCGTGTTGAACGGCGCCGTGCTGACCAACGGCGACAAGCGGACGAGCCTCGTCATCCAGAACAAGGCCAGCGTTCTGCGCGAGAAGGACATCATGCAGCCGGACGCGGCGACGACGCCCGCACGGCGCGTCTATCTGCCGATTATGATGATGTATCTCGATGCCGACGGCAGCGAGCAATACTACAACGATTTCGCGCTGCGCATGACCGAATTCATGGGCGCCATCCGCAATCGGACGGCCTTGGCGGCCTGCATGGAAATCAGCCGCGACGTGATGAGCGGCTCCTACTACAAAGCCTTGATGTTGTGCCGGAAGTTGTTCGAATTCGAGCGGGAACGGTTGAGCTATGACCCTAAGAGCCTATCAAAACACGCAGCGCATTACTGAGGATCCGCGCCAGACCGAATACAGGTTGTTCGGCCAGGTGACGGGTGCCCTGATCGACGCCCAGAAGTCAGGCAAGAGCGGCGGGCCGCTGGCCGAAACCATCGACTGGAACCGCCAGTTGTGGCGCACCCTGGCGGCGGATTGTCTGGACGACCGCAATCAGTTGCCGCAGGACCTGCGCGCGAAGATCGTCTCGTTGTCGCTGTGGGTCTCGAAGTACTCCAAGGAAGTGACGCGCCAAGGCGCTTCGCTCGATCCGCTGATCGACGTCAACCGCACCATCATGCAGGGGCTGCAAGGCGCTGCCTGAAGCGCGCGAACGAGTTTTGCGGGGAAGGGCCGGCCGAAAAGCCGGCTCTTTCTTTTTTGCCGAGCGGCAAAAAATACCCCCTGCGGACGCCGCCCACCGGCAAATTTATATAAATGAAAACAGCATCTTATGGCGCATCGGGCGGGCAGCGGCGTGGCACGGGCGTTGCGAAGCGAGGGCGGGGCATCGTGCCTCGCGATGTGCAGAACGCAGCTCGCTGACCAGAACGGAAGTGGAGACCACACCATGCTTAGCGTCAACACCAACACCAGCGCCATGATGGCGTTGCAATATCTCAATCAGACCCAGTCCGAGCTCGCGGTGACGCAAAGCGCCATCAATACGGGCTTGAAGATCGCTACCGCGAAGGATGACGGCGCCACCTACGCCATCGCCCAGAACATGCGCGGCAACGTGGCCGGGTACTCCGCCGTCACCGACAGCATCAACCGCGGCATGTCCGCGGTCGAAGTGGCCATGTCGGCGGGCCAGTCGATCTCGGATCTGCTGATCGAAATGAAGCAGAAATCGCTTGCCGCCGCCGACCAGTCGCTCGACACGGCGAGCCGTCAGGCGATGAACCAGGACTTCGTCGCTCTGCGCGATCAGATCACCACGATCGTGAAGAACGCCATTTTCAACGGCTTCAATCTTGTCGACGGTTCGACGAACCAGATCACGGCGCTGGCTTCGGCCGACGGCACGCGCCGCATCACCGTCAGCGCCGAGAAGTTGACGCTGTCGGGCTCGATCGTGACCATCAAGAGCACGGGCACGATCTCCACCCAGGCGAAAGCTTCGACGATGGTGGCGACGGTCCAGGCTTCTCTCGACAACGTCAACTCGGCCCTGGCGAAACTGTCCTCTGGCTCGAAGAAGTTCTCGATCCAGCTGGAATTCGCGCAGAAATTGTCCGACACGCTGACCACCGGCATCGGCCATTTGGTGGACGCCGACATGGCCAAGGAAAGCGCCATGCTGACGTCCTTGCAGACCAAGCAGCAGCTCGGCGTGCAGGCCTTGGCGATCGCCAACCAGGCGCCGCAGACGATCCTGTCCTTGTTCAGGTAAGAAACGGCGGGATAAAAAGGGGAAAAAGAGCGGTGCGGGGGATCTCCCGCGCCGCTCTTATTTTTGTGTAGGCAAGAATTGCCTCTCGCCCGGCAGATTTTGCCGCGTTCTCGGTAAATCGTGCCGGGCAAATTCGGCCGCCGGGAAAATCCGCACCGGCGGATTTCGCCCCAGCGCGCGCAAACGAACGTGAAGCCTTCCTTAATTTGCGGCGGCACGGCCGTTGCCTTGTAGCTGTGCGGGGCAAAACGCCCCTGAGCAAAACGCTCACGTCAAAAAGCCAGAACGGAGGCACAAATGCTTAGCGTCAATACCAACAACGGCGCCATGATTGCGCTGCAATATCTGAATCAGACCCAGTCGCAGTTGGCCCAGGTCCAAAGCGCCATCAACACGGGCATGAAGGTCGCGAACGCGAAGGATGACGGCGCCACCTACGCCATCGCCCAGAACATGCGCGGCAACGTGGCCGGGTATGCGGCAGTCACCGACAGCATCAACCGCGGCATGTCCGCGGTCGATGTCGCTATGTCTGCCGGCCAGTCGATCTCGGATCTGCTGGTCCAAATGAAGCAGAAGTCCCTCTCCGCGTCCGATACCTCGCTCGACACGGCGAGCCGTCAGGCGATGAACCAGGACTTCGTCGCTCTGCGCGATCAGATCACCACGATCGTGAAGAACGCCATTTTCAACGGTTTCAATCTTGTCGACGGTTCGACGAACCAGATCACGGCGCTGGCTTCGGCCGACGGCACGCGCCGCATCACCGTCAGCGCCCAGAAATTGTCGCTGTCGGGCTCGATCGTGACCATCAAGAGCACGGGCACGATCTCCACGGCCGCCAAAGCCTCGACCATGGTGGCGACGGTCACGTCCTCGCTGCAGAACGTCAACGCGGCCCTGGCGAAACTGTCCTCTGGCTCGAAGAAGTTCTCGATCCAGCTGGAATTCGCACAGAAGCTGTCCGACACGTTGACCGCCGGTATCGGCAGCTTGGTCGACGCGAACATGGCGCAGGAAAGCGCCCTGCTGACGTCCTTGCAGACCAAGCAGCAACTCGGCATCCAGGCCTTGGCGATTGCCAATCAGGCGCCGCAGACGGTGTTGTCTCTGTTCCGGTAAGTGTTTCTTCCGCGGCGGGCGTCGTCAACGTCCGCCGCCACTTTCCTGGCAGCGGCCAAACCGTCCCCGGGGCGTGGGTTTGGGGTCATAAAACAAGAAGCGGCGGGCGGCGGCGAAAGCCTCGCCCGCTTTTTTTTCAAAGACCGAGAATATTTCTCAGCGCGCCGACCACGCGCTCCGCGTCGTTCAAGGTCATCGACGCGAAGTACGGCAGGCTCAGCGCGCGCGCGTAGTAGCGGTCGGCGCCGGGAAGACTTACGGCGCCGTAGCGCTCGGCATAGTAGCGCTGGCGGTGCAGCGGGAAATAATGGACTTGGCTGCCGATTCCCTCCGCCGCCAGGCCGCGCATGACCGCCGCGCGGGTCAAGCCGAACGAGGCAAAATCGATCTGCACCGCATAAAGATGCCACGCCGGCAAGCAGGTTCGTTGACGTGCGACGGGTGTGAGACGCGGCCTATAGGGCGCCAGCAGTTCGTCATACGCCGCGGCCAAACGGCGCCGGCAGTCCAGGAAGCGGTCGAGCTTGGCGAGTTGCGACAGGCCGAGCGCGCATTGGATGTCGTTGGCGCGCCAGTTGAATCCGGGTTCCACCAATTCATAATACCAGGGATTGGCGCAGCCTTCGGTTTCGAATGCGTCCCCAAGGTTGGAGAATTCGCCCGGGTCGCGCGTCATGCCGTGGTTGCGCGTCCGCAGCAGCGCCGCCGCGATCTCGGCATCGTTTGCCGTCACCGCGCCGCCTTCGCCCATGGCGATGGCCTTGACCGGGTGGAAGGAGAAGATGCTCATGTCGCTCAAAGCGTTCTCGCCGACCAGCTTGCGCACGCCGCCGGCGGTGACAAAGCTCGCGCCCAGGGCGTGGCAGGCATCGTCGACGATTCGCAAACCGTTGGTCCGTGCGAGATCGGCGATTTCTTCGACGGCGCCGCACTGGCCGTTGAGGTGGACATTGAACACGGCCTGGGCGCGTCCGGCGCGCGCGATGGCAGCCGCAAGATCGCTAGGCCGCATCAAACCGCTCGAGGGATCGACGTCGGCGAAAACGATCTCCGCGCCGTTGAGATGGGGAGCGCTCGCGGTGGCGAGGAAGGTGATCGACGGCACGATGACTTTGGTTCCCGGGCCCAGGCCCAGCGCGTGCGCCGCCATGTACAAGGCCGCCGTTCCGTTGGCGCAGACCACGGCATGACGGGCGTTGACGGTTTCCGCCAGCGCGGCTTCGAAACGTCCGATCATGGGACCGGTGGTCAGCAAGTCGCTCTGCAATACTTCGCAGACCGCTTCGATGTCGTCCTGTTCGATGACCTGGCGGCCGTAAGGCAGAAAAGGCCGCGCCGAGGGCGTATGCGGCTTCAGCGCCGGCAGGCTCACGCGAAGGCCTCCAACAACAGCTGTTGCAGGCCGCGCGCGTCAAGTCGTTCCGGATTGGCGTCGCTCGAATAGCAGAAGTCCTCGCAGACGGGCTTGGCGCCGCGGTTGAGATAGGCTTCGCGGGCCGCCGCGGCGAAACTGGCGAGGATCACGTAACGGTCGTCGAGTTCGACCGTCCAATGCGAATCGTCGGCGGGAATCATCGTCTCGTGCAGCTTCTCGCCGGGACGGATGCCCACGACCTTGTGGCCGAGCGCCGGTCCGATCAGGCTGGCAAGCCCGGTGATCGTGGTGGAAGGAATCTTGGGAACGAAGATCTCGCCGCCCCGCGACAGTTCCATGCTCGAAAGCACGAAATTGACGCCCTGGGTCAGCGTGATCCAGAAGCGCGTCATGCGCGGATCGGTGATCGGCAATTCGCGCGCACCGCCTTCGGCCAGTTTCTTGAAGAAGGGAAGGACGGAGCCGCGCGAGCCCGCGACATTGCCGTAACGCACCACCGCAAACCGCGTTCCGTCGGCGCCGGCAAGGTTGTTGGCGGCGACGAAAATCTTGTCGGAGGCGAGCTTGGAGGCGCCGTAGAGGTTGACGGGATTGGCGGCCTTGTCGGTCGACAGCGCGATGACCTTGCGAACGTTGCGCCTGAGCGAGGCGGACACCACGTTCTCGGCGCCGAAGACGTTGGTGCGGATGCACTCGAAGGGATTGTATTCGGCGGTCGGAACCTGCTTCAGGGCGGCGGCGTGAATGACGTAATCGACGTCGCGCATCGCCAGTTCGAGGCGGTCGCGGTCGCGCACGTCGCCGATGAAATAGCGCATGAAGGGATACTGCTCGGTCGGGAAGACCTGCTGCATCTCGTATTGTTTCATCTCGTCGCGCGAGAAGATGACGACGCGGCGCGGTTTGTACTGGCCGATGATCGTGCGCACGAAATGCTTGCCGAACGAGCCGGTTCCGCCGGTGATCAGAACGGCCTTGTCGTTGAGATCGAGCCAGGGCTGGGTGAAATCGCGCAAGGGAGCGGATGCAGGCGTGATGACGTCATCGTCGATTTCACTCGCCAGAAAGATCTTCTTTGCCCGCTGCGCCATGGATTCACCCCGTTTTTGCGGAAATCATGGTTACAGAAATTGGTTACCGGCTCCTCAATGCGCCATAGCAACGCTGAAGCGGAAGCGCCGCGGGCCGGGGCCGAACGGCGAAGGTTTGCGCGTATCGTCCAATTCCAGCGCCGAAAGCGCCAGCTGGCAGAACAGGCTGCCGCCGACGCGTTTATGCGTCAGAAGCCCAAGCATCGGCGCCGTCGAGCGGTCCACTTCGATCCGCACGCGGTACTTGTCGTCGCCGAGTTCCGCCCAGCCTTCGGTCATCGCCAGGCCGTGCGAAGACGAAACCAGGAACGACACCGGCGCGCCGTGGTCGACAGTCTCGCCGGCGAGGGAAAAGGTTTCGCAATCCTTACCGCCGTTGTGCGTCGTTAAGCAGAGCTTGTCCCAATCGAACGCGTCCGGAAGCAGCGTCAGATGACCCAGCCGCAGGCTACCCTTGCCCCAATCTTCCCAATGGAAGGTGAGGTCGAAGTCGATCCGCGGCGCACGGGCGTGAAAACGCAATGTCTTGTCGATCGGGCCCTTGGGCGTCTCGATGCGTGCGAAGGCCAGCACGTCGCCGCCGTCATTCCACAGATACGCCTTGCACCATTCCAGATCGGTGACCTTGTGTTCGCCGGGCGCTTCGAAAACGCTGTTGCCGGTGTACCAATCAGCCTGTAGCGCGATGTCGTCGAAATGGCCGTGAGGAAGATTGCCGATCAACGGCGGGCCGTTGAATTGCACGGAGGTCAGTGCCAGGCCACGGCGGCGATCGAGGCGGGCGGCCAGCGACGGCGTGACGACGTCGAGATGGCGCGCGGCCAGCGCAGCTCCGCGCGGTATCGGCGGTGGCGCCGGCGGCGGCAGGCCCCATCGCAGCTGCGCTGCACGAAGCCGGCGGCGGAATTCGTCCCAGCGCCTGTCGGTGATGTGGGTGCGAAAATCGCTCGACCACAGATAGCACAGCTCTTTCCAGTCCGGCAGATCCGCGTCCGCCGCGGCCAGGCCGCGATAAATGCTTTCGCAGGCGGCGTTGATCGCAAGGTCGTCGCGGCCGGTGACCGCCCAGCGCGACAGATTGTACTTGCGCTGCTTCTTGACCGGGATTGGACAGGCGGCGGTCTCCAGCCGCAGCGGCTGCTGCTCGGGCTGCGCCGCCGCGAGAACCTGCGAAGGTAGAACCAAGGTGCAGGAAGGTTCTTGCGCAAGCTTGGTGAAAGCCTCTTCCAGCCGCGTCCATTCTCCGGGCTCGTTCAATTGCCCTTCGGTACGATAACGCCCCGGCCTGAAATCGAAGATTTCCGCGTCGCTGGCGTAAACGCAAAGCGCCCGTATGCCGTCGCCGCGCCGGGCGCGGACATAGGAAAGATATTCGTCCAGTGCGATGTCGCCCTGGGCGAAGCGCTGAAGTTTCTGGAAAGCGACGGTATTGGTCCACAACAAGCCGATCGTGCGGCCGTCGGCGCCAAGCGCGCGCTGGGGCGTGTAGCCCGCTGCGGCGGGCCATTGGTGATGCGACGCAGGATTGTCCCAGTCCATCAACAGCGTCTGGTAGCCTGCATCGAGGTAGAGACCGACCAATCCGCCCGAATAAGCCTGTTCGTTCACCAGCGCGATCGTCGGCTGCAGGCGCAGCAGGCGGCGGTAGACGCGGTTGCCGATGGCGAGATTGGCCTCGGTGACACGGGCTGGGACCAACGGGCCGATCATTTGTGTGTAACCGGCGCCGATCAACTCCACACGCCGCGACACGATGAGTTCTTTCAACTTGTCGATCCAGGATGGATCCCGCGCCGCAATCTCTTCCAGCGTGAAGCCGGTCGCCTCGACGCCGATCGGTCCGTGCGTTTCGGCCATGCGCAGAAGGGGCCAATAACAGCGCGCGATGACCTCGCCGCGTTGTTCTTCCTCGATCGAGGAGAAGGCGAGATTCAAATGGAAGAACGCGAACAACTGCAGCGTGCCCGCCGCAAGGTCGAAGTGGCGGTCGGGAAGCGGCGCGTTCATGCCGTCTTTATCCTGAGGCAGGCGAGCGCTTCGTTCGCTGCTTTGAGGGCGATGTCGCGTGCCGGCCCGGTGGCGAGCACCATGGCGGCGGAAGGGCGCTTGTCGCCGGCCGGCGGAATGACGTCGCCCAGCTTTGCGGTGACGACGACGTCGATGACGCCTTCGACCTTGCGGGCGTCGTCGGCGCCGGAAATCGACACCACGCGGCCGGCGGGCGGAAAAGCGTAACGCTGGATGATCGGTTTCTGGTATTGCGGCTCCAGATCAGCTAATTCCACCGGCTCGCCCAGCGCCACCTTGATGGCCGCGCCGACGAAATCGACGCCCGTGTTGAGGGGGATCTCTCGCGTGCAGAAAAAACCGCCGGACAACCGCGCCGCTAGTTCGATGATGTAGGCTTCACCTTCATGGACGACGACGTCGCCCTTGACCGTTCCGTTGGTCACGCCGAGCGCCGCGGCGGCGCGCGCCACGACGTCCTTCACTTTCGCCTGCAGCGCGGGCGCCAGATGGCTGGGGAGGTCGCCGCCGTTCTCGATGAAGAACGGCGCATAGCGCTCCAGATATTCGTAATTGCGATCGGAAAAACCGGGCGTATGGCAGCGCCCGCCGACGACGACGGATTCCGTGGAGATTTGCGGTCCGTCGAGATACTGCTCGACCATGACGCGCTCGCTGGGAGAATGGGAGCGGGCCAGCAGGAAGGCCCTGGTCAGGTCCTCGACACGCGAGATGCGCTGCACGCCGCGCGAACCTCGGCTGTCGACCGGCTTGATCACCAGCTCGCGCCCGCGTTCGACGGCGACGCGCTGCAGGGCCTGCGGCGTTTCGATTTCGCAGAACCAGGGCACGGGAACGCCGGCTTCGGCGAAGCGGCGTTTCATCGCCAGTTTGTCGCAAGCCAGTTCGGCGCTGGCGCGCGACAGGCCCGGCAGAGCGAGACGTTCGCACACCGCCGCCGTGGTCAAGGGCGCGTCGGCTGCGACGCAGATCACGCCGTCGATCCTGCGGACCTTGCGGCTGTAGCGTTGCGCCGCCGCGGCCGTTTCCTGCGGGCCGTAGACGTCCGCGATCAGGCGGGAATCCGCATGGGCGAAGCCGGGCGCCTCCGGGTTAATGTCCGAGACCACGACGTGCAGTCCCATCTGCTTGGCGCGGAGCGCCGCGTCGGCCGCTTCGACGCCGCCGGAAACGATCAGCAGCGTCTTGCTCATTAGAAGTACAGTCCGCCGTTGACGTTGAGGGTCTGCGCCGTGATGTAGGACGAGGCGTCGCTGGCGAGGAACACCGCCGCGTCGGCGACTTCGCGGGCGAGCCCGAGACGCTTGAGGATGATGGCCTCGGCCGCTTTCTGCACGCTCGCCGCCGCCATGCCCGCCGCCGCCATATCCGAAGCGATCAGCCCGGCCGCAATCGTGTTCGAACGGACGCCATGCGGCGCGCCGAAGCGCGCGACGACCTGCGCCAAAGAGATCAGTCCCGCCTTCGACGCGGCGTAATGCGCGGTGCGCGGTCCGCCGTATTGGCCGCTGACGGAAGAGATGTGGACGATGCTGCCGCCGCCCGCTTCGGCCAACAACGGCAGGAAGATCTGGGCGCAGACGAACGGGCCTCTCAGATTCGTGGCGAGGACGGTGTCCCAATCCTCGTCGGCGATACGGTCGAAATCCGCCGGCTTGTTGATTCCCGCATTGTTGACCAGGATCGAGATAGCTCCGATGCCGGCCGCGTCCTTGGCCGCGGCCGCGACGCTGGCCCGCTCGGTGACGTCCATCTGCAAGGCGAGCGCGCGCCGGCCCATGGTTTCGATCTGCCGGACGACATTTTCGGCTTCGCCGCGGTTCTGGCGGAACGTCAGGGCGACGTCCGCCCCCGCTTCCGCGAGACCCAGAGCGATGGCGCGGCCGATGCCGCGGCTGGCACCGGTGACCACGGCGCATTTTCCGGCCAGCGAAAAGCGGCTCATTGCAGGCCCCGCTTGCGCGCGACGGCGCGTTCGGCGGACTTGGCGATGAACGGCGCCGTGATGGCGAAATGATCGGCCAATTCGTCCGGTTCGCCGGAGGTGCCGAAGGTGTCGTTCACGCCCACGAACTCGATCGGGCAGGGATGGACCTTGGCCACGGCTTCGGCCACGGCGCTGCCCAGGCCGCCATGGATGTTGTGGTCTTCCGCCGTCACGATGGCGCCGGTCTCCCTGGCGCAGCGCGCCAGGAGTTCGATGTCGATCGGCTTGATCGTCGCCATGTTGACGACGCGCGCGGAGATGCCCGCGTCGATGAGAAGATCGGCCGCGTCCAGGGCGCGGGCGACTTCGACGCCGCAGGCCACCAGCGTCACATCGTGTCCGTGGCGGATGATTTCGCCTTTGCCGATCTCGAAGACATGGTCGTCGCCGAACAGTCGTCTGGCAGCGCTGCGGCCGGTGCGCATGTAGACCGGCCCTTCGAATTCCAGGATCGCGCGCGTCGCCAGCGCGGTCTCGTAGGGATCGGCGGGCGAGATCACGGTCATGCCAGGGATGGCGCGGAACGCCGCGATGTCCTCGAGCGCCTGCGCCGAGCCACCGTCGGGGCCGACGTCGAGGCCGGGATGGCTGGCCACGATCTTCGCATTGCGTTTGCAGTAGCTGATCGAAAGCCTGGCCTGCTCGAAGGCGCGCGACAGGAACACGGCGAAGCCGGTGACCACGGGCAGCATGCCCACCGCGGCCAGGCCGCCGGCCGCCGCCATCATGTTCTGCTCGGCGATGCCGAACTGGATCAGGCGCTCTGGATGCGCCTTGCGGAAATGGTGGACGCCGGTGCCGCCGGCGACGTCAGCGTCGAGCACGACCAGCTTGGGAAACTCGTCGGCGATGGCGGCGAGCGCCTTGCCGAAGGCTTCGCGCAGCGAATCGCCGGAGGTGCCGATGAGAGCGGGAGCGGAAACGTTGTTGTCAAACATCGAGAAGCTCCATGATTTCCTGCCGGTCCGCACCCAACGCGGCGAGTGCCTCTTCGGCCTGCTGGCGCGTGAGCTTGACGCTGCCGTGCCAGGCCGGTCCATTTTCCATGTAAGGCACGCCTTTGCCTTTCACGGTGTGGGCGATGAGGACCGAGGGATGGTTATGGGTGGACGCTGCCAGATGCAGTGTCGAAAGAATTTCGGGAATGTTGTGGCCGTCGATCTCGAAGACGGTCCAGCCGAAGGCGCGCCATTTGTCCGCCAGCGGCTCGATCCGCATGATGACGTCGTTGGAGGCGTCGCTCTGCAGCTTGTTGTAGTCGACGATGGCGCAGAGATTGTCGAGCTTGTGATGCGCCGCGCACATCGCGGCTTCCCAGACCTCGCCTTCCTGCAGTTCGCCGTCGCCGAGCACGACGTAGGTGCGCGAAGGCATCTTCTGCAGCTTCATGCCCATCGCCATGCCGAGCGCGACGGAGAAACCCTGGCCGAGCGAGCCCGTGCTGGTCTCGACCCAGGGCAGATCGCGCACATGGGGATGGCCCTGGAACGGGCTGCCGAGTTTCCTTAGCGCCAGCGCTGCGGTTTTGTCGCAGAACCCATGATAGGCGCCGATGGCATAAAGCGCGGGGCAGGCATGGCCCTTCGAAAGAACGAACCGGTCCCGCAGGCGTTCATCCGTTCCAGACGGCCAGACATTCAATTCGGCGCCGAACAGGCACGCCAGGATGTCGGCGCAGGAAAGCGCTCCCCCGGGATGGCCGGAGCCGGCTCGGAAAATGGACGCGATGGTGTGGCGCCGGACGAAGCGGGCGGCGTCGGCGATCTGGACCTCGATGTCGGTGTCTGGCGCGTCCGCCGGGATCGCGCCGTTTCGGACTGTGATTTTTGCACTCGTCATAACGACTCCCCTCAAGCAGCCAGGCGCGTGCGCGCGCGGCTGAGCAGATCGGTGTAGAGAAGGATTTCCGCGGTAGGCGCGAACCTGCGGGCTTCCGCTGCGATTTCGCCCGCGAACCCCCGCGACATGACGACGATCACGCCGGGGCGGGCATCCGTCAGGGCCTCGGGACCGGTAAGCGCGCAGCCGTGCCGTTCGCCGACATGCTCTCTCAAATGCGTGTCGATCAGGAGCCGCAGCGCCTTGGTGTCGAAGCCGCCGTGCACGACCAGGGTGTCGAAAATCCGCCCGGCGCCCCATATCGCCACGCCCCTCGGCGCCAAAGCCGTCAGTTCGGCGGCGACGGCGCCAAGGGCGATGAGGTTGCGCGCCCGCGCGGCGAGGTAATCCGCGATCAGGGCGTGCGCCTCTTCGACTTCTTCCCAATCGCCCGCAACTCTATCGGCCGCAGCGGCGGATTTTTCCGCGACCAGGAAGAGGTTTTCCGGATCGGTCTTGTCAGGCTTCTCGATGATCTTGAAGCCGGCCGCCTCCACCATGCGCACGAGCGTGCGCTCGGAGAAGTGCGTGAGATGCTTGTCGATGAACCATTCCTCGACGATGTCGTCGGCCCCGATCAGGGCGATGTTCGGAGCATCGAGAACCAGAAGTCCGCCGGCCTTCAGGCAGCGCCAATGATCGGCGAGGACATCGCGGGGGTGGGCGAGGTGCTCGATGGTGTGGCAGGAATGGACGACGTCGAAACGTCCGCTTTCGAGCGCGGCGTCCTCGATGCGCGCGACCACGAGTTCGGCGCGCTCCAGCTCCGCACAGGACTGCGCCACGCGTTCGTCCGGTTCGACGGCGACGACGGCGGCATTCGGCGCTTCCGCCAGAAACGCGCGCGCGAAGCGGCCGCGGTTGGAGCCGACGTCGAGAAGCGAAATGGAATCGGCGCGACCGCGATGGCGCAACACGGCGTCGACGGCGATCTGGGTGCGGAATCCCTTGCCGTAGCGCACATTGCCCCAATCGGCGCCGCTCGACACCGCGGCGGTCCTGCGCGGAGCACGGTCGGCGCGCGGCAGGCTTTGCACCAGGCCGCAGTTGGCACAGATGTGCACGCGAATGCATCGTTGCGAGCGCTCCGGCGTGTAGACCGCTTCCAGCGCATCGTTGCGGCAGAGTTCACAGATCGCAGGCATGTCGAAGACGTCCAGGAACGACCCGGTAACCATCTTCGACTGTTCACTGTTAATAATTCACTACGTATTCCGCCCGCGAAGCGTAGCCCAGCCGCGCCAGCATGCGGCCCGCGATCGCCTCGAACTGCATGCGTTGTTTTTCGTCGAGGAGTTTATCCTCGGGGCGGTTGACGTTGTGAGGCCGTGCGAACATCGCAAAATATTCGTCGCGGTAGGGAAGGTTAAGAAATTCGTAAAGTGCGCGCGCCGTGCTCGGGCCAGCACGCAAATCCTCCAGGCGGACGAACAGGCTTCGCTGCGGCGGGAGTTCCCCGAGCGCTTCCAGGATGACGCGGTTGATCTCCGACCAATGCCAGGCGATGCGCTCGAACTGGTCGTAGCCTGCAAACACGCCGGCCAAGGGATCGGCCTTGCGCGGCAACGGCCACCAATATTTCTTTTCCGGCGGGGGTGCCGGCATAGCAGTCGGATCGTCGGCATGCGCGCGCAAGATCGCCGTGGAGCGGTCGTCGTAGCACTCGTTTCCTAGCTTGTGGAGATAAGAACTCGCGACTTTGCGTCCGTCGCGCACCAGATGGACGAACTTCGCCTCCGCCAGCAGTTCGGCAAGTTCGGGGATCAGCCAGGAGAGCTTGTTCGACGAATCGCCCCAATGCTCCATTTTGCTGTAACGGATCGCGGCAACGTGGGTTCCTGCGAGCACACGTTTCGCCTCGGCGGCGTCGGCGAGTCCCATAAAGCGCCGTACCGCCAAAGGCTGGACGATATGCACCATGTATTCGTGATGGGCCTCGACGTCCGGAGCGGCCGCCAACGCCTTGTGCAGCATGGCAGTGCCGGAGCGCCCGCTCGAAACGATGAAGAAGGCCTCAGTCGTCCGGCTCACGATTTGACCGCGATCAAGACCGCTTCGCGTCCCATCCCGGCGTTCGCCAGGGCGCGATAGAAGGCGCGCCGTTCCTCCTTGAGCCCCGCCGCCTCCAGCGCCTGGTCGATGCGCTTGCGTTTGGCGTGGCAAGTACGGCCGAGAGCGCCGTTCTTGGTGTAGTCCTCGCCCATCAGCAGGAAGAGTTCCATCGGAAAGCTCGTGGTGCGCTCCGCCACGCGAAAACCGAGCCGTTCCAGGAGAGCGGCGGCGGAGGCGAAGTCGAAATAGTTGAGATGATGGGACGGCACGATCCACCATTCGTCCGCGCCCAGCGAGGCGCGTGCGGCGATCTGGAACGGCGAAAAATCGTTGGGAACGCCCACACAGATCAACCCGCCTTGTTTCAACACCTCCCGCGCGAGCGTGAGAGTTCCGATGGGATCGGGCAGATGCTCCAGGACGTTGTTCAGATGGACGACGTCGAACACGCCGAGACTGCCCGCCGTTTGGGCGTTGAAGAAGCCTTCGACGACATCGACGCCTAAGGTGCGGGCGTGCGCAGCGGCTTGCCGCGACGGTTCGACGCCCAATACCTGCCAGCCGCGGGCCTGCGCCGCCTTGAGGAAAAATCCCGGTCCCGAACCGATGTCGAGCAGCCGGCCACGTCCAAGAAGCGATTCGAAGATTTCCAGCCGGTCGGTCTGCGCCAGCTGCGCCCAATCCTGGTCTTCGCCGGCATGGACCAGGAATGCCGGTTTTTCTTCGCTGTAATAAAGTTCGCGATAAGCCTGTTCGAGCTTTACGGCATCCGGCAGGGGCAGGACGTGGCGAAAGCCGCAGACGTCGCATTGGACGATGTCGCAGCCGTCGACCCGGGCGACGCGGCGCCCCTCATGCTCGCCCCAGGCAATGACGGGTTCGCTCGCGGCGATGGCCATCGCATTCTCCTCGTTAACTCTCTCTTAGCCAACGCTGCTTTAGAAACCGTTAAGCACAATTACGGGCGTTCAAGATGTCCGCTTTACGGCCGGTCTTCATTGCCGAGGCCTCCAGCAATCATGGACGCGACCTTTCCCGCGCGCTGGTCTTCGTCGACGCGGCGGCCGCTGCCGGCTGCGATGCGGTGAAATTCCAGCTTTTCAGGATCGACCGCATGTTCGCGCCGGAGATCCTGAACCACAGCGCCAAGCACCGCGCCCGTAAAGACTGGGAGTTGCCGCTCGCCCATCTCGTTCCGTTGGCCGAACGCTGTTTACAGCGCCGAATAGCGTTTTCCTGTACACCCTTCTACTTGGAAGCCGTGGAAGAGCTTCGTCCTTACGTCGCTTTCTACAAGATCGCGTCCTACGAACTCTTGGTTCACGATCTGCTTGCGGCCTGTGCCGCCACCGGCAAGCCGATCGTTCTGTCCACGGGCATGGCCACGATGGAGGAAATCCTTCAAGCCGTCGCCACGCTGCGGCAGGCCGGTGCCAGCGACATCATGCTGCTGCACTGCGTTTCCGCCTATCCGGCGCCTGTGCGGGAAGCGAATCTTTCCGCCATTACCGCCCTGCGCGAGGCCACCGGCTGCAAGGTGGGCTGGTCCGATCACACGCGCCGTCCGGCGGTGATCGAACGGGCAATCCATCGCTGGGGCGCCGCGGCGGTGGAATTCCATCTCGATCTCGACGGCAAGGGCGCCGAATATGCCGACGGACATTGCTGGCTGCCCGAAGAAATCGCGCCGGTCATCGCGCGGGTCCGCGAAGCCTTCGAGGCCGACGGGACGGGCTTCAAGGAGCCGCAGCCCGCGGAGCTGGCCGATCGCGACTGGCGCGCCGATCCGCAGGACGGTATGCGCCCGCTTCGCCACGTCCGCGCGATCTGGGAGCCGGCCGCATGAACGAGCCCAGGCGCATCGTCGCGGTGATTCAGGCGCGGATGGGTTCGACCCGCCTGCCAGGCAAGGTGCTCAAGCCGATCGCCGGCGAGCCTCTGCTGTGGCACATCGTGCACCGCCTCAAGAAATCGCGCCTGATCGAGGAAATCGCGGTGGCCACCAGCACCAATCCGCTGGACGACGCCATCGCGGAATTCGGCAGGACTCACGGCGTTCGCGTCGTCCGCGGGCCGGAAATGGACGTGCTGGCCCGCTTCGCGCGCGCCGCCGAATTGCTCGACGCCGACATCATCGTGCGGGTGTCCTGCGATGCGCCTTTCATCGACGCGGATTTCATCGACCATCTGCTGACGGCGATGATCGATCAGGGCGGCGATTACGTCCTCCTGGAGGAAGGCGCCGTGACCGCGCACGAAGGCGTCGATCCGATGACGCGGCGCGCCTTGGACAAGCTGATGATGGATGCCGCCGACGATCCGGTCGCGCGCGAGCACGTCACCGGCTATTTCAAGCTGCATCCCGATTTTGTGCCCGTCGCTCGCGCCAAGCCTTATCCCAAATTGGCGCACGCCGCCGGACGGCTGACCGTCGACACGCCCGACGATCTCGCCTTCGTCCAGGCCGTGCATGCGCGCCTGGAAGCCAAGGCCGGCGAGGCCTCGCTCGGCGATCTGCTCATGCTGCTCGAACGCGAACCCGCGCTGCGTCAGATCAACGCCCATGTCCGCCAGAAGCAAATCGCGCCGCAAGGAGGGATCGCGTTCATCCGCTGCGACGGCGGCGGCGGCTACGGCTTCGGCCACGTCAAGCGCATGATCGTGCTGGCGCGCGCGCTGCGCGACCGCGAAGGCATCGGCGCGGTGTTCGCGGTGAACGGCAGCGAAGAGGCGTTGGGGCCGATCCGCCGAGCCGGTTTCGAGGCGAGGCTGCTGACGGGGCCGCAGGCTTCCCTGTCCGGCGTCGTGGCGCATCCCGACATCTGCATCCTCGATTGCCGCGACGGGCCGACGCGCGAGGGGCTGGCGAAATTCGTCCGCGACGTGCCGTTGACCGTGGTCGTCGACGACGCCTCCGAGCGGCGGCTGGCCGCCGATTTTGCCTACTACCCGCCGGTGCCGCAGGCAGCGGAACTCGATTGGCAAGGTTCGCACTGCACGGCGCGCATCGGTTGGGAATGGGCCCTTCTGGGCCTGCCGCAAACGGTCGCCAGGCCGCGGTTCTTTTCGCCGCGTCCGACCTTGCTGGTGACGATGGGCGGCAGCGATCCTCATGGAATGACCTTGCGTGCCGCGCGCGCGTTGGCCGCGCTCGATCCGGTGTTCCGCGCCCGCTTCGTGATCGGGCCGGGATTCGAGAACCGCGCAAAAATCGCGCAGACCATCGTCTCGCTCAGATCCAACTTCGAAACCATCGAAGGCGCCGACAGCCTGACGACGGAATACGGCTGCGCCGATCTCGCACTCGCCACCTTCGGAGTCACGGCTTACGAACTGGCGGCCTGCGGCGTGCCGGCGATTTATCTCTGCGCCACCGGGGACCATGCCCTGTCGGCCTCCGCCTTCGAACATGCCGGCATGGGGATTTCGCTTGGCCTGGACGCGGACGACAACGCCGTCGCCCATACCGTGTGGGCGCTGCTGGGTGACGCCGAACGGCGCCGCGAAATGCGCTCCGCCGGCCTGATGACCATCGACGGCAACGCGGCGGCACGCATCGCTTCCGACTTGGCCGGTGCGCTCACCGCACGCCAGGCGGTCAAGGCGAAACAAGCCGCGACATGATCCACGCGTTCGCTTGCGCGAAGGCGTCCGCCCAGTCACCGCCCACGCGCGGCGCGATGCAACACGCGGACGGCGCAAACGGTTCGTAAGGCCGGCCGAAACTCGTCCAACTCGTGTCGTACAGGAGCTTGCAGGTCGCTACGCCGGTCGCGGCGGCCAGCCAGGAAACCGCCGTCGGCGCACTCACCATCGCGTCGAGCACCGACAGCATGGCAACAGTGCGGTCGAGTTCGTTTTTCTGGTCGAGGCCCAGCGGCACCACGATGTCGCGGCCGCTCATCGTCTTGAGGGCCGCGATCTCCTCTGCGTTGGCGTCGTACTGCGCACAAATCAAGGTGCCGGGCAGCCCGCGGATGAAGGCCGCCCAGCGTTCGAGCGGAGCATACTGCAATGCGCGGTGTCCGCCCGTCGCGCCGCTGCGCCAGCACAAGCCGATGAGCGGGGCGCCGGCGAAGTATCTGCGCCAACGCTGCGCTTCTCCCGCGTCGGGAATGAGATAGGATTTTGTCGGCGGAAAATCGTCGACGGCTTTGCGCAGAAAGCGCGGCAGCGTGCCCATTTCGACGGCGGCATTGGCGCCTCCGGCCGCCTTGAGCCAGCCGTAATGCGTGCGCGCTGCGCCCTCGCGCGTTTCGATGTCCCACGGCCGCACGGCCACGGACGGGAACGATCGCGCGAACAGCTCGACGAGCCTGGGTTCGCATTCGAGGATGACGCTTCCGCCTTCCGCCGCGGCGCGCCCGGCCAGATCGGGGATCATGCTCGCGAACATGATCTGGTCGCCCACGCCCTGCTCGGCCGTCACCAGCAGGCGGACGCGCTTGAGGGGGCCGCCGTTCCAGCAGGGCAATCCGTGGTCGGGAAGCGGAACCTTGCCGGGAAGCTTCAGCCGGGCGGCATAGTCGCGCCACCCAGCCTTGAGATCGCCCGTCAGCAGCAGGAGCACGGCGCGATTGAGCCGCGCCTGGGCGTTGTCCGGCTGTGCCTTCAAGGCGCGTTCGTAGAGTTCGAGCGCGTCCCCAGTTTTTCCTTCGTCGGCCAAAAGGTCGGCGAGATTGCCGAGCGCGGCCGCATAATCGGGCCAGTGCTGCAGGGCTTGGCGGTAATGTTCGGCGGCACGGCCCGTATCGCCCATCTCGCGATAGGTCGAACCCAGCGTCAACCATAGCTCCGGCGCCTGCTGGTTTTCCGCCAGGGCCGGCAGCAGCAGCGCCTCCGCTGCCGCGAATTGCCCTTGCCCGCGCAACAGATTGGCGAGGTTGACCACGGCTTCGAGCCGCCCCGGCTCGGCGCGGAGGACGCGGCGATAGAACTCCTCGGCCGGCCGGCTCATGCCGAGCGCGCGCGCCGTGTTGCCGAGCGCAAAAAGGGTGCGCGGATCGTCGGGGTTGGCGGCCAGGGCGCGCTCGAACTGCTCGATCGCCCGGGTATGCTGCCCCTGAGCGGAGAACCTCAAACCTTGTGCGTAAGGATCGGCGAGCATCTCCCAGTTGTTGCGCGCGTCGCGTTAAGGCTGCGTTAAGCACGCTGATCTTCAAGCCTCGTTAAGAGGAAAAGGGGAAACTTTTCCGCGCGCAGCGGGCGGAACGGATGGCCACGACTCTTTCGATCTTGAGCTTCGATCCGATGACCCTGCTCAACTACTACCAAGCGCAGTTGTCCGTCGCCGCGGCGGCGACGTCTGCGAGCGGCACAGCCGGTTCCACCTCTTCGTCGTCTGCGTCCTCTTCGACCGGCGCCACGGCGAAAGATCAACTGCCTTGGGAGAACCTGTCTCCGCCCAGCCAGCAAACCCGCGACGCCCAGGTGCTCGCCACCGCCAATTTCCTCGACACCAGCAAGGTGCCGACGCTGCACAGCAGCGCCGCCGACGCCAAGACCGAGCAGGACAACCAGAACCTCTTCGCGCTCTACAACGCGGTCAACAATGTTTCCTATCTGGCCAGCATGGCGCAGCGCTCCACCATGACGGCGGGACAATTGGTCGGCTTGAACACCCGATTCCAGACGGGGATGCAGCAGATCGAATCCTTCATCAAGACCGCGACGTTCAACAATTTCACGCTGCAGGCGGCGGCGCCTTCGTCGTCCGTCACCAGCACGGCACAGGTGCCGTTCGCGACGTTCGGCTACAGCGGCGGCACGGTCGTCGGCGACGCCAATATCGCCAAGGCCTTGCCGGGCCTTAGCGTCGGCGACAGCTTCACCGTCGCCGTCACCAAGGGCGGGACGACGACGAACGTTGCAATCGACCTGTCGCAGGTCCAAGGCGCGCTTTCGATCGACAACATCGTCAACTATGTCAATCAGCAGCTGATGGGTGCCGGGTTCTCCTCGCGCTTCCAGCGCGTGATCACCCAAGGCTCGATCAACGATCCCACGAATGCCTCTTACGGCATCCAGATCAACACTTCGGCAAGCGAGAGCATTTCGCTGTCTTCGGCCGCCGCCACCCCGTCGCTTTACGTCGCGGGCACCTCCGGTCTGACGACGGCCGCATCCGGCACCGCCGCGGACAATCAAGGCCGGCTGGTCAAGCTGACGAATCTTTCCGCCCCGCAGAGTTCCTTCAGCGCCACCGTTTCGCCAACCACGGGAACGACGACGGCGCAATCGACGGTGGTCGATGCGAACGGCAACGTCTACATGGTCGGCAACGCGACCGGCAGTTTCGCCAATCAGCTCAATCAGGGTTCGCAGGACGTCTATCTGACGAAGTACGACTCGGCCGGCAATCTGCAGTGGACCAAGCTCCTGGGCAGCGCCGGCTCCGCTTCCGCCGCTTCGCTGGCGCTCAATCCGAACGGCGGCGTGGTGGTTGCCGGATCGACCACGGCCGACCTCGGCACCACCGCCGTCGCCAACAGCAACACGGACAGTTTCGTCGCCAAATACGACGCCAACGGCAACCAGACCTGGACCACGCAGATCCAGACGCTCAACAACAACCAGGCCGCCGCCGTGAGCGTGGACGCCTCGGGCAATGTCTATGTCGGCGGACAGGTGACCGGCGTCATCGGCGCGGGCCAGACCAGCAACGGCGGCCGCGACGCCTACATCGCCAAACTCGCTTCTTCGGGAAAGACGATCTACGAGCAGCAATTCGGCACCTCTGGAAACGACACGGTCGCCGCCACCGCGGTCACGGCGTCGGGCGATCTCGTGGTGGCGTCGGTGCAGAACGGCGAAGCGATCCTCTCCAAATACACGGGCGGCGACGCCACCGTCGCACCGGCCTGGCAGATCGATCTGGGCGCGCTCGGGAACGGCGGCTCCATCAGCGGCTTGGCCGTGAACGGCAATCAGATCTACGTTGCGGGCTCGACGCAGAACGGCGCGCTCGACGCCGGCGGGGCGGCCGCGATCGCCAACGCCAACTCGGGCGGCAGCGACGCTTTCGTCTTCGCGGCGACGGACAACGGCGCCAGCGCCACTCCCAATACGGTGAGCTATGTTGGGACCGGCGGCAGCGACACGGCGGGCGGGTTGACGATCGGCTCCGACGGCACGGTCTATCTCGCCGGCACCACCACCGGGACGTTTGCCGGGCAGACCCGCAACGCCGTCGGCACCAACAATACCTTCGTCACCGCGATGTCCCCCGCTGGCGCGATCGTTTGGACGCGCCAATATGGCGGCGCCGACGGCCAGTCCGCCGGACAAGCCGTCGCTTTCGACAACAGCGGTTCGAGCGTGCTGGATGCGCTCGGCCTTCCGCGCGGGACCATCGGCGTCAGCCAGTCGAGTGATCTGACGTCCCAGACGACGCTGAGAGCAGGCGATTCGTTCCAGATCCAAATCGAGGGCACGGCGGCGCGGGCCTTCACGATTACGATCGACAACGGCGAGACGCTGCAGAGCCTGGTTACCAAGATCAACGGCGAACTCGGCTCCAACGGCGCGGCGAGCATCAGTTACGGCGCGAACGGCGAGGGCTTGAAGATTGCGGCGGGCACGAGCGTGACGGCGAAGCTCGTGGCGGGTCCGGCAAACTTCGACGCGCTGGCGCGGCTGGGCATCGCGGCGGGAACGCTAAGCGCAGGCGGAAATTCCTCGTCGAGTTCGCGGGCGTTCGGGCTTGGCCTCGCCACCAACATGAATGTTCTCACAGCCTCCGCCGCGGGCGCCGCGCGCGCGCAACTGCTGAGTGTGCTCTCCGCCATCCAGAAGGCCTATCAGACAACCAACGCGCCCGCCTCGAGCACCGGCACGGCGGCGCAATCCGGCGGCACCGTGTCGGCCTATACGCAATCCCAATTGTCGAACTATTCGCTGGCGCTGAACTTGCTGTCCGTCAGCAATTCGAGCACCAGCGCCACCGGCTAGATCACTGTGTTGTAGACCATCGCCGAAGCCTGCGGACGCGCGTGCGACGCCGCCGGCGCATAGGTGCAGGTCGGCGCGCGGCGGCGCTCGATTTCCTCGGCCACCGCCTTGACGATGCCTTCGCTGGCATTGCGCACGCGCGTCAGCAGGCGCGCATGCAGGGCAAGGACATCGCGGAATTTCGCGGTGGTGTCGAAGAATTTGCGGCGCAGATCGGACGGCGCCGCTTTTGCGCGCGCCGGGTCCATCCCCGCCGCCTCGCGGTCATACAGCAACGACAGGTGCTGGATCTCGGGATCGGTGGTGCGCAATTCCTGCAGACGCCCCGCCTTGAGCGCGGCGATGTCGGATTCGATCGCCGCGATCAGCCGTTCGGCCATCGCGATCAAGCGTTGAATCTTTTGCGGATCGGCGCTCATTGGGGAGCTTCCTGGGTCTTGAGAAGCTCGCGGGAAACGGTGCTCGCCAGGCCGATGCCGCCTTGCGCGACGATCTGTTTGCCGTATTCGTCGAGCATCAGCGAGCGGAACATCTGCTCGCCCTGGCCGCCGCCGAAGGGGCCGTCGGTGGAGATGCCGTCGAACATCGCGCCGAGAAACTGGCTGAGGAAGACGCCTTCGAATTCCTTCGCGACTTTCGTCGCCGTGGCGGGATCGGTGGTTTGGCGAGGCGCCAGGAACGGAGCCTTGGCAACCGCAATCGCGGTCTGGATGTCGACGCCGGGACTCATCCGATGACCTCGATGTCCGCCTGCAGCGCGCCGGCCGCCTTGATCGCCTGCAGGATCGAGATGATGTCGCGCGGGCCGACGCCGAGGGCGTTCAAGCCGTCAACCAGACTTTGCAGTGCCACGCCGTCCTGCAGCACCGTCATCTTGTTGCCCTTGCTGTCGTCGATCTGGATCTGCGTGCGCGGGACAACTTGTGTGGTGCCGGTGTTGGAGAAGGGCGCCGGCTGGCTCACCTGCGGGGTCTCGTTGACGCGGATCGTCAGATTGCCTTGGGCGATGGCGACCGTCGAAATCCGCACATTGGCGCCCATGACGATGACGCCGGACTGTTCGTCGATGACGACCTTGGCGGGCTGATCGGGATCGACCTTCACCTGCTCGACGTCGGTGAGAAGGCCGACGACGCCATTGGGGTAATTGGCGGGAACGGCGATGTGGATGGTGGCGGGATCGGTGGCTTGCGCGATAGAGCCTCCGAGATAGGTGTTCACCGCGGCGGCAAGGCGCGTCGCCGTCGTCAGATCGGGATTGTGCAGGGAAAGCTTCAGCTCGTGTTCGCCGGCCAGCGAGAAGCCGACCTCGCGCTCCACGATCGCCCCGTTGGAGATGCGTCCCGCCGTGGGCACGCCACGGGTCACGCTGGCGGCATCGCCCTGGGCGCTGAAGCCGCCAATGGCGACCGGGCCCTGGCCGAGTGCATATATCTGCCCGTCGGCGCCGAACAGTGGGGTCACCAGCAAGGTGCCGCCTTGCAAGCTCTTGGCGTCGCCCATGGCGCTGACCGAAACGTCGATGCGCGTGCCCTGGGCCGAAAAGGCGTGAAGGCTTGCCGTCACCATCACAGCGGCGACGTTCTTGGTCTGCATGATGCTGCCGCGCGTGTTGACGCCGAGCCGCTCGAGCATGGTCTGGATGCTTTGCTGGGTGAAGGGCGCGTTCTTGAGGGAGTCGCCGGTGCCGTTGAGGCCGACCACCAGCCCATAGCCGACCAGCATGTTGTCGCGAATGCCCTGAACGTCGACCAGGTCCTTGACACGCGAATAAGCGAAGATCGGCTGTGGCGGTGCTGCCAGCAGACCTGCGAGAAGGGCGGCGAAGAGTCTTATGAATGGACGCTTGTAGGGCATAAGCCGCTTCTGCTGCTCGTTTTCCGTATTCCTCCCTGCCAGTTTCGTGCCGTCCGCATGAAATAAATAGTGCAATCAAATCAGTCTGTTACAACAGATCGCAGATCTCCGTCGATGTCACCCGGCAGATTTTTCCCGGCAGTTTTAAACCTGTCCACCGGCATGATTTTTCTTTAAGGTTGTATACGTTCATAATTGATGTTCTTTTGGTTGTATAAACACTATTTGGGGCCAGGAAATGCTGCGGGCTCAAGATGCCGCCTACAACGGCATCGACCGCGACACGCAGACGCTGATTTATGCGCGCCCTTACGCCGAATTTTTCGCGGCGAAACGATGCCTATTTCGCAATGGAAATTGCTATAGGTTCGCGATCCGACGAACATGGCGGGGATGCACGAAATGGCGGATTTCAAGGATTACCAGCTTGTCATCCTGCGTCACGGCGAGAGCGAGTGGAACAAGAAAAACCTGTTTACCGGCTGGCGCGACGTCAGGCTGAGCGAGCAAGGCGAACGTGAGGCGCGCGCCGGCGGACGCACACTGCTGCAGGACGGCTTCGCTTTCGATTCAGCCTATACCTCGCTTCTCACCCGTGCGATCAAAACGCTATGGCTCGCCCTGGAAGAGATGGATTCGATGTGGCTGCCAGTAATCAAGCACTGGCGCCTGAACGAACGCCATTACGGCAGGCTGCAGGGCTCGAACAAGCTCGAAGCGGTACGGCAATTCGGCGAGGCCCAGGTCCAGATATGGCGGCGCTCCTACGCGACACCGCCGCCGCCGGTCGATCTCGATTCCCCCGATTATCCCAAGGCCGACCGGCGCTATGCCGGCGTGCCGGACGCCGATCTGCCGCGCAGCGAGAGTCTCAAGGATGTTCTCGGCCGCGTCATGCCTTATTGGGAGCAGACTATCCTTCCCGACCTCAAGGCCGGCAAACGCGTGCTCATCGCCGCCCATGGCAATTCGCTGCGCGCCCTGCTCAAATACCTCGAAGACGTGAGCGACGAGGACATCGTCAAGGTGGATTTGCCGACCGGCATTCCCAAAGCCTATCGGCTGAACGCGGCGTACAAGGCAGATGACGCAAGATTCCTCGGCGACCCGCAGGAGCTGGAACGACGCATCAACGCCGTCAGGGCACAGACAAAGAAGGCGTGACGACGCTTTCTTCCGGCACCCGAAGATGCCGCGGCGCGTTCTCGCGATGCTCGTGCTGACCGTTGTTCCCTGCGTTGCGGCGGCGGACAAGACGCCGGTGCCCCGTCCCAGGCCCGACATCGCCCGCCCGCCCGCGCAAGACGGCGTCACCGATTTGAGCGGCGCGATGCCCGCCAATGCGCTTTCGAAATTGCCGTCGACGGCCGATCAGTTTCAGACACTGAAAAAAGAAATCACCAAGGATCGGCCGCAAGTCGCGACGGCCAAGAGCGCCAGCGACGCGCTCGCACGCCAGGCGGAGACGCTGCAGCAAAAGTTGGTGAGAACGGCGGCGCGCGTCGAAACCCTGGAGCGAGAAAAGTTGCAGCTCGACGCCGACATCGTTCGTCTGACGGCGGACAACGCAAAACTGTCCGCCGACTTCGCCCACGATCGGCTGTCGGTGTCGCGGCTGCTGGCGATCCTGGAGCGTCTGCAGCACGACATGCCGCCCGCCATGGTGCTCAGACCGGACGACGCCTTGGCCGCCGCCAGGGGGGCGATGCTCGTCGGCGCCTCGTTGCCGAACGTTTATGGCGAGGCGGCGGCGCTGTCGGGGCGCATCGATGCGTTGCGCAAGACGAGGCTGGCGCTGGTGGCGCGGCGTGCCGAAGCCGAAAGCAATGCCGCTTATCTGTCGCAGGCCCGCATCGAGCTCGATCAACTCCTCGCGATGAAACAATTGGAAGCCGATGCCGCCGCGACACACTACGGCGATTTGAAGGGCCAACTGGACAAGATCGCCTTGCAAGCCGCCAATCTCCAGACGTTGCTCGAAAGGGTCGCGGCCTTGCGGGCGGTCCCGGCGAGCCAGAGTGTCGTTACGGTAACTGCGCAAAAAAGCGCCGATGGGGCCTGGCTGGGGCGGAATTCCCTGGTTTATCCCGTCGTCGGCGTGCTGACGCCGGAGGGAATGGACGGTGTCGGCGGGCAAGCCGCTCCCGGCTTGACTTACGCCACCGCGCCCGGTGCGCAGGTCATTTCGCCGGCCGACGGAGCGATTCTGTTCGCCGGGCCTTACCATAAAAGCGGCCAAGTCTTGATCTTGGAATTGGCCGACGGCTACGATGCGGTCTTGGCAGGGTTGGAACGTCTCGAAGTCCGTCCCGGAAATCGTGTGCTGGCAGGGGAGCCGATCGGGATCATGTCGAAGACCAGCCTGCGGCCTCGACTTTATTTCGAATTGCAGCAGAACGGCCGCGGGTTCAGCCCGGCACCCTATTTGGCTGTTGCGTCAAGGAAGGCAAAAAGATCATGAAGCGCGTCGCTTTCGTCGTTGTCGGCATGATGATTGGCTTCGTGGCCGCCGTCGGGGTTCTGCCGGCCGCACGAGGCGCCAACAGCATGATGGGCCCCTACCGCCAGTTCGATCTCTTCAGCGAGGCCTTCGAGCGCGTGCGCGCCAATTATGTGCGCCCGGTTCAGGACAGCGAGCTGATCGACGGGGCCATCGAGGGGATGGTCTCGAACCTGGATCCGCACTCCAGCTACATGGACGCGAAGAGTTTTGCGGACATGCAGATCCAGACCAAAGGCGAGTTCGGCGGCATCGGCATCGAAGTGACGATGGAGGATGGGCTGATCAAGGTGATCTCGCCGATCGACGACACTCCGGCGGCCAAGGCCGGTCTCAAGACCGGCGATTTCATCGCCGCCATCGACGGCAAAACCATCGAGGGCATGGCGCTGAACGACGCCATCGACAAGATGCGCGGTCCCGTCGGCACCAAGGTCACCCTTACGATTCTGCGCAACGGCGAGAAGAAACCGTTCGACGTGGTGCTGGCGCGCGCCGTCATTCATGTCGACAGCGTCAAATGGCATCGCGAAGGCGACATCGGATACATCCGGCTCAGCGCCTTCAACGAAGAGACCTCGAGCGGCCTGGAAAAGGCGGTGCGCGAGCTCAAGAAGCAGATCGGCCCGTCGCTGAAGGGGTACGTCCTCGATCTGCGCAACAATCCGGGCGGGCTCCTCGAACAGGCCGTCCAGGTGTCGAACGATTTTCTCAACAAGGGCGAGATCGTTTCCACCCGCGGCCGCCATGCCGATGATACCCAGCGCTACGACGCCAAACCCAGACCCGGCGACATCACCGACGGAAAGCCGGTGATCGTGCTCATCAACGGCGGCACGGCTTCGGCGTCCGAAATCGTCGCCGGCGCCCTGCAGGACGATCAGCGCGCCAGAATCCTCGGCCTGACGTCCTTCGGAAAGGGCTCCGTGCAGACCATCATCCCTCTGGGCGAGGGCAGTGGCGGCGCCCTCAGGCTGACGACGGCGCGCTACTACACGCCGTCGGGCCGTTCGATCCAGGCTGAAGGGATCGTCCCGGACATCGCCGTGGCGCAAAACGACGATGAAACCGTGCCCAAGATCGAGCGGCCGAGCGAAGCCGATCTGCCTGGCCATCTGACGAACGATGCGGCGGCGAAAAGGAAGACCGTCACGGTGATCCACCCGGCTCCCGGCAAGAAATACGACGATTTCCAGCTTGCCTACGCGCTCGATCTGCTGCGCGGCAAGATGACCGTGGCCGCGGCCAAGAGCGAGGTTGCCCGTTAACCTGGGTGTAACCATGATTGCCCTTATCTTGGGGCAATGGCCGCGAGCAGCATGACCGGGGGCGTGTCCTCGCCAGAAAGCGTACGCCGCGGGGCGCAAGCGCTGGCGCTTGCTTATGTCCTGGTCTTCGCCGTGCTGTTCGGGATCGCCGGCGGCGTGGCGTTCCTGGGCGATCCTCATGCCGGCGATCCGGTCGCGCAGCTTGATCTACACCTGAAGCGCGTGGCGCGCGCGGTGCCGCCGAAACAGCCGCCGCCGGCCCAGGCGCCAGTCATTGCTCCAACCGCGCCGCCGCTGGAACCCGCGCCGCCGCCGGCCGGCGTGCAACCTCCCGCCGCCGAACAACCTGCCGCGCCGCCGCCTCCGGTTTCCACGGGACGCGTCGCGATTGCCGATCCGGCGCTGATCGAAAAAACGCCGCAAGGGCCGTTGCCCCGCATCGCCGACGACGGTACGCCGCCGATGCGCGCCTACGCGGCTCCTGTGGTCTCGACGGGCAAGCCGCGCATCGCCATCGTCATCAACGGACTCGGCATCAGCGCCAAGGCGACGACCGCGGCCTTGGACGGCCTGCCTTCGGGAATCACGCTCGCCTTCGTGCCCTACACCACCGACGTCCAGCGCTGGGTCGCCGCCGCGCGGCAGAAGGGTCACGAAGTGCTCCTCGAAGTGCCGATGGAGCCGTACGACTTTCCCGATAGCGATCCGGGCCAATACACGCTGCGCGCCGGCGTCGGAGAAGATTCCAACACCCGGCGCTTGGTATGGGCGCTGACGCGGTTCACCGGATATACCGGCGTGACAAATCTTCTCGGCGGACGCTTCCTCTCGGACGCGGCCGCGCTGGAACCGGTGATGACCTATCTGACCCGGCGCGGGCTGCTCTTCTACGACAACGGGCTGGCGTTGCATTCGGTGGCCCCCGACATCGCCCAGCGCCTCGGCGCCAACTTCGCGCAGGCGACCGACACCATCGACGCGATCCAATCCGCCATGGAGATCGACCATCGGCTTTCGGGCCTGGAAGCCGTTGCACGCGCCAAGGGCAGCGCCTCGGGTTCCGGCTTTCTTTATCCGGTGACCGTCGACCGGGTGAACAAATGGGCGCAAGGACTTTCCGGCAGGGGCTTTGTTCTGGTGCCCGTATCGGCCATAGTCAGCCAGTCGAAACAATAAGCGTCCCATATGCCCCGTCCCGGGTCTTCCCACGACGATTTGCCCTACCGTCCCTGCGTCGGCGTCATGCTCTTCAACCGCGGCGGATCGGTTTTTGTCGGCCGTCGCATCGACCAGACGGTGGAGGGCTGGCAGATGCCGCAAGGCGGCATCGACGACGGCGAGACGCCCGCCGAAACGGCTTTGCGGGAATTGAAGGAAGAGATCGGCACCGACAAAGCCGTCATCCTGCGCGAGATGGACGAATGGCTGTGCTACGACCTGCCCAGGCATCTTGTGGGCGTCGCTCTGCATGGGCGCTTCCGCGGCCAAAGGCAGAAATGGCTGGCGATGCGGTTCACCGGCAGGGACGGCGACATCGACATCAGGACGCAGCATCCGGAATTCGCCGCCTGGAAATGGCTGTCGCTGGATGATTTGCCGGGGCTCATCGTCCCCTTCAAGCGCGATACCTACAAGAAGGTGATTGCCGCGTTCCGCGATCTGGCACAGCCCGCCGCGTGAAGACAAGCTGCCGTCGATTAGTTCGAGGCGACCTTGCGGTTCTGGATATTCTTCATAAACGCCTGCAGCGTGTCGAACGAGGCCACCTTGGCGGCGGCGTCGCGGAAGGCCATGCCGTGCATGTCGATGCGCTGGGTGAGGACATCGAAGGCGTTGGCGTCGCTGCTCGCTTTCATCTTCGCGGAGAAATGCTCACGGATGCGCTCCAGGCTGGTTTCGTCGTTGGCGAGCGAGTAGGCGACCGCGGCGCGCATCACTGCCTGACGCTGCTGGTCGCTGAGCGGCGCGGGATCGCTCCAGCCCGTGCCCAACGCGTCTTCGGCCTTCTGGGCGGCTGCCGCCCAGTTGCCGCTCTTCCAGTAGATGTCGGCCCGCAGCTGCGCCGTATCGGGCGCCTGGTCGACGGCGATGAGTTCGAGGGCCTGGTCCCATTGCTTCTGTTCGGCCAGCGCGCGCGCTTCCATCAACAGGCGCTGGTGATTGACGTCGTCGGGCAGGGTGGAGATGCGCGTCGAGCGCAAGGCTTCCAGCGCCGCTTGCGGCTTGTGGTCCATGAGTTCGACCATGGCGAGTTTGGTGGCGACCTGGGCGCGCGCCACGCCGTCGAGCCGTTTCGTTACCTGGTAATTGAGAAGGTCGGCGGCCGGGCCGAGTAGATCGACGGCCACCAGACGGTCGGCCATGCGCCGGATCATCTCGTCGCCGTCCGGACCGATGGGAGTCAGCTCGAGGAAGTCGTAGAACAGAGCCAGCGCTTCCACCGGCGGCATGGCGTCGGCCTTGCCTTTCAGGAAAAGGTCGACGAAAGCCGCGCGCATGTCGTCCTGCGCTTTGCCGGCCAGTTCGTCGCCGGGAAAATATTGCGTCGCGATCCGCAACGTCTGCAGCCCGTCGCGCCAGCGCTTCTGGGCGAAATAGATCGAAGCAAGCTTGCGCAGCGTGTTCAGTTCCAGGATGTCGCCGCGCCAGCGGAAGCGCAGCCGTTCGAGCGCGTTGACGGCCGCCGCCGGCTTCATGGTTCCCGCCGCCAGTGCGGCATTGACCCGGTCATAAATGGCCTCGGCCGCCACGCGTCCGTCGCCGCCCTCTTCGGCCGCGGCGAACAGCCTGTCGGCTTCGCGCCATTGCCTCTCGGCGGCGTAAAGACGGGCGCGCGCCAGATCGGCCTCGAGCGCCAGCGGGTTCTCCAGCCGTTTGGGCAGGCGGGAAAGTTCGGCGTCGGCAATCTCCAGACGCCCGATCCCCAGCGCCGCGTCGGCATCGGCCAGGCGCACGCGCGCCTGCATGTCGGGCTGGTAGCGGCCTAGCACCGTGCTGGCGCGTTCGAGGTTGGCGTGCGCGCTGTCCCAGTTCTCGAGCGCCGCGTCGATCAGCCCGCGCCACAGGGCGGCGTGGCGGTCGGCGTCGAACTGCGCGCCGGCGATGTCGTTATGGGCGTCGCGAATGCGGCCCATTTGAAGATCCGCCGCCGCGCGGATCGTCTGCAGCTGCATGTCGCTCTGCAGCGCAGGATCGATCGACTGCATCATTTTGACGAGACCGAGCGCCTCGGCGGCGAAACCGTTGGCCAGATAGAAGCGCGCCAGTACCAAGCGCGCATGATTGGCGTCCGCGGGTTTCAATCGCGCCGTCGCCGCGCGCAGACGGCGCTCGGTCGCCAGGAAGCTGCCGCCGCTGACGGTCTTCCAGTTGGCGAAATCCAGGAAGCAGGGTCCATCGCCGCCGTGCAACAGCGCTTCGGGCGATGCAGCGACCGGCGTCGCTGGCGGCGTCAGCGACAGCCCGCCCGGCCGCGTGATCGTCACGCGTGTTTTGTCGATGCCGACGGACAGATCGTCGACCGTGGGCTGCAACACCATGCCCGATGCGGTCTGCAGCGCCGTGAATTCGACATAGGTATGCTCGCTCAAGATCGCCCGGCCGGCGGCGCCCGGTATGACGGTCAACTCGTCGCCGGCGACAGGATCGACAAGCGTCACCGTTGCGGTCGCCCCCGGCAGCAGCGTCGAGAGCGAAGAGTGGGTGGGATCATCCTGGTTGCGCGCAAAGCCGATCGCGATCGCCGTCGAATTCACCTGCGGCGCGATGACGACCTTTAGAGACGAGCCTTCGGCCGTGGCGGCGATCTGTTCGGGCTGCTTGAGGGTGAGGCGCAGAATGGAGACCTCCGCGCTCGAAGCCGCATCGACCGCCGCCGGGAAGTCGCCGAGCTGGGATTTCAATCTGACTGCGTCCAAAGGCGCCGCATTCTGCAGCACGACCCAAGCGGTCAGGCCGCGCACGAAAACCGCCGAGCCGCGCCGGCCGGCCCCCGGGAAGGTCAAGACGGCACCGGCGCGTGTGAGTGTGCTGTCGGCGGCCTGCGTGTTGGGAGCGGAAGATGGAGCGTTCAGGGCAGGCGGCGCGGTTGCCGCAGGAGGCGGGCTCGCGGCGGCGGGCTGATTCGGTGCAGGCGCCACCGGCGCAGTCTTCGGGGGCGGTGCGCTTGCCGTTTTTGTCTGCGCGGTTGCGGGCGTGTTCAGTTTTGCCGCCGCGGCCGCGATCGCTGCGGCCTGCGTCTTGGTCGCGGCGTCGGTTTGTTGGAACGCGGTGACGGTCGCCTTCATGCCGCCCGGCGGCTTGTAGGCGTCGGCATCGGTTTTCGGCGCCAATATATCGACGACGACATGCGTGCCGTCGCGGAAATCGTGAAAGCCGGAATCGTTGTCGGTCTCGAGTTCGACAACGGTACCGCCATTCTCGACGCGCCAGCCCGCGGCCTTCACCCAGGGCGGAGCCTGCCGCGTGATGGCGGAAAAGTCCGGCTTCGCCAACGCTTGGAAGCGGACCGTCAATCTCCCGGCGCCTGGAAACACGGCGTAGGGAACATTGCGCGGCCAGTCGAAGACGATGCGGGTAAAATTCCGATAGGAACCCGAGCGCACCTCGAGCAGTGGCAATTTGGCGACGTCGACGATCTTGGGCGGCGGCGGGGGGGGCGGCGGCAGATCGGGCGGCGTGCCCGCATAGCTCGCGGGCGCCAGATCGACGGCGGTGGTGCCGGACGAAGTGCTGGTGTGGACGCGCACGGCCTGGCTGAGCGCGAAGCGGAACGTCTTGCCGTCGGGGTCGGCGCGCGAACCGGCGATATAGCCGGGCAGGGCCTGAGCGATGACGGTGGGCGTGAGGTCGACCTTGCGGTCGAAGGAGATTGTCAGGACCTCGCCGGCGACGAGCGCTTTGACCTGGGTATTCGGCTCCAAGCTGAAGAGCAGCCGCGCATACCCCCCCGCCGTCGAAGCCGCGACCTTGTCCGCCGCCTGAACCGGCTGCGCCAGAAGGCAAGCGACCACTGCCGCGGCAGCGCGGAGGAACCAAATCCGATAGGCGTTCAGCCGCATCACCCTCTTGCGCCTTCCGTGAACTCTAATGGCCCGCCGCCGGACCGGATTGCGGAGCCGGCGCCGCCGCGACCTGTTGCGGCGCTGGTGCGCCGGGAACCGGTGCGACGACTGGCACAGGTGCCGGTGCGGCCAGCTCGGGAAGCTTCAGGCGGTCCGCCAGCTTGACCGTCAGTTTCTGGGCCGCGTCGGGCGTCATCGCGGCGAGCACCGGGGCCAGCGCATCGGACTTCATTGCCTGCGCCACGGGGACAAGCACGTCGTCGGAGAGATTGTCGAAGATGCGCGCGGCATCTTTCGGCTTCATCGCGGAATAGGTCTTCACCAGTGAGGCGAGCTGCTTGTCCTGCTCCGTATCGCGCTCGGCGAGAAGGGCCGTGATCTTGTCCTGAAGCTGCTTGAGATTGGCGATCTTGCCGTCTACGCGGTTTTCGGCCGCCGCCAGCAAATCGGTGCGCGCCTCAATATCGGCTTCGCGCGCGTCGAGCGCGGCGCGGCGTTTCGCAAGGCTGCTCAGGACGTCGACTTCGGCGGGGCTTGAGGACTGGCTGTCGTCGAGGGCATCCTTGGGCAAGGGGGCGGTGTCCTGGGCGAGAACGGCCGCGGCGCCCGGCTGTTGCTCCTGCGCCCAGGCTTCGCGCACCAGGCCTTCGCCCTTCAGGGCAAGCAGCACCGCACCCAAGGCGATCACCGCAGGCAGCAGCCTAATATGTCTGAGCAGGACATTCATCGTACGGCTTTCAGCGCCTCGAGGCGATGCATGACGCTGCCCGACGGCAGAGAGGCGTTGCGCTCGGCGGGTCTGGCCGCGGCGTTGCGGTCGAAGCGTTCGGCGATGCGTTCGCCCGAGGCCGCCAGGAGGCCAAGTTCGTCGGCAATCAAACGGGCGCGCTTGAGGCGCTCGTCAAGCGTTTCGGCGGCGCTCGAAGCCGCGGATTTGAGCGCGCGCAACGAGGCGCCGGCGCCCGAAATCGCCGCATCGAGTTCGCGGATCATGGTTTTCAGGCCATCCTGGCCTTTGCGGACCGCGGCCAGGCGGCGCTCCAGCACGATGCAATAGACCAGCGTTGCCGCCAGCAGGATGCTCAAGGCCAGTTCCAGAATGAAGGAGAGCGTCATGGTTGTTCCTTCCTATAGCGCGCGCGAGGCGTCGGTGCGTTCGATGGCTTCCTCGACGCGCACGGCGACGGACGATCCGGCGCGTCCCATGCGGCCGCGCAGGAGCGGCACGCCGCGGCAGCGCAGTTCGATCTTGGAATCGGGTGTGGCGTTGAGCATCACGGTCTGGCCGATCTCCAGATTCATGATCTTGTCGAGGGGCATGACCTGCTCGTCGAGGATGGCGTCGATCTCGACCCTGGTGGACCAAAGCTCGGTGGCCAGATGGCTTTCCCAGATGGAATCGCGGCCGAATTTTTCGCCCATGAACTGCTGCAGCAGCAGCTTGCGGATCGGTTCGAGCGTGGCGTAGGGCAAGAGCAGCTCGGTGCGCCCGCCGCGGTCTTCCATGTCGATGCGCAGTTTGACGAGGATCGCCGCATTGGCGGGACGGGCGATCGCCGCGAAACGCGGGTTGGTCTCCAGGCGGTCGAGCTGGAAATTGACCGGCGCCAAAGGCTCGAAGGCCTGCGACATGTCCGTCAGGATGACTTCGATCATGCGCTGGACGAGGGTGCGTTCGATTGTGGTGTAGGGCCGGCCCTCGATGCGCATGGCCGAGGAACCGCGCCGTCCGCCCAGAAGCACGTCGACGATGGAGTAGATGAGATTGGAATCCACGGTGAACAGGCCGTAATTGTCCAATTGCTCGGCATGGAACACCGCCAGGATCGCGGGCAGCGGGATCGAATTCAGATAATCTCCGAAGCGGATGGAGGTGATGTTGTCCAGGCTCACCTCCACATTGTCCGAGGTGAAATTGCGCAAGGATGTCGTCATCAGCCGGACCAGCCGGTCGAAGACGATTTCCAGCATCGGCAGGCGCTCGTAGGAGACCAGCGCCGAATTGACGATGGCGCGGACGCCGGATTTGTCCTGCAGTTGCTCGTTGTTGACGTCGAAGCCGAGGAGGGAGTCGATTTCCTCCTGGTTGAGGATGCGCTCGGCGGTGCCGCCGACGCCGCCGGCGGGCGGCGCCTCGGTGATCGTCACCTTTGCATCGGCGGGGGGCGCTTCCGCGCCAGGGGCGGCAGGCGCTTCGGCGGCAGGGGTGGCGGCTTCCGTTGTCTGGGGTTCGTCGGCCATCTTCTTTTCGCGGTCCTACTGAACGATCATTTCTTTGAGGAGAACGTCGCGCACCCGATACGGGGCGGCCGCCACATTGATCCGGCGCAGCATTTCTTCCTTCAGGCGCATGATGCCGGCGGAGCCTTTGATGTCGTCCACGCGCAGTTCGCGCAGATAGCCCTGGAACTGATCGACGACGCGCGGCATCAGCGCCTGCAAACCCGCTTTTTCGTCGCCGGAATAAAGCTCAAGCTCCACCGAGAGTTTGAGATAGGCGCTCGAACCGTCGGCGGTCTGGATGTTCACGATGAGGTCGGGTACGTCGTAATAGGCCACTTGCGGCGGCGTGGCGGGAAACTGCGGAACCGCGGCGGTCTCGGTTTGCCCGCTTTCACCGGAGCCGCTGAAGACGAAGAAATAAAGTCCCGCGCCGATCGCCAGCAGCAGCACCAGCAGGCCGCCGCCGGCGATCATTAAGAGCTTCCTGTTGCCGAGAAGTTTCTTAACGAAACCTTGCTTCGCAGCCGTTTCCTGCCCGTTCTCGGCGCCCTCTTCGAGCTCCGCGACCTCTGCCGCCTGTTTTTCTTTCTTCGCCATCGCCTTCGCGCCCGCAAACCTCAGGCGACGTTATGCCGACGTGGTTAAGGACTGGTTCAAATGCACCCTCGATTGCAGGCGAAGGCAGTCTTCGCCCGGCAAACTTTGCCGGCTCGCCGCTGGGGGGCAGCGAAAAGCGGCGGAATGCCGGCCTTGGCGAATGGCACGCGGCCTGCAGCCGTTCGGGAATGGCGAAGGACCAGAAAGGATCCCTGCCCCATGGATAACACACTGCTTGTCAGCCTCTCGCAGCAGCTCGCGGCCTATCGCTCGATGGACGTGATCGCGAACAATCTCGCGAACCTGTCGACTCCCGCTTACAAGCGCGAGGAGGTGAAGTTCGAGGAGTTCGTCCAGCAGGTCCAGCCTTCCGAAGGTCAGAGCGGTCCGCAGAGCCTGAGCTTCGTCGCGGACAACGGCGTGGTGCGCGATTTGAGCGAAGGCACGATGCAGGCCACCGGCGCTCCGTTCGACCTCGCCATCGCCGGCAAGGGCTACTTCGCGGTGCAGACGGCGGCGGGGGAGCGTTACACGCGCAACGGCCACCTCAGCCTCAATGGCGACGGACAACTGATCACGGACAGTGGTGACCCGGTCCTGGGCGAGGGCGGCCCGATCACCGTCACGGCCGACGACGGCGACATTCATATTGCGGCCGACGGCACGGTCAGCGGCAAGCAAGGCCAGATCGGCAAACTCAGACTGGTGGATTTCGCCGACGAGCGCGCGCTGCAGAAGAAAGGCGACAGCCTTTACGCCACCAGCCAAAGCCCGGCGTCGGCGGCTACGAACACCAGGATCGTGCAGGGAACGCTGGAAACCTCGAATGTCCAACCGGTGATCGAGATTACCCGCATGATCGACGTCATGCGCGCCTATCAGGCGACGGCAACGCTGGCGCAAAGCATGGACACCCTGAAGCGCCAAGCCATCGACAAACTCGGCAGCACGCCGAATTAAGGAGAACGATTCATGCGCGCCCTCAGCATCGCGGCGACCGGAATGCTCGCCCAGCAGACCAACGTCGAAGTCATCGCCAACAATCTGGCGAACATGAACACCACGGGCTTCAAGGAGCAGCGCGCCGAATTCGAGGACCTGCTCTATCAGAACGTCGAGTTGCAGGGCGCCCAATCGTCCGACACCGGCACCGTCGTACCGTCCGGCATCCAGCTCGGCGCCGGCGTGCGCACTGCGGCGGTCTATCGCGTCACCAGGCAGGGCGACCTGCAGACGACATCGAACCCCTACGACGTGGCGATCAACGGGGCGGGCTATTTCCGCATCCAGATGCCCGACGGCACGGATGCCTACACCCGCGCCGGCAATTTCGCCCTCTCGCCGGAAGGCCAGCTTGTCACCCAACAAGGTTATGTCGTGCAGCCCGGCATCGCCATTCCGACCACCGCGACCGCGGTATCGATCAACGCGCAAGGCCAGGTGCAGGCCACGATCCCCGGCCAAACGGCGCCGCAGACCGTCGGTCAGCTCGAGTTGACGCGGTTTCCCAACGAGGCGGGCCTCAAGGCGGAAGGTAACAACCTGCTTACCGAAACCGCATCCTCGGGTTCGCCCCAATCGGGCGTTCCCGGATCCACGGGCTACGGCACGCTTCAGCAGGGCTTCCTGGAAACCTCCAACATCAACGCGGTGGAGGAGATCACGTCGCTGATCACCGCCCAGCGCGCCTACGAAATGAATTCCAAGGTTATCACCGCCGCCGACGAGATGCTGTCGGAAACCGCCAAGCTGGGAGGCTGATGATGACGCGCACTCTTCTGTTCGCTCTGACCGTTTTGCTCTCCTGGCCCGCGTTCGCCCATGCCGGCGTGCGCGTCGTGGTCCCCAGCCACGACATCGCCCGCGGCGCCACGATCTCGCAGGCGGACGTCACCTATGCGACGGTCGGCGACAATATCCTCTCGGGAACCGCGACGGCGGAAAGCGATCTCGTCGGCATGGAAACGCGCCGCGTACTGCACGCCGGCGAGAGCGTGCGCCTCGAGGACGTGCGCCGTCCGACCCTCGTCGCCAAGGGCTCAACGGTCACCATGACCTTCGAAGCGCCGGGGATCGTGCTCACCGCCGCCGGCCGCGCCATGAGCGAAGGCGGCATGGGCGAAACCGTGACGGTGCAGAATCCGGCATCGTTCCGCCAGGTCAGCGCCGTCGTAATCGGTCCGGGGCAAGTGCGCGCCCGGGGCACCGGCGCGGTTGTGTCCTCGCGTCTTGCCAGCGTCCAGCCGTAAAGGAATCCGTCGATGACCCGGCGCTTTTTCAGGATTGTTCTCACCCTCGGCACGGCCTGCCTGCTGGCGGGCTGCAGCACCTACGAGCGGCTTTCCGAACTCGGCAGTGATCCCAAGCTGGCGCCCATCGCCAGCACCGCGCCAGCGAAGCCGGTATCGGTGCCCATGCCGACGCCGCCCGCCGAGCCGCGCGGCGCAAATTCGTTGTGGCAGCCCGGTGCGCGCAGTTTCTTCCACGATCCGCGCGCCAGCCGCGTCGGCGACATCTTGACCGTCAGCATCTCGGTGGCCGACGCCGCAAAACTCTCCAACACGACCAGTCGTACGCGCACCAACTCGGACGACGCCAATCTGGCGAATTTCTTCGGCCTGGAGAAATCTTTGCCGTCTGCGATGACCCCGGGCAGCCTGGTGAAAATGGGTTCGGACACCTCGAATGTCGGCGGCGGCTCAATCGCCCGTTCGGAGCAAATCAATCTGACTCTGGCCGCGCTGGTGACACAGGTCCTGCCGAACGGCAACATGGTGATTGCCGGTCATCAGCAAATGCGCGTCAACGGCGAACTGCGCGATTTGCAGGTCTCGGGCATCGTGCGCACGGAAGACATCACCAGCGCCAACACCGTCGATCTGACCCAGATCGCCGAGGCGCGCATCTCCTATGGCGGCAAGGGCACGGTCAGCGACGTGCAGCAGCCAAGGCTGGGCAGCCAACTCTACGACATCCTGATGCCGTGGTGACGTCGCGGCAGCGAAGGCATCCCGGACGGCGAAGCCGATCCGGGATCGGGAACCGACGTCAGTCGTCCCGGTAGACTTTTTCGCGGCGCTCGTGGCGTTCCTGCGCTTCGATCGACAGCGTCGCGATCGGACGCGCGTCGAGCCGTTTGAGCGAGATCGGTTCGCCGGTCTCCTCGCAGAAACCGTACGATCCGTCTTCAATGCGGCGCAGCGCCGCGTCGATCTTGGCGATCAGCTTGCGTTGACGGTCGCGGGTACGCAGTTCGAGTTGGCGTTCCGCCTCGGTGGAGGCGCGGTCGGCGAGATCGGCATGCGGCACCGTCTCGGCCTGAAGGTTCTGAATGGTTTCCCGACTCTCGCGAAGGATGTCTTCTTTCCAATTGAGAAGCTTGCGACGGAAATATTCGCGCTGCCTCTCGTTCATAAAGGGTTCGCTTTCCGACGGCCTATAGCCGGACGGAAGTTGGGTACCCATGGACACTCCCTTCGCAAGGTGGGCCGGTTGGCGGCTGGGCGGGGGTTATAGCGGCCATGCCTATCCGCAGCAATCGGAATTCGAAGACTGCGTTAAGGGGAAGAATTCGTGCCGATCAACACCTTAAGGCCCGTCGCACGGGCAAAGGACAAGCTTTAGGCCGCAGGACGCCCCGGCTTTGGCATCGGCGGCCGCCAGCTCGGGATCGCCGCGCGCGAGGCGGACTTGGTGGCCGTGCTGGCCCGGGAATTCCGCGTCAAGCTTGAGGTCTGGCTGGTCGCCCACCGGGCTTTGCGCGGCAGCCGCCGGGTACGGCTGTGGTTCGATCATCTGGCGACGGCGCTGCGAGCCTATGTTGCCGAGGCTGCCGGGAAAACCGGCCCAAGACAGCCAATCCCGGGGGTGGACAGGGGGGGTGCTATATCCTATATCCGCGCACCCTTCGCCGGATCGCGGCGAAAAACGAAGGCGACGCGGGGTGGAGCAGTCCGGTAGCTCGTCAGGCTCATAACCTGAAGGTCACAGGTTCAAATCCTGTCCCCGCAACCAGCCTCCGTGTGAAGCCCGGGTCCTTCACATTACATAAGGAACGATGAAAAATACCATGAGACCGTGCGTATAGTGCGCGCGGCGCCGAACTTCCCGAGACATGTCCAATAAACCCATCTTCTTCGACGAGACCGGCCGGCGAGCCGCCCACCTGTCCATCCTGGGATGGGCCGGCGCGATCCTGAGCACGATTCTGGGCATCGCCTTCGTGGCCAGCATCCTCATCACGCAGCACGTCGAGAGTCCCCAGCTTCCCTACAAAGTGACGGCGAACAACCAGCTGGAACGCAAGGCGATGGACCCCGCCTTGTTGAAGTCTGCGGCGCGTCTGGGCGCCGAGGCGCGGGCCCGCGAAAACCTGGCCCGCAGCTGGCGCACGAAGAACGCCCATGCCGCGCCGGGGCGTCCGCTTTCGGCGGCGCTGCGTCCCTTGCCGCATCGGCCGCTGGCCATCGGCTTTTATGTGAACTGGGATGACGCCAGCTATCCCGACCTGCGCCGCGCGCTGCCCAATCTCGATTGGGTCGTGCCCAGCTGGCTGTCACTCGACGGAACGGACCTGCATCTCAAACCCACGCTTGACAACAAGGCGCTGACGCTGGTGCGCGACATGCGGCCGAACGTTCCGATCCTGCCGGTGATCCAGAACGCTTCCGCGGGTGTCTGGAACGGGCCGGGCATGCAGGGCCTGCTGGCCGACCCCGCGCGCCGGGCGCTCCTGGAAAAAGGCATCGTGTCGTTTCTCGCCGAAAACAGGCTGCAGGGCGTGGTGGTCGATTTCGAAGAGGTGCCGCCGGCCGCTTATGGCGATCTCGGTGTTTTCCTGAGCGAGCTTTCCGCATCGTTCGCGCCGCGCGGCTGGATCGTCGTTCAGGCGGCCCCTTACGCCGATAACGGCTGGCCTTACGCGGCCTTCGCCAAGTCCATCGATTACACGTTGCTCATGGCTTATGACGAACACCAAGACCGCGATCCACCCGGCGCTATCGCCGGCGAGCCCTGGTTCGAGACGACTCTCGACACCAGGATGAAAGAACTGTCTCCGAGCCGCACCATCATCGGGATCGGAAACTATGCCTACGACTGGCACGGCAGCGAGGGTGCCGACGATCTCAGTTTCCAGGAAGCCGCCATCGCCGCGCGCGATTCCGACGCCCGCGTCGACTTCGACCCCAACACCAACAATCCGCATTTCTCCTACATCGAGAACGACAACGAGAAACACGACGTCTGGTTCCTCGACGGCGTCACCGCCTTCAACCAGATCCACGCCGCCGACGTCTATCAGCCCGCCGGCTACGCCTTGTGGAGGCTGGGCAGCGAGGATCCGTCGGTGTGGTCCGTGCTCGGCAGGCCGTATCGCGCCGGCGCGCCGGCCGCGTTGAAGACGATTCCCACAAACCAGGACGTGGACTTCGAAGGCGACGGCGAAATCCTGCGGGTGGAGGCCGATCCCACCTCCGGCAGCCGCAGCATCGAGATCGACCCGCAGACCGGCGACATTTCGGACGAAGATTACACCAAGCTGCCGACGACCTACGTCATCCGGCGTGTCGGCCTGAAACCGCATACCCTGGCGCTGACCTTCGACGACGGGCCGGATCCGCAATGGACGCCGGCGATCCTCGACATCCTGAAGCAGAAGAACGTCAAGGCGACCTTCTTCATCATCGGCGCCAATGCGGAGGCGCACCCCGGTCTCGTCCAGCGCATGCTCGCCGACGGCAACGAGGTCGGCAATCATACCTTCACCCATCCCAACCTCTCCGTGACGTCCACGGGCGCCGATGCGCTGGAGTTGAACGCGACGGAGCGATTGTTCGAGGCGCTGACGGGCCGTCAGATGAAATTGTTCCGCCCGCCTTATCTGGGCGACGCCGAACCGGTGACGGCGGACCAGATCGTTCCCGTCGAGGTGGCGCAGAATCTCGGCTACATCACCGTCGGCGTGCATGTCGATCCGCTCGACTGGCAGCAGCCCACCAAGCAGGAAATGATGCAGCGCATCCTCGCGGCGGTGAACGATCCCAACCCCGAGCTTCGCGGCAACGTCATCCTGCTGCACGATTCCGGCGGCGACCGTTCCGCGACCGTCGCCCTGCTTCCCGGATTGATCGACGAGCTGCGGGCGCAAGGCTACCACTTCGTGCCGGTCTCCCAACTCGCCGGCCTCACCCGCGAACAGGCGATGCCGCGCCTGGCGCCGACCTTCATCCTGTACGCCGACCGGGCGGTGTTCCTCACCCTGAGCTGGCTCGGGGACATCCTGTATTACTGTTTTCTGGCGGCGATTTTCCTCGGCATCGGCCGCCTTCTGTTGCTGTGCGGACTCAGCCTGTGGAACCACCGGCGCGCCTCCGCCGGCGACCCGCCGCCCACTCCGGACGAGGCGATTGCGGTTTCGGTCGTCATTCCCGCCTACAACGAGGAAAAGGTCATCGCTTCGACGGTCGCCCGCATCCTGCACAGCGATTATCGCAATCTCGAAATCATCATCGTGGACGACGGTTCGCGCGACCGCACCGCCGACATCGTGCGCGAGCGCTTCGGCAAAGAAGCCAGAGTGACGCTGGTCAGCGTCGCCAACGGCGGCAAAGCCAAGGCCTTGAACCTCGGATTTGCGCGCGCCTGCGGCGAAGTCATCGTGGCGCTCGACGCCGATACCGAATTCGACGGCGATACGATTTCGCGTCTGGTGCGCTGGTTCACCGATCCCAAGGTCGGCGCCGTCGCCGGCAACGCCAAGGTCGGCAACCGGGTCAACATGATCACGCGCTGGCAGGCGCTGGAATACATCGTGGCGCAGAACCTGGAACGGCGCGCTCTAGCCGCGCTCGGCACGCTCACCGTGGTACCCGGTGCGGTGGGGGCCTGGCGCCGGACGGCGCTGGCCGAGATCGGCGGCTTTCCCTACGATACGCTGGCCGAAGACCAGGACCTTACCATCGCCCTGCAGCGCGCCGGATACGAGGTGCATTTCGACAGTTCGGCGATTGCCTGGACCGAGGCGCCCGCCACCTTTCGCGGTCTCGCCAAGCAGCGCTTTCGCTGGGCCTACGGCACGCTGCAATGCCTGTGGAAGTACCGCCACATGACCTTCAACCCGCGCTACGGTGCGCTGGGGCTGGTGGCGTTGCCGCAGGTGTGGCTGTTCCAGATTCTGTTGACGTCGCTGGCGCCGGTCGCGGATCTGCTGCTGGTCTGGCAGCTGGTGACGCAATGGATCGCCTACACCCAGCACGGCGCGGAGTTCTCCAACGACAATCTGCTGGCGGTGGGGATTTACTACTGCGTCTTCATGGGGGTCGATCTGGCCGCGGCCCTGTTCGGATTCCTGATGGAGAAGCGCGAGAACTGGAGCCTGTTGTGGTGGCTCATGCTGCAGCGTTTCGGCTATCGCCAGCTGATGTATTACGTGGTGGTGCGGTCGATCTCCACCGCGCTGCGCGGCGTCTTCGTGAGCTGGGGCAAGATCGAGCGCGCAGGCACCGTGCAGGCGCGGCGCGCCTGAAAGATCATTTGGGGACGTAAAAACTGCCGTAATCGTCTTCGTGATCGAGCCGGTAGCCGCGCGCCACCGCATCGTGCACGTTTTCGCCCAGGGAATACGGCGAATCCGGGTCGAATTGGATGACCGAGAAGCGGCGCGCGTCGATCATGGCGACAAGCGGCAAATCGCTGCGCGCCCCGGTGTCGAACTGCTGGCCGACGTTGAAGACGTCCACCGCAGCGGGCTTGCGCGCCCAGTAGCAGAAAGACTGCATTTCGCACAGCGCCGGCCCGCGGCGCCCGGCAAGGAAGGCAATATCTTTTTCCGCCTGATCGGTTTCGTCGTGCATCGGATGCAGCCAGCCGCCCGCGTCGCCCCAGTCGCCGCTCGTCCAGGCCCCGAGCAGCAGCGGCAAGACGCAAGCCGCTGCGACGGCCGGCGGAAGCAGCCCGCGCGCGATGCGGTCGAGCAAGAGCGCGACAGCGAGCGCCAGCGCGATGTCGGCGTCGAACATGACGTTGACGTCGACGCCGGCGCCGCCGAGAAACCCGATGCCGAGGATGCTGGCGAATGCCGCATAAAAGACGACAAGACGCACGTGACGGTCGTTCCAGCGCAGCGCCGCAAGCACCGTCAGGCCGGCGAGCGGCACCAGGGCCCAATGCAGCCAGCGCCCGAAGCCGTTGCGGAGATTCTCGAAGGAATAGGTGCGCGACGAAATAAGGTGTGCAAGCAGCCCCGTCCCGTAAACGAAACGGAAAAGCACGAAGCCGAGCAACAGGAATGCAAGGCCGAACGCGACCAGGCGCAGCGCGCTCTTCCGGTCGTAGACCGAGAGCCACACGCTGGCGGCGGCGGCCATCGCGATCACGTTGTGCTTGACGAAAACGGCGAGCACGAACAACAGCGCGGCGGCGGCGATCCGGCCCGTTCCGCGCGGCTCGCCGAGCAGCAGCAGAAACCCCGCCGTGGCGATGGCGTGCGCCAGCATCTGAGGATCGTCGATGCCGACATAATCGGTGAAGGCCAGCAGGCCTCCGGCGAACAGAAGCGGCGCAAAGGACGCCTCGAGGCGCTTGCAGCCCATGCGCGTCGCCGCGCCGTACATGCCGAACAGGACAAAGAAGAAGGACAACAGCGCAACGATCCGGCCGGCAAAAATATGATCGCCCACCACCCGGCCGAGCGCTCCGACCAGGTAGAACGACAAGGGCGGATAGTTGTCGACCATGAAGCTCCGGGGTCCGGGATAAAGCGGCGCCCCCGATATGGCCGCCGCCGCATGGTAGGCGTTCCAGCCTTCGTTGGGGTCGAGCGGCAGGTGCAGGCCCATGATCGCGGCAGCGCGCCAAAGCCCGAGGAGGCAAAACAGTGCCGCGCCCGCAACCACCAACTTGAGAGGGGTCCGGCTCATCGCTGGCTGCAGGCTTTGGTGGGGTGGATGTCGTAGATCGCGAAGAAGCTGCCCTCGTGGCGCAAGGTCAGAAAATCCGGAACGTCCGCCGCTTCGCCCTTGCCGCGGATGACGATGGCTTCGTCGAAATGGCATTGAAAGCGTCTCAGATAGGGAAAGACCTTCTCGATGTCGGGATCGTTGTCGTCGGCGCCCGCCGCGAGGTCCGCCAGTTCCGCGACGTCGGGCGGCGATCCCTGCTGCGCGCTTGCGGCGGCGAGATTCTGATAAGGCGGCTTCACGCGAATGACGTGCTGGCCTCTGGTGGTGAACATCAAAGGCGTGAAGGCGCGCCGGTCGACGATCGCGAATTCCGCCATGTGCCAATAGGGTTGATCGGGAGTCGGGTCCAGCTCGTCGTTCAGCGAGTCGCCGTCCAGCACGGTCAGCATCCTGGAGCCCGCCGGGATTTCGCGCAGCGCCGCGCGGAATTCGCTGAACTGCCTGTCGTAGCCCAGCCAGTTCCCGGCCAACGTCGCCGAACTGAAGCCGGCCAACAGCAGCAGGACGGCGCCGAAGATGGCGGCGGCGCGCGGGCTCAACCGCATCTCGGCGGAGGCGAACAATACCGCTCCCAATACGGCCGGCAGGCGAAGATGAACGCCCCAGCCGCCCAACGCCCATTCGGGCGCCACCAGGGTGAGAACGCTCAGCACGATCACGAGAGGTTTCATCGCCGGATGAATGCGAACCCTGTCGTACAAGAGACCCCACAACGTCAGGATCGCCAGCGCGCCGGTCAGAAGATAGGCCGGCTCGCTGTAATAAAGCTGGATGGCCGCCGAGAAGCGATCGCCGACCGTATCGGCGAAATCGAAGGCGATCTGACCGCCCTGCACGCCTGCGGGTTTGAAGAACAGGAACGCGACGGCTGCGGGCAGGAAAATCGCGCCGACCGGCAGGGCACGCTTGGCCAGCGACATGAGACGGAAGTCGCGCGCCGTCCACAGCCGCGCCCCTTCGAATCCCGCGATCATCACGGCCAGCAGGAAGACGGCGACCAGGTGGCAGAGATACAGCGCCGCGACGGCCAGCGCGAAGCCGGCAAGCGCGGCCGGCGGGCGCCTGTTTTCCGTGGCGATCCAGGCGGCGAACAGCAGGAAGCACAAACCCGTCGCGAAATAGTAGTTGAAGAACCCCCAGGTGAAATTCGCGTTATAGGCGAAGAACGCCGCGGCCAGCGGCGCAACGCCAATGGTGCCGAACAGCGCGCGCTGGATCGCCGCCGGCCCCAACACCCACAGCGCGACGGCGACGCTGAGGAAAAGTTTGGTTGCGGTTTCGACGGCCATCAGCTGTGCCAGCAAGGGCACGATCAGTTCGGAGGCGAGGTTGGGAACGAGAGCCCAGTGAACGGCATAGAACGGCGACGCCGCCTTGGCGCCGCCGGCGATCAAGGCGAAACCGGCAATGTGGGCCGGATAGTCCGGCATCGCCGGAGAATGCACGAACCATAGCGGCGCCGCGAGCACGCCGGCCGCGAGTCCGAGCGCCATGGCCGGTCCGCTACGCTCCCAGGATATGGTCATTACCGAAAGGTGCTCCAATCATCGCCGTCTAGGACTCACTACCGGCGCGCTCCAGCGGGCGGATTGGCGCAGCAGCGCCAACAACAAACAACCGGAGCACGAAGGGCATTCGACAGGATCAAGAATTGACGGCTTCCCCGTTCCGCATGCGGTGCAATCGTGATTCGATTGCATATAAAGAACAGAACTGCCGCCGTGCAAGCGGCCGGGGGATGAAACGCCGCCGCCGTTTCTAGGCGTTCACCAGCTCGACTTGCACCACGTCCGTTCGTTTGACGCTGAATGCCGCCGCGCAGATGCCGAGATAGTACTGCCAGTTGCGCATGAATCGTTCGTCATGGCCGAGGGCCAAGACATCTTCGCTGCTGGCGCGCATGCGCGCCGACCATTCGCGCAAGGTCTTGGCGTAATCCTTGCCGAAGGAAAAATGGTCCACGACTTTCAGGCCGGCGCGCTCCGCTTCCTCGCGGAAACGTTGCAGCGACGGCAGCATACCCCCGGGGAAAACGTAATGGCGGATGAAATCGGTGCGCAGGCGGTAGCGCGCGAACAGCTCGTCGCGCACGGTGATGGTCTGGATCACCGCGCGCCCGCCGCTCTTGAGCCGTTCGGCCACGGTGCGGAAATATTGCGGCCAGTACTGTTCGCCCACGGCTTCGAACATCTCGATGGAAACGATCATGTCGAAAAGGCCGCGCGCCTTGCGGTAGTCCTCGAGCAGGATCTCGGCGGCGCCCTTCAGCCGTTCGCGGGCGAAGCGGTATTGCGAGGGCGAAATCGTCAACCCGGTGACACGATGGCCGCAGGCCGCCGCGCGTTCGGCAAAGCCGCCCCAGCCGCAGCCGATGTCGAGCACGGAGGAGCAGGGCTTGAGGAATTTGCCCAGGATGCGTTCGTACTTGTTGCTTTGCGCTTCCTCCAGGTTCTTGGCGATGCCGCCGAACAGGGCGGAGGAATAGGTCATGCTCTTGTCCAGCCACAGCCTGTAGAAATCGTTGCCGACATCGTAATGGGCTTCGATGTTGCGCCGGCTGCCGGCGAGCGAATTGCGCCGCACGAAACGGTCCTGGATGGTAAGGGCCAGACGGGTCAGGAGGTTGCCGTGCGCGTAGTTCTCGAACGCCTCCATGTTCATCAGGAACAGCGTCACCAGTTTCTCGATGTCGTCGGTGTCCCAGGCGCCGGCGATGTATTCTTCGCCCAGCGCCACGTCGCCGCGCGCCATGATGCGGCTCAAGACGTTCCAATCGTGGATCGCAAATCGCGCCTGCGGACCGGGTTTGCGCCCCGTCGCGGTGTGAACCTCCCCGTCGGGCGCCACGAAATCGAGGGCGCCGAATTCCAGGCGCGACAAGGCTGCCAGCCAGCGCGTTTCGATGACAGAGTCCGTAATCGAAGCCATCACATCCCTCGCTTGCGATTTGAGAAGTGACTCATACGAACGCTTGCGGACAGCATCATAAACCCTTGCCGCCGCTCCACGGCAAGCAAAACCCAAGGGTTCCCACGGCCGAGATAATCGCTTGATATGATTGTTTTTTCCTTGGAGAAACAGGCAATATCGGGACTGCGGTCCGCCGCCACTTGACGGGAGCGGCCGCTGCGGTCACCAAAGCGCCGCTTTATGGAGCCCGTGATGCGTTCCGCCGCCGATGCAAAAACCGAAGCCGCGCCCGCCCTGGCGAGGGCTGTGGAACTTTCCGTCGTCATCCCGACCTTCAAGGAGCGCGGCAATGTCGCCGAACTCATCAAGCGCTTGGACCACACGCTGGCGGGCGTCGCCTGGGAAGCAATCTTCGTCGACGACAATTCTCCCGACGGCACCGCCGACGCGGTGAAGGCCATCGCAGTGGGCGATCCGCGCGTGCGCTGTCTGCGCCGCGTCGGCCGCCGCGGGCTGGCGGGCGCCTGCATCGAAGGCATGCTGTCCTCGAGCGCAGCCTACGTCGCGGTGATGGACGCCGATCTGCAGCACGACGAACGCATCCTGCCGCAGATGCTGGCGAAGCTGCAAGCGGGCGCGTGCGATCTCGTCGCCGCCAGCCGCTATGTGGAGGGCGGCAGCGCCCAGTCCTTCAGTGGGGGACGCGGCAGGATCAGCCGCTTGGCGACGCGTCTGACGCAGCGCATCCTCGGGACCTCGCTCAGCGATCCGATGAGCGGCTTCTTTATGATGCGGCGGGACAGCTTCGATGCCATCGCCGGGCGGCTGTCGCCCGCGGGCTTCAAGATCCTGCTCGACATCGCCACCGTCGGCGGCGGCTTGCGCGTCGACGAACAGCCTTTCGTGTTCCGGAGCCGCCACGACGGCGAAAGCAAATTCAATGCCCAGATCGGACTGGAGTTCCTCGGCCTTCTGCTGGCCAAGCTGTCGAACGGCCTGGTCGAGCCGCGGTTCATCTTCTTCGCCATCGTCGGCGCCAGCGGCATAGCGGTGAATCTGGGCGTGCTCAAAGCCGCAATGCTTGTGTGGCCGGGTCAGGCGTCTTTCACTCTTGCCCAGAGCGTGGCCACGTTCTTCGCCATGACCAGCAACTTTCTGCTCAACAACAGCCTAACCTACCGCGACCGGCGGCTGCGCGGCTGGAGAATGCTGCTCGGCTTCGTCGGGTTCTGCCTGATCGGAACGATCGGCGCAGTCACCAATGTCGGCTTGGCGTCCTGGTTATTCTACCGCCAGGGCGAAGTATGGTGGCTCGCCGGATTGAACGGAGCCGTCATGGGCGTGCTGTGGAATTACGCCATGTCGAGCATGTTCATCTGGCGCACGCGATGAAACGCGACGCGCAGCTTGTCGCCGCGCTGACGATTCTTAGTGCGCTTCGGCTCCTGGCAGGCGCATTGCTGCCGCTGTCGGCCGACGAAGCCTATTACTGGCTGTGGTCGCGCCATCTGGCGGCGGGATATTTCGATCATCCCCCCGCCATCGCCTTCGTCATCCGCGCCGGCACGCTCCTGTTCGGCGCCACGCCTTTCGGGGTGCGGATCGGCGGCATTCTGCTGTCGTTCGTCGCCGGCTGGTTTGTCTGGCGTACGGGCGCGATCCTGGGCCGCGACGAGAAGACCGGCGCCATCGCCTGCCTTCTCTTCAATCTTACGCTGATGATTTCCGTGGAGATGCTGGCGGCGACCCCGGATGCGCCCTCCATCGTCACTGCGGCGGCATTCTGCTGGTGTTTGGCGAAAGTCGCCGAAACCCAGGACGGACGCTGGTGGCTGGCAGCGGGGATCGCCGCGGGGCTCGGGCTGCTTTCGAAATATTCCGCGTTTTTTCTCGGCGTGGGCGCTGTGATTTGGCTGGCCACAAGTCCGCCGATGCGCCGCTGGCTGCTCTCGCCGTGGCCCACTCTTGGCGGCGTGCTGGCGATGATTCTGTTTGCACCCAATCTTTGGTGGAACCACACGCATGGCTGGGCGACGTTCGCCTTGCAGTTCGGACGCATCGAGGGCGAGGCGTTCACGCTACGCTATTTGTTCGAGTTTCTGGGCGCGCAGGCGGTGCTGGCCACGCCATTCATTCTGTTTCTCGGCGTTGCGGGGCTTGCCGGCGCCACCCGCGCGCACGGCGAACGCCGGTTTCTGATCGCGGCGCTGCTGTGGCCCGTCGTCGCCTACTTCGCCTACCACGCCCTGCACGCCCGCGTGCAGGGCAATTGGCCTTGCTTTCTTTATCCGCTGTTGAGCGTGGCGGCGGCACTAGCCTGGCAACAGGCCGATCGGCAGAGCGCCTTCGTGATCCGCTGGTCGAAGCGATTGGCTGTTCCGGTCGCCGCCATGCTGCTCGCCGCAGCCTATGTCCAGGCGCTCGCCGGAATGGTGCCGATGGGACGCAAGGATCCTCTGGCGCGGTTGCTGGCGGTCGGCTTTCCAGAGGTCGCCGCCAAGGTCGAGACGCTGAAACTGTCCGCGCACGCCGGCGCCGTTCTGACCACCGATTATGCCTCCACCGCTTGGTTCGCATTCTACGGACCAGGCCCGGTCGTGCAGATCGGCGAGGATTATCGCTGGCCGCAGGCGCCGGCGGCAAGCGCCGCGCTGTATGCGCGTCCCGCACTTTATGTCAGCGAAGTACGCCGCGACCGCCGCGATCTCATTAGGGCGCATTTCGCCCAGGTGGTGGAAGTCGCCCGCATCGACAGGGGCCGGCGGGGCGTTCCCGTCGCCCGTTATGTGGTTTATCGGGTCAGCGGCCTCAAGGGCGCCCCAGTCGGCCGCATCCCGTAAACAAATATGCCCGGGCGAATTGCAACACCGCTCCCGGCGACATAAGTAATTTCCGCTCCCCTGAACGAAAGACCACACAGATGGCTGACCAATTCGATGCCGTTGTCCTTGGCGGTGGACCCGGCGGCTACAACGCCGCGATCAGGCTGGGCCAGCTCGGCCTCAAGACCGCCTGCGTCGACAAGCGCGGCCGTTTCGGCGGCACCTGCCTGAATATCGGCTGCATTCCCTCCAAGGCACTGCTCCACACAAGCGAGCGTTTTGAGGAAGCGGGCAGGGAATTCGCCAAGCTCGGCATCAAGGCCGAGGTGAGCCTCGACCTGCCGGCCATGATGGCGCACAAGGACAAGGTGGTGGGCGAACTCACCAAAGGCGTCGAGTTCCTGCTCAAGAAGAACAAGTGCGAAGCCATCGTCGGCGAGGCGCGGATCGCCGCCCCCGGCAAGGTCGAAGTCAAGGCCGCCGACGGCGCGCTGCGCACGCTGGAAACGAAGAACATCGTCATCGCCACCGGCTCCGACGTCATGCCCTTGCCCGGCGTGACGGCCGACGAGGAGCGCATCGTCACCTCCACCGGCGCGCTGGCGCTGAAGGCGGTGCCCAAGCGTCTCCTGGTCGTGGGCGGCGGCTATATCGGACTGGAACTGGGCTCGGTGTGGCGAAGGCTGGGCAGCGAAGTGCTGGTGGTGGAATTCCTCGCCCGCATCGCGCCCGGCCTCGACGGCGAAATCGCCAAGCAGTTCCAGCGCATCTTGCAGAAGCAGGGCATGAAGTTCCAGCTTTCGACCAAGGTGGTGGGCGTCGAGAAGACGAACGCGGCGTTGCGCGTCAGCCTGGAAGCGGCAGCGGGCGGCGAGCGGCAGACCGTGGAAACCGACGTGCTGCTGGTCGCCATCGGACGGCGTCCGTATACGGACGGATTGGACTTGGGCAAGGCGGGCGTGGCGCTGGATGGGCGCGGACGCGTGGCGACGGACGCCCATTTCAAGACCAATATTGCGGGCATCTGGGCCATCGGCGACTGCCGCGAAGGCGCCATGCTCGCCCACAAGGCCGAGGACGAAGCGGTGGCCTGCGCCGAGCGGATCGCCGGGCGCGCCGGGCATGTGAACTACGAGGCGATTCCGGCGGTGGTCTATACCGCACCGGAAATCGCCACGGTGGGCAAGACCGAAGAGGAATTGAAGGCGGCGGGCATTGCCTATAAGGCCGGCAAGTTTCCCTTCACCGCCAACGCGCGCGCCAAGACCATCGCGGCGACGGAGGGCTTCGTGAAAATCCTCACCGACGCCAAGACCGACCGCGTGCTGGGCGTGCATATCCTGGGCGCGGAGGCCGGAACCATGATCGCCGAAGCGGCGCTCGCCATCGAATTCGGAGCGTCGTCGGAGGACATCGCGCGCACCTGCCATCCCCATCCCACGCTGTCGGAAGCGGTGCGCCAGGCGGCGATGGGCGTCGAAGGCTGGACGATGCAGATGTAATGCGTCTCCGGCGGGATGCTTCGGACGCAACTCCTCTGTCGCCGCGGGCATCTTGCCGCGGCGCGGCGCCTTCCGCTCTTGAAGACTGTCGCGGTTACTTGCCGGGCGCGGGCTTTGCCGGTTGCGCCGGGGTTGCGGGTTGTGCCGGCGGAGCGCTCTGCATCATGTGATAGCCCCAGCCAGGATGCATGGTGCCTATGAAGCCCATCGTCCGGCCGCCGAACATCGGTCCGATGGCAGCGCACAGGATCATCAGCACGGCGGCGATCAAAAGCAGATAGCCCAGCACATTGCCGAGAATCTTGACGAAGCCGTCGGCCTTGCTGGCGGCGAACAGCACGAAAAAGGCAAACACCGCCACCAGCAACACGTGATGGATGGCGCCAAAGAAGAACGGATGCATTATTCCCTCCCTACAGGCTCGACACGAGCCATGCCGTCACCTTACACGAAATTTCACGACAAATCCGTCTCGGTGAGACGAATTCGCCGTCTCAGCGTGTGACGACCACTTTCTGGAAGAACCCCCCGAACGAGGTTTCCCGCCGGAATTTGGCGCTTTTCCAGGAAGGTGGCAACAGCGAGACGATGTCGTCGCGCCACAAATCGAGGGCAAACGGCTCGAGCGATGCCAACAGGGGTCGGCAAAGGTAGAACAGCGGGTTCCACCAGTGCGGCCTGGCAAAATCCACGATCATGATCTTGCCGCCCGGCTTGACCACCCGAAACGCCTCGCTGAGCGTGCGGGCGCGGTGGCTCGCCGGCAGTTCGTGCAACAGGAAGAACAGCATGGCCCGGTCGTAGCTTGCGTCCGGCAGCCCGAGGTCGGCGGCGTCCATGCGCAGCATTCGCGCGCGCGTGCCCAGCGGCAACTTGTTCCTCAGATTGCTCAGCTGGATCGGCACCACGTCGACGACATCGAGCCTGCCACTTCCGGCGGCAACGCGCTTCTCCAGCTGCGCCGTCAGATCGCCGTATACGCAAGCCAGCTGCAGGATGCTGCCGGACGCCGCTCTGCCGAATTCCGCCAGGGCGCGGTCGCGCAGCCGGTGGTAGTTGCCCAGCAGGATGAGGTTGACGATCCAGCGGCGGTCGAAGAATTTGACGCCCCGCGGATGGATATAGGCCCACCAGTAATGGCGGCGCAGATAATCCGGGATGCCGACCTCGTCGGCACGCGGGGGATCTGCATCGGCGCGTCGCTGGGTGCCGATTTCATCTAGGCTCTGGAACATGCGGCGGAATGCTTGCTGATAAAGCCCCGCGGGCAGGATGCATGTCCGTCCGTCCCAGGCAATGCGGCGGATTCGCATCCAAGCAGTCCGGCCCATCCCCGTGCCGTTCGCGCCGTGCCCAAAGCGGGATTTTTACCAGGCGGGGAGTCTGCTTTGTTCAAGAGAATATCTCGTGCGTTGGGAACCGCTCCCATTACCGCAACCGCAATGCCCGTCGTGATTCGGAACCATTGTAGTATTTTACCGGTTTGTTATCCTGTTGGCGGGCTTTTCAAACAATTCGAGACCTTCGGCGCCGATGTCGGTGAGTTTTTTTGAGCGGTCGCTGACGCTTTGCTTCCCGGGAAACGAAAATGACGGAGCCATTCGAGCGTTCGCAGAAGAATCTCAATCGTTCGCCGCTTGACGATCCCCGCGTCCTGAGCGGCCCCTTCTGGGGCGAACTGCGGGTGTTCCTGGCCGTCGCCAAGGCCAAATCCTTCAATCGCGCCGCCGAAGAGCTGAACCTGAGCCAGCCGACCGTGAGCCGGCAGGTCAAGCGGCTGCAGGATGTCATCGGCTCGCAGCTCGTGGTGCCGACGCAAAGCGGCATCAAGCTGACGGAAAAAGGCAAGGAACTGGCGGCGTCGCTGCTGGCGCTCGACGAAAAGCTGTTTGAAATCTCCAAAGATATGCAGGCCGAGACGCGAGAGGCCGAAGGGCTCGTGCGGGTGAGTGTCACGGAAGCGTTGGCCGGGCTGTTCGTCGTCCCCAACTTGGTGCCGTTCAACGAAAGCTATCCCAAGATACAACTGCACATCCGCAATCCGATCAACCTCACCAGCTTCCGCGACAATCAGACCGACGTGATGATCGGTTTCGCGCCGGCAAACCAGGCCGGCATCACCTCACGCCCGCTGGGGCACCTGCATTTCATTCCAGTCGCCACCAATGCCTACATCAACCGCTTCGGCATCCCCTTGCGGAGGAATCTCGAGTCGCATTTCTTCATCGACAGCGAATACTATTCCGCGCACACCAGCATTTGGGCCAATTGGCGCTCGGCGGTGTCGCGCGGAGTCGTCGCGCATTACTGCGACAATTCGTTTGCCTACGGGCTGCTGGTGAAATCGGGGCTCGGGATCGGCCTGCTCGGCAATTACGCCCTGGCCGACCCGTTGCTGGTTCCTCTCGAACTCGACGTTCATGTGATGGTTCCGATCCACGTCATCGCGTTATCGGAGCGGTTGATGGCGCGCCCGGTTAAGCTGGTCTACGACTGGCTCGCCGCCGTCTTCAGTCCCGCCAATCCCTGGTTCGGGCCGGATCTCAACCTCCGCGCGCTTCCTCGGGATTCCTTATCACAGACAATGGCGCAGTTGCTTGCCGGACCGGCGGAGTACGCGCGTCTGCCCGCAGAGAAATGAAGCGCTCGCGGATGTCGTCCGAAATGTCGAGGTAGAGGTTGGCAATGCCCTCGAACAGTTCCGCGAGTTCGAGACTATTCGTATCCTCGCAATCGACAAGCCGCCGCACGGCCTCGGTGTTGATGGCGGTCACCTGCTTCACGTAGTCGTAGTAGTCCTGCATGGCACACCCCCTCCAGCGAACAGGAACCTTTCTAGGAACGAGCCTCGTATTTCGAGACGAAGTCCCACGCGCCCTCCGTCCTGAACATGATCGTCGGATCGGTTGCGAGCGTGATGGCGTTTTCCGGCACTTCGAGTTCCCTGATCAATTCGACGTAAGGCTCGGCATGACCGACAAAAAGCACCGGTGATTTGTCTGCGACCGGCTTGAAGCCGAGCAGGCGTTGCCACAGACGGGCGTAGACGGGCGTCGCATGCGTGACCACACGGGAGTAGCCCTTGCGCGCGATGTGCCGGAAGACGAATTCCGCCGTGGTCTTGAGATGGCGCGGATTGCGATAGGCCTTGCGGAAGGCGGTGCGTTCGATCTCCGCGAAATCCTTGAACCAGCGGATGCGCAAGGCGCCGATCGGTTCCTCGCCGGCATAGATGACGACATGCGTCGCCTGAAGGTCGTTGCCGTCGAAAGATTGTCCCGCGGTGACGCCGTTCTCCTCCATGAAGCAGATGGCCCGGATGGTGTAGGCGTGCTGCAGCTGCTCCATTGTGGTCACAATCTCGACTCGGATAGAGTTGTGGCCGATCGAGGTTTGGCGGTCCGCGGCATCCATGGTCGTGAATATTCCCCTGGGTTAATCCTAATGTCTCACCGTTATGGCGGGGCAGCCTAGATGGGCTTAACGTGAACCGTTCTTCAAAAATGATGAACCGAATGGCGAACCGGAAGCTCTCTCTCGCTTTGCAGATCGAGGAATGGACGCGGGAGGCATTGGTTCGATGGGGAGACGACTGGCCGCGGATAAACGATTACATCCGGGCCCGTTTGGCCGGAATGAGCGCTGGCGAACGGGCAACAATGACGGCCGAAGCGCAGTTGACGCTCCTCGGCAAACAATCGGACATGTCAACGCACTGACGCGGGGCGTCGCTCAAGGCGGCAGAGGAACGAAGTGCTTCAGCTTGCCGACCGCCGTGCGTTCGAGAAGTGCGATCTTCTCGATCGTGATTTCCGGTTCCTGCAGCCCGTAGCTCAGAAGGGCTTGGCGCATCTTTGCAGACAGCCTGGCGGCGTCGATTTCGCCTTGGCTGCGATAGGCAAGATGCGCCCCGCGAGGCGTTTGACGGATCTGGTATTCCAGAATGTGAAGCTGCTCCAATACGGCCAGCTCCAAGATGGTTGGGCGCACCGAAATCTCCCCGTAATGAAAAATCTCGACCGTGCGGCCGTGGACCTGGCGGACTTTTTGATATGACGAGCCGCAAACACAAGGCCCATCGTCCATTTCGAAAATATCGTCGATAAAATAGCGTATGATCGGCAGCGCCTTGTTGACGAGATTGGTGAAATAAATGCCGGACGAGCGCTGGCCCGGCGCGACCGCTGCGCCGGCGCTGTCCACCGGCTCTATGATGACGAGGTCTTCGCTGACGTGGAACCCGTCCCCGCAGGGGCATGGGAATGTTCCGCCGCCTTCGCTCGTTCCCCAGCAGGTCAGAATGTCGGCCTGCGGCCAAGTTCGGCGGGCGAGTTGACGGCTGGCGTCGGGAAGACGTTCGGCGCCGACATAGACGACTCGCGGTTCGATCTTAAGTTCTCCGGCTTTCGCCGCGGCGGCCAGCGCCAGAATCAAGCTGGGATAGCAGAAGAGAAAGTGGGGTTGTATCGCATTTAGTTGCGGGATGAGCTCGTCGGCGGAGCGCCACGCGGAAAGCCTGTGCGTCGGGTTGAGGGGATTGGAAAAGATGCGGCCCACGACATAAGAGCCGTGTGCGGACATTTCGGCGCCGATCGACGCCGTGCGGACCTGTTGCGGCACCTCGATCCCGCGCCCGGCGAGCGGAGCAAGGGACTTGACGAACCCTCTGTTCATCCCTCCCCAGGTCATGGCCAATGCGGACCAATCGTAGAGAAAGAGTCCGGGCCGCCCTCCCGTTCCTCCGGAGGCGAACAGCACGTTGTCGCCCCAGATGTAGAATTGATCCGTCATCTTCCGCAGCGCTTCTTCGGCTTCGCGGCGGCTGGCGCCCGGGATGGTCACGATCTCGTCCCAGTTCTCCATCAAGTCGCTTTTGTTCATGCTCGGGAGACGAACAATGTCGGCCAATGTCGCCGTGGAGGGATCGAGATGCGCGGCACGCCGGGCGTGCCAAGGCGAGTGTGCCCGGACGTGGCGCAAGAGGTCACGGAACGCGGTCGTTCTGTGGGCCTCGATTTGCGCCCGCGACCACGATAACCGCCCGATAAGCTCGGGCATCAGGCTGCCGAGAAAGGCATAATGTGCCGCCCGCTGCTGTTCGACATTCGCTTCGGCCAAGGTCCGGTTCTCCCGCTGCTCAAACGTGCTGCGGAATCGCATGCGATCCCGGTCGCTGAAGCCTACGCGCAAAACGGAAAACCGGAAATGTCGGCCGGGAATCCGGCGCGATTTGCCCGTTATCGAGTTTAAGATTCCGCACACCCGCCGATCGTCAGGGAGGCCATCCCGTCCGGGTCCCGCGGAAAGCCGGCGGTATTTATTCCGTATACAGAATTAAATTATCATGTTATATCAATTAGTTATTATTGGTGGAGCAGGCAGTCGTTCGATCACCGGCCTCACCGCCGACTTCTCGTAGGTCAGCATGTTGAGCGAGAACTGCGCGCGGACGACGCAGTCCGTCCCCTGTTATGCAGGGACTTTACAGGGATTCTTCGCAAGTTCGCAGAATATGGCCGGATATTGCATCCACGAATGCCGCTGAAACACTGCGTTTTTTGCGGCATGAAATGCAAAAGTCCCTAAGCATCGTAGCAGGGGATTTTCAGGTGCTGAACAGGGGCGATCATGCACCGCCAAGGTCACAAGCAGCGATCATTTCGTCGAGGCTCCGACGGGCCTGCAAGCGAGCAAGTCTAGGTTCAAGCCGCCTTCGAGCCGGCAAGCTCTTTCAGCCTTTTGGGGTCACGCTCGAGCAGCCGCAGAAGCTGCGTCATCGGTCGACTGACGAGCACTTCACCCGACTCGTATTTCTGGAAGGAGCGGGGACCACCGCCAAGGATTTCGCCGGCCTTGCGCTGCGACAGCTTGAGGCGCAGGCGGATCGCGCGCACCTCATCGGGCTTCAGCACGCCCTGGACCTCGGCCTTGAGTTCGACAAGCGCCCGGTCGGCGGCGTCCATGTCGTCGCCAACGTGCAGGCCTTCGGCACCCTTCTTTGCCGGATACCAGCCAGGCAGGTTGACGGTCCGCTCTCGGCCCTCATAGCGAACCGAGAACGGCCGTATGCCACGGATGAGCTTCTCGCCCGTCTCGGGGTGAACCATCGTCTCGCTCATTTTACCGCTCCTTAAACGACAGCACGACGAACTCTGTCACTGCGTCATTCGTGAACTTCACGTACAGCACCATGCCCTCCCAGGGGACATGGTAAACATCTTGCCAGCGCCGGTGATCGCGGACGCTGGTCATGGATTTGTAGAACTGCGCCGGTTTGATCGATTGAATGACGGCCGTGATCTCGGTCCTGCCGAAGCCGATCTCCGCCGCCGTCCGCAACGCCGTCGTGGTGATCGCGAGGCGACGGGGATCGCCGCAGACCGCCTTGAAGGCACCAAGATCGAAGCTCGGCCGGCGCTTTTCCACCGCGACACTATGGCACCATAATGGTGCCATATCAAGCCATCAGTCTAGCCCATTTTAGGCTGTCGCTGCCCCCACCTACAGGACCCGCCGTCATAACGACCCCGGTCACCGCCAGATGACCCCTGGCATCCAACAGGCGCATGCCCACGGACCTCGCGGGACCCATGCCGCCGGTTTCTGCCAGGCGAACCCAGGAGCTAGAATCGTTTCTTTTCTAGCACACACCGGTTAGACAACGGGTCTCCCTTTGCACCAACATACCGAAAAGATTGGTGGGCCCGGCAGGACTCGAACCTGCGACCAGACCGTTATGAGCGGTCAGCTCTAACCAGCTGAGCTACAGGCCCCGGCGCGCTCATAGCAGGAATCGAGCCGCGCAATCCATGGCTTGATCCGCCCAAGTTTTGCCGCGCGATTTGGTTTAGACTGCCGCCCGGGGCCAGGGATAAGGAAACAAACCATGCCATTCGATCTTCGCAGTTTGACGGCTTGCGCGCTTCTTTGCCTGATCGCCGTCCCCGCAGCCAACGCTGCGTCCGACAATCAGCCGGCGCCGCGCATGATGACCATGCCGGGGCAGGGCGTCGCCAAGGCGGCGCCCGACCAGGCGCAGTTCTCCACCGGCGTCGTCACCCAGGAGCGCACCGCGGCGTTGGCGCTGGCGGCCAATTCGCGCGCCATGAATGCGGTCTTCGCCACGCTCAAACGACTCGGGATTCCCGACAAGGACATCCAGACGTCGAACTTCTCCCTGTCGCCGCAGTACCAAGTCTGCAAGCCGGGTACGGCGTGCCCGCAGCGCATCGCCGGTTACGAAGTCTCCAATACGGTGAACGTTACCGTCGAGGATTTCGGCAAGACCGGCGCGGTGCTCGACGCGCTCGTCGCCTCGGGCTCCAACCGGATCGACGACATCTCGTTTTCGATCCGCGATACCTCCGCACTGCTGAAACAGGCGCGCGAGGCGGCGGTGAAGGATGCGATTCTCCGCGCCCAGACCTACGCCAAGGCCGCGGGTGTGACGCTCGGCCCCATCCTGTCGATCGACGAAGGCGGCAGCAATCAGCCCCGACCGTTATACAAAGCCATGGCCATGATGGCGGGCGCCGCGCCGCCGCCCGTGGCCGGCGGTGAAGAAAGCGTCACCGCCGACGTCTCGATGACCTGGGAAATCAAGTGACCCGGATTCGGAAATCGGAAGCCGGAGGAAAATGATCTCTTCCGGCTTCTGCATTCCGGCTTCCGCGGCTATTTCTGCGCCTCCAGCGTGTCGATCTCGTTCATCAAGCGGTTCATGCGCGCGATCAGCGCCTGATAAGGCGCCGGGTCCGCCATATCGAGACCGGCCTTCTTGTACAGATCGTAGGGATAGTCCGAGCCGCCGGCCTTCAGCATGGCGATGAAGCGGTCGCGCGCCCCCGGCTTCTTGCTTTCGATCGCCTGGGTGAAGGCGGCCGCGCCCGCCATCGAGGTGGCGTACTGATAGACATAGAAGCCGTAATAGAAGTGCGGGATGAAAGCCCATTCGACGCAGTAGGCCGGATCGATCTTGGTGACGCCTGCGTCGGCTCCGTAGTAATGCTTGAGCAGCCCGCAATAGATGTCGCTCAGGCGCTTGCCCGACAGGGCGCGGCCCTTCTCGACCTCCTCGTGGATCGCCAGCTGGAACTCGCCGAACATCGTCTGGCGGAAGAAGGTGGTACGGATCAGCTCCAGCCCCTGGCCCAGATAATAGAGCTTCTCGTCCTTCGATTGGGCGTGCGCCACCATGTAGTCGTTGAGCAGCATCTCGTTGGAGATGGACGCCGTCTCAGCGACGAAGGTCGAATAGTTCGACGTCTCGTAGGGCTGGGTTTCGTCGTCGAGCAGGGTGTGGACGGCATGGCCCCATTCGTGGGTGAGCGTCGACAGCGACTCGTAATCGTTGTTGTGGTTCAACAGCAGGTAGGGGTGCACGTCGTAGGCCGAACCGTTCATGTAAGCGCCCGAGGCCTTGCCCGGACGCGGCAGCACGTCCATCCAGCGGCCGGAAAATCCCTTCTTCAGCATCGCGGTGTATTCGGGTCCGTACACCGAGGTCACGTCCAGCGCGATGCGCTCGGAATCCTCCACCGTGAAATTGAGAGGCCGCTTGAGCGTGAACACCGACGGGTACATGTCGTAATAGGCGAGATCGTCCTTGATGCCGAGCAGCTTCTTGCGCAGCTTCAGATAGCGGTAGAAGGTCGGCAGGCCCGCATTCGCCTGCGCGACGAGCTGGCGGTAGACCCCTTCGGGCATGTTGTCCACGAACAGCGCGTCCGACAGCGCGTCGGGGAAGTGGCGCACCTTGGCGTCGAATTCCTCGCCCAGCACCTGCGTGTTCAGCGAGGCGCCGAAGGTTCCTTCGTATTTCTTCCAGGTGCCCCAGAACGCGTCGAACACCTTTTTGCGGTCGCCGCGGTTGGGCGCCTGGCGGTACTTGGAATACGCCGCCTGATCGAGGCGCGCGATCTTGGTGCCGTCGGCGAGCGTCAGCGACGGGAACGGCAGCTCGCCGTTGGAGAGCTGGCTGTAGATGTTGTCCGGCTGCTCCAGCACGTTGCTCGCCGCCGCCATCACGTTTTCGGCTTCGGCGCCCAGCGTGTGGGGCTTGGCGCGCAGCGTGTTGTCGAGGAAGAATCCGAAGCGGCGATCGAGTTCCGCCGACTGCTTTTCGAAGCTCTTCACCTTTTCCGCCCCGATGGACAGGATTTCCGGCGTCAGCCAGGAGGTCTTTTCCGCCAGCGTCGCCGCCAAGGCTTGCGCCAGCTGCTCGCGCTCCTGGTTCGCGGCGACGCGCACGTCCTCGTCGCCTTTCAGCGAGGCATAGACCCCCAGGCGGTCGACCTCCTTGTGCACCGCGCTGATGGCGCTCAGCGCCGCCAGCATGTCGGGCGCACTTTTGCCCAGCGTGGCCTTGTAGCCGTCGAGCTTGCCGGCTGCGGCCAGGACCTTGTCGTGGGCCGCCGTCCACGCCTCGGGCGAGGCATAGAGATCGCCCAGATCCCACATGGTGGCCGCCGGAACCGGTTTGCTGTCGGCGGCGAAAGCTGGCGCCGGCATGAACGCCAGAGCGGCGAAAAGCGCAATTCTCTTCATGGTCTGCCCCCTCCTGATGCTTCTGCCCTTTTACGGCAAAAGGCCCGGCCCGGCCGTTCAACTTTTCGAGCTTGGTTGCACGGCGCAAGCGGCGGCCGCTAGGATAGCCCCCGCCGGCCGTTTCGCAACCGGCCGGCAGCCGCGGAGACCGTATGAAGCGAAGAACGATGTTGTTGACGCTGGCGGTCTTGCCGTTGGTTGCGGCCTGTTCCCCGCGCGCCACGCACGCTCCGCGTGTCGGCATCGACCAGTTGGCGCAATTGCCGATCGTCGAGCGCACCCCTTACGACGTCGACGCGGACGCGAATGCCGCCGTCGATGCCGCTTTCGCGCGCGCCAGGGCCAACGGCAAGCGCGTGATGATCGACCTCGGCGGCAACTGGTGCGGCGACTGCATCGTGCTCGCCAATCTGATGCAGCTTCCCGAGTTGAAAGGCTTTCTGGCGTCCCATTTCGAAATCGTCAGCGTCGACGTCGGCCGCTTCGACAAGAACCTGCAAATCCCGGCGCGCTTCGGGGTCACCGACAGGCTGAAAAGCGGCGGCGTACCGGCGATCATCGTCGCCGAACCGGACGGCACTTTCGTCAACCGCAACGACATCTCGGCGCTCGAGGACGCCCGCCACATGACGCCGCAAGCCATCGCCGACTGGCTGGCGCAATGGTCGAAATGACGTACCCGCGCGCTATTTCGCGGGGCCGGCGGCCGTAAACGGCGAGCAGCCAACGCTTATCCCTCTTCCTCCCCGCCGATTTCCCCAACGCCGTCACCCGCTTGCCTCTTTCTTCCCCGGCGTATCCCGCATGCACCGGCTTGGGCGTAAAATACGTGCCATGAAGCTGTGCGCTCTTGCTCCTGCGAACACGCTCCGCCTTCTTGCGGAGGCGCGCATGCGTCGCCGGCGTCGGCAAGGGGGTATCCCCCACGAAGGCGCAGGAAACAATTATCTTGCGGAGCGCCGCGCAAGCGTCGGTACCCGCAAGCGAAATCCGAACGGCGGCAAAAACGCGCCGGGCGCGGGCGCGCCGCGCGGCAACACGAACGCGCAGATGCACGGAGCCTACAGCGCCCAAACCCGCGCCCGCACCGCCGCGATCTGCGCTCATGTGGACCGCATCAAGTGGACCTGTGCGATGGTCGTGGCGATGGCGGACGCGCAAATCGACACCGGCGCGCACCTCGCGCTCATCCGCGCCGCCGCCAAGCAAGGCCTTCGCGCACCGCGCCGGCTGTTGCGAAAGCAGAATGACGTGTCGACCGCAGCTCGCGAAGCGGGAGAAGGCTGGTGGCCCCGGACCGAGTCGAACGGTCACGTCCCTTTCGGAACTACGGATTTTAAGTCCGTTGCGTCTACCGGTTCCGCCACGGGGCCCCAAACAGAATTGCAGTTGCGTCAAAACCATCTCCGCTGCAAGCCGCCCCCGGCGGCAAGGCGTCTTGGGGGTACACAACTTGCAGTCGAGTATGGCCATAAAATAATAGATATTACAGCCTGTTACGCGGCATTGACAGGCGAACTTCCCCCGCTATATTGCGCCCCTTCCCGGGGCAACCGCGCCCCGGTTTCCCCCAACCCCGGGACCAAGAATGAGCAAGCGCGCTTCGGCAAAATTCAAGATCGACCGCCGCATGGGCGAAAGCATCTGGGGCCGCCCCAAGAGCCCCGTCAACAAGCGCTCCTACGGCCCCGGCCAGCACGGCCAGCGCCGCGCCAAGAAATTGTCCGATTACGGAACGCAGCTCCAGGCCAAGCAGAAGCTGAAAGGCTATTACGGCAACATCACGGAGCGGCAATTCCGCAAGTACTACACGGAAGCGTCGCGCCGGCAGGGCGACACCGGCGAGAACATGATCGGCCTGCTAGAGCGCCGGCTCGACGCCGTCGTCTATCGCGCCAAGTTCGCGCCGACACCGTTCGCGGCGCGCCAGCTCGTCTCCCACGGGCACGTCAAGGTCAACGGCAGGCGCATCACCATCGCCTCCTATATGATCAAGGAAGGCGACGACATCGCGCTGACGGCGAAGGCGCGCGAAATGGCGCTGGTGCTGGAAGCCGCCAAGAGCCCCGAGCGCGATACGCCCGATTATCTTGAAGTCGAAGACGGCAAGAGGGCAAAATTCCTGCGCACGCCGAAGCTTTCGGACGTGCCTTATGCCGCGCAGATGCAGCCGCACCTGATCGTCGAATTCTATTCGCGGTAAAGCTTGTTCGAATTGCAGTTTAGCGAAAGCCCCGTCATCTTGGCGGGGATTTTCGTTTAGGGGCTGACGTAGATAAGGAGATTATCTACGGTGGTTGAATGGGGATTAAGCGCTGCAAATTGGGCACGAAACAGCAGTTGCGGCTGCTGGAATGTTTTGTGCTGGAGGTGACGGCCCGTTCGGCGGCAGACGTGTTGGGAATCCAGG
>JAGWMG010000018.1 GCA_028871795.1 Alphaproteobacteria bacterium | reverse complement strand
GCTCAATCGGTGCCGCAGGCTGGCCAAGGACTTCGAGGCTACCATCGAAAGCGCCGTCGCCTGGGTCTTCATCGCCCACATCCGAAATCTTACACGCCGTCTCGCAAGGGCTTGATCCGATGCACAGCTTTTTGAGTCAGACTCTTAGACATCGCAGGTCACACGCGCCAAACCGAAGTGCAGGCAAATGAAATCCGCGATTGCGCCAGCATCGTTCAAAGGAAGATATGGGTGACGTCCAGCTAGCGCTTGATCGTCGGCGGCGATGGCGCAGATCGTTTCGTCTTTGTCGGCGATGCGACCCTCGTCTCCCAAAGCGCGCAGCACTTCGATCTTGGGGTGAGCGTCGAGTTTGAAGCCTTCCACCAGCACAAGAGCGCATGGTGCAAGATGTTCGACGAGGTCACTTAGACTTGGCTCAGGCGCGCTGCGAAGTTCGCGCATCAATGCCCACCTCTCACCGGACGCGACAAGGACTTCCTGAGCACCTGCCTCGCGGTGCCGGTAACTGTCCTTACCCAGCACATCAATATCGAAGGCATGATGCGCATGCTTAATCGTCGAAACGACAAATCCACGCACGGCGAATTCTCGGATGAGCCGTTCGATCAGTGTTGTCTTGCCGCTGTCCTTCCAGCCGACGATCCCAAACACTTTGGGTTGATATGCGTTGTGCGTATCGTTCCGTTGGCTGGGCGTTGTTCTATCCATGATTATGTTACCGAATTCAACGCCAACCACCAGGTGGCAACACGCTGCAACAAGGTCCTTCCGCCAAGAATCGCGACGGCTTTGTCGCCGCCAAAACGCGAGGATGACCCTCCCGCGAGCATAACACCCAGCGTACTCACTGGACCACGTTCTCCTCATGTTGTGAAAGATCGATGCCTTCGATGGTCGCGGCTTCCACTAATTTGTGAATGTATGCCGCCAGTCTTTGGCGCCAATCGCGCTCGGTCAGGTATGTGCCGATGCGCTCGCGAACATATTCGAACGGCAGGATTTGCCCCAGGACACGCTTGTCCAGTCGCAGCACATGCGCTCCGAAACGTGTTTTCACCGGCACTGCCGCGATCTGCCCTTCGTCCAATGTATACAGGAACATCTCGAATTCCGGTGCCATTGTGCCATCGGTAATCTGCCCAAGCCGTCCGCCGCTGTTGCGGGAGTCACAATCGGACCTTTCGCGCGCCAGGGTTTCGAAGAGGGCGGGATTCTGGGTCAACTCCCCGATAGCGTCCATGGCCTGCGTGATGGCCTGGAGATAACCACTTTCGTCGCCTGGGTCGGCCGCAAATAGGATATGCGACGCTTCGAATAGATCTGGCGCGCAAAACCGGTCTTTGTTCGCGTCATAATATGCGCGACATGCCGCTTTCTTAACCTCAATCAAGGGAACGCTCGTTTCGAGCAATACACGCATACGCGCTTCGTCTTCGATCTCCCGCTTCCCCGGCGAGATGAGCTCCGGCTCGGCATGAACGCCAAGGCGTTCACATTCCAGAAACATAAGCGTACGGATGGCGAGTGCGCGCGCTGCTGCTACGTAAGCGGCCGCAGGCGTTTTCGCGGCATGATGTTGTGCTTCGGACGCGATGCTCTGCGGCGTTAAGGTCACTCCGTTGACGGTGATCGCAGTACGTTGGCTCATTTCTTACGCTCCGGCGCGGCGCACGATCTGATAGCCCTTGCGGCCGAGATACCAGATCGGCGCGCTCCAGATATGAACCAACCGGGTGAATGGGAAGATCAGGAAGATCGTCATGCCCAAGGTCAGGTGGATCTTGAAGATTAATGAAACGCCGGCCACAAACTCGGCGGCACCTGGTCTTAATGTCACGACGTGTTGCGCCCAATTCATCAAGGCCACCATTTCCGATCCGTCGAGATGGTGAAGCGAGACGAAGATAGTGCTTAGCCCGAGCAGCAACTGTGCCAGGACGATAACGAGTACGGCGATATCCGCGAATGACGAGGTACGCCGGATGCGCGGGTCCATAAGTCTCCGGTGGAGGAGCATTAGTAGACCGACGAGGCACATCGCGCCTGCGACGCCGCCGATGCCAATAGCGGTGAGCTGTTTGGCAGTATGCGAAATTCCCAATGCTTCAAACACTGCTACGGGTGTCAGCAAGCCGCCGGTATGGCCGAGTAGAATAATGAGAATACCGACATGGAACAGATTGCTGCCCCAAATCAGCTGGCGGCGGCGCAGCAACTGGCTCGACTGGCTGCGCCATGTGTACTGCTCGCGGTCGAAGCGAATGACGCTACCGACCAGGAACACCGACAGGCAGATATAAGGATAGATACCGAAGAGGAATGTGTTGATCCAGGCGTTCATGGCAAAACTCCCTGCTCTGCAGGTTTTGTCGGTTGGGGCATATCCATTCTCTGCAATAAGTCGGTGGCGCGTGGGCAATCCTCGGATTTGGCGCCTTCCGGGCCGAAGCGCACTTCGGCCTCCTCCCAGGCGCGATCGATAGCGGCGAGATCGTTGGGATCTTCAATATCCGTTTCCTGTAATGCGGCGAGCGCGTCGCGGGCCGGAAGCGCCTGCGAGAGCGCTATGAGCGCGTCAAATACCGCAGCGTAGGGGCACCCGCGCCTTCTTAGCCTTTCGCCAAGCGCAGCCAAGATGTGCATCGGTTCGGCTAATAGCGTCTGTGCTTCTTCCGGGGACCGCAGCGACAGAAACTCCAGGAACAGCGGCAAATAGTCGGGCAATTGTTTGGCGGCGATATCAAACCCGGACTGCCGGTACCGTTCCAACAGAGATACCATCGCCTGGCCGCGGTCGCGCGATTCGCCATGCACATGTTCGAAGAGATGCAGCGAAAGCGAGCGCGTACGGTCGAATAAATCGACATAGCGCGACTGCACGTCGATAAGTTCGCCTTGCGAAATCTCCGCACCGAGCCGATTGAGCGCTTCGCGTTGAGCAGGAGAAAGGCGGGCGTCACTGGCGAGCATCGCTGACATTTCGCCTATCGCGCACTGAAGTTCGTGCGTCGGGTAAGACAGCAAGGCACTCAGGATCTTGTAGGTCGGTTCCATCTCAGCTCCTCGCCGGTTCGGGAATCTTGTGCTTCTTGGGCACATTGAAGATGTTCGCGTCACTCGTGCCGTCGGAACAGCCGTTGCCGAACGAGAAGCCGCAGCTGCCGCGCAGATCGTAGGCGTCTTCCGAATTCTCGCGGTGGGCGGTCGGGATCACAAAGCGATCCTCGTAATTGGCGATGGCCATGGTGCGATACATATCCTCGATCTGTTCCGGCTTGAGGCCAGCCCGATCGGCAATGCCTTCGTCGATGACGCCGTCCACCGTCTTCGACCGCATATAAGCGCGCATGGCCATCATCCGCTCTAACGCCTGCGCGACAGGTTCTTCCTTGCCCGCGGTCAGCAAGTTGGCAAGGTATTTGAGCGGAATGCGGAGCGAACGAACATTCGGCATCTCGCCTTCAAGATCGATCAGTCCTTTCTCCGCCGCGGATTGGATCGGCGAAAGCGGCGGCACGTACCAAACCATCGGCAACGTGCGGTATTCGGGGTGCAGCGGGAACGCGATGCGCCAGTCCATTGCCATCTTCCAGATCGGGGATTTTTTCGCGGATTCGATCCAGGCATGCGGCACGCCGTCGGCGGAGGCCTGGGCCTGCACCTTCGGATCCGACGGATCGAGGAAGATGGAAAGCTGGGCTTCATAGAGATCGGCCTCGTCCGGCGTCGCCGCCACTTCGGCGATACGGTCCGCGTCGTAGAGCACGACGCCCAGATACCGGATGCGTCCAACGCAGGTTTCCGAGCAGACCGTGGGTTGACCGGCTTCAAGCCGCGGATAACAAAGGATGCACTTTTCGGATTTGCCGGACTGCCAATTGTAATAGACCTTCTTGTAGGGACAACCCGACACACACATTCGCCAGCCGCGACACTTGTCCTGGTCGATCAGAACAACGCCGTCTTCCTCGCGCTTATAAATGGCGCCGGAAGGACACACCGACACACAGGCGGGGTTCAGGCAGTGCTCGCAGAGCCGCGGCAAATACATCATGAAGGTGTTTTCGAACGCGCCGTAAATCTCCTTCTGGACGCCCTCGAAGTTCACATCTTCCGAGCGCTTCGAAAACTCGCCGCCGAGGATTTCTTCCCAATTCGGTCCGCCTTTGATTTTCTCCATACGCTGACCGGTGATGAGTGAGCGGGGGCGCGCCGTCGGCATCGCCTTAGAGTCCGGCGCATTGTGCAGGTGCTGGTAATCGAAGGTGAAGGGCTCGTAGTAGTCGTCGATTTCCGGCAGGTCGGGATTGGCGAAAATGTTGGCGAGAATGCGCCACTTGGCGCCCATGCGAGGCTGCAGCTTGCCATTCTTCTTAACCAGCCAGCCGCCCTTCCAGCGCTTCTGGTTCTCCCAGTCCTTGGGATAGCCGACACCCGGCTTGGTCTCGACGTTGTTGAACCAGGCGTATTCGACACCTTCGCGCGAGGTCCAGACGTTCTTGCAGGTGACCGAACAGGTGTGGCACCCGATGCATTTGTCGAGGTTCAGCACCATTGCGATTTGTGCGCGGACTTTCATGACACCACCTCCCCGCCGCGCGGTTCGGGCTCGTCAAGCCAATCCACTTTTGCCTGCTTGCGCACGATCACAAATTCGTCGCGGTTCGAGCCGACCGTGCCGTAATAGTTGAAGCCGTAACTTTGCTGGGCATAGCCGCCGATCATATGCGTCGGTTTCAGAACAGTGCGCGTGACGGAGTTGTGAATGCCCCCGCGTGTGCCGGTGATTTCCGAACCGGGCACGTTCACAATCTTCTCCTGCGCGTGGTACATCATCACCATGCCTTCCGGCACCCGCTGGGAAACGACGGCCCGCGCGACCAGCGCACCGTTGAGGTTATAGGCTTCGATCCAGTCGTTATCCGCGATGCCGGCTTTCTTCGCGTCGACCTCGCTGATCCAGACGATCGGCCCGCCGCGCGACAGTGTGAGCATCAGGAGGTTGTCAGTGTACGTGGAATGGATGCCCCATTTCTGGTGCGGTGTAATGAAATTCAGCACCACCTGGAGATTACCGTTGTCCTTGGCGTCGATGATTGGCTTGATCGTCTTGGTGTCTATCGGCGGACGATAGACCGCCATCTGCTCTCCGAACGCGCGCATCCAGGGATGATCCTGGAAAAGTTGCTGCCGGCCGGTCAGCGTGCGCCAAGGAATGAATTCGTGTACGTTGGTATAGCCGGCGTTGTAGCAGACCTTCTCGGATTCGATGCCCGACCATGTCGGCGACGAGATGATCTTGCGCGGTTGCGCCTGGATGTCGCGAAAGCGGATTTTCTCGTCTTCCTTGGCTTCGGCCAGATGCGCGTGATCGCGGCCGGTAATCTCGCCGAGCACCTTCCAGGCGCGGACAGCAACCTCGCCGTTTGTCTCGGGGGCCAACGAAAGAATCACTTCGGCGGCATCGATGTCGGTTTCGATGCGCGGCAAGCCTTTGGTCTGGCCTTCGTCAGCGACCGTACCGTTCAGCTTGCCCAAAAGCTCGACTTCCCGATCCGTTTTCCAGGCGATACCTTTTCCGCCATTGCCGATCGACGACATCAGCGGGCCGAGCGCTGCGAAGCGCTTGTAAACATTCGGATAGTCGCGTTCGACGACGACGATTGATGCCATGGTCTTTCCGGGAATCGGCGCAACTTCGTCTTTCGTCCAATCCTTGACGGAAACGGCCTGTGCCAGTTCGCCGGGCGTATCGTGCTGCATGGGAACGAGCACAATGTCCTTTTCCGTGCCGAGTACTTCGGGCGCCACCTCCGAGAATTTCTTCGCAAGCCCTTTGTAGATTTCCCAGTCGCTACGGCTTTCCCACACCGGATCGACCGCCGCACTCAGCGGATGGATGAAGGGATGCATGTCGGAGGTGTTGAGGTCGTTCTTCTCGTACCAGGTGGCCGTCGGCAGAACAATGTCGGAGTAGACGCAAGTCGTGGACATGCGAAAATCGAGCGTGACCAGCAGGTCCAGCTTTCCTTCCGGCGGTTCATCCCGCCATACAACATCCTCTGGCTTGCATTCGCCGGTTTCGCCCAGGTCTTTGCCTTGCACGCCATGTGTTGTGCCGAGCAGATGCTTGAGGAAATATTCGTGGCCTTTGCCGCTGGAGCCCAGGATGTTCGAGCGCCAGACGAACAGATTGCGCGGCCAGTTGGCAGGATTGTCCGGATCCTGACACGCCAGCTTCAGCCGGCCCGAGGCGAGTTCGTCGCACACATAATCCTTCGCCTCTTTGCCGGAGGCAGCAGCCGCGCGCGCGACATCCAGCGGATTGGCCTGAAGCTGCGGCGCCGATGGCAACCACCCCATGCGTTCGGCGCGCACGTTGAAATCGATCAGGCTACCTTTCCACTCGTTCTTGTTGGCAAGCGGCGAAAGAATTTCGTCAAGACCAAGGGTTTCATAGCGCCACTGGTCGCTATGCGCGTACCAGTAGGACGTCGCGTTCATGTGACGTGGCGGGCGCGCCCAGTCGAGCGCAAACGCCAGTGGGGTCCAACCGGTCTGTGGACGCAGCTTCTCCTGCCCCACATAATGCGCCCATCCACCGCCTTCCTGTCCGACGCAGCCGCACATCACCAGAAGGTTGATAATGCCACGATACGTCATATCCATGTGGTACCAGTGGTTGATACCGGCCCCGAGAATGACCATGGACTTACCCCTGGTCTTCTCGGCATTGCGCGCAAAGGCGCGCGCCACCGAGATTACGGACTCACGCTTCACACCTGTGATGCGCTCCTGCCAGGCAGGTGTGTAAGGCACATCGTCATCGAAGGAAGACGCGACGTTGGCGCCGCCGAGCCCCCGGTCCACGCCGTAGTTTGCACAAAGGAGATCGAATACGGTTGCGACGTAGGCCTCGCCGTCTGTCAGCTTCACGCGACGCACGGGCACATTGCGCATCAGCACTTCGTCGTGCCCAGTTCCAGCAAAATAGTCGTGATGGCGGCCGCCGAAATAGGGGAATGCCACGGAGAGCACATCGTCGCGCTTTTCAAGCGTACTGAGCGACAGCGTTACACCAGCTTTGCCTGCGCTTTCTTCCAGGTTCCACTTGCCCTTTTCGCCCCAGCGGAAGCCGATGGAACCATTGGGCACCACGACGCGATTACCCGTTTCATCGAATGCGACGGTCTTCCAGTCCGGATTGTTCTGCTGGCCAAGTGCGGCTTCAAAATCGGACGCACGAAGGAAACGCTCCGGAACATATCGCCCGTCCTGTTTCACGATCCGCACCAGAAACGGCATGTCGCTGTAACGCCGGCAATAATCGGCGAAATAAGGCGTCTGCCGGTCGACGTGGAACTCTTTCAGGATCACATGGCCAAACGCCATCGCCAGGGCGGAGTCGGTTCCCTGCTTCGGATGCAGCCAGAGGTCGCCGAATTTCGACGCTTCGCTGTAATCGGGCGAGATCACCACGCTCTTGGCGCCGCGATAGCGCGCTTCCGTATAGAAATGGGCGTCCGGCGTGCGCGTCTGGGGTACGTTCGAGCCCCACAGCAGCAGAAACCCGGCGTTGTACCAGTCCGCGCTTTCCGGAACGTCGGTTTGCTCGCCCCAGGTCTGTGGCGAAGACGGCGGCAAGTCGCAATACCAATCGTAGAAGCTGAGGCAGACACCGCCTAGCAACGACAGATAGCGCGTGCCCGCTGCGTAGGAGATCATCGACATGGCGGGGATGGGCGAAAAACCCGCGATGCGGTCCGGACCGTATTTGCGGATGGTGTAGGCGTTCGCCGCCGCAATAATCTCGTTGGCCTCGTCCCAGCCCAGCCGCACGAATCCACCAAGCCCACGCCGCGATGTGTATGATTTTCGCTTCGCGGCATCCTCGACGATCGATTTCCAGGCTTCGACCGGTGTTTGTGTCTTGCGTGCCTCGCGCCACAGCTTGAGAAGTACGCCGCGCACCATCGGGTATTTGAGGCGGTTGGCACTGTAGAGATACCAGGAGTAGCTGGCGCCGCGGGCGCAGCCGCGCGGTTCGTGATTGGGCAATTCCGGCCGCGTGCGTGGATAATCGGTCTGCTGCGTTTCCCAAGTGACGATCCCGCCCTTGACGTAGATCTTCCAGCTACAGGAGCCCGTGCAGTTCACGCCATGCGTTGAGCGCACGATCTTGTCGTGCGACCAACGCTGGCGATAAGCGTCCTCCCACTTGCGATCTTCGCGTATGGTTAGCCCATGCCCATCGGCGAATTCGCCTTCGTACTTCTTGAAGAAGGTCAAACGATCAAGAAAATGGCTCATCGCGTATGGCTTTCAAAGATCGATGTTGTCCAGATGTGCGCCTGATGCGCCGCGTGGTTCGCTTTTTGATCGAGAATCCAGAAATAGACTGAAACACCGATCGCCATGATCGCAAGCAGGACGTAAGCGAAGAACCCACCGGCATAGCCCTGGCCGCCCAGCGCATCGACCACAGCGCCGAGGAACGGCGGCAGGATGAAGCCACCCGTCGCGCCAAGCCCGCCGACAAGACCTGCCGCACCGCCGACGGCGTTGGGCACATATTTGGGTACCATCTTGAAGACAGCTGCATTGCCGACGCCCATGCCCACGGCAATGAGCAGTTCACCGCCTAGCGCCTGATAGAAGTCCTGCACAAAGGTCAGGATGAGCGCGCCGCAAAGAACGCCTATGAAAGCCAATATAGCCGTACGTTCACCGCCGATGCGTTCGGCCAGCACACCGCCAAAAACGCGGACGACCGCGGCAAGCAGCGAGAAGCCGAGACCGCCCAGAGCGCCCGCCGATTTTGCGTTCATGTGGTGGAAGTTTATCCAATAGGTCGGAAACCAGACCGTCAGAGCAAGGAATCCGCCGAACGATACAAAATAGAGCGCCACGAGCCCCCAGGTGCGCGGATCCTCGGCGGCTGTGATGACAGCCTGCCAGACCGCTTCCTTCGGGAACAGCTCCTGTCCTTTGTCGCGCGCGATCTTGCGGCTTGTGTCAGAATCGGCACCTTGCTGGCGGAGTTGGAACACGAAGGCGTCGTGCGCAAACAAAGCGTAGATCGCCGCGCCCACAAGCAGAAAGCTGAACCATGCAAAATAAGAGCCCGCCAAGCCCCACATCGCGATCGCGTATGGCAGGAGCAATGTGAAGAGACCCGGGGCGAGATTGCCGATGCCGCCGTAAGCGCCAAGTGCCGTGCCCTGCCGCTTTTGCGGAAACCAATACGACACCTGGGGGATACCTACCGAAAATGACGCAACGCCGCACCCGCTCAGGAACCCAAACATGATGATGATCGGATAGGCAGCAACCGTCAGCGTCTTGACCGTGATCAGGACGAACACCAGGCCCCACATGCCGACCAGCGACAGGGCAAACAACGTCAGCATCGGCAGACGCCCTCCGGCGCGGTCGACCCAGGCTCCAAACGGAATGCGCAGCAACGAGCCGGTTAGTTGCGGAGCCGCCACCAGGAGGCCCAGCGCAAGACCGCTGAGATGCATTTGCCCCTGGAAATACTTCGCGGCTGGCCCATAGAGCGCTACCGCCGCAAAACCGATGAAAAACCCCCAGGTGCCCATGGTGAGTCCGGCCGCAGGGCTCCCGGACAAACGATAAGACGGGGTTCCGGTTCCTGCGCTTTCGTGAGAGTTTTCAGTCATTTGTGCGCATCCTTCGCGATTTTGTCGCGGCGGAACGTATTGCTTTTGAGCAATGACAACCTTGATAAAGATCAAGGTTTTGACGCAACGTTGTCGATACGTAATTCCCGTGATCAACACCTATGTTTGCCCATGAGGCCTCCCTTGAGATGCGCGCCGATATGCCGCGTTTTCTGAAGAACCCTTTTTCGATTGCGATGATGATCGGGGCGCAATCGGTGAGCGGAATAATTCCGAGCACGACGTCTTCCTTTTCCATACGCCTTCCTCCTCCCATCGCCGACACACTTGTCGGCAAAAGAGATGCACCGGCCTTCAACAAAGCGTCTGCGCCGATCACGACGTACCCTATGCCAAGAACCGAGCGTCGGTGAATGGAAGGCCGCGGCACATCCTCGTCACCTCTTACGAAACTTCTGCCCCTACGCTTACTCATGACGGAAGATCCAAAGGTCCGCCGTTAATATTTGTAGTTCGCCGAGAGCCAGCCGATTCGTTTGGTTACCGGCGTGCCGGCAAGTTCGCTCGACGCGTAATCGGCGTATGTCAGCTCGAACGAGAGGTACTTATCCATTTCGAAGTCGACTGACCCGTCCCACTCGCTTCCAAGTCCCGTGTTCAAGCGCTCTGATTTGAAATCGTGATACATCACGACTGCCGTGATCTGAGAGAGCACGGACACTTCTTTGAACGTGTAAGCCGCCTTGACGTAGAGATCGGTCAATCCGTTCGCGGGCGTCGCGAGAAACTGGTCGGCCCAACCATTGAAGGAGTGCAAGGTTGCAAGTGGGGTCGAAAACCCTCTTGTTCCGTCGCCGGCGAGCGACTCGTAGCCGATTAGCCCGCTGACCGCCTTGTAATTGACCGATCCCTCGACGAGATAATAGTCGAGGTCGAACGAACCCGGGTTACTGGCATAATTGGTCTGGTGCGCATATTCGCCTGTGAGTTTGGCGCCGACGCCGTCGCCGAGCGAACCCATGAACTCGCCGCGCAGACCGTATGTCGCGGTCGACAGCGATTTCGACAGGGCTGCCGATGTGCCCTTGTTAGCTAAGTCGAGCAAATAGGTGTAGCCAACAAGCTTGAGATGATCGATGCCTGTGTAGGAGGCATTGAAGAGTTGGACATTACCGTCGAAATATCCGACTTGTGCAGCGACTGCCGCCGTTTGCGGACCGAACACACGGTTGACACGATCAATATAGGCGTAAGTCAGCGCCAAGTTCGGAAGGGATTTATTGACAAAGGATATTCCGTCATAGGTCTGCTCATGCTGGCGCCAGCCCACATTGCCGATGAACCGCGCGTTGTCGAAGACGATGCGCTGGCGACCCAGCGTGAAGACCGTGTCGAAGTCGCTGTTGTACGTAATCTGCAATCGATTGAGCGCCGTCATCGACGGGTCGGCGACAACTGGAAAGGCAGTCTTGCCGTTGCGCGTATTGTTAAAGCTATCCATACCAAGCGCGGACACTTGGTCGAACTCAAAAAGAGCGTTCAAACCATTCCAATCGCCGGTTTGATAACCAAAGCGCGCGCGTAACGTCAGCGCATCGGCGCCCTTGGCGAATCCTGCTTGATCGACTCCTTCGTACCGAATGCGGATGTCGATCAGCGGCTTGCCTTGTGTAAACACGATCATGAATGGGTCCGCGTTGGCTTTCGTTGCCGTCGCTGTCAGAATCAGCATCCCCGCGACTGCGGCGGCACTGTTCAAACTTGCTTTGCGATCCATAACCTTCACCCCAACGGCCCTACGGCTCAGCCAAAAACAAACAAAACGACAAATATGTATATTACATACCACTAATTAAGCATGGGACACGCTGCCGTGCGTCAAACCGCCGCTGTTTTCATAAGTTATACAGGGCATTGGATTCAGCGGCCCAATCCGCAAGGCCGATCTTCACTTACCGCGATGCTTGGCAAAGACGGCTTCCGTTTGCTCGTCTGTCACGACTTTATCGACCTATTAGTCGACAAGACAGAGTTCCGATCGCTGCTGTTTTCGGTAGTTTTTCAGTCAATTATGCGCACCCTTCGCAATTTTGTCGCCGCAGATATTGTTGCCATGAAGCAAAAGGCACCTTGATAAAGATCAAGGTTTTAACGTGACGTTGTCGATACGTAATTCCCGTGATCGCGGGTCTAACGACAAGGATGTCTGCAGCATGGCGTGGGACAAACTAAAGGCGGTGAGCGCCATTCCGGCCTTCGCCAAGCTGCCTAGGCCGCTTCGGCAACGCCTGGCTTCCGTCGCGGGGGTACAGCGCATCGGAGCAGCCACGACGATATTTCGCGAAGGCGAGGACGCAGAGTTCGTCTACGCGATCATCGAGGGCCATGTGGCGCTGGTCAGCGGCGAAGGCGACGCCCAGACGATCGCGGATTTCATGGGCGCGGGCGAGATCGTCCTGATCCCGCCGGCGCTGCTGGACCTTCCCTATATGGTGTCGGGGAAGGCGACGACCGAAGTGATCGCGCTCCTTATTCCTGCCGCCGTCTTTCGCGATCTTGTGAAATCGGAAGCAGCTGTGGCTGCAGCGATTGCAACTTCGCTTGCAATGCATTGGCGCCTTCTGCTTACCCAATTGAAGCAAGTCAAGACGCGCGACGCCGATTCCAGGCTCGCGCAGTATCTGCTGGACTGTCTGAGCAAATCGACCGGTTCGGCGCTTGTCACTCTGACAAGCTCAAAGCGTCAGCTCGCCGCCCGTCTCGGCATCACGCCCGAAACGCTTTCGCGTTCGTTAAGGCGTCTGCGCTGTTTTGGCGTCAAAAGCCGTGGCGTGTCGATCGAGATACCCTCTGTCGAGCGCCTGGCGGCTTTTGCAGGAAGTCCGCAGCTTTCACCGAAACCACATACGCGGCGCGATCAGGCGCGCACAACATAAGAAGAAGCACTGCGGTGACCATGGGGAAAAATTCGCCCCAACGGCACCCGAACCATCTTTCTCGCGGCCATAGCATGAGCGCTTGGCTCTGGAGCCGCTGCCACCGATGGTCTGAAAGCTCTTCTCGGGTGGGACCTTCCTGTTCACCGCGCGCTACCGCTATGAAGTCAAAGCAATCCGGTCTCAGTCGTGGTGCGCAGCACTCCGATGCTGTTTCAGAAGCCATATTGCCAGGTGATAAATCAACCCTGCAAATGTAAGGCACCAAGCTGAACCCGCAATGACTATAAAGTAACGCGGGATGAACAGGAGAAAGCCGAGATCAAACGCCTTTGCCATCTGAAGCGTGCAGACCGTGTACATGCCGAGGGGAAATACCGCGCCCCAGTATGAAGGGTCATAGCGCAACGGAAAGTGGCGATAGATGTGCCGCCAGACGCCGAGCAGCAGCAGCATCGGGATCCACCAGGTTCCGGTCGCCCAATAGAACACCGTGAATCCCTTTAGGAAGGGCTGTAGCGACAACAGAAACGGCGCCGCTTCGGTGTTTTCAACCAGTCTCGCGCCAACTAAGACCGAAATCGCCATCGCCCCCATATTGATCCAGTATGGCGGTGAAAGGTCGCCTGGCGAGAACGCGAAAAACGTGTAGCGATAAAAGATGAGTGAAATCATCCAGATGTAGAACATTCCACCCCATAGCCACATGGAGAGGGCAAGGAAGTTGAGTTCGAGGCGGTATGGCTGTTGCCAATGCGCGGCGATCAGTGCGCTAAGCAGCGCCACCGACTGTGTGGCTACGATGGCGAGCAGCCAGGCGCCGGTGATGCCTTCGTCCAGGGTCGGCTTCTGCTGCTTCACCGTCAGGGCGACGAAGACCGTGTAGGTTAAGCCGATCCAAAGCGCGAGCGCGACTCCCCAAGAGATAACCACAGCCGTCAGACTGTTGCCGATCAGCAGGAACTGGTTGCCGAGTATGCAAGTAGCAGCGACGACCGTGAAAAATCCGGGTGCCCGCCGGTGGTCGATCATGTCGCTGAAAAAATCGGGCGCGAACCATGCGATGCGTAGCGCGGAAAGCATCACCAGCGCGACGTAGACCCCGACGTTCAGGTAGAACAGGCCGATACCAAACGCCCGCATGCCAAGCAAGCTGACGCCAATCGACAGAATTCCAGTCGCCATCACCATGGCGAAGTAGGCGGGGGACAGGTCTCTGACGCCTGCCCGAAACTCCGCTACGAGGCTCGTGGTGCCGTCCACCGTTCAGTCCCCTTTACGTCAAGTCCGTCGATGCCGAGCAACCGGGCAAGCGGGCGGCGCGGCTTTACCAATTCTTCGATCGTAAAGCGGTCGAGCACAGCCAGAAAAGCATTTGTGGCGTCGCGCAGAGCGCTTCTGAGGACACAGCAGTTTTCTATGCGGCAAAAATTCTGCTCTCCCTGAAGGCAGCCGAGTACGCCCAGTTTCTCCTCCATGTCGCGGACGACAGCGCCGACATTGATCTGGGCCGGTTTCCGCGCGAGACGAACTCCACCGTTCTTGCCGCGGATGGTCTCAAGGTATCCCTTCTGCCCGAGCCCATGGACCACCTTCATGACATGGCCCTTCGAGATGTCGAAATGTTCGACGATCTCACCAATAGTCGATAGTTCGTCGCCCTTTAGGCCTGCGAATACGAGCACGCGCAACGCATAGTCGGTATGTAGGGTAAGTCGCATTTCAGTCCCTTGCTGTCTGTAAACGTACGGATGACATCTTGTTGCGCATAAAGAGATACTTTAGGTATATATTATACACCAATAATCCGGCAAAAAGATATGCCGACGCACGATGCAACGGACCTCATCGATCATGGCTGCTATTCCTCGCTATCGCCAAGTCACAGGACCTACCCTCTTCTCCGCCGGATTTCGGCCCTTCTTTCTAGCGGCCGCGCTGTGGGCCGCGCTGGCGGTTCCGATCTGGCTCGTCGCCTATGCGACGGGAATCGTCCTGCCGAGCGCCCTTCCGCCCGTCATCTGGCATGCCCATGAAATGATATTCGGCTTCGCCGCCGCGACCGTGGCCGGCTTCCTGCTGACCGCCATCCCGAACTGGACGGGCCGGATGCCGTTGCAAGGCTGGCCGTTGGCGGTGCTCGTTTCGCTCTGGCTGATCGGGCGCTTCGCTATCCTGTTTTCCGCCGAGATCGGAGCCCCTGTTGCGGCATTGGCCGATTTGTCTTTTCCCGTGGTGTTCATCGCGGCCGTCGCCAGAGAAATCCTGATGGGACGGAACTGGCGCAACCTGCCGATGCTGGCCGCGCTGTCGCTGCTGCTGATCGGCAACCTGCTTGTCCATCTCGACGCACTTGGACTCGCTGACACCGCAGCCCTTGGCAATCGCATGGGCATCGGGACGCTGCTCACACTGATTGCCCTGGTCGGGGGACGTATCGTTCCGAGCTTCACCCGCAACTGGCTGGCGAGGAACCGGCCCGATGTCGCCGTCTCAGCTCAGGCTGGAACGTTCGATCTCGTGGCGCTTGTCGTCACGGGTCTGGGTTTGGCCGCCTGGATATTCGCGCCGGATTCATTGGTCGCGCCCTGGGCGGAACTTGCCGCTGGCGTTGCCGCAGGCATGCGCTTGTCGCGTTGGCGCGGCCTAAGGACGACCCGTGAGCCTTTGGTGCTGATCCTGCACATTGGTTATGGCTGGCTTGCGATCGGCCTGATGCTGCTCGGTATCAACGGCCTCTACGAGTTCCTACCGCAAACGACGGCGCTGCATGCCCTGACGGTCGGCACAGTCGGCACGATGACGCTGGCGGTTATGACGCGGGCATCGCTTGGCCATACCGGTCGAACCCTGTCCGCAGGACCCGTGACCAAGGTGATTTATCTTCTGGTGACATTGGCGGCGGTGTTGCGCCTGGCCGCACCGTTGGCCGGTACCTGGATGATGCTCACGCTGTCGCTCGCCGGCACTGCCTGGTGCGCATCGTTCGGTCTCTTTGCGATCTTTTACGGCGGACCGCTGGCGCGTCCCAGAGCCAGCGGCGATGGGGGAGGAACCATCTGACTCATAGAAAACGCCAGCGATCCGATTCCGCGGCTGAAGACTACGCAGCCTTGTTCCGTGTAATACGCACCTGCCAAACGTCCGGTCCCGACTCGACATATTGCCAGCCGAACAGTCCGGGGTGTTCCGCTTCAAACTGGTAATAGAGCGGCTTCGGATCGTGGTCGTTCACCAAAATCACGGCGTCGCCGGCCGTGAGCTTGCCGCAGGTTTCGAAAATCAACGCGTGCCGCTGCGGCGGCGGAAGCGCACGAACGTCGAGCTTTTTGGGATTGGACACGATAGTCTCCTTCTTCTGGTTGATGGGACGGGCGAGGTAATGAAGGGCGCCGGTGAGTTTCTCGGCTTCCGAGGCGCTTGCCTCGCGGATGGCCGACCAGGCGTCCGCGGCAATACGGCAGGCGAGATCGCCCTCTCCCTGGTCGCGCAACGCTTTTAAGGCCTGGATCAGCAGCCGGTTGAGCGATCGCAGACAGTCGGCGGCCACCTCGGCCTCGGAAAGTGCGGACGGCTCGGCCATTACCGCTCCCCCGCGGTGCGCCGGGTTCCGACACCGAAATGGGCCTTGGCTTCGTCGCTCATGCAGTCCGGCGACCAGGGTGGCTCCCACGTCATGGTGACATCGGCAGCCGTGATGCCGGGCACCGACGCAGCGCGCGTCTCGACGCCGTCACGGATGAAGGCGGTCGCGGGACAACCCTTCGTCGTTGTGGTCAGGAGAATGCGGGCATGGCCGTCTTCGACGTCGACGTCATAGACCAGGCCGAGATCGACCACATTGTAGCCGAGCTCGGGATCCAGAACCTCTTTCAACGCCTCCTTCACGCTCCGGACAATATCGTCGCTCATGGCTTAGTGTCCGAATTCCTGCCGCGGCGGATGGTGGTTAAAAAGCCGTCGGCGGATGGCGCAGTGACGTACCGGTGTCCGCGTCGGTCGAGCTCACGCTGCAGCAGCATGGGCTCACGATCGGTGACGATCTCCAGCAGGTCGCTGGCACCCAGTGTCTCGACCGCTTCGAGCGCAAGCCGCATCGGCTCCGGGGGCTCGAGGTTGCGCAAATCAATGCGTCGCGTGGATGGCGTGGACACCCGGCAGCTCATTGTGCTGTGTCCTGGACTGCCGCAGCGGCCACTGGGGTGAAGATCACTTCCCAGTCGCCACCGCCGATCTCGCGTTCGCTGTGGTTGAAGCCCTTCTGCGCCATCACCGAGAAGAGCGGAACAGGCTTGAAGATGGCGAGCAGGCGCAGGCCCTGTCCCGGCGCAAGAGATGCAACGGCGCGCATGATGTCGGAAAACGGCTCGCCACCTGCTTTCAGGACGTCACGGACATCTACCGTCAAAAAGGAAGAATCAGTCATGGGATTGTACCTCCGTGGGGATATGGCAGGCCAGAAAGGCCGAAATTACGCTGCCCGAGGGGAACATCGGCGTGCGGTTTCACACCGGCTGGAGAGAGAGGACGCCGCGCCAGCAACAAGGCTCGGAGGATCATCAGTGTCGCGACGAGGTGGCCGGCGATCGCAATGCGCCATAGCTCCGTCCAGTCGAGTGCGCCAAACAGCGCACCAAGCGCAACGGCCGCGAAATAGAGCGTGAACCACGGCCGATCACGGCGCTCGTCGATCAGGTCCTGGACGCGCGGCACGGCCTGCTTGCCGAGGAGGCTGCCATAGCGCTCAAGCCACGTCAGGAACGGGATGATCTTGTAAAGCTGACTGAGCCCCAAGCCCGAGAGCCAGCCGAAGATAAAGAGATATGCCAAGGGGCCGATAAACCGGTCGTCACCGTCGGCGAGTACCATATATGTGCCGCCAAGCAGACAGAGCGCAAAGGCGACCAGCGCCGGAGCCGCCATCGCGGTATTGAGCTCCAGCTTGTGCCGCCGCCGCGCCCGATAGAGGCGCACCATATCGAAGAGATAGAGGGCAATGCCGACGAACACCGCAGCAATCGCGACCGTTTCCCCCGGTACGTTGATGCCGACGGCATCGGCAAGACCCAAGAGCCAGGCAACCGCCAACCCGCCCGCACTCAGGACAAAGACGACCGTCCCGACAGCGCCGCGTTCTTCGGGTGCCAGCGTAAACATGCTCAGGAGACGATAGCTGACCCCCATGGCCGTCAGCGTGAACCAGCCGATCAGACCGGCCATCAGATGGAGGCGGAACCCTTTGGTGAGTGCCTCGGACCACGGCACGAGTTCGGGATGGGCGAAAACGCAGCCCATGAGGATGCCCATCACGGCCGTCACCAGCAGAAAAATGAGGCCCACAGCCACGAAGCGCGCGGAAAACGGCAGCGGCCGCGTGCGCCACAAGATCTTGCCGAGCACGACGGTGGCCAAGATTAATCCACCAAAGACCAGCGAGCCGCCGATCGGCAGCCCCGCAATCGCCTGCTGCGGCAGAAATCCGCCCAGCGCCAGAAATCCCGCCTCCATGCCACCCAGGCCGCCCAGAATCGCCAGGAGCGAAACCAATGCCGATGTTCCGGCAACCATGGTCTGCGCGGTGATGACCGGAAGAAATTGGTGCAGCGCTCCCAGCATGAGAACCGTGAGCCAGCCAATGGTCAGGAGATGCACCATCGCCAGCGTCGCCGGTGCGAAAAACGATTCATTCGGATAAGCAACGCCTATGACCATCGCCACCTGCGCGGCCACGAAAAACGCAATCGCCGCCCAGAAGTGAGGCATCGTCCAACGTGAAATCACGGAACCGAACATCCCACCCTCGCCTGCGGACGTGGCATATGGTGTCGTCAAAACGTGACGATAAGATGTATATTATATATATCTTTAAGGGTGGTCAAGGTTATACGCGTAGATTCCTGAAAAGTGGTATGTCGTATATATCTTATAATGCGAAAAGGTGAGCGCGCTGAGAGCGATTGGCGTAGAGCGCTGATCGTGGAAAATGGGTCTTATGCCCCTTTGGCGCATCATCCCGGTGGCGAGTCCGGAAGACTCGTGTGAAACGGCGTCGAGTTTGGACGCCGATCAGCGTCCCAAGCCGTTGATTTAGCTGCTCGCGAGGAACCGCCACAAGGGCGCCGATTTACACCTCTTGTTCAATCTTGATAACAAGCGCGCGCTCCGTAATCTCAAGGGCCGCGATCGCCTCGGCGCGTGTAAACGTGATGCAGCCTTCCGATTGGAGGTTCGTCAGGTAGGTGGCGAGGCTGGAATGCGGCTTCTGCATCATATGAGAAAATAGCCCGAATTTGTCTATTTTCCAATATGATGTGTCCTATCTGACCGTCGTATATAGAAATTCAACCCGAAAACGTCCATTTTTCAATATGATACAGATATGCGGAGACGGGCGTCGCCCGCTCCGCGGGCCAGACCGTCGGCTGCGCGCGAGCCCGCTATCGCGCGGTCTCGTAGGGTATACACCCGTCGGACAGGCTGGAAGTACTTGACACGTCAAGAGCTTGCAGCGTTTCGGCAGGGATTTCCTTAATGCAGATCAAGTGACGACTCGCGGAATCAAACATCGCGGTGCTTCCGTTCGATATGCCGCCATTCCCACAGCAGATAAGCCGCCGGAATCATCAGCATGGTGAGCAGCAGCGAGCTGACCATGCCACCAACCATCGGCGCTGCGATGCGGCGCATCACTTCCGAACCCGTCCCGCCGCCGAACATGATCGGCAGCAAGCCGGCGATGATGGCTGCCGCCGTCATCGAAATTGGCCGCAGACGCAAGAGAGCGCCATCGCGGACCGCATCCCGCACACCCTCGTAGATCGGCTTGCGTTCCTCGTTCTCGCAGCGCTCAAGATAAGCGCCGACGGATTGGTTGAGGTACACCACCATCACGACGCCGATCTCCGCGGTCACGCCGGCCAGCGCGATGAAACCGACGTCGACGGCGACGGAGAGGTTGTAGCCGAGCAGATACATGAACCAGAGCCCGCCCGACAGCGCCATAGGCAGCGTTCCCATGATGAGCAGCACTTGCGGTACGCTTCGGAACGCCATGTAGAGCAGCAGTCCGATCAGAACGACGGTGAGAGGCACGACGAGTTTCAAGTTCTCCTTGGCCTTCTGCATGTACTCGTACTGTCCGGACCAGGTCAGGGCGTAGCCTGGCGGCAGCTTGATTTTATCGGCAACCAGCTTCTTGGCTGCTTCAACGTAGGAGCCCACGTCGCGCCCCTGGATGTCTACATAGGTCCATCCGGTCAGCCGCGCACCTTCACTCTTGATCATCGGTGGGCCATCTTCGATCTGCACGTTGGCGACATCACCCAGGGCGATATGTCCACCCGTGGCTGTGACGACCGGCAGCTGGCGCAGTCGCGCGGGCGTATCGCGCCATTCCTGGGGATAGCGGATGTTGACGGGATAGCGTTCCAACCCCTCGACGGTCTCGCTGACATTCATGCCGCCGATTGCCGTGCGCACCACGTCCTGGATGTCCCCAATATTGAGGCCGTACCGGGCCGCCTTGTCGCGATCAATGTCGATCTTGATGTAGCGTCCCCCGGCCACCCGCTCGGAATACACGGACGCCGTGCCCTGTACGCCCGGCAGTATCTGTTCGAGTTGAGTGCCTATCTTCTGTATTTGATCCAGATCCGGACCGCTGACCTTGACACCGACGGGCGTCTTGATGCCCGTCGACAACATGTCGATGCGCGTCTTGATCGGCATCACCCACACATTGGTGAGGCCAGGAATCTTTACGCGCTGTTCCAACTGGTTGCGCACATCCTCGCTAGTCACGCCACTGGGCCATTCCGACTTTGGCTTCAGCTGGATGACCGACTCTACCATCGACAGCGGCGCCGGATCGGTCGCTGTCTGGGCCCGGCCCATCTTGCCGAAGACCGACTTCACCTCCGGCACGGTCATGATCAGCTTGTCGGCCTGTTGCAGAACCTGTCGGGCCTTGTCGACCGATATGCCAGGATGGGCCGACGGCATGTAAAGCAGATCGCCTTCGTCCAACGGCGGCATGAACTCGGAGCCGACACGCAGAGCGGGCCACAGGCCGGCAAAGATGATGACAATACCGGCAATGATCACCGGCCATGGTTTTGTCACCACTTGGTCAATCACCGGCCGATAGAGCGTATGGAGCGCTCGGTTCACAGGATTCTTGTGCTCCGGCGTGATTTTACCGCGGATGAAGTAGCCCATCAGGACGGGAATCACCGTGACGGCCAAGCCAGCAGCGGCGGCCATCGCATAAATCTTCGTGTACGCAAGCGGCGAGAACATCCGCCCGGCCTGGCCCTCCAGGCTCAACACCGGGATGAAGCTCAGCGTGATGATCAGAAGTGAGAAAAACAAGGGCGGACCGACCTCGGTCGTCGCGTTGGCCACGATGCGCCAATGATTCTCTTCGGTGATGGGTTCGCGCTCTTGATGCTTATGGAGGTTCTCGATCATCACGATGGCGCCGTCGACCATGGCGCCGATGGCGATGGCGATGCCGCCTAGCGACATGATATTGGCGTTGAGGCCCTGCATCCACATGACCACGAAGGCCATCAGGATGCCGAGCGGCAGGCTGATGATGGCGACCAGCGACGAGCGAAAATGGAAGAGGAACACGCCGCAGATCAGCGCCACGACGATGAACTCCTCGATCAACTTCTCGCGCAGATTGTCGATGGCGCGGGCGATGAGCTGAGAGCGATCGTAGGTCGGAACGATTTCGACACCGGGAGGCAGGCTTGCCTTGAGCGAAGCAAGGCGGGCCTTCACGCCATCGATGACCTTTTGCGCATTTTCGCCGTAGCGCATGACAATGGCAGCGCCAACGACGTCGCCGCGCCCATTCAATTCGGCGATACCGCGCCGGATTTGCGGACCAAGGCGCACCTCGGCCACATCCTTGAGCTGGACGGGCACGCCGTTGGCGTCGACCTTCAGCGGAACGGCCAGAAGGTTCTTGATGTTCTTGATGTAACCCGTAGCCCGGACCATGTATTCGGCCTCGGCGAGTTCGACGACGGCTCCTCCCGTTTCCTGATTACCCCTCTGGATCGCCATCTTGACCTGCGCAAGCGTCAGGCCAAAGGCGCGCAGCTTGTCGGGATCGACGACCACCTGGTACTGCTTGACCATGCCGCCGACGGTCGCAACTTCGGCGACGCCCGGAACGGTCTGCAGTTCGTATTTTAGGAACCAGTCCTGCAGGCTGGTGAGCTGTGACAGGTCGTGTTGCCCGGTCTTGTCGATCAGGGCGTATTCGTAGACCCAGCCTACGCCGGTCGCATCAGGTCCCAGGCTGGGATGGGCATCTGCCGGCAAACTACCAGAGACCTGGTTGAGGTATTCGAGGACACGCGAACGCGCCCAATAAAGATCCGTGCCGTCCTTGAAGATCACATAAACGTAGGAGTCGCCGAAGAAAGAATAGCCCCGCACCACCGTTGCGCCAGGAACAGCCAACATCGCCGTCTCGAGTGGATATGTGATCTGGTCCTGGACCACCTGCGGCGCCTGCCCGGGATAAGGCGTCTTTATGATCACTTGGATATCCGATAGATCCGGGATGGCATCGACCGCCGTGCGCTGCAAGGCGTAGAGGCCTGCAATAACAATGGCGATCATGCCCAGGATGACGAAGGCACGGTTCTTGAGCGACCAGCGGATCAATGCTGCGATCATTGGGCATGATCCCTCTGGCCCGCAGGTGTCGGCATCTTCATCAGCGATCCGTCAGGCATCCGCATGTAGGTGCCATCGGGTTTTTGCTTCGCGGGAGCAGACGTCTGGGACGGCATTTTCATCACCGAGCCGTCGGGCATGATCATGGTTGAGCCGTTGGACTTGGGCGGCGGCGCTGTCGCTGGTGGGTTGGCGTTCATCCCAGTCTGAACTCTTGCCGCCTGATCGCATTGTGACCGGTCGGCGCCGAGCCGCAGCGCGGCGGCATCCAGGTTGGCCTCCGAGTCGATGAGAAACTGCGAGGACACGACGACCTTCTGGCCAGGTACAAGCCCTTTGAGTATCTGCACGACACCGCCCGACTCGTATCCCGCCACGACGGGACAGATGTCATAGCGACCGTCACCGAGCGCCAAGGCGACGCGTTCGCTCTGTCCTGTCCTGATCAAGGCCGAGCTCGGAATGTAGACCGCCTCGTGATCTGGCGACGCCAGGATCGCGACATGGGCATACATGTTCGGCTGCAGCTTGCCGTCCGCATTGTCGAAGCGCAGGCGCACCTTCGCGGTCCGTGTGGCAGCGTTCATGTCGGGATAGACATACTCCACACGCCCTTCACGAGGTTGGCCGGGAAAGGTATCGAACTCGGCAACGGCTTTCTGGCCGGTGCTGACCTGCGCAGCGTCGGCTTCGTCGATCTCGGCCAGAACCCAGACGGTCGACAAATCCGCCACCTTCATCACCTCCATCGCCGGCGTGACATAAGCGCCTTCGCGCACGCCAAGGCTGACCACCACACCATTGCTGTCCGCGTAGCGGGCCACCCGGTCGGTGGCATGGCGTGTCCTCGCCAGCTCCTGGATTTGCCCGCCAGAAAAACCCAAGGCGCGGAGGCGCTCGCGCGCCGCGGCAATCAGGTCTGGAACATGGCTACTCAGAGCCGTGAGGTACTCCGTCTCCGCCGTGGCGAGCTTGGGCGAGAACAACTCATAGAGCCGCTGACCGCGCTTTACGGTATCGCCGACGGCCTTGACGTCCAGTTTCTCGATCCAGCCTTCCGCCCGCGTATCGATCGTCGCCAGCGTGTTCTCGTCATAGCCGACATAGCCAACGGTTTCTATCCGATGCGCCAGTGAGCCCTGCTGGACGACAGCGGTACGCACCCCGATGTTGTTGACGACGGCGGATGAGATCTGCACGTCGCTCGGCGTCCCACCGCCATTGCCGCTCGGGTAGACGGGAACGAGGTCCATGCCCATGCTGTCCTTGCCCGGCTTGTCCCTGCGGTAAGTCGGGTCCATGGACGAGACCCAATAGAGCGGTTTGCGCACTGCGAGAGGGTCGCTTGCAATTGCGACTTGGGGACCACCGCGTCCGGCGAGAAAACCTCCCACTCCGACGACGACGAGAGCAGCGGCCACAGCGGCGACGATGATTATGTCGCGTCGGTTCATGGCTTTGACTCCAGATTGGTGAAAACGGCCCCGCCGGTTTCGTAGTCGAGGGCTGCGAGACGCGTGTAAAGATCGGCGCGGGCGCGCTCCTGTTCCAGCTCGACCATAAGGTCCTGCTGCTCGGCGGTGATGAGCTTGAGAAAATCACCCGCGCCGGTGCGGTAGTCGGATTCGGCCGCTTTGAGATTAAGCCCCGCGAGCGGAACGAGACGTTTGTCGTAGAGGTCGATCGTGTCTCGGGCCTGTTGGACCCCGGCACACGTGGCGTCCAGATCGCTAAGCAGCTGCGATTGCGCTGCAATCAGCTCGGACTCGCTTTGGCGAAGATTTGCGTGCGCCATGTCAAGCTCGCCTTCGTGCATACCGCTGATCGGAATGTTGATGGCGATTCCGACGCTCGGCTGCATCGATGCCGGCGACATGAGCGTGTTCTCTCCAGCCATCAGGGTGATGTTGGGATAGAAACCCTTCCGCGCCACCTCGACGCGTTCGCGGTTCGCCGCAACCGTTGCGTCGAGACTCTTGAGGGCCGGGTACTGCGCCAGAGCGGCCGCTTCCAGTTCCGCGTAAGCCATGAGAAACGGTGGCGTGGGAAGCGCATCGGGCGCCCCGACAAGGCTGTCAGGATCAGCGTTGAGCAGATTGTTGATCTGCGCCTGGACTGCGCGGCGGCGCTGTTCGAGTTCCAACGATTGGTTCTGCAGGCGCGTCAGCTCGACTTCCGCCTGCAAGACATCCTGCTCCGGCGCCTGACCGGAGGCGTAGGCTGCTGCAGCCACACTCTTGAGGCGTTCGACAATCGTGATGGTGGCTTTGTTGATCGCGATCGCGCGATGAACGTAATACCAATCTGCGTAGGTGGCGCGGGCTTGGGCTGCCAGTTTCAGGCGGATATCCGCAACCTTGTATTCGGCAGAGTCGGCATCGGCGCGAGCCGCTTCACTGCGCAAGGTCAGGGTGCCGGGCCAGGGGATACGCTGACTGACTTGGATGTTTTGACGGTAGCCCATCATCGTTCCAAATGTCTCCGGCGCAGACACATAGGAGACCATTGGATCGTCGAGTGCGCCCGCCGAGGTGATCCGGGCCACGGCGGCATCATGACCGGCTTCCCGGGCCCGGATCATCGCATTGCGCTGCAGGACCTGCTCTACGAACGGGTCAGGATACAGAAGCGCCTTTGCCGGCTGCTCTGCCGGCGCTGCGCCGGCAGCGGCGAACGACAACAACAGAAGCCAAAGCGCCACTGCCGGCGTCAGGAGGAAAGTGCGCATGTTACGTCCCGGCGTGGAAGATAATTCGGCCAGACACGGCCTGCGGCGCACCCGGAAGCTTGGCGGTCAGGCTCAATGCCCAGTCCCCCTTCCACTTCCAGACGGCCGCATCGTCGAATGAGAAGGAGTAAACGCCCGATGCGCTATTAGGGATTTCCCTCACGGGCGCTGTCATCGACGCCATATTCTCGGGGCCCATGTCGAGGCGCGTGCCGGTGAAGGTGGCGCCTGACACTGGCTTGCCGTCGGATGCGCGGATCAGCCGTACAGAAACACTGTGCTGGCCGGCTCCCGCCGGCGCCGCGGGCCCTGCCAGCTCAAAACGATAGCCTTGCGCCGAGCCCGCAACCGCGGGCGAAACACCGGCCAAGAACACCACGACCGCAGCGGCTTTGAACATCGTGGACGAAAACTGCATAACGAACCTCCTAAGTTGGACCTTTACGAAATTGCCGGACTGAACCGCCGCCACGGGCGGGGAATGAACCGAGGTACCGCGCGCTTGTATTGGGCGTAGGCCGATCCGAATTCCGCGACCGCTTCGCGTTCCTCGGCACGGGCAAGCAGCAGGTACATGACGACCAGGACGGGGAACATCGCGACGGTCAAGATCGTCGGCCACTGTAGCAGGAACCCGAACATGATGAGGATGAACCCGTCATATTGGGGATGGCGCACGCGGGCGTAAGGCCCTGTGGTCGCGATTTCGTGGTTCTTCTGAGTTTGGTAGAGCACACTCCAGCCCGACGAGATTAGGATGAAGCCGCCGCCAATAAAGACAAAGCTCAAGATGTGGAAAGGGCCAAAATGCGGGTTGGCCTTCCAGCCGAACATCATATCAAGCAGATGACCGGAATCGTGTGAGAACCATTGGACGTTTGGGTAGTGCGTTTGCAGCCAGCCCGAAAGCAGGAAGATCGTCAGCGGAAATCCGTACATTTCGGTGAATAAGGCCACGAGAAAGGCGCTGAACGCGCCGAACGAGCGCCAGTCACGCTTGGTTCGCGGCTTGAAGAAGCTGTAAGCAAAGAGAATGAACACGGCCGAATTGATCAGCACTAGGCTCCAGAGGCCGTAGGATTGCGCAAGGTCATGGGCATTATTGGTCATCTTCTGCTCCATCAGTGAACTGCCGCAATTGCGGGGCGTTGAGGCTGAACCTCGACAACCTCGTCCGGCTTTAGACAGGGGTAGATCTGCATGTTGTGGCTGTTCTGAACCGTAATATCCCCGCCGCTCGCCAGCTGAAGACGGTTCTTGCAGTGTGAATTGCCGTAGATGTCAGGCGCACAGTTCTCATCAGTTTGGACGACGGCAGTGGTCGGATAAGCCGGCATGCCACCGCTCTTCAGAACGACGACGATGATCCCGTCTTTGCCGTTGCGACAGACCGCCCATGGTTTGCATTGGCGTGCACGCACGAGATCGGAGGTGATCGGCTTGTGCTCGTCGATCACAATCACGGTGCGAAGACGGGGTACAGAAGTCTTCGTCACCCAGGGCGGCCCGTAGGCGAGCAACGGGATCATTGAGGCCAGCACCAGCACGACCGCAGCCAGAATCAGCTTGGCGACCAAGCGATCCTTCAGAAACTGTGGCAGTCTCCGAAGAGCCCGAGCTTCCCGACGCCTTGTCCGCCGCGTTTCCATGGCCATCACGCCAACCTCGTCTTCAATGATGGTTGTGCTGACTGCCAGTGTCTCGTTCGCTGTGACCGTGATGCATGAACAGATGCATCAGCGGACAAGCGAGCAGAAGCAGCCAGGGCAGATAGGGAATGGCGAGCGCTAAGTGAGCGCTGTGCTCCGTGACGAGAAAGTACCCCGCGATTGCCAGGAATACGACGAGGGCGATTTTTGTGCGCATAGTAGAGTCTCCCAAATACTGACAACCGTCAGCCGGACGGCCGAAGCAGCGGATCGAGTGCAGCCTCGAGATCGGCGACACATTGTCCAAAACTGTCGCTATCCGGAGACAAACCGAGTTGGGCGCAGGCATATTCTTTTTTGCGGTGGCGGCTCGCAGGCGTGCTTTCAATGAACGACCTTCCGAGAAGTTCTGTCGGCACGTCCACAGGGGTTTTTGAAATGACGGCTGCTGCCAGCTGTCTGTCGTGCGCCGAGATGTAGGCGTCCCGATCCCGTAAAACACAGGTCGAAAACGCCGCGGTATCGTGCTTCGGCCCCGCTTTCTCACAATCGTTGGAACTCCTGCTGAGCGTCGCTGCTCGACGTTGGGAACGCACGGTTTGAGACAGGCTGTCCGTGCAGCCTTGATAGAGAGCCGTGCCCTTTTCGGCCCCCACGATATCGATGCAGGTCTCACGTACAATTGCTGCGTCTTGGGCTGGCAAGGCCTGCATGTCGGCAGCATGAACGGGCTTGCCGAGCGCCATCAGCGCCAGCGCCGTCACCACCGCACCCATGACAAAGTTCACGTTGTGCGAGGTGACCGTAGCCGATCGAGCCGCGTGGTTCGAATTAGTAGACATCTTCTTCTCCGCTCGGGATTTCTGCGATCCGTTCATCCGGGTGATTGCCGGAAGCCGGAACGATCCGGCTTCCGGCAATGCCGCGGTTATTGATTGGCCGCGAGCGTCACCCAGGTGGCCGATGGCTCGCCAGGTATCTGCGCGCGCAGAATAATCTTGTCGCCATAGAACAGCGCGCCGTTCGGACAAACGTAATCACCACGCCCATCTGGCTTCAGCGCGAGCTGAACATATTGAAACTGCGGCACGCCTTTGATGCCGAGCCAATGCCGGTGACGCATCGTGACATCTGCGTTTGTCACGAGCTCGCCCGTCTCCTTGTTGATGACCTGGATGGTGAGCGGGGTTGTCCGGCCGGACGGAACGTTGACGATGCGGATTTCATAGGTGGGGAACATTTTGCCGTAATCGGCCGGCATCCTGTGAAATTGCCCGCCCGCAACAGCGGGTCCGGCGAGCAATGCGGCGGCGATAGTTGCCGCAGCAATGAGAGTGGTCTTTCTTGCGTTCGTGTTCATGGCTTCTCCTCCTGCCCGGCATCGGGCGCAATGACGAAACTGATGACTGGAAAGTGTCGCGTTCGTCGCGGAGGCTCAGGCAAGGAAGCGGTGCTGGGGCCGTCACAACAGAGATGCCCGCGTGCTACCGCGTCCCGGCTATAGCCGGGCGGCGCGATCAGCTCGTCAAGCGATGGGAGGAGGATTGTCAGGCTGCAGCGCGAGACCGGGACCCGGTCCCTGGACGTGCCATGATGCTGAGCGTGCGTAAGCAAGAGGCAGCATGGGCGGGACGTTCGCAGTGATGGCTGGCGTGCCGTAACAGCTCAACATGCCCATGCAGTTTGCATTGCTTTTGCACGGCGTGCCGTGTTTCTGCATGGGCATGGAGTGATCGCAGCATGGTGCCTGATGCGTCGGGCCCATGTTGGCATGCATGGTCATGGCGTCCGTTGAGGGCGCGGCTGCTGCAACCGCACCGGGGATTCCGGTGAGCAGAAAAACAATTGCAACAAGCAGAGCAACAAAAGCTCTCACGGCGAGCACCCTTGCCTGATCATCAAACGGTATCCGCGCATCTTTTGACCCGCAATATGCGACTTAGTCGCAGTTAGATTGAAGAATGCCCAGAACCATGCTGTGCGGTCGACCCCGCACCAGCCCTATCTTTGTGATGGTGGTGTCCGCCACAGCAGCCGCCGCAACGGGACAACAGGAATGCGGCGCCGACCAGCAACAGGACCAAAAAACCGATATCAGTGAGCCACATCATCCTAACCTCCATGATCGGCTGGACCCTGCCGCTTTCCCCAATTACGCAACCGATCCGCCCATCCCTCGCCGGACCTTCTCCCGGTGTGGTGCCATGTCGCGGATCAAACCGTGGCCAGACACAGGTGGCCAGCCGATGCGTGCGACGGCGGTTGGGGATGCTTCTAGGCGGAGCGCGCCTCGCCTTCGGCATTCGGGACACGCGGTCCTGCCTCCGATGTCTTGAGCGCCTCTCGCGACGCTTGCTTGGCCCTCACGCCAATCGGCGCGATCCAGAGGTCGAAGAAGCTCATGAAGATCATCGCAGCCAACGACAGGATGAACGTAGCGCCTGCGGCGATGACCAGATAGACGAAATCATAGGCCACGAACTTGGTGAGGAACCAAGAGGTCACATCAATCGGAAAAGCGACAAACGGGAGCATCGACCAGAACACCTTCCATCCGGTCGACAGCGTCGAATGAACGAAGATATAGCCGACGATCGAGAATATCGCGAACAGGCCCAGCAAGTGGACGTGGGCAATCGAAATGAGTGTCACCGTGCTCACGCCGGGCCCAGTGTACAACGCCGCAATGTCGGATGGTCCGATCCGATAGCTGCCACCCAGGCCGCGGTGGCTGGTGACGATATAGGTGAAACCCATCAACACCGAAAAGCCGACATATATCAGTGCTGCCGATGCCAGCGCCTTGAGCTCGATCGGAAGGTCAGGTAGCCGTTTCATGGTTTTTCTCTTCTTGTTGGTTATTTTGATTTGGTGGCTTGGCCCGCGTGGATCGAAATGCTCGCGTAATATGCCGCAATGTCCTCGATTTGCTCCTGCGACAACGGCCTGGCGAGCTCGTTCATCATCGGGTTCTTCCTGGTCCCCTGCTTGAATGCGTTCAACTGCGCCAGGAGATAGGGATAACGCTGCCCTGCCAGGTTGGGCACGCTCGTATCGACCGATATGCCGTCGCTGCCGTGGCATACCGCACACTGGGTCGAGATTTCGGCGCCCTTGGCGGGATCAGGTGCCGCGGCCTTGGCCGGTATGACGAGGCGCGCACCGGCCAGCACGAACACAATCATGACGGTGACGCCAACCAACGTGAGCAGAGACCGCCCTTCACGGGCTCGTATAGACATTGCGATTCTCCGAACGGTCTTCAGTTATCCTTGGCGCCCTGCTTGATCCATTCGCTGATGGTTTTCAGATCGTCAGGCGAGAGCTTCGGCCCCATCGGAGGCATGCGCAGGGAATTGATGTTGCTTGAACTCCAGTCGTCGTCCAGCACCCTCATCAGAGGACTGCTGCGCGGGTGGAACGGAATGACGGCAATTCCGCCGGCCGAACCGCTTCTGAGCGCTTTGTAGCTGCGCAGATCCATGTCGACGGAAATGTATCCCGCGCCACCCGGGCTGTGGCACGCGACGCAGTGCTCCTGAAAGATCGGAAGCACTTGTTTCTGGAAGCTGACGGGCTGCGGGACGGAGACTGCCTGAGTGGGCATGACGATCACCACGGCCAAAGCCGCAGCGCCGATCAAGCCGGCCACCCTCGGGCCAATCTTCGTAGGGACTAACGCCACGCATTCCTCTCCCGTCATTTCTTCGTGTTGAGGTAAGCGACCAAGTCATCCGCATCTGCGCCCTGTACCGCACCGAACATCATCATCTTTGTGCCGGGGACAAGCGTCTTGGGGTTGGCGGACCACTCCTTCAGTTTGTCTTCAGTCCAGACGATGCCCGAGTTTTTCAGCGCCGCCGAATAGGCGTAGCCCGACTCCGTGCCAGCCTTGCGGCCCACCACACCAAACAGGCTTGGCCCAATGCCGTTCACGCCTTTGTTCAGCGAATGGCACGCGGCGCAGCGTTGGTAGACCTTAGCGCCATTGGCAGGGTTGCCGGCTGCTTGGGCGGACGTCAGCGGAAACGCAGCCAGGGCGATTGCGGACAGCATGGTAGAAGCAGTCAGGAAGCGTCGCATCTTCAGTTTCCCTCCTAGAGAGCGAGCCAAGTGAATATTCTCAGCGTGTTGTTGTCGCCGGCATTGCGGCCAGTTCCGTCGTAATTGCTGCTGGCTCCGTCGAATTTCGAATACATCGTGTACTGAATTCCGACACGCAGGTTCAGCCGGTTGTCGAATGGCGAGTTGCCGACTCCCCACGGGGTACCGTCAATCTGGAAAGTGATTCCGGAACTATCGGGCGCTAGCGTGCGATTGTCCGCGTAGAGCATGGCATCGCTGGAGCCGGTCGTATCGAACAGTTGTATCGTGCCGCCGATCTGGTTGTGCCAGTAATAGGACGCGTCGATCCGGAAATCATCGAGCGAGTTGCTGGCGCTTGTTGCGTTGCCCAGGAAGTAGGACGCATCGAGGCTCTGGTCCTCATGGGTATAGCGGGCATTGACCGTGTAGATATTGTTGCCGTCGCCCATGAACTGATAAGACGCGTCGACGCCAATATCCGAGTAGTTGTCGGTCTTGCCGATGTGGACGGGTCCCATATCACCGTTGGGATCGATGCTCGGGAAAAAGCCGAAGGCGCCGATCTCGAAGTTCTGGTCGCCGTAATCCTTCTGATAGGCTAGGCGGAAATACGGTGCTACGTCGGAAATCGCCCCAGGCCCCATCATAGTACTCGAGCCCATGGCCCGCAGGAAGCCGTTGGACGGCGTCCAGTAGAAGCCGGCTTCAGCGTAGATGTTCGAGTTCAAATAGGCGTAGGCGGAAAGGCCGAGGACCTGCATGTCCAGCGCGCCGTCGAACATGGTGCCGGCGGCTGGCGCCGGCGCCAAATCGCTCGTGCTGTAGGGGAAGCCCCATGTCGGGAGCGTGTTCCAGACATCCTGATTGGCCGGCATATTGGTCAGCGTCAGTCCTGCGAGCACATCGTTGCCCGAAACGTTGAACTCATCGGTAAGGCGGACGTCGAGCATATCCCACGAAAAGGCGCGGCCCACGCCGTCGTACGTCCATTGCGAGAAATAGCCGAAGTGGTCGCCGATGCCGCCAGCGACGAAGATGCTCGCGTGATCCATCGTGAAATTGTCGTTTGTGGCGTAGTGGTCGGCCGGCAGGCTCTCCTGCGCCTTGGCGGTGCTCGTATAGGAGGCTACGACCTCTGCCGAGACGGGCATCGGAAACTTGTTGTCGCCGGCGTCCATCGTGTAGCCGTGGAGTTTGAACTGACGACCAAACGGCGTGAGCTGCGGACCGAAGCCTCCAACGTGACAGGCGGCACACGGCTGATCGGTCTTCGCCGAATAGGCGGGAACGGCCCAGGCTGGCGTGCTTGCCAAGCTCCACAGAGCGAGAACTGCCGCGACCACCCCTATGACCGAAAACTGTTTTGTTCTGAACGACATCTCCGGAATCCCCTGCAGATCCTATGACCAGGAACAATCAACCGCAGCCATCGTCGTGGGAGCGTCGCGATTCCACCTTGATCCAAGTTAGACATTCGAACGTCGTGAGACGAATTAACGCATCTGAGACGCTACCTTATCCGCAGATTGAGCTCCGTGCCCTGAACCGTCGGAAGCGCCGCAAAGCCGGCCAGAAGGCATTCAATGGATACCGCACACGATCCGAATCGGACATCGACGCCGGCGGACTGAAGCGAGGCGCAGGCGTCGTGGGGAATGAAGCCGCAGATCAGCCGCCTCGCGTCCGCATCCCTCACTAGGCGGCAAAGCGTTTCGAGATCATGGATGTCATTGGCGACGTACACGGGCGTCTTGCCCGGATCCACGAGAAGAACCCCGTCGCTCTTGGCGAAGAAAGGGCTCAACACATAGTCCGGGCCCACCCTCATAACTATGATCGCAACCGGCACATCTTCTGCGGCGGATTTGTCCATATTGCCGATCACTCGTTTTACAACAACTGGCGGACCCTAGGCCGAACACTGTGGAAAACCTTAAACTAGGTCAAGAAATTGGAATGCTTAAGTGTCGCTGCCCGGAAAAGTGGGTTTTGGCGGGGGCATGAAAAACGCCGGTGCCGCGTTCGTGCACATCGTGCTCCCAGTCAGTAGGACTCAGAGCCTCGCTAAAGCTTATGGTACGGCTGCTACCGAGACGCAGCGCGTCCAGGACATGGCCAGATGTGGGTCGATTTCGGCCAGCTCGGCAAGTTTGTCTGGATCGAGCACGCACAGACGGCGGTAGCGGAAGGTAATGACACCGTCATCGGAGAGCTCGCGCAGGACGCGATTCACATGCACGGGGGTCAGTCCCGTTGCATCGGCGATGTGTTCCTGCGTCAGCGGCAGCTGCATTTCGTCGCCGTGTTGCCCAGGCCACTGCGCTCGGGCGCGAAGAAACAGTTCCAGGATGAGGTGTGTCACGCGTTCGACCGCCAACTGACGGCCCACACTGACGAGATGATCAAAAGCCAAGCTCCGGTCGCGCGAGACCATCATGGCAAGGCGCAAACCGATTTCCGGTAGGTCGCGACACAACGTGGCGAAGTTCTCTCGAGGTATTACGCAGACAACCGTGTCAGTTAGCGCCTGCGCGCCATAAGACACCATCGTGCCCTGCGCGGGGTGAAATCCTAAGACAGCGCCGGGAAGTGCAAAATCCAAGATTTGGCGCCGACCGTCCTTCAGAAGGCCATAGCGAAAAGCCCACCCTTCGGTGACGTTGTAGATGGTGCAGCACGGCTCTCCTGGAATAAAAATATCTGCGCCGGCCCGAACCACACGATCACAGCTCTTTAATTGGCGGACTCGGGCAAGCTGCTCGGGTGAGAGGTCACTGCACAGCCCGTTGTTGCGGGCTCTACACTTCAAGCAATCGACAGAAGTTTTGTTCAGTTTGTCCATTAGTTGTTCCTGCCGAATAACACATGGCCCCAAGGCAGATTTGCCCATCTAAAATATGAGTGATACTCAGTCGCAACTAATATCCGTAGAATCCCCTACTCCTCGGCTTTGCCTCATAGTTGCCCTGCCACATGTCATTTTTTGCGATAGCTTTCGGTATTTACTCGAATACGCGGCCCAGCGACCTGCCCCTCTCCTATGAAAGGCGCCTGTGGCGGCGTGTCGCGGAAACACGACAAGCAGCCTCGGGAATGGCAACGGCGCCGCGCCCGTGAAAATGGGGAACCGGCCGTTACTGCTTCATAAAACCCATATGGAGCGTGATCTTGTCGCCGGCCTTGACGCTGGCAAGCGATGCCGGTGGGAAATGCAGGCGCAATTTCATGCCGCTGGCATCGGCTTCCAGGATCCCCGTATTCGTGTCGACGCTCAACACTGTCGCGGGCATCATGTGAGAACCCATCATGCCGTGCGCGGGCATGGTGTCCATGCCCGGCATGCCCGTCATCGAATTTTGTTGTTTGGGCATGCCTTGCATTGGGGTGCTTTGTGCCACGGCGGAAGCCGCCGATAACACGAGCACGGCCGATAGGGCAAAACTTGTTGCGAATTTCATTGTCGAGTTCCTTTTGCTGTTGAGTGTTGAACGAAGTTTACGAAATCCCAGCCGCAAATGAGGGGGTGACCTCCTGCTAATGGCCTCCATGATCCATGTTCTGCATATTCATCATCTCGTCATGATCTCCCGGAGCGCTTTTCACTACCGCTTGGTATTGCGTCGGCGAGAGGGTGGGCAGTTTGCGCACGAATGCGACCATGTCCCAGATCAGCGTGTCGTTGTGGGTTTTGCCCCACGCCGCCATTCCGCTCATCTTAATGCCGTGTTTGACGACCCAGAATTCTTCGCCCGGCGTCAGGTCGGTTCCGCAACTCAATTCCGGCGCGCTCGGATACAAGCCTTGGCTGATTTCCGTCTTTTTCATTCCCGGTGCGAGATGACAGCCGCTACACATCTCGTTGTAGAGGCCGGCGCCGGTCGAGATACGCTTAGGAGCGCCAAGGTCCGAAGGGACTTGAACGTCCCTAGCGCGAACCGCCACCGAACGGTCGCGCACTTCGGTCATCCACCAGTAGACCAGCCTGGTATGCGGGACATCGGCTGCAACGTCATAGGCGCCCAATGCAACGAACGCCCACACTGCGACGACGCCAATGCAAATGCCAAACGCCGCAATACCGGCTATTTTCCACGACCTGGGCAGGGGGCGGTCGGTCTGACTGTCCACGGCTATTCCTTCGCTGGGATTGGGCTCCGAATACGGTTATTACGCACGTCTGCGACAAACCCTCCGGGAGGGGAAACACCTGTCTTGCGTAATGATAGGGCCAGAAAAGTAGGAAGCCGCCCATGATTGACAACGACATCTCAAGTCTCGCGGAGCAGCCCACGGATAGGTCCCTTGATCACCTGGAAGCGGACATTTGGGCCGGCGTCGCGGCACAGACTGTTGCTCGCCGAACCGGCAGGATCATTGCCTCCTGCCAAGCCGGAGTCATGATCGTGGCACTCGTCGGAGCCGCAGCGGCTGGAGCTACGACTGTAACACTCGACCGTACGCCCGGCACCATCATTACCTCGGCCGGGGCGGATTTCGCACCGTCGACACTCCTGTTGGGAAAACGTCCATGAAGATTCCGCTTCGCCCCGTCATTGTCCTCTTGCTGCTGACTCTATTCGCCGGTGCTGTTGGAGGCGCGCTCGGTGTTGCTTACGGCAATCGCGTTTCGCACACCCCCACGAACCTCGACACCCTGATCCACCATGAACTTGATTTGACGGCGGCGCAAAACGACCGCATCGAAGCGCTCGAAGCGCACTATGCGGAGCAGAGGAAGGTCTTTCAGACGGAAATGCAGGCGGCCAACCACGACTTGGCGGCTGCGCTCGACAACGAGCACGCCTACGGCCCCCAAGCCCAGGCCGCGATCGATCGGTTTCACCATGCCGAGGAGGCGCTGCAGGTGGCCACCATCAAGCATGTCTTAGCCATGCGTTCGGTGCTCAACCAGGAACAGTCCGAGAAGTTCGACCGCGCAATCCATCAAGCTCTGACCGCAGGACGGATGTGACCGATACGGCACAGGGGGCGGCCGACGAGGCGCTCGCTGCAGCGGCAGTTCGCGGCGATCATATGGCCTTCAATGTACTGATTGGACGGCACAAGCAACCACTCTATCGATTCATACGGCGCCATATCGGTCAAGCCGACGACGCCTATGACATCCTCCAGGACAGTTTCGTTTCCGCGTGGACGGCGCTTCCGCGCTATGATCCCAAACGCCCTTTCGCGCCTTGGCTGCACAGGATCGCGCTCAACAAATGCCGCGATTTTGGACGCCGGCAGGCCGTTCGCCGCGCTTTGCTGCGCATCGTGGCGGTGGAACCTCGAGACGTTTC